>CAWEXL010000001.1:0-62338 GCA_963812995.1 uncultured Thermoleophilia bacterium
GCTCAGTTGGCGACGGGCGAGTTACGCGACTGCCGCTGCAAACGACGTGTAAAGGTCGGCAGGCAGTCGATCACGGAGCCGCCACACGAAAGCGATCGGACGATCACCTTCGTGGCTCACGTATGACGCTGGGCCAAGGCACCAGAAGGCCCGGTCATCCGCACGCAGTCGAGCAAACAGGATGACATTCGTGCCGTCGATCGCCTGACGGATGTAGCGCGCACCCGTAGAACTGCCTGCGGATGTCGCTGACTGGCTTTCCCAATGGATCAGCTCAGGGCTAATCGCGTAGTCCCGGTAACGAGTAGTCGGCGAGAACCCGCCGATGCTCTTATCGAGCGTGAACGCAAACACATCAGTCTGAGAGCGCGGATCCCACAGCACCCCTGTCTGCCAAGTGTGGGGTCTCGCGCCATCACCGTTCGCGAGCGCTCCGAGGATCTCGTGGCGCGTGTAACGCGCGTGCACGAAGAGCGGAATCGCAGCACCTAGATCGAGCGGCCGGTGTAGGTGATCCTCGCGACCGCGAAGCAGGTCGAATAAGTCGATGAGTTCGCTCCTAACCTGTGGGTGCGCCCAAACCTGGTCAACCGCGTCTTGCTTCGACGCGGCCGGCCCGAGGGTGGTGAGGGAGCTCACGAGCATCCTCAGTAGGCGTTGATGAGGCTCATCGAACTCGTCGATCTCCGGCGCTTGGTCGCGCATGAGAAATGTCCGATACGCGTCGATCCGTTCGTTGTCATCGACGTGAAGAAGACGTCCGACCGCGCGCAGCAAAGCTGCTTCATTCGGGCCTGAGGGAGCTGTCGGCAAGCCGGCCGTCCGACGCATCTCTGACCAGCTGTGGTTGCCCCGATAGACGTCTTCAAGCTCGATTCCCGTCTCATCGAGGTATTCACCGAGGGTCACGTCGCCCAAGGTCCGCAGTTCAGCGCATCGCTCGCGCCAACCGCTCGGGAGGGCCTCGCGAATGCTTCGGAGAACAATCTCCTGTGCGACAGCATCGAGTTCGAGATGACAACCGGCCGGCAAGAACGGAAAGCCTCGGCGAACTTGGCGTTCCACGTCGAGACGGCTGCCCCCGAGCAGGGCACGAAAGCGCCGATCGAATCTGAACTCCTTGCGGTGCGTGCCGACGAAATCGAGCACCGTGCACACGGTTTTGCCAGGAGCCTTGCGGAGGCCGCGGCCGAGTTGCTGCAGAAAGAGCGTTGCGCTGTCGGTAGGCCGGAGCAGAAGAATCGTGTCGACGTCGGGTACATCAATCCCTTCATTGAAGAGATCGACCGTGAACACGGCGCGAATCGTTCCCGAGTCCAAATCCCGAAGGGCTGCTTTTCGCTCGTCGCGCGAACTTTCGCCCGATACCGCCACGGACGGAAGACCGAGACTGGTGAATTGCTCGGCCATGAAGACGGCGTGGCGGACGCTGACGCAGAACCCAAGAGCCCGCATCGACTCAGGCGACCCGATCTTTCTCTGAATCTGGTCGAGAACGCGCCGAGCCCAGACGTGATCCGCGGTGAAGAGGTTCGTCAGCTCGGTGATGTCGTAGCCGCTTCCGCGACGCCATGGGACGTCGCGCAAGTCCAGTCCGTCATGCACTCCGTAGTACGCAAACGGAGCGAGATACTGCTGGTCAATCGCATCCCAGATGCGGAGCTCGGCGGCGATGCGACCGTCGAAGTAGCGGAGGACGTCGAGCCCGTCGGCGCGTTCAGGCGTCGCGGTCAACCCGAGCAACTCCGCAGGCCGCAAGTCGCTCAGCAGCGCTTCGTACGACGGAGCCGCAGCGTGGTGGAACTCGTCGACGATCACCACGTCGAAGTGATCTGAATCGATCCGCGAAATGCCAGCGGCATTGAGACTCTGGATCGACGCGAAGACATGGTCGAACTGCGTGGGCCGATCACGCCCCACCCACTTCTCACCGAAAGAAGGATCCCGGAGCGCGTGTCGAAACGTCGCGCGACTCTGATCGAGAATCTCTTCTCGGTGGGCGACGAAGAGCAGACGGTCGCGCGAGAGCGATCTACGGAGCCGAGCGTAGTCGACGGCGGCCATGACGGTCTTGCCCGTGCCAGTGGCGGAGACAAGCAGATTGCGATGGTGGCCCTGGTGGCGCGCAAGCGCGAGATGTTCGAGTAGGTCGTCCTGGAACGGCCTGAGCTCGATCTCGACAGGGCTTAGCTGGAACGCATCATCCTTCGGCTCCTCTTCCGTCGTTCTGCGCGCGAACTCGTCAGCGTCATAGGGAACGAAGTCGGGACTCTCCCAGTAACTCGCGAATACCGCCGTGAGCTTGGCCAGGGCGTCAGGGTTACGGACACCCGACAACCTCACGTTCCATTCAAGGCCGGTCACCTGGGCCGAGTGGGTCAAGTTCGAAGATCCGACGTACGCGGTCGAATAGCCCTCAGCACGATGGAAGATCCACGCTTTCGCATGGAGCCGCGTCATCGTCTCGTCGTAGGAGACGCGGATCTGCGCACCGAGCTTCTCGAGCTCATCCAGGGCTCGCTGCTCGGTGCTGTTCGTGTAGGTCGTTGTGAGAAGGCGGAGTTGCTTGCCAGCCTGGCAGTGACGCCGCAAGACTTCTAGGAGTGGTCGCACCCCGCTCCAACGCACGAACGCTATGACGACGTCAATGGCGTCGGCCGAGTGGACTTCAGCTCGCAATTCGTGGCCGATGGCGGGCTCACCGGGGGCGTTCGTGAGAACCGTCGTGTCGAGCAAAGGGGTCAGCGGCCGCTCGATCTGTTCCGCCGTCCCGTCGGGGAGGCGCCGCAAAAGGGCAAGGAGTACGACACCTGGCTCCACCGGAATGTCCGCCGCCAACTCGAGTGTCGGCGCCAACCCCTCGAGTTGAAAAAGCAACTGACGGGCAATGCGGACGGCTTCGGCCGCTCGTTCACCGTCCGGGACAGCCTCGATCGCCTGGGCCAGCACCCGTCCCACGTGGCGCGAAATGCGGTCCGACGCCTCAGCGTTCGCCAACTCGCCGGTCTCCGCGACCAGAGCGGACAACGCTACGTCAGTGAGAGCACGCTCAAGGCGCGGCGTTAGGAGCGCTTCGCGCAAACCGGGCCGTTGCGATTCGTGGGTCACACCTATGAGTCTCGCAGCCGCCGAGTGGGAAGACAGGCTCACGCGGTGGCCACGGAGGGTTACACACACGCCCGCTCGAACCGGGCACGTGAAGTGGTAGTTCATCCGCTACCGCACGCGACCCTCGGGATTGACCTTGCAGCTCAACCTCCGAATACCGCCGCATGTCTGATTGCGTGGTCCGAATCATCTCCCCGAATCGCCAGACTCGACCAAGGCTTGGACGATGACTCACTCGTCCTGCTCCTGAACGATCCAGCCGTGAGCCGGGTCGGAGTTGATGCTCCCTTCGGGTGGCCTATCGAATTCGCAGACGACATGACTTCATGCGGCCAAGGCAAGCCCTGGACGCCGCTCGACTCGTCACGACTACGTTTCCGGGAGACAGATCGAAACATCCGTGAGTTGACCGGAAAGTGGCCACTCTCAGTAGCTACTGACCTCATTTCACACATCGCGATGCGATAGGCCCGACTCGTCTCAAGAGTTGCACCGCCAGATTTCGACAAGGATGGACGCGGTCGATTCGTCGAGGTGTATCCAGCTGCAGCGTTGCGGCGTTGGCAACTAGATGAAGCTGGATACAAAGCCGACACCGAGATTGCTGGTCTCTGCCGCGAGTCGCTTCTGAGTGAGATCATCGCCAGGACGCGTCTCGAGGTTTCAGCTGATCAGCGCAAACGCCTTCGCGCGAGCGATCATCTCCTCGACGGGCTCATCTGCTCTTTGATTGCACGTGCGTGCGACCGCGGCCAAGTAGCCCTCCCGCTGGAAATGAACAAAATCCTGGCACGACGTGAGGGCTGGATCCAGCTACCGCTCGCAGACTCGCTGAGCAAGCTCAGCCAAAACGAGACCGTGGGTTGTCCCGTAGCTCCGCGAGCCATCGGAGACGGGCGCTGGCGCAGCGTCCGACCTAGGACTTAGACCACGCCATTCGTAAGGATGGGCCTAACTGGGCTCGAACCAGTGACCCCCAGCTTGTCGAGCTGGTGCTCTCCCAACTGAGCTAACCGCCCCGGAGCGACGCGATTCTAGCCGACCGGACGTCGCGAGCGTCCGACAGCCACCGGCGAGCCGAGTCATCGGCTCTCACTCATCGTGGCCGCCCGACTGACGGGGGCGGTGGCTCCTAAAGGAGCCCTCGACGTGGAGATAAGGAGCCCTCGACGTGGAGATGCCATCTGTCAACTCACCCTCTATCGCTATGCGGCAGAGAGGCCACGCCGCCGAAAGCGAGTGAGGAAACGCACTTCTTCGCCAATCCAAATCAAGGAGCGCTGAACAGTGAACTGCCAAGTCTGTGGCCGTGAGCCCGCAACGCAGATCGTGATCCGGCGTCACGTCGGGATGATCCTGATGCAACGCTTCTACAAGGTGCGCGTAACCGCCTGCCACGAGCACGGCAAGAAGCTCGTCCTCAGCTGGACGGGCCAAACGCTTGTCCAGGGCTGGTGGGGCGTGATCAGCTTCTTCGCAAACATCCTGACGATCCTGGCGAACCTCGTCGCACTCATCAAGGTGACCCGGCTGCCAGCGCCCCAGCTCAGCTTATCATTTCGCACATCACCAAGACGCTAACGAGCTTTCAAGCAACAAGACGGACCCCTAACAGGTCGTCGCAACCCGGTCGGTGCGCCTTCCGAACGGGACGTCGTACCTCGTCACGAGACGGGCGAGCATCGCCCGGTAGCGGTCCATGTCGGGCCGCGACCAGTCACCGTGCGTCTGGCAGCGCCAGGCTGCGATCGAGCTCGTGATGGTAGGGCGACGTGAGGCTCTCGTTGTGCCCGATCACGTCACCGAGCGAGATGTGGAACTTGCTCATCAGCCAGACCGTCAGCGCCAGCGAACTCCGCAGCTGCCTCGGGTTGTCGAGGACGCTCGCGTCACTCGTGCCGACATGCTCGATCCCGATCGCCGTCCAGTTGAGCCCGACCGTATGGCGGCAGCGGATGCTCAGGTCGACGAGCTGGTAGATCGTTCCGTCGGTGTCGACGACGAAGTGCGCGCAGGTGCCTGGCAAGTCGCCCAACTCGGGATCGGGCGCGTCGGACGCGAACGTGTTCCACGTCGCCGAGAAACTGTTGTTCGCGGTGTAGTGCTCGACGATCACGTGCGGGTCGCTCAGTCGCCATGTCGATTGGCCGTAGTGACGCAGGCTGTAAGCGGCCATCTGCTGCTTGCGAAGCGTCGGAAACGGGATCGGACGCCACACGATCTTCGGTCTTGGAACGACGGTCGTCGCCGTGCCGCCCGCCGACCCTGAGCCCGCTGCGAGTGAGCAGACAACGAAGATCGCGACAAGAAATCGGCGCATGCGCCTGGAACCATAGGCACTTGGTCATACTTCTCACCTCGCGTGCGCGAGACATCGAGCAAGCCCCGCCCATTTCTCGCTGCTGCTGCGAGCCTTCTCTTAGTCGTTGTCACAGGCGCGCTTGTCGCAACACTGACCAACGGGTCTGCGGCCCCGGCGAGCGCGGCCGCCAGCGTCTCGATCCCCAAGCTCGTCGGCCAATCGCTCATGGGGTCGTTCGCCGGCACGACACCAAGCAGTAGCTTCCTCGGCCGCATCCAGCGCGGCGAGCTCGGCGGCGTGATCCTGTTCGGTGGCAACATCACCACGCTCTCGCGGCTCAGGGCTACCGTAGTGACGCTTCAGGCAGCCGCAGAACGAGGCGGCAACCCCCCACTCCTCATCGCCACCGACCAGGAAGGCGGCGCCGTCAAACGCCTGGCGGCCGGCCCGCCGTCGGCCTCGGCCGAGACGATGGGCGCGCAAGACAGTGCGAGCACGATCGCGAACATCGGCAGTGCCACAGGCCTCTATTTGAAGAAGCTCGGGATCAACGTCGACCTCGCCCCCGTGCTCGACGTCGGCAACGCCGCAACCTCGTTCCTCGGCAGCCGAATCTTCAGTTCGAACCCGACCACGGTGGCGAGCCTCGGCTCGAGTTTCGCGACCGGGCTTCAGAGCGCGCGGGTGGCAGCGACCGCGAAGCACTTCCCGGGCCTGGGTACGGCGCCGGGCAACACCGACACGCATACCGTGGTAGTCACCTCGAGCCGTCAGGAACTCAACCGGCGGCTCGCCCCATTTCGAGTGGCGATTCGTGCCGGCGTCAAGCTCGTGATGGTCTCGAACGCCGAGCTACAGAGCGCTCGATCCTTCAGGCCTTCCCGCGTGTCTGTCGCCTTCGATCGTGGGCACGCTCCTGCGCGGCCAACTTGGGTTCGGCGGGGTCGTCATCACCGACGCCCTGTCGGCGCCGGGCCCAGCCGCGTACGCAGACGCCCCGATCAGAGCGCTGAACGCCGGAGTCGACGTGCTCCTCTACTCCAGTGGTGAAGCCGACAGCAAGCGGGCGTTCACGATGCTGGTGAGCGCAGTGAGCTCGGGCAAGCTCCCGCTCTCAACGCTCCAAGCCTCCGACGCGCGAGTGCAGACACTGAAGCGCTGGCTCGCAACGCCGTAGCCGGCCAGCGGCTCGCGGCCGGCGAGCTAGACGCCCTGCGTCTTCGTAGTCGCGGCCCGCTCAATCTCGAGCTGACGCAGCTCGATCCGGCGGATCTTCCCGGTCAACGTCTTGGGCAGATCCGGCACGAACTCGATCTTCCGCGGATACGCGTACGCCGAGAGCCGCCCACGCACGAACTGTTTGATCTCCTCGGAAAGCTCGTCGGATGGCTCGTACCCGTCCGCAAGCACGATAAACGCCTTCACCACGTTCCCGCGAAGTTCGTCGGGTGAGGCGACAGCTGCAGCCTCGCGCACCGCGGGATGCTCGAGACAGGTCGACTCGACCTCGAACGGCCCGACCCTGTAGCCGGCCGCGATGATCACGTCGTCGGCCCGTCCGACGTACCAGACGTAGCCGTCCTCGTCCTGGACGGCGGCGTCCTTCGTGTGGAACCACTCGCCGCCGAAGGTCTCGGCGCCGGCCTCGTCGTTGCGCCAGTAACCGAGCGGATAGTGCGGATTCGATCGGGCCTGCAGGCAGATCTCGCCGCGCTCGCCCCGCTGTACCGGCAGCTCGTCTTCGTCGAGGAGCTCCACGTCCCAGCCGGGCATCGGCTTGCCCATCGACCCCTCGCGCACCTCGAGAAACGGGTAGTTCGCGACCAGCGGATACGACTCGGTCAGGCCGTAGTAGTCGAGCACCGTCACGCCGTACTGCTGACGGAACCAGCGGATCGCCTCGGGATTGAGCGGCTCGCCCGCGGAGCAAACCCTTCGGAATGTCTGCGGATAGCGCGTGCCGGCGTCTTCGATCGCCATCATCGCGCGCATCGCCGTCGGCGTCGTGAAGACGTTCGTCACCCGGTGCCGGCTCAGGAAGTCGAGCTGCTTGTGCGGGTCGAACCCGCCCTCGCGCCGATAGACGCACTGCACCGCACCCAGCCGCCACGGGCCGAGGAGCGGCGAGATCCCGGCGGCCCACGCCCATTCGCCCATCCCGTGAAATCGCTCGCCGTCCTGCACCTCGTGGCAGTAGGTGAACTCCTCGTGGCCGAGGATGTAGCGATGCGCGTGCACGATCCCCTTCGCGAGGCCGGTCGTGCCTGACGTGTAATAGAGCTGCGCGGGATCGTCGGCCGAGGTGTCCGCGCACACGAAGTCGGTCGATGAGCCGGCGAGGCTGTCCGCCTCCAACACGAACACGTCCGGCGACCAGGCGGGGTCGAACCGCGGCGCATTCTGAGCGTCGGTGACGAGCAGCGTCGCCTGCGAGTCGCCCAGGCGATGCCGAATGGCTTCGTCGCCGTAGAGCACGGACATCGAGAGGAGGATCGCGCCGAGCTTCCACACGCCGAAGAAGATCGCCGCCGTCTCCGGTGTCGCGGGCAGGACGACCGCGACTCGATCACCCCGCCCCACCCCACGCGCAGCAAGAGCATGAGCCGCTTGGTTCGCGAGATCCTGCAACTCGCCCCAGGTGAGCTCGCGAATCGAACCGTCGAAGCTCTCCCAGACCATCGCAGGCTTGTCGCGCGGATGCTTGTCGCAGACATCCGCGGCGATGTTGTACCGCTCGGGCACCTCCCACCGATGGGCGGCGCACACCTCGTCATAGGTCGCCGAGCTCATTCGCAGACTCCCCGTTTCGAGGGGCCGATCATCGCACGCTTCACCGCCTCTCGGAAGCCCGCGGCCACGCGGCGAGGAACGGTCGCGCTTCGTGGTCAGCACTCTTCCTGTGCGGAACTTAGGCCCAAAGGGCGATCGGCCGGCCCCGATCTCCCCGCTCCTGCGGTTCTGATTCAGCCGGGATGCGACACGCGGTGCCCAGACTGATTCGATCGGCAGTCACGGCCGCAACCGCGGCATCAAGGAGATCGTCGACCGCAGCCCGCTCAGTCGCGAGCCCGGAAAACGAAGCTATATCGACTGAGGTTCGACCGAGAAGGCTTCGCCGCTGCTCGGTACCTGCCCAGGTCGTTTTGCTGTGACGCGGACCACGGCAGATCAAACGAGCGCGCGAGTTCATGAAAGCTCAACTCGGGATGAACTTCATAGACCGACTGAGCGTTGCCAGTCAGCCACGCATCAACCTCGAGGATCTTCTTCCCGAGCGCCCAACTCTGTCGGGTGACCCCTTTGCCGCATGATCGAACCGAACGCTCGTTCGCCTTCTCGTACGACTCGGCCTCTAGAACTTGCCGCGATGGAGTCGGAAATACGACTCCGGGTTTGTTCCCCAGACGTGCCCGCACGAGCTTGTCGACGCCTCGATCGCACCCGAGAGGAAGCCCGATTGGAATGTCGATCGCGACCGCCAAAAGCTCCGAAACGCGCGCTGTCACACCGGAGACGAGCGAACCGATATCGGTTGCGAAGCACGCATACGAGTCTGCGTCATCCACGACGACGCCCACCCAGCCGCCCTTGCAACCATCCACTCCCAATACGGCCACGTGTCCAGACCTTTCTCGTTCAACCGCTGACGGCCCCTGGCTGCTAAACTACATACCGCTTGTGGCCGTTCCGGCAGAAGCCTCGATGACAGCTTAGAGCGCACCTGAATCTGGGTGGAGAAGCCTTCCGTACGCGAAGGCTTTTTTGTGTTCAGAGGGCCTTTTGAGAGAGGGTCTTCTTTTTTTTTGAGAACCGTGTTTTCAAATTAGACAACAGACGGGAGAGCGCCATGCCGATTGACCAACGGGGAGAACAGTTCGCAAACATCAACCGCCGTCCTGTCCCACGGTCGCGTGGGTGGATCCGCGGGCCGCGCCCGCTCGGTGCGTTGGAGAGCGATGCACGGAACCAATACCGGGAAGCCTCAAATCCGAATACGGCCCAGCCGGAGGTTCAATTTCGGCGCAGCAGCGCATAGAGGGACGACGATGGTCTTGCAAGACGCGCGGCGGGAAGTGCATCCCGCCGCGCGTGATCCTATGAGAGTGGTGTCTCCGGACACTCGAACCGCAGCCTGGCGCTCCCGCCGAAAGGCGTATTGAGCGTGACGCCGGCGGCGCGCTACGTTGCGAGGGATGACGCGACCCGCCTCCCTGTGAGCACCGCGACCCGTGCCCAGGATCTGCTCGAGCAGATCCTCGGCGAGGGCGCCTCCTTCCGGGACGGGCAGCTCGAGGCGATCCAGGCCCTCGTCGACGACCAGCTCGCGCGTGCTCGTCGTCGAGCGAACGGGCTGGGGGAAGTCACTCGTCTACTTCCTCGCGACGCGCCTCCTGCGCGAGGCGGGGCACGGCCCGACGCTGCTGATCAGCCCGCTCCTGTCGCTGATGCGCGACCAGCAGACCATCGCTGAGCGGGCCGGCGTGCGGGCGCGCTCGATCAACAGCGCCAACACCGACACCTGGCCGGAGATCGAGGCCACGATCGCCGCGAACGAAGTCGACTTGCTCATCGTCTCGCCGGAGCGGCTCTCGAACCCGCGCTTCCGCGAGCGAAGACGCTGCGCGCATCGTCGAGCGCGCGATCGGGCTGTTCGTCGTCGACGAAGCGCACTGCATCTCGGACTGGGGGCACGACTTCCGGCCCGACTACCGGCGGATCCGAAGCATCGTCACGCTGCTGCCGGGCAATGTTCCCGTCCTCGCGACGACGGCAACGGCGAACGACCGCGTCATCGAGGACATTGCGACGCAACTCGGCACCGGGCTCGTCGTCGTCCGCGGCCCACTGGCGCGAGACAGCCTCCGGCTGCAAACGATCGAGCTGGGCGACCAGGCGGAGCGCCTCGCCTGGCTCGCCGAGCAACTCGAGGGACTGACGGGCTCCGGCATCGTCTACTGCCTCACGGTCGCCGACTGCGAGCGGGTCGCGAGTGGCTCGCCGAGCGCGGCATCGACTGTCGCCGCGTACCACGGCGGCCTCGAGTCCGAGGACCGCCTGCGGCTCGAAGACGGCCTTGCGCGCCAACGAGGTCAAGGCGCTGGTGGCGACGGTCGCGCTCGGCATGGGCTTCGACAAGCCCGACCTCGGCTTCGTCGTCCATTTCCAGCGCCCGGATCGGTGGTCGCCTACTACCAGCAGATCGGCCGGGCGGGCCGCGCCCTCGAACAGGCCGACGTGATCCTGCTGGCCGGCCGCGAGGACGACGAGATCGCGCACTTCTTCATCAACTCGGCGTTCCCGCCCGAGGCGAACCTGCGCGCGGTGCTCGCGGCGGTCGAGGCGCACGAGAGCATCGCGGCCACGCAACTCGAGGTCGAGCTGAACCTGAGCCGCGGCCGCGTCGCCCAGTGTCTGAAAGTCCTCGAGGTCGACGACGCCGTGTTCCGCGAAGGCGGCCGCTACGTCCGGTCGGCCAACGCGTGGCAGCCCGACACCGAGCGGATCGCGAACGTGACCCGGGAGCGCGAGCGCGAGCTGGAGCGGATGCAGGACTTCGTCCGCTCCGAGACGTGCCTGATGGAGTTCCTGCGCCACGAGCTCGACGACCCCGAAGCCGCCCCATGCGGCCGCTGCGCCGTCTGCGCCGGCGACTTCGTCCCACGCGAGGTCGGCCCGGCGACGCTGCACGAGGCGGGGCTCTTCCTGCGCCGCGCCTACCGCCCGATCGAGCCGCGGAAGCAGTGGCCCACCGGCGCCATCGCCGGACGGAGCGGCAGTATCAAGACAGACCACCGCCTCGAGGAAGGCCGTGCGCTTTCCATGTACGGAGACGCGGGCTGGGGCCGACTCATCAAGCAAGCGAAGTATCAGGCGGAGCGGTTCGACGAATCGCTGGTCGAGGCGGCGGCCACGCTGATCGCGGAGGCGTGGCGGCCCGATCCGCCTCCCGCCTGGGTGGTCGCCATCCCGTCTACGCGCACGGGACCGCTCGTGCCGGACTTCGCCGAACGCCTGGCTACTCGTCTCGGGCTGCCCTACCGCGCGGCGCTCACCAAGGTCGGCGACAATCCCCCTCAGAAAGAGATGGAGAACAGCGCACAGCAGCTCCGGAACGTCTCCGGGACGTTCGCGATCGACAAGGAGGCTGTCCTCCGCGGGCCTGTGCTCCTCGTCGACGACGTCGTCGATTCGCGCTGGTCGCTCACGGAATGCGGCGTCCTCCTGCGCCAGGCGGGCTCCGGCCCGGTCTACCCGTTCGCGCTGGCCGACTCCTCGCGCGGTGGCTGAGATGGCCACGGCCGCGATGACCCCCGACAGTCAGGCGATCGCGTTGCTCTGCTCCGCGCTCGGTCTGGGCGCCGGCAGCGACCTCAAGCCCCTCACGCCGAGCAACTGGAGCGCGCTCGCGACGACCATCTTCAACTCGCCGCTCAAGCGCCCTGGAGCGCTGATCGCGCTCGAGGCGGCGGAGATCGCCGACGCACTCGGGCTCGAGCAGCCGGCCGCGCACCGTTTGTTCGAGTTGCTGAGCCGCGGGGGCCAGCTCGCCCTCGAGCTCGAGCGGCTCGCGAGCCGCGGCATCTGGCTGCTGACGCGCGCCGACGACGCGTACCCCGCTTTGCTCAAGGAACGGCTCCGCAAGACGGCGCCGCCGCTTCTCTTCGGGGCCGGCCGCGCCGAGCTGATGACCGGGCGCGGGGTCGCCGTCGTCGGCTCTCGCGACGCGGATCAGGACAGCCTCGATTTCGCGACGACCGCGGGGCGCCGCCTAGCCGCCTCCGGGCTGACCGTCGTCTCGGGCGCAGCGCAGGGGATCGACTCGGCAGCGATGCTCGGTGCGGTCGACGCCGGAGGCGCGGCGGTTGGCGTCGTCGCCGAGGCGCTCGAGCGCACGGTGCGCCGCCAGGATCTGCGCCCCCACCTCGCCGATGGCACTGTCGTCCTCCTGAGCGCGTACCACCCGGCAGCGCGATTCACCGTCGGCCAGGCGATGGGCCGCAACCGCCTGGTCTATTGCCTGGCGGAAGCCGCGATCGTCGTCACCAGCGGCGCGACCGGCGGCACGTGGGCGGGGGCCGTCGAGAACCTCAAGGCCCAGTGGATTCCGCTCTACGTCCGGGCCGACGAAGACCGCGACGGGACCCGCGGCCTGATCGCCCTGGGCGGTGTACCGCTCAGCCGAGCGGCTCTCGAAGAGCCAGACTTTCTCGCGAGCGCGGGCGACAGAGTTCCCGCGGCGACAGCGCAGACGCTCTTCGAGCTCTGATCTCGACATTCAGGTCCGGCCTTGCTCCTAAGATCTCCGGCATGACCGAGGAGATGTCGCTCTACGACCTCGGGTGACCGTCGAGCGGATCGAAGGCCGATCGGTCTGCGGTCTCTCCGTCGGCGACTACTTCGAGCTCACCGAGTCGAGCAAGGTGCGCATCCCCGACGGGGGGCACTTCTGCGTCGAGCAAGGTGCGCATCCCCGACGGCGGTCACTTCTGTCTCTACGCGCTGCAGTCGGTGCTGCCGCTGCTGCCCGCCAAGCAACGGCAGCTGCCGGCATCGGACTGGCTCGAGCTGGACTCGCTCGTCGCCTGCCCGGATCCGGACGAGCGGCTGATCATGCGGATCGAGCGCATCGGGTCGCGCACGCATGCGCACCGGCGATCTGACGTGACCGCCACGCGCGAGCTGGGACTCGCGCTGCAGACCGACAAGGCCGTCGGCACGTACGCGGCGCTCGCCCGCGCGGCGGAGGAGGCCGGCTTCGACGTCGTCACGACGTTCAACGATCTCTGGTTTCAGCCGGCGCTGCCCGCGCTGCTCGAGATCGCTCAGGCAACATACGCGAGTGCGCGTCGGGCCGACCTGCCTGAACCCCTTCACCCTCCACCCCGTCGAGATCGCCGGGCAGATCGCCGCGCTCGACCGCGCTTCACACGGGCGCGCGTTCCTCGGGCTCGCGGCGGGGGCGTGGCTCGAGGGGCTCGGCGTCGACACGCGGCGGCCGCTCGAGACGATGCGCGAGGCGTGGGAGGTGGTCCGCCGCCTGCTCGCCGGCGACACGTCAGGATTCGCCGGCAAGCGCTTCACGCTGCCGCCGGGCGCACGCCTGCGTTACGACCTCGAGCGCGCCCGAGGTGCCGCTGCTCGTCGGCACGTGGTCGGCCGGGCTCGCGCGCCTTCGCGGGCACCGCGGCACGCGAGCTGAAGGTCGGCGGCAGCGCCAACCCCGACGTCGTGCCGGTGATGCGCGAGCGCATCGGCAACGACGACGTCGGCATCGTGCTCGGCGCCGTGACCGTCGTCGACGACGACGGCGACCGTGCACGCGCACTCGCGCGGCGCGAGGTGGCGATGTACGTCGACATCGTCGCGCCGTACGACCCGACCCTGGATCTGGAGCCCGGAGCTGCTCCGCCGCATCCGCGCACTCGTCGCCCGCGGCGAGGACGACGCAGCAGGTGCGCTCCTCTCCGCCGACCTGCTGCGCCGTTTCGCCTTCGCCGGCACGCCCGCCGAGGTGGCGGAGCAGCCGCGGCGATCCTCGACGCAGGCGCGCTGCGCGTCGACTTCGGCACGCCGCACGGCCTCGACGAGACGCGCGGCATCGAGCTCCTCTGCCGCGAAGTCTTGCCGCTCCTTAGACTCCCCTGAGTGTTCGACTACGCGGAACGGCGCGGCCGCCTGGCGGAGCGCATGGAGGCCGAAGGCGTCGACGCGCTGTTCCTCGCGCCGTCGGCCGACCTCGAATACCTGACCGGCGTCGAGCGCCAGATCCCGAACTTCGGCGAGGCCTCGTACGCGCACGGCTGGGTGACCGGCGCGTTCTTCCGCCCCGGCGCCGACCCGGTCTTCCTCTTCCCGCGCATGTTCGCCGCCTTCGACCTGCGGGAAGACCCCGAGGGCGAGGTGATCGTCGTCAGCGAGACCGACGACGGGCTCGGCCGCCTTCGAGCGCGTCGCGCGCGGCCTCGACGCCGCGACGATCGCGATCGGCGACCGGGTCTGGGCGGAGACGACACTTAACCTCGGCGAGCCGTCGGCTTCGACCGCCTCCGCACCGGCTCGCGCATCGTCAACGAGCTGCGCCGCGTGAAGACGCCGAGGAGCTCGAGGCGATGGGCCGCGCGATCGCGACCGTCGAGACAGACGATGGCCGCGGTCGCGCCGCTCGTCGTGCCCGGGCGTCTCGATGCTCGACCTCGTCGAGGCGGTCGAGCACGAGCTGCTCCTCGCCGGCTCGCGCTGCCCGTCGTTCACGACCCACAAGTTCACCGGGCTCGACGACGACGACTTCGACTCGCGGCACCGCACGGCCCGCGCCCGATCCCCGAGGGCACCTCGGTGATGTTCGACTTCGGCGGCGTCGTCGACGGCTACTGCTCCGACTTCGGCCGCACGGTCTACTGCGGCGAGCCGCCCGACGAGTACCGCGAGGCCTACGCCGTGATGCTCGCCGCCCAGGAGGCCGGGCCGCGCCGCCGCGACGCCCGGCACGCCCGCGCGCGAAGTCAACGCCGCCTGCCGCCGCCCGATCGAGGAGGCCGGCCTCGGCGAGCACTTCCGCCACCGCATGGGCCACGGCATCGGCATGGACGTCCACGAGCGGCCGTTCATCTCGACCGAGGACGAGACGCCGCTCGAGCCGGGCATGACCTTCACCGACGAGCCCTCGATCATCATCCCCGGCCGCTTCAGCGTCCGCATCGAGGACATCGTCGTGTGCGAGGAGGGCGGGGGGCGCAAGCTCGGCAGCTACCCCACCGCCCTCGTCGCGAACGCCTAGATCTACTTCGGCGAGACCTGCGTGACGTCGACGTCGTACTCGGCGTTGTAGACCGCATTCGACAGGTCACTCGTCGAGACGAACACCTGCGTCGGCTGCATCAGCGGGAAGTACGGCCCCCGCTGGTTCAGCTGCAGCTGGATCTTCTGGTAGATCGCCTTGCGGGCGGCCGGCGCAGTGGTGACCAGCGCCTTCGCCGCAAGAGCCTCGATCGCCGGGTCGGAGCCCTTCGGCCACCCGGCGCGCAGGCCGACCAGGTTGCCCGGGCGTGAACGCCAGGTAGTCGGCGGGATCCGGATAGTCCGGGCCCCACAGCGACAGGCCGAACGCCATCTTGCCGTTGCGGTAGTTGGTCGAGCCAGTCGAGGTCGGCGAGCCCGACAGCTGGATGTTGAAGCCGGCCGCCTGCAGGTTGGCCTGCACCTTCTGCGCCAGCGTCGTGAACGGCACACCGTTGATCGTCAGGTCGCTCGGGTACTCGAGCGTCACCGCCGTGCTCGCGTCACCCGACGCCGCGAGCGCCGCCTTCGCCTTCGTCAGGTCCTGCTTGATCGCGTCCGTCTGCGGCAGGCAGCCGAGGAACATCGACGGGATGATCCCCGGCGCCTGAATCGCGCCCGGCCCGGCCACCGACAGGATCGACTTGTAGTCGAGCGCGTAGCGGATCGCCGTGCTGGAAGTCCTTGTTCGACGTGACCGCCGAGACGGTCGGGTCGTTGTTCGCGAACAGCCAGAAGACCCACGTCGACGGCTGACAGCGAGACCTTCAGGTTCGACTTGCCCTGCAGCGACTGTCGCCTGATCGGACGAGAGGTCGATCGCGATCTCGTGCGAGCCCCGCTGCACGTTGATCAGCTGGGTCGCCGCGATCATGTTGCGAACGACGACGTTCGAGAACGACGGCTTCTTCGCGCCCCAGTAGTTCGTGTTCGGGACGAGCGTGATCTGCGACGTCCCGCTGTACGCCTTCAGCTCGTACGGGCCGCTACCGGCACCGACCGACGCCGACGAGTTGAGCCAGTTCTCGGCCTTGTCGGTCTTGGCCGCGTTGCCGGCGTCGCTCGCGCCATGCGCCTTCGCGAGCTTCGAGTTGATGATCCCCGCGCGACGGGTTCGCCAGGATCGACGGGCAGCTCGGTGTTCGGCGTGGCCGAGTGCATGACGATCGTGTACGGCCCCTTGGCCGTGGTCGTCACGCCCGCCAGCAGGAACGCCGGGTTCCCCTTCAGGTTCACCAGCCGCTTGTACGAGAAGACGACATCCGCCGACGTGAGCGGGGTGCCGTCGGCGAAGTGCACGTTCTTCTTCAGCTGGAAGGTGAACGTCTTCGCGTCCTTGCTCGCCGTCCACGACTTCACGAGCAGCGGGATCGGATGGGCAAGGTCGCTGCCCTTGTAGGTGAACAGCGTGTCGAAGATCGCCCGGTCGATGATCGACGCGGTCGGGTCGAATGCGCGCTGCGGATCCGTGGTCTTGATCGTGAACGAGTTGTCGACCACGAGGGTGGGCGAAGCGGCGACATGACGGTTCACGCCGTACGCCGCGACCGCACCCACGAGTGCGAGAGCCCCGACGAGCGGCAAGAGCCAGGCCGCACGCCGTGCAGTGAAATGACTCACAGGTGCTCCTCTCCAAGTTGTTTCAAGGCGGTCACACTAGTGCACCGGCGCGCTCTTCCGCGAGCCAGCAGCGCAGCCGCCCGGCCGACCCTGACGTCGACCAGCGCGGGCTCGTCAACCCGGCACCGGTCGAAGGCGTACGGAGCACCGCGGATGGAACCGGCAGCCCGTGGGCGGGTGCGCAGGATCGGGCACCTCGCCCGGCAGCGAGTCGGGCACGAAGCCCTTGCCATCGGGGTGCGGAACGGCTCCGATCAGCGCCTCGCTGTACGGATGCAGCGGCAGGCTCCACAGCGGCTCGGTCGGGCCGGTCTCGACCATCGTGCCGAGGTACATCACCGAAACCGCGTCGGCGACATGCCGCACGATCGCCAGGTCGTGCGAGATGAGCAGCAGGCCGAGCCGCAGATCCCGCGACAGGCTGACGAGCATGTTCGCGAGCTGCGCCTGGGCGGATGCATCCAGCGATGCGAGCGGCTCGTCGAGCACGATCACCGAGGGATCGGCGGCGAGCGCGCGGGCGATCGCGATGCGCTGGCGCTGCCCGCCCGAGAACTCGTGCGGAAAGCGGTCGGCGGCGCCCGGCGACAGGCCGACGAGCTCGCACAGCTCGGCAACTCTTCTCGCGTGCCACGTCACGGGCCGACGACGCGCAGCCCGTCGGCCACCTGCGCCCCCACCTTGCGGCGCGGGTTGAGCGACGAGTACGGGTTCTGGAAGACGAGCTGCAGCCGCACCAGGCTCTCGGGCCGCGCGCGGCGCGAGAGCGGCGTCACGTCGGCTCCCTCGAAGCGGATCGTCCCCGTCGGTCACCGGCACGAGCCCGACCGCCGCGCGGGCGAGCGTCGACTTGCCGCACCCGGACTCGCCGACCAGGCCGATGATCTGCCCCTCCCCCACGGCGATGCTCGCACCGGCGACCGCGCGCACTCGACCACCTCCGCGGCGCTCGTAGTCGACGACCACGTCGTGCAGCTCGAGGGCGCTCATGCGAACGGGTCCACCGGACAGGCGAGCCTGCGGTTGCCGACCGCGACGAGCGGCGGAACCTCGGTGCGGCACGACTCCTGCGTGTAGGCGCACCGCGGATGAAACGCGCAGCCCGCGGGGATCGCCGCTGGGCGACGGCGGCGAGCCGGCGATCGCGACCAGCTCGTGCTCGTGCGCGGCCTCGGGGTGCGGCAGCGCGTCGAGCAGAGCCCGCGTGTACGGGTGTCGCGGCCGCTGCAGCACGTCCTCGCGGTCGCCCGACTCGACGACCCGGCCCGCGTAGAAGATCGACACGCGGTCGGCGATCGCCGACATCACGCCCAGGTCGTGCGTGATCAGCACCACGGCCAGCTCGTGCTCGCGGCGCAGCCGGTCGAGCAGGCGCAGGATCCCCGCCTGCACCGTCACGTCGAGCGCCGTCGTCGGCTCGTCGGCGATCAGCAGCCGCGGCCGGCACGCGAGCGCGATGGCGATCGCGATGCGCTGGCGCATCCCGCCCGAGAACTGATGCGGAAACGCGTGCAGCGCGGCCGCGGGATCGGGAATGCGCACGTCGGCGAGGATCTCCTCGGCCCGCTGCTCGGCGTCGCGCCGCCCGACATTCAGGTGATGGCGCACGTGCTCGGTGAGCTGACGCCCCACCGACAGCATCGGGTGCAGCGAGGTCATCGGATCCTGGAAGACCATCGCCACCTCGCGCGCCCAGGATGTCGCGCAGCTCGCGCTTCGGGATGCGCAGCAGGTCGCGATTCTCGAACCGGGCGCTGCCGTCGACGATCGCGCCCTCGGGCAGCAGCCCGATCAGCGCGAGCATCGACATCGTCTTGCCGCTGCCGCTCTCGCCCGCGACGCCGAACACCTCGCCCGGCTCGACGCGGTAGTCGACGCCGTCGACCACGGTGACCGAGCCGTTCGGCGTGGCGAGATGCACGCGCAGGCCTTCGACCTCGAGCAGGCTCAGGCTGCGTCTCCTGCGAGCGCCACGCCGTCCGCGGGTCGAACACGTCGCGCAGGCTGTCGCCCAGGAAGTTGAACGCCAGCACGACCGTGAAGATCGCGAGGCCCGGGAACGTCCCGATCCACCACCACTGGAAGTACTGCGTCCCGTCGGCGACCATCGAGCCCCACTCTGCTGTTCGGGGGCTGTGCCCCGAGACCCAGGAACGACAGGCCCGAAAGCAGCAGGATCGCGTTCGCCAGGTCGAGCGTCGCGAGCACGAGCACCGGGCCGGCGACGTTGGGCAGCACATCTCGCACCATCGTGCGCCGCGCCGGTGCGCCGAGCAGCCGGGCCGCCTGCACGTACTCCGAGTCGCCCACCGACATCACGAGCCCGCGCACCACCCGCGCATACGACGGCCACGCGACGACGACGATCGCGAGCGCCGCGTTCTGCAGCCCGCGCCCGAGCACGGCGGCCACGACCATCGCCAGGATGATCGGCGGGAACGCGAACACCAGGTCGGTGCCGCGCATCAGCGTCCCGTCGACGAAGCCGCGGAAGTAGCCGGCGACCGCGCCGACTGCGCTGCCGATCGTCGCCGCGCATGCGACCAGCAGGAGCGCGATCGGCACGGTGATCCGCGACCCGTAGATGACGCGGCTCAGCACGTCGCGGCCGAGCTCGTCGGTGCCGAACAGGTGGTGCCACGAGGGGCTCTGCTGCGCCGGGAAGTTCTGCGCCAGCGGGTTCGCGGGCGCGATCAGCGGCGCGAAGATCGCGATCAGGATCCAGGCGAGCGCGATCACCGCGCCGATCGCCGCAAGCGGCTGGCGGCGGCCGGCGCGCACCCAGTCGCGGCGGGCAAAGCCTGCAACGCGGACCGCCAGCTCGCTCATGTGATCCGGATCCGCGGGTCGATCACGCCGTAGAGGACGTCGACGATGAAGTTGACGGTGATGTAGACGACCGCGACGAACAGGCTGACGCCAGCGATCGCCGGCACGTCGAGGTTGACGGCCGCCTCGAACGCGTACTGGCCGATGCCCGGCCACGAGAAGATCTTCTCGACCAGCACCGCCCCGGTCAGCACGTTCGCGAACACGAGGCCGAGCACGGTGACGACCGACGGCAGCGCCGCGCGCACGATGTAGCGCACGATCACGATCCGCTCGGGCAGGCCCTTCGCGCGGGCCGAGCGCACGTAGTCGTTGCCGATCACCTCGAGCACCGCCGAGCGCGTGAAGCGCGTGAGCAGGCTGACGTTGAACGCCGCCAGCACCAGCGCCGGAAGGATGATGTGGTGCAGCGCCTGCCAGAACAGGCCGAGGTTGCCGTGCAGGAGCGCGTCGATCGTGTAGAGGCCGGTAATCGTCGGCGGCGGGCTGGTACCGGGGTCGAGCCGCTCGGCGCCGGGGAACCAGCCGAGCCGGTAGAAGCCGACGTACAGCGCGATCAGCGCGATCCAGAACGTGGGCATCGAGATGCCCGCGAGCGACGTGACGCGCAGGACGTGATCGGCCGGGCGGTTCCGCCGCAGCGCCGCGTACACGCCGAACGCGATCCCCACGAGCGCCGCGACCA
This sequence comes from uncultured Thermoleophilia bacterium, assembly GCA_963812995.1. Taxonomy (GTDB): domain Bacteria; phylum Actinomycetota; class Thermoleophilia; order Gaiellales; family Gaiellaceae; genus PALSA-600. The sequence continues at coordinate 20,322 of CAWEXL010000001.1, forward strand.
GGATCGAGTAGAGCGCGAGCTCCGCGGTCGCCGGGATGAACTGCCCGAGGTCGTGGCTGACCGCGTCGTGCGTCAGCGACGACTGGCCCAGGTCGCCCTGCACCAGATGCTTGAGGTAGATCAGGTACCGCAGCGGCAGCGGCTTGTCGAGGCCGTAGTGATGGTTGAACGCCGCGACCGCCGCGGGATCGCCGGCGGCCTGCTCGCCCAGGGCGGTCGCGGCCGCGTTGCTCGGCACGATCTCGGTGAGGAAGAACACGACCACCGTGATGCCGAGCGACAGCAGGATGAGCGCGGCGAAGCGCCGGAGCGAGGAACCGCAACAGCCCTGCCGAGGGCCGCGCGGACCGGCGTCCCGCGCGAGGTGGTTCCGCGATCCGGGTCACCGCCAAGGGGAAGCGATCGTACCTTCCGACCCTCGCATATCGTCCCCCCGATGAAGATCACCGTCATCGGCGCCGGCGTGAGCGGGCTCTCGATCGCGTTCCACCTGCGCGAACGCGGCCTCGGCGACGTCACCGTGATTGACGGGACGGGCGTCGCCGCGGGTGCCTCGGGCGTGGCGCCCGGAGGTGTTCGCCGGCAGTGGTCGACCCGCGCGGCCTGCCTGATGGCCGCCGAGTCGTACGCCTTCTACGCCGACCTGACCGAGCGGCTCGGCGTGGTAGTCGACGCGAACTTCGACCCGTGCGGGTACGTCTTCGCGGCCGACACCGAAGCAACCCTCGCCCAATTGGCCGCCAATGTCATGCTGCAGAACGAGGCTGGCGTACCCTCACGCCTGCTGGCGCCGGCCGAGGCGGAGGAGCTCGTTCCGGGTCTTCAGTGCCTCGGCGCGGCGTACTGCGCCGAGGACGGCTACTTCGACCGGCCGCAGTCCGTCGTCGAGGCGTTCGCTGCGGCCGCGCTCGCGCAGGGCGCGCAGATCGAGCTCGCCGAGGCGACCGGCATTGAGCGCGACGGCGCCGGCTGGCGGCTCGAAACGGTGCTCGGCGAGTTGACGTCGGACTGCGTCGTCGTCGCCGCAGCGGGCGGCAGCGTGCCGCTGCTCGCACCGCTCGGCTTCGAGCTGCCGATCGCCAGCGAGGCGCGGCATCTGTTTCGCAGCGACCCACTGCCGGGCCGTGTGCTCGACCCGCTCGTGATCGCCATCGACCGGGGAATCGCCGCGAAGCAGCTGGCCGACGGCCGCCTGCTCGCCAGCGATCTGCACGCGACGGGCGACTCGGTCGCGGGTCAGGCCGCCTGGCGCGCGCGCATCCTCGAGCACCTCGCGACACTGCTGCCCGGCGTCGAGGTGACCCTGCCGAACATGGTGAGCGGCGTCTACGACCTGACGCCGGACGCCCAGCCGGTGATCGACGAGCTCGCCGACGGGCTCTGGGTCGCCGCGGGCTTCAGCGGCCACGGCTTCATGATCGCGCCGAGCACCGGGCAGCTCATCGCAGGCGCGCTCGCCGGCGACTCACCACCGGAGTGGCACGAGCGCCGTCAGCTGGAGCCGGTTCGACCAGGCCCGCGAGGTCGAGTCTCAGGTCATCTGAGGCACGACTGCGTCGACCTCGACCTCGACGACGACGCCGTCCGGGATGAACCCGGCGACGAAGAGCGTCGTGTTGGCGGGCCGAACGTCGTCGAACAGCTCGCGGTGCGCGTCGATCGCGCGCCGCCAGTTCGCACCGTCCGCAAGGAAGATGCGGGTGCGGATCACGTCCTCGACCCTCCCGCCCAGCTCGGCGACCGCCGCGAGAGCGCGCTCGAAGGCCTCGCGGGTCTGCCCGTACGCATCGCCGGGAAACAGCGCGACACCGCCTTCGCCGGTCGCCGCGGTGCCGCTGACGGCGATGGTCGACCCGATCCGCACCGCGCGCGCGTAGCCGCCGACGTCCTCGAAACCCCCGCTGCGAACCGCGTCGCGCATGCCCTCGACCCTACACTCGGCTTCCGACCACACAGCCACCAAAGGAGACCCGCATGCCGAGCGCAGCACATGACGGATTGCCCGAGCAGGAGATCGCCCCCGGCTACTCGAGCCGCTTCGCCGACTGGGGCGGCATCACCGTCGCGTTCGAGAAGGCCCACGCCGGACAGGACGCGTCGGCAATGGTCAAGGGGCTGCCCGACGACCGGTGCCAGGCACCGCACTGGGGCTACCTCTTCAGCGGCAAGATCGTCGTCGACTACGCCGACCGGAGCGAGACGGTCGAAGGCGGGCAGGCGTACTACATCGAGCCCGGCCACCTGATCACGTTCCTCGAGGACAGCGAGGCGCTGGAGTTCACGCCCGACCGCCGAGCTCGAGAAGACCTTCGCCGCCGTACGCCGCAACGCGGCCGCCGCCGGAATGATCGTCGTCGGCCTCGGCGACTCGATCACGGCCGGCAACCCCGGCTACGACCCGGATCCGGCGCGGCAGCCCTTCGAGGGAACCGATCCCGAGAGCCAGTATCTGTACTGGGCGGCCCAGGCCGATCCGCGCATCGAGTTCCGCAACCACGGCGTCGGCGGCGAGCGAACCGACCAGATCCTCGCCCGCTTCGCAGCGGCGACCGTCGGCGCCGACGTGCTCGTCGTGCAGGGCGGGATCAACGACGTCGTCCAGGGACGGCCGATCGAGGACGCCGCCGCCGACCTGCGGACGATGGTGCGGCTCGGCAAGGCTCAGGGCCTCGGCGTCGTGATCGCGGAAGTGCTGCCGTGGAACGGCGGCTGGCCAGGCGCCGAGCCGGCGATCCGCGCGCTCAACGCGCTGATCCGCGAGCTCGCCGAAGCCGAGGGCGTGCCCGTCCTGCCGTTCCACGACACCCTCGAGGATCCCGAGCGCCCGGGCCGCATGCGCGAGGACTGGACGGCCGACGGCAACCATCCGTCCGTCGCCGGCCATCGCCGGCTGGGCGAGCTGGCGTTCGCGCTACCGGGCGGCTGACGGCCGTTCGTACCGGTAGCCCATCCGGTCGAACACCCGCTTGACCGACGCCTCGACGTCGTCGAAGACGATCCGCGACTCGACGCGCGTCGGGCGGCGGCCCTCGAGCACGACCTTGCCGTCGATCACGACGGTATGGACGGTGCTCGAGCGCGCGCTGTAGACGAGCTGCGAAACGGGGTCGGTGAGCGGGTACGCCTCCGGCACGTCGTTGGCGCGCACGACGACGTCGGCGCGCTTGCCGACTTCGAGCGAGCCGATGCGATCGGCGAGGCCGACGGCCTTCGCCCCGTTGATCGTCGCCATCGCCAGCGCGTCCTCGGCAACCAGAGCGGCTCGGTCGGCCAGCTTCTCGCGAGCGGTCAGCACGGCGAGGTAGCCCTGCAGGCCGATGTCGAACCGCGTCCCCCAGTTCGACGAGTCCGAGCCCAGCGCGACGTTGACGCCGCGGTGGTAGAGCTCGGCATGGCGGCCGTGGATCGTGCCGCCGACGGCCCACATCATCGAGGCGCCGGGGCACCACGCAATTGAGATGCCGTTGCGCACGATCGGCTCGACCTCGTCGTCGCGCAGCACGTTCATGTGCGCGAACACGCAGTTGTCGCCCAGCACGCCGAGCTCCTCGAGATGCACCAGCGGGTGCCGCCCGAAGCGCTTGTCGTCGGTCTCGGCGTCGACCTGGTAGTAGGACTGGTGCTGGTTCAGCACCGTTCCGCCCTTGTCGGCTGCGGCCTTGGCGGCCTGCTCCAGCTCGTTCGACGCAGAGCCCATTCCCTGGATCGCGATATGACCCCGGACGAGTGCGTCGGGGTCGCGATTGCGGCGCAGCTCCGTGCCCATCAGGTCGAGCGCCCGGTCGAGTCCGGCCGGCCCGCGGTCGAGCGCGAGCGCGTTGTAGCCGTCGCCGTTGTCGGTCGCGTCCCAGAGCCACGGGTCGGCGACCAGGCCGCGCATCCCGACCTTCTCGGCCGCGTCGGCCACGGCCGCGGGCGAATGTGCCGTGCCAGCCTCGAGGAAGCACGTCGTCCCGTTGCCGATCATCTCGAGGCAGGCGAGCATTGCGCCCGCGTGCTCGGCATCGTCGTCGACCGCGTTCAGGAACGGCACGAAGAAGCGGGGCTCGACGTCGCGAAACGACATCGTGTCGCCGAACGCGCCCCGCGCCAGGTGGAACGTGACGTGCGTGTGGCACTCGACGAAGCCGGGATGCACGACGGCGCCGCCGGCGTCGATGACGCGGTCGGCCCGGTACTCCTCGAGGATCGCGGGCGTCGGGCCGACGGCCACGATGTCGCGGCCGTTGATCGCGACGGCGCCGTCGGTGTAGACGTGGCGGTCGTCGTCCATCGTCAGGACGTAGCCGTGCGAGATGACGAGATCGACGCGCGAGGGGCCGGTCATGTTCTCCGTCCTTTCCGATCGAACGACATTTCACTCATGGAGAAACGGCCCGGCCGGGATGCTCTCCCGGCCGGGCCGTCCGCGGTCAGCAGCTCGCGAGGTAGAGGAACTTCTTGCTCGCGGGCGAGTTGAGATTCGCCTTCGTGATGAACCGAAGCGGCGACGCGGTGTAGTACGGCGTCCCCGGCTTGACCGGCTTCTTCGAGGCACCCGCGCCACGGAGGTACTTCACCAGGCTCGTCATCGCGTTATAGCCCTCGATGTACGGCGCCTGCGAGTACAGGCCGTCGATCGCGCCGCTCTTCAGATCCTGCACCAGCGCGGGCTCTGCATCGAACGAGACGAGCTTGACGATCCCGCGCTTGTGCGCCGTCCGGATCGCGGCCGCCGCGCCCTGGCCCATCGGGCCGTCGGTGGCGTAGATCGCCTTCAGATCCGGGTTCGCGGTGAGCAGGCCCGACGCGACCTGGGCCGCCTTGTTCGTGTCGGCCGCGGCGTACTGCACCGGCAGCACCGTGATGTTCGGATCCTTCACCTTGAGGATCTTCACCATGTTCGAGTAGCGCGGCGTCTCGAACGGATCGCCGGCACCGAAGGCGATGATCGCCAGCTTGCCCTTGCCGCCCATCAGCTTCGCCATCGCGGTCGCGAGCACCGGCCCCGAGGCCGCCACGTCGGTGTTCGTCGCCGAGTAGGCGGCGTTCTTCGACAGGAACGAGTCGGTCAGCGCAACCGGAATGCCCTGCTGCATCAGCTGGGTGACCGGCCGCAGGAACGCGGTCGGCGAGAACGGCGTCAGGATCACGCCGTCCGGCTTCGTCGCGGCGACTGCGCCGAGCGCCGTGATCTGCTGCGAGACGCTCGGGGCCACGGGGCCCTGCCACGACAGCGAGACGTTGCCGAACTTCTTCGCCGCAGCCTCGGCGCCGCACTTCATCGAGACGAAGTAGGGATCCGGGGTCTGGGCGACGACTCCCGCGATCTTCAGCTGCGTCGCCCGCGAGCCGGCGCTCGATGTGGAGGCAGCGACAGCAGTCGCGGCCGCTGCAATACAGACGATCGAGGCGGCAACGGCCACCTTCCTCATCCTGGACAACTTCAACCTTTTCATGCTCTCGACCTCCCGATCGCGACTGTCTTTTGGCGCCCACGGAGAGCGCCCGGTTTCAGATTCGGCTCTGCCGCCTCCGGTCGGCGTACACGGCCGCGATCAGAACGATCCCGACCGCGACCTGCTGGTAGAAGGGCGTCAGACCGACCGCAATCAGGCCGGTCTGCAGAATCACGGCGAGCAGGGCGCCGAACATCGCGCCGATCACCGACGCCCGGCCGCCGAAGAGGCTCGTGCCGCCGATGACGGCGCCGGCCACAGCGGCGAGCGCGTCGTTCGTGTGTCCTGCGACGTTCGTCGTCGCGAAGCGGCTCAGGTCGAGCAGCGATGCGAAGCCGCACAGGGCACCTGCCAGCACGTAGATCGCGACGGTATGCCGCGCGACCCGCAGGCCGGCCCGCTCGGCGCTCGTCTCCGACGATCCGATCGCCAGCGTGTGCAGGCCGAACCGCGTGAACCGCATCACGGCCCAGAGCACCAGCACGAACCCGCCCACGATCAGAGCCGGCAGCGGCACGTCGGCGACGACCTTCGCGCCCAGGTTGTCCTGCAGCCACGTCGGCTGGTAGGCGAGATCGGCGCCGTTCGTGATGATGAAGGCGATGCCGGCGCCGATGCCGGTCGTGCCCAGGGTCGCGATGAACGAGTTCACCTTGAGCCGGGTGACGATGAGGCCGTTGACGAGCCCGAACGCGGCGCCTGTCCCGACGCAGGCCAGGACTCCCAGCGTCAGGGCGAGCGCGAGGTGCGGGTACTGGTCGGCCTGGATCTGGGCCGTCGTCCCGCCGACGTGCTGGATCACCTCGCCGCCGACGATCGACGAGAGCACGAGCATCGAGCCGAGCGAGATGTCGATCTGCCCGGCGGCGAGCTCGAACGTGGCTGCGACGGCGAGCAGCACGATCTGGGCCGCGTTGAAGCCGATGTTCTGGAGGCTGACGAGGCCGAAGAACAGGTGGTTCGCCGACATCAGCCCGAACAGGACGATCAGTAGGCCGTCGACCGCAGCCATCACGAGTGCGGTGTGCGCGACGAGGCGCTTCACGCTCATCGCTCGAGGTCTCCCACCATCGCGTGCACGACGTCGGTGATCGTCAGCTCGCGCGCCGGCCGCTCGAGCACGACCTGCCCGCGCCGGAGGATCGCGGCCGTATCGGCCACCTCGAGCATCCGCGGGATGTCGTGCGAGATGACGAACACGCCGAGCCCTCGCGATGCGACCTCCTTGATCGTCTGGCAGACGACGTCGGACTGCTTCGTCCCGAGCGCAGCGGTCGGCTCGTCCATCAGGATCGCCGTCTCGCTCCACATCACCGCGCGCGCGACCGCCACCGCCTGGCGCTGCCCGCCCGAGAGCTCACGCACCGTGACCCCGACCGACGGCAGGTCGATGCCGAGCTCGTGCAGGGCGGTGTTGGTCTGGTCGCCCATCCGGCCGCGCGCGAGCACGCCGACTCGTCCGCGCCATCCCCCCACGAACTCCTCGTGGCCGAGGTAGACGTTCTCGGTGACGGTGAGATCGGGCGCGAGCGCGAGATCCTGGTGAATCACGTCGATCCCGCGGCTGTGCGCATCGCGAATCGAGGTCAAACGCACCGGCTTGCCGTCGATGAAGACCTGGCCGCGATCCGGGGTGTGGATGCCGCAGAGGACGCGCAGGAGGGTGGACTTGCCTGCGCCGTTGTCGCCGAAGAGCACGGTGACCTTGCCCTTGTAGACGGTCAACGTTGCCCCTCGCAGGGCGTCGACGTGCCCGAAGCTCTTCGCGATGTCGACGCAGCCGATCGCAGGCGCATTCACCGGGACACCGTCTTCGGAGGGGTCTGCAATAGCGAACGAAATCTATCTCTGGCGGACAGGAGGTGTCAACTGAGTCGAACGAACACCTTGTTTACTGAACGACTTCAATCGAGATGCCAGATCTCGTCGACGGTGAAGAACCGCCCGTCGGCGTCGACCGACCGGGTCATCAGCGACCGGATATAGGCGCTCCAGCGCGCGTTCACCTCCATTCCCGTCGAGCTTCGCCAGTGCGGCTTCCACCGTCGGTTCGCACTCGGTGTAGGCGATCACCTCGGTGCCGCGGCGAAACAGGGAGTAGTTCGAGAACCCGGCCTCGCGCAGCGCAGCGACCAGCTCGGGCCACACTTCCGCGTGGCGGCGCTCGTATTCGGCCTCCTGCCCGGCCGCGATGTCGAACGTGTAGCAGAGCCGCTCCACCGGCTACTCCTCTCCCGGCCGCTCGTCGAGCAGCCGCAGCAGGTTGCCGCCCATCACCCCGGCTACTTCGTCGGGCGAACAGCCCGCGAGCGGACGGACGTCGGCCGTCTGGGCGAACGACACGTAGTCGAGGGCGGGCGAGAAATCCGAGCCCCACAGCAGCCGGGCCGGCCCGAACGCGTCGAGCAGGAGGTCGACGAGCGGCTGCGCGGCGGCGTGGGGAAAGTCATGCGCGGGATCGCTCACGCCGTAGAGGCCCGAGAACTTCACCGCCACCTGCTCGCGGCCCGCGAGCGCGAGGAGCGGCTCGAGGCACTCTCTGGCCTCCGCGGCCGTGGGAACCCGTTCGAATTGCCCCGGCAAACCGAGGTGGCTGAAGAGCAGCGTGCACCCGGGGAGCCCTGCGACGAACTCGCCGAGCAGCGAGGTCGCTGCAGGCTTCGCGTTGAGGCTGAGCACCGCGCGCTGCGCGTTCAGCTCGGCCGCCACGTCGGCCGGCCAGGCGGCAACCGCCCCGCCGTCGGATGCGTCAGGCAGATAGATCGCGAAGCCAACGGCGCCGCGCCGGCGCAGCTCCCGCAGCCGCTCGACCGCCGGCGGCGAGGTCGGCAGGTACGCGAGCGGCGCGATCCAGGCGTGCTCGCGCGCGAGCTCCAGGATGTAGTCGTTGTTCCCGGCGTACTGCGGTCCTTCGTCGTAGCCCACGACCAGCCCCCGCTCGATTCCGAAGTGCGCCCGCAGCCGCTCGTACGCGGCCAGTTCCGCACCCGTCCCGCGCGGCCCGCCGAACCCGTCGGCGTAGCCCTCGCGAAACAGGTGGAGGTGCGCGTCGGCGGTCGGGGTCATGCGGCCACTTCGACGGGAGTTCCGCCGGCCGCGGCGGACGCGATGATCGCCTCGGCGATCAGCACGCCGTGGGCCGCATCCTCGAGCGTCACGCTCGGCTCGGCACCGGTGCGCAGACAGTCGCAGAAATGCGCGATCTCGGCGTCGATCGCGTCGGAGGTCGCGTCGCCCGCCCCAGTCAGGTCGAGGCCCGCGACGCCGAGCGTTCCGTAGACGTCGAGCCGGTCGGCCGTCGGCGTGCCGTCGGGCAGCAGCCAGCTTTCGCGCAGCGACCACACACCGCCGTCGGCCGCCTCGACCTGCGCCCACACGAGGAGCGGTGGGCCGCCGGCCTTGCCGCCGCGCTCGTGCGCCGTGACGCGGACGGCCCGGGACCCCGAGAGCCACAGCGCCAGGTCGATGTCGTGGATCGTCGTCATCAGCGCGGGATGCAGATCGGGAAAGAGCCGTTCGTGGTCGCGGCCGCGGTCGCGGACGGTCGCGATGCCGAGCACCTGCCCCAGTGCGCCATGCGTGCACTCGCGCGTGCAGCTCGGCGTGCGGCGCCGCGAAGCGCAGGATGTGCCCCGGCATGACGAACCCGCTCGAAACCCGGGCAGCAGCCTCGATCGCCGCAACGTCGACGCTCGTCGTCGCGACCGGCTTCTCGAGGAGCACGCCGCAGCCGGCTGCGAGCGCGGCGAGCGTCGGCTCGCGATGCTGCGTGCCCGGCGTGACGACCGACACGCCGTCGGGCGCACAAGCGGCGACCAGCTCGGCTGCGTCGCCGAACCACTGCTCGATCCCCCACCTCGCAGCAACCGCCTGGGCGCGCGAGCGGTCGAGATCGGCCACGGCGACAACCGTGACGGCGTCCTGGCGCGCGTACGCCTCGAGGTGCAGCTGAGCGAAGTTACCGGCGCCGATGACGCCGATGCGGAGCGGCGCGGTCATTCGTACGCATCGCCGTCGGCTCCATCCGCGTCGAGACGCGGCCGGCCGCGCGGGTACTGATGCATGCCGACGATCTGGGCCGGTCCGTCGACCGAGCTGTAGTGATGCGGCTGGCCCGCCGGGAACGACATCAGGTCGCCCGGGCCGAGCTCGATCAGCTCGTCGCCGACCCCGATCTCGACGCGGCCCTCGATCACGAGCGCGTGCTCGATCACACCTGCGCCGTGGCTGTCCGAGTCGCGGCGGGCACCCTCGTCCATGACGGTGAAATAGACCTCGACCTCGCCGTCGACCTCCCAGCCTGCGACGAGGCGTGACACGTAGCCGGGCTGCTCGAACGCGATCGAGCCCTCGTCCTGGCGGACGACCCGGACGCCCGTCCCCCCATCGTGGTCGGTGAACAGGAAGCCCAGCGGAATCTCGAGTGCCCGGGCCAGCGCCCACAGCGTCTCGAGCGACGGGTTCCCGTTGTTCCGCTCGAGCTCCGAGATCGTCGATTTCGAGACGTTCGCGGCCCGCGCGAGAGCGGACGCAGAGACGCCGCGGCGCAGCCGCCACTTCTGCAGGTTCACCGCTACCGACTGGAGCGCCGTCATCTGTCGACCATTATCCGTCGACCGCAGGCAGATCACAGAATCCGGCGGCGATCCGTGCGTACATGCGCGCCGCCTGGTGGACGCTCTCGACATCCACGTACTCGTTCGGGCCGTGGCAGCAGGTGAGGATGCCCGGGCCGAACGAGGGGATCGTCGGGATGCCGGCAGCGTCGAACCACGGCGCGTCGGTCGCACCCGGAAAGACCATGAGCGGCGGCGCTGCGCCGAGAACCTCGGCGGCAGCGGCCTGGGCCACCCGAACCAGGGCGTGATCGGCGGCGATCTCGGCGGGCGGAACCCAGGTCAGGCCCGGCTCGAACTCGACCTCGACGTCCAGGCCGGGATCGAGCGCGCGGCGGGCTGCGAGCCAACGATCGACCGACGCGCGAACCGAGGCCTCGGTCATGCCGGGCAGCGTGCGCAGATCGGAGCCGAACTCCGCCAACCCGGGCACGACGCCGAAGAAGACGCCGCCGGAGACCAGCACACCCACATTCAGCGTCGGTGTGACACCGCCGAGCGGGTGCGGTGTGAAGTCGAGCTCGAGCTCGTTCTCGAGCGACACGAGGAGCTCCGCCATCCGGCGCGAGGCGTTGACCGAGGGCATGCGATCCGAGAGCGACGAGTGCATCTGCGTTCCATGGACGCGGATCCGGAAGCAGCACACGCCGCGCGAGACGAGGTGCAGCCCCTGCCAGTCGTGGTCCCAGCCGCTCGGCTCGCCGACCAGACAAGCGTCGATACCGGCGAGGCGCGGCGCCACGAACTTCGACCCCAGCGAGGCGCCCGCCTCCTCGTCGGCGACGAACGCGAGCACGAGGTCGCCCGCGAGTTGGGGCGCACCCGACTCGCGCAGCGCAACGGCCGCGTAGACCATGGCGGCCACCGCGGCCTTCATGTCGCTCGTGCCGAGTCCGTAGAGACGTCCGTCGCGAAGCTCCGGCGTGAGCGGGTCGGAATCCCAGAGATTGCGCGCGGCCCCCACGGGTTTCGTGTCGAGGTGTCCGTTCAGCAGCAGCGTCCGCCCGCCCCCGGTTCCCGCGATCCGCGTGACGAGATTCGGCCGCTCCGGCTGCGCCGCGATCACCTCCCCGCGCCCGAGGCCGAGCGACTCGAGCCGCTCCTGCAGGAAGGCGACGATCGCGCGTTCGTCGGCGTACGGCGGGATCTGACTGTCGATCGAGACCAGCTCGGCGACGAGGGCCGTCAGGTCGGCGCGATGCTCGTCGAGGAACGAGTCGACGGCCGGGCCGACGTCGACCGTTGTGCTCACTCCGGCGCCCCGCAGGGCACGATCGTTCGTTTCACCAGTCGCATGTTCGACTTGTTGGAACATTAGACGCTCACTCGGAGCCACGCAACCGGGCCACGGCGGGCGTGAACGACCGCCGCGTGGTGCTCTCGCCGCCCGCTAGTGCGGGTAGTTCTGGCGCCAGTGCGCCTCGGCGCGATCGAGCACCTGGGTGAACGTGCGCCCTTTCAGGCCGCGTTTCGTGTCCAGGCTGTAGCCGTTCCGGGCGATGTGGTTCGGGTCGGTCGGCTTGAAGCCGGCCTCGAAGAATCCAGGCGCCGTTTCGCGCACGCTGATCGTCACGTCTGACAGCTCGCGCGTCTCTCCAGGGGCTTCATCCATACCGGAGTGATACTCGGTCTGGCTCAGGCGCCGCTGATCAGGTCTTCGGTGCGCGAGCGGCGATGGCTGGTGTCGACCTGCACCTCGAGCGCGAGCTTGAGGTAGCGGATCTGGTCTGCGACGGTGCCCCGCTCCTCGTGGAGCGAGGCGAGCGAGCGGTAGACGTCGACCAGATGCCGGTCCGCGACGGGAATTGTGTCGACGGCCAGCTCGTACAGCTCGATCGCCTTCTCGGGGTCGCCGAGGTCGCGGAAGATGCCCGCTGCGACCGAGTAGCCTCGCCCGGCGCTGGTCGGATGGCCGCCCTGGAACTTGGCGATCGCGCCGAGCGCGATGCTCGCGGCTTCCTCGTTCTCGCCGAGCGTCGACATGGCGCGAGCCCGCTCGAGGACGAGCATCCCCTCCTCGAGCTGATTGCCTGCCGCAGCGATCTTGGGATGGCACTCGTCGACGAGGTCGAGCGCGGCGCGGGCGTTTCCACGGTCGTTCTCGAGGTGTGCGAGCAGCACGAGCGCGCGGGCGGCGAGCAGCCGGTGCTCGGTCGCGGCGAGCGACGCATGCGCCAGGCGCGCGTAATGCGCGGCGAGGTCGGAGCGGCCTTGCGAGGCGTGCAGGCGCGACTGCGACCAGTAGAGCTGAGACACGGTGACCGGGTCGCTCGACGCCCGCGCCCGGCCGAGAATGCCGCCGAGCACCTCCTCGGCGTCGCTGTAGCCGCCCTGGTCGATCAGGGTGTTCGCGAGCAGGACCGAGAAGCGCAGGATGGCCGGCTCGTCGTCGATCGCCTCGGCTTCCCGCAGGGCGGCTCCGAGCAACGCGGCTGCGTCGTCGAACCGGGCGAGCAGCGCGTAGGCGCGGCCGAGCAGAGCCCGGGCGTCGCCTGCGTCCGCCAGAGACAAGTGGCCCGAGGTGAGCGCCGCCTCGAGATGGCCGACGGCGCCGAACTGATCGCCGCTGTCGAGCGCCAACCGGGCGAGACCGAGCTCGGCGCGCGCCGCAAGCTGCACGCTCCCCTCGGCCCTGGCCGCCTCGTACAACTCGCGGGCGCCGGCCGGATCGCCCGAGTGGGCCGCCAGCTCGGCTTCGAGCAGCTTGTCGCGCTGCGCGAGACCCTGGCTCAGCTCGCCCGTGGCCAGGAACTCTGCGGTCACGCCGAGCGTCTCGGCCAGGACGAGCAGGATCTGGAACGAAGGTGTCCTCGCGCCGGCCTCGATCCGCGAGATGTAGGCGGCAGTACACCCGTCGAAGGACAGTTGCCGCTGCGACAGGCCTGCCTGCTCGCGCGCCGCGCGAATGCGCGCTCCCGTCGCCTGCGGGCTGTCTATATGCCGTGAGGCACGACGGGGCATGTCTTAAGTATACGCCCCGAAAACGCGCCGTGCGGCTGCGGCGGAAGCAAGCTCGCTCCCGCCGCAGCGCGCCCGCCTACGTGCTTACGGCCAGATCGTTCCTTCGCCCAGGATGAGAGCGAGCAGCATCGCGCCGAACACCAAGAACGGTGAGAAGAGCCTAGACCTCATGGGACTGTCCTTCCCTCGTATTGACAGGTTCGCGTTGACAGAACAGTCCCGACGTCGGGATGGCAAAAGTCTAAAACGGCCTTCGGACGTTGCCAGGTGACGCCGTGGGCAAAAGGCAATGACAGTCGTGCGGTCGGCCCGGTTCCGGACCGGAACGCAAAGAATCCCTGCTCGATCAGCCCCGTACGTTTTGGCAACACCCGCTCGTTGCACACAACAATTGACCTGACCAGGTTGACAAAACCGCTGACGCCGTGAGGTAATCGAGGCCAGGGTGGAGTCCGCTTCGAATTCAGGCAGGGAGGCGCTACGCACGCGGTGGATGGAGGCGAGGGTTCGAGCGGTCGCGTGTACCGCTACGAGCTCTGGTACCTGGGCCGGCTACTTGCTGCCGGCCGGTTCACGCATGACCGGCCGCTCGAGCCGGGCGACTCCGTCACGATCGGGGTCAACACCGGCGTGGTCCGCGAGGTGAAGCTGACCCCGTCCGGCAAGTCCCTGAAGCTCGTCGTCGATTTGGCCCGCCGCCAGTAGGGGGTGCGCCTGCCGGGCCGGGGTTTCCCCCCTACCCCTGACCGGCAGGCGCGTCGCCCCCCTTTCGGCTGGGTTTGCCCCACCTCCGGTGGTGAAAAACCCGCAAATTGCGAACTTTCTGCCGGACCGCTTGCAGGACATCGTCTGGGGGCCCCGATAGACTCGCCGCACGCCCGGCCCCTCTAGGCCTGGTTGCAGTTCAAAAGTCAGGAATTTCACGGTCAGGGGGACACGTGGAAATGCTTGCGGCAGAACGCTTCGCGGCGTCGGTGCAGTCACCGACGGTGCCTACTCGTACAACGGTGCACGTCTAGATGCGCCGGCCATCGGCTCGTGCGGTTCGCAGTGCGGTCGTACTGATCGCGGTTGCGGCGGTTGGCTACTACTTCGTCGCGCTACGGCACCACGCCGTGACGCAGACCGTCCCGACCACCGATCTCTCGCAGCTGGTCGCGCGGGCGCAGACGCAGCCCAGCACGATCAGCCGGGTCGTGTTCCAGCCCGGCTCGCAGCAGGTGACGGCAACGCTGGTCGGCGGCTCCAAGCTGCAGGCGATCTATCCGAGCGAGCAGTCGTCGCTCAACCTGCAGAACCTGCTCCAGCGGCAGCACATCGACTTCGCAGCGGTGGCGCCCGCCGTGGCGCACAGCTCGATCTTCGTCTCGCTGCTCATCTCGGTGGCACCGCTGCTGCTGATCGCCGTGTTCTGGATCCTGATCATGCGCCGCATGAAGGGCGGCGGGATCGGCCAGCTCCTGAGCTTCAGCAAGAACAAGGCCAGGCGGCTGAGTCCTGACCTGCCGAAGATCGGGTTCAAGGACGTGGCCGGAGTCGACGAGGCGGTCGAGGAGCTGCAGGAGATCAAGGAGTTCCTCGCCGACCCGAGACGGTTCCAGGCGCTCGGCGCGCGGATCCCGAAAGGCGTGCTGCTCTACGGCCCGCCGGGCACCGGCAAGACGCTGCTGGCCCGCGCGGTCGCGGGCGAGGCGGGGGTCGCGTTCTTCTCGATCTCCGGCTCCGACTTCGTCGAGATGTTCGTCGGCGTCGGCGCCAGCCGCGTGCGCTACCTGTTCAAGGAGGCGAAGGAGGCCGCGCCGTGCATCATCTTCGTCGACGAGCTCGACGCGGTCGGCCGCCATCGCGGGGCCGGCGTCGGCGGCGGCAACGACGAGCGCGAGCAGACACTGAATCAGCTGCTCGTCGAGATGGACGGCTTCTCGATCAGCCAGAACATCATCCTGATCGGGGCGACGAACCGGCCTGACGTTCTCGACCCGGCGCTGCTGCGCCCGGGCCGTTTCGACCGGCAGATCGTCGTCGACCGTCCCGATCGCAACGGCCGCCGGCAGATCCTCGCGGTTCACACCAAGGGGAAGCCGCTGCAGCCGGGGCTCGACCTCGACTCGCTCGCGGCCGCGACGCCGGGCTTCACCGGCGCCGAGCTGTCGAACCTCGTCAACGAGGCCGCTCTCCTCGCCGCCCGGCGCGGACTGACGGCGATCGGCCAGGCCGAGCTCGACGAGGGTGTCATGCGCGTCGTCGCCGGCCCCGAGAAGAAGGCACGCATCATCTCCGAGGAAGAGCGCCGGATCACCGCGTACCACGAGATGGGCCACGCGTTCGTCGGCCACTTCCTGGAGCACAACGACCCTGTCCACAAGATCTCCATCGTCGGCCGGGGGCAGGCACTGGGCCTCACCGTCTCGCTCCCCTCAGAGGACCGGTACCTGACCTCCCGTTCGGCGCTCCTCGACCAGCTCGCGATGATCCTCGGCGGCCGCGCTGCCGAGGAGCTGGTCTTCTCGGAGATCACGACCGGTGCCGCCAACGACCTCGAGCGTGCGACGGCGCTGGCCCGGCAGATGATCACGCGGTTCGGCATGAGCGAGAAGCTCGGGCCGCGCGTCTTCGGCCTCGACACCCATCAGCCGTTCCTGGGACGCGAGCTCGGCAGCGAGCCGTCGTACTCGCAGGAGATGGCGCAGGAGATCGACGTCGAGATCTACCGTCTGATCGAAGAGGCCCGCCAGCGTGCGGCGCGCGTGCTGCTCGACCATCAGCCGAACCTGCACAAGATCGCGGGGATCCTGATGGAGCACGAGACGATCGACCGCGAGCAGTTCGAACGGCTCCTGCAGGGCGAGCCCCAGCACAACGTGATCCTCGACGACCTGCAGCCCCTGCAGCTCCCGTCGCCGTAACTCGTAGGGGGACGTAGAAGGTGTCAGACACCCGAGCGGGTGTCTGACACCTTCCTACATCAGCAGCGCGTTACTAACGCTCTGCCGATCAACCCCAGGCCGCGCCACCGGTCGTGGTGGTCGCAGCAGGAGTCGTCGTGGTGCTCGAGGCATTCGACGCGACGGCCTTCTTGACGAGGGCGCCCTTCGCGTTCACGAGGTACCAGGTCTTCTCCGACCCTTCACCGTTGAACTGCCCGTTCTTCGTGTCGCCCACGTAGGTGTAGAGCGGGTAGCCCGCGTACGTGACCTGCAGCGACTTGCCGTGCTTGATCGTGCCGAGCAGTGCGGAGCTCACACCCGAACCGGCAGTCGGCTTCTTCGTCCCCTTCAGGACGAGCGCCGGCCAATAGTTGGCGCACGCGCCGGTGCACGTGTTGTGCCCCTTCGAATCCGGCGTGTACCGGTACAGCGTCCGGCCGCTCGCGCTCACGAGCACCATCCCGTACTTGCTGCTCTTGACGAGACTCACGGTGCCGGCCGTGCTCGTCGTCGAGGTCGCCGCCATCGCGGCGCCCGCACCGAGCGCGGCGACGACGATGAGGGGCAATATCCAGCGAATCGTTTTCCTTCCCATCCTTGCTCCTTTGTCTTTTCGGAACCTGCCGTTGTTTTGCAGACCTGCACCCTGATCTACTCCCCGGCAGGACGATCTGGATTGGAAACCGATCGGCGCCCGCTCGCGTACCCGCTGGATGGCTGTGAGACCTGAATCAGCACGTACGCCGGTATCCAGCGGCCTGTTCCTGGGCTTCGCTGTCGCGTCGATCGGCGGCCCACTGGCGCTGCTGACGCTGTTCCCCGGAACCGCGGGCGACGGCATCGACTCGGCCGGGCTCGTCGTGCTGCTCGGACTGCTCGTCTTCGGGGCACCGCTCGGAATCTGGCTGGCGTTCTCGGGAAGATCGCCTCGGGTGGCGGGCTCAGCGCCTTCGTCGAAGCTGCGGTAGGACGGCGCACCGCGGTCGTGCACGGCTGGATCTGGGCGTTCGCCTACTTCCTGTACCTGCCGTACACCGTCACCTTCGTCGTCTACGACCTGCTGCCGCCCGTCTTCCCGGGCTGACGGCGTACCGGTCGTCACTCGAGCTCGTGCTGCCGGTCGTCCTCGTCGCGATCGCACTCGCCCCGTTGCGTCCGATGCTGGCGGGGCTCGGCGCGCTGGCCGCCGGACAGCTCGTGCTGATGGTGATCCTCGCCGTCGTCGAGTTCCGGCACGCGAGCACCCATTTCGCCCAGCATCCCAACCTCGAACGACACCGGCCGCGCGACGGGTAATGCCGCACTGCTCTTCGTCTGCGCGAGCCTCCCGCTCTATCTCGCAGCCGAGGTGCGCGGTGGCAGCAGAACGGTGCGGCGCGGCCTCTTCGCCGCCGTCGCGATCGTCGGAGTGGCCTTCCTCGCGGACGCGATTCCGCTCGCGGGCGTCCCCGACGGGCTGCGCGATGCCGCGGTCCCGGGCGCCGCGATCGCGCAGGCCTACAGCGGCCGCGGACTCGCCGTGGCGGTCGGGCTCGTCACCGCCGGCAGCACGCTCGCGCTGATCATCTGCGAATACGTCGCGCTCGCCCGGCTGATCACTTGGCTGCACGGGCCGCCCGATCCGCAGCGTCCTGCGCTGGATCGCCGTGCCGTTCATCCTCGCCGACGTGATCTCGCTGGTCGACCCCGACCGGTTCTACGACGACCTGCTGAAGCCCTCGCTCGCAGCGCTGTTCGTCTCACAGCTCGTCGTCTTTCTGGCGTTCCCGCGCTTCCGGCGCGGCCCCCTCGCGATCGGGGCCGCAGCTATCGCCTCGGCACTCGTCGTGTGGGGGCTCTACACCGTGTTCTTCGGAGCTGCGACGAGCTGATTGCTCAGCTCGGGGGCGACTCGTCTTCGACGACGACCCCTCCGAAGTGCTCCGTCGCAGCGACATCGGCCTTCCTGTCGTCGATGCTCTCTTCGACCTCATGGCGCTCGGCCGCCGTCATCTGCTCCTTCTCGACCTCGTGCTCGACCGCAGTGGCGCTCTTGCCGCCCATCAGGCGATTCCAGCGTTCCCTGAGCATGCTCGTCATCTTTTACCTCCGTTGTCACGCATGAGCCCGCCACGAGTCGCGGCGAGTGAACTGCTCCGGCCTTGGTGGTTGAGGGCGGACGTCGCCGCCGTTGGGGAGGCTGCAGACATTCCAGACGGGCCAGGGGATTGGCGGCCCGTTCGCCGTTGAGGGTATCCGAGAATCGCGCGGCCGGGCGTCCGGGGGATGCCACCGGCCAGGGTGCGCGCTACCGTGCGACTGCGGGTGCCGCAACGAATGGCGCTCTGCTGCTTCCAGCCTCCATCCTCAGCGACCGGGTGGTGTACGGCTCGCCGAACCGGGTATGCCCGGCGGCGACCACAACTCCACGACTGAGGGGAACCACATGACCTATTCAGGCAAGAAGCGCCGCACGCTCTTCGGCGGGCTGACCGCGGCCGGAGCGGCCGTCGCACTGGTCGCCGTCCTCACCATCGGCGCGGGCGCCGGTTCGGCTGCAAGCACCGCCGCGCCCGTGAACACGTCGCCGCCGACCGTGAGCGGCACCGCACAGCAGAACCAGACGCTGGTCGGCCACCGCGGGCAGTGGAGCGGGAGCCCGACCGACTACAACGACTTCTGGGTGCGCTGCGACAAGGACGGCGGCAGCTGCGCGAACATCAGCGGCGCCACCGACAAGAACGGCTACGTGCTGAAGAACGTTGATGTCGGCAACACGATCCGCTTCAAGGTGCAGGCGAAGAACGCAGACGGCAACACCGTCGAGACCTCGGTGCCGACGGCCGTCGTCGTCGCCGCCGCCAAGCCGACTCCGCCGGTCACGAACGGCTGCGCGACAACCGGGGGCACCGTCCCCGTCACGAGCGTGTCGCCGCCGGCGCGCCTGTCGATCGACCAGACCGACATCAGCCCGAGCACGGTCACCTACAGCACGCGTTCGATCACCGAGCGCTTCCACGTCTCGGCATGCGGCGGCTCGGTGTCCGGCGCGCTCGTGTACGTCGCGGCTGTGCCGTACGGCCAGTTCGCGAACGCCAACGAACAGCAGACCGGCACCGACGGCTGGGCGACGCTGACGTTCTCGGCGCTCGCCGGCTACCCCGTCAGTCAGAAGCAGCAACTGCTGGTGATGTTCGTGCGGGCCCGCAAGGCCGGCGAGCCGCTGCTCGGCGGCATCTCCACCCGCCGGCTCGTCTCGTTCCACGTCACCCGCGGGTAGCCCGACCGAGCTGAGATGAGCGCCGGAGCCCCACGCTCCGGCGCTCATCTAGAGTCGAAGCTCTGTGACAGGTCCGGTTGCAACCTCGACCGCCTGGCGGGTGCTCGGGGTTGCCGTCACCGCGCAGATCGGCGTGTCCGTGATCGACCAGGGCATGCCGACACTCACCGGCTTCATCAAGGCCGACCTCGGGATCTCGGCGGCGACCGCTGGCCTGGCGGTGTCGAGCTTCGCGGCGGGGAAGATCTTCGGCTCGTACGCGGCAGGCCTCGCCGCCGATCGCCTCGGCGAGCGCCGTGTGCTGATGTTCGGCGCGCTCACAACCGCGGCACTGGTGGCCGCCGCCTCGTTTGCGCCGCTGCCGCTGCTGTTCGTGCTGCTCTTCCTGGGCGGCGTGGCAGGTGCCTCGTTGACGCCGGCCGGCGGCCGCCTCGTGCTCCTCGCGTTTCCCCGCACCCGCCACGGCCTCGCGCTCGGCATCCGGCAGACGGGAATCCCGATGGGCGGACTGGTCGCTGCGGCGATCCTGCCGTGGGTCGCCCACCGCTCGAGCTGGCACTGGAGCCTGCTCGTCGCGTCCGGCGATCGCGGCCGCCTCGGTGATCCCGCTTGCGCGGCTTCGCACCGACCCCAGCGCCCGCGCGCCGAAAGACGTGGCCCCCGCGGCTCACGGCGTGCTGCGCGACCGCAACATCCGCCTGCTCACGCTCTGGGGCTGCCTCGTCGTCAGCGGCCAGTACGCGGTGCTCGCGTTCCTTGCGCTGTACCTGCACCAGCGCGTCGGCTATTCGCTCGCAACCGGCTCGCTGCTCGTCGCGGTCGCGAACGCCAGCGGCATCGTCGGCCGGATCGGCTGGGGCGCCGTCAGCGACCGGGCTGTAAGTCACGGCCGCAAGCCGCTGCTGCTCACGCTCGGCTCGGCCGGACTGCTCGGCGCCCTCGCACTCCTGGCACTCCCGCACGACGCACCGACGGTCGTGATCGTCGCCGTCGCGATCCTCGTCGGCCTGGCCCTGATCGGCTACCAGGGCCTGTGGGTGACGATGGTCGCCGAGGCGGCAGGCCCCGAGCGGGTCGGCGCCGCCACCGGCCTTGCGATCACGTTCGTCGGCGCGTCGATCGCCCTGAGCCCGCCGTTCTACGGCCTGGTCGCCGACCTGGCGGGGACCTACCGGGCGATCTGGGCCGTGCTCGCCGTGGTGCTCGGAATCGCCTTCGTCCCCGCGGTCATGATCCGCGAATGACGCGCGTCAGTCGGTCCAGAAGCCTTCGATGCGGACTCCGTCGCCGCCCTCGGGGCGGTCGGTGCCGATCGCGATGAACTCGAGGCCGTCGGGACCGCCTTCGAGCGCGCGCACGGTTGCGGGTGCAACACGGACCGCGTCCCACTGGCGGAGCTCGACGATCTCGTCGTTCAGCTTGATGCGACCCGAGCCCGCGACGACGACATAGACCTCTTCCTGCTCGCGATGGCTGTGGCCGATCTGCGGCGCGAAAGCCTGGGCCGTACTGGAAGTGGCTCACGCCGAGGTGCTGCGAGTCGAGGTGCTTGCGGCCGAAATGCGCCTCCGCCAAGCCTGCGTTGTCGCCGGCGGAGTTCTCGACCTCTTTCAGGTTCACGATCGTGTAGTCAGAAATCCGAATCACGCTCCTCTGGGGTAATCGGGCAGCACAACGATGGGCTGCCCGGTCATTCCAAGGTACTGATCGACTACCAGCTCGGGCCCGTCGAGACGTTCGACGTGGGCTCCGAGTGCGTCGAGGAACGCGTCGGGCGGGTCGAGGAAGTTGACCGCCTCGGTGCGGTAGTGGTGCGGCACCACGAGCCGCGGCTGCAAGCGCGCGGACGAGCGGCTGCGGCCCGCTCGCCGCCGACCGTCGGCCCGTCGCCGACCGGCAGCAGCAGGACGTCCACGTCGCCGATCGCCTCGCGCTGCTCGGGTCTCAGCGCACTCTGGCCGAAGTCGCCGAAATGACTGATCCGCAAGCCGTCGAGCGTGAAACAGAAGATCGTGTTCGGGCCGCGCGTCGTGCCGGCCACGTCGTCGTGCTCGGACGCGACCGCGACGACCTCGCCGACCGGAGAGGCGAGTGTGCCCGCGGTCGACCGCAGCACGACAGGCTCGCCTTCGATCGACCTCCACCGCGTTGTGGTCGCGGTGCTCGTGCGTCACGAGCAGCAGATCGGCGGTGACGCCGGCGATCGGCGGGTAGCTGAACTCGAGCCCACGCGACGCCAGCCACGGCCCCATGTCGCCGAAGGGGTCGATGAACACCTTCAGCTCGTTCCCGGAGATCAGAAACGCGGACTGTCCGTACCAGCGAATGCGCATGCGGCGCCCTCCTAGCTCTGTGTGAGACGAAGCAACAAGGGCACGGCCCTGGCGAGCAGCTCCCGCTCGTCGCTCGTCAGTTCGGTTGCGATTGCCTGGGCGAGCCAGCCGTCGCGCCGCCGGCGCTCGTCCTGCAGCGCCTGCCGGCCGAGGTCGGTGAGCTCGATCAGCACCTGGCGGCCGTCGAGCGGATCGGGGCGGCGCCCGACGAACCCGGCGGCGCCGAGCTCGGCGAGCGTCTGCGCCATCGACTGCGGACGCACGCGCTCGGCTGACGCGAGAGCGCTTGTCGTTCTCGGCCCCTCCCGGTCGAGACGGCCGAGAACCGTGGCGTGCGAGATCGCGAAGTTGTGCTCGGCGCGCAGGCGGCGCACCAGCTGGCCGAGCACGACGCGCAGTTCGCTCGCCGAGCGGGCGACATCGAGTGTCGGGGCTTGAGCCCGGGCAGCCATGCAGGGAAACTGTACAGTTTTCCTGTAGGTTTTGAAAGATGAGAGCGCGCTCAGCAGACAGCTACAAGTGGATCGCGCTGTCGAACACCACGCTGGCGGTGCTCCTCGCGACGATCGACGCCTCGATCACGCTGATCGCGATGCCCGACATCTTCCGCGGCATCCACCTCGACCCGCTGCAGCCGGGCAACAGCTTCTACCTGCTCTGGATGATCCTCGGGTACCTCGTCGTGACGAGCGTGCTCGTCGTCAGCCTCGGCCGGCTCGGCGACCTCTACGGACGCGTCCGGATGTACAACCTCGGCTTCGTCATCTACACCCTGGCGTCGCTGCTGCTGACGATCGACTGGATGACGGGCGCGGCGGGTGCCGATTGGCTGATCGTCTTCCGCATCGTGCAGGGGATCGGCGGCGCGTTCCTGATCGCGAACGCCGTGGCGATTCTGACCGACGCGTTCCCGGCGAATCAGCGCGGCCTCGCGCTCGGCATCACCAACGTCGTCGGGATCAGCGGCCAGTTCCTCGGCCTGGTGCTCGGCGGCGTCCTCGCCCCGATCGACTGGCGGCTGATCTTCCTGGTCTCGGTGCCGTTCGGGCTGATCGGAACCGTCTGGTCGTACCGCAGCCTGCGCGAGACGAGCAAGCCGCAGCGCGCGCCGATCGACTGGTGGGGCAACGTCACGTTCGCGTGCGGCCTGGTGCTGGTGATGATCGGGATCACCTACGGCATCCGGCCCTACGGCGGCAGCAACATGGGCTGGCGGAGCCCCTTCGTCGACAGCTGCCTGATCGGCGGGGTCGCGCTGCTCGGGGTGTTCGTCGCTCGTCGAGCGGGGCAGCGCCAACCCGATGTTCAGGCTGCCGCTCTTCCGCATCCGCGCGTTCACGTTCGGCGTGCTCTCGAGCTTCCTCTCGGCCGTCGCCCGCGGCGGGCTGATGTTCATGCTGATCATCTGGCTGCAGGGAATCTGGCTGCCCGAGCACGGCTACAACTTCAGCCAGACGCCGCTCTACGCGGGCCTCTACATGCTGCCGCTGACGATCGGCTTCCTCGTCGCCGGACCGATCTCGGGCTACCTCTCCGACCGGCACGGCTCGCGGACGCTCGCGACCGGCGGGATGATCGCCTCGGCGATCGCGTTCGTCCTGCTCGAGCGGCTCCCGATCGACTTCGGCTACGCGGCCTTCGCGGCGATCCTGCTGCTGATGGGGCTCTCGATGGGCGCATTCGCCTCGCCCAACCGGGCGGGCGTGATGAACAGCCTGCCGCCGGGCGACCGCGGCGCCGGCGCCGGCATGAACCAGACGTTCCAGAACTCGGCCCAGGTGCTGTCGATCGGGATCTTCTTCACGCTGATGATCATCGGCCTGTCGAACACGCTCCCCCACACGCTCACGCCGGCCTCGAGGCGCACGGCGTCCCCGCCGCGACCGCCGTCCAGATCGGCCACCTGCCACCCGTGTCGGTGCTCTTCGCTGCGTTCCTCGGCTACAACCCGGTCACCCACCTGATCCCGGCGAACGTGCTCGCCCACCTGACGGCACAACAGAACGCAGCGCTCAGCGGTCGCAGCTTCTTCCCGCACCTCATCGCCGACCCGTTCCGCTCGGGCCTGCACGAAGCGTTCGCCTTCGCGATCATCGCCTGCCTGATCGCAGCAGCCGCCTCCTGGTCGCGCGGCGATCGCTACGTGCACACCGAGCAGCCGGCCCCGCCCGAGACGATCGCGGTCGACTAATCGTCGTCGTCGTTGCGAGGCGGCCGGCCGAGCGCACGGGCGAAGCTGTGGGCGGCCTGCTCGTCGATGTACGAGATGATCGGGCCGTGCACGAGTAGCCCCTCCCCCGCCCGCTCTCTGATCAGCGCGGGCAGGAACTCGTCGGCCAGCCACTCCCGGCCGACCGCGACGGCGCACCGGGCCGTAATCCGATAGAGGTCGTCGTCGAGCTTCTCCGTCTCGAGGACCACGGGCCGGCGGATGAAATGCGTCGGCCCGAACGGCACGACGCGCGCGATCTGCTCGACGAGGTCCCGCCCGCCCGCGAGCTCGCTCGTGAAGAACTCCAGCTCGATCTCGCGGTAGCCGCGAGGAATGACACGCAGCGCCACGACCTGAGAGTTCGGGATGTGCAGGATCTCGCCCGTGATACTGCGCAGGGTCAGCGAGCGCAGCGACACCGACTCGACGACGCCCTGCATCTTCAGGACGTCGATGGCGACCGTGTCGCCGATCCGGAACCAGCCCTCGAAGAACATCAGCAGGCCCGCGATCACGTCCATCAGGAACCGCTGGGCGGCGAAGCCGATGATGATCGCGACGAACGACGCGCCCACGATCGTCTGCAACCGCTGCGCCCCCGAGAGGACGACGATCGAGAGCAGCAGCGCCACCGCGAACGCGAGGTAGCGGATCGTCGTCTCGATCAGCGAGATCGCCGTCTCGCGCTGCCGGATGCCGGTGATCACCCCGGTGTCGAAGTCGTCGTCGCCGCCGCGCCTCCCCCGCCGCTCGCTGCGATCGACGAGGAACGCCGCGACGCGAACGGCGATCCGGCCGAGCAGCCCCGCCAGCACGAAGAGGCCGACGATGACGACCACCTCGGCGAGTGGCCGCCCGAGCGGCGTGTGCCTCGCCAGGGCGTCGACGAGACTCTTCAACGGCCTGTCTCCATGCCGTTCTTATGCGACGCGGAGCGGCTAGAACCTCGTTTTTGCCTGCAGTCGCTTGAGGTTCCGCATCGCGTCGTCGCCGCCCCGGCCGAACAGGTCGTGCAGGCGCACGTACTCGGCGTAGAGCTCGTCGTACACGCCCTGCGCCTCGACTGACGGCGTGAAGCTCTCGGTGCTCGGTCGCGTCATGTGCCGTGACGCGTCGGCGATCGACGGATACTCGCCGGCGGCGACGGCGGCGAACATCGCTGCGCCCAGTGCAGGCGCCTGGCTCGATGCCGCCACCGCGATCTCGCGCCCGAGCACGTCGGCGTAGATCTGCATGAGGAGCTTGTTTCGCTCGGGCAGCCCGCCGCAGGCGACAACCGAGTCGACGGCCACGCCACTCGCCTCGAACGCCTCGACAATGACGCGCGTTCCGAACGCGGTCGCCTCGATCAGCGCGCGGTAGATCTCGGCCGGCTTGGTCGCCAGCGTCATCCCCACCAGCAGGCCGCGCAGGTCGGCGTCGACGAGCACGGATCGGTTGCCGTTCCACCAGTCGAGCGCCAGCAGCCCGCTCTGGCCGGGCCGCAGCTTCACCGCCTCCAGCTCGAGGATCTCGTGGGGCGTCATCGCCGTCTCGGCGAACCAGGCGAAGATGTCGCCCACGGCCGACTGCCCCGCTTCGAAGCCGTAGAGGCCGGGCACCACGCCGTCCTCGACCATCCCGCACATTCCCTCCACAATCGCGGGCCGGTCGCCCAGCAGGATGTGGCAGGTGCTCGTGCCCATGATCAGCACGAACGCCCCCGGCGCGGTCACGCCGACAGCCGGAGCCGACGCGTGCGCGTCGACATTCGCAACCGCGACCGGCGTGCCCGCGGGCAACCCCGTCCACCCCGCCGCACGCTCGTCGAGCAGCCCCGCGCGATCGCCGAGCGACACGATCTGCCGCGAGAGCTTCTCGTCGACGACCCGCGCGAAGCCCGGATCGAGAGCCGCGAAGTACTCGTCGGACGGGAACCCGTCGGCCTTCGACCACATCGCCTTGTACCCCGCCGTGCAACTCGAGCGCGTCTCGATCCCGGTCAGCTGCCACACGGCCCAGTCGGCCGCCTCGATCAGCCGGTCGGCCTGCACGTAGACCTGGGGCGCCTCGCGCAGGATCTGCAGCGACTTGGCGAAGAACCACTCGGACGAGATCTTGCCGCCGTAGCGCTGCAGCCACGGCTCGCCGCGCTCGGCCGCGACCTGGTTGATCAGGTCGGCCTCGGGCTGGGCGGCGTGGTGCTTCCACAGCTTCACCCACGCATGCGGGTTGCGCCGCAGCTCGGGCAGCTCGCACAGTGGCGTGCCATCGGCGAGCGTCGGGAGCATCGTGCAGGCGGTGAAGTCGATCCCGATGCCGACGACCTGCGCGGGATCGATGCCCGTCTCGGCGAGCAGCACGGGAATCGTCTCCTGGAACACGCGGATGTAGTCACCCGGATCCTGCAACGCCCAGTCGGGCTCGAGCACGACGTCCCCGTCGGGTGCCGGGAGGCGCTCGTCGATCACCCCGTTGCCGTACTTCGAGACAGCCGTTGCGACCTCGGCGCCGTTCGCGCAGTCGACGAGCACGGCGCGGCCCGACTCGGTGCCGAAGTCGACTCCGACGGTGTAACGCGCGCCGGTCACGCGTTCGGCTCGATGACGATCTTGAGACCGCGCCGCTGGGTGAGCCCGGCGAACGCGTCCTGCCACCCGTCCAGACCGTGCCGTTCGGTGACGAGGCCGCCCAGCGACACGCTGCCGGCTTCGACGAGGCCGATCGCGCGCGGCAGGTCGTACTGGGTCATCCGCCGGCTGAGCAGCAACGTCAGCCCTTTGCGCCGGGCGACCGAGGCCGAGAAGCTCGTGCGGTCGCCGTCGGGGATCCCCACGAGGACGACGCGGCCCGCCGGTCGCGTCCACGCGAGTGCCGCGTCGACCGCGTCGTCGGTGCCTGCGACCTCGAACGACACGTCGACCTCGCGCGGCTCCGCGCTCGCACCGAGCGCCTCGGCGGCAACCAGGCGGTGCGCCAGCGGATCGGACGCGTACACCTCGACGCCGGCCAGCCGCAGCAGCTGCACCAGGAGCAGGCCGATCGGCCCGCACCCGAACACGCCCGCCGTACGCAGCGGGGTGACTGAGCCGAGATCGAACGCGTGCAGTGCAACCCCGAGCGGCTCGAGCAGCGAAGCCTCGTCGTCGAGGAGGGAGTCGGGGATCGGGTAGATGAGGCGCTCGGGCCACGCGATCAGCGAGCGAAGCGCGCCGTCGGTGACGCCGTGCCCGGCGAAGCGGCCGTTCGGGCAAAGATGGTCGAGGCCCTCGCGGCATTGCGCGCAGCGGCCGCAGGCGTCGGCCGGGTCGACGGCCACGCGTTCCCCGGCGCGCGGGCCCGATTCGATGGCCGCGACGAACTCGTGCCCGAGCACCAGCGGGCGGGTCAGTCCTGCGTCGCCGATCGCCCCCTCCGTGAACCAGTGCCGGTCGGAGCCGCAGAGACCGACGGCTGCGATGCGCAGGAGCGCCTCGCCGGCGGCCGGCTCGGGAGGTGGCTCGTCGTGCAGGCGCAGATCGCCGGGGCCGTGCAGGCGAAGCGCCTTCATGGCTGTCCGTAATACCGGCTCGGGCCGTGCTTGCGGGCGAAGTGGCGGCTGTGCAGCGTTGCGTCGAGCTCCGGGCAGTCGGCCCGTAGCGCGAGGGTCCGCTCGGCGATCGCGGCGACGGCTTCGAGCGCGACGGCATTCTCGACCGCGTCCTCGACCTCGGCGCCCCACGCGAACGGCCCGTGCGAGACGACAAGGGCAGCGGGCAACTCGAGCGGATCGAACCCGCTTCCGTGGATCGCCTCGACGATCACGTCGCCGGTGCGCTCCTCGTAGGCGCCGCCGATCTCGTCGGCCGTGAGCGCGCGCGTGACAGGCACCGGGCCGCCGAAATGGTCGGCATGGGTCGTGCCGAAGCACGGCACCGCGCGGCCGGCCTGCGCCCATGCGGTCGCGAACGGCGAATGCGTGTGGACGACTCCACCGATGCCGGTGAAGCTCCGGTACAGAACGAGGTGTGTCGGCGCATCCGACGACGGCCGCAGGTCGCCGTCCAGCACCGCCCCACTGGCGAGGTCGACGAGCACCATCGCGGCCGCGTCGAGACGGTCATAGGGAACGCCGCTCGGCTTGATCGCCATCACGCCCGCCGCCCGGTCGACGGCGCTCGCGTTACCGAACGTCAACGTGACGAGGCCCGCTTCGACGATCGCGAGGTTCGCGGCCAGGACGCGCGCGCGCAGCTGATCGTGCATCAGCGCGTGTCCGCGTCGATCGAGATCAGCTCGACGCCTGCGATCGCGGCCAGATCGGCAATCGCCTCGAGGCCGAGCGCGGCAGTGAAGACGGTGTGATGCGAGCCGCCGGCGGTGAGCCACGCCTCGGCGGCCGTGGTGAAGTCGGGCCGCGGCGTCCACAGCGCCCGCGCGACGGGCAGCTTCGGCAGCTCCTCCGGCGGCACCACCACATCGACCTCGTTCGCGATCAGCCGGAACCGGTCGCCGAGGTCGACCAGGCTCACGACGACCGCAGGCCCGGGCGCGGCGGTGAAGACGAGGCGCACCGGGTCGTCGTGGCCGCCGATCGACAGCGGATGAATCTCGCACGACGGCCGCCCGGCGGCGATCGACGGGCAGATCTCCAGCATGTGCGCGCCCAGCACTTTCTGCCCGCCGGGCGTGAGGTCATAGGTGTAGTCCTCCATGAACGAGGTGCCGCCGGGCAGTCCGGTCGCCATCACCTTGAGGATGCGGACGAGCGCTGCCGCCTTCCAGTCGCCCTCGCCGCCGAAGCCGTAGCCGTCGGCCATCAGCCTCTGGGCAGCGATGCCCGGAAGCTGCCGCAGCCCGTGCAGATCCTCGAACGTGTCGGTGAACGCCTTGCTGCCGTGCGCGTCGAGGAACGCGCGCAGGCCCGCTTCGATGCGTGCCGCGTCGACGAGCGAGTCGCGCCGCGCGCCGCCGGGGCGGAGCTCGGCCGCCAGCGTCGTACTCCTGCTCGTACGCCGCGACGAGCGCGTCGATCGCGTCAGACGGGACCGCCTGCGTCGACTCGACCAGATCGCCGACGCCGTAGCCGTTGACCGAGAAGCCGAGCTGGATCTGCGCCTCGACCTTGTCGCCGTCGGTCACGGCGACGTCGCGCATGTTGTCGCCGAACCGGGTGACATGCAGCGCGTGCGCCTCGTGCCAACCGCACGCAGCCCGCGCCCAGGTGCCGATCCGCTCGCCGACCGCCGGGTCGCTGACGTGCCCGGCGACGGTCTTCCGCGCCACGCGCATCCGCGTCAGCAGGTGGCCGAACTCCCGGTCGCCGTGGGCCGACTGGTGCAGGTTCATGTAGTCCATGTCGATCTGCCCCCACGGCAGGTCGCGGTTGAACTGGGTGTGCAGGTGCAGCAGCGGCTTCTGCAGCGCCGACAGGCCCGCGATCCACATTCGGGCGGGCGAGAACGTGTGCATCCACGCGATCACGCCGATGCAGTTATCCGAGCTGTTCGCGGCCAGGATCTGCCGGCGGATCCCGTCGGGCTCGGTGACGACCGGTTGGTGGACGATGCGTACCGGAATCGCGTCGACCCGGTCGAGCGACGCTGCGAGCTGCGCGGAGTTCTCGGCGACGTGCTGCAGGATCTCGTCCCCGTAGAGCGTCTGACTCCCGGTGAGGAACCAGAGCTCCAGCTCGTCGAGCCCCGACCCGCGACCTACGCTCATGCGTGCTCCTCCGCTTCGGGCTGGTGGGTTGACGGCGGTATGACCGGCGCCGCTCGGCTGCCGATCCGCGCCCCGATGCGCTCGAGGCGGCGCACGCGCAGGCGATCGGCGACGACTGCGACGAGCAGGACGAGGGCGACGACCATCGACTGGTAGTAGGCGTCGACGCTGATCGCGACGAGGCCCTGCTCGAGCACCACGAGCAGCGCCGCACCCGCGACCACGCCCAGGATCCGGCCCTGGCCGCCGATCAGGCTGACGCCGCCGATCACCGCCGAGGCGATCGCGATCAGCTCGTAGCCGGTGGTGCTGTCGGCCGTGCCGGACGTGAGCTGCGACGCGAAGATGATGCCGACGACGCCCGCGCACGCTCCGCTGACGACGTAGGCGAGCACGATGCGCCGGTTGGTCGGGATGCCGGCAAGCCGAGCCGCTTCCCGGTTGCCGCCGACGGCGTACACCTGGCGGCCGATGTAGGTGCGCTCGAGGAAGAACCAGGCGAGCAGGGCGATGACGCCGAAGATGAGCACCGAGATCGGAATCCCGATCACCGACTTCGACGCGACGTCGAGGAAGGTCGGAGAGCTGATGGGTATCGGCGTCTGCGCGATCGCCTCGTCCGCGCCCGCGGCGCCGATGAACGTGACGAGCGTGATGATGAACGGGGCGATCCCGAGCCGTGTGATCCAGAGGCCGTGCCACAGCCCGACGCCGGCGCCCGCGAGGATCGTGACGGCGAACGCGAGCAGCACCGGCAGGCCCTGCGGTGTGGCTCAGGTAACCCGAGACGACCACCATCAGCGCAGTGAGCGAGCCCACCCCAAGGTCGATGCCGCCGGTGATGATCGCGAAGCTCTCGCCGATCGCCAGGATTCCGAACTCGGACAGGTCGATGCCGAGGTTCTGCAGCTCGGAGCCGCTGGCGAACAGCGGATTCTTGTAGGCGAAGAACGCGAACGCGACCCCGACCGCGGCGATGATGCCGAGCTCCGGCGTATCGGCCATGCGCCGGCTGATCGCCGTCCGCGTGAAGCGGGCGGCCGTCATGCCGCCGCCTGGTCGATGGCCGCCGCGGCGATGATGCGCTCCTTCGAGAACTCCGACCGCTGGAACTCGGCGGCGATGCGGCCCCGGCGCAGCACGACGATGCGGTGGCAGATGCCTGCGAGCTCCTCGAGCTCGGACGACGCGACGAGAATCGCCAGCCCGTCCGCCCGCGCCTCGTCGATCAGCTTGTAGATCTCGGCCTTCGCGCCGACGTCGACGCCGCGCGTGGGCTCGTCGAGCAGCAGCAGGCGCGGCTTGGCCGCCATCCAGCGGCCGAAGATCATCCGCTGCTGGTTCCCGCCCGACAGCGAGCGTGCCGGCTGCTCGGGTGTCTGGCAGCGAACGCGCGCCTGTTCGACGATCGCGGCTGCCTGCCGCCGTTCGGTGCGCGGCGACAGGACGAACCGCCGCCACGAGATCCGGCGCAGGATCGCGAGGGTCACGTTCCAGCGGATCGGCGCGTCGACGAGCAACGCCTGGTTCTTGCGGTCCTCGGGCACGAGCCCGATCCCCGCTGCGGCTCCGTCGGCGGCGCTCCGCGGGCGGTAGACCATCCCACCGACCCGCATCTCGCCCTTCGTCGAGGCGCGGGCGCCCATCACGACGTGCAGGAGGCGACTGCGGCCCGACCCCATCAGCCCGGCGACGCCGACGACCTCGCCCGGGCGCAGCGTCAGGTCGAGCGGCCCGAGGCCGTCCGCCTCGAGCTGCTTCGCCTCGAACGCGAATGTTGTTCCCTCGCCCGGCGCCGTGATCTCACCCTCGGGCAGGAGGTCGCGCCCGACCATGTCGCGGATCAGCCGCTCCTCGGTGGCCTCGGCGGGCGTCAGGTCGGAGACCAGGCGACCGTTCCGCAGCACGACGACGCGGTCGGCGACGGCGCGCACCTCGTTCAGCCGGTGACCGACGAAGATGACGATTCCCCCGGTGCTCGCGTGCCCGCGCGCGAGCTCGAGCACGCGCGCCGACTCGGCCGGCCCGAGCGCCGAGGTCGGCTCGTCGAGGATCAGGACGAGCGGCTTGCGGCCGAGCGCCTTCGCGATCTCGATCATCTGGCGCTGCGCCACGGAGAGCGAGTCGACCCGGCGGCGTACCTGCACGTCGAGGCCGACGGCCTCGAGCAACTCCCGGGCGACGGCGTCCATCGCCTGCCTGTCGATGAGCAGTCGCTGCTCGCTCGGCCGCCGACCCAGCAACAGGTTCTCGGCGACGCTCAACTGGCCGACCAGCGGAAACTCCTGCGAGACCATGGCGACGCCCAGCGACTGGGCGTGCAGCGTGCCGCGGGAGTCGAGCAGCTTGCCGGCGATCGAGACCG
Source organism: uncultured Thermoleophilia bacterium (assembly GCA_963812995.1). Taxonomy (GTDB): domain Bacteria; phylum Actinomycetota; class Thermoleophilia; order Gaiellales; family Gaiellaceae; genus PALSA-600. Next base: position 52,115 of record CAWEXL010000001.1, read on the forward strand.
TGCCCACGTCGGGCGCCACCGATCCGGCGACCACACCCATCATCGTCGACTTCCCGGCGCCGTTCTCTCCGACGAGGCCGACCACCTCGCCCCGTCGCAGGACCAGCTGGTCCAGATCGAGCACGACGGCCGGCCCGTACAACTTGCGGACACCGGTGAGGAGGAGGTCCCCACCGGTGTCCGCAAGGCTGTCGGTCAGCGGCGGATTAACCGGCGCCAATTGCCTTGTTGTAGGCGAGATCGGCCGACAGGTTCGCCTTGGTCAGCGTGCCGACCCCGGTGCTGATCACACCGGCGGTTTCGAACGGCTTCATGATCGTCGCAACCTTCGCGGGACCCAGAACCTTCATCGCAGCGGTGATGTAGGCACCCAGGTAGCCCTGCATGAAGGGTTGCTGGAGGATCGAGGCCACGATCGAGCCATTTTGCAGGCCCGTGATCGTGCCCGGCTCGTTGTCGTCGGCGACGACGGAGATCTTGCCGATGTCACCCTTCGTCTTCACTGCGACGGCCGCTGCCGGCCCCTCGTACGAGTACTCGGCATAGATGCCCTTGAGGGTCGGATGGGCGGCGATGACGGTGCTGGCGTTCGTGGCCGCCGTGGCCGCGACGCCGTTGTCGTTCTCCGTCTGGATCACCTTGATCTTGGAGCCCTTGATCGCCTGCATGAAGCCCTGCGTGCGCTGGATCACGTTGGTCGCGGTGAGCGAGCCGACGAGAATCGCAACGTCCCCACCGTTCGGGAGCGCCTTCACCATCGCCTGCCCGGCGGCGAAGCCGGCAGTGACGTTCGGCGTGCCGATGAAGGTGAACGTCTTCGCGTCCTTCGGCGGCACCGGCGAGTCGATCGCAACGACGTCGACGCCCTTGGCGACGGCCTTGTTGATGATCGCCCCTTCAGACACGGGGTCGATCACCGAGGTGAAGTACCCGGTCGCACCCGTCGAGGCGAGGGTGTTGAACATGGACACCTGCTTCGCAAGCTGGCCCTGCGACGGACCCTCGAAGTGCGCGGCGATACCGAGCTCCTTCGCCGCCTGAGCGTCGCCCTGCTTACCCGCCACCCAGTAGGCGGCGAGGATGTTGACGACCATCCAGGTGTTGACACTCTTCAGGCTCTGGCCTTTCATCGCCGCGACGAGCGCGTTGCGCAGGCCGATCTCCTTGGTGTTGTCGAATCCGGGTGGGTGCACGCTGGCTGCCAACAGCGGTGCGCCCGAGAGCGACGTCCTCGATGACACGCCGGCCGTACCTGTGGCCGCAAGCACCATCGCCGTCGCCAGAGCGGCAGCGAGCGCCATGACCACGACGATCCTCGTGCCCGTGACGCGGTGCTGCCTGATGCGTCGTTTCATTACCCCTCCTGTGAACGGGTACATTGCAATCGCAACACTGCATGCGATTGCAGTCCAAAGTCAAGAGCACTGGGAAAATCTTTTCGGGCGTCGCAAGGGCGCCCTTTGCGGGTCGGAATCAGCGGTGGCGGGGCTCCTAAACCTTGCGGCGAGCGGGCGATTGCCCTGCATTTACCGCGAGAGCGGGCGGCGCAGTCGAGCGCCTGACGATCAGCTTGGGCTTGAAGATGACCGGCTTCGACGCCTGGTCCATGTCCTTGCGCGCGTCTGCTCCGATCGCCAGCTTCACCGCCGCGCCGACCATTTTGGCAATCGGCATCTGCACCGTCGTCAACCCTGGAACGGTCGCCGACGCGAGCGGAATGTCGTCGAAGCCCACCACGGAAAGATCCGTCGGCACGGTGAGGCCGCGCTCGTAGGCGGCGTGAATGACGCCGATCGCGAGCACGTCGGTGGACGTGACGATCGCGGTGGGCGGCTCGGGCAGCGCGAGCAACTCACCGAGCGCAACCTCGCCCCCACCCGTGGTGTTGTGGACGCGCTGCACGTAGCCCGGCGGGATCGCCACGCCGCGCTCCTGCATGTACTCGTCGTAGGCCGCTTCGCGTTCGCGCATGTCGCCGAGCGCCGGCCCGCGGACGAGCGCGATCCGGCGGTGGCCGAGCCCCCAGAGATGCGTGAGGGCGGCGCGAATCCCGACGCGGTTGTCGACCCCCACCTTCTGGAAGCCGTCGTTCGACGGATCGGAGCCGTGCCACAGCCCGACGACGGGCATCCGGGCGTTCCGCAGGTCCTCGATCAGCCGCGGTTCGTCCCGCAGGTCACCGAGCAGCACGATCGCGTCGCACTGGCGCGCCTCCAGCACCGCCGCCAGCGCCAGCGCCTCGTCGGCCTGCTCGCGCGCATGGCCGAGCACGACTGAGTAGCCCCTCGTGCGGGCCTCGATCGACAGCGCCTCGATCGCGCTGGCGAAGAACAGGTCGGTGACGTCGCGGACGACGGCGCCGAGCAGCATCGTCGGCGCCCCGCGCAGCGCGCGGGCGATCGGGTGCGGGCGGTACCCGAACTCGAGCGCCAGGGCGAGCACGCGCTCGCGCGTCTTGGGCGATACCGGGATCGACAGTGGCGTGTCGTTCAGGATCCGCGACACGGTGCTCTGCGAGACCCCGGCCGCCTCGGCGATGTCGCTCATCGTGACGAGGCGGCCGCGCCCCCGTTCGAGTGCCGGCTTTGGCGTGCGGCGGGCCATCAGGCTCGCACGCCCCGCGCATCGTGAGCCCGCCACATGCCGCTGATCCTAGACACGGGCGAGCGCAACTCCGGAGCCCGGATCGAAGAAGTGGAGCTTCTCGACGTCGACGGCGAACGTCGCGCGGTCGCCCGCGGCGACGCGCGCACCCGGATCGACCCGGGCGATGCTGTTCGCAACCGGTGCGCCCGCGATTCCCGCCGACGAGCCGCTCGGCGCATCATCGACGTCCGCGATCTCGGCGTGATCGCGAAACGACGGTGCGTCGATGGCGAAGTGCACGAGCTGCTCGTTGCCCAGCGCCTCGACCAGCTCGACGTCCGTGACCAACTGCCGGCCCACAACCGTTTCCGACGGCGACGACACGGAGAGATGCTCGGGCCGGATCCCGACGACCACCCGGCGCCCTTCGCTGCCGAGCAGCCCGGGCAGGCCGCGACCCTGTTCGGGCGAGAGCGTCAGCTGCTGCGAGCCGAGCGTGATCGCCACGCGCTCGGCCGGACCCGACACCGACGCTTCGTAAAGATTCATCGACGGCGAACCCATGAACGAGGCGACGAAAAGGTTGGCGGGACGGTCGTACAGCTCCTGCGGCCGGGCGAGCTGCTGCAGCGAGCCGTCGCGCATGACGGCGACGCGGTCGCCCATCGTCATCGCCTCGGTCTGGTCGTGCGTCACGTACAGCGTCGCCACGCCGAGCCGGCGCTGCACGCGCAGCACCTCGGCCCGCATCTGCACCCGTAGCTTGGCGTCGAGGTTCGAGAGCGGCTCGTCCATCAGGAAGACGGCCGGCTCGCGCACGAGCGCACGTCCCATGGCGACCCGCTGGCGCTGGCCGCCCGAGAGCTGCCGCGGCCGGTTCGAGAGCACCTCCGTGAGGCCGAGCACCTCGGCTGCGTCGCGCACCTTACGGTCGCGCTCGTCCTTGCGCACGCCCCGCATCGAGAGCGAGAACGCGATGTTGTCGTGGACGGTGAGGTGCGGGTAGAGCGCGTAGTTCTGGAAGACCATCGCGACGTCACGATCCTTCGCCGACAGGTCGTTGACGATCTTGCCGTCGAGCCGCACCGTCCCCGCCGTGATCTCCTCGAGGCCGGCGACCATGCGGAGCGCGGTCGTCTTGCCGCAGCCCGACGGCCCGACCAGGACGACGAACTCGCCCTCCTCGACCAGCAGATCGAGCCCGCGGACGGCGATGAAGCCGTTGTCGAAGACCTTGGTGACCTGCTCGAGCGAAAGGGTCGCCATCGCGGCGGGTCAGTCGGAGTCCGGAATCCAGACGCGCATCGCGCCGGCACCGCGGTTCGCCCAGGCGAAGTACGGGACGGCGAGCAGCGACGCGGGCTGCGAGCTCGGACCGTCCGCCGGTACCTCGCGCAGATCGAGGTACTCGACCTCGCGCCAGCCGTCCAGCTCCGTGACGCGTCCGGCGGCGGTCACACCGGTGAACCCTTCGAGCGACTCGACGGGTCCGGCGTCGACCAGCGACCGATCGAGATCCACCCGCACATCGGCAAGGCCGGTTTGCGGCGGCAGGTCGACCTCCTCGATGCAGTAGACGAGCGGCCCGCGCTCGATGGCGAGACAGCCGCGAACCGCGTCAATCAGCGGGCTGGGCGCGGTCAACCTCGGCGATACATCGAGCTCCAGCACCGCCTTGTCGCCGGGCGCCCACTGCCGGGTGAGCTCGGCGTAGCCGCCGCCCGCCACAGGCTCGCCGTCGACGGTCGCACTCTGCGCCCAGCCGGGGACGCGCAGTGACAGCGTCCATTCCTCGGCCGGCGTCTCGACCACCTCGACGACCACCGTACCGGCCCACGGGTAGGACGTCTCGACGCGTAGCTCGATCGCCTCTCCGCCCTGGCCGGCAGCCCGGATGGTCGACGGGATGTACTGGTGGAGCTGCACGCCCTCGTCCGACGTCGACGCCAGATAGTGGCCGAGGGACGCGAGCAGGCGCATGATGTTCGGCGGACAGCAGGCAACCGGGTTCCAGCCTTCCCGGGCGTGCCCGCCGCGCGACTGCAGCGGATTGACATAGAAGAACGACCGGCCGTCGAGCGACATCCCCGACAGGAAGCCGTTGTACAGCGTCCGCTCGATCAGATCGGCGAACCGCGCCTCACCCGTGACGAGCAGGAGCCGCCAGCTCCACATGATGCTCGCGATCGCCGCGCACGTCTCGCAATAGGCGAGGTCGGGCGGCAGCTCGTGCGGATCGCCGATCGCCTCGCCGGCATGGCGAGAGCCGACGCCGCCGGTCAGGTATGTCTTGCCCGACACCAGGTCGTCCCACTGGGCGAGCATCACGTCGAGCAGCCCCTGGTCGCCGGTCTCGGCGTAGAGATCCGTGACGCCGCCCGCCAGATACAGGGCGCGAACCGCGTGGCCGACGATCGTGCGCGCCTCACGCACGGGCTCCGCGTCCTGGTAGTAGGAGAGGTCGAAGCGACCCCCTGCGAACTGACCGTGGCCGCGGCGATCGACGAGCGTCGCGGCGAGATCGAGGTAACGCCGCTCCCCCGTCTCCCGGTACAGCTCGACGAGTGCCGCCTCGATCTCAGGGTGCCCATCGGTGCCGGGCTGGGCTCCACCGGTGAAGACGTCGTCGATCAGGTCGGCGAACCGACGGGCGATCGTGAGGAGGGTCACGTCGCCCGTCGCTCGCGCGAACGCGATTCCGGCCTGGATCAGGTGGCCCGCGCAATAGAGCTCATGGCCCATCTCGAGGTCGGTCCACCGCCAGTCCGGATCGACGATCTGGCACCAGCTGTTCAGGTAGCCGTCGGGCTGCTGCGCCGTGCCGACGAGCTCGATCGTCTCGGCGGCCAGGCGCTCGAGCTCCGGCGTGGGCCGGCTACCGAGCTCCCAGGCGAGCGCCTCGAGCCACTTGTAGACGTCGGAGTCGCTGAAGACCATGCCCCGGCGGGTGCCCTCGAGACGGCCGGCAGCGATGCGCAGATTGTCGAGCGTCCCGGCCCGCTCGAGCTCCACGGCTCCGTGCAGGATCGTGACGGCGCTGTTGGTCTGCTGGCGCTCACCGAGCAGTCCGCCCTCGAGCCGCACGCCCGCCGCGTCGACCGGCCGGAGGCGAACCCGCGCCTCTGCGGTCGGCACGACACACCCAACGACGTCACCCGCCCGCTCCAACCCGATCCTTCCTGTCGAAATTTCGCGAAGCGCTTCGCGAAGCGCTTCGCGAAGGTACCAACCGGCTAGAGGTCGCGTCAAGAGCTACCCCTTGACGGCGCCGGACATCAGGCCCTGGACGTAGTACCGCTGCAGCGAGAGGTAGAGGACGATGCAGGGCACCATCGCGATCACGATCCCGGACGAGAGGTAGCCGTAGTTGATCGCGCCGTAGGTCGAGGTCTGGATGTCGAAGAGCTTCACGGGCAGTGTCAGCTTGCTGTCCGTCTCGAGGAACGTGAGCGCCTGCAGGAACTCCGTCCACGAGTAGAGGAAGGCGTAGATCGCGGTGGTCGCGAGCCCGGGGACGATCAGTGGCCGCAGAATCCGGATGAGCGTGTTGAAGACGCCGGCGCCGTCGACCTCGGCCGACTCGATCAACTCGCGCGGGATCTGCTGGAACGTGTTGCGCATCACGAACACGCCGAACGGCAGGTTGAACGTCGAGTAGATGAAGACGAGGCCGAGCAGGCTGTTCGTCAGGTGCAGGTAGTTGAGCTCGATGAAGAGCGGCGTCAGCACGGCCTGGAACGGGATCATCAGCGCGACGAGGATCGCCGCGAAGACAACGCCCGAGCCGCGGAAGCGGAACTTCGCGAGCCCATAGCCCGCGAGCGTCGAGACGACCGTTGTGAGGAGGGCGGTGCCGAGGCCGGTGGCAAGGCTGTTCAGAACGTTCCGCAGGACGTGCTCTTTCGCGAACACCGCGCGGTAGTTCTCGGTGGTGAAGTGCGTGAAGTCGGCGGCCTTGGGATGGGTGCTGGCGAGCGTCGAGGGCTGGAACGAGCGCGCGACGGCCCAGACGAGCGGCACCACGAAGAGCAGCGCGAGCGCGGTGCTGACGAGGAAGTACGTGTAGAACCCGGGGCCGCGCTTGCGGCGCGACGGGCCGCCGACAGCAGGCTCGAGCGCGAGGTCGGTCATAGCTCCGTGTCGTCGCGGAGGGCGATGAACTGCGCCATGCTGACCAGCCCGATCACGACGACGAGCAGCAGCGCCATCGACGTCCCGTAGGCGAGGTGGTAGGACGAGAACGCGGTCTGGTAGACCCATTCGACGACCGTCTCGAGGCTCACGTTGTTCTGCGTCAGGATGAAGAACTGGTTGAACGCGAGGAACGAGCCGATCACCGAGATGATCAGGCTCAGCGCGATCGACCGGCGCAGCAGCGGCAGCGTGATGCGGAACTCCTTCTTCCACCACGACGCGCCGTCGACCTCGGCCGCCTCGTAGAGCTCCCGCGGAATGCCCTGCATCCCGCCCGTCAGGATCAGCATCGTCAGGCCCGAGGCAAACCAGATCACGATCGCCGAGATGACGATCAGCGCCCGGTCATGGGTCACGGTCCACGCCTGGTTGGCGCTCGCGAGCCCGAGCTTCGAGAGCACCCAGCCGACGGCACCCGAGTTCGGCTGCAGCTCGATCTCGAACATGAAGCATTCGGTCGTCAGGCCGACGACGAATGGCAGGAAGAACATCGTGCGGAAGATCCGCGCACCGGCCCGGTTCGAGCGGAGCAGCAGCGCGAGGCCGTAGCCGACGAGGAAGATCGGCAGCGTGACGATCGCCGTGTAGGTGAACGTGAAGCTGACCGCGTGCCTGAACTCGGGGTCGGAGAAGAGGTCGCGGTAGTTCTGCAGGCCGATGTAGTGATACGGCCCGATCAGCGGCCAGTTGGTCAGCGAGATGTAGATCGCGAACAGGAGCGGGAACAGCACGAACGCCCCGATCAGGATGCAGGCGGGCGTGACGAGGAGCATTCCCGTGCGCGCCGACCTCCTGCCGAACGCGCTTCGCTTGGGCCGCTGCACGGTCTGGCCCCCGGGCGCGTACCCGGGGGCCAGATCGGTGCCGCCTTCTATTCCTGCCACGCGTGCACTACCTCTTCGTCAACCGCCTGCCTGCTTCAGGACCCGTTCGAATCCTGCCTGGCCGGTCTTCAGCGCGCCGGCGACGTCGTTCTTGTAGACGGCCTGGCTGAACATCTGGAACCAGGGCGAGTTCGGCTCGTTGAAGGCCGCGTCGTAGATGGTGGTGACCGGCGCCGACCCGTGTGCGAGGGCCTGGAGCGCCACCGCGTTGTAGGGGTTCTTGGCCTTGTAGGCCGCCGTCAGGATGTCGGTGCGAACCGGGGTGTAGCCGAGCGCGGGGTACTGAACCTGCTGACTCTTCTGCAGGATCCACTGGATGAACTCCCACGCGCCCGACGCGTTCTTCGCTCCGGTTGGGATGACGAAGTCGTCACCGCCGTCGAAGGTCGAGTATTTGCCGGTCGGCCCGGGAAGAGGAGCGATCCCGGCGTTCTTGATCATCCCCGCCTTGACGATCGCCGGGTAGAAGCCGTACGGCCCCGGCAGGATGCCGACCTTGCCGGCCTCGAAATCGGCGCCCCACGTCGGGCCCGAGTCGGTGCGGCTGCCGGGTGAGACGAGCTTCTGCGACCAGAGGTTCGCGTAGAGCTGGAGCAACTGCTTGAGCGGCCCGTTGTTCTCGATCGCGATCGTCTGGTGGCCGATCGGCCCGCGGATCAACTGGTCGTTGACCGCGAACAGGTCCGGCTCCATCACGAAGCCGAGGCAGCCCTGGCAGTCACCCGCCATCGCCAGGCCGCTGATCCCGTTGCCGAGCGCCTGGATCTTCTTCGAGTCGGCGAGGATCTGCGCGAAGGTCGCCGGCGGCTTGCTCGGGTCGAGACCGGCCTGCTTGAACAGCGCCTTGTTGTACCAGAGCACCGACAGGTCGCCCAGGTACGGCACGCCGTAGTACTTGCCGTTGTAGCCGGCGAGCGCGAGGTGGCCCGGGCTCAGGTCGCTCTTGTAGGGGAGCGCGTTGACGTACTGGGTGATGTCGGTCAGCGCGCCGAGCGCGGCTGAACTGCGGCACGTCGATGTCGTTCAACCCGACCACGTCAGGCACAGCGTGCGCCCGGATCGCGGTGGCGAGCTTCGAGGTGTCCTGGTTCGGCGATGTCTGCGACAGGACGACCTTCAAGTTGGGATGGGACGCATTGAACTCCTTGACCAGAGCCACGCCCACGCCGCTGGTTGCGGCCCTTGTCCAGAACTGCACGGTGCCGGTCGCGTTCACGCCGAAGTCGCTGTGAGCCTTGGTGCGCCCCGAGGACGCGGCCGCGAACGACAGAGCGACCACGGCTGCGACCGGAAGCGAAATCAGGGCGAGCCGTTTGAATCCTCTCCGCCTCATCTGTTCGTCACCTTTCTACTGGTTCCGATTTGACCTGCTGCCTTCCGCTCGGCCGGGTAAATTACGCCACCCTGTCGAAGCGCTTCGCGAAGCGCTTCGCGAACGTAACAGGCGACACTCACAGCGTCAAGACCCACACCTGCCAGAATCCCCCTGATGAATAAGACGAAGCCCGCAACGATGGCGCAGATCGCGGAGAGAGCCGGCGTCGCGCTCAGCACCGTGTCCTATGTGTTGAGCGGCAAGCGCACGGTTTCCGACGAGATGCGCGGTCGCGTGCTCGCGGCGATCGAGGAGCTCGACTATCGCCCGCACGGCCCGGCGCGCGCTCTGGCCAGCGGCACGTCGCGCACGATCGCGCTGTTCCTGCCCTCCCCCACGTGGCAGCTGGTACCGGTGCAGCAGACGTTCGTCGCCGGCGTCACCGAGGCGACGAGCGCCGGCGACTATGCGCTGCTCCTCTCGACCGATCCGGCCGACCCGGAGCTGGTCGCCCGCGTCGTCGCGTCGGGCCGCGCTGACGGCGTGATCCTGATGGAGATGCTCGCCGACGACCCGCGCGTCGCGCGCCTGAAGGCCGACGGCCACCCGTTCGCCCTGATCGGCCGCACGTCCGATACGACGGGCATCAGCTTCGTCGACGTCGACTTCGGCGAAGCCGTGCGCAAGAGCGTTGCGCACCTGAACGAGCTCGGCCACCGGACGGTCGCGCTCTTCAACTTCCCTCCCGACCAGCTCGCGGCCGGCTACACGTCGGCGCTGATCGCACGCGACGCCTTCGAGGCCACCGTCGCCGAGTTCGGCATCCGCGGCATCCACCTTCCGTGCCCCCATCCCGCCGAAGAGGCGCTAGCTGTGGCGACCGAGCTGCTGCGCTCCGAGCCGGATTGCACCGCGGCGATCACGACCGGCTGGCAGTTCACCGGGTTGCTCGGCGCGTTGCGCGCCGCCGACCTGCATGTGCCTGACGACTTCTCGATCGTCTCGGTGATCGCGGCGCAATACGCCGAGATGCTCACCCCGGCCCTCACCGGCATCGAGTGGCCGGCGTTCGAGGCCGGCCGGCTCGTCGCCCAGCTGCTGATCGAGCGGCTCGCGGGAGGCGAGTCGCCGCCGCACCAGTATCTGATCGGCGGCGAGCTCGTGATCCGCGAGTCGACCGGCCCCGCGCGCGCAGCTGCCTAGGCCGCCGCGGGCGGAACGGCCGGCGCGTCCTTGTCCCAGCTG
>CAWEXL010000002.1:0-242879 GCA_963812995.1 uncultured Thermoleophilia bacterium
CGAGCGCGCCCGGGCCGGGCGGGCCCGATGCGCGGGATCTCCCGGCTGCGGCCGGTCGCGGGGCGCCGCCGACGGCGACCTGGACATCGACGCCTCGATCGAGGGCGTGTCGGCCGCCCGCCGCGAGGCCAGGCCGGTGGCGGTCGAGGACCTGACCACGGTGCAGTGGGCGAGGGCGCATACGGCGTTCGCGGTCGTGGTCGACCGGTCGGGCTCGATGAGCGGGGCCGCGGCTGGCCGCGGCCGCGACGGTCGCCGCCGCCTGCGCGCTGCGCGCCCCGCGGGAGCACGCCGTGCTGTCCTTCGCCGGCACCGTCGAGGTGATCCGCCCCCTGGTCAGCGACATCGACGCCCGCGGTGGTGGCCGAGCGGCTGCTCCGGCTGCGGGGGCACGGCGTGACCAGGCTGGCCGACGCGCTCAAGGCCGCGGGGGAGCAGCTGGCGCTCGCCCGGGCCCGGCGCCGGGTGGTCATCTTGCTGTCCGACTGCCGCAGCACCGACGAGGACGACACGCTGGCTACCGCCCGCGCCCTGCCCGAGCTGATCATCCTGGCCCCGGCCGACGACCACGAGCAGGCCGCGCAGCTCGCCGGCCTGGCCGGCGCCCGGTGGGCGCGCGATCGCGCACCCGCTGGACGCGGCCGCGGCCCTGGACGAGCTGCTGGAGACCCGGGTCACCGCCTGACCCGCGCAGCTCCGTCCTGAGCCCGGAACGGGCCTGGTTCCTGCCGCCGCGGCCCGGTGGCCTCCCCGGCAGCGAGTGGTCCCAGTCCGGCCAGCAGCGTCCGCAGCGCCGCGACCAGCGCGATGGGCTGGTCGAGCATGATGTGGTGGCCCGCGACCGGGATCTCGACCACCGGGGCGACGCGGCCGAGCCGGTCGTACATGACCTCGCCCTGCTGCGGGGTGACCAGGCCGTGTTCGGCCCGGAACAGCGCGACCCGGCAGTCCAGCCGGGTCAGCAGCTCGGGGGTGAGAGTGGTCCCGGGCGAAGACCCGCGGGTCGAACTTCCACGTCCAGCCGCCTTCGGCCGGGCGGATCGAGGTCGCGGCCACGTGGTCCGCGATATAGGCCAGCATCGGCTGGTCGGGATCGGGCGGAACCGGGCGACCGCCGCCTCCGGCGTCGGGTAGACCCGCAGCGGGCCGAACGCCCGGTGCTGGCGCGCCGCCCGGTCCTCCGGGGCGATGTCCCTGACCGGGGAGTCGATGGCGACGGCCCCGGCGATATGGGCCCCGGCCAGGGTGGCCAGCCGCAGCGTGACCAGGCCGCCCATGCTGTGCCCGATGACCACGGTCGAGGCGGCGATCCCGGCGTCGGCCACGACGGGTGTGAGCTCGTCAGGACGCAGCGTCAGCTTTTCGAGGAAGCCGAGCGTCGCCCTCAGCTCGGGCCGCAGGGGCGCCGTGCGCCAGTCCGCCACGACCGCGTGCCAGACATCCTCACCGAGCGCGTACGACGCAACTGCGCCGTGGGAGTCCCTTCAGAACAGGCACTGGTTGAGCGACGACGTGAAGCCGGCGAACAGCTCCCGCTCGCCAGGAGTCCAGTCCGACGGTCCGCGCATCACGCCGTGCAGCTCCTCTGTGAACGGCTGCCCGAAGAGCTCCGGCCGGTAGAGGAGCGTCTTGACGACGCCAAGCGGCTCGCGACCGCTGCGCTCCCGCGCCTCCTGCAGGAACGCTGCCTGAGCAGGCCCGTGGCCGTGGTCGACGACCGCGAGGCGAATCATCCGATCGCGCCCATGGCCGCGTCGAGCCGGCGAAGACCCTGCGCGATCGCCACCGCCACGGTCTGCTCGAAGATCTCGTCCTCCGAAAAGCCCTCCGCCTTCAACCCGTCGACGTCGGCGTCGGTGACGGCATACGCCCGGTCGCGTACCTTGGCGAGGTACGGCTTCATCGACTCGGCCGGCGCCGGCATGTCCGCGACGATCGTGCGGAGCTGCTCGATGTGCTCGCTCAAGACCTGAATTCTAAACGGCGGGTCGCGCCGTTTGCGAAAATGCGCCCATGCTGACGGACGACGACATCGAGATTCGCCGCCTCGAGGGCGCCGAGCTCGACGCGCACCTCGACGGGCTGGCCGATGTCCTCGCAGACTGCGTGGCCGGAGGAGCGTCGGTGAGCTACATGGCGCCGTTCTCGCAGCAGCAGGCCCGTGACGTCTTCGAGGTGTTCGCCGCCGAGGCGGGGGAGGGGCGCCGGGTGATTCTCGCCGCGTTTGCACAAGGCCGCGTCGTCGGCACCGTGCAGGTCGTGTTGACCGTGCCGCCGAATCAGCCGCACCGCGGTGAGATCGCAAAGCTCCTCGTCCACCGCTCGGCGCGCAGGCGCGGTGTCGCCGAGCGGTTGATGGAAGGCGCCGAAGACGCAGCACGCGCCGAGGGCAAGTCGCTCCTGGTCCTCGACACGGTGACCGGCGACCCCGCCGAGCGCCTCTACCAGCGCATGGGCTGGAACACCGTCGGAGTGATCCCCAACTACGCGCTCTACCCCGACGGGCGGCCGTGCGACACGACCGTCTTCTGGAAAGCGGTCTCAGGGCAACTCCGAGACGAAGCCGTCGACCTCGGCCTCGTTCCGCAGCACGACGGCTCGGCCGCCGCTGCGCTCGAAGTCGGCAAGAAGCGCCAATACGTCCGGGCGGCGAGTCGCCGGATACCGCCAGATCCACCAGAGGAACTCCCGCGTCACGCGCTCAGGGCAGCCCGGGCTCATGTCTTCTCGGCTGCGTCCTCGGTATTGGATGCCGCGCCTGAGGACCCGTAGGACGCAACGAACCCGTGGGACGTCGAGGAAGATCGACCGTGTCTGCGGCAGCCAGGCGCAGGGCGAGCGTGCCGCCGTAGCTGCCGTCGATCACCCAGCGGTCGCCGGCCACGACGTCGCGTACGACCTGTTCCCACTCGGCGGCGGGCGTCGCGACCCAGCCGGGATGCCAGTAGAGGCGGTCGAGATGCACGAGCGGCAGTCCGGTGGCCGCCGCGATCCGTCGGGAGACCGTCGACTTTCCCGCCCCTCCCGAACCGATCACGAGCACTCTCTCCATCGCGAACGATCAGTCGAGGAGGACGTGCAGGGCCGGCGGCTTGCGGAACACGAGCCCGCGCGGCGCGAAGACCTGAGTGGGGTCGAGCCGCACCTGTGGGAACCGGTCGAACAGCCGCACGAGCACGGTGTGAGCCTCGAGTCGTGCGAGATGCATCCCGATGCAGACGTGCGGGCCCTGGGCGAACGCCAGGTGCAGGCGGGCGTTGTCGCGCGTGATGTCGAACCGGTCGGGGTCGGGAAACGTCTCGGGATCGCGGTTTGCCCCCGCAAGCGAGATCGTGACGAGCTCACGTTCGCGGATCGAGGCGCCTGCGAACGTGACGTCGCTGGTCGCGTAGCGGTCGATGACCGCAGCGGCGGGCTCGAGCCGCAACGACTCCTCCACGGCATTCGCGAGCAGAGCTCGGTCGCGGCTCACCTCCCGCAGAGCCGCCGGGTGACTCAGCAGGTGGAGAATCGCGTTGGCAATCATCCCCTCGGTCGTCTCGATCCCACCGAACATCAGCACCGCTGCGTTGGAGACGACTTCGGCGCGCTCGAGAGCCGCGGATGCACCCGCCGCGGCCGCCAGCAGCGACTCCGACGGGTCGCGGTCGAGCATCGGCTCGATCGTCTCGCGCAACGCCGCAAAGGCAGCGCTGCCGCGGGCGGGCAGTTCGTCGCCCGCGGCTACGACCGTAACGGCCCCGACCATCGCGTCGTACCAGCCCAGCACCGATGCGACATCTGCGTCCTCGAGACCCAGGGCGTACGCGACGACCCCGACTGCCAGAGGCCCGGCGAGGCTGCGCCTGAGCTCTGCTTCCCGGCCGTCTTCCATGCGGTCGAGCAGCCGGTCGGTTTCCGTGGCCACGAACCCGGAGAACCGCTCCTGCACTGCGGCGAGCCGAAACGCCCGGGCGAACGGGTCGCGGTGGCGCCCGTGCTCGGCCCCATCGCGCGTGAGCATGCTCTGACCCACAACCTGACCCGTCGAGAACCGCGGATCGTCGACGGTGAAGGTCGCCGCGTCGCGCATCACCTCGAGGGCGAGCGGGCGGGACATCACCACCCAAGCTCCGAGAGCGGGCAGCCACGACACCGGCTCGGCGGTGCGCAGGCGTGCGAGCAATGGATGCGGATCGAGCTCGAGCTCCTCGAGGGTCGCGGCGGCGCCGATCGGAAATGCGCGCTCGCGGGCGAGGCGCGCCGTAGTCGGAAGGCTCGGCGCCACGATCACCCAAGTATCCCCCCGGTAGGGGCCGCGCCCAAACCCCGACCCTCGGTAGCCTGCAACGACAACATGATCGCCCGCGCCTCCAAGCTCTTCCTGCCCACACTCCGCGATGCACCGGCGGATGCCGACGCGGTGAGTCACAAGCTGCTCGTTCGCGGAGGCTTCATCCGGCAGCTCGCGGCGGGCATCTGGACCTATGCGCCGCTCGGCTGGCGCGTGCACCGGAGGGTCGAGCAGATCATCCGAGAGGAGCTGGACGCGATCGGCGCCCAGGAGTGGTTCGCGCCTGTCCTCACCCCGGCCGAGCTGTGGGAGACGACCGGCCGCATCAAGATTCCCGAGATCTTCCACGTCGAAGACCGGGCTGGCCGGCGCTTCGTGCTGCCGTTGACACACGAGGAGACCTTCGCGTTCCACGCCCGCGAGCTGCAGAGCTACAAGCAGCTGCCCCAGACCTGGTACCACTTTCAGACGAAGGATCGCGACGAGCCCCGGCCGCGCGGCGGGCTGTTGCGAGTGCGCGAATTCATCATGAAAGACTCGTATTCGTTCGACCGCGACCAGGACGGGCTCGATGCGAGCTTCCGGGCGCACTGGGGCGCCTACGACCGCATCTTCGAGCGCTGTGGCATCGAGACGTTCGCGGTCGAGGCCGAGTCGGGGATGATGGGCGGCAGCGAGTCGATCGACTTCCTGGCGCCGTCGGGCTCGGGTGAGAACACGCTCGTTACGTGTGAACACGGTGACTTCGCTGCGGATCTCGAGGTCGCTCGTGCGATTCCGCGAGCGCCGGAGTTCCCGCTGTCACTAGCCGCGCCCGAGCAGATCGAGACCCCCGGCGTCACGACCATCGATGCTCTCGCCGAGCTCCTCGGCGTTGACGCGGCCGCGACCTCGAAGGCGATGCCTGTGACCCGCGACGATGGCACGGTCGTCCTCGCGCTCGTCCGCGGTGACGACCGGCTGGAGGAGGCAAAACTCGCCGCGGCGCTCGGTGCGGCAACCCGGGCCGCGACGGTCGACGAGATCCGCGCGGCGTTCGGCGCCGATCCGGGCTCACTCGGCCCCGTTGGCTTCAAGGGCGAGGTGATCGCCGACGACACGCTGCGCGAAGGCCAGTTCGTCGCCGGCGCGAACCGCACGGGCTGGCATCTGCGGGGTGTCGAGGCGGGCCGCGACTTCCAGGCGCGCTTCGCCGACATCAGGGTTCCGAAGGAAGGCGATCGGTGCCCCAATTGCGGCGGCGCCTTGAGTTTCAGACCGCGATCGAGGTAGGTCACATCTTCAAGCTCGGCACGACGTACTCGGAGCCGCTCGGCGCGACGTTCCTCGACGAGGATGGTCAGGAGCGCGTGCTGCAGATGGGCTCGTACGGCATCGGGCCTGGCCGTGTACTCGCCGCCGCCGTCGAACAGAGCCATGATGATCTCGGCATCCGCTGGCCGGCGGGGATCGCGCCGTATGACGTCCACGTGGTCGTGCTGACCGACGCCGACGAGATCGGGCTGCAGGCAGCAGAAGCGCTGAGCGCGACCGGTGCGGCCGTTCTCCTCGACGATCGCCCGCTGCGACCGGGGGAGAAGTTCGCGGACGCCGACCTGATCGGCATTCCGGTGCGCGTCACTGCGGGCAAGAAAAGCCTGGAGGACGGTGCAGTCGATGTGAAGGATCGCTCGACCGGGGCCGAGCGACGTGTGCAGGTGTCCGAACTGGGGACGGGAGGCTGAACATGGCGAAGCGGCGGAAGTACTCCGCGGAGGCATTCGGCGCAGCGGTCGAGCGCCTGATGAACGAGACGGGGGTGACCTACCGTGCGCTCGCCGCCAAGACCGGCCTGTCCGCCGGCTACCTCAACCACCTCGTCCACGAGAACCGGCCGGTGCCGTCGAACGACGTCGTGCAGACGCTGGCAAAGTCGCTCGGCGTCGAACCCGAACACTTCCGCGAGTACCGGCTCAGGGTGATCACCGAGCGCCTCGAGGCGATGCCCGACCTGGTCGACCGGCTCTTCAAGCGGCTCCACGGCTGAGCCACTAACTCTCAGCAGTTTTCGACGTCGTAGGTAGTCAGCCGGTGGGGCCCCGTCACGTGACCACTGGGGGGTTAAGGGGCTCCACCGCCTTCAGCTTGCGCGCCGTCCGTCTGGACACGCGGGCCGGAAATGAGACTGGAAATGAGAGGAGCCGGGTCGCCCCGGCTCCCGCCAAGCGAGCCGTTCCGTCAGGAGGAAGGGAACTGCCTAGCGCACGCACCGTAGTGTGGGCGCCAAAGGCCGTCCATCCCCAGAACGAGTTACTTTCCGCTACCGGCGGGCCGGTCGGTTTGTCAGCGACGGTCTACGGGTGGAAAACCTGGTGGAGGCGAACGGCGGTGTCGAACTGGCTCTGCGCGCTCGGTTTGACCATCAGGTCGTAGCCGAATTCCTGGAAGACGGCGGCCCCGATCGTGACGTCCTTGAGACCGCTCGGGTTCTGCCCGCGGGTTAGTCCATAGAACTGCGCTGCGGTGACCGACACCGGCGCCAGGCTGGTCCCGACAAGTGTGATGTCGGCCGAGGGTGGCAAGTAATAGGTGAGCACGAACTTGAGGTCGTGATCCCAATGGTCGTCGAGGAAGCCCTTCGTCCCGGGCGGGCACGCGTGGTCGTCGATGCACGCTTGGATGCCTGTCGGCGACGGCCCGAATAAGAGGTGCAGGTCGAGGCGGAGCTTGTAGCCCTTGCCGAGCGGCGCCACCGACTTGATGTACCCGAACTCGATGTCCGGATACGACCTGTCGAACCACGGCGTCGAGGGTGGGCGGTGAACCGTCGTTTTCTTCGGCGAGGCCTTCCCGCCGCAGCCGGCCATTCCAAGCGCGAGCACCAGCGGAACCAGGAGAAGCGTGGTGCGCATGCGGATCAAGATCGTGAGTCTACGGCCGCTGTCTCCGCCGTGACCTCGGCCGGGCAAGCACCGTCGCACGCCCGCGCGCCCGACGGAGCCGAGGCGCATCAGTGCTAGCGTTGCTGCCGTCGCGGGGCGTGGCGCAGCCTGGTTAGCGCGCTAGTCTGGGGGACTAGAGGTCCCGAGTTCGAATCTCGGCGCCCCGACTGAAAAGCCCTGGACACCAGGGCTTTTCTTGTGCTCAGGGGCCTCCGCCGGCCCTCCTGGCCCTCTAGCGGCGGTACCGCGTCCCGGCGGGAGCACGCAGGCGGTCGTATCTCGGCGACCGCAGCTTCAGCACGATGACGCCGGGCCAGCCGCCGAAGAACCAATAGGGAAACCACATGCGGCCCTTGCGCTTCGCGATGCGCCGGGCGACGAACGCCGGGACCACGTAGAGGGCGGAGATGAACGCGAGTACATAGAGCAGCGACACAACTGTTCAGGCCCGCGCTTCCTGCATGGCTGAGGGTTCGGCTTTGCGGCTGGTTGTCTCGACCCCCTATCGGGTGCCTTGGCCCTCAGCCGCTGCCTTGCACGCGCGGCACGGGATCAGCCCTCCGAAGTAAGGCATGTGGAGAACCTTGCCGGTCGCCTCGTCGTACCGGTCGGAGATCGGGCGGCGAATCGCACCGCTTCTGCAGTACCGGCAGACGATCCCGCCGCAGAGGCAGATCACCGGGACGTAGATCTTCCCTTGCCACCGGTCGTCGACCAGCGCCTCGCCCCTCAGCTCGCCGCATTGGCCGCAGCGCCTGAGTCTGTCCTGCTCGAGCATGTAAACCTCCATCGCTGCCAGCGGAAGCACCGTGCCTTGCGGCCGGTTGCTGCGGCGTCACCGGGCTGGATCCCTCGGCCGCTCTTGATGGACGGCGTCATCCTATCGTCGAGTGCGCCTTTCCCTGCTCCTGTCTTCGGCCATCGCGACTTCAGCCGGGGCGACTCTGTTCGCGCTCGGCTCGCTGAAAGCGCGTGCGAAGGTCGCGAAGCGTCGGAATCAGGAGCAGGGCGGGAACGATTGGGAGCCAGAAATTGAACAGGCGATAGAGAACCACGGCGATCAGCGCGGGGGCGAAGCGCAGTCCCATCCCAACCAGCGCAAACGTGAGTGCGACCTCGACCAGCCCGGCTCCGCCGGCCGGAAGTGACCGCCTCGTCAAGACGTAGCCGCCCGAGTAGGCAAGGATCAACGCGGAGACCGTCAGGTGTCTGCGGCTGACGACCTGCAAGGCCGCCCACAGGCAGACGATGTCGCCGCCCCAGTAGAGAGCCATCCCGAGGACGCCAAGACCATGCTCCCGGGGGCTCGTCAGCAGCCCACGCACGTTCTTGATCCCGAGCACGGAGTTGGCAAACGTTGTCTTCAGCCGCCCGCTGCTCCGCTTCGTCCTGCTGAGACGGGCGACTCGCTTCGGGGAAGTCAGCCAGAGCCCGGCTACGACGGCCGGCACGATGAGCAGCGCGGGGAGCGTGACGGCGTCGCTCGCGTGCCCGTCGAGGCGCCAGTAGAGCAACGCGGAAGCGACGAGGGCGACGACGCTGAGAACGACGTACTCGAGGAAGCCGAGCGCGAGCACGCGCCCGAACGCGTCACGCTTGCTCGCACCGGCCTCGCGAAGCGCCCAGTAGTCGACCGCGAACCCGCCCGAGCCTCGTGTGGCCGCGAACACTCCGAACCCACCGACGACGGTCTTCGTTGACACAGCCAGGTCGAGATCGGGGCCGTTGTCGACTCGGGCGATGTCGCGCAACGTCAAGACATAGCCGCCGTACGCGACGATCTCTCCGGCGGCACACACAGCAAGCCACGCCCAGGAATGCGGCCGGTAGACAACGCGCAAGACGTGTGGCCAGCCTGCCGAAGATCCCAGCGCGAGTGTGACGCCGACCGTTGCCCCTGCGGCGACCAGAACGACCGCGAGTGGCTTTTCGTCCAGCCAGTCGAGGCAGTTGGCGAATCTGCGTGGAACCCACGCCAGGGGCGTGCTCATGTCTCCATCGAAAGGCCGATCCCTCCGAGCAGGAGTAGGGCGGCGGCGGCGGCGAACGCGAGCCCAGGAATGATCACAGCGGCTCGTCGGTTCAGCTGCAGGCGAAACCGCGCGAGCGCGGCGACGCTGCGCGGCCCGGCAACGCTTCGGATTGCGAGAATGACCAGTAGCGGTGCGGCGAAGACCCCGTTGAAGAGCAGGAGCAGCGAGATCTGTGTCAGGGCGCTCCCGTCGCCGGCGATGATCGCGGCGATGACCGCGAAGTAGGGGAGGGCTGTCGGAAGCTCGACCGCCATGATCCCGGCGCCGAGAAGAAGCGAGTTCCGTGCGCTCCTCTCTTCCGAGCCGACGACTCTCCGGGCCACTCGTTCCCGGAGCATCCATAGGCCGACGCCAAACACGAGAGCCGCCACTCCGAGCGCGAGCTCGATGAGATGCGTGGCGTGACGACCGGGGCGGGGTACTGAGCCCAGGATCACCTGGCCCGGTCCGAGCGTCAGGACCAGCCCCGCGAGCATCGAAACCACGACGACGCCGGCGATGAAGCCCGCCAACCCCCGGCATGCATCTCGCCCGGTCGCGAGGTAAAGCGCCGGGGCTATGGTCGACGGGTTCACTGAATCGACCAGTCCGACCGAGGCGACGAAGACGACCAGCCCCAGCATCAATACCCTTCCCGATCTCTCGCTCGGCTGCCCGGAACGTGCGTCAGGACTGTGAGTCGCCGTTCTGAAAGAACGCGGCCACAGCTCCGGCCGAACCGGCGACCACGATCACGGCCCAGAGTTCGAGCAAGACGTCGACCGCTCGTCCCCACGGTGTGATCGGATTCTTGATCTGCGAGGAGACCGTGAGCAGCTGAACTGTCGCGAAGAAGAATGCCTGGCCGAGCGTGTGCACATCGCTCCCATGGGCGTTTCGCTCGAGGAGATAGAACGCGAGCGTGCCGCACACGTCCACGACGAGTGTGGCGGCGATGACCAGGAAGAGCCGCGCCCAGAGCCGGCGGTGTCTTTCACCGAGAGTGAAGAGCCGCGCGAGTTCTTCTGCAACCGCAGTCATCAGCCAGGCACCTACGCGTCCTGGCCGCTGAAGATGACGGCGGGGACGTCGACCTCGGCGGGATCGATGCCGCGGACCGTGACATCGATGACCGTCGCGACCAGCGCAGCGATGGGGATGGAGAGCAGGACGTAGACGCTTCCCAGAAGAATTCCCGTGACCGAGACCGAGACCAGGGTCAGCAAGGGCGACAGACCGACAGCTCCACCGAGGACTCGAGGTGTGACGAGGTAGTCCTCGACCAGCCGGATCGCCAGCAGGCTCACGCCGGCAATTACGGCCACGTGCCAGGAGACCGTCAGGCCCGCGCCCACGGCAAGGGCGAGCGCTGCAAGCGGCCCGACCAGCGGGACGATCTCGAGCAGGCCGGTCGAGATTCCCAGGAGCAGCCAGTATGGCTCTCCGCCCAAGCTGAAAGCGATCGAGGCGAGTGAGCTGACAAAGCCGATCAGAAGCAATTCGCCTCGGACGAACGCGCCAAGCTTCTGGTCGACCAACGTCCAGGTATCGCGCAATTTCTTTCGCTTGGGACGCTTCACCAGACTCGCCACGAGGTCGACGGTGCGGTCGCGCTCGAAGATCCAGTACGCGGCAACAGCGAGTGTGAAGAGGATTCCGACGAGCACCTTGAGCGCCTGCTCGCCGATCGAAAGAGCGGGCTGAACCAGTCCGTCGACCGAGGGCAGATGGTGCAGCCGACGGGCGAGGGCATTCAAGACCTGGGCCTTCAACCCACCGCCCGTCTCGTGATGACTCGACGCGGAGTCGAGGGCCGACTGAACCTGGCTGGTCAGCGTTGGCACCACATACGACAGGAACAGTGCGAACGCACCGACCAACGCCGCGTAGTGCAGCAGCACGCCGAGCGCACGCGGCACCCCTAGACGCGCGAGCCGTTCGACGCCCGGCCGCATCGCGGCGGCGATCGTGAAGCCGAGCAGCAGGAGGGCGAGAACGACCTTCAGCTGCCAAAGGGCGAGGGCACCTACAACGACCGAGACGGAAACCATCGTCGCGACGAGTGCGTGGCGCGCCGTCGTCGCAAGCGTCCACCCGTCGTGAGGGCCGCCCCTTCCGCCCTCGACGAATTCGTCGCTCAGGGGATGGGTCTCGGCGCGCACTCGAGATGGTGTATCCAGTTGACTGCACGTTCAAACCGAAGACACAGCGCGGGGGAGCGCGCGTCCGTGCTTAGGTCGCTGCCGGGCCGGTGAGTGGTTCGAGCCTTTGCAGATGCCGAACGACCAGTCCGACCACCGCCAGTTGGAAGGTGAGCTCGCTCGGAATCATGTAGTCGTTCAGCCCGAATTGCGCCGCGACGATCGCGACGGCCGCGCCCGTCTGGACGGCGAAGAACGCGCGAGAAACGAGGTCGCCGCGACCGGCGCGGACCAGCCACACGCCGAGGGCGTAGCCGGCCGCGAACAGAACCGCCACGACACTGAGATGGAGCCAGTCGAAGATCGGGTCGATGCTGTACGGCGTCAGCGGGATCGGGAGCATCAAGGCCGTGACGACGCCGACCGAGCTGCGGAATCGGCGCACGGCCGCATCAGCTGCGCGCATCCGGCGGAGGCCGAGGATCGTCAAGGTGATGCAGAGCCCGAACCCGGTGACGTACGGGCCGAGCGTCACGAGATGGTTGCCGTAGTAGCTCAGGCCGAGCCTGACCGCTCGCGCCGACGGTTCGATCGCGTAGCAGCCGAGCATCGTGGCCACGAAGCAGGCATGACCGAGCACGACGAAGAACGCCGCGCCCCGCGTGTCCGGGCGCGTTCCGCTGTCAAGCATCCCCGTCTCGAAGTTCCCCGGCCGGCGGGTCTCGAAACTCCCCGCCGTGTTACGTCAGTGCCCGAGAGGCGGGCAACTGCCGCCCTGATACGCGCGGCCCTGGGTGCTGCGCAGCGATGCGGCCGCGAGGGTGAGGCTGCGCATCTCCGACGAGTGGTACGCGACGCCGTAGAGCCTGTGCAGCTCGGCGGGCAGGCCGGTGCGCGCGCACGCCTCGGCCAGTGCTTCGTCGTACGTGAAGCGGCCCAGATGGGTGCTCTCGTGCAGCAGCACGTCGACCGACCACGCGACCTGCAGTTCGTTCGCCGCCCGAGCCGTGGCGTTCGCTCCGAGCCGCAATCCGTCACACACGTAGGGGCTCAGGTGCATCACGCCCTCGGGGATCAGGCTGAAACCGTAGTACTCGTCCGCCTCGTCGGCCGGCAGTCCGACGGCCGCCAACGTCCGTCCCCACTGCGGGCCCGACGCCGCGCACACCACGGTCAACGTGCGCCCGCTCAGGAAGTCGGCCTCGGCGGCGATCCCGGCGTCGGTGCGAACCGACACCGTGAAGGTCCCGGCATGCGCGGCGCCGATCAGGCCGGCCGACAGCGCCGTTAGGACCACGGCCAACGTGGCGAATGCGCGAGCTCGGTTGAAAGGGCTGGCCATGCCGGTGCCTCCAGGGAGGGTGGGTACTGCACCGAGCTCGGTTTCGCCAGTGGCTCTCCGTCAGCGCAACACAGCGACCAGAGCCGCCGACGGGTCAATGCCTGCCTCAGTGGTGGACAAACGTCCTGATCAGCACCGTAGGCCCGCCTCGAGAGCTCGCCGCCCCCCAGAGGGCCGGGAAAGCGTCGCCGATCGACGAAAAAGCGTCCAGGTGCTGCGTGTTAGCTTGCGCCCGTGCGGGGACCCCTGACTGGAGGTGTGTTGATCGCTGCCATCCTGGCGTGCGGCGTGTCCTTCGTCGTCGCCGGGTGTGGCTCGACGAAGCACCCGAGTTCGGTTAAGCGCCCGAGCGCAAAGCAACTGCTGGCCTCGATCCTCGCCGCGGCGAACGCCCGGCACTCGGTGCACGTCGTGAGCACGGCGGAGTACGGGACGGTGCACCTGACCGACGTGGATGACATCGGTCGCACGCAGGGGATCCAGCGAGTCACCCTCGCCCAGAGCGGAAATACCGGCGAGGTGACCGTCATCGCAACGAGGTCGGCGGCCTACATCCGTGGCGACGCCTTCACCCTCGCGAACTACATCGGCGCGACCGCAGCGGCTGCGAAGAAATACGCCCATCGCTGGATCAAGTTCACGCCGAAGGACAAGGGCTACAAGAACACGATTGCGGGGGTCACCCTCGCGTCGGAGATCGGGCAGCTGGCGCCGGCACCCCCGTTGCGCACGGTCCGGCACGTCACCATCGGCGGCGTTCCCGCGTTCGGCGTGCGAGGAGTTACGCCGTCCTCCCAACCGCCGCCGGCCGAGGACACGATCTACGCGCGCGCGGACGGCGCGCCGCTGCCGATCAAGCAGGTGGTCGAGCTCGGCACGCAGCGGCTCACGGTCACCCTGAGCCGTTGGGACGAGCCGCTCCGCCTGCAGATCCCGCGCGACACGGTCCCCGCCTCGGTCGCTCTCGCCGGGCCCTAGAGGCTCAGCTCGAGCGGTGGCGATGCGTGAGCGCGCGCGACCCCGACCGTGAGTAGTGGCGCATCGCCGGCCACGGATCCTGCAGGCGCCAGATCGACTGCGAGGCTCCCAACGCCGTACGGAGCGCGTCGAACGCGCCGCGGGCCTTGCCCCGCTCCGCGACCGACGCCCGGATGTCGCCGGGGAACCACTGGAATGTCACGTTCGAGCGCGGGGGCGGACCGGGCCTGAACGGGCGGTCGGTGGCCAGACGCGCCCACATCGCAGGCAGGTTGACGCCGGCGGCGATCGCGAGCGGCAGTGAGCCGTACGGGCGCGCATTCCAGTCGATCAGCGACGGCCGCCGCCCGGGCGTGTGCAGGAACTGCAGCTGCGCCATGCCGAACCAGCCGAGCTCGCGCACCAGCCGCGCGACGCCTTCAGCCAGCTCGGCATCGGCGGGAACGATCTGCGCCCTCGCGCTCACCCCGACATTCGTCGGCCAGCGGTGCAGGTCTCGCTGTTGCACCGCCGCGACGATCGAGCTGTCCTCGTCGGCGACGAACGAGTACGCCATCAAACCGCCCTCGACGACCTCCTGCAGCAGCGGCTTGCTCCCGTAGCGGCGGATTTCGGCCGCATGGGCCACCACCTGCTCCCGCAACGTCGCGAAGATGGGGCGGACGCGTCCAGGGGCTGCGTGCAGCGCCGGCTTGACGATGACCGGAAGCTCGGTTGCAGCGATTGCCTCGTCGGTGGCCTCAACGGTTCGCGGGGCAGCGAGGCCGACCGACTCTGCCGCCCGCACCAGTTCGAGCTTGTCGACCGCCCGAACGACGACGTCGTGCGCCGCATAGGGGACGATTGCGGGCACCTCGTCGCGATGCTCGGAGAGAGTCAGCAAACCGAAGTCGTCGCCGCTGATGACCACCTCGTACCCGCCTGACACGACCGCGGCACTGATCGCGGCGATGTACTCAGCGACCCCATCCTCGGGTGCGGGCAGGCGATGCCACCGGCTGCACGTTCGCGACGAACCGGCGATGCCGCGTACCGGAGCGCCGACGCCGACCGTCCAGCCGTCCTGGTGCAAGGCACGGGCCGCCGCGATCGTGCCACGATCGAAGCCGTCGTCGAGAATCAGGACGCGCGGGGTGCCGCCCGCCTGCTTCTTCCTGAACGTCACTTCCTGGCGAACGAGTGCTTGAGTCAAAGCTCCTCCGGGGTTCAAGGCGTACGTGCCAACCACGGTGGGTTGTGGTCAGCTGAATGCCTGCCCTGACCCGCGCCTTCGGTGGGCGGACGCCTCGCCTGGCCTGTTGGGGTTAGGCCTGTCGAAAACGCCGCACCGCCGATGTTTGCGGCACCGCGATACGAGCCTACCACGATGGGGCCGCCGCGTTATGTCGAGTCGGAACTAGTCCGGCTGGTCGGGCAGAGCGGGGAACGGCCGTCCGAGCCGGGCGCCGTCGAGGATCCGCCGCGCCTCTTCGCGCGCTTCCTTCAGCACCGTCTCGGCCTCTTGCCGCGCGGCCGTCTTGACCGCATCGGTGAGCCACTGGGCACGGGCCTCGAGATCCAGCGCTTCTCCCGTCTGGGCGAGGGCGTGCTCGAGGTGCGACTCCCGCTCGGCCACCGCACGTTCACGCTCGGCGACGCCCGCGAGCAGCGCTGCGATCTCTCGCCGAGCCTGCTCGTTGCGCACCAGGTCGGCCTGTCCGCTCTCGACTTCGGCGGCCTGGGCGAGCGCTTGCTGCAACTCGTGCGTCTTCTGGGCCAGGAGGTCGCGGCTCTGTCCGAGGGCCACGTCTCGCTGTGCCAGGGCGGCGTCCAGCTCGGCGAGCGCCGCGTCGCGTTGTTCCAATTGCGCCGCCTGCTGTTCCATTTGAGCGTTCCGCTGTTCCAATTGCGCGTCCCGTTCTGCGAGTGCAGCATCCCGGTCGGCGATTCCCGCGTCGCGCTCGGCGATTCCGGCGTCCCGCTCCTCCAGGGCAGCGGTCCGCTGTGCGAGCGCGGCCTCGCGCTCTGCGACGTCTCTGCTCAGCTCGTCGTTGCGGAGCCGGAGCCGCTCGAGCTCTGCCTGCTCCTCGGAGCTGAGGGGAGCCGG
Organism: uncultured Thermoleophilia bacterium; assembly: GCA_963812995.1. GTDB lineage: Bacteria > Actinomycetota > Thermoleophilia > Gaiellales > Gaiellaceae > PALSA-600. The sequence goes on from CAWEXL010000002.1 coordinate 15,754, forward strand.
CTGAGGCTCCTGCTGCTGTTGGGCGAGCGCCGCCTCGCGTTGCGTGATCTCGGCGTGTCGCTCCTCGATCAGCCGCTCGGCCTCTTCCAGCTTCTGCTGGGCCTCCTCGACGTCCGCTCGACCCTGTTCGAGCTGTGAGCGCTGGGCAGCTGTCTCGGCCAGGCTGCGCTGCACACGCTGTGCGAGCTCGACCAGCGTCGCCTCACGCTGAGCGAGCTCCGCGGTGCGCTCGGCGAGCGCCTGCTGCGCCTGCACGGTCTCGGCCGGATCGGCTGCCGGCCTCTGCTGCAGGGCCTGCTCCCGCTGCACGATCGCGGCCTCACGGTCGACGAGGCTCTGACGAACCTCGGTCGCCTTCGCGACGAGCGCCGCCTCGCGCTGCACCGTCACCTCTCGCTCGGCGTCGACCCGGGCGAATGCCTCGCGCAGCCGCTCCTCGCTCTGCTCGAGCGCTGCCTCGCGCCGCACGACGTCGGCCAGGCGCTCGTCGAGGATGCGGCTCGCCTCTTCGAACCGAAGATCGAGCTGTCCCCACGCCGGGGCGAAGCCTGCCTCGCGCTGCAGGTCGGCGTAGCGGGGCCAGTATTCGCCCCAATCCTCATCCGAGATCCCCGTCGCGTCGCTGAACGCGCGCGGCTCGAGAGGGCGGCCGCCGTTCAGCGCCGCCGTCCGTCGCAGCTCCTCGAGAATTGCTTCTCTCGTCGGCCTGGCCATCGGACTCAGTGTAGGTCTCCAGGCGACGAGCGTGAAGCGCTCGACGTGGATGGGCGGGCCGAAACCGAGCTCAGCAGTGAGGTTGCGCTGCAGGCACCGGGGGTGCCGGCACAACGTCCTGGTTCGTCGCAGCGAACGTGATCGGCGAGGTTCCGGTGACCTTCACCGTGTAGGACTGCAGATGCTTCGTCGCAGCCGAGATCCGGTCGATCTCCGTCGCATGCTCCGTGTTGAGCCATGGATACGTCGACTGAACGATGACGGTGCCGCCCTGCGTCTGCATCGGCGAGAACGTGCCGTACACCCCGACGAACTGTGCACCCCAGCCCGCAACGCCGCCCGAACGCGGGGCCGCGTGATAGCAGGCTCCCTTCTTCTGCAACGAAACGAAGAGGCCACTCGGGCCTTCGATCAGCGTCAGCGCGGGCAGACCCGGCGCTTTGGCCGTGTCGATGTACTTCGTCACGCGCCCGTTGGTCAGGAGCACGACGAGCGTCTCGGTTGCCGGCTTGTAGCCCGCACCGGGGGGAGGCTGTTTCGCGCTCACCCAGCGCACGAGCGACCCCGGGATCGTGTCGGAGTACCAGAGGAAGCCGTGCCGCTTGACCCGAACCGCCGGCACCGTGCGATACGACGCCTGAACCTCTTTGTAGAAGGCCACCGTGGCCGGATCGTCGCGCAACACCGCACGGGCACCCAGCGCGACGGACGCGCACGTTGTTACCAGGACGGCGAGTCCCACCCAGATGCAGAGGGAGCGGCGCACGACCGGGACCCTAGCAACGGGCCCGGAGGACGCTAGCGGTCGTCCGGGCGGAAAGGCTCTTGCCGCGACGCCTCGCGGCGTACATCGGCCGCGATCGCGCGGAGCGGCGCGTCTTCGCGCACCGGCGTCGGTGCCTCGGCGGCGCGGCTGGGCGACTCGCCGATATTCGTCGTGAATCCGAACCGCTCGAGAGCCTCGCTGAGGTTCTCGGCATCCTGGTGGCTGACGCGTTCGAGAACGACCTGCGGGCCGAGTTGATCGACCCGGGCGACGAGCTCCGGAGCCTGGATCGGATGCACTGCGAGGAAGGCGACACACACGGCGGGGACGAACGGCCGCGCGAGCGAGTCGCCGGGGACACGGACGAGCTCGAGGTCAGACGCGCCGCCGGCCATGCCGTTCCGGCGCTCGGCCGCGTAGGTCTCGAGGTCGGCGGGGGACACGTCGTAGTACGCCGGAGCCTCGCGAATGCGCTCGGTCAGCTGCCGCGCGGCGGCGAGGCGGTCGAGGGCGCCACTCTGGCCGCCGCCTTCCGACCCGCGAAGCCGCGACATCTCGAGATCCTTCCGCGCACGGGCGAAGTCCAGGAGGCACAGGTGCAGAATCTCGAGGAGCTCGGCGAACGAGAGGTTCGAGAGGTCCTCCCACGGGTCGGCCCACTCGACGGCGTGCTCCTTGCCCCAGGGCGGCACCTCGCGGGTCCGGCTGCTGAAGACGTAGCAGCGCCGGCAGCAGAACACGCGGAGGCCGGACGTGCGCGCGTCTTCGACCTCGCTCACATCCCGACCGCAGTTGGCGCACTCCAGATGTCCCTCCACGACGGACGGATCATGTGCGAGCGCGGGTTCTCTCCACACCAGCCCTTCGGCCAGGCTTTCGGCTACTCGCAGCGGGTCGAGCGGCGCGTCGGGAGACGAAGATCGCGTCGTACTAGGGAGTACGAGCCGCCGTCGCGCCGAAGGCTCTCACCCGGCCGGGCGCGACACCCGGGTGCAAGAAGGGCCGCAACGAGCAGATATTCCAAGCCGCCTTGTCACGTTCGGCCAGTACGTTCGGGTAGGTTCGGAAAGCGCTCCGCGAACTACTGTGAGGCCGTTCTCGAGTCGACCGGCGGGCGCAACAGCCAGGCAGCACCGGCCACCAGGGGCGAGAGGGCGGCAGCCGCCATGGCAATGCCCGATCCGCCGAGCAAGAAACCCGAGAGAGACGCAAAACCAACTGTGAGCGACTTCATCAAATCCGTTTTCGACACAACCGGGGAACTCCTTGACCCCCGTTGGAGTACGCGATGATTCGCAAGCACTGGCGCGAGCTCGAGTTCTGGCGGTGGTGGTGGCACGACAACATCCGCTTCGAGGTGAAGGCGGTGGCCACCGTGATCGTCCTCGCCCTGATGCTCGGGGGCGGCTGGATCGCGGCCGACCGGCTTTCGTCGGCGAGCGCCAGCGGCGCCTCGTCGCCCGGATTCACGTTCGAGACGACGGTCGAGAAGGTCGTTACCGTCCGTCGAGAAGGGCAAGCTCGTGCGGAAGCTGGTGCCGGTCGTGCGGAAGGTCTTCGTGAAGCGGCAGACCAGGTTCAAGACGTTGACCGACGTCACGACCGATCTCGTCAAGACGCCCGGCGGCGTGCGGATCGTTCGCCACAGGGTCGTCAAGCTCGTTCCCGTCGTGACCCGGAAGGTCGTGACCGTCGAACGGGAAGACGAAGACGCTTGTCACGACCCAACTCGTCGCGACGACGAACGTCCAGACGCAGACCCTCACGCAGACTCAGACACAGACCCAGACGCAGACCGACGTGCGGACTCAGACGCAGGTGCAGACCGAGACCGACACCGACACGGTCACGAACGTGCAGACCGTCACCCAGCCGGTCACCGAGACCGTCACGACGACGATCACCCAGGATCCGGTCACCGTCACGACCACCGTCACGCAGGATCCCGTCACGGTGACCGAGACCGTGACGACCAGCGGGCCCTAGGCCGTCCGTCTTTCTGGCGGATTCCGCGCCGGATTCGACACCACGCTGATTCGACACCGCCCGGTGGGTGCGACATGATCCTGGTCGCGATGCGGCGGTTCCTCGTCTGTGTAGTCGTGGCGCTCGCGCTCCCCGCCGTTGCGCAGGCCGAAGCTCGGGTCGTGGCGTTCTACTACCCGTGGTACGGCACGGCCGCCCTCGACGGCACGTACCAGCACTGGTCGCAGAACGGACACACGCCGCCGTTCGACATCGCCTCTTCGTACTACCCGGCGCGCGGGCTGTACTCCTCGAGCGACCCTCAGGTGCTGGCGGCGCAGATGGACGACATCCGCGGTGCCGGCATCGACGAGATTGCGGTCTCGTGGTGGGGGAGGGGCTCGGCCGAGGATCAGCGGCTGCCGGCGGTGATCGCCGCCGCCCAAGCGGACGGGATCCTGGTCGCCGCTCATCTCGAGCCGTACGCCGGCCGGTCGGTGATGTCCGTCGTCGCCGACGTCGGCTACCTGCGCACGCTGGGGATCACGACGTTCTACGTCTACCGAGCGGCCGACTTTCCGACCGCCGACTGGGCGGCTGCCAAAACGGCCCTTCATCAGGGCGGGGTACAGCTACTCGCCCAAACGGCCTATGCGGGGTGGGCGGCTGCGGCCGGATTCGACGGCATCTACACCTACGACATCCTCACTTACGGGGGCGACAAGTTCGCCCGGATCTGCAACGAGGCGCACGCGATGCACCTGCTGTGCGCGCCGTCGGTCGGTCCCGGGTACCTGGCGCGCCGCGGCGACGGTGACACACGGGTGAAGCCGCGCCGGAACGGCCGCACGTACGACGCGATGTGGGCCGCGGCGATCCAGGCGAAGGCCGACATCGTCACCATCACCTCATACAACGAATGGCACGAGGGCACGCAGATCGAGCCGGCGGCGCCGTCGGGCCGCCACGGGGCCTACCGTTACCTCTCGTACGACGGGGCGTTCGGCCTCCACGGCGTCGCCGCCGAAGACGCCTATCTCGAGCGGACGCTCTACTGGGTCGGGGTGTACCGCAAGACGCTCGAGCTGCACCCGAAGAGAAGAGCCTCGTAGCGCCCCTCCTCGCCGACGCCGCGCAGCTGCGGGTCGTCGAGGTCGACAAGCGCGTCGGGCCACTCGGCCAGCCCGATCGCGGCCGCACCTTCTGACGAGCCGAATGCGAGCAGCGCGTCGACGGTGTAGACGCCCCGGCGGCCCGTCTGCCGGCGACCGATGCCCTCGATCTCGCGCAGCTCCTCGAGCGGGTCGATCCGCACGTTCGAGTCGGAGCCGATGCAGAGCGGGATGCCGCGATGCTCGACCCGCGCCACCGGCAGGAAGCCGTCGCCGAGGTTCGCCTCGGTCGTCGGGCACGCGCAGATCCGTGACCCGGCGGCGGCCAGCAGGTCGAGCTCGTGACCGTCGGCATGGGTCGCGTGCACGATCGTCGTGCGGGGTGTCAGACACCCTTCGCGGTCGAGCAGCTCGATCGGCCGCAGACCGTGCTCGGCCAGGCATTCCTCGATCTCGCGCCCCTGCTCGTCGGCGTGGATGTGTAGCGGGAGCTCGTGCTCGGCGGCGTAGCGGCCGAGCTCTGCCAGGGCCGGAGCCGGACAGGCGCGGACGGAGTGGGGGGCGAGACCGACGCGGATCCCTTCGTCGCGCAGCATCTCGAGCTCGCGCAGATAGGTGGCCACCGAGTCCTGCCGGAACCGTGGTGAGCCGCCGCGCAGGTAGCAGGCGTACAGGCAGACGAACGCGATCCCGGCCTCCGCAGCGGCTGCGGCCGCGGCTCGCGCCTCGTCGAGCCCGAGGTAGTGGAACTCGCCGACCGCGGTGTACCCGGCGCTGCGCAGCTCGCGGTAGACCTCGGTGTACTCGGTGCGGATCTCGGCGACGGTGACCGACTCTGCGAGCGCGATCATCCCGTCGCGCCACGCCCAGAAATCGCCGCCCGGGGCGCTGCCGCGCAGCGCACGCTGGAAGGCGTGGGAGTGCGCATCGACGAAACCGGGCACTACGAGGGTCTGTGGCACGCGGCGAACCTACCACTACCCCGTATCCTTCCCCGGGGATGGCGTCCCGCACAGTCTCTGCGCCGCTGGCGCAGCTGCCGAACGCGCTCACGATCGCCCGCCTGGCGCTGATCCCGGTCTACGTCGTGCTGATCCTGACGTGCGACAACGGACGCTCGTGGGCCGCCGCGCTCGTTTTCGGCGTCGCGGGCGTGACCGACCAGATCGACGGCTACCTGGCCCGGCGCTGGCACGTCGAATCGGGGTTCGGCAAGATCGCCGACCCGCTCGCCGACCGGCTGATGATCGGTCTCGCGGTGATCCTGATCTGGCACGCAGGCCGGCTGCCCTGGGCGGCACTCGCGATTCCGCTCCGGGACATCGTCGTGCTCGTCGGCACACCGATCGCCATTCGCCGCGGCTACGACTTCCAGGTGAACCTGATGGGGAAGGCGGCGACGTGGCTGCTCTACCTGAGCGTGGGCTGCGTGATGGTCACGCATCAGGGCGCGCGGTGGCCGCTCTGGATCTTCTGGTCGGGCTTCGCGCTCGCGGTCACCTCGCTGCTCGCGTACGGGGCGAAGTTCCGCCGCGAGGTGGCCACATGAAGGCCGTCGTGATGGCAGGCGGTGAAGGCACGCGCCTGCGGCCGCTGACCTCGAACCAGCCGAAGCCGATGGTGCCGATCGTCGGCAAGCCGTGCATGGAGCACATCCTCGAGCTGTTGCGCCACCACGGCTTCGAGGACGTCCTGATCACCGTCGCCTTCATGCCGCAGGCGATCCGGTCGTATTTCGGCAGCGGCGAGAGCCTGGGGATGAACATCGAGTACTCGGTCGAGGAGAGCCCGCTGGGCACCGCCGGGTCGGTTCGGCTCGCCAGCGGGCGCATCGACGACACCTGCCTCGTCATCTCCGGCGACGCCCTCTGCGATTTCGACCTCTCACAGATCACCGAGTTCCACCGGGAGAAGGGCGCTGCCGTCACGATCGGCTTGAAGTCGGTCGAGAACCCGCTCGAATTCGGGATCGTCGTGACCGACGAGGACGGCCGAATCGAGCGTTTCCTCGAGAAGCCGTCGTGGGGTCAGGTCTTCTCCGACACCATCAACACTGGCATCTACGTGATCGAGCCGGAGGTGCTGCGCCACGTCCCGGCCAACGTGCCGTTCGATTTCTCGAAGGACCTGTTTCCGCTGCTCCTCGAGATGGGCCGGCCGCTGTACGGCTTCGTGTGCGACGGCTACTGGCAGGACATCGGCAACCTCGACCAGTACCGGCAGGCGAACTTCGACGCGCTCGACGAGAAGGTGCGGCTCCAGGTTCCCGGCCTGAAGGTGCGCGGCGATGTCTGGATCGGCGAAGGGGTCGAGATCGACGACGTCGAGGGCGTCGAGGGCCCGGCGTTCATCGGCAACTACGCCACCATCTCTCCCGACGCCTCGGTCGGCCCCTACAGCGTCCTGAACGCCGGTGTGACCCTCCGCGAGCGCGCCCGCGTCTCGCGCTCCGTGATCGATGCGTCGTCGTACATCGGCCGCAGCGCCGTCGTGGAGGGAGCGATCCTGGGCCGCGGGTGCGACGTGCGCCTGCACGCCCGCGTCCACGAGGGCGTCGCGATCGGCGACTACGTCACGCTCGGCGACCAGTCGGTGATCTATCCCGGCGTGCGCATCTATCCGTACAAGGAGGTCGAGTACGGCGCGCAGATCCACGAAAGCCTGATCTGGGAGTCGCGCGCGTCGAATCGCGTGTTCGCGAAGGACGGCGTGATGGGGCTCGTCAACGTCGACCTGACACCAGAGGTTGCAGTGCGCCTGGGTGCGGCGCTCGGGACGGCGCTGAAGCGCGGCGCGCGCGTCGTGGCGAGCCGCGAGAGCTCGCCTGCCTATCGGATGATCAAGCGGGCACTGATCTCGGGACTGAACTCGACGGGCGTCTCGGTCGCCGACCTGCGCACGCTTCCGGCACCGGTCGGAAAGCATCTGCTGAAGACGCAGGGCTACGACGCGTCATTCCACGTGGGTGCGTCGACCACCGATCCCGAGGCCGTCCAGATCCGCCTGTTCGAGCATCCCGGCATCTCGCTCTCGGCGGAGCTGCAGAAGGAGGTCGAGAAGCACTTCACGCGGCAGGAGCTGCGCCGCGTCCCGTTCGGGCAGGTCGGTGGGATCACCTACCCGGCCCGGGCGCGCGAGAGCTACGCCACGGCGCTCCTCGCCGACCTGGACACCGAGGCAATTCACCGCCGCGGCTTCCGCATCGTCGTCGACTACGGCTACTCGGCCTCGAGCTTCGTGCTGCCGCTCGTGCTCGGCCCGCTCGGCGTCGAAGCGATCACCGCCCATGCTTCCGAGTCCGAATCGTCCTCGGGCGGAGGATTGCTGCAGGAGACGATCGCCCAGGCAAGGCGGCTCGTCAAGGCCGTCAACGCCGACCTCGGAGCAGTCTTCGACCGCTCGGCCGAGCGGCTCTACCTGATCGACGAGCGCGGCAAGGAGGTTCCGCTCGACCAGACGCTGCTGCTCTACGTGCGGCTGCTCGCGCAGCGCGGCGCTCGTGGTCGAATCGTCGTGCCGGTCACGGCGACGAGTCAGGTCGAGGAGATGCTCGGCGACCATCTCGAGCTCGTGCGGACGCCTGCCTCGCTCCAGGAGCTGACGAAGGCGGCCGGCGGCGAGGGCGTCGTGTTCGGGGGTGCAACCGGCGGCGGGTACGTCTTCCCAGAGTTTCTGCCGGCCTATGACGCCTCGGCATCGCTCTGCAAGCTGCTCGAACTGCTGGCGCCGCTCGACGTCCCGTTCTCGCAGGTCGTCGCGGGGCTACCGCGAGCCGACGCTCATCCATCGGGTCGTCCAGTGCCCGTGGGCGCTCAAGGGTGCGGTCATGCGTGGGCTGAACGAGCGCTACGCCGACGCGGAGGTCGATCTCACCGACGGCATCAAGATCTTCTTCGATGAACGGGGCTGGGTTCAGGTGCTCCCCGACCAGGACGAGCCGCTCATTCACGTCTATGCCGAGGGCGAGTCGAGCGACGAGTCCGAGCACCTCGCGGACGAGTTGAGCACTCTGCTGGCGCAGGCGATCGACGGCGAGCCGATCGGCGTCGTGAGCACAAACCTGAAGTAGAGGTTGACGGTTCCGGAGGGGTCTGCTGGAATGCGTCGAAGCTGAGTTTTCAGAAGCTCACCGACCGAAAGGCGGCACGTGTGGAACCACTCCCGGATCTCGGGTCACTCACAGACAGCGATCTCAAGCAACTGATCGGACAGCTCGAGCAGGAAGAACTGGATGTGAGCTACCGGCGGCGCCTGCTGCACGGGAAGATCGACATCCTGCGTGGGGAGCTCGTCGTGCGGCTGCGCACCGCGGGAGGGCAGAGCATTCTCGATCAGGTCGACGTCGATCGGCTGACGGAGATCCTCACCGGGAAGACCACCCCTTCGTCGTGAGCTTCGTGTACTGCCAGGAGTGCGGCTTTCAGAATCCTGAGGCGTCGAACTACTGCGCGCGCTGCGGGGCACTGATCGCGATGGGCGAACCGGCGACGACCGAGACGACCCAGGCGCTTTCGCCCGACGAGGTCGCCGATCTCGACGACCCGTTTGCGGGGCTGGAAGGGCCCGCGCTCGTGGTGCGCGCCGGCGGCGGCAGGGCAGGGGAGACGTTCCGTCCCGCGGGTCCGCGGACGCGGATCGGGCGGTCGCCCGACTGCGAGATCTTCCTGGACGACGTGACGGTGTCCCGCAACCACGCGGTCCTCGTCGAAGCGGACGGGCAGTTCACCGTCGAGGACGAAGGCTCGTTGAACGGCACCTTCGTGAATCGCCACCGCATCGAGAGCGTGAAGCTCGAGAGTGGGGACGAGGTCCAGATCGGCAAATACCGGATGACCTTCATCGCATGAGGATCCGATGACGACAACGGCAGCCCGTCGCAACGAGGGTCGCGAGCGCCCGCTTCGGATCGGCGAGGTGGTGCGGCGCCTCCGCGAGGAGTTCCCCGACGTCTCGATCTCGAAGATCCGCTACCTCGAGGACGAAGGACTTGTTGCGCCCCGGCGCACCCAGGGCGGCTACCGCCTCTTCAGCGCCGACGACCTCGAGCGGCTGCAGACGATTCTGCGCCTGCAGCGTGACGAGTTTCTCCCGCTCCGCGTGATCCGTGAGGAGCTCGACGCCCCGGGCGCGAACGAGCGAAAGCGCCGCCGTCCGGCGCCGCTCGGCTCGCAGGACGGGATGATCACGCTCGACGAGCTCTGCGACCGGGCGCGGGTTGCGCCCGAGCTGGCGAAGGACCTCGAGGACTTCGGGCTGCTTGCGCCGAAGGGCACGGGCGGCGGCAAGCGCTACCCGGAGTCCGACGTCGACGTCGCCGCCACGTGCGCCCAGCTTTCACGCTACGGCATCGCTCCGCGCCACCTGCGCATGTTCCGGACGGCGGCCGGCCGCGAGGCCGCGCTGCTCGGGCAGCTCGTCGCGCCGGAGCTGCGCGCCCGCAGCCCCGAACGCCGCGCGCAGGCCCTGCGCGACCTGCAACAGCTGGCCGAGTTGGCTGCAGAGCTCTCTGCTGCGCTCTTCTGGCGCGAACTGAGAGAGGTAGCTTCCTAGGCGATGAGCGTCGACCTTCGTTCCAAGATCCGCGAGGTCCAGGACTTCCCGACGCCTGGCGTCGGCTTCAAGGACATCACCCCGCTCCTGGCGGACGCCGAGGCGCTCGGACAGACCGTGCGCGGGCTCGCCGAGTGGGTCAAGACCAAGGAGGCCGATCTCGTCCTCGGGCCTGAGGCTCGCGGCTTCATCCTGGGCGCCGCGATCGCCGTCGAAGCGGGGGTGGGGTTCGTGCCCGCGCGCCGGCCCGGCAAGCTGCCGCCCGAGACCGTGAGCGCCCGCTATCTGCTCGAGTACGGGGAGAACTCGCTCGAGCTGCATCCCGAGCTGATCCGTCCCGGCTGCCGTGTCGTGCTGCACGACGACGTGCTGGCGACGGGCGGCACGATGGCCGCGATCAAGGGACTCGTCGAGTCCGTCGGCGGCGAGGTCGTGGGCGCGTGCTTCATCATCGACCTGACCTTCCTCGGCGGGCGCGAGCGCCTCTCCGACATCGACGTGTTCTCACTGATCCAGTACTGACGAGACTCTCAACCCAATAACCGGGGCGGCCGATTAGACCGAGATGTATCGACGCGCTGACAAGTTCCTACACCTTCTCGTGTCCGCTGCACGGCGAGACGCATGTGAGGCTGTCGCGCTTCCGCCGCCTCGAGCAGCTACCCGGGCCGCAACATCCCGCCGTCTTCCGCGTTGAGTTCGCATGCGGGTGCGGCGCCGAGCATCCAGGGCTCGTCACGCACGCCGATCTGGATCTGACGCCGCTCGGCCTGCAGGACGACACGCCGTTCCTGAACCTGATGACGTCACGGCTCGAAGCCGTCGGCGGTGAGTTGGGCGCCATGGCGGCGGCGCGGATCAAAGCGGGGGAGTGGCCCTGGAGTTTCTTCTGCTGGCCCGAGGCGCGCCCGCGGCCGGTGTTCCCGTCGGCGTTCAAGCTGCTGGCGCCTTCCGCGGCGGGCGATCGGGTGCTGCTCGCCGTGCAGTGCCCGGCGTGCGGCAGGTCGTCGCTGAACCTCGTCTCGCGCGAGCACGTTGACGTCCCGTTCGTGAACGACCGCGAGGTGGGGGTGGTGGAGCATGTTTTCCACGATGACGCGGCCTCGACGGTCGAGGAGTTTCAGGCCGAGCTCTACTCGGGGTCGTTCGACGCCCGCCGTTTGAACCTCGGCTGAGAAGTCTCGCTCGGCGCGGAAACCTGTAATCCGCGCGCTCACTCCCGCCAGGGATTTTGTGCGCTGCGTCCATGACCGATCCCTGAGAGACGTCATGAGCATCGCCTATTCCACCAACGTTGGCCCCGGTTCCAGGCGTCTGCTTGCCCATTGCGCCCTCATGGGGCGCTGGGAGCGTTCACCTGCGCGCGATCAGCTCGAGCAGCAGCTCGGGCGTGATCTGTCGCGGAGGCTCGTGCACGCCCTCGTGCGCCCTCAGGCGGAACGGGGCGGCTCGTCTTCGCCGTAGACGCGCACGTACAGGAAGATTCCGAAGCCGGCGACAAGGCCGACGATGAACGTCGTCGCGCCGCCGAACCCGAGCGCCTGGCCGACGATCCAGATCAGGACGAAGAAGAAGACCGCCCACAGGAACGAGATGACGCCGTGGTCGAAAGCGGGCGGGCGCAGGTGCATCACGCGGCGGATCTTACTGGACCAAAAAAATTCACCGAGCCGGTTGCGCTTTCGTCCACCTTCCCCGTGAACCTTCGGCTTCCGCCTACGGCCCTCGGGAGCGGCTTCGACCTACTTGCGCTCCGTGCTCGGTGCAAGAGGGAACTTAGAGGGCCGGCAGGGGCGGCGCAAGGGCGCCAGATCGCGATTCGCGCAATTTGCGGAAAGAACGGTATGCACGGTCGACTCGCGATTCGTGCTCCTTGCTCTGACAAAGGAACGTCGCCGGGGACCAGAAATTCGCCGAGCCGGTAGCGGTTTCGTCCATCGCTCCCGGTGACGTTCCGCTTCCGCGTACAACCGCCGGGTTCGACTTCGACCTACTCGCGCTCCGTGCTCGGCGCAGAGAGAAACCTACGGGTCGGCGCGCCGGCAGACAAGTCCAGAATCGACAAGAAACGTCCGCATTTTGCGACCACAGGCTGGGGAAATCGTGTGGAAACTGCGGCAGGGGCTCTCGTGAACGTCAGGAAGGCCCTCTCGACCGGCACAAGATCACTGTTTCTTCTGACTTTCCGTAACACTGCTTATCGTGCAGAGCAGGGAAAGTGCAGAAAGACGGCGCAGAATGGCCGGCGGCTGATCTACGAGCTGCCGAGGTAGTGCCGGAGCCCGGTGCGACCGTGCGCAGCTCGCGCAGGGCGCGTGTTTCGAGCTGGCGGACGCGCTCGCGGGTGATGCCGAGGTCGCGGCCGACTTCCTCGAGCGTCTGCGGCGGCTGGCCGTCGAGTCCGAAGCGCCGCACGACGACGTACTGCATGCGCGGATTCAGGCGCGTCAGAGCACCCTGCAGGTCGGCGGCGCGCGCATTATCGGCCGTCGTGGCGTCAGGCGATGCCGAGCGAATGTCTTCGATCAGGTCGGCGACCATGCTTTCGCCGTCGCCGACGGGCGTTTCGAGCGAAACCGGCTCCTCGATCAGCTCGAAGAGCTCGCGGACGCGCTCGGGCGTGAACCCGCTGTCGGCCGCGATCTCGTCGATCGTCGGGTCGCGATTGAGCTTCTGGGCGAGCTGCCGGCGTGAGCGGCGGGCACCGCCGAACCTGTTCGGCGACGTGGACGGGCAGGCGGATCGTGCGGCCCTGGTCGGCGAGCGCACGGGTGACTGCCTGGCGAATCCACCAGGTCGCGTAGGTCGAAAGCTTGAAGCCAAGGCGGTAGTCGAACTTCTCGACGGCGCGGATCAGGCCGAGGTTGCCCTCCTGGATCAGGTCGAGCAGCGGAACGCCGGCATTCGTGAAGTTGCGGGTGATCGACATGACCAGCCGCAGGTTCGACTCGATCAGACGTCGTTTGGCCGCCTCGTCGCCCATGTCCTTGCGGCGCGCGAGCTCTCGCTCCTCGCCTGGAGTCAGCAGCCGGCCGTCGCCGATCTGGCGGACGTACAGCTTCAGAGGATCGGCGGACTGCAGGCGCTCGTTGTCGGACAGCGCTGCGATCTCGAGCTCATCTTCCTCTTCTTCTTCCGCGTCGACGTCTCCATCGACTGCAACATCGACCTCTTCCACGTCGTCCACTGCGACATCGACCTCGTCGGCGACCAGCTCATCCGAAAGGCCCTCGACCGCGGCGGGCTCGACCGTCTCGGGCCCCGGCGGGACCAGCTCGAGCGGAACGTCGGGCGTTGGATCGGACTTGATGCGACGTGATTGGGCCACGTGCCGTTCATCGGCCGCAGGACCTCCGGGCTTGAGGAGCAAAGAAATTGCTACAGAACCCGTGCGCTCCCTGCCGACAATCCGGAGGTACGTCTACGCTGGTAATTCCTTATGTGTGGCATAGCCGGATATAGCCTTCGCGCCCGTTCGGACATCGATCGGACACTCGCCGCGCAGGCGCTCCTCGCCGCGATCGCCGAACGGGGCGCAGATGCAGTCGGTTACGCGTATCGCGCGCCGGCCGATACCTACGTGACCGTTGTGAAGCAGCGGACGCCCGCGTCGCAGCTCCTCGACCGCATGAGCGTCCCGGCCGAGGCGAACCAATTGCTGGTGCACGTCCGCGACTACACCAAGGGGCATCCGTCGATCGCCGCCAACAACCATCCGGTCCAGCACGGGCCGATCGTCGGCATCCACAACGGGATCATCCTGAACGACGACGAGCTGCTCGGCTGCCTCGATTGCGCGCGTGCCCAGCCGCGGATGACGGTCGATTCCGAGGCGATCTTCGCCATCGCGGCACATTCGCGGAACGATGCGCAGGCTCTCGAGCAGCTGCGCGGCGCCATGGCCAGCGCCTGGCTCGACCAGCGTGAGCGCGGCGCCGTCTACCTCGCCCGCGGTGCCGGACGGCCGCTCTGGGTCGGTGAGGGCCGCGAGAGCGTGTTCTTCGCCTCGACCGAGCAGGCGCTCGAGGTCGTGGAGCGCTACTGCCGGCTGAAGCTTCGTAAGTACGAGGTGCAGGAAGGAACGCAGCTGGTGCTGAACGACGGCGGCGTTGCCCGCAAGGAGCGGTTCCGGCCCGACGTCGAGTACGTCGAGGACGACCCGCTCCCATCGGTGCGGGCCCCGCAGGAGCGTGAGTTCTGCCTGAGCAGGCTCGCGTCGATCGCTGCGGCGTTCTGACGAGCTCTAGGACGTAACCGAGCCGTCGCTGGCGACCTCGAGGCCGTCGGCGAGCAGCCGTTCGCGGACGAGGAACTGGAACGTCCCCCACGCTCCTCGCCGCGAATCGAACATCCGGTAGACCTGCCATTCGGTGAGCATCGCCGGGTCGGCGCGGCGGGCTGCAGCCCAGTCGCCAAAGCGTGGGAGCCGCTCGAGCTGCCGTGCGAGTGCGGCGCCCTGCTCGAGCGCGCGTTCCAGACGCTCTTCGCCGACGGCGACGTCGAAACCCGCTTCGCGCAACGCGCGCGCAAGCGATCCGAACGTGTGCCAGTACAGCGACTTCGACGGGAACGTGCCGCGGCGCTCGTCCAGATCGCGTGCGGTCGGCGTCCGGCCGAGCTCGGCGCCGAGCCGCCGCAGCTGCTCGAGCAGCTCCTCGCGCGTCGCAAAGCGCCGTGGCATCAGTCCGGCTGCGCGCTTGGCAGCGTTCCACGACCCGAAATGCTCGATCGCCGTCTGCGGATGGACGCCGGCCTCGGCATCGGCCGCGAACTCCTTCATGGTGGGCGAGCGCCCGAGCCGGCCCGCGGAGGCGCGCAGCTCGGCGAGGATCTGCTCGTCGGAGTAGCGCTTGCGCAGGCCCGCCTGAAAGTCGGCGAGTGCCGCCGGATCGATCTCCGCGACGGCACGGTAACGCGGCTTTGGTCGCTTTCGGCCATCACCAATAATGGTAGAGCGGATTGGAAGATTTGCAAGTAGCACCCGAGTCTCGGTCGGATACGGTGCGCGCGTGCGTCCGCGCCTCCCCGCTCGCTCGAGATCGCGGCGCTGACGCGGCGTCGGCGCGCTTCGCGGCTCGCCGGCCGCGGCGGCGGCACGACCCTGCCGGGCAAGCTCGCGTGGAAGCTCGATCCCGGGCTGATCGACGCCCTCGCTGCGCGGCTGCCGCAGGGCTCGGTGCTCGTCTCGGCGACGAACGGCAAGACGACGACGACCGCGATGGCCGCCGAGATCCTGCGCCCGCGCGTCCGGGTCGCCCACAACAGCGCGGGGGCCAACCTCGTCTCCGGCGTCGCCTCCGCCCTGCTCGCGCTCCCGCGGCGCCGAGCTCGGCCTGTTCGAGGTCGACGAGGCGGCTCTGCCCGAGGTGGCGCGGCGCGTCCGGCCGAAGGCGCTGCTGCTCGCGAACCTCTTCCGCGACCAGCTCGACCGTTACGGCGAGCTCGAGCGCGCTCGCCGCCCGCTGGCGCGAGGCGACGGCCACGCTGCCCGACGCGCAGCTCGTCCTGAACGCCGACGACCCTCATGTCGGCGACCTCGGGCGCGGCCGCACGGCGTGCGGATGTTCGGCGTCGACGACCCACGGGTCGCCCGCGCGTCGCTCCAGCACGCCGCCGATGCGAAGTACTGCGTGCGCTGCGGCACGCCCTACGACTACGCCGCGGCCTACGTCGGGCACCTCGGCGACTACCGCTGCCCGGCGTGCGGCCATGCCCGTCCGGCGCTCGACGTCGCTGCGCGCGAGATCGAGCTGCGCGGCCTCGACGGCGCCGCCTTCACGCTTGCCGCTGCCGAGGGAACTGCACGCGTGGAGCTGCTGCTGCCCGGTCTCTACAACGTCTACAACGCGCTCGCCGCGGGCGCGCTCTGCCTGAGCCTCGGTGTGCCGCTGGCCGACGTCGCGACCGGGCTGGGGCGCGCGTCGGCGGCCTTCGGCCGCTTCGAGCGGATCACGATCGGCGACCGTCGGCTGCTCCTTCTGCTGATCAAGAATCCGGCGGGCACGAACGAGGCCGTACGCACGCTCGTCGACGCCGGCGGCCCCGCGCGTCGCCGTCGTCGCGCTCAACGACGACATCGCCGACGGGCGCGACGTGTCCTGGATCTGGGACGCCGACTTCGAGCCGCTCGTTCCAGGCCTCGACCGGCTGGTCGCCAGCGGGTCGCGTGCGGCCGAGCTGGCGCTTCGCTTCGCCTACGGCGGACTGGCGCGAGACCGGATCGAGGTCGTTCCGGATCTCAGCGCGGCGCTTGACCGCGGACTCGAGCTCACCCCGGCCGGAGGCGAGCTGACGCTGCTCCCGACGTATACGGCGATGCTCGCGCTACGCCGGATCGTCGCGGGCCGTGGCCACGTCAGGAACTACTGGGAGCGGCGCCGCATGAAGATCCGCCTCGGGCATCTCTATCCCGACTATCTGAACATCTATGCCGATCGCGGCAACGTCGCCGTGCTCACCGAACGAGCGCGCGGCGCGCGGCCACGAGCTGGCGCCGGTCGCGATCGGGATGGCCGATCCGATCCCCGCCGACATCGACCTCTTCTACATCGGCGGCGGCCAGGATCGCGAGCAGGGGCTCGTCGCGCCCGACCTCGCGGCGAAGGCGGACGCGCTCGCGGCGGCTGTCGACGGCGGTGCTGTCGTGCTGGCGGTCTGCGGCGGCTACCAGCTGCTCGGCCGCTTCTACCAGGACGTCGTCGGGTAGCGAATTGCCCGGTGTCGGATTGCTGCCGCTGCAGACTGTCGCGGGCGCGCGGCGGATGATCGGCGACGTGCTGCTCGACTGTGCGTGGGCGGGCCAGACCCTCGCCGGCTTCGAGAACCACGCCGGCCGCACGCATCCTCGATCCGGGGGCGGAGCCGCTCGGGCCGCGTGATCAGCGGCTTCGGGAACGACGGAGAGTCGGGCGCCGAAGGCTGCCGCCAGGGCCGCGTGTACGGCACCTATCTCCACGGGCCGCTGCTACCTCGCAACCCGTGGTTCGCGGATCGGGTGCTGGCCGAAGCGCTGGCGCACGCGACGGGCGGAGAGCCCGCGGAGCTCGCGCCGCTGCCCGACGAGCTCGAGCTCGCGGCGCACGCTGTCTCGGCGGCGCGTGCTCGTGCGCGCGGCGGACGCTTCTAGCGCGGCCCAGAGGGCGCCGAGGTAGACCGCCGGGTCGCCCGGCTGCCAGCGCGCGAGGAACCGCTTGATCGGCGGGTGCACCACGACGTCCTCCAGCTCCTCGTGGGAGAAGAGACGTGCGCCCTTGACCGCGGCGTCGCGCGTCTCGACGTCGTCGAGCGAGCGGTGTGAGAGGTCGGCGGCGAAGATGATGTGGACGACGTGGCGGCGGGCCAGCACCGAGCGCGGCGCGATCGAGTCGACGAGCGCGACCGGCCCTTCGAACTGCACGTCGGCCTCGATCGCGAGCTCCTCGCGCAGCTCGCGGCGGAGCGCCTCGATCAGCGTCTCGCCGACGTCGACCCCGCCGCCCGGGAGCAGCCAGTACTCCTTGCCCGGCTTCTCCTGGCGGCAGAGCAGCACGCGGCCCTGCCAGCGGAGAATCGCCGAGACGCGGATGCGCGGCTCCATCTCAGTGCGCCGACGATCCGAAGCCGCGCACGCCGCGCTCCGACTCCGGCAGCTCGTCGACCTCGATCAGCTCGAGCTCCGGGAGCGGCGAGGATCACGAGCTGTGCGATGCGCATCCCCGGCTCGACGACGAACGGCTCGGCAAGGTCGGTGTTGAGCAGCGTCACCTTGAGCTCGCCGCGGTAGCCGGAGTCGATCAGCCCGGGCGAGTTGACGATCGAGATGCCGTGCTTCGCGGCGAGGCCCGAGCGCGGCTGGACGAAGCCGGCGTGTCCGTCCGGGATCGCGACGGCGAGGCCGGTTCCGACGAGTGCGCGCGCCGCCGGGCGCCAGCTCGACTCGCTCGCACGCGGCGAGGTCGAGCCCCGCGTCGCCGGCGTACGCGCGCGTCGGCAGCACGGCGTCGGCGCGGAGCCGCCGGATCGGCGAGTCGGATCAGGCGAGCTCCCTGCCCGGCCTGTCCGCCGCGCCGAGTCGGCGACCACGAACGGGCGCGAACCGCGGCAGGTCGCGCCGCGGCAGGCGGGCGATCACGCAGGACGCCGTCCTCGGCGTGTCGGTGCGCTCCTCGATCGGCGTCCCGAGCGCGTAGAGCTCGCGAGAGGCGCGCCGCCTTCGCGCGTACGGGCACGAGCAGGCGCACGCGCGTCCAGCGGTCGTCGAAATGCGCGGCGAGCGCGGCCATCAGCTCGTCGAGGCCCTCGCCGGTGCGCGGCCGAGACCTGCGGCGCGTCCGGAAAGCGGTTCGCGAGGCGGCGGCGACCGAGCGGGTCGATCAGGTCGATCTTGTTCAGGACGACCTCGATCGGCAGCTCCCCCGCTCCGATCTCGCTGAGGACGTCGTCGACCGCCTCGCGCTGCCGATCCTGCTCGTCGTCGGAAGCGGCTGCGTCGATCACATGCAGCACCATGTCGGCGACCAGCGTCTCCTCGAGGGTCGAGCGCGAACCCCTCGACGAGTTGATGCGGCAGACGGCGGATGAAGCCGACGGTGTCGGTGACGAGGTAGCGCCGGCCGTCGGTCTCGAAGCCGCGCGTCGTCGGGTCGAGCGTCTCGAAGAGCCGGTTTTCGACCGAGACGTCGGAGCCGGTCAGGGCGTTCAGGAGCGTCGACTTGCCGACGTTCGTGTAGCCCGCCAGCGCGATCGTGGGCGTCTCGGAGCGCTGCCGCTCCTTGCGCCGCGTCGCGCGCTGGCCCTCGACCGACTTCAGCTTGCGGCGCAAGCACGGTGATCCGGTTGCGGGCCAGCCGGCGGTCGGTCTCGAGCTGAGACTCGCCGGGGCCGCGCGTGCCGACGCCGCCGCCGAGGCGCTCGAGGTGCTGCCACATGCCGCGCATGCGGGGCAGGTTGTAGTCGAGCTGCGCGAGCTCGACCTGGAGCTTCCCCTCGGCGGTCACCGCGTGCTGGGCGAAGATGTCGAGGATCAGCTGCGTCCGGTCGATCACGCGCGCGTCGAGGGCGTTCTCGAGGAAGCGCTGCTGCGCCGGGTCGAGCTCGTCGTCGACGATCAGGCTCTCGGCCTCGAGCTCCTCGAAGCGCTGCTTGACCTCCTCGAGCTTCCCCTTGCCGACGTACGTGCGCTGCGCGGGACGGGCGCGGTGCTGCACCGACCAGCCGACGGTGACCACGCCGGCCGTGCGCGCGAGCTCCTCGATCTCGGCGAGCTCCTCGGCGGGATCGACGCCCTGGGCGAGCACTGCGAGGACGAACCCGCGCTCCGGCTCCGGGGAACGTGGAATCATCGAAGGTGATTATGCCCGCTTCCGACCCGGCCCCCACGCTCGCCGAGACCGCGCTCGCGCTGGTGAACATCCCGTCGGAGTCGCGCTCCGAGGCGGCGCTCTACGGGTACGTCGCCGGCGCAGGTGCCTGCTCGAGCGGGTCTTCGACGGACGGCGAGACGCTCGTGTACGCCAAGCGTACCGGCAAGCCGCTCGTCCTGCTCGCCGGGCATCTCGACACCGTTCCGGCACAGGACAACCTGCCCGGGGCGCCTCGAGGACGGCTGGGTGGTGGGGCTCGGCGCGACGCGACATGAAGGGCGGCCTGGCGGTGATGATCGAGCTGGCGCGCTGGGCCGGCGCCGCAGGAGCTGGCCTACGACCTGGCGCTGCCTGTTCTTCCCGCGCGAGGAGCTCGGGCCGTCCGAGAACCCGCTGCCGGCGCTCTTCGAGGCAGCTGCCGCTGGTCGACGAGGCGGCGCTGGTCGATCTGCCTCGAGCCGACCGACAACACGCTGCAGCTCGGCTGCCTCGGCAATCTGAACGCGCGCGTCGTGTTCGAAGGGCGCTCGGCGCATTCCGCCCGGCCGTGGCTCGGGCGTGAACGCGATGCGGGTCGCATTCGACGGGCTGCAGACAGTGCTCCAGCTCGAGCCGCGCGATGCGGTGATCGGCGGCCTGCTCTTCCGCGAGGTGCTGTCGGTGACGGAGATCCAGGCGGGATCGCCACGAACGTGATTCCTGCGCGGGTCGAGGCGACGCTGAACTTCCGCTACGCGCCCGACCGATCGCCCGCGGCTGCCGAGGCGCGCGTGCGGGAGCTGGTCGGCCGCGATGTGGAGATCCTCTCGAACTCGCCGCCGGCGCACGTGGCCGTCGGTTCGCCGGTCGTCGAGCGCGCTCCGTCGGGCCGGTGACCTCGAACGTGCAGCCGAAGCAGGCCTGGACGAACGTGGCGGACTTTGCCGCCCGGGGCCTCGATGCCGTCAACTTCGGGCCTGGTGCGACCCGCTACGCGCACACCGCCGACGAAAGGGTCGAGGTGGCCGCGCTCGAACGGTGCTACGACGTTCTGCAGCGCTTCCTGCTCGGTACCGTCCAGTGATGCCCGTGCCGTTCTCCCCCGTCCTCGCAGACCTCGCCCAGTATCCGTTCGCACGCCTGGACGACTGGAAGGCCGACGCGCGGGCACGTGGGATCGAGCTCATCGATTTCGGGATGGGTGACCCCCGGGAGGTGACGCCCGCATTCATCCGCGAGGCGCTGCTCGCGTCCGTCGACGCTGTGTCGAGCTACCCGCGCGCGACCGGGCTGGCGGAGCTCCGGGGCGCGATCGCGGGCTGGATCGAGCGGCGCTTCGATGTTGTGGTCGACCCGGCCACGGAGGTCGTGCCGACGCTCGGCTCGAAGGAGGCGATCTTCTCGTTCGCGCAGATCGCGGTGGGCGAGAAGCGGCTGGTCGCGATCCCCGAGCCTGCGTATCCGGTGTACGAGCGCGGCGCACTCTTCGCAGGCGCCGACGTGGTCACGGTGCCGCTGAGCGAGCGTCGATGGCTGGCTCCCCGACCTGGATGCCTTCGACGCCTGGGACGAGATCGCGCTGTTCTGGACGTGCTACCCGAACAACCCGACCGGTGCCGTCGCTCCACTCGCGTTCTACGAGGAGCTCGCCGCGCGCGCCCGGCGAGCACGGGTTCCTGGTGTGCTCCGACGAGGCGTACTCGGAGCTGTGGTTCGACGAGCCGCCGGTCTCGGCATTGCAGGTCGCCGATCGCGAGAACGTCGTCGTCTTCAACACGCTGTCGAAGCGGTCGTCGATGACGGGCTACCGCTCGGGCTTCGTCTGCGCGCCGCAGGCGATCTGTGACGCGCTCAGGGCGTTCCGGCCGACGGTCGGGACGGCGCCGCAGGAGTTCGTGCAGCGCGCTTCGGTGGCGGCCTGGTCGGATGACGCGCATGTCGAGGACGTTCGGGCGCTCTACGCGCGCAAGCGCGCCGTCTTGTTGCCTGCACTCGAGGAGCGCGGCCTGCGGCTCGCGGGTTCGGCCGCCACGTTCTATCTCTGGGTCGACGTCGGCGGGCCGGCGGAGGCGTTCTCCAGGCGGCTGCTCGAGCACGGCATCGTCGTCGGCGCCCGGGTCGTTCTTCGGGCCGGCCGGCGACGGGTACGTCCGGTTCGCGCTGGTGCCGACGGAGGCCGAGTGTGTCCGGGCGGCCGAGATCATCCGGAGCGTGCTGTGAGCGACGCTGCCGACGTCGTCGCGGCGCTCGACCGCGGGCGAGGTGCGCGTTGCCGAGCCCGACGGCGACGGAGTGGCAGCGTCAACGCCGACGTGCAGGAGGCGATCCTGGCCTACTTCCGCGAGCGGCAGATGGAGCCGCGCGAGGTCGGGCCGTTCGAGTACCACGACAAGATTCCGCTGAAGTCGGGATACGCCGAGCTCGGCGTCCGCGTCGTGCCGCCCGCGGTCGCGCGGTTCGGGGCCTTCCTGTCGCGTGGCGTGGTGCTCATGCCGTCGTACGTGAACATCGGAGCGTGGGTCGGCCCGAACACGATGGTCGACACGTGGGCGACGGTGGGCTCCGGCGCGCAGATCGGAGCCGGCGTCCATCTGGCGGGCGGCGTCGGGATCGGCGGCGTCCTCGAGCCGCCGGGGAGCCGCCCGGTGATCGTGGAGGACGGCGCGTTCATCGGTTCGCGCTGCATCGTCGTCGAGGGCGTTCGCATCGGCCGCGAGGCGGTGCTGGCGCCGAATGTGACCCTGACCGCGAGCATCCCGATCATCGACGTCACCGGACCCGAGCCCGTCGAGCACCGTGGGTACGTTCCGCCCCGCTCGATCGTCGTCCCGGGCACCCGCCCGAAGGATTTCCCGGCGGGGACGTACCACCTCGCCTGCGCGCTGATCATCGGCCAGCGCCGGGAGTCGACCGACCTGAAGACGTCGCTGAACGATGCCCTGCGCGAGCACGGCATCGGCACCGGCTAGCGAAAGAGGTGTCAGACACCGACGTGTCTGACACGTGTTCCACCCCACGACGCGGTCGTCAGTCGAGGCGCTTGGCGGGGCCTGTGAGGTACGCGCGGCCGCTGTCGAGGCGCACCAGGAGGTCGCCGCCCGGGAAGCGGATCGTTGCCGGGGAGACGCCGAGTGCGGCGGCTACTGCCACGGCGCTCGAGCCCGACGAGGCGGTTTCGCCTGCCCCCCGCTCCCAGACTCGCGCCTCCACGACACCGTTGCCGGCGCGGCGGGCGACTTGCACGTTCGTCCGGTTCGGAAAGCGAGGGTGCGTCTCGAGCAGCGGCCCGATGCGCGGCAAGTCGGCCGGGTCACCGTCGACGACGGCGTGCGGATTGCCGACGTTCACCGTCACGAGCCGGATGCCCTCGATCTCCTCCGCCGCGCCGACCGAGACGAGCCCCATGTCCTGCTCGACCAGCCCGTTCGCCTCCAGCACGCGCCGGCACCTCGAGCTCGCCGACTCGCACGACGACGCGGTCGGCGTACGTTCGGTCGGCCAGCCAGCGCGCGGCGATCCTGGTGCCGTTGCCGGAGATCTCGGCCCGCGAGCCGTCGGGGTTCCAGATTGCGATCTCGATCCAGTCGCCGCCCGTCCCAAGCACCTCGAGGATGCCGTCCGCGTCGCCGACCTCGTCGCGCACGCGCTCGGGCGTGAGCGGCGCGCCCTCAGCGACCAGATAGATGTTTCCCTGTGCGTCCCAGCGCTGCGCGTGAAAGTTCGGCGATTTCATCGGCGATCTCCTCCGAGGCCCGGCCGGCGGCCAGCGTAGCCGCGACCGCCAGCTTGCGCTGCCACTTGCGCTGGTAGCGGGCGAGGCGCCGTGTTGCGCGCGTCACCTCGACGACAGCCTCCTCTTCCGGCAAAGTCGCGAAAGCCTCGAGGCCGAGCACGTTGCGCGCCGTCTGCGAGAGCGGCAGCTGCCACGCACGCCGCGCCTCGCCCGCCGCACCCGCGGTGGCCATCGCTCGTGTCCGCTCCTCGATACGGGCATCGAGCACGTCGAGGGGCAGATCGAGCGCCACGACCAGGGTCGGGTGCCGGGGAGCCGCCGTCCAGAGCTGATCCTGAGGCGGGGCGAGCGAGGAGCCCGCCTCGTTGAGCTCCAACGCGCGTACGACCCGCCGCCGGTCGTTCGGATGGACGCGCTCCGCCGCCGCTGGGTCACGGGCGGCCAGCGTCGCGTACGCCACTTCGGCCCCCGAGTCGTCGTAGAGGCGTTCCCACCGCTCTCGGACGCCGGCAGCGGGCGGCGGCGGCAGCTCGAGGCTCGAAAGCGCAGCACGCAGGTAGAGGCCGGTTCCGCCGACGACCAAAGCCGTGTGCCCCGCCGCGACGATCTCGTCGATCGCGCGGTGCGCGAGCTGCTGGTACGAGCCGACCGAGACCTCTTCCGACAGCGGCACCGTCCCGACGAGCCGCGCCGGATGATCGGGCGCGGCGGTGAGGATCGGCAGCCCCGCATACAGGGCAGCGGAGTCGGCCGACACGACCTCGGCGTCGAAACGGCTCAGCAGCGCCTCGGCGACGGCGGACTTGCCCGACGCCGTCGCGCCGTAGAGCGCGATGACCGCAGGGCTAACGGCCTGCGGTGGCGGGCTGCTTGAAGCCCTGTTCGACGTCATCCGCCTCTTGTAGCCGAACGAACGGGCGATCCTCTTCGGGATGCGAGGCCCGCCACTCGCGGAACCACGCGACGGCTTTCGGAATGCCCTCGCCGAGCGGAGTCTGAGGGCTCCACGCGAGCAGATCGCGCGCCTTCGAGACGTCGGCCACGTAGTGCGTCACCTCGCCCATCAGCGACGGCGCCAGCGTGATCTCGGGCGTGACGTCCAGCTCGGCCGCGATCAGCTCCGCAGCGCGCACCAGGGTGTTGCCCTCGCCGTAGGCGAGGTTCAGCGTCTGGTTCGTGATCGCGCCCGTCCCGAGGGCCTCGACGCCGCGCGCGATGCCGTCCACGCAGTCGTCGATGTACGTGAAATCGAGCACCTTGTCATGGCCCCCGAAGATGGTGATCGGCTCACCGCGCGAGAGCTGATGCATGAACAGCGGCAGCACACGATCCATGCGCTGCAGGTCGATGTCGAACCGGCCGTAGACGTTCGAGAAGCGGAAGACGAGGTAGTTGAGGCCGTAGCAGCGCGCGTACGAGTAGATGAACGCCTCGCTGGTGATCTTCGACGCCGAGTACGGGCTCTCGGTGTAGGCGAAGTCCGCGGCCTCCTCGGGGTACTCGCCGAAGCGGTGCACGTCGCCGTACACCTCGCGGGTCGACGAGAACACAAGTGGCAGGCCGAGCCCCCGGCAGTACTCGAGGACGTTGAAGGTCATGATCGCGTTCTCGAGCGCGCGGTGCGGCTGCCGGACCAGCTGATGCACCTTGGCGTGCGCGGCCATGTGCACGACGAGGTCGACCTCCGGATATTCGACCCCGCCGATGCCGCCGAGATAGGCCGGATAGTGGCCCGCAAGATCCTGGAGCAGCGTGTCGAAGTCGCGCGTCCACGTGTTCTGGCGCTTGTCGACGCCGAACACCTCATGGCCGTCGCGCTGCAGGCGCAGGGCCAGATTCGTGCCGATCTGGCCGGACGAGCCCGTGATCAGAACGCGCATGGGGCCAAAGCCTGACAGGAAGTTGTGAGCAACGCGTTCAGGCTGCCGCGAGGGCGTTTGCCGTGCCCCGGAGGGTTGTCGAGGTCGCTTCGCCGATCAGGACGTCGACGAAGCTGCCCCTGGCCGCGTCACCCGTGAAGTTGACCATCGTGTTCCGCCGGGTGCGGCCGCGCAGCAGGGTCGAGTCGGTGCGGGAATGGCCTTCGACGAGAACCTCCTCGACCCGGCCGACGCGCGCTTCGTTGCGCCGTCTCGCGGTCTGCTGGGTCAGCTCGACGAGGCGCTCCATGCGCTCGATCTTGACCTCGTGCGGTACCTGGTCGGGCATGGTCGCCGCATCGGTCCCAACCCGCGGCGAGTAGACGAACGTAAACGCGCTGTCATAGCCGACCTCGGCGACGACCTCGAGCGTGGCCTGAAAGTCTCCTTCGGTCTCGCCGGGGAAGCCGACGATGATGTCGGTGCCGAGCGCGAGGTCAGGAATGGCGGCGCGCAGCTTCTCGACGAGCGCCAGATAGCGCTCGCTCGAGTACGTCCGGCGCATCGCCTTGAGAATCCGCGTCGAACCGGACTGGAGCGGCAGGTGCACGTGCTCGCAGACCGTGTCGCACTCGGCGATCGCCGCGATCACGGGGTCGCGGAAGTCTTTCGGATGCGGGCTCGTGAACCGGATGCGTTCGATGCCCTCGATCGCGTCGCAGGCGCGCAGAAGCTCGCCGAACTCGCCGCGCAGATCGAGCGGCAGATCCCGGCCCCACGAGTTGACGTTCTGGCCGAGCAGGGTGATCTCACGAACGCCCTCGCGGGCGAGCTGCGCGACTTCGGCGACGATCTCGCCTGGCCGCCGAGACGTCTCGCGGCCGCGCACGGCGGGCACGATGCAGTACGAGCACGTGGAGTTGCAGCCCATCGACACCTGCACCCACGCCTGAAAACCTCGCTCACGATGCTTCGGCAGCTCGGCCGCGAACGCGCGATCGTCGAGGCCGAAGCGCCCGCGCGCAACCCCCACTCCGCCGGCGCCGAGCCACTCGCCGAGATGCGCGATCGAACCTGGCCCGAAAGCCACGTCGACCCCCGGGTAGAGCTCGAAGATGCGCTCGCGCTGGGCCTCGGCGTAGCAGCCGCCGACGGCGATCACGCGGCCCGGATCCTCACGTTTCCGTGCCATCGCGGCACCGAGGTACGCAGCGAGCTTCGTGTCCGGCTTTTCGCGGATCGTGCACGTGTTGAAGACGACGACGTCGGCATCGTCAGGGCTCTGCGCCTCCCCCAGCCCGAGCTCCTCGAGCATGCCTTTGATCCGCTCCGAGTCGTGAGCGTTCATCTGGCAGCCGAAGGTCGTGACGTGGTAGCTCCGCACGGCCTTAGGGTAGCCGCGCGCCCGCTCGCACCTCGGCGATCACGGCGGCCATTCGCGCAGCGGCTTGCCGATCTCCCAGTGGTGGCCGAACGGGTCTTCGATCCGACCGAGCAGCCAGCCGTGCTCCGGCTCGACCGGCCGGATCTGCCTGGCGCCGAGCGCCACGGCGCGCTCGACGACCGATTGGGGATCCGCGACGACCAGCAGGAGTCGCGTCGTGCTCCCACCGAGCGTCTCCGGGCTGAAGTTCCCGTGCTCGGGCGACTCGTCGGCGACCCAGAACGACGTGTCGCCGACGGCCAGCTGGGAGACGAACTCCTCGTCGCTCGTCGGTGCCGCCGACCCGATAGACCTCGCGCGCTCCAAATGCTTCCTCGTAGAACTCCACGGCGGCACGGCCGTGGCGCACGGACAGCTGAGCCGAGACGCTCATCCGCCTTCCCCGAGGACACACGTGTACGCGGCGTAGGCGCGATTCGGACTCACCCAGCGCTCGCGGATCTCGAACCCGGCACGTTCGAGCATCGGTTCGAGCAGCCACGTGAACGTCGAGTGCTCCTCACGAACATGCTCGGCGAGCTGGTCGGCCGTCCACCCCTTCGCTGGGTCGCGGGGAGCTGACGCCACCCAGTTCGCGATCGCATCATCTGCCTCGCCCGGCTCGAACGAGTACACGATGTCCCGCAACAGGAACACGCCCCCGAGGCTGGAGCAGTCGCGCGATCCGTTCGAT
Organism: uncultured Thermoleophilia bacterium; assembly: GCA_963812995.1. Classification (GTDB taxonomy): domain Bacteria; phylum Actinomycetota; class Thermoleophilia; order Gaiellales; family Gaiellaceae; genus PALSA-600. The sequence continues at coordinate 42,890 of CAWEXL010000002.1, forward strand.
TGCGACGGCCTTCCAGAAATCGGGCAGGTGGTGCAGCGCGTTCCGTGAGAACACGGCCGCGGGCGGAGCGCCCTGGTGCTGGTACGTGAGGAAGCCGGCCTGGACGGCGTCGACGCCCTGCCGGCGCATGCGCTCGACCATCGCGTCCGACACGTCGGCTGCGACGACGCGCGCGACCAGCGGAGCGACCGCGCGGGCGAAGGCTCCGGTGCCTGCGCCGAGATCGACGACGGTGCTCGCGGCTCCGACGCCGAGCGCGCTCAGCGTCGACAGATCGTCCGCCCAGTCGGTCGGCGACTTCTCGTCGTACGCTGCGACGTAGGCCGGATCGAGATGCTCCGGCCCTGCGTGCACGAGCTCATCGAGCTGCCAGGCCGGGGTGTCAACCGCCACAGCGTTGTGTTCGCTCGGGGAGTCTCGCTTCCCTTCACGCGCCGCAGAACACGGAACGAGGAGAGCCGAGGGCGAAACGGCTCGAACGGCCGACCGCCCACGGCCGACTGTACGAATACGGCGGTGATCGCGATTCTCGGAGGGCTCGGTGCGGCCGCCTGCTGGGCGGCCGCGACACTGTGTGCGTCGCGCTCGACGCGCATGATCGGCGTCAGCTCAGTGCTCGCCTGGGTGATGCTCGTGGGCTTCGTGATCACCGCCCCGTTGACCGTCCTCCAGGGTGTGCCTGTCGGGCTCGACGGGCGCGAGGTGAGCTGGATCTTCGTCTCAGGGGTCGGGAATGTCGCCGGCCTCCTCTTTTCGTACGCAGGTCTGCGGGTCGGCAAGGTCTCGATCGTCGGGCCGATCAGCTCGACCGAGGGTGCGATCGCGGCAGTGCTGGCCGTCGCCACCGGCGAGACCCTGGGCGCCGGGTCGGCCGCCATGCTCGGCCTGATCGCAGCCGGCGTCGTGCTGGCGAGCATCACGCCCGGCGGTGGCTCGGGTGACCCGCTGCGGGCCTCACTATTCGCAAGCGGTGCGGCGGTGTGCTTCGGCGCGAGCCTCTTCGCGACCGCGCGCGTCAGCCACGCACTGCCGATCATCTGGGCGCTCATCCCAGCTCGCGCGGTGGGCGTCGTCGCCGTCGCACTTCCCCTCATCGCGTCGCGAAGCCTCGCGCTGACCCGGCGGGCCGTGCCGCTCGTCATCGCATCCGGCGTCTGCGAGGTGGCGGGCTTCGCCTCCTACGCGGTCGGGTCGAGACACGGGATCGCAGTGAGTGCTGTGCTCGCGTCCCAGTTCGCGGCACTCGCGGCCGTCGGTGCCGTACTTCCTGTTCCACGAACGCCTGACGCGGTTCCAGCTCGCCGGCGTCGGCGCGATCGTCGTGGGTGTCGCGGTGCTCAGCGCGACGAGTTAAGCCGCGTCGACGCTTTCGATGCGCTCGGCCCGCCGCGCCTCGATCTTGTTCGTGGCGACGTCGACGGCGCGGCTCTCGCGGATCACGGTGACCTTGATCTGGCCGGGATACTCGAGGTGCTTCTCGATCTCGCGCGCGATCTCGTGCGAGAGCAGGACCGCCCCGTCGTCGTCGATCTCCTGCGGCTTGACGAGCACCCGGATCTCGCGCCCCGCCTGCAGCGCGTAGACCTTCTCGACGCCGGGGTGGCCGTCCGGCCAGCTCCTCGAGCGACTGCGAGCCGCTTGACGTAGTGCTCGAGGCTCTCGCCGCGCGCGCCGGGGCGTGACGCCGAGATCGCGTCGGCGGCGATCAGGAGCACCGCCTCGACCGTCTGCGGCTGCACCTCGTAGTGGTGCGCCTCGATCGCATGGCAGACGGCGGGCGACTCTCGCCGTAGCGGCCGCGCGAGCTGGGTCGAGATCTGGGCATGCGAGCCCTCGACCTCGTGCGTCATCGCCTTGCCGATGTCGTGCAGCAGCGCCGCCCGCTTCGTCGTCTTGACCGACGCCTCGACCTCGGCCGCCATGATCCCGGCGAGCTGCACCACCTCGAGCGTGTGCTTGCAGGACGTTCTGGCCGTAGCTCGTGCGGTAGCGGAGCCGGCCGAGGATCCGGATCAGCTCGTCGTTGATGTCGCCGCAGTTCGCCTCGAACACGGCCTGCTCGCCGGCCTGACGGACGTGCTCGTCGAACTCCGCCTTCGACTGGTAGTACATCTCCTCGATCCGCGACGGGTGGATTCGCCCGTCCTCGATCAGCTTCTCGAGCGTGATGCGCGCAACCTCGCGACGGATGCCGTCGAACGAGGACAGGACGACCGCGTTCGGCGTGTCGTCGACGATGAAGTCGACGCCGGTCAGGTGCTCGAGCGCCCGGATGTTGCGCCCTTCCCGGCCGATGATCCGGCCCTTCATGTCGTCGGAGGGCAGCTCGACGAGCGTGACGGTCGTCTCGGCGGTGGCGCTCGCCGCTACCCGCTGCAGCGCATCGGCCACGAGGTTGCGGGCGCGGCGCTTCGCCTCGGACGCTGCCTCCTCCTCGATCTGGCGGACGCGCGCCGGCGAGCTCGTGGCGCACCTCGGCCTCGGACTGCTCGAGGATCTGCCGGTGCGCCTCGCCGGTCGTCAGCTGGGCGATGCGCTCGAGCTCGCGCCGCTCGCGGTCGCGGAGCTCCTTCAGCTCTTCCTGGAGCTCCTTGAGGTGGATCTCGCGGTCGGCGACGCCCTGGTCGCGCCGGGCGAGCTCGGTGAGCTTCTTGTCGATCTCATCTTCTTTCGCGAGGACGCGCTCCTCGATCTTGACGACCTCGTCGCGCCGTTCGCGGAGCTCCGACTCGAGCTCGCCTCGCAACTTGACGGCGAGCTCGCGGGCTTCGATCTGGCTCTCGCGGCGGGTCGCTTCGGCCTGGCGGCCGGCGTCGTCGAGCAGCAGCTTGCTGGAGCGCTGGGCCGCGTCGAGCCGTGACCCGGAGACCAGGCGCAAGATGAGCAGGGCGCCACCGACCCCTGCTGCGACTCCGATCAGGACTGCCGATACGACGAGCATGGGCACTCCCTGCAGGCATAGAGCCCACACGACGCGCACTCGCCGATCGGCGTGCGACAGGCGCGCGTTGACGCGCCTGGGAATCTCAGTTCAGTGCGTCTCGGGTCGTGCCCTGAGGCGGCTGGTCGGTCGTTTCGACATGCCAGGGAGATCGAGGACGGTGGACGGATTCAGCAAGCTCATGATCAGTGGAATGTTCGCAATGCAGGCAAAAAGGAAGATAGTGAGATCGATACTCTACGCCACGTCGTCTCGCGCCGCAACGATTCCTTCGAGCGACTCGTCGGCAAAACCCTTCCGCGCAGAGCCGGGCAAGCGGTCTTCTGGAGCGTCTGCGGCGTGCCGCCGAGTTGCGCGAGTTGACTGCGTGCGCGGTCGGATTCCGGCTCCAGAGCAGCCAGCGCCCGCGCGACCGACTCGGCCGTCCGACCCATGGCGCTCGAGGTCGAACCGGATGTGCGCGTCGCCGTAGCCACGGGCTGAGAGCGCCTCTGCGCGGTCCTCGGCGAAGCGGTCGTCGTCGACGTAGCCGAGCCGCTCGAGCGTCGCCAGCGACTCGGCCCGCGCGTCGGCCCCGATACCGGCGCGCGCGAGCTTCTCGTCGATCTCGTGCCGCGAGCGATCACCCTGTCGAAGGGCTCTCGCCGCCAGCTCGATCGGGTTCGGTTCGGCCACTCCGCTGTTCAAACTCAGACTCAGGGCCCGAACTCAGGGCTCAGGCCGCTGCGGAACTCGGCTCGGCCTCAAGGATCTCTTCGAGTTCCTCGACGGGCGTCACTCGACCGGCTCTGCCGCCTGCGCGACCAGCCGGGCCGACACGACCTGCTCCGGCACTTGAGCCTGAATCGCCTGCAGGATGCCCTGCACGACGTCGGGGTGCTCCTTCAGGAACGCGGTCGAGTTCTGAACCGGCCCTGTCCGAGCCGCTCGTCGCCGAAGGAGAAGTAGGAGCCCGACTTCTGGACGATCTTCCGCTCGAGGCCGACCTCGAGCACCGTGCCCTCCCAGGAGATGCCGTCGCCGTAGATGATGTCGAACTCGGCCTGCTTGAACGGCGGCGCGACCTTGTTCTTGACGACCTTGACGCGCACGCGGTTGCCGATCGCCTCGACGCCTTCCTTCAGCGTCTCGATGCGCCGGATGTCGAGGCGCACCGACGCGTAGAAGCTTCAGCGCGCGGCCGCCCGGCGTCGATCTCGGGGCTGCCGAACATGACGCCGATCTTCTCGCGGAGCTGGTTCGTGAAGAGGCAGATCGTGTCGGTGCGGTGCAGCGTGCCCGTGAGCTTGCGCAGCGCCTGGCTCATCAGCCGCGCCTGCAGGCCGACGTGCGAATCGCCCATCTCGCCCTCGATCTCGGCCTTCGGCGTCAGTGCGGCGACCGAGTCGATCGCGACGACCGCGAGCGCGCCGGAGCGGATCAGCAGCTCGCAGATCTCGAGCGCCTGCTCGCCCGTGTCGGGCTGGGAGACGAGCAGCTCGTCGATGTTGACGCCGATGCGCTTGGCGTACGCCGGGTCCATCGAGTGCTCGGCGTCGATGAACGCGCAGATGCCGCCGCGGCGCTGGGCCTCGGCGATGACGTGGTAGACGAGCGTCGTCTTGCCCGAGGACTCCGGGCCGAAGACCTCGACGACGCGACCGCGCGGCAGCCCGCCGATTCCGAGCGCGAGGTCGAGCGAGAGCGAGCCCGTCGAGACGGCGCCGATCGCGACCGCGGCCTGGTCGTTCATCTTCATGACGGAGCCCTTGCCGAACTGCCGCTCGATCTGGCCGAGCGCGATGTCGAGTGCTTCTTGCTGGCGATCCACCGCTACCGACCTCCTAGGGCGAGTTCAAGTGCCTGATCGCACCACGGACGAGGCGCAGCCGACTCGTAGACACGTGCATCGGACGGAACATCCCGTTCGCCGCGTCGACGCTACCCGGGAAATGTGCTACGTGTCTGTCACGACTCTGTGACAAGTCTGCGCACGAGGTGGAGCGCCGCGACCGTCGCGCGGGCCCGGATCGTGTCTCGGTCGCCGGGGAAGTCGAGCCGAAGCCGCGAGCTCGCCCTGCGGACCCGCAGCGTGGAGGAACACGAGCCCGACCGGCTTCTCGGCAGTGCCGCCTCCCGGCCCCGCGACACCCGTCACCGAGACGGCGACGTCGGCCCCGAGCCGCGTACGAGCCCCTTCGGCCATGGCTGCCGCGGTCTCGGCCGAGACCGCGCCAAACGTCGCGAGAAGCTCCTCCGGCACGCCCAGCTGGGACGTCTTGACCGAGTTCGCGTACGCGACGACCGAGCCGAGGAAGACGTCGCTGGAGCCCGGGATCGCCGTGAGCCGTGCGGCGACGAGCCCGCCCGTGCACGACTCCGCGGTCGCCAGCGTCAGCCCCCGCTCCCGGAGCAGCTCGAGCACGAGCGCGGGCGTCTCGATCTCCTCGCGCGAGAACAGATGGCGCGGCAACCGGCTCGAGCAGCGTCGCCTCGAGCTCGTCGGCGCGCGGCTCTGCGCCCGGGGCGACGAAGAGATCGACATGGATCTCGATCTCGCGGGCGCAGATCGTCACTTCGACGCCGTCCCCGTCCCCGCCGGCGGCCGCGAGCGCCTGCGCCACCGCCGACTCGGACACGCCGTAGAAGCGCAAGGACGCGCCGCTCGGGGGCCTGTGTCGCGAGCCCGCAGCCGCTGCAGGCGGCTCCGACTCGAGCACGCGCGGCCAGAGCGCCTGCAGCTCGCGCGGCGGCCCGGGAAGGGCGACCACGACGCACGTGCCCACCTCGAGCACGACGGCGGGCGCCGTGCCGACCAGCCCGATCCAGAGTGCGCCCGCCGGCAGCGTCGCCTGCTTCGTGACGCCGTGGCGCGAAATCGGTGTACGGCCGCCCAAGCCGCTCGGCGACCCGCCGCGAGAGGGCCTCGATCTGGCTCGCCAGCTCCTCGTCGACGTGGAGCGTCACCCCTGCCGCCCGAGCAAGCAGCTCGATCGTGCGGTCGTCATGGGTCGGCCCGAGACCGCCGGAGATGCACAGCAGGTCGTAGGCGAGCCCGTCGCGCAGCGCCTGCTCGAGGTCGGCCTCGCCGTCGCCGACGAGCGTGATCCGCGCGGGCTCGATGCCGAGCTGGAGCAGCGACGACGCCAGGTACGGGCCCGTTGCGGTCGTAACGGTCGCCGCGAACGAGCTCCGATCCCGAGGCGACGATCGCCGCCCGCGGGGGTGTCAGCTCGGTGCGAGCTGCCAACCGGCCGGTGTGACGATGATCACCCGGGGCGCCAGGCCCGGCACGTGGATGAGGCGGCCGCGCACCCGGAGCCGAACGTTCTCGGGAGAGTCGACCTGCAGCCACAGGCGCGTCCCCTGCAGCGAGACGGGCTGGTTCCCCTTCTGCAGTGTCCCGTCGAACGCCACGCTGCCGTTCGCCCCGCCCCGGCGCACGGTGACGTGCGCGGAGTCCTTGAGCGGCTGGATCAGCAGCAGCGGCGGCGGGACGCTCTTGTGTGTCGTCTTCACCTTGACGGGAGCGCTTTTCGGCGGCGCCGCCGGAGGAGGCGAGCTGGCGCTGTTCCAGGCCGCGATGACGATCACGGTGACGACGGCGATCGCCGCCAGCGAGATGAGGACGACGTTCGTCTCGATCCGCCGGTTGCGGCGTTGAGGGCGGGCGGCGCGACCGCCGCGCGCGCGACTCGCCGTCGTCACCCCCGCCGAACCGGGAGTTGTACTCGTCGACATAGAGCTGACCGTCGAGCCCGAGGTACTCGGCGTACGTGCGCAGGAAGCCCTTGATGTACGTCTGCGCCGGGAGCAGCTCGAAGCGCTCGTCCTCGAGGGCGCGGAGGTACTTTCCGCGGATCTTCGTGGCAAGCTCTGCCTCTGGGAAGTCGATCCCACGGCGAGAGCGCGCCTCGTGGAGGCTGTTGCCGATCTCGAACATGGAACCCGAAAGGGTACCGGGCTATTTGCGCAAGCGGAGAATCTCGTTCACGGCGAGCGAGATTCCTCCGATCAGTGCGAAATACACCCCTGTCCAGGCCAAAAAGCGCGCCAGGCGGGTGAGACCGCGACCCTGGCGCCGGACGCTCCGTGCGACCGCAAACCGCGCCCGCCGGCCCAGGTAGGCGCCGATCAGCCCCAGCACCGCCGCGGCCGGCACGGAGCCGTAGAGCGACTGCAGGAGGCCGATCGAGGCGGAGCGCTGCGCCACCTCCATCCCGACCGGGATGCTGGCGACGGCCGCGAGGCCGAAGAGGAGCGCTGCAGTGGCGGGAACTCTGGGGCTCATGGCTCTAGGACTGTTGCTCTACGGTGGACTGGCTGGGGGCCGCGGGCATCGGCGGATGGTACTAGCCGTTCGGAGGGAGCCCCTCGGCGAGCCGCTGGGCGATCGCCCGCGCCTGGACAGCAACGCCGGACGGGATGAGCGGGTCGAGGCGGACGATCCCGACGGCGCCGGCACCCCAGCCGTAGTTCAGATCCTCACGCCCGTAGTAGACGCCCTGGAGCGCAGCCCGCACGATCGCCGACGCGGTCGCGCCGCGGATCTCGAAGTCGGCGAGCGACTGGCCGACGATGTGCTGCTCGGTCGCGGCCGCGAGCGCACCGAGCGCGCACGGCCCGCGCGACGAGACGATCGCGACCGCGCCCTCGTCGACGGCGCCGAGCGCGGCTTCCTTGCACGCGGCGGGGTCTTCGGACGACGGTGCGCCGGTCGCCTCCGCTCCGGCGAAGGCGACGTGCACCCCGCTTCTGAAGGCTCCCAGCAGCGTCGAGGCTGCAGGGCCGACGAGCGTGACCTTGGGGTGCTGAGTGCCTCCGGCCTTCGCCACGAGACCGACGACGAGACCCGCGAGATAGGTGGCCTGGTTGCGGCGCAGCAGCACCCCGGCGACGTTACGGAGCCGCACGCCGCTCGCCGAACCGCCGATCACCGCGAAATGCGAGCCCGGATGAGCACGCGCGACGAGGCGCAGCGACGCATCGGAGACCGCACCCGCCGGGACGAGAACCAGTGCGTCGGCGGCAACCTGCTCGAGCGAGCCTCGATCGGCGACCGCGCCCGTTGCGCTGAACGAAAGGCCGCCGACGACTCCGATGTGCAGCGCTTCCGACGAAACCGTGCTCGTCACCGGCCGTTGCACGGTCGAGGTCGTGCGGACGGAATGGCCGCCGCAGCCGGCTCCGAGCAAAGCCAGGAATGCCGGCAGCGCCAGGCGGCCGAGCCTGAGCCGGAAAAGAACGCGAGACCTCATAGCGTGTTGGGGATGTTCCGGATCCGGCCCGACCGCAGGAGCGCAGCCTGCCTCGCCACTGCTTTGCGGATCGAGGCGGGAACGCGCGGGCTCCACGCCCCGTAGCCGAGGCCGCCGAGCCGCGCGCCGAGGATCAGGTCGCCGCCGGCGGGCAGCGTCCCCGAGCGGGCCGCCCCGATCGCTGCGACCACCGCATTGTCCGACCGCTTGACAGCACTCGTCAGCAGCCAGGAGCCGCCCGGTCGCGGCGCAGACTCGGAGCCGATTGCGAGCCGCCCCTGAGCCCGCGTCGCCGCAAAGACCCCCTGCCCGCAAGGCCCCGCGACCTCGAAGACAACCGACGCGCCCTTCGCTAGCTCGGAACGGGCCCGCTGGCGGCACTTCGCCGGGTCGAGCCCGTTCTGGCTGTACTCGTTCACGACCGTCACATGCGGGTTGGCGCGCTGGGCGCCGAACTGGAAGCCCGCGAGGTAGCTGTCGACGGGTGGAATCGAGAGGCTGCCGACCGAGCCGACGACCGCATCGCCGTGCACGGGATGCAGCTTCGCCCACAGCCCGGCTGCGTAGCCGACCAGGTACCCGGCCTGCTCGGCCGGGAAGATGATCCCCGTGACGTTGCGCGGGCGGTGCGCGAGCGAGGCGACCCCTGCGTTGAGGATCGCGAACCGTCGCGTCGGATTGGCGGTTGCGACGGCGTCGACGGCGTTCTCCATCAACAGGCCGACACCGATCGTCAGCCCGGCCCCTGTGCGCAGGCAGGCGCGAACAGCGCCGGTATCGGCGACCGGGTTCTTCGACCGGCGGATGTACCCCGTCACCTGCTTGCCCTCCGCCCGTGCCAAGCCTGCGACCGCCAGGCGGTCGAGCCCGCTCCCGACGCCGTTGTCGAGGGCGAGGCACACCTTGAAATGGGCTGTCGGTGGATGGCCTGCCCCCCGCGCCGCGCCGGTGCACACCGCCGCGAGACCGGCCGCTACGACGACCCAGACGAGCATGCGCCGGCGACGGCTACTGCTTCTTGTAAGGCTTGCCATCCGCCGCAGGCGGAACCGTCCGGCCGATGACGCCCGCGACCGCGATCAGCGTCAGGACGTACGGGAGCACGTTGAACAGGGTGGCCGCTGACGCCGAGTACACCTGCAGCCGCAGCGCCAGGGCGCTCGAGAACCCGAAGAGCAGCGCGGCCCCGAAGGCTCCGAACGGCCGCCAGTTGCCGAAGATCACCGCCGCCAGGGCGATGAAGCCGCGGCCGTCGGTCATGTTGTTGATGAACGTCCCGCTACCCGAGGCATCAGACAGGTAGACGCCGCCGAGCGCAGCGAGCATCCCCGAGAGGATGACACAGCCGTAGCGGATCGCGTAGACGTTGATGCCGACCGTGTCGGCAGCGCGCGGATGCTCGCCGCAGGCGCGAATGCGCAGGCCGAGCGGCGTCTTGAAGACCACGACATACGAGATGATGACCAGGGCGAACCCGGCCCACACCATGATGCTCAGGTGGCCGATCGCAGGCCCGAGGAAATGCTGGCCGCCGATCCACGGGATGTTCACATTCGGGATCGTGGACACGCCGTCGGGGATGTAGTTGCCGTTGTAGAGCTGGAAGAAGAAGTACCCCGTGATCCCGAGCGCGAGGAAGTTCACCGCCGTGCCCCCGACGATCTGGTCGGCGCGGAGGTGGATCGCGAAGTACGCGTAGACGAGGGCGACCAGCCCACCGACCGCCATCGCCACGGCCAGACCGACGATCCACGTCCCGCCCTTGTCGGCGCCGTACACGCCCCAGAAGGCGCCCATCAGCATCATGCCCTCGAGGCCGATGTTCACGACTCCGCTCCGCTCGGAGAACATCCCGCCCATCGCGGCGAAGACCAGCGGTGTCGTGAATGCGAACGTCTGCCCGATCAGCTGCGCGTCGAAGACCGCGTTGAGATTGCCGACGCTCGAGCGCGTGGCCAGGATGCCGAGCCCGATCCCCAGCAGGCCCGCAGCGACCGCGCCGTAGCCGAGCCTGCGCCGGCCGCGGGTGACCGTCCAGATTCCGAGGACGGCCGCAACCACGCCGACGAGAATCGGCCAGACCAGCGTGCGCGCCTGGATCGGTGGGATCGCGAGGAACGCGGCGAACGCGCCGAGGAGGATCCCGGCGAACCCGCTCGTAGCCGGGTTTCGGAGCTTCGCCGAAACCGGGTTCTCGAGCTGTTCCACCCAGGTGCTCATGTCGCTCTCGCCTCGACTGACTTGCTTCCGCCGCCCGAGCGCAGCTTCCGGCGGGCGTTCCAGACGTAGAGGATCAGCACGTCGGCTCCGATGAAGAGCACGACGAGGCCCTGGATGATGTAGGTGAGGTTGCCGGCGAGCTCGGGTTGGATCACGTTCGACGTGAGTCCGTGCGTCGTGCCGAAGAGCAGCGCGCCGAAGAGCAGAGCGGCGAGCCCGGTGCCCACGGCGGTATTGCGACCGAGGAGCGCTACGGCGATGCCCAGGAAGCCCACCGAGCTGACCGGAATGTCGGTCTGGCCGTAGTGGTAGAGGTAGCCCGTCATGTCGATCGCGCCCGCGAGCCCGGCGAACGCGCCCGAGATCGCCATCGCGCGGATGAGGTTCTTCTTGACGTTGATCCCGCCGTAGGCCGCCGCTTCGGCGTTGAAGCCGACTGCACGCACCTCGTAGCCCATCGTCGTGCGGTTGAGGATCGCCCAGAACACGACGAGCGCTGCGATGGCCACGAAGATGCCGATATCGAGGCCTTGCAGCTGCTGCTGGCCCCAGAAGACCGGCAGCTTCGCGGAGTTGGCGATGTCGTTCGAGATCGGCACCGTCGGGTTCGAGGCGTTCTGGAGCGGCCCGCCGTCGCCGAACAGCCATTCGCCGACATAGATGGCGATCCAGTTGAGCATGATCGTCGAGATCACCTCGTGCGCGCCCACGGTTGCCTTCAGGAACCCGGCGATTCCCGCCCACGCCGCCCCTGCCAGCGTCGCCGCGCCCACGCACAGGAGGATGTGCGGGAAGGCATTCATGCCGGCGAAGTCATGGCCGAGCCAGTTGGCGACGTAGAGGCCGATGAAGTACTGGCCCTGCCCGCCGATGTTGAACATGCCGCAGCGGAAGGCGAACGCGACGGCGAGCCCGCAAAGGATCAGCGTCGTCGTCTGCAGGAGCGTCTGCGAAAGGTTGTAGGCCGAGGTCGGAACCAGGTTGGTCGTCGGGTGGAAGATCCAGTTGAGGCCCGCGCCGTCGAAGATGTCGCGGTACGCGATCAGCGGGTTGTGCCCTGTCGCGAGAACGACCAGGCCGCTCATCAGGAAGGCGACGACGACCGTCACAGCGGGAACCGCGATCCCACCGGCCCGCTGCTTGAGCGCGAGCGTGGCGGCCAGCGTGCTGGTCGGCTTCGCCTCCGGCGTCGCCGGTGGCTCGTTGGGGGAAGTCGTCACGCCGCCTCCCGCTCCTTGCCGCCGAGCATCTCGAGGCCGATCTCCTGCTCGGAGACGTCGCCTCCGTGTTCGCCGACCAACTCGCCCTCGTAGATGACGAGAATCCGGTCGGAGAGCGAGAGGATCTCGTCGAGCTCGAGCGAGATGAGCAGCACGGCCCGGCCCCGGTCGCGCTCGGTGACGAGCCGGCGGTGCAGGTACTCGATCGCACCCACGTCCACCCCTCGGGTGGGCTGGGCCGCGATCAGGATCTTCGGGTCGCGCGAGATCTCCCGCGCCGCGACGAGCTTCTGCTGGTTTCCGCCCGACAGGCCGCCGGCGCGCGTGAGCGGCCCCCCGCCGCGCACGTCGAACTCTTTGATCAGGCGCGCGGCACGCTCGATCATCCCGCCGGGAAACAGCCAGCCGAAGCGCGCGTTCGGTGCCTGCGAGTAGTCGTGCAGCGCAATGTTCTCGGCGATCGAGAACTCGAGGACGAGCCCGCGCCGCTGCCGGTCCTCGGGGATGTGCCCGACGCCCGCGTCGAGCATCTGCCGCGCATTCGCGTTCGAGATCGTCTTCCCGGCGACCGTCACTGTCCCGCTCTCGATCTTGCAGAGACCCGCGATCGCGTCGATCAGCTCTGTCTGCCCGTTGCCGTCGACGCCCGCGATGCCGACGATCTCGCCGGCCCTGACCTCGAACGAGATCCCGCGCACCTTCTCGATGCCGCGCTCGTCGACCACATGGAGGTCGTCGACAGACAGGATCACGTCGCCGGGCTGGGCCGGTGTCTTCTCGACGCGCAGCAGCACGTCGCGGCCGACCATCGCGCGTGCGAGAGACGCCTCGGTCGCGCCCTCGAGAGGCACCGTCTCGATCGTCTTCCCCCGCCGAAGGACCGTGATGCGGTCGGCGATCTCGAGCACTTCATTCAGCTTGTGCGTGATGAAGATGATCGACTTGCCGTCGGCTTTGAGGCTGTTGATGACCTCGAACAGCTCGTGCGCCTCCTGCGGCGTGAGCACGGCCGTCGGCTCGTCGAGAATGAGGACGTCGGCGCCGCGGTAGAGGGCCTTGAGGATCTCGACGCGCTGCTGCTGGCCGACCGTAATGTCGGCGACGAGCGCTCCCGGATCGACGAAGAGTCCGTACCGCTCGGACAGATCGCGGACACTCGCCTCGGCGGCGCCCTCGGCCAGCAGGAAGCCATCCTCGACGGGCTCGATGCCGAGGACGATGTTCTCGGCGACGGTCATCACCGGGATCAGCATGAAGTGCTGGTGCACCATGCCGATTCCGGCCTGGATCGCATCGCGGGCCGACGTGAAGGTAACGGGCTTCCCGTGCAGCAGGATCTCGCCCGCGTCGGGGTGATACAGCCCGTACAGGATGTTCATCAGCGTCGACTTGCCCGCGCCGTTCTCGCCGAGAAGGGCATGCACTTCGCCCCTGCGGATGTCGAGGTGGACGTCGTCGTTGGCAAGTACCCCGGGGAACTCCTTCCGGACCCCCCGCATCTCGAGCACGAGCTCCTCGGTCATGGCCTTCTCACCATCTCGGCGATCCTAATGCCCCGGACAACTGGAAGGGCGGGCACGAGGCCCGCCCTTCCGTTGAGTTCCGCTTAAGCGTGCGGGGTGCTACTTCGCGAGCGTTGCCGGGGGCTTCAGCTTCCCGGAGATGATCTGCGCGCGGTAGCTGTTCATCAACGTGATCCACGCCTTCGGCACGGCCGGGTTGATCTTGCCCACGCCCACGCCGTTGTTCTTCAGGTTGAGCAGCAGGTCGGTGCCACCCTGGAACTTGCCGGCGGCCGCCTGGGTGACGGCGTCGTAGACCCCGACGTCCGTCTTCTTGATGGCGCTCGTCAGGATGCGCGGCGCATCGTTGTACTCGTCGGCGTCAACGCCGATGCCGTACAGCTTCGCTGCGGCGGCGGCCTTCAGTGCACCGATGCCACAACCACCCGCGACCTGGAAGATGATCTTGGCGCCCTGCCCGATCTCATTCTGCGCGACGGCCTGGCACTTGCTCGCGTCGCCGAAGTCGCCCGAGTACTGCACGACGAGCTTGGTGCCCGGGACTGCCTTGTTGGCACAGAACTTGTAGCCGGCGATGTAGGAGTCGACCGGCGGGATCTTCAGGCCGCCGACCGCACCGATCGTGTTACCGCCGAGCTTCTTCGCCATTTCCGCGGCGAGGACGCCGACCATGCAGCCGCCCTCCTGCGTCGCATACGTCAGGCCTTCCACGTTCTTGCCGCCGCCCGCATCCTTGTACGAGTCGTCGGTGATCGCGAAGTCGACGTTCGGGAACTTCGTGGAGTACGTCTTCATCGTCGGGGCCAGCAGGAAGCCGGCAGCGACGACGATCTTGGCGCCCTTGCGAATCGCCGTGTTGAAGTTCGGCGCGTAGTCGCTCGTCGAGTGAGACACCTCGGGAAGCGCGGTACCGCCGATCTTCTTGACAGCCTCGTTCAGGCCCTTCAGCTGGTTCTTGTTGAACCCGTTGTCGTTGAACCCGACGACGTCGCTGACCAGGGCAGCCGCGAACGGTGCCTTCTGCGCAGTGTTTCCGCCTGCGGCCGGACCCGCCGCGACGATCGCAATGACCAGGGCGAGCACGCCGCCCATGGCCACCACTAGGAGCCGTGAAACTTTCAAATTCCCCTCCTCCGATAAAGACAGTCGATGCGCGATGCTAACCCAAGCTACGACGCACCACCGGAGCAGCTGTTAGTGCGGGTTTCTACTCGATCGTGGTCGTGGTGCGCTCGAGGTCGTGCTCGGTGATCAGCACGCGGCGCGGCTTTGAGCCCTCGTACGCGGAGATGATCCCACGCCGCTCGAGCATGTCGATGAGGCGTCCCGCCCGGGTGTAGCCGACCCGGAGGCGGCGCTGGAGAAGGCTGACGCTCGCGGTCTCGGCCGTGACGACGATCTCGATTGCGCGGTCGAGCAGCGGATCCTCGTCGGGGTCGAACTCGCCGTCGTCGTCCTCGGCGCCGTCTGCGAACACCTGCGGCAGCTCGAGGAACGTCTCGTCGATCTTCTGCGGCCGCTGCGTGCGGGTCTGCTCGACGATCAGCGCCACCTCTTCCTCGGTGACGAACGCACCCTGGACGCGCTGGAGCCGTGAGGTGCCGAGCGGCTTGAAGAGCATGTCGCCCTGGCCGAGCAGTGTCTCGGCGCCGTTCTGGTCGAGGATCACGCGGCTGTCGGTCTGCGAGGAGACGGCGAAGGCGATCCGCGACGGCACGTTCGCCTTGATCATGCCGGTGATCACGTCGACCGAGGGGCGCTGCGTGGCGAGCACCAGGTGGATCCCGACAGCGCGCGACTTCTGTGCGAGCCGGATGATCGCGTCCTCCACATCCTGCGGGCTGACCATCATCAGGTCGGCGAGCTCGTCGATGACGACCAGGAGATACGGCAGCTCCTCTTCCCCACGCTTGCGCAGCGAGCGGTTCGCCTCGGGCAGGTTGCGCGCCCGCAAGATGCTGAGACGCTCGTAGCGGCGCTCCATCTCCGTCACGACGTTGAGCAGGACGGCCGACGCCTCCTTCGGGCTCGAGACGACCGGGGTCAGCAGATGCGGGATCGACTCGTAGTAGTTCAGCTCGATCCGCTTCGGGTCGATCAGGATCAGCCGCACCTCGTCCGGCGTGGCGCGCAGGAGGATCGAGGTGAGAATCGCGTTGATACAGCCCGACTTGCCCGAGCCGGTCGTACCGGCGATCAGCAGATGCGGCATCCGGGCCAGGTCGGTCCACACGGCTGCGCCCGAGATGTCCTTGCCGAGCCACACCGACAGCGGGCTCGCCGTCGCCGGCACCTCGCCGTAGATGTCGCCGAGCGTGACCAGGTTCGGGCTGAGGTTCGGCACCTCGACGCCCACGGCCTGCTTGCCGGGAATCGGGGCGAGGATGCGGATCTCGGTCGTCGCGAGCGCGTAGCTCAGGTCGTCCTTCAACTGGGCGACCTTCGCGACCTTCGTGCCCGGCGCCAGCTGCAGCTCGTAGCGGGTGACGCGCGGGCCGGAGATCTGCCCGATGACGGTGGCGTCGACGCCGAAGTTCGAGAGGCAGGTGACGAGCGCCTGGGCGACGCGCGCCCCCGCCTCGGCGTTCGGCCCGCCCGAGCCGGGCTTCGAGACGTGCAGCAGCGCCGGATCCGGCAGCGTGTACTCGGTGTCCGACGGCTCGAGGGGTGCGAAGAGCTTCTCCTCGGTCGGGTGCTCGCTGTCTTCCTCTTCGAACTCCTCCGGCTCGGCCTGGTAGAGCACGGCCGGCTGGTCGGAGATCATGTCCGGAAAGTCGTGCTGGAGATCGACGGGAGGCGAAGCGTGGCGCAGCACGGGAATCTCGCTCGGCTCGTCCTCATAGAGCGCCGCCTCACGAGTTGCGCGCACCCGGCCGTGGGCGGCGCGAACGGCATGGCCGGAGCGGCGCAGCACCGCGCCGAGCGACACGCCGGTCAGGAAGAGCACGCCGGCGATCGTGAGGAGAACGCCGAGGATCGTCGCGCCGGTCGTTCCCAGACCGAGCGCGACGACCCCTTCGGCTCCGCGGCCAACGGCTCCCCCGTGCCCGCGACCCAGGGTGAGCATCAAGCCGAGCAGGCCCGCCGTCAGCCCCAGCCGGAAGGGGCTGAGAGCGACCAGGGCGCTCCGGGCAACAACGAGCACGCCCACCGGAATGAAGACAACTGGCGCCAGGTAGGCGGCATCTCCCACTGCGCGACGGACGAGGTGCGTCACCGGTCCGCCGCTCAATCCGAACCACAGCACCGCCGCGAGAAACACGCCGACGGCGACGAAACCAAGCCCGATCAGCTCGGGCCGGTGGTGCGCCGCCATGTGAGTCCGCTTGGCCGGAGCTCGCTTCCTGCCGCGGGCGGACGTTTTTGGGGACGCCTTCTGAACCCGCCTTCTGCGCGCCATGCTGGGCTCTTCGCCCTGCGGCTCGTGGCTCCTTTGTCGCTACCCCAATGAGCTGACGCGCGAGATCACGAGCTCGGCGAACGCGTCCGCGTCGATGCCGACCCCGACGCTCGCGTTCGGCTCGCTGCCCTCGCGACCGCGCCAGTCGACGTTCGTGCGGCCTCGCCCCTGCTCCCAGCCACAATCGACGTCGATCTGAGCGCGTTTGGCCTCGACGAGACCGGGCTGCAGCACGTGGGCCACCGCCACCGGGTCGTGCATCGGCGAGCCGGCGAGGTCGGGATACATGTGACGGTGGAAGCGCGAATAGAAGTCCATCAGCTCGGCGACCATCCGCCCCGTCCGCCCTGCTCCGCGCAGGCGCTCGGTGTGCGTGTCGGTGATCAGGGCCTGGTGGGTGACATCCAGCCCGATCATCGTGGTGTCGATCCCGCTCGCGAAGACGCGCTTCGCCGCCTCGGGATCGGCCCAGATGTTGAACTCGGCCGCAGGCGTGCGGTTGCCCTCGCCGATCGAGCCGCCCATCAGAACGATCCGCTCGGGCCGTGCGTCGGGGTGCAGGGCGAGCAGCAGGGCGATGTTCGTGAGCGGGCCGGTCGGAATCAGCGTGATCCGGCCGTCGCGCGCGCGGATCTCCTGGGCCAGGAAGTCGACCGCGTGCTCGGGCCGCTCGGGGCGAGACGCGGGAGGCAGGTCGGGTCCGTCGAGACCGCTCTCGCCGTGCACGTGCGCGGCGACCGACGGCTCGCGTACGAGCGGCCGGGCGGCGCCGCGGTGCACCGGGATGTCGCCGCGGCCCGCGAACTCGAGCACGCGCAGGGCGTTCGCTGTCGTCTTCTCGATCGTCTGGTTGCCGCAGACGGTGGTGACGCCGACGAGCTCGAGCTCGGGCGAGGCAACGGCGAGCAGCAGCGCAATTGCATCGTCGTGGCCGGGGTCGCAGTCGAGGATGATCGGAGTCGGAGTCATGCCGCCAGTATCGCGTCGACCTCGGCCGCGGTCGGCAGAGAAGGTTGTGCGCCGAGTTTCGTCGCCGCGAGCGCGCCGGCAGCACACGCCCTGCGCAGCGCCTCGTCGTGGGGCCGCTGCTCGAGGATCCCGAGCACGAGAGCGGCTGCGAACGCGTCGCCCGCTGCCGTGCCGTCGACCACGTCGACCTTCGGCGGCGTCGCTCGCGCGACCTCCCGGCCGTCTTCGTAGAGCACGGCCCCTTCGGCCCCCAGTGTGACCGCGACGAGCTTTCCGGCCGAGACGATCTCGTGTTCCAGGCGGTTGACGATGAGCAGGTCGGGCTCGATGACGATCGGCCGCGCCGGCGCTGCATTGAGGGCGAAGAATGATGCCCTGTGCGCCGCCTCGAGGACGACGTGATTCGGAACCTCGAGCTGGCAGAGGACGGCGCCGTCGACCTGGCGGGGCGTCAGCTGGGCGTTCGCGCCGGGCACGACGACGATCTGGTTCTCGCCGTCGGCGGCGACGAGGATCAGCGCCAGGCCGGTGCTGCCCGTTCGCTCCAGATCGAGCTCGACGCCCGCGGCGTGCAGGTTGGTCAGGGCCTCGTCGGCTTCGGCGTCGTTGCCGACCGCGCCCACGAATCGCACGGTCGCGCCGAGCCGGGCCGCAGCGACTGCCTGGTTCGCCCCTTTCCCGCCGGGGAAGCGGTCGAACGCAGTCGACGTGAGTGTCTCGCCGGGGCGTGGCAGCCGGTGGACCTGTGCGACCAGGTCGAGGTTGATCGAGCCGACGACGGTGAGCTCGGTCAAGAGCCTTACGCGGCGATGGCGCGGAGCTCGTCGAGAGCCCGGCCGAGCAGGTTCTCGCGGAGGTCGAACAGCCCGGCCCACAGCGACCCGGCATCGATTGTCGACTGCCAGCGGACGGTGGACGAAAGCCCTTCGAGCGCGCGCACGAAGACGGCGAGCTCGAGGTAGGCCGCAGCGACCCGGTGCGCCGCGACGTGCACGCCCGCGCGGTTGAGCACGGGCTCCCAGTCGACGAGCTCGGCGGCGCTCGGCTCGCCGAACCACGAGCGGCTCTCGGCCGAGTCGGCCTCCAGCTCGAGCAGATAGCGGCCCAGCGGCATTTCGAGACCCGAGAGCGCGGTCTCGACCCGGTCGGCTGCCCGGCGGAGCGCGGCCTGGCGATTGCCCGGCGTCGTCGGATCCGGCTCGCCGCGAGCCCACCGTTCGAGCAGACGGCAGAACGCGAGGGACGAAACCTCGAGCGCGACCATCTGGGAGATCAGGCGCCGCCCCGTTGCACCGTCCCCGGCATGCTCGGCGATCAGGATCGCCCAGTCCGGACGTGTTTCAGTGGGCGTCGTCAAACCTCAACGACGACCGGCAGAATCATCGGTCGGCGCCTCGTGCGGTCGTAGACGACCTGGCCGAGGCCGTCGTGGAGATGCTCCTGCAGGAGCTTGATCTCGCGGATGTCGTCGGCCAGCAGATCGCGGATGATGTCGTGCGCCTCGCGGCGGAGCTCGGCCAGCAGCTCGTCGGAATCGCCGAAGCCGCGCGCGATCAGCTCGGGTGCCGAGGCGCTGCCGTCCGAGAGCGTGGCGACCACGATCAGCACGCCGTCCTCGGACATGTGCCGGCGGTCGCGGATCGCCACGTCCGAGATGTCGCCCACGCCGAGGCCGTCGACGAACGTGACGCCGGCTTCGATCTTGCCCGCCAGGCGCACGCCCTTCTTGGACAGCTCGACGACGTCGCCGTTCTCGGCGATCACGATCGACGCGGCGGGGACGCCCGCATCCTGCGCGAGCCGCGCGTGTGCGGCCTGCATGCGGTATTCGCCGTGGATCGGCATCACAGCCTTCGGGCGCACGAGCGAGAGCAGCGTCCGCAGCTCCTCCGAGCGGGCGTGGCCAGAGACGTGCACGGGAGCGTTCTCCTCGTGCAGCACCTCGGCGCCGTTCCGGGTGAGGCGGTTGATCGCGTCGTGCACGCGCAATTCGTTTCCGGGCACCGGGCGCGCCGAGATGATCACGGTGTCGCCACGCTCGACTTTGATCGCCGGGTGGTCGTTGTAGGCGATGCGCGTGAGCGCGGACAGCGGCTCGCCCTGCGAACCTGTGCACAGCACCAGTTGGCGGTTCGGCGGCAGCTCGTCGAGATCCTGAGGCCTCACGAGGAACTCTTCCGGCATCTCGATGTACCCGAGGTTGCGCGCGACATTCAGGTTGCGGCGCATCGAGCGGCCCACGACGGCGACACGCCGGTCGGTCTCGACGGCAACGTCGATCGCCTGCTGCATGCGGTGGATGTTCGACGCGAAGCTGGAGATCAACACGCGGCCCTGGCGGGCCGGGATGATCTGGCGGAAGGCCTCCCCGACGACGCGCTCGGACTGCGTGAAGCCGGGCCGTTCGGCGTTGGTCGAGTCGCCGCAGAGGAGATCGACGCCGCGATTCCCCAGCTCGGCGAGCTTGCCGACGTCGGTGCGCAGGCCGTCGACCGGGGTGTGGTCGAGCTTCCAGTCGCCGGTGTGGAACACGAGACCGGCCGAGGTCGTGATCGCGATCCCCACCGCGTCCGGAACCGAATGCGACATGCGGACGAATTCGAGCCGGAACGGCCCGATGTCGAGCGGCGCGCCTTCGGGCTCGATCTCCTTCAGCTCCGTCGAGCGCAGCAGGCCATGCTCGTCCAGCTTCGACTTGACCAGTCCGAGCGTCAGGCGCGTGGCCCAGATCTCGCGGATCGGGACTTCGCGCATCAGGTACGGCAGCCCGCCGACGTGATCCTCGTGCGCATGGGTCAGCACGACCGCCAGGACGTCACGATCGTGGAGATAGCCGAAGTCCGGCAGGATCAGGTCGACGCCCAGGTGCTCGTCGCGTGGAAACGCAAGACCGGCGTCGACCACGAGCAACTGGTCGGCGATCTCGAAGACGGTCATGTTCTTGCCGACCTCGCCCAGACCGCCCAGGGGGATCACGCGCAGAATGTTGTCGCTCATGGCGGCAGTCTAGATGGCGCCCCGGGACGCCCCTCTGAGCGGCCTGGTCAGACCGTGACGAGCAGGCCGAGACGCGAAAGGCACGCCTGCACGCGTTCCCGTTCCTCGGCGGTCGCCGAGACGAGTGGCAAACGGTGCCCGCCGACCTCGTGGCCAAGGAGGGCGAGTGCCGCCTTGATCGCAATCGGGTTCGTGGCCACCGCGAGCAGCTCGTACACGGGGGCGAGCTCACGGTCGATCGCCCGCGCGCGCTCGAGGTCGCCGGCCTGGGCGGCGCGAACCTGTTCGGCGACCTGGGGGCCGACGACATGGGTATGCACGCAGACGCCGCCGACGGCGCCCAGCTCGAGGAACGGCTGCAGCACGTTGTCGTCGCCCGCATAGAGGTCGAGGCCGGTCGAGACGATGTGCCGTGCTTCGGCGACGTCGGGATTCGCCTGCTTGACCGCGCGCACGGTGTCGATCTCGGCGAGACGGCTGATCGTCTGCGGCTCGATGTTGACAACAACGCGCGCCGGGATGTTGTAGGCGACGATCGGTCGATCTGTGGCCCGGGCGATCGCCTCGAAATGGGCGACGATCCCAGCCTGCGGCGGCTTGTTGTAGTACGGCGTGACGACAAGCAGTCCGTCGACGCCGAGGGCGGCCGCCTGCTCGCTGAGCTCGATCGAATGGGCGGTCGAGTACGTACCCGTGCCGGCGACGACGGTCGCCCGCTCGCCCACCGACTCGAGCGCTGCACGGAAGAGGTCGAGGCGCTCGCGGTCGGTCAGCGTCGGGCTCTCGCCCGTGGTGCCGGCCACGACGATTCCGTCGGATCCGTTGTCGACGAGATGCACGGCAAGCCGCTGGAACGCGTCGAAGTCGACCGCCCCGGCGGTCCCGAACGGGGTGACGATCGCCGTCAGAACACTGCCGAGCACCCCGAAAGTCTACGCCTGCAGGCAGTTCAGCGCGTTAACGCCGACGTCCGAAGATCCGGAGCAGATACAGGAACAGGTTGACGAAGTCGAGATACAGCGCCAGGGCGCCGACGATGGCGCTCTTCTCGACGACATCCTCGCTCGCACCCTCGGGCTGCTCGTACCGCTTCAGCTTCTGGACGTCGTAAGCAGTGAGGGCCGAGAACAGCAGGATCCCGGTGGCGGTGGTCACCCAGTAGAGCGTCGAGTTGAGCCAGAAGAGGTTGACGACGAGCCCGATCAGCTGGCCGATGAGCGCCATCAGCAGGAAGCTCCCCCACTTGGTCAGGTCGATGCTGGTCGTGGCGCCGATCACAGCGAGCGCGGCGAACATCCCGGCCGTCACGAGGAACGTCGCGAAGATCGATTTCGTCGTGAAGATCGCGAAGACGATCGAGAGCGTGACGCCGTTCAGTGCTGCATAGCCGATGAAGGTCGCGATCGTCTGGAACAGATCCATGTGCTGAACGAGCCCGACGAGCGCCGACACCAGCGCGAGCTCGATCACGAGGCATGCGATCCACACCCACTCGCCGCTCCCGGTGAGCAGCGCGTGCATTGCCGTCTGGCTGTGGCCGATCGCGCCGGCAACCGCGCCGCTGACGAACAGCGCGACGCTCATCCAGGCGAAGACGCGGCGGAAGTAGACCCGTTCGTCGCCGGTCGACGTGATCGACTGGGTGGCCAGTTGGTTCATGGCTTGACCTCAGACACGTGTCAGACACCTCTCAGACACCGAATTTCGGAGAACCTACGCCATTGCCCAGTCGCACCGCAACGACGCGCGGTGCGACTTCGCCGCAGCTCTCGACGCTGCGCAGGAACCGTTGCTCGTACGGACGGCCGGCTAGGCCGACGAGGGCTTCGGGCGCGAGCCGTCGCAACGCGTCGACGACGGGGTCGACGTTCCGGAGCTCGTAGAGGACGTCGGCCGCGAGGGCGAGATCGAATCGCTCGGCCCATGGCTCGCGCCAGTCCCAGACGTTCGCCTGCAGGGTGATGCCGTTCCGCTCGGCGTTCGTCCGCAGCAGGTCGATGGCGTCGGCCGCCCAGTCGGTTGCGACGACCTCCGCCCCCCGGTAGGCCGCGACGAGTGAAGGCACCCCGAGGCCGCAGCCGAGCTCGACGACTCGCAGCCCGCGCAGGTCTGCCGGCAGCGCTTCGGCCAGGGCCGACGCCGCCGGCCAGAGCTCGGCCCAGTACGGGAGAAACTCGTCGTTCTGGAACGCCTCCTCGTCGAGCAGCGCCTCTGGTGACGACGGCCTGAGCAGCGAGAGCTCGACCTCCCCCACCCGCACCGTCTCTTCGCGCAGGTCGGGCAAGCAGGTCAGAGCAGGGCGTCGAGCCCGACGGTCACGCCCGGCGGGAGCGTCGAGAGGCGTTCGAGTGCGAGCAGCACGCCTGGCACATACGCCTCGCGGGACGTCGTGTCGTGGCGAATCGTCAGCACCTCGCCGGGGCCGCCCAGCAGAACCTCCTGATGCGCGACGAGTCCCGGCAGGCGCACCGAGTGGATCGGCACCGAGCCGCCGAGGCGCTCGGCGGTCGCCTTGGCCGTTCCCGACGGTGCGTCGACCTTGGTGTCGTGGTGCAGCTCGACGATCGCGGCGGCCGGCAGCAGCTGGTGTGCCTGGGCGGCGAGCCGCATCATCAGAACGGCGCCGATCGCGAAGTTCGGGGCGAAGAACACCGCCACTCCAGCCGTGCGCGCGGCGTCGTCGACGGCCGACGGGTGCCAGCCGCTCGTGCCGACGACCGCGGGCACGCCGGCCTCGATCGCAGCAAGCACGTTTGGCACCACCGCATCGGGCCGCGTGAAGTCGACCATCGCGTCGGCGTCGGCGAGCGAAACGACAAGGGTGTGTCCGGCTGCCCCGAGCGCCGGAGCGAGCACGGCGCCGACCTTGCCACCACGACCGTTCAGAAGGACGTTCACGCGGCCGTCGTTTCAGGCAGCGCGCGCGAGCGACGGCGTCACCGGGGCGAGTGCCGCCATGAACTTGTCCTCGTCGGGGCCGATCCCGGCGGCCGAGAGGTGCTCCGGCGCGAGGAGGGCCGCGGCGAGCTCGGCCACCGACGACGCCTCGACCGCGTCGACTTCGGCGACCAGGCGCTCGAGCGACAGCAGCTCCGAGTCCGTGATCAGCGACTTGCCGAGCCGGTTCATCCGCGCCGACGTCGACTCCATCGAGAGCAGGATCCGGCCCTTGAGATTCTCCTTGGCACGGTTCAGCTCGCGGTCGGGGACGTTGCCAGACGCTACGTCGGCGATCTGGTCGGCCGCAATCGCAAGAGCCTCCGCGAGGTTGTCCTCCCTCGTGCCGACGTAGATGCCGATCTGGCCTGTATCGGTGTACTGCGAGGCGAAGGAGTAGACGGAGTACGCGAGGCCCGCGCTTTTCCCGAATCTCCTGGAAGAGCCGGGACGAGGCCGACCCGCCGAGGATCGCGTCGAGCAGCGAGGCCGCGAAGCGCCGGCGGTCGGTGCGAGCGATGCCGGGGGCGGCGAGGCAGACGTGGTACTGCTCGGTGTCCTTGCGCTGGAACCGCAGCCCCGGCGGCGGTGCCTGGACGAGCGGCGGCCTGACGTTCAGGACGGATTCGGCCACCTCGCCGCGCCGCTCCAGCGCCTGTGAGACGAGCTCGACGATGCGTTCGTGCTCGACGTTGCCGGCCGCTGCCACCACGATGTTGCGCGGTGTGTACATCTCGTCGTGGTACCCGGCGATCGCGTTCCGCGGGAGCGAGGAGATCACCTCGGCCGTGCCGATCACCGGACGGCCCAGCGGGTGGTCGCCGAACACCGCCTCGGCGATCAGGTCGTGCACGAGCTCCTGCGGCGTGTCCTCGTACATCGCGATCTCCTCGAGTACGACCTCGCGCTCGGCGTCGAGCTCCTCGAACACCGGCGCGAACACCATGTCGCCCATCACGTCGAGCGCCGTCTCGAGATGGTTGTCGGGCACGCGGGAGTAGATGAGCGTGTGCTCGCGCGACGTAGCCGCATTCAGCTCGCCGCCGAGCCCGTCGAAGATCTCGGCGATCTCGAGGGCGTCGAACCGCTTGCTGCCCTTGAACAGCAGGTGCTCGATGAAGTGCGTGACGCCCGCCTGCTCCGGCGTCTCGTCGCGTGCACCGGCTCCGATCCAGTAGCCGACTGCAACCGACCGGACGTGGTCGAGACGCTCGGTGATCACCCGTTCGCCGGAATCGAGCTCGCTGAGCGTCCAGTTCTGCACAAACGGATCCTACTCGCGTGTGTAGATCGCTCCGTGCCGGTCGACGAACACTTCCTCGCGTGCGTATGCCGACGGCAGCGCGACAAGGGCGGCCAAACCGAGACCTGCGGAGGCGCCACCGAGAATGGCGGTGAGCTCAGGCTGCGGGACGATCGCGACTGCGGCCAGGATGTTCACCCCGAGCGTGCTCGGCAGTAGGGCCGTCCAGAGATGTCGCAGCGGGGAGTCGAGCACGGCGTCGGTCGGGTACGGAGCAGGCTCGCGTCTCGCGCGGAGCAGACGGGCGCGCGGGTCGTTCAACAGCGCGAAGGCGCAGCCGAGCATCCCGATCACGAAGCCGATCAGCGCGGGTCGAGCACCGGCGCCCGCGACGATCGCCGCGACCAGCCACGCGATCCCCAGGCCGGCCCGGATCGGGATGACCAGGGCGTTACGCCGACGAATCGATTGGAGCCTCACCGCGGGTCGCTCGGCAGCAGCGACCAGACCAACGCATCCTGGCGACGGCCGTGCAGCCAGATCGAGCGCCGCTCCCGCCCTTCGAGCTGGAAGCCGCAGCGCTCTGCGACGTGCTGCGACGGGGCGTTCTCGGGATGCGTCCGGATCTCGATCCGCCCTACTCCCGCCTCGAAGAGCCAGTTGCAGACGAGCCGCACCGAGCGCGAGACGAGACCTCGGCCACGGCCGGCCTCGCCGGCGAGATAGGCCAGCTCCCAGTTGTCGCGCGGTCGCTTCGACGCGATGACCGCGCCCACCACGGTGTCGGTGGCGTCGGTGATCGCCAGATCGCAGCGCGTCCCGGTCGTCCACCCGTCGCTCATCGTTCGGAGCAACACGTCGAAGTCGGTCTCGGACGGGAACTCGGGCATGTTGAGCCAGCGGCGAACGAGCGGGTCGACCATCGTCGCGAGCACCGCCGCGCGATCGCCCGTGCGCAGCTGCCGGAGCGTGACCACTCCGTCGGTCAGCGGCGTTGTCGGCGGCTGAACGTCCACGATCAAGGGATTGAAGACGATGGGCCCGGTTCCGCCGAACGAAACCGGGCCCATCGTCCATGCTGATGCGGGTGCCGCTAGTCCCGGCGTGAGCCTTCGCGCTCGCGGCGAGGGCCGCCGCGACCGCGGTCTCCGCCGCTGCGCGGGCGCTCCTCGCGGGGCTCGCGCGGCGGGGCGTCCTTCGCCCGCTCGACGAGCTCCTCCGGCGAGACGAAGCCGCCGTTCTCGTGCTTCTGGACGAGCTTCAGCCCGATCCTGCCGCGGGCCTTGTCGACCTCCTGCACGAGCACGTCGAGCACGTCGCCACGGGCGATCACGTCCTCGATGTGGTTGACGCGGCCGGGGCCGACGTTGGAGACGTGCAGCAGTCCGTCGGTGCCCTTCTTGAGCTCGACGAACGCTCCGAAGTCGGTCGTCTTCACGACCTTGCCGGTGTACGTGTCGCCCACCTCGGGCTCCTTGGTGAGGGCGGTGATCGCCGAGATCGCCGCGTCGGCCTGCGTGCCCGACGTGGCGTAGATCGAGGATCGTCCCGTCCTCCTGGATGTCGATCTGCACTTCGTAGTCGGCCTCGAGCGAGCGGATGGTCTCGCCGCCCTTGCCGATGACCATCCCGATGTACTCCGGGTTGATCTGCACCGACGAGATCCGCGGAGCGGTCTCGGCGAGCTCGGCTCTCGGCTCCGAGATCGGACTCGAGCATCCGCTCGAGGATCGCGGCGCGAGCCTGCTTTGCCTGCGAGAGCGCGTTCTCCATGATCTCGCGGCTGACGCCGGTGATCTTGATGTCCATCTGCAGCGCGGTGATGCCCTCGGCCGTGCCCGCGACCTTGAAGTCCATGTCGCCGAGGTGGTCTTCGGCTCCCTGGATGTCGGTCAGGATGACGTAGTCGTCGCCTTCCTTGACGAGGCCCATCGCGATGCCCGAGACCGGAGCCGTGATCGGCACGCCTGCGTCCATCAGCGAGAGCGTCGAGCCGCAGACCGAGCCCATCGACGACGAGCCGTTCGACTCGAGCGTCTCCGAGACGATGCGGATCGTGTACGGGAACACGTCGACGCGGCGGGATCACAGCCTGGAGCGCGCGCTGTGCGAGCGCCCCGTGGCCGATGTCACGGCGCTTCGGGCTTCCCATGCGGCCCGTCTCGCCGACGGAGAACGGCGGGAAGTTGTAGTGGTGCATGTAGCGGCGGTCGCGCTCCAGCGACAGGTCGTCGATCCGCTGGCCCTCTTTCTGCGTGCCGAGGGTCAGCAGGCTCATGATCTGCGTCTGGCCGCGCGTGAAGAGCGCCGAGCCGTGCGCGCGAGGCATGACGGTGACCTCGCAGTCGATCGCACGGATGGCCTCTGTGGTGCGACCGTCGGGGCGGCGCTTGTCGATCGCGATCTTGCGCCGCACGAGGCTCTTGTAGATCGCGTCGCACGCCTTGCGGACGTAGCTCTTGGTGAGCGCGTCCAGCTCGCCGGCCTCGGCATCGGCCGCCGCGAACGGCAGCTTCACGCCGGCACTGATCTGGTCGTACAGCAGGCTCCGCTTCGCTGACTTCAGCTCCTTCGAGTCCTGCTCGGCTTCGGTCAGCTCCCGCAGCTCTGCTTCGAACTGCTCGCGGACGGGCCCTTCGACGGCAACCGACCGCTGCTTCTCGAGGATCATCCCGAGCGACATGCGGGTCTGCAGCGCCTTGAGGACGTCCTCCTCCTTCGAGCTGATCGACGGCTCGCCGAATTCCTTCGCGACGATCTCCTCGACGATCGAGCCGGCCTCGCGGAGGCCCTGCTCGTTGATCCGCGACCAGATGTCGTGGCCGTACTGGCCTTCGAGCCGCTCGGTCGACCGAGGCGTCGAGCCACTTCGGCTTGCCCGCCTTGGCGCGGAGCTCGTCCTGCGCCTCGCAGAGCTTCAGGATCTCGCGCTGCGCGATGTCGAGCGCCTCGAGGAGCTTCTCCTCGGCACCTGCTTCGCGCCCGCCTCGACCATGGTCAGGCCGTCCTTCGTGCCGACGACGATCAGGTCGAGCTCGGACTGGCTGTCGGTCTCCTCGAGCGTCGGGTTGACGACGAGCTCGCCGTCGATCAGACCGCATCCGCACCGCGCCGATCGGGCCGAAGAACGGCAGCGGCGACACGGTCAGTGCCGCCGAGACGCCGTTGATCGCCAGGATGTCGTGCGCGACGACCAGGTCGGCCGACAGCACCGTCGCGACGCACTGCGTCTCGTTGCGGTAGCCCTTCGGCCAGAACGGCCGCACCGGCCGGTCGATCATGCGCGCCGTCAGGATCGCCCGCTCGGTGGGGCGCCCCTCGCGCTTGAAGAAGCCGCCCGGGATCTTCCCGGCGGCGTACATGCGCTCCTCCACGTCGACCGTGAGCGGGAAGAAGTCCGCGCCTTCGCGCGCCTCCGTCCGGCCCTGCGCCGTGGCGAGCACGACGGTTCCCCCACCGCGGACGACGACTGCGCCGTCGGCCTGCTTGGCGAGCTTGCCCGTTTCGAACGTGATTTCCTTGCCGCCGATCTCGACGGTGACGGAAACCGGCACCCCGGCGGGGTGACCGCTTCGATGATGCTCATATTCTCGCTTCTCTCCTCCACTGTGCTTCCATGGTGAAGGGTGGGGGTTTGAATCGGCGTCGCACTGCTCGTGCTCGCTGCAGGCGCCCACTCAAACTTCCACCCTTCCGGGACTTGCTGCGGAACTAGCGGCGCAAGCCGAGTTCCTTGATGAGGGCGCGATAGCCCTCGAGATCCTTCCGTTGCAGGTAGTTCAGAAAGCGGCGGCGGCGGCCGACGAGCTTCAGGAGGCCGCGGCGCGAATAGTGATCGTGCCTGTGCGTCCTGAGGTGCTCGGTCAGGTCGTTGATCCGCTGCGTCAGCATCGCGATCTGGACCTCGGGCGAGCCGGTGTCCGTCTCGTGCTTGCCGAACTTTCCAATGTGAACCTGCTTTTCTTCCTTGGTGAGGGGCATCGCTTCTCCTCCTGTGTGAGTGACACCCGAGCCCCCGCGCGCCGCGAAGGAAGACGCATGTGGCCGAGGCCGGGTCGGTCGGTAGGGTAGCGGATACCGCATGGATTCGACGTTTCTCCGGGCTTGCGAGGCCTGCGGCGGCCGATTCGGACGTACCGGCGCTCGCGACTCGCGCTCGCTCGACTCGGACGGCAGCGCCGAGGACATCGCGGTCGGCTGCGACCCCGGCGACCGCTTTCGGATCGCGTCGATCACGAAGCCGGTCACCGCGTCCGCGCGGTCGTGCAGCTGCTCGACCTCGACGCGCACGACCGGCGTGTGGCCCGACGACGTGCGCGTCCGGCATCTGCTCTCGCACACGTCCGGCTTCGACAGCGAGCCGGCGGATCTGGCGCGCTTCGGCGACGGCGACGACGCGCTGGGCGCGGCTGTCGCGGAGCTTCCCGCCCTCGGCCGGCTGCTCGCGTCGGGCGAGGTCTGGTCGTACGCCAATTCGGGCTACTGGCTCACCGGCTGGCTGATCGCGCAGGCCGCCGGCACAACTCTACGAGGACGCCGTCACCGAGCACGTCCTGGCGCCCGCCGGCCTCTCCAGCACGGACTTCGGCGAGCCCGTCGCTGGTCGGCACGGGAGCCGACGCCAGCGCGATACGGCCTACCCGCGAGCCCGACGGCCCTCGGGCGGGCTCGTCTCGCACGCTCGCCGACGTCGCGGCGTTCGGGCGCTGGCAGCTCGCGAATGCCTGGTCGGCGGTGCTGCGACAGCCTCAGACGACCCTGGCCGGCGGCGAGCATCTACGGCTTCGGGCTTCTTCGGGCGAGCACGTCGGCGGCGTCGAGGTCTGGGGTCATGCCGGGCTCGTACGGCGGCTTCCAGTCGGCACTGCTCCTCGTGCCGGACTGCGGCGCCGTATTCGCCGGGTTGACGAACAGCGGCAAGGGCAAGCTGGCGCTGCGCGAGATCGAGGATCTGTGGCTCGAGCGCGTGCTCGGCGTGCGGCGCGCCGTACGGCCGACAATCGAGCTTGCACCCGGCGACCTCGACGCCTTCACAGGCGTCTACGAGAACAGCAGCTCGACCGCGTCCGTCGAGGTGGGCGGCAGCGGCCTGCTGGTCACCTTCGGCGGAGCGGACGAGCCGGTCGAGGTAACCGCTCGCGCGGTCGGGCGGGCGCTGTTCGAGATCGTCGGCGGCGATTACGACCGCGACTCGTTCGACTTCCCCGCCCGGGCTGGCCCGCTTCGGCGGCGGTGCTGGTTCGGCGGAGCTAGACGGGCCGGACGACGGCGCGGGTCTCGGCCACGTCGCGGGCGATCTGGTCGACGAGCTCGGCTTCGCTCGCGAAGACGCGCTCGTCGCGCAGCCGGCGCCAGAGCTCGAGGACGAGCCGGTTGCCGTACAGGTCGCCCTCCCAGTCGAGCAGGAACGCCTCGATGCGCCGCTCCGAGCCGCCGTAATGCGGGTTGACGCCGATCGAGACGGCGGCGCGGCGGTCGCCGACGGCGCCCGCGTAGATCCCGAAGGCGGGCACGAGCAGCTCGGGTGCGACGCGGAGGTTCGCGGTCGGAAAGCCGAGCGTCCCACCGCGCTGGTCGCCCGTGACAACGATGCCGTCGAGCTCGAACGGCCGCCCGAGCAGACCCCGCGGCAGCGCCGACGTCTCCCGCCTGCGCGAGCGTCCGGATGCGAGTCGACGAGACGCCCTCGACGATCGGCACGGCCTGCGCGGCGAGGCCGAGCTCGCGGATCGTGCCCAGGTCGCCGCCGGCTCAGGCGGCCGAAGCGGAAGCCTTCGCCCGCGACGACGGTCTCGGCGCCGAGCCCGGCCAGGTACTCGCGCACGAACGCCGCGGGTTCGAGCGCCGCGATCTCGGGCGTGAACTCGACGACCAGCGTCTCCTCGACCCCGGCCGCCGCGAGCAGCTCGAGCCGCCGCTCGATCGTGCACGAGCAGATCGACCTGGTAGCCGAGCACGACGCGCGGATGCGGATGGAAGGTGACGACCGTCGGCACGCCCGCCCGCGCCAGCGTGGCGTCGAGCACCGCCCGATGGCCGCGGTGGACGCCGTCGAACGTCCCGATCGCGACCGCGCGGGGCCGCCGTTCGAGCTCCGCCGGGCGCGTGCGCGACCCTCACGCCGCCGCCTCGAGCTCGAGCACGGCCGTCGCGGACGCCGTCGGGCACACGCGGCGAGCGCGTCCTCCGGCAGCCGCGCCGAGCACATCCGCGACCGGCAGCAGCTCGCTCGGCATCGGCTTCGCCTCGACACCGGAACGGACCGACCGCCGTACGCCGCAGGCTCGTGCAGTGGCCGCCGAGCGCCTCGGCGATCGCCCGCACGTACGTCCCGGAGCTGACGTGCAGCTCGAGTCGCACCGCCGATCCCTGTATAGGCGATGACGTCGAGCGCGTAGACGAGCGAGCGCCGCAGCGGCATCTCCACGGCGACGCCGCGCCGGGCCAGCTTGTACGCGCGCTCACCGCCGATCTTGACCGCCGAGGCGGCCGGGATCGGCAGCTCGACCTCACCGCGGAGGCGCTCGAGCGCCGCGTCGAGCTCGTCCCGTGCCGGCGGCGCGATGGGCTTCGCCCGTCTCGCCTTCGGCGTCGCCGGTCGATGTCGTCGCGGTCAGGTCGACGTCGGTGACGTAGCGCTTGTCGAGACCGACAAAGCATGGAGCCAGTCTAGTTGCCGCGCCGGACAACAGCACGAGGAGCCCGGTCGCGAACGGGTCGAGCGTGCCGGTGTGACCGGTGCGCGCGCCGGTGCGCCGGCGCAGCGCGGCGACGAGCGCGAACGACGACGGGCCCGCCGGCTTGTCCGACGAGCGCGACCCCGACCGGCTTCAAGCGCTCGCGGCGGCATCGCTCGGCTGGCCGACGGCGGTGACGCGGACGAACTCGCGGTGCAAGAAGTCGATGATCTCCGCGATCGACTCCTCGGACGAGAATCCGGCCGCCTGCCGGTGACCGCCGCCGCCCGCGCTCGCGCGCGATCGCGGAGACGTCGACCTCGTCGCGGCTCGAGCGCAGCGAGATGCGCCGCGCCGGCCCGTCGTCGCGCGGCGGCTCGCGAATCAGGGCCACCATCTCGGAGCCCTCGACGGCCCGCAGGGAGTCGATGATGCCCTCGGAGTACGGCTCCTCCGCGCCGACCTCGCGCGAAGTCGTCGCGGAGCAGGTACGAGACGACGAGCCGGCCGCCCTCGTAGAGCTGGGCGCGCTCGAGCGCGCGCGCGAGCAGCTTCAGCTTCGCGAACTGCACCGTCTCGTAGACGTGCCGGAAGATGTCGTGCACGTTCGGCGCCGGCCTCGACGAGCTCGGCGGCGAGGCGCAGGGCCTTCGGCGTCGTGTTCGTGTACTGGAAGCGCCCGGTGTCGGTGACGAGACCGACGTAGAGCGCCTCGGCGATCTCGGGCGTCAGCGCGACGTCGAGCGCGCCGAGGATGTCGCGAACGATCTCGGCGGTCGACGACGCCTCGTCGACGATCAGGTTGACGCGCCGAAGCGGTTGTTGTCGTGGTGGTGATCGACGTTGACGACCAGTGCCGCGCGCTGTCGACCGGCGTCGGCGTCCGGGCCGATGCGGCGCTCGTTCGCGCAGTCGACGGCGAGCGAGGACGCGCTCCTCGAGATCGTCCGGCAGCGTCGCGCGGACAGGCCGTCGAGCGGCGAGGAAGTGGTACTCCGCCGGCAGCGGCGCCGCGCCGGACAGGTACATCACGGCGTCCTTGCCGAGCGCGTCCAGCCCGAGCTTGGCTCGCGAGCATCGAGCCGAGGGCGTCGCCGTCGGGGTTCTCGTGGGTGACGACGCAGAAGCGGGTCGTGCGAGCGGATCGCGGCGGCAACCGCCGGGACGTCAGTCGTCGTCACGATTTGGCTCATCGTCTGGCGCGTCCTCAGGGAGTTCCGCGGCCAACGTCGTCGATCAGCTTCGTCATGCGGACGCCGTGCTCGACCGACGGATCGTAGGCGAAGGTCAGGTGAGGCGTGCGGCGCAGGCTCAGCTCGCGGCTGATGCTGCGCCTGGAGCACGCCGCGCGCCGAGTCGAGGCCCGACGAGCGTCGCGCTTGCGCTTGCTTCTCGTTCCCGAGCACGGAGACGTAGACGACAGCCTCTTGCAGGTCCGGCGCTGACGTGGACGCCGGTCACGGTGACCATCCCGATCCGCGGATCCTTCAGGTTGCCGACGCTCTCCGCGACGACTGCGCGGACCGACTCGTTCACACGGCGCATGCGTTCGGACACGGTCACCCGGCTGTCTAGGTCGTCCGGGGAGACGAGCGTGACGTCGGCAGCGGACCAGCACCCAGTCGCCCGACGCGAGCCACCGCTCGGCGCCCGGCGGCGAGCTCCTCGGCGTCGCGGGCCGCGCGTGCGGCGCAGGCGACCGTCGAGCGCGCAGCGCTGCCAGAGGTCGTGATGGTCGACTTCGGCCACAGAGGCGCCGAAGCGGTTCCGCAGGTTGTCCTTGGCCGAGCGGACGATAGTGGCGCTTCGCCTTCAGCGAGGCCGCCTCGGGGAAATGCAGCTCGGCGGTGAGGATCGCCACGTAGCCCGCGGGCACGAGCGCCGGCTACGACGTCCGACGGAGCGGCTGCCGCTGCCGGCGGTGCGTCGAGCGACGTGCGCTCGACCTCACGCGTCTCGAACACCTCGAACACGTCGCCCTCGCGCAGGTCGTTGAAGCCCGTCGAGCAGGATGCCGCACTCGAAGCCCTCGGTCACCTCGCGAGCGTCGTCCTTGAAGCGCCGCAGCTGCGCGACGGTCGTCTCGTGGATGCGCGTGCCGTCGCGGAAGAGCCGGACGCTCGCGCCGCGGCGGACGACGCCGCTCGTGACCATGCAGCCGGCGATCGTGCCGAGCCGCGAGACCTTGAACAGCGCCCGCACCTCGACCTCGCCGAGGATCGCCTCGGTCTCGACCGGGGAGAGCATGCCGACGAGCGCCTGCTCGATCTCCTCGGTCAGCTGGTAGATGACGCGGTAGAGGCGGATCTCGATGCCCTGCGCGCTCGGCCAGCGCGCGCACCTCGGCGGACGGCCGCACGTTGAAGCCGACCACCATCGCGTTCGACGCTGCCGCGAGGTTGACGTCGTTCTCGGTGATCCCGCCGACGCCGGTGTGGATGACGTTGACGCGCACCTCCGGGTGCTGCGATCTTGCCGAGCTCGGAGACGATCGCCTCGACGGAGCCCTGCACGTCGCCCTTGATCACGAGGTTCAGATCCTGGACGGCACCCGCCTGCATCTGCTCGAAGAGCTTGTCGAGCGAGACGCCGCGGCTCGACTGCTTCGCGATCGCCTCGCGGCGCAGCCGCTCGCCGCGCTGATGCGCGAGCTCGCGGGCGCGGCGCTCGTTCTCGACGACGCGCAGCGAGCTCGCCGGCAGGCGGCGGCCGGTCGAAGCCGAGGATCTCGACGGGCTCGCCCGGGCCGGCTTCCTGCAGGCGCTCGCCGCGGTAGTCGTAGAGCGCGCGCACGCGGCCCCAGGCGTCGCCGGCGACGATCGCGTCGCCGACCCGCAGCGTGCCGCGGTGGACGAGCAGCGTCGCAACCGGGCCGCGGCCGACATCGAGGCGGGACTCGACGATCGGGCCGGAGGCCTCGACCGACGGGTTCGCGCGCAGGTCGAGCTCGGCGTCCGCGACGAGCAGGATGCGCTCGAGCAGGTCGTCGAGGTCCTCGCGCTTCTTCGCCGAGACGCAGGGCCACCTGGACGGTCGCCGCCCCACTCCTCCGCCTGCACGCTCTCGGTCGCGAGCTCGCTGAGCACGCGGTCGGGGTTCGAGTCGGGCAGGTCGATCTTGTTGACGGCGACGACGATCGGCACGTCGGCGGCGCGCGCGTGCGAGATCGACTCGCTTCGTCTGCGGCATGACGCCGTCGTCGGCGGCGACGACGAGCACCGCGATGTCGGTCACCTTCGCGCCGCGGGCACGCATGGCGGTGAAGGCCTCGTGGCCCGGGCGTGTCGAGGAAGGTGATCAGGCGGCCGTTGACGTCGGCCTGGTAGGCGCCGATGTGCTGCGTGATGCCGCCGGCCTCGGTGTCGACGACCGACGTCTTGCGGATCGCGTCGAGCAGCGTCGTCTTGCCGTGGTCGACGTGGCCCATGATCGTGACGACCGGCGGGCGCGGCCGCGAGCGACTCCTCGGCGTCCTCGTAGACCTCGGGCGGCGCCGTCGTCGTCGCCGGCGTGCTTGATCGTGACCTCGCGCCCGAGCTCGGCCGCGATCAGCTCCACCTCGTCGTCGGTGAGCGACTGCGTGGCCGTCTTCATCGTGCCGAGGTTCATCAGGAGCTTGATGATCTGCGGCATCGCGACGCCGAGCGCCTGCGAGAAGTCGCGCAGCGTGACGCCGGACTCGACGGTCGCGGGCCCGCTCGGCGCGACGACCTCGCGCGGTGTGCGCGGGATCGCGCTCGCTGACGGTCGCCCGGACGCTGCGCGCTGCCCGGTGCCGGGCCGGCCGGTGCCGCCCTCGATGACGACGCGGCGCCGCCCCTTCGGGCCTCCGCCGCGCGGTCTGATGGGTCTGTTCGGCTTTCCGTTTGCCATCTGTCAGTGTCCAGTGTAGAGACGGTGCGAGCGATCGGGTCGACGCGGACGGTCTGCCGGAGCGTCCGCGCGAACGCGCGTCGCGTGCGCGGCTCGCTCGAAGCACGACAAGCGGCGGCAGGTGTAGACGCCGCGGCCGCGGCCGGCGCCCGGGAACGAGCTCGCCCGCGCTCCGCGTGGAAGCGCTGCAGCTCGTCCTGGGGCGCCTTGCGGCCGCAGCCGGCGCACGTCCTGATCGTCTCGCGTACTCGCCGCTACGCTCGCCTTCCGCCGGCTCCTCGGCGGCGACGGCAGTCTCGACCGCAGGTGCAGTCTCGACTTCGTCCGCGGGCTCGAGCTCGGCCGTCCGACGACCGCCTCGATCTCCTCGGCTCGACTTCGTCCTCGGTCAGGCACGTCCGACGACGACCTCGCTCTCCTGGCCCGCGAGCGCCTGGTGCGCGGGCACGCCGCAGTACTTCGAGCCGGGCAGCGACGCGTTCGGGCAGCGCTTGCCGTTCGAGAGAATGGCGCGCGCAGCGGCCGGAGACGTCTTCCGCCGTCCTCGCCGTCGCCGCCGTACGCCGCGTCGGCCTCCTGCTGGGCGAACTCGGAGTCGGAGACGATGTCGACCTTCCAGCCGGTGAGGCGTGCGGCCAGGCGGGCGTTCATGCCCTCCTTGCCGATCGCGAGCGCCAGCTGGTCGTCGGGGACGACGACGGTCGCTTCACGGGCCTCGTCGTCGAGGTAGACCTCGCGCACACGGGCCGGCGACAGCGCCTTCGCGACGAACCGTGCCGGCTCGTTGTTCCACGGGATGATGTCGATCTTCTCGCCGCGCAGCTCGGACACGACCATGCGGACGCGCGAGCCGCGCGGGCCGACGCAGGCGCCGACCGGGTCGACG
This sequence comes from uncultured Thermoleophilia bacterium, assembly GCA_963812995.1. Lineage (GTDB taxonomy): Bacteria > Actinomycetota > Thermoleophilia > Gaiellales > Gaiellaceae > PALSA-600. The sequence continues at coordinate 79,013 of CAWEXL010000002.1, forward strand.
CCCTGCGCGTGCGACTCGACGGCGATCTTCGAGCGGTAGCCCGGCTCACGGGCGACGCCGCGGATCTCGACGAGACCGTCTGCGATCTCCGGCACCTCGAGCTCGAACAGCGTCTTGATCAGCTCGGGATCGCGGCGCGACAGGATCACCTGCGGCCCCTTCGTCCCGGTGCGCACCTCGCGGATGACCGCCTTGATGCGCGAGCCCTGCTCGTAGCGCTCGCCGTCGACCTGCTCGGGGCCGGGCAGCAGCGCCTCGACCTTGCCGAGGTCGACGAGGATGTTCCGCCGGTCGCCCGTCTGCTGGACGATGCCGGTGACGACCTCGCCGACGCGGTCGATGTACTCGTCGTACATCATCTCGCGCTCCGCCTCGCGGATCCGCTGCAGGATGACCTGCTTGGCGGTCTGCGCGGCGATGCGGCCGAAGTTCTGCGGCGTCACGTCCTGGCGGTCGATCACGTCCTCCGAGACGTCGGTCAGGTCGATCTCGAGATCGTCGTCGGAGAGCAGCGTGTGGTTCTTCTCGCCTGTCTCCTCCTCGAGCCGCTCGAGCTCGTCGAGCGCGCGCTCGCGCGCCTCGTCGAGCAGGCGGGTCTCGAGGTCGAGGGGCAGCTCGATCGCGAAGACGCGGAAGTCGCCCTTGTCGTCGAGCTCGACAGTGGCGTGGCGAGACGCACCGGGCGTCTTCTTGTACGCGGCGAGCAGTGCGTCTTCGAGCGCGGCGACAAGCGTCCCGCTCTCGATTCCCTTTTCGCGTTCGATGTCGCGAACGGCGTCAACGATTTCCTGGCTCATTCCTTGCCCCACCCTTCGTCGATCAAGTTCGCCCGCACGATCCGGTCGTATGGAATGTCGACCGGTTCCGAGCCTTTTCGAATCTGCACGGCCTGTTCTCCGGCCGCGACGATCTCGCCCCTGAACCGGAGCTCCTCGGTCTTCAGCCGGACGTTCCTGGCCCACCGCGCGCTCGAAGTGCGAGCGCTTGCGCAGCGGCCGTTCGATCCCCGGCGAGGAGACCTCGACGGAGTAGTCGTCCAGGTACGGCCGCAGCAACATCGTGACGCGCTCGCAGAGCGCGTGATCGACGCCTTCGGGATGGTCGACGTAGACGCAGAAGCGCTCCTTGCCTGTGATCTCGAGCGCGAGCACCTCGGCACCGGGCACGGACGACTCCACGAGGCGGCTGACCTCGCGTTGCAATTGTCGTTCCCTCTCGTACTGGCCCGTCGCCATCCAAAACCGCCGTTTCAATTGTCAAAAAACCAGCGCTTACATAGAAAATGGGCGCGACGCGCCCATTTCGAAGAGCCGAAATGAAGTGACAGAACGGTAGCAGAGAGCCTTGCAAATCGGCGGTCGATTCCTTAGCTTCCGCGGGCCTGCGTCAGCCGTCGAGCACGATCGTCACCGGGCCGTCGTTCACGAGCTCGAGCTCCATCCTCGCGCCGAAGACGCCGGTCTCGACCACGACCCCGAGCGCACGCAGCTCGGAGCAGAACAGCTCGTAGAGGGGCTGCGCGTGCTCGGGCCGCGCCGCGGCAGTGAAACTCGGCCGGTTTCCCTTGCCCGTGTCGGCCAGCAGCGTGAACTGGCTGACCACGAGCGCCTCGCCGCCGACGTCCGTCAGCGACCGGTCGAACTTGCCTTCCGCGTTCTCGAAGATACGGAGAGCGGACGACCTTCTGCGCCAGCCGTCTGCACGCAGCCTCCTCGTCGCCCTCGCCGAGGCCGAGGAGCACGCAGAGGCCGGCCCCGATTGCCCCACCCGGCGTCGCCGACGCGCGGGTCACGCGCTGGACGACCGCCTTCATCCCTCGGCGGCTTGGTCGTCGTCCTCGAGTTGGAGGATGCGGGCCGCATACTGCTCGGAGTCGGGCTTCATCGAGCTGGCCAGCTTGTAGTGCCCGTTCGCCTCGGCAGGCCGGCCTTGCTTCTCGAGCGACCGCCCGAGTGCGTAATGGGCGTAGTCGTCGGCGGGTGACAGCTCTTCCACGATCGTCCGGAACTCGCGCTCGGCCTCCTGCCAGCGGTGCAGCCTGAAATACGCGATGCCGAGCGCCTCCCGGATCGAGGCTTTGGTCGGCTCGAGCCGCTTCGCCTTCTCGAGCGCCACGGTGGCCTGCGCGGGCATGCCCTTGCGCAGCCGCGCCTGGCCTTCCTTGAAGTTCTCGTAGGCCTCGCTCATCTCAGAGCGTCGTCGTGACCCTGGCCGGCGCGCCGAGCAGCTCTTCGACCGCGTCGAGAATCGCGACGGCGATCTGGCGCTTCGACGCCCGGTCGACGGTGCGCTCGCCCGCGGCCGTAACGAGTACGACCTCGTTCTCGGCCGAGTCGAACCCGATGCCGGGACGGCCGACGTCGTTGAAGACGACGAGGTCGGCGTGCTTCGACGCGAGCATGGCGCGCTTGCGCTCGAGGCCCTCGTCGCCGTGATCGGCCCCGAACGCCACGAGCAGCTGGCCGGGACGTTTCCGGTCGCCGAGCGTCCGGGCGATGTCGATGGTCGGGGCGAGCTCGACCGTCCAGGTCTCGTCGTCCTTCGGGCGCTTGCCTTCGATTTCGTCCACCGGCCGATAGTCGGCAACGGCGGCTGCGAGGAGGGCGATGTCGAAGTCGGCGATCGCGTCAGCGGCCTCGAGCATCGCCGCAGCCGTCGGCGTTGGCAGCACCTCGACGCCGAACGGCGCCGGCAGCTGCAGATTCGCGGCCAGCAATACGACGTCGGCCCCCCGGCGCCTGGCCTCCTCGGCCAGCGCGACACCCATGCGGCCCGACGAGCGGTTGCCGAGGAAGCGGACGCTGTCGATCGGCTCTCGCGTTCCCCCGGCGGTGACAAGCACACGGCGTCCGGCGAGCGAGCCGGGTGCGAGGAGCTTGCTCGACCCGGGCAGCGATCTCGACGGGCTCCGCCAGCCGGCCTACGCCCCACTCGCCCTCGGCGAGCTCACCTTCGTCGGGCCCGATCAGCTCGACCCCGCGGGTCACGAGCAGCTCGGCGTTCGCGCGGGTCGCGGGGTGCGACCACATGCGCGGGTTCATCGCCGGCGCGACGAGCATCGGCCCGCGATGAGCGAGTGCCGCCTCGGTGAGGATGTTGTCGGAGATGCCGGCTGCGAGCTTGGCGAGCGTGTTCGCGGTGCACGGTGCGATCACCAGCAGGTCGGCCCGCGTCAAGTGCGGATACAAATCCTCGCCGGGCGAGCGTCGCGCCAGCGCGTGGAAGGTCTCGGCGCGAACGAAGCGCTCGGCGCCCGGGGTGACGAGCGGCACGACGTCGTGTCCCGCCTTCATGAGCAAGCGCGTCAGCTCACATGCCTTGTAGGCGGCGATGCCACCGGTCACGCCCAGCAGGATTCGGCTCATGCCCGAATTGTGCCTGGGACGGCCGGAATGACCACCCGGCGAGAACTCCGCCGGAGCGTAAGAAGGGACTACGTGGTTTTCTTGTAGTCGTAGACGAGCTTGCCCGAGGCAACTTCCTCGAGGGCCATCGTCAGGTAGTTCTTCGAGCGCGACTGCACCATCGGCGGCGCGTAGTCCTCGAAACCGCTCTCGCCCAGCTGATGGTGGTAGTTGTTGATCTGGCGCGCCCGCTTCGCCGCAACGATCACCAGCGCATAGCGCGAGTCGACCTGGGCGAGGAGTTCATCGATGCGAGGATGGATCACGGTCGCGCCATGGTAGCGGTCTTGCGGAGTTGCCCGGCGATGATCTCGGCGAGGGCGTCTGCAGCCCGCTCGCGGTCGTCGTTCTCCACGCTGAAGTCGAAGTCGCGGCTCTGCTGGAGTTGCTCGCGGGCCAGCGCGATTCGCTCCTCGATCACGCCGGAGCTCTCGGTGGCGCGCTCCTCGAGCCGGCGCTCCAGCTCCTCGACGGGCGCCGTGACGAAGATCGTGAATGCGTTCTCGACGCGCCGCTGGACGCGAACGGCTCCTTCGGTCTCGAGCTCGAGCAACGGCGCTTTGCCCTCGCGGCGCAGCCGGTCGATCTCGGAGCGCAGCGTCCCGTAGCGGTTGCCGACGTAGTCGACCCACTCGAGGAACGCGCCTGCGTCGATCCGGCGGTCGAACTCAGCGCGGTCGAGGAACCAGTAGTGCACCCCGTCCTGCTCGCCCGGGCGCTGCGGCCGGGTGGTCGCCGACACGGCGAGCGCGAGCTCCGGGAACCGCGGCAAGACGAGTTGGATCAGCGTCCCCTTGCCCGCGCCGGAAGGTCCTGTGACGACGAAGACCGGCTTCGGGGTCGGAGTCTGTCTAACGGTTGAAGAGGGCAATCAGCTCGTGACGCTGGCGGTCGGAAAGTCCGCCGACCGTCTTCGACTGGCTGATGCGGCACTGGTTGAGCAAGCGCGCGGCCTTCACACGGCCGAACTTCGGCACCGACATCAGCATGTCGAAGACCTTGGCCGTCGAGACATATCCCGGCGGATCGCGGAGGATCTGTTCGATCGAGACGACGCCGGACTTGAGGTCCTTCTTGAGCTGCGCCCGCTTGACGCGGATGTCGTTCGCGCGCTTCAGCGCTTCCATGCGCTGGTCGAGCGAGCGCACCGGAGCTTGTACTTGTGTCTGGGGCACCATGAGGGCAGCATCCTACCAACCTCTCAGCGTCGTGCAACCTCTGTCGTCGCAGGGCGGTTGTCGTCGCTGGCAACGGATGGAAAGGCCGTGCAAAATGCATCTTCGGGGCGAGCGAAGCCGACCTCGGTCGCGGCGGCGCGAAGCTCGTCCCGAACGCGGTGCGGCGCGTCCGGATCGGTGAAGAGCACCGTGCCGAGTGCGACGTGAGTCGCGCCGCACGCGATCAACTCGAGTGCGTCGCGGCCGGTCCACACCCCTCCCATGCCGACGATCGGCAGCTTGGTCGCGCGTCGCGCGCCGAAGATCGCGGCGAGCGCGACGGGCTTGAGCGCCGGTCCCGAATAACCCCCGCCGCCGGTCGAGAGGCGCGGGGTGAGTCGCGCGTCGAGAGCGAGTCCGCGCAGCGTGTTGACGAGGCTGATGCCGTCGGCACCCGCCGCCTCGACTGCGCGGACCGTCTCGCCGATGTCCCACGCGTGCGGCGAGAGCTTCGCGTAGAGCGGCAGCGACGTTGCGGCCCGGCACGCGGCGACGATCTCGGCGGCGCTCTCCGGCGCCTCGTCGACGTTGGGGCACGAGAGATTGAGCTCGATCGTCACGCCGTCAAGGCGCGCGCAGGTCTCCGCGTACTCGCCGGCCGCGAAGCCGCCGACCGAGATCCAGAGGGGAACGCCGAGCATTCGCAGTTCGGGCAGGACGTCGGCGAGAAAGCGCTCGCGGCCAGGGTTTGCGAGCCCGATCGAGTTGAGCATGCCGGCGTTCACCTCGGCGATGCGCGGCGGAGCGTTGCCCTCGCGCGGCAGCGGCGTCACCGTCTTGGTCACGAAGGCGTCGAGCCCCCGCGCGACATCTGGCGCCGCCAGCGCATCGAGGCAGCCGCTGGCATTCAGGAGCACAGCACGGGCCCCTCCACGCAGAGGCGCTTGAGCGAGCCGCCGATCTCGACGACGCAGCCATAACAGCCGCCGTAGCCGCACGCCATCGGCGCCTCCCACGCGAGCTGAGCCGTCGGGTGCGAGCTCACGGATCGCCTCGAGCATCGGCTCCGGACCGCACGCGAGAATGTCGCGCCCTTCAGGGATGGCCTCGGTGACGAGCACAGGGTCGATCACGACCTCGGCGTTGGGCACGAGCACGGCGGCCTCGGCGTGGTGGTCGGACCGGAAGCCGAGCACGGCAGGCGGCTGTTCGAGCGCCTCCGAGAGATACGGCAGCGGCGCGATGCCGATGCCTCCGCCGACGAGCAGCGGCTTCGGCACGTCGAGGCGGTAGCCGTTGCCGAGCGGACCGAAGACATGGATGCGTTCGCCGAGTCTCGAGCTCGGCGAGTGCTGTCGTCCCCGGCCCGATCGGGTCGATCAGAAACGCCAGCTCATCGCTCGGCGCGAGGCACAAAGACAGCGGACGCGGCAGCAGACAGCCGGGCGCTTCGAGCATGAAGAACTGCCCGGGGCTGCCCGGCGTCGAGACCGCCGCGGTCGAGCCGGACAAGCGTGTAGGGCCCGACCGGCTCGACGCCGCGGACGCTAAGAAGCTCTCGCCGCGGTCTCGACATCGATCCGCTCCTGCAGCGACAGCGCCGTCTCTGCACGGGCGTTCGCGATCGCGTGCACCGCTGCGGTCGCGGCCGCGATCGTCGTGATGCACGGCACGCGAGCGACGAGCGCCGCCTCGCGGATCAGGTAGCCGTCCGAGCGCGGCTCGGCTCCGCCGCCGGGTGTGTTGACGACGAGGTTGCAGCGGCCGCGGCGGATCAGGTCGACGACGGTCGGGCCGTCACCCGGTTCGTTGACCTTCCGGACGTCGTCGACGTCGAGGCCTGCGGCGCGCAGCGTGCGCGCCGTGCCGTCGGTCGCGACGAGGTGGAAGCCGAGGCCGGCGAAGGCCGCCGCGACAGGGACGGCAGCCGCCTTGTCGGCGTCGCGCACCGAGAGGAACACCGTGCCGTCGAACGGCAGTGGGCGGCCTGCGGCGCGCTCGGCTTTCGCGAACGCGGTGGGCAGATCGGCCGCGCTGGCCATCACCTCGCCGGTCGCGCGCATCTCCGGGCCGAGCACCGGGTCGGCGCCGGGGAAGCGGGCGAACGGGAGCACGGCCGCCTTGACGCTGACCTGCTTCGGCGGCCGCTCGGCGGGCAGGGCGAGCTCCGCGAGGCGTGGCACCCGCCGCGATGCGGCAGGCCGCCGCGACCAGGTTGACGCCGATCGCCTTCGACGCGAACGGCACCGTGCGCGACGCGCGCGGGTTCACCTCGAGCACGAACACTTCCTCGTCGGCGACAGCCAGCTGCACGTTCAGCACGCCGACGACGCCGAGCGCGGGCCCGAGCCGGCGCACGATCTCGTGCGATCTCGGCGGCGGCGGCGGCGCCAGCGACTGCGCCGGAAGCACGCAGGCGGAGTCGCCCGAATGCACGCCGGCCTCCTCGACGTGCTGCATGACCGCGCGCGACATAGGTGTCCTCGCCGTCGCTCAGCGCGTCGACGTCGATCTCGATCGCGCTCTCGAGGAACCGGTCGACGAGCGTCGGACCCTGCACACCCGCGAAGGCGCGCTCGCACGTCGCTCGGCGAATGGCACACGCGCATCGCGCGGCCGCCGAGCACGTACGACGGGCGGACCAGCACCGGATAGCCGATCCGCTCCGCGAGCGTCGACAGCCTGCGGCGCCGGTCGTCGCGATCCCCCACTCCGGGCAGCGAATCTGGAGCTCGCGCCAGCAGCCCGCCGAAGCGCTCGCGATCCTCGGCGAGGTCGACGGCGTCGAACGGCGTCCCGAGGATCTTGAAGCCCGCGGCCTCGATCGCGCGCGCCAGCTTCAGCGGCGTCTGGCCGCCGAACTGGATGACGACGCCCTCGGGCTGCTCGCGCTCGCAGATCGCGAGCACCGACTCGACGTCGAGCGGCTCGAAGTAGAGCCGGTTCGACGTGTCGTAGTCGGTCGACACGGTCTCGGGGTTGCAGTTGACCATCACGGCCTCGTAGCCGAGCGCGCGGAACGTCTGCACGGCGTGCACGCAGCAGTAGTCGAACTCGATCCCCTGCCCGATGCGGTTCGGCCCCGAGCCGAGGATGACGACGCGCGGCAGCTCGCCCTCGGGCGGCGCCTCGTCCTGCTCGTCCCAGGTCGCGTAGTAGTAGTTCGACGCGGCCTCGACCTCGCCGGCGCACGAGTCGATGCGGCGGTAGACCGGCTTCGTGCGTGCGCTGGCGGTGCTCCTCGGCGTCGATGCCCTCGAGCTCGCGGACGAACCACGGATGCAGATCGTCGGGGTGCCACGCGAACTCGCCCTCGAGTCCCGCGCTTGGCCTTCACGAACGCCTCGCGGAACGTCCGGCCGATGCCCATCGTCTCGCCGACCGACTTCATCTGCGTGCCGAGCGTCGTGTCGGCGCCGGGGAACTTCTCGAACGCGAAGCGCGGGATCTTGACGACGACGTAGTCGAGCGTCGGCTCGAAGCTCGCGGGCGTCGTGCCGGTCAGGTCGTTCGGGATCTCGTCGAGCGTGTAGCCGACGGCCAGCTTCGCCGCGACCTTCGCGATCGGATAGCCGGTCGCCTTCGACGCGAGCGCCGACGAGCGCGAGACGCGCGGGTTCATCTCGATCACGCGGATCTCGCCGCCGTCGCGGTTGCGGGCGAACTGGATGTTCGAGCCGCCCGTGTCGACGCCGACCGCGCGGATGATCGCGATCGAGGCGTCGCGGAGCTCCTGGTAGGCCTCGTCGGGCAGCGTCATCTGCGGCGCGACGGTCACCGAGTCGCCGGTGTGCACGCCCATCGGGTCGAGGTTCTCGATCGAGCAGACGATCACGACGTTGTCGGCGCGGTCGCGCACGACCTCCAGCTCGAACTCGTCCCAGCCGCGGACCGACTCCTCGACGAGCACCTGGCCGATGGGGCTTTCGGAGAGCCCGCGCTCGACCTGCGCTGCGAGCTGCTCCTCGGTCTCGGCGAAGCCGCCGCCGTGGCCGCCGAGCGTGAAGGCGGGACGGACGACGGCGGGCAGCGCGACGCCGACCAGATCGGACGGGCTCGTCACGATCGCGCGAGGTCGGCACGCGCAGCCCGCAGCCCTCGACCGCCTGCTTGAAGAGCTCGCGATCCTCGGCGCGCTGGATCGCGTCGATGTCGGCGCCGATCAGCTCGATGCCGAGCTCGGTCGAGAATGCCGGACCGCGTCGAGCTCGCGCGCGAGGTTGAGCGCGGTCTGCCGCCCATCGTCGGCAGGAGCGCGTCGGGACGCTCGCGGCGCAGCACGCCGGTGACGCCTTCGAGGTCGAGCGGCTCGAGGTAGGTGCGGTCGGCGAAGCCGGGGTCGGTCATGATCGTCGCCGGGTTCGAGTTGACGACGATCGTGCGGAAGCCGTCCTCGCGCAGCACCTTCAGCGCCTGGCAGCCGGCGTAGTCGAACTCGGCCGCCTGGCCGATCACGATCGGCCCGGAGCCGATCAGGCAGATCGACTGGATGTCGGTTCTTCTAGGCAACGTGCCTTCAGCTCCTCGACCCAGCTTGCCGATGATCGAGGCCCCGTCGTGCGGGCCTGGGCTCGCTTCGGGGTGGAACTGCGACGACTGCGCGCGCAGCTCCGGGAACGTCGAGGCCCTCGACCGTGCCGTCGTAGAGCGAGGTGTGCGTTGTCTCCGGCGCCGTCGCCGGCGGCGACGGCGAAGCCGTGGTTCTGCGACGTGACGAGCACGCGGCCGGTGCGGTGATCGAGCACCGGATGGTTCGCGCCGCGGTGGCCGAACGGGAGCTTGAACGTCGTGCGGCCGGTCGCGAGCGCGAGCAGCTGGTGGCCGAGGCAGACGCCGAGCACCGGCGTGCGGCCGAGCAGCTCGCGGACGGTGGCGACCTCGCCGTCGAGCGGCGCCGGGTCGCCCGGGCCCGTTGCCGAGCAGCACGCCGTCGTAGCGCGGCGAGCGTGTCGGCGTCGACGTCGTGCGGGAAGACGTCGACTGCCGCACCGTGCGAGGCGACGAGGCGCAGCAGCGACCGCTTGATGCCGTAGTCGACGACCGCGACGCGCACCGCGCCTTCGTCGGCGAACGTGTACCGGTCCGACGGCGAGACGGCCGCGACGAGCGCGGCGCCCGCCATCGCCGGCTGATCGCGCGACTGCGGCGAGCGCCTCGTCCGCCGTCGTGCCTCGTCGGCGACGACTGCCGCGCGCATCGCTCCCTGGTCGCGCAGGTGCAGGACGAGCGAGCGCGTGTCGATGCCGGTCAGCGCGACGATGCCGTGCTCGCTGCAGCCAGTCGGTCCACTCCGGGCCGCGGGCCTCGCGCATGACGACCGCCGTCGCGTGGATCCGGCCCGACTGCGAACGCTCGTCGGCGACGCCGTAGTTGCCCGACCATCGGCGCCGTGAAGCAGACGATCTGGCCGGCGTAGCTCGGGTCGGTCGACCGTCTCCTGGTAGCCGCTCATCGCAGTCGTGAAGACGGCCTCGCCGAACGCACGACCGCGGCGCCGCGACCGACTCGCCGGCGAAGACCGTCCCGTCTTCGAGGACGAGGAAGCCGGTCATAGCTCGTACGCCGTTCGTCCGTCGGCGATCGTCAGCCGGATGCGGCTCGCGAGCCGCTCGCCGATGAGCCACGAGTTGATCGAGCGCGACCGGAACTGCAGGCGGCTGCACGCGTCCAGGTCGCCTGCGGTGTCGATGAGCGTCAGGTTCGCCCGCGCGCCGACCGCGATGCGCGGGCGGTCGAGCCCGAAGATCGCCGCCGGCCCGGCCGAGAGGCGCTCGAGCAGCAGTCTCGAGCGTGAGCAGCCCCGGCACGACGAGGTTCGTGTAGAGCACCGAGAACGCCGTCTCGAGCCCGATCACGCCGAACGGCGCCGCCTCGAACGGCACCTCCTTCTCCTCGCGCGAGTGCGGGGCGTGGTCGGTGGCGATCGCCGCGATCGTCCCGTCGCGCAGCGCATCGAGCAGCGCGGTGCGGTCGGCCTCGGTGCGGAGCGGCGGGTTCATCTTCACGTTCGGGTCGAGCGTGCGCACCGCCTCGTCGGTGAGGCAGAGGTGATGGGGCGTCACCTCGCCCGTCGCAGCTGCTCCCGACTCTCGCGCAGCGCCGCAGATGGTCGACCGACTCCCGGGCGGAGAGGTGCATCAGGTGAATCGGCCGCCCGACTTCCGCGGCGAGCGCGAGGTCGCGCGCGACCATCAGGCTCTCGCCGAGCGACGGCCACGGGCCGAGGCCGAGCTCGGCGGCGACCGCCCGCCGTGCGCGTGCCCGCCGTGTGTGAGCGTCGGCTCCTCGCAGTGGACGGCGATCGCGCGGCCGCGTGATGGTGCTGTACTGCAGCGCGCGGCGCATGACGCCGGCGGCGACGACCGGACGGCCGTCGTCGGTGAAGCCGACGGCGCCTGCGTCGGCGAGCTCGCCCATCTCGGTCAGCTCGGCTCCCTCCTGCTCCTTCGTGATCGCGGCGAAGAAGCCGACCGGGATGCTCGGCTTCGCGCTCGGCGCGCTCGCGCAGGCCGCGGAGCACGTCGGCGTCGTCGACGACCGGTTCGGTGTTCGGCATCGCGAGGATCGCGCAGTACCCGCCGGCAGCGGCCGCGGCGGTGCCGGTCGCGATCGTCTCCTCGTCCTCGCGGCCGGGCGTGCGCAGGTGCACGTGCGGGTCGACGAACGCCGGTGCGAGCACGAGGCCTGCGCCGTCGATCACGCGGTGGCCGTTCGCGTCGATGCCGGTCGCCGAGCTGCGTGATCGTGCCGCCGTCGATCCGGACGTCGAGGACGGCGTCGATGCCCTCGCCCGGGTCGAGGACGCGGGCGCCGCGGATGACGAGATCGTCGGTGCCGGCTCTGCCCGAGAGCTGGGCCGTGGCAGCCATCACGCGACCTCAACCGTCGAGTTGACGGGCATGACCTCGACGGGAACGGGCCCGCTGACGAGCAGGTCGTAGAGCACGGCCATCCGCACGACGAGCCCGGCCCGCACCTGGTCGATGACGAGGCCCGCGGTCGAGTCGGCGACGCGCGGGTCGATCTCGACGCCGCGGTTCATCGGGCCGGGATGCATGACGCGCTGACCAGGCCCGAGGCGCTCAGGGGTGATGCCCCAGCGGGCGGCGTACTCGCGGACGGAGGGAACGAAGTTCGCGCCCTCGAGGATGCGCTCGGTCTGCATGCGCAGGACGTAGACGACGTCGGCGCCCGCGATCTCGTCGATGTCGTGTGTCCAGGGGGCGAGCCCTTCCGGGATCAGGGTCGGTGGCCCGACGAGCACGACCGAGGCGCCGACGAGCCGCAGGGCCTGGACGAGCGAGCGCGCGACGCGCGAGTGCAGCACGTCGCCGACGATCGCGACGTGGAGACCGTCGAGCCGACCGAAGGCCTCGCGCATCGTGTAGAGGTCGAGCAACGCCTGCGTCGGATGCTGGTGCTTCCCGTCGCCCGCGTTCACGACGTGCGCGTCGGTGTGGCCGGCCACGAAGTGCGCGGCGCCGACCTCGGGATGGCGGAGGACGATCACATCCGGGTCGTAGGCGGAAAGCGTCAGCGTCGTGTCCTTGAGCGACTCGCCCTTGTCGACCGACGACCCGGCGGCCTTCAGCGTGAGCGTGTCGGCCGAGAGCCGCTTGGCCGCGAGCTCGAACGACGAGCTCGTGCGCGTCGAGGACTCGTAGAAGACGTTGACGATCAGGCGGCCGCGCAGCGTCGGCAGCTTCTTCGTCTCGCGCTCCTGCGACTGCGCGAACGACGTCGCGGTCGCGAGCAGCCGCTCGACGTCGTCGCGGCCCAGGTCGGCGATCGACAGGAGGTGCCTACGCGGGCTCCGTGGTGCCACCAGGTCACCGCCTACGACACGCAAGCTCATCTCCGCTCACGGGCCGGCCCAGCCGGCCCTCCGCTCCTGGGCGACTCCGTCCAGCCTACGTCGCTCATTGTCCCTCCTCCTCGCGCTCGGAGACAAGCAGCACGCGGTCGATCTCGTCGACCTCGAGCAGCTCGACCTGGATCCGCTCGCCGCGCGCCGTCGGCAGGTTCTTGCCGACGTAGTCGGGGCGGATCGGCAGCTCACGATGGCCGCGGTCGGCGAGGACGGCGAGTTGTACGCGCGCGGGCCGACCGAATTCGAAGAGCGCGTCGATCGCGGCGCGGATCGTGCGGCCCGGTGTAGAGCACGTCGTCGACGAGGATCACGGTTCGTCCTTCGAGGTCGAAGTCGAGCTTCGTGTCGCGCACGACCGGCTGAGCGCGGCGCGGCGCCTGGCCGGCGCGCACGTGGACGTCGTCGCGATGGAAGGTGATGTCGAGCTGGCCGAGCTCGATCGATTCGCCCGAGCGCTCCTCGATCAGCCGATGGAGCCGGCGGGCGAGCGGAACCCCGCGGCTCCAGATCCCGACGAGCGCGACCGTGTCGAGCTCCGGCGTTCCGCTCGATCACCTCGTGGGCGATGCGCGAAAGGGTTCTGCTGATCGCTTCCTCGTCCAGGATGACCCTGGCCGAGGGCGACACGGCATGCTGCGGCAAGACGACTCCTTTCCGGCCTCTCTGGACCGGGTTAAAGGGGTTGGGCAGACGCAGGGTACAGAGGCTCGCGGACGGCCGGGTCCGGAAGCGCTCCTCCCTTGACGAGCTTCGGTTCCCCACGCTCGGCGAACGGCACCTCGATCGTGTCGAAGTCGCGCGGGAGCACCGCATCGGGGAACACCTCACGCGCTTCGCGCAACAGCTCGCTGTCGAAATAGCGGGGCGAGACGTGCGTCAACGCGAGCAGCCGTACGTGGGCGTCGCGCGCGATCTCGGCGGCCTGCCGGGCGGTCGAATGTCCGGTTTCGGCGGCGCGATCGGCTTCCTCGTCCGAGAAGGTCGCCTCGTGGACGAGCACGTCGGCCCCCTCGGCGAGAGCACGCACCGTCTCGGCGGGTGCCGTGTCGCCGGGAATGACGATCGTGCGTCCCGGCCGCGGTGCGCCGACGACAGCCTCGGGATTGACGAACGCGGCCGTCGGCGAGCGTGACTGTCTCGCCGCGCTGCAGTGCGCCGCGCTCGGGGCCGGGCGGGATGCCGAGCGACTCGGCTGTCTCGACATCGAAGCGGCCGGGCCGTTCGTCCTCGACGAGCGCGTAGCCCACCGCCGAGACACCGTGCTCGACCGGGAAGACGAGGATGCGATAGCCGTCGCGCTCGAGCGTCTCGCCCGCCCGCAGCTCGTCGATCTCGACTGGGTAGCTCAACTTGCCGAAGACGCGGCCGAGCGAGCCGTACAGGTCGTGCAGACCCGGCGGCCCGTAGATGGTGAGCCGCTGGTCGCGCTGGCGCAGCGCGAAGGTCTTGAGCATGCCCGGCAGCCCGAGGTAGTGATCGGCGTGAAGGTGCGTGATGAAGATCTCGTCCAGGTCGGGCAGGCCGACCGACGAGCGCATCAGCTGCCGCTGGGTTCCCTCGGCGCAGTCGAAGAGCAGCCGTTCGCCGCCGCGGCGCACGAGCAGCGCGGTCGGGGCGCGACGTGCGGTCGGCGCGCTGGCCGAGGTGCCGAGGAAGACGAGGTCGAGGTCCACGCGGTCGATTGTCGCTGACTCGCAGCGCTCACGGCGCGGCAGCGCCGCAGACGGCTACGGCAGGACGAGCTTCTCGCCCGGCTGGATATCGGCGCCGGCGAGGTGATTGGCCTGCTCGATCCGCCACACCGCTCCGCGAACGTCGCCGCCGTAGTGGGCCGTAGGCGATCGTCCAGAGCGTCTGATAGCGCTGAACGGTCACCACCTGCTTCGGGCCGTGAGCCTGCGACGAGCGGGCCGAGGCGCTCCAGACGAGCACTGCGACACCCACGAGAAGGATGATCTTGACGAACATGTGTTCGCCACACTAGCGAACGCGTGTTCGTATGTCAAGCGGAGCTGGAAATCAGCGCTTGTGGTGCTTTTTTGGCTTGCCATGGTGGCTGCGCGAGCCGCTGCCGGCACGGCTTACCTTGCGCGTCGCCGCCACCGAAGCCGGCGTGCCGAGCTTGAAGACGTTCGACGTGAAGGTCACCGTGCGCGCAGGATTCACCGCGGCCGAAAGGGTCACCGTGAGCATGTAGTAGCCCGCCGGGTGCGAGACGGTCTGGAACTTGATCGCCGGAGTGAAGTACGCGTGGATCAGGCCGGTCGCGTGGTCGACGGCCGTGGGCGACCCGCCCGACGGAGCCACGACGCGCTCGAGCGTTGCCGTGTAATTCGCGTCCTCGCTTGCGGTGGCGCTGAACGCCCACGCCCTCTGCCCCGCTCCACGGTTCGGCGCGTTGAAGATGCTGCCGCCTCCGAAGAACGCCTTGGCGCCGATCACGGTCTCGGTGTGCCGCCACGACTGCGGAACGCCTGCTACCCCGCCCTGGCACCCACCCTTGGCCGACGCGATCTTCGCCTTCACCGCAGCGTACGACTGCTTGGGCTGCAGGTCGGCGAAGAGGTTGCCGGACTGGAAGCCGTTGTGGACGTCGGTCTCGTCGATCAGCGGGAAGAAGAACAGCGATTCGACGGCCGGATCGCACGCTGCCATCTCCATCAACGCGACGTGGTTGGCGGCCTGCTGCTGCTCGCTGATCGGCGCGATGCTGTCCGGGCCATCGGTGTAGGCCGCTTCGTGGCCGGTGATGACCGTTTGCTCGCCGACCTCGTCGAGTGAGATGGGCAGGGCCTGCGGGGTGTTGAACCGGACTGCGTTCGCGCTCTGCGCGGTGCGCCCACCGGGCTGCTCGGTCGGAGTCGGCTGGCCTGTCCCGTGGAACGCATCCCAGAGCGCCTGCTTGATGCGGTCGAGGTTCGCTGCGCCGGCCTGTGGCCACTGGAACGGCTTGGTGAACGGGTCGGTGTCCTGAATCGGCGGATACGGGTGGATGTCGAAGACGTCGAAGATCGGCGTGGTGCGCCCCGAGGCGCGATACGCATCGCCCATGTCCTTGATGAACCAGACGGGAGAATGGCTGGGGTTCGACGCGGCGTTCATATGGTCGTTTCCGCGCGACGAGATCGCAGGGCCCCACACGCGTGCGTCAGGGCGAACCGCCTTGAGCGCGTCGTACGCCTTGGCGAGCGTGTGCTCGTAGTCGGCGCCGGCAGCGTCCTTGCCGTTCACGTACTGCGGCTGCCAGAAGCGGTTCACGTTCGGCTCGTTGCCGACGATGAAGTTGGTCACGGTCGGCCCGGCGGTGGTGGCGACGAGGGCGACGAAGCTCGCGAAGGCCGACTGCGCGCTGTCGCTCGAGCCGATCAGGTTGGGCTTCGCCGGATAGATCGAGACGACGAGCTGCGTGTCGTTGAGCGTTGCGCAATCGACCGCGTTCTTCAGACCGGCGTCGATCGTGCTGGTGCCGTCCCACTTCACGGTGATGCGCAGGTCGGTGTAGCCGATGTCGTGGTCGGCGGTCCACCAGGCGTCACCGCACGTGTGGTACTTCGGCCAGTCGTCAGACACGCCGTACTGCAAAGGGCCGCTGCTCGTCGCGGTGGCACCCGTCGCCGAACCTGCTCCTCGGGCCGAGGCAGTGGCGACGGAAGCGACGACAGCCACCGCGACGAGCACGAACTTTCTCCAGGCCGGCATCCCAACCGGCATCGGCGCGCGGCTCCACTCTCATGAGGCCTTGCGGTGCCTCAAGTGAGGGAACTGTTAAGAGAATCTGACGAAAGTTTGGGCTCAGGCTGAGAGGCCCGGGAGCGCGTCGAGCAGCTTGGCACCGCCGAAGCGCACCGGATCGTCGGCCGGGAGGCCCGGTCTCACGCTCCGCCTCGGCGATCGCGGCGCGGGCAGCGTCGTCGTCCAGGTAGCGCGTATTCAGCGCGACGGCCCGAACCTTGGCCGGACGTGCGAGCAGGCTCAGCTCCTCGTGCAGGCGCGCCAGCGCGCTCAGCGGCGGGAATCGGGAACCGGTCGTCCTCATCGACGGACAGTCGACCCCGCCTGGTGGCAGAGCACATAGTCGTGCGGCGCCGAGCCGTGGATCAGCCCGAGCGTGACGCCCGAGTACGCGGGGTGCAGCACCGAGCCCTGACCTTCGACGAAGAGGATCTCGCCGCCCCGCTCGACGCCCTCGAGCACCAGCTGCTCGGCGGCGCCGGCGATGAAGTCGGAGACGACCGCGTCGACCGCGATCCCCCACCCCGCGATCGCGATTCCCGTCTGCCCGGTCGGCACGAACTGGCTCTGCAGCCCGCGGCGCGCGCGCCTCGCGGTCGAGCTCGAGCGCGACGCTCATCTTCCCGATCGCGCAGTCCGAGCCGACGGTGAGGACGACGCGTGCTCCATGGGTCGAGGTTCGCGCCGGTCGGGACATTCAGGCCGGGCGGCGGCTTGCGCAGGTCGCGCAGCTCGACGCCATGCGGCGAGGGCAAGCTCGCTCAGCTCGGCGTCGTCGGTGATGAACTCGTGCAGGCCGTTCTCGACGTCGAGGCCGGCCGCGGATCGCAGTCCTTCAGGAGCTCGCGCCAGGCGGCGGGGAATCTGCCGCCCGGCGGTCGCGACTCCGACAAGTGCGGTCGTCGCGCCCGAGCGGCAGGGCCTCGTCGACCGTCCCGACGATCGGAAAGCCATCCTGCTCCTCGCCGGCCCGGGTCGAGTCGAGCAGCGCGACGATCTCCTCGGGGCGGTAGCGCATCACGCCGCGCGCGGTCTTGCCGTGGTGCGGGTCGCCCGAGTGGCCCTCGGCGAGGAGCAGCAGCCTACGCGGGCGCAACGCCGAGCCCCGGCGCTTCGGAGGGGAGCTGCACGCCGTCGACGAAACGCGACGCCCGGCCACGGATCCTCGCGCGAGCAGCAGGTTGCCGTCGAGGTCGACGTGGTCCACAGGCTCGCGATGTGCGCGGCCGGGGCGATGCCGAGACCCGACTCGACCATGCAGCCGAGCATCACGCCGAGGCCGAGCGCGCGCGCGGCGTGCGCCATGCGTACCGCCTCGCGGATGCCGCCGGACTTTCGCGAGCTTGATGTTGATCCCGTGCGCGCGCTCGGCGCAGGCGGCGACATCGGCGAGCGTGTGGCAGTCCTCGTCGACGTAGATCGGTACGGGCGAGCGGCGCTTCAGCTCCGGGCCGTCGGGGTCGCCGGCGGGCAGCGGCTGCTCGCAGTACTCGAGATCGAGTTGCGGCAGGTACTCGAGCGCCTCGTCGAGCGTCCAGTACTCGTTGACGTCGACCTGCAGCGGCAGCGCCGTGACCGCGCGGACGGCTTTGACGCGCTCGACGTCGAGCCCGTCGCGTCCGCCGAGCTTCAACTTCAGCCGCTGGAACCCGCGAGCCGTCGCAGCCTCGGCGCGCCGAGCCATGTCGTCGGGGTCGCCGAGCCAGACCGTCCAAGAGGTCGGCGGGCCGGCGCGCCTCAGCCCGAGCAGCCGGTAGACCGGCACGCCGGCGAGCTTCCCCTGCAGATCGTGCAGCGCCGCGTCGACCGCGGCGCGCGCCGCGTATTCGCCCGGCGGCAGCCAACCGTGGATCTGGTCGAGCGCCCACGGATCGCTGCCGAGAGCCAGGTCGTCGAGCCACGCCAGCGCCGAAGCGGCCGACTCGCCATAGCGCTCGATCGGCGCCGCCTCGCCGAAGCCGGAGACGTCGCCGTGGCGCACCTCGACCTGGACGACCTCGGCCTCGTCGGCCGACTCGCGCGCGATCACGAAGGTCTCCGCGAGGCGCAGCGTCACGATGCGAGCGGTCAGGTCCATGCCGCGCCAACACTAAACGACGGCCTGCGCGAGGCCGCCCGGCTCGTGACGAACGCGCCGCGGCGCCGTTACACTTGGGCCACTGGCGCCCGTAGCTCAGGGGATAGAGCGTTCGCCTCCGGAGCGAAAGGTCGCAGGTTCGATTCCTGCCGGGCGCATCTCCGAAAGTCTCTCGTAGCGCCGATCCGGTTCTCGGCGCGGACGCGTCGGAGCCGGGGAAAAGCGGCTTGTGGCCGGCGGCGATCCGACCGCCCTTGCACGCTGACACCGACGCGGGCTTCGTTTCAAACGCCGCTTGTCGGACAAAGTGACCGCTCGCCGGTTGTTCGCTCGACATGGCGTCGGAGGGCGACCAAGCTGAGCGCTTGCTCGCGCTGATCATCCCTGCTGCTGAAGTTGGCTATCTCCTTACCTTCGTTTCCGCGTCCGTCTACGCGCGGCGGGGGAGCGGCAAAGGTCGCGCGGCGGGGTTCGCTGTCGGCGTCATCGTCCTCCCTCCACTCGCGCTGCTGGCGTTCTTCGCCTTGGTAGCGAACGCCTTGCGTTGCGACGACAACTGCGACGAGAATCTGCCCGGCTGGAGTAACCACGTGAACGGATGGCAGTGGGAGGCTGGGTTGATCGCCACTGTCGCGGCACTCCTGTTTGCGATCGCAGCGGTCGTGCTCCTCGCGATACGCAAGGAGTTCGCCGCGAATCTCGCTGCGGTAATCGCCACCGTGTGCGTAGCATTCCTGTTCGCCTTCGACTAGACCTCGATGTCCGTACTGGGGGCGCCCGCTGATGGCTTCGTATCGAGACCGTGGGATCCCCTCCTGCCGGGCGCATCAAGAGCCAAGTGGGAGAGCCGAGTTCGGTTCCACCGAACGCGGCGCCGCTACTCGGTCACGGCGTCGCCGTGGCGATGGGCGACCTTCCAAGCACCGCCCTCGCGGCGATAGACCTGGGTGACACGCAAGGTGTAGCTGCGGGGCTGACCGTTGATCGCGACCGACGTGTGCTCGAGACCGGCGGTATAGGCCATGTCTCCGGCCACGTCGTACGCCTGTAGCTCGAACGCGTACGACGTGCAGTCGGAAAAGCCGTTCGACAAGTCTGTGAAGAGGTCGTCCAGCTCATCCTGCCCATGGGCGTTACGCAATGCGCCGAGGACGCTCGCCGGGTCGTTGCGAGACCAGAGCGCCCGGCGTGGCCCCGCATCTCCGTTGTGCAAGGCGACCTCCGCCTCGAACAGCGTCGTCGTGACCCAGGCCAGGAACTCTTCGCGGTCGGTCATGAGGTACGACTCTATGCGTCCGGCCGTAACGTTCTCGGAACGGGGCAACGTCTAGATTCCGGGATCGCTGTGAACGCGAACTACAGAGGTGCGCCGAGATGGGCGCAGTTGGTGTGCGGCCTCGAGGCGGTGCTTCTGGTGGCACTCGTCGTGCTCGTGTGTCTCCTCACCATCGGGCCGTATTCGCCGAGCGGCTCGCTCGTCAACCTCGTGTTGGACATGGCGAGCGGTTCGTCCGCCGTCCTGGTCGGCATCGTCGTCACGCTCAAGAGTCGCCAGAACCTGGTCGGGTGGGCGCTGCTGCTCGTGGGGGCCGGGTTCCTGGTCGGCGATCTTCTCGGCGCCTACGCCCAACTCGCCCTCCTCGATCCGCAGTACAGAGGGCTCCCTGCAGGCGCCCCAGCTGAAGCCGCGTCCGGGGGCGCCTGGACGATGCTGATGGCGGGGGTCTTCGTGCTCCTGCTCGTCTTCCCGGACGGTGTCATCCGGAGCCGGGCGGCGAGTCGCTGGCTCCGCGCGGTTCTGGCCGGGTTCGCCGTCGTCTGGTTCGTGATCTCGACCCACCCGGGCAGGTTCGACTCGCCGTTTCACCGGTTCGAAAACCCACTCGCGTTCGTTCACTCCCGTTACTACTTCCTGCCGGCCATCCCGATCATCGTCGGCTGCGTTCTCTCCGTGCTCTGGGCGGCCGTCCTGGCCGTGCGCCGCTTCCGCCGGGCGACCGGGCAGGAGCGGCAGCAGTTCAAGTGGCTGGCGGCGAGCGCCCTGCTTCTCCTGATCACGTTTCCGGTCGCTGCTGCGTTCAACTCGAGCAACTACGGCGGCATCCCGTTCTCCGTGGCCCTCGTCGGACTGCCCGTCTCGGTCGGGATCGCCGTGCTGCGCTATCGCCTGTACGAGATCGACCGGCTGATCAGCCGCACGATCTCCTACGCGATTCTCACCGGCCTGCTCGTCGCCGTGTTCATCGGGATCGTCGCTCTCGCGACCGACGTGCTGCCGTTCTCGTCGCCGGTCGCGGTCGCCGCTTCGACGCTGGCCGCAGCGGCCTTGTTCAATCCGCTGCGCCGACGGATCCAGCACGCCGTCGACCGTCGCTTCAATCGTGCGCGATACGACGCCGAGGCAATCGTCGCGACGTTCACCCTCGGGCTTCGCGACGCCGTCGAGCTGGACACGATCCGCAGGGAGTTGCTCCGCGCCGTTGACGGCGCAGTGCAGCCCGCGCACGCATCCGTGTGGCTCAGACCGCCCGCCCAACGCTCCCGAGCGTAGGTCGGGCCGAGAGCTGGCGACCCTGAACTAGGATCGCCTCGAGGCCCGACGATCGGAGGCGTGTTGATGTCTGCAGTGAACGAGTTCGAGCGTCGCCGTTGGAACGACGACAACTGGACCGCGGTCTGGCCGAAGCGCGAACGGCTCACCGACGAGGTGACCTCTTACCTGTTGGCGGCGGCATTGCTTCAGCCCGGTGAGCGCGTCCTCGACATCGGGTACGGCGGTGGCAAGACGTCGCTCGCCGCGGCTCAGGCTGTCGGCGACGAGGGAGCAGTCGTCGGTGCCGACGTCTCGGAGCCGCTCAGCCGGCTCGCGACGCAGCGGGCCGCCACGGCGGGCCTTGGCAACGTCAGCTTCCACGTGGCCGACATGCAGACGGACGGGGTTGAAGGTGGGCCGTTCGATGCGGCGATCAGCCAGTTCGGAGTCATGTTCTTCGAGGATCGCGTGGCAGCGTTCGGCAACATCCGCGGTCATCTCCGGCCAGCAGGCCGGCTCGTCTTCGCCTGCTGGCAGCCGATCGAGCAGAACCCGTGGTTCTTCGCACCGGCGGTCGCCGAGTTCGCACCTCCTCCGCCGGTCCCGGAGCCCGGGAAGAACTTGACCGGCCCCTTCGCGCTCGCAGACGCCGAGCAGACGACATCCCTCCTGGAGGCTGCGGGCTTCTCAGACGTTCAACGGTCGCCGTACGAAATCGAGATCGACGTGCCTGCGGACTCGGTCGTCGACGAAGCCCAACTCGTCTACATGGGCGTCCCGGCCGAGAAGCTCGGGGTCGCTCAGGTCGCCGTCGCGGCGCACCTGCGCAGGCTAGAGCTCGGCTCGGGCCTCTTACGCTTCCCGATTGCCTTCCAGGTGTTCCACGCGGTCAACCCGGGTCCGTGAGCAACGACGCTCGAGCTTCTGCGCAGCCGCTGTGCGTCGACGGCCGAGTCAGACGAACCGCGTAGGACCGGCCGGGTTTCGGCTGCAGCATGTCTCCCGGAACACGATGACGACCGCAGCGGCTGCTGCGAGCGCCGCGCCCACGACGAGCACCCCGCTCAGGAGTAGGAGCGGCAGAACGATGATCGCCACGAGGATCAGCGGCCCCGTCGCGATCAGCAACCCGCGTACGGCGGTCGACGAGCGGTCGTAGAGCTCGCTGCACTTGCCGAAGAGCACGATGATCACGAGCGCGCCGCCGACAACCGCCAGGAGAGCGGCGAGAAGCTTCATGATCGCCAGCAGGGTGTTCACCTGGCGGAGAGCTCAAGGCGTGTCGGCACAGGTCTGACAGTAGGCGCGGGCTGCGTTCGCGTCCAGCGAAGGGCCCTGGCGGCGACGCAAACAGACGACCGTCGTAACGTTCTCGGGAACGGGGCGAGCCTAGATTCAGCGGATCACCGTCGCTGCGGATCCAAGCGCGCGTCCCGTGGTGGTGAGCCGTTTCCGGCTCGCGACACCTTGGCGACCTGGGCCGCCGCCGCAAGCACCCAGAACAGGAAGAGCAGCGAAATGGTCGGCACCGCGATCTGCGTCCTCGCGATCGTGATCCTCGCGTCGGGAACAGCGGACGGCGGGATCAGCCGCACGCTTTCGTACGCGATCCTGACCGGTCTGCTCGTCGGCGTCTTCGTCGGGATCGTCGCCCTGGCCACCGACGTCCTGCCCTTCTCGTCACCGGTCGCCGTCGCCGCCTCGACGTTGGCCGCCGCGGCGCTGTTCACCCCGCTGCGCAGACGCGTTCAACATGCCGTCGACCGGCGCTTCAACCGAGCCCGGTACGACGCCGAAGCAATCGTCGTCGCGTTCACGATGCGGCTGCGCGACGCGGTCGACCTCGACACCGTGCGCTCCGAACTCCTCGTGGCCGTCGACGGCGCGGTACAACCCGCCCACGCCTCGCTCTGGATACGACCACCGGTCGCACGCTCGACGCTGTAGACGGGCGCCGCGTTACATCGACCTGCGGAGCACGCCCTCCGAGTGGAGCCGCACGAAGCCGCAGCGGCCGCAAATGAGCGCCGCGCAGCGAATGCCCGGCGGCAGGCTGTCGGTCGACGTCGCGTCGGCGTCGGTGACGACCAGGAGCTTCACGGGAAGCTCGTCGCCCTCCGGGCCGATGCCCGACCAAGCGTTCGCCCGGCAGACGGGGCAAAACCCTTCAACGCCGAGCGAGTTGAGTGTCGAGAGAACCGCAGCTTTTTCCATGTTCAGCTCCTATCGGTCGAGTCGCGAGCAGGCAGGGTGCCACCAGCCGCGCCTCGCCAGCGTTCGAATATGACCCACCGTCGGTATCTTCGCTGTGCGGCCGGTCGGGGTGTGTCTGTGTCCCAGTCCCCTCGGCCGGCCGTTTTCCGTCAGCGCAGCCCGGGGAACGCGCTATCCGATGGTCCGTCCCGGAACCACTCAAGAGCCTCGGGAACGGCCGGATGACCGCCCTATGATCAGCCGGTGACTGTAGGCGAGCGCATCACCGTTCTTCTCGCGTTCCTGGCGATCATCGTGGTCGTCGGAGCCATTCCGGCGTACGTGATCGGGCTCCGCAGGCAGGTGCGATCGCCCGGCGTGGCGTTCGTTCCGTTCTTCGGCGCGACCATCGTCTTCCTGCGCTCGATGGACATCTCCGGCTGGGCGGCGCTCTTCGTGCTCGTCCCGCTCGTCAACCTGATCTTCATCATCTGGCTGTACTTCGCGATGCCGGACCGGCACGGTCGAACCAGGCTTTGGGGCTTCGCTCTACTCCTGCTCCCGATCGTCGGCATCTACACCTATGCGTTCACGCTCTCGCGGGACGTTCGGCCCCGGGACGAGGGACTCATCGGCTACCACGTCCCCGCCGGCTTCGCGCGCGGCCGCTGAGCACGCGGGTTGCGGCCGGCGCGGTCTGAGCCTTCGAGGGCGATCCAACCGACCGCCTGGCCTTTCTGGCCCTTCGGCCAGTGGAAGTCGGCCCGCCGATGCAGCATTCTGAGTGGCATGTCGTCGCCCCGCCGCCGCGTCATCGTGTGCGTCCACTGCGGCGCGATGAGCGCAACCGCCTCCACGCGCGGCTGGCGTGGCTACCGAACCGACGACCCGGAGCTCGACGAGGCGCCCGCGCTCGCGTTCAGCTGCCCGTCATGCTCGGTGGCCGAGTACGGGCGGCCCATGCCGAACCCGCACAGCGGACGCAGCCGGCGCTGGCGCGACGCGCACAAGACCAACACGGTCACCTTCAGGATCGCCCTCGCTCCGGCGGGTTCTGCGACCGTCGCAGAGACCGAGCTCGAATCGGCGTTCGACGTCGTGATCGCAGGCGGCGGCTGGGACGTCGCCGTTCTGAATCGAGAGGCCGACGAGCCGCGCGTCGAGTTCGAGCTCGAGGCCCAGAACCAGGGCCACGCGACGCGCCTGGCGTTCGAGGTGCTGAAGGCTCTGAACAATGCGACGCCTTCACTTGCCGCCGGCTGGGTGCTCGCCGCGGTGAATCCCGCGTAAGACACCCGACCCACACGGTCAGATCGTGTGGATGGGCACCTCGTAGAACTCGACTGCGGAGCGGCTGCCCGCGTTTCCCGGACCGGCGTTCATCACCTGGTCGGCGGCCCGCATCGCGTCCTCGCTCTCGAACAGCGTGACACCGATCATCCCGCCCGACTCGCGATCGACGAGCATCAGGAACTTCGCACCCTGGAGCTCGGGCGGTAGGTCGTTGCCCGACTCGAGGAGCGGCCTGAGCCGGCCGATCCTCTGGTCGACGTTCTCCGGGTCTCCCGCGAACCTCGCCACACGTGCCCACATCTCGGAACTCCTTTCGTCGCTCTGGGTGGGCGAGTCTCCCGCACCGGCAAATGGCGGTCAAGCGCCGGAGCCGGCAATCCCCGCATAGGCTTCGGGGTCCGTAGGTCTACGCAGGAGGCACCCATGGCTGTGGCGTTTGTTCAGGAGTTCAAGGTCGTCGACGACGACCGTACGACCGCGATGTACGACGCCGTGAGCGAACGGGCGCTCGCCGCCCTTCCGATCAAGGGGCTGATCGTCCACACCGCCGGCTTCGACGAGGATTCGGGCGTCTTTCGGATCTTCGACGTCTGGGAAACGCGTGAAGACGCTGACCGGTGGATCGAGGGAACCCTGAATCCGATCCTCGGCGAGCTGATGGCCGGGCGGGACGAGCCACCGACGCCACCCGATCGCGACAGCTTCTACGAGCTCCACGACGTGCTTCCACCGCGCGCCTGAGCCGCTTGACAGCTGGGCCGTTGGGCGCGTGGACCCAGCCGAAAGGCCAGTGGCGGCGAGGCTTCCGGGAAGCCATCGTGTGTACATGTCGCAACTCCGGCCCGTCCGCCACGCGCTCGTTTGCGTCGAGTGTGGAACGCATAGCGCCTCGCCGGCCGAGCGGGGTTGGCGCGGCTACCTGTCGGACGACCGCGAGACCGACGAGCACGAGCTTGTCTGGTACTGCCCGATCTGCGCCGTCGCCGAATTCGGCCCTGCACCTTCTGAACGCGACGCCTGAGCGCCTCAAGCGTTCGGCGTCACCTGATTCACACGTTCTCGCTCCAGTAGCCGTTCGGCGCGGTCGCGAACGTTCCTGACGCGGCGTCCGGAAGCAGTACCCGGCGGCGCCGGAGACCAGACGAAAGGCCAGCGGCGTACGTGCCGGCAGGTGCCATCGTCCGACCATGTCGTCGCCCGGGCCCGTCGACCACACCCTCGTTTGTCTCGAGTGCGGAGCGCTCGGCACTGCGGCCGCCGAGCGTGGCTGGCACGAGGCCCGGCGCGATGACCTTGGCTCCTCTCCCGCGAAAGGCAGGTGACCCGATGAACCTCGGCCGCCTCAAGGCCAGCAGAAGCGCCAAGAGTGCTGCTCCGAGCGACACGGGCAGCGACAACGTCGTCGACCAGATCCGCCGCCTCGGCGAGCTGCGCGATGCCGGCCTGCTCTCAGCAGAGCAGTTCCGCGTTCGCAGGGCTCAGTTGCTCGGCCGCAGCATCTAGCGCCTCGCTCAGAAACGCGCACGGCTCACTCCTTCGGGTGATGACGGAGGCCCGTCTGACCGCGCTGACTGAGGACTGTGAATCGCGATGTACGCACTCGCAGAGAGCTGATGGGCGACCTCACGCGCGCGCTGGCGCCGGGGAGCCCTGAACGTGTCCTCGTCGTCTTCCGCCTGCACGGTCTGCGGGACCTCACCGAACGCTACGGAACGGTCGCGCGCGACGAGCTCCTCGACGAGGCGCACAGCCGTTTGCTCGCCGAGATCGGCACCTCCGCCCTCTCCTATCGCCCCCGCCACGACGAGTGGTGCGCGCTGTTCGACTGCTCCCTCGAGGAGGCCGTCCGCGTGCTCGGCGCGGCCACCGAGGCGCTCGACGCGATCGGTGAGCCCCACAACGTGACCGCCGAAGCCGGCGTGGCGCTGCTTCCGGAAGAAGCGGCCGATCCGATCAGTGCCCTCGAGCAGGCTGACCGGCGCATCCTCCCGGCCGGCTACAGCGAACGCGAGCGGCGGCTCGCCGACCGTGGCGGCCGCCGCGGCGAAAACTCACACGTGAGCCTGGCGGGGTAATGGACTACGAGGTCGGAACCCGCGAACAGCTCCTCGGCGACCTCGGTGCGGCCGTTGCCGCCGACCAGCCCGTGAGGCTCCTGGTCATCTTCCGGCTCGGCGGCTTCGAAGAGTTCACCCGCCTCGGGACGCGCTCACCCGGAGCGTTGATCCGCGAGGTGATGAGCTACCTGCCCGACGCGAGCGGCCCGTCCGGCTTCTACTACCGCCCGCGCCGCGACGAGCTGTGCGGGCTGATCGAGGGGCCGCTCCGCGACGTCGAGCGCGCGCTACTCGCAGCCTCGACGGCGTTGAACGAGCGGCTCGGGCGCAAGGGCCTGTCACTTGGCTTCGGTGCGGCGGTCCTGCCCGATGAGGCGAGCGACCCGATCGGCGCTCTCGCTCTCGCCGACAGCCGCGTGGCGCGTGTGTCGGACGGCGAGGCCATGCCGCGCGGATCCGGTGGGCCGGAAGCTCGAGGTCTGCCCGGCGCGGACTCCGAATCGGACGACTCTGAACTGAACGACCCTGAACTGGACGGCTCCGACGTGCTCGACCTCGAGCACGAGCACTCGACGAGTCAGTAACAGCGCCCGCGTTAGCGCCGGCGCGACGCCCGCTGCCACTCGTCGCGGTCGGGCAACCGGCCGGCGCGGCGCTCGGCGACGACGCATTCGGTGTGCGCGTGGCGCCGTTTCGACAGGTCGCCCTCCGGCACGACGAGCATGTGATCGCTGGTGGCGTGGAGCAGGCCGTCGCAAAACGGGCACACGTATGTGGCCGCCTTCAGATTCTGCGCCTGCTTCGTCGCCCACCACCGAGCCTGCATCTCAGGCGGACGATAGCCTCGGCTGGTGCGCACCTACCTTCGCTCGCTCGATCCGCGGCTGCCGCGCGACGTCTGGCTGCTGCAGATCGGCGGCGTCATGAACTCTTTCGGCAACGGCATCGTGCTGCCGTTCCTGGTCATCTACCTCCGCGACGTGCGCGGCTTCTCGCTCGGGGTCGCGGGCCTCGTCGTCGCGTTTGCCGCCGCAACGCAATTCGGCGGAGTGCTGGTCGTCGGCAGCCTCGTCGATCGCATCAGTCCACGGCTGATCCTGGGAGTAGGGCTCGTGCTGCAGACCGTCGGGATCGGCCTCTTCCCGCTCGTCCGGCACCCGTGGGAGGCGTTCGCACTGATCGCCGTCGAGGGCGTGGGCAGCGCGGGCTTCTGGCCTTCACAGTCCACGTTGATCGCCCGGCTCGCTCCTGCCGACCGCCTGCACGCTGCCTATGCGCAGCAGCGGTTGACGATGAACCTCGGCATCGGCCTCGGCGGCGTGACCGGCGGGCTGATCGCCCACGTGGCGCACCCGGGCTCGTTCACGGTGCTGTTCGAGCTCGACGCGCTGACCTTCCTCGTCTACGTCGGCGTCCTGTGGTTCGTCGCGGAGCCTCCTCCGGCCGCGGCGCTGCCGGGCGCCGCGCGAAGCTCCTATCGCACCGTTCTCCGCCACCGGACGTTCCTGGGGCTCTGGACGCTGAACTTCCTCTTCGTCGCAGCCGGCTACTCGCTGCTCAACCTGCTGCCGCAGTTCGCACGTGACCACTCACACATCAGCGAGCGGGAGATCGGCCTCATCTTCGCGGTCAACACGTTCGTGATCGTCGTCGTCCAGCTGCCCGCTTCGCGCTGGATCGAAGGTCGCAGGCGGTTGCGAGCCCTCGCGTTGATGCCCGCGCTCTGGGCTGTGGCCTGGCTCCTCGTCGACGGCGCCGGTGCGTGGACCCGCGATACCGAAGCCTTCGTGCTCTTCGCTGTCGCAGCCGGGATCCTGGGCGTCGGCGAGTGCCTCCACGGCCCCGCACACCAGGCGCTGGTCGCGAACATCGGCCCCGCCGCGTTGCGCGGCCGCTACTTCGCCATCCACTCGGCCTCGTGGGGGCTCGCCGGGACGGTAGGCCCGGCGATCGGCGGCTTCATTCTCGCCGCCGAGCCGTTCGCGCTCTGGCCGATCGCAGCGGGCGTGTGCGCGATCGCCGCGGTGGGCTCGCTCGCCCTGGAGCGCTTCGTGCCGGTCGATCTCCGCCGCGTGCCCCACTCCGCGCCGGTAGCCGCGCTGGCGAGCTGAAAAGCGGTTCTGGCGAAGGTGGTTTACAATGGGCCCATGCCGCTGAGCCCGCCGATCGAGGACCCGCTGAGTACGGATGCCGAGCCTCCCTCGCATCCGGCGCTCGCGCGCGCGCGATCTCGCCGCGGCGACTCCGGCGCCGCGCCGCCGCCTGCCGCTGAGCTCAGCGCTGCCGGGCTGACCTGGATCCACCTGTCGGTGCCGACGCTCGGGCCGGTACAGGAGCTCGCCGACCGCTTCGGCTGGCATCCCCTCGACGTCGAGGACGTCCTCTCGAAGCGCCAGCGGCCGAAGGTCGACGACTACGCCGACGAGGGCTACCTCTTCGGCGTCCTCCACTTCCCCGTCTACGACCGCGCGATCCAGCGTCTGAACGCCGCCGAGCTCGACATGTTCGTCGGGCCGGACTACCTCGTCACGATCCCGACCGTCGAGCTGCTGCCCGTCACGCGCCTGTTCCGTCGCTGCGAGGACGACGAGGCGTTCCGCGAGCAGCTGTTCTCGAAGGGCTCAGGCCGTCTGCTCTACGAGGTGCTCGACGACCTCTTCGACTACTGCTTCCCGATCCTCGACAAGATCGGCCACAAGCTCGACGCGCTCGAGGACGACGTCTTCGAAGGCCGCTCCGAAGAGGTCGTGCGCGACATCTCGAACGTCAAGCAGGAGATCATCAGCTACCGGAAGATCGTGAAGCCGGAGCGCTCGACCCTGCGCCTGCTCGAGCGCCACGTCGAGCGGTTCCTGCCGGAGGAGCTCGATCTCTACTTCGACGACGTCGTCGATGCGGCCGAGCGGATCTGGGACATCCTCGACAACTACAAGGAGGTCGTCGAGGCGCTCGAGGACACGAACGAGTCGGTCATCTCCCACCGCCAGAACGACGTGCTGCGCTTCCTGACCGTGTTCTCGGTCGTGCTGCTGCCGCTCTCGGTGATCACCGGCATCTTCGGGATGAACGTCACGTTCCCGGGCTTCGGGACGGTCTGGGCATTCTGGACGATCTTCGCCGTGATGATCGCCGTGCTCGCCGGCCTACTCGCGTTTTTCCGCCACAAGCGCTGGTTGTAAGGACGGCCTCGCTCCGCGGACGTTCGGCGCCCCGGACTCCAGGCGGGTACAGAAAGGGCCACCCGAAGGTTCGGATGGCCCTTAGGGAAGCAAGCTGTCGGCCCCCCAGGCCGACTGAACAACGTCTGCGGGCCAAGGGCTCGAACCTAGGCGATCGCGCCGACCCGCAGCCCGTCAATTCCCACGGCCGGCGGAACCTAAACCTGTCGCGACGAAACTCAAGAAACCATGAGGTTCTTCAGGCGGTCTCGCCCCCAGCCGATGAACGGTCCATGGACAACCTTCAACGCATCTGCGGCAGACTCACCCTCGGCATGCTCGAGGTTCGCAAGGCCACTGCGCGCCAGGAGGGCCAGGCCTTGATCGAGTACGCGCTGATCATCAGCCTGATCGCCCTGGTCGCGATCGCCGCCCTGGAATCGACGGGCACCAACATCAAGGGCATCCTCAACAAGATCGCCGGCGAGGTCTAACAGGCCAGCGCGAGGGCCGCCGGTCGCGGTCGGGTGGGCGCTCCTCTCCGCGGCGTGTCGGGGAAGCGCCAGAAACCCGACAAAGCCACGGCCGACCGCGACCGGCTAATTGGCCTCACAGCTGGTATCCCCGTTTTCCGGATTGTCGAACTTCAGATCCTCGCGACCACGGGGACGACCAGCAGACGCGGCGTGAAGACTGCCGCGCTACTTCTTGCGAGGAATGAAGCGCTCCGACGTCAAGCTGTCCTTGATCATGCGCCCGTCGGGAAAGTGCAGGACGCCGTCGGGCGAGATGAAGTAGCTCTCGGGCAGGAACACGGTGTCGTCGGGGCCGACCGTGACACCCTGGTCGGTCGCCGGGACAGTCCAGCCGTTCGGATACGTGTAGACCGTCGGACAACCGCAGATCCAGTAGCGGTTCAGGAAGTACGACGCCCCGCTCGCGCTGACCAGCGGCGCGTTGCCGGCGCTGACATGGACGGCGTTGTTGGTGGTCGGGGGGACGTAATTCAAGCGATAGAGCGCGCGGAGCGTGATCGACGTTCCCGCCCGGAGCGTGCCGAGGTGGCAGTCGACCAGCAGCGGTGCCACGGTGCACTTCCCCTGGGGCGTCACGACGCTCTGGGCCGTGATGCTTGCGGCGAATGCGATGCGCGCGCGGGCGCTGCGGGCGTCAGAGGCCCCGGCATTCGAGATGACGAACGTCTGCGCGGCAAGCAGACCGTGAACCTTCACCGGCGTCGAGAGCGCGACCGACAGCGTCGTCGCAGACGTCGACGCACTGCCGGCGCGGCCGGGAAGCATCCCGAACGTGACGAACGCAGCCGTCAGCGCCAACAGCACCGGTAGCGCAGCCCGCAACCCGACGTTCCTGCCTCTCAAGCCTGCTCCCCCCACATTTGCGCACCCCTGAACGTCCGTTCTGACGATGGCAGGGGGCCGAGTGGGGCGCCACTGCCCCTTCGGCTGGGAGATGCCCGACTAGAAGCGAGAAATCAAGCGATCAAGCGACTTTCCAGCTGACCGTGACGTGCACGGCAGTTGTCCGGTACTTGCCGCTCGCGTGGATGATCAGCCGCTTTCCTTTGGCATGCGGGACCAGATGGAAGGTGCAGCCGGTCGTTCCCGTGCCCTTCAGGGCCTTGGCCGCCAGGGTCGCCGTGCACTTCAACGCGGTGGCGTTGGCCGCCGTGCCCGACGAGAGCGCGACGCGCAGGCCTCGCACGACGAACGGCTTGCCCGCCTTCGGCTTGCCGGTGTAGACCGCGTGCGTCGACGTGATGGTCACGGGGCCTTTCTTGCCCGGCGGGGTCGGCGTGGTGCTCGTGCCGGTCGGTGCCGTGGTCGTGGGAGGCGGCGGGGTCGTCGCCGTCTGCAGCGTGTACGTCCAGAAGCCGTTGTCGGGCGCCTCGTCGAGCGACGGGTTGTTCGGATCCGAGCCACGCACTGTTTCGACCACGAAGTTGAATCCCGACGGGCTGCCGATATCGGCTGCGAGGAACTGCACCGACAACACGCCGTTCGTGTACGACGAGGTGGCGTCGGTCGCGGCCGACGGGGCGAACTCTGCGCCGTCCCAGATCGCGAGCACTCCACCCGTGTTGTCGAACGTGAACGCCGACTCGGCGCCGTACGAGCCGCCCGTTGTCTGATCCTTGTCGGTGTCGAGGTAGATCGCGATTGCCGCGCCGTCCTCCATCGTGGCCATGTTCGCGATCGCCACCTTGAACTGGATCGTCTTGGCCGCCGGGTCGTTCGTCACCGTCACGGTGCTGATGTCGGCCGAGTTGGGATCCTCACCCGTCGAGTCGGTGAACGTGTCGGCTGCGGCAACACCGGCCAGCACGAGCGCAGCAATCGTTACGGCAAGCAGCTTCATCGGCTCGTAAGGTACCTCCATGCCGAAGACTCTCTGGGCCCCGTGGCGCCTCGAGTACGTCCAGCACGCGGACGAGCTCGACCGGTGCATCTTCTGCGAGCCCGAGGAGGAGCTGCTGGTCGCGACGGGCGACCACGCGCTGGCCGTAATGAACAAGTATCCGTACGCGTCGGGCCACCTGCTGGTTGCCCCGAAACGCCATGTCGGAGAGTTCGCCGCGCTGACCGCCGAGGAGGTCCGCGAGGTGCACCGCCTCGCCTCGGACGGGCTTGCGGCACTCACCGAGATCTACCGGCCGCACGGGTTCAACCTCGGCTGGAACATCGGCCGAGTCGCCGGCGCGGGGATCGAAGACCACCTCCATCAGCACGTCGTCCCGCGCTGGAACGGCGATACGAACTTCATGGCGGTGCTCGGCGACGTCAAGGTGCTTCCCGAGGCTCTCCTCGAGACCGCCCGCCGGCTGCGCGAGGCATGGCCGGCAGCAAGGCCGAAGCCATGACCGGGCTACCGCTCACGGGCGGCTGCCTCTGCGGCGGCGTCCGCTGGGAGCTCGACCAGCCACCGGTACTCGTGGGCTACTGCCACTGCACCCGCTGCCAGCGCCGCACCGGCACCGCAGCTGCGATCTCGGCGCAGATCGTGCCCGGTTCGATGCGCATCAGTTCCGGCGATGAGCTTGTCCATGGCTGGACGCCGGACGACGGCGGGTTCCAGAAATGCTTCTGCAGCGTGTGCGGCAGTGCGCTCTGGTCGGCCCATCCGACCGACCCCGCATACGTCTTCATCCGCCTCGGCAGCTTCGACGGCGACCCCGGTGTTCGCCCGCAATACCACCAGTTCGTCGCGTACGCGGCGGCCTGGGAGGCGCTACCCGACGACGGCCTCCCACGCTATCCCGAGCGCAGGCCGCTTTCCTGACTTGAGCTACCGCCCATTTCGGCCGATAGTGAGCACGGCGGCATGGGCTTGGGACTGGCGGCAACAGCTCCTCCGGCCCGTGCCGCCCTCGATAGCCGCTGTCGCTAGACCGACGCGAGCCCGACGTAGTTCTCGGCGAGCGAGCGCGCGGCAGCCTGTGAGCCGACCACGTAGCGCAGCTGCGAGAGCTGGAGCTGCTCGTCGAACTCGTCACCGTGCCGGTGGAGCATCGACGTCATCCACCACGAGAAGTGCTCCGCCCGCCAGACGCGCCGCACGCAGCGGTCGGAATACGAGCGCAGGCCGCCCTCGTCGCCGCTCGCGTACCAGTTGCCCAGCGCCGCGGCGAGCACGCTGACGTCGCGGATCGCCAGGTTCAGGCCCTTGGCCCCCGTCGGCGGGACGATGTGCGCCGCATCCCCCGTGAGGAAGAGCCGGCCGTGCTGCATCGGCTCCGCCACGAAGCTCCGCATCCCGGTGACACCTTTTTCGAGAATCGGGCCGGTGTTCAGCTGCCAGCCCTCGACCGCCGTCCGTGTCGCGAGCTCGGCCCAGATGCGGTCGTCGGGCCACTCGTCGAGATCCTCGTCGGGCCGGCACTGGAGATAGAGGCGACTGCGCGTGGGCGAGCGCAGGCTGAGGAGCGCGAAGCCGTTCGTGTGGTGTGCGTAGACGAGTTCCTCGCTCGACGGAGGCGCCTCCGCGAGGATCCCGAGCCAGCCGAACGGGTACTCCCGCGAGAACGTGCGCAGCACCTTGTCGATGGCCGGGCGGCAGATGCCGTGGAATCCGTCGCAGCCGGCGATCACGTCGCAGTCGAGGCGGTGGAGCTCGCCCTCATGCTGGAACTCGACGTGCGGCCGGTCGGTCTCGAAATCGTGGACGCTGACGTCGGCGACGTCGAACAGCAGCGGCAGTGACGCCGCGAGCCGCGCCTGCGATCAGATCCTTGACCACCTCGGTCTGGCCGTAGATGACGATCGTGCGGCCGTCGGTGAGCTCGCTGAGCGGCACGTAGTGGCGGCCGCCCTCGAACTGCAGGTGGATGCCGTGGTGGACGAGGCCCTCCCGGTCCATCCGCTCGCCGGCGCCGGCGTCGCGCAAGCAGATCGACAACGTCCTGTTCGAGCACTCCCGCGCGGATCCGCTGCTCGACGTAGTCGCGGCTTCGGTTCTCGAGCACGACCGAGTCGATCCCGGCGTTCCGCAGCAGCAGAGCCAGGGTCAGCCCGGCCGGCCCCGCGCCGACGATCGCGACCTGTGTCTTCAGCGCCTTCAGCGGGCGGCCTCGAAGAGCGCGGCCTGGCCCTGGCCCACGCCGACGCACATCGTCGCGATGCCGTACCGGCCGCCGCGCCGGCGCAGCTCATGGAGCAGGGTGACAGTGAGGCGGGCGCCGCTCATACCCAGCGGATGGCCGATCGCGATGGCACCGCCGTTCACGTTCACGCGGTCCTCGTCGATCCCCAGGTCGCGGACCACGGCGAGCGACTGTGACGCGAAGGCTTCGTTCAGCTCGATCAGGTCGACATCGCCGACCGCCACGTGCGTCCGTTCGAGCAGCTTCCGCACCGCGGGCACCGGGCCGATGCCCATCACCCGCGGGTCGACCCCTGCAACCGCCGATCCGACGAACGCGCCCAGGGGAGCGAGGCCTAGCGAGCGCGCCTTCTCCTCGGAGGCGATCACGACTGCCGCCGCGCCGTCGTTCAGGCCCGAGGAGTTGCCGGCGGTGACCGTCCCGCCCGAGCGGAAGGCGGGCTTCAGCGCCGCGAGCTTCTCGGCCGACGTGTCGGCCCGCGGATGCTCGTCACGCGTGACGTCGCCGACGGCCACGAGCTCGTCGGCGAAGCGGCCCGCCTCGTCGGCCTCGGCCCAGCGCTGCTGCGACCGCAGCGCGAACGCGTCCTGGTCTTCGCGCGACACACCCCACCGCTCCGCGACGTTCTCGCCCGTCTCGCCCATCGTCTCGAGCGGAAAGAGCTCCTCCAGCCGCGGGTTCGGGAAGCGCCAGCCGAGCGTCGTGTCGTAGAGGGTTCGGTCGCCGCGCGGGAACGCCTTGTCGGGCTTCGCCGTGACGAGGGGTGCACGGGACATCGACTCCACCCCACCCGCGACGAACAGGTCACCGTCGCCGGCGATCACTGCATGGCAGGCGCCGACGATCGCGGCCAGCCCCGACGCGCAGAGCCGGTTGACGGTGACGCCGCCCACCGACTCGGGGCAGGCCTGCGAGCAGCACCGCCATCCGCGCGACGTTGCGGTTGTCCTCACCGGCCTGGTTCGCGCAGCCGAGCCACACATCCTCGATCTCGCCCGCCTCCACCCCGGCCCGCTCGACCGCCTCGCGCACGACCAGCGCGGCCAGATCGTCGGGACGTGTCCCTGACAGCCCACCGCCGTAGCGACCGACAGGCGTCCGGACGGCCGACAGGATGACCGCGCGGGTCACGCCGTCTCCTGTTCGGCGAGCACTGCCTGCGCAATCGCGAACGCGCGGTTCGCGGCCGGCACGCCGCAGTAGATCGCGGCCTGGAGCAGCACTTCGCCGATCTCATCGGGCGTCAGGCCGTTTTGGAGCGCGGCCCGCAGGTGCATCGCCAGCTCCTCGTGGTGGTTGAGCGCGGTGAGCGCGGTCAGCGTGATGCAGCTGCGTGTGCGCCGGTCGAGTCCGGGACGCGACCAGATCGTCGCCCCACGCATAACGCGTGATCAGATCCTGGAAGTCGGCGGTGAACTCGGTCGTGTTGGCGATGGCGCGATCGACGTGCTCGTCGCCGAGCACCTCGCGGCGTGTCTGGAAGCCTCTGGTCCGTTCCTCGTCCGTCATGCCACCACCTCGCTGGTCAGGAATTCCATGACGGCCGCGCTGAACGCCGCCGGCTGCTCGACGTTGGCAAGGTGCGATGCGCCTTCGAGCACCACCAGGCGCGCGCCGGCACCCTCGGCGATCTGCTCGGCGTGTTCGAGCGGCGTTGCGGGATCCTCGGCCCCCGCGAGGACGAGTGTCGGCGCCTGGATGTCGCCGAGCTGCGCCCGGAAGTCCCAGTCGGCCAGCGCCTCGCAGCACCCGGCGTAGCCCTCGACGGCCGTCGCCTCGAGCATGGCTCTGTACCGCTCAGCGTCGTCATCCGAGACGCCGTCGGTGAACCAGCGGGCGAGCACCGGCTCGACAAGCGGTGCGATGCCGGCACGTCGCACAAGGGCTGCACGCTCGAGCCACGACTCTCGCGACCCGAAGCGTGCCGACGTGCACGCGAGCACTAGCCGGTCGAGGCGTTCCGGGTTCGCGACGGCAAATTGCATGCCGACCGCGCCGCCGAGCGACAGGCCGACGAACGACACCTGCGCGAGCTCGAGCTCGTCGAGCAGCGACTCGAGATCGGCTGCGAGCAGCGGCAGCGAGTACGGCCCCGGCGTCACCTCGGAGCCGCCCTGGCCGCGGTGGTCATAGCGCAGCACCCGGAAGGACGCCGAGAGTGATTCCGCCTGCTCGTCCCACAGCTCGAGTGACGTTCCGATCGCGTTCGAGAAGACGACGAACGGGTGCGTCGGCCGGACCCTCCAGGCGATACCGCAGGCGCGTCATGTCCCGGCCACGTCGACGAGCGCGAGCGCACGGTCGACGAACGCTGTCGCGGCCCCGAGGTAGGTCAAGGGATCGAGCGCGCGCTCCAGCTCCTCTGCCGGAAGGACCCCGGCGAGCTCCTCGCGGAGCGAATTGCCCGGTGCGCTGGCCCGGGTCAGCGTCTCCTTGGCGGCTGTGAGCCCCAGGTCGCCTGCGAGCAGATACGAGAGCCGTTCGGCGAGAACCCGGCCGCCGGTCAGGTCGAGGTTGGCGCGCATCCGGG
This sequence comes from uncultured Thermoleophilia bacterium, assembly GCA_963812995.1. Classification (GTDB taxonomy): domain Bacteria; phylum Actinomycetota; class Thermoleophilia; order Gaiellales; family Gaiellaceae; genus PALSA-600. The sequence continues at coordinate 115,635 of CAWEXL010000002.1, forward strand.
CCGTGTCGACGACCAGACCGTCGAGCGAACGGCGAATCGCCGCCGCCGCACCGCCGGTGCAGGCCAGGGCGCCCGAGAGCGCGCTCCACTCCGCGTGCCAGGCACCGATCGCCCGCTCGTGCTCGGCCACCACGCCTTCGGCCAGCACCGAGGCGTGGCCGCGCGCAAGGCGGGCGCACGCGCCGGCGAGCACCGCCCCCACGGGATTGCGCTTCTGGGGCATCGCGGACGACCCACCCGGGTCGGCCTCGGCCACCTCGGCGACCTCGGTCTGAGCGAGCAGGGCGATGTCGACGCCGATCTTGGCGCAGGCTCCCGCCGCGTTGGCGAGGGCAGAGCCGAGTTCGGCGATCACCAGCCGGTCCGTGTGCCACGGGAGCGTCGGCTCGGCCAGCCCGAGCTCGGCGGCGAACAGCCGCAGCACCTCCAGCGCGTCGTCTCCCAGGGCCGCAAGCGTCCCGGCGGCTCCGCCGAGCTGAGCGGGCAGCGCACCGGCAAGCTGCGCGAGCCGGAGCCGCGCGGTGTGCACCTCGACCAGCCAGCCGGCCGCCTTGAACCCGAACGTCGTCGGCACAGCCTGCTGCAGCAGCGTCCGGGCGGCCATCGGCGTGTCGCGATGGGTTCTCGCCAGTCCCGCGCAGAGCTGCTCGACTGCGCTCAGCTCCTCGTCGACGATTGCCAGCGCCCGCCGGGCTACGAGCATCGCAGCGCTGTCGATGACGTCCTGGCTCGTGGCGCCGAAGTGCACGTAGCCTGCGACGTCGTCTGTCAGCCGGCTTCTCACCGCACGGACGAGCGGTTCGGCCGGGTTCCCGGCCGCGCGTCCTTCCTCAGCCAGGACGACAGGGTCGTACACCCCGTCGCGGCACACCTCGGCAATCAACGCACCGGCCGCGGCCGGGATCAGACCGGCCTTGAACTCGGCCGTCGCAAGAGCGCGCTCGACCTCGACCATCGCATCGACCCAGGCCGCGTCCGACACCGCGTCGCGCAGCGGCGCCGGGACGAAGATCGCGCCGAACGTCGTCAATGCTCGAAGAACACGGTTTGCCGGTCGCCTTGCATGCGGATGTCGAAGCGTAGGCCTCCGTCGGCCTGCTCGGCGACGAGCGTCGACCGGTCGGCCTCGGGCAGGGCGCTCAGCACGGTATCCGCGGCGTTCGCCTCGGGCTCGTCCGGGAAGTAGAGCCGGGTGAGCTGGTGCCGCAGCAGGCCACGCGCGAAGACGTACACGTCGTACCGCGGTGCCTCCCCCGATCCGGCCGGCGGCTTGCCGAGGACGAACCAGAACCCACCGCCCTCGGCCGTCCCACAGCGCCCCCACGCGCCGGCGGTTGCCGACCAGATCTCGATCAGCCCGTCGGAGATCGGATCGCCTGCACCGTCGAGCAGACGTCCCGCGACGCGTATCGCGTCAGGGGCGTCAGGGTCGACGAGGGCGTTCTCGGCCCTCCGGTCGAGCCCGATCGAGTAGAACGGGCCGACGGTCTGGGATGGGGTTCTGATGAGCGTCAATGGGTGTCCAGAGGGGTCGAGCCGTCACCGCGGCCGAGGATGATGTCCCACTTGAAGCCGAGCGCCCACTCGGGCTCCGTGGTCTCGAGATCGAAGCGCGACACCATCAGCTCGCGGGCTTTCGGATCGCGGACCGACGTGTAGATGGGGTCGTACGGGAACAGCGGGTCGCCCGGGAAGTACATCTGTGTGACGACGCGCTCGGCAAACAGGCGTCCGAATACCGAGAAGTGGATGTGCGACGGACGCCAGGCGTTCTCGTGGTTTCCCCAGGGATACGGCCCGGGCTTGACGGTGACGAACCTGTAGCTGCCATCGTCGCCGGTCAGACACCGGCCCGCGCCGGAGAAGTTCGGGTCGAGGGGCGCCGGATGGTCGTCGACCTGGTGGCGATAACGGCCGCCCGCATTGGCCTGCCACACCTCGACGAGGGCGTTGCGGATCGGCCGGCCGTCCGTGTCGAGCACGCGCCCCGAGACGTTGATCCGCTCGCCGAGCGCCTCTCCGCCGTGCTGCGTCGTGAGGTCGGCATCGCCCGCCTCGATCGAGTCCTCGCCGAACACCGGCCCGATCAGCGAATGGAACTCCTCGGGCAGCGTCACGAGCGGCCGCGACGGTGCGCGGAAGCGCGTCGAGCGGTAGCCGGGATAGTCGACCTGGACTTCCGATCCGAAGCTGGGATCGTCCGGCAGCACAATCGTCGAGGCTTCGTCGGTCACGCGTGTCCTTTCGTCTCGAGCGCGCGCAGAGCGGTCAGCTCGGCTGTCGTTGGAGGGTCCGTCTCGCGCAGGTCGTCGGCCACGCGGAGCGGCCAGCCCGTGGCGGCGCGTGCGTCGTCGGCGCTGACTCCCGGATGGACGCGAACAAGGGTGAGCTCGCCGTCGACCGGCTCGAGAATGCCGAGATCGGTGACCACGACGCGGACACGGTCGCCGACGCTCGTCGTGAAGTCGAGCCCGTCGACGAACGTCCGCAGCGTCTGCCGCAGCAGGACGAAGACGTCTGTCACACCGGTCGCGATCTCCGGCGCCCCGCCCCCGCCCGGCAGCCTTACCCTCGGCTTGTCGTACGGCCCGATCACCGTGCTGTTCAGATTGCCGTGCCGGTCGATCTGCGCGGCTCCGAGAAAGCCCACGTCGATGCGCCCGCCCTGCAGCCAGTACGCGAACATCTCGGGCACCGAGACGACGGAGTCGGCAGTCTCCGCCAGCTCGCCGTCCCCGATCGACAGCGGCAACACGACGGGCTTGGCGCCGATCGTCCCGCTCTCGTAGACGAGGACGCAGCCCGGCGCATGCGTGCGCCGGGCGAGGTTCGCCGCCAGGCTGGGCAGCCCAATACCGACGAAGCACACAGTGCCGTCGTGCAGGCGCCGCGCGGCCTCGACGGCCATCATCTCGTCCTGCGTGTAGGTGCTCAAGCGGCCATACCGGCCGAGGCGAGACTCCGCCGGTACTCATCCGTGTTCGCGGTCCCGAGCACATGGCGCGTCATCCAGGCGGTGAACGTCTCGCGGTCGCGGCTGATCTCGTCCCACGCGACGTAGAACTCGTTGTCGCGGTCGTAGTAGCCGTGGGCGTACGAGGGGTGCGCGCCACCCGGGACGAGTGCGACCGCGTCGATCACCCAGCCGGGGATGACGATCCCTCCCGGACGCAGCTCGAGCTCGTCGACCACTTCCTCGACCGTCACGATCGAGCGCGCCGACGCGAGCACCACCTCCTTCTGCACGCCCGCGATGCCCCAGAGCTGCACGTTGCCGAGCCGGTCGGCCTGCTGGGCGTGCACGATCCCGACGTCGGGCCGGTGCGCCGGGATGGCCGCCAGCTCCTCGCCCGTGAACGGACAGGTGACCCGCCCGACCCGTGTGTGCGCCGGCAGATCGGTGCCGGTGTAGCCCCGCAGCACCCCGAACGGCAGGTTCGAGGCGCCTGCCGCGTACGCCGCAGCCATGCCCGCGTGCGAGTGCTCCTCCAGCTCGAGCGGCAGCGGCCAGTCGTGCTCGACCGCATCCCGCAGCCGGTGCAGCGAGCCGACGCCGGGATTGCCGCCCCACGAGAAGATCAGCTTCCGGGCGCACCCCATCCCGATCAGCTGGTCGTACATGACGTCGGGCGTCATCCGCAGGAGCGTCAAGTTGCGCCGTTCCTGGCGGACGATCTCGTGGCCGGCGCTGTTCGGGATCAGATGCGTGAAGCCCTCGAGCGCGACGAGGTCCCCGTCGTGGACGAGGTCCCTCACCGCATCGCTCAATGCCACGATCTCCGCCATGTGCCTGCCGTTGCCGCCTCTAGAACGGGAAGGGGTGCGCCCCGCTCAGAGTCACCCAGTGCACGTCGGTGAACTCGTCGACCACAGCGTGGCCGCCGAAGCGCCCGAACCCGGAGTCCTTGACGCCGCCGAACGGCATCTGCGGCTCGTCTCCCACCGACTGGTCGTTGACGTGCACGACACCCGAGTTGATGCGCTGGGCGAGCTGGAAGCCGCGGTCGGCATCCGTCGTGATGATCCCCGAGCTGAGCCCGTACGCGGTGTCGTTTGCGCGATCGACGGCCTCGTCGGCACCGTCCACGATTTCGATCGCGGCGACCGGGCCGAAGGTCTCGTGCTTTGCGAGATCCGACTCGGCGGGCACGTCTGAAAGAAGCGTCGCCTGGAAGCACGGCCCGACGGCCTCGCCGCCGGCCAGCAGCTTGGCGCCCTTCGCCACAGCGTCCTCGACGCGGTCCTTCACGAGTTGCAGGGCCTGCGCGTTGATGAGCGGGCCGATGATCGTGCTGTGCTCGCGCGGATCGCCCGTTGCGAGCCCGGCCGCCTTTTCGGCGAGTCTCGCCGTGAACTCCTCGGCGATCGGGCGCTCGACGATGATGCGGCGGGTCGACATGCAGATCTGACCCTGGTGCAGGTAGGCGCCGAACGCCGCCGCGTTGACGGCGAAGTCGAGATCGGCATCGGCCAGCACGATCAGCGGGTTCGAGCCGCCGAGCTCGAGCAGCACGCGCTTCAGCTGCCGGCCGGCAGCTTCGGCCAGGCGGCGCCCCGTATTCGTCGACCCGGTGAAGTTGATCCGGCGCACCGCGGGGTTTTCGACGAGCTCGTCGCCGATCGGGGCGGCAGCGCCGGGCGCGTGGGTGACGATGTTCAGGACGCCCGCCGGCAGGCCGGCCTCGGCGAAGACCTCGCCCCACAGCAGACCGCCCGAGAAGGGCGACCACTCCGACGGCTTCAGGACGACCGTGTTGCCGAGCGCGAGAGGCGCAGCGATCGAGCGGGCGGACAGGATCAGCGCGGCGTTCCAGGGCGCGATCGCTCCGACGACGCCGACGGGGCGACGCAGGCCCATCGCGAGCGTCCCGGGATGGTCGGACGGGATCACCTCTCCCACGGGCGCGTACGCCAGGGCCGCTGCCTGCCGGAACAGGCCGGGCACGAAGTGCATCTGGAACATGCCGAACCCGAACGTCGCGCCGGTCTCGCGCGCGAGGAGCCCGACGACCTCTTCGAGCCGGGTCTCGAGGACGTCGGCCGCCTTGAGGAAGATGCGCTGCCGCTCGGCCGGAGGGGTCTGCGACCAGGCCGGGAACGCGGCGGCCGCCGCTGCAACGGCGCGCGCGGCATCGGCCCGCGTTGCTGCCGGTGCGCGTACGACGACCTCGCCCGTGAAGGGGTCGGTGACGTCGAACGTCTCGCCGCCCGCGGCGTCGACCCATTCGCCCCCGATGAACTGCTGGGATTCGCGGACTGCTTCGACGGTTGCCATCTACAGCTCTCCTCTCGTTCAGGACATGCGGAGGACGGGCTTGCTCGTCCTCCCCGCTCCGGCGTCTTGTGCCGCTTGCTCGATCTGGTCGAAGTCGTGAACCACCCAACCGCCCGAGCGGATCGTATTCACGGCGAACAGCGCACCTCTCGACTCGGTTACCGCGGCGGTGATCTTCACGGTTCATTCTCCCTCGCGAATCGCGGTGCGCGGACGGGAAGCGGCGCCGACGGTACGGCCGGTGGTTCGACTTGTCAAGACGGTGTTCCAGTATTTGGATCTTTAGTATCTCGCTCGATGGCGGTCGCGGAAGAGCTGAGTCACGCCCGGAGCTACTCGCGGTCGCTCGAGCGAGGGCTGGCGATCCTGTCGGCGTTCCGCTCGAACCGGCCGCTGCTCGGGGTGAGCGAGCTGGCGCAGGAGGTCGGTTTGAACCGCTCGACCACCCACCGCTACATCTCGACGCTGGCCACTCTGGGCTATCTGCAGCAGGACGTCGCGACCCGGAAGTACCGCCTGGGGCCGCGCGTGCTCGACCTCGGGTTCTCGGCGATCAACTCGATGGAGCTCCGCGAGATCTCGGTGCCCCACCTGCAGCAGCTGTCCGACGAGACCGGGCACACGGTGAACATGGCGGTGCTGGACGGCGTCGACATCGTCTACATCGAGCGCTGCCGCAGCTCGCGGCAAGGGCAGCGCGAGATCGATCTCAACCTGCACGTCGGCTCGCGGCTGCCGGCGTATTGCACCTCGATGGGGAAGGTGCTGCTCGCGTTCCTGCCCGAAGACGCGCAGCAGGCCGTACTCGACGAGGTGCAGTTCGCCCAGCGCGGCCCGAACACGCTCACCGAGCGCGACTCGCTGCTGGCCGAGCTCGATCGCGTTCGCACCGCCGGCCTGGCCGTGAACAACGAGGAGCTCGCGTACGGCCTGCGCTCGATCGCGGCGCCGGTGCGCTCGCAGAGCGGCGAGACGCTCGCCGCCATCAACATCGCCGTGCACCGGTCGATGGTGTCGCTCGAGGATCTCGTGGCACGGCTCGTGCCGCCGCTCAAGCGCACGGCAGCTGAGATCTCGGCGCGGATCGGCCACCGCCCATGATCGACCTCGACCGCGTCAACGCGATCGACGTCCACACGCACGCGGAGGTCTCGCTCGCCGGGCACGATGGCCTACCGGCCGCCCTGCGCGCCGGAGCCGCCAAATACTTCGGCAACGGCGAGCTGCCCACCGCGCAGATCGTCGCCGACTACTACCGCGAGCGATCGCTGGCCGCGGTCGTGTTCTCGGTCGACTCCGAATCCGTCACGGGTGTCGCGCCCGTTCCGAACGAAGAGATCGCCGCGATCGCGGCTGCGAATGCCGACGTGCTGATCCCGTTCGCGAGCATCGACCCGGCCCGGGGTGTCGACGGCGTGCGGGCCGCGAAGCGGCTGATCGCCGACCACGGCGTGCAGGGCTTCAAGTTTCACCCCAACCTGCAGGCGTTCTTTCCGAACGACCGCGCCGCCTATCCGCTGTACGAGGTGATCGCCGAGGCAGGCTTGCCCGCGCTGTTCCACACCGGCCACAGCGGCATCGGCTCCGGGGTGCCCGGCGGCGGCGGGATCCGGCTCAAATACTCGAATCCGTTGCACGTCGACGATGTCGCCGCCGACTTCCCCGAGCTGAAGATCGTGCTGGCCCACCCGTCGTTCCCGTGGCAGGACGAGGCGATCTCGGTGTGCCTGCACAAGCCGAACGTCTGGATCGACCTGTCGGGCTGGTCGCCGAAATACTTCCCGCCGATCCTCGTCCAGTACGCGAACACGCTGCTGCGGCGGAAGGTGCTGTTCGGCTCCGACTTCCCGATGATCACGCCCGACCGCTGGCTCGCGGACTTTGCCGAGCTCGACATCAGGGACGAGGTTCGGCCGCTGATCCTGAAGGAGAATGCCATCGACCTGCTGGGCCTCCGGTCCGGTGAAGGAGAGTGAAATGACGATCGGATCCTGGGAGACCGTGCGGGTCTCGCTCGAGGACGGCATTGCCTGGGTCGAGCTCAACCGCCCCGACAAGCGGAACGCGATGAGCCCGACCCTGAACGGCGAGATGATCCAGGTGCTCGAGACACTCGATGCCGAGGACGACTGCGGCGTCGTCGTCTTGACGGGAGCAGGCGACGCGTTCTCGGCCGGGATGGACCTGAAGGAGTATTTCCGCGAGGTCGACAAGGCGCCGGAGCACGTGCAGCGAAAGGTTCGGCGCGACGCGGCCTTCTGGCAGTGGCGCCTGCTGCGGAACTACGCCAAGCCGACGATCGCCATGGTCAACGGCTGGTGCTTTGGCGGCGCGTTCACGCCTCTGGTGGCGTGCGATCTGGCCGTCGCGGCCGACGAGGCGACATTCGGGTTGTCGGAGATCAACTGGGGCATCCCGCCCGGCAGCGTCGTCAGCCGCGCGCTGGCCGAGACGGTTGGCTCCCGGGCGGCGCTGCTCTACATCATGACCGGGCGCACCTTCACCGGCAGCCAGGCGGCAGCGATGGGGCTCGTCAACTGGAGCGTGCCGCGCGCCGAGTTGCGCGGCGAGGTGGAGACACTCGCGCGGGAGCTGCTCGACAAGAACCCCGTCGTCCTGCGGGCGGCGAAGCTGGGCTTCAAGCATTGCCAGCAGATGGGCTGGGACGACGCCGAGGATTACCTCTACGCGAAGCTCGAGCAGTCGCAGTTCCTCGACCGTGAGCGCGGCCGCGAGCAGGGGCTCTCGCAGTTCCTCGACGACAAGAGCATCAAGCCGGGCCTGCAGACCTATGACCGGGAACGCTGAGGCGACCATCAACGCGAACCTGGCGGGGCTGGTCGACGCGGAGGGTGAGGGCCGTGCCGAGGCGACGGTGTTCGTTGTGGGCGAGCAGGTCGTCACCTACCGCGAGCTCGACGAGGGCGCCGGACGGTTCGCGGGCCTGCTCGCGGCACGCGGCGTGCGAGCCGGCGACCGCGTCGCGCTCCTGCTGCCGAACATCCCGGCGTTCGCCGAGGCGTATTACGGCGCGCTCCGGCTGGGCGCCATCGTCGTGCCGCTGAACATGCTGCTCGTGGAGCCCGAGATCGTGAGCCGCATCGCGCATTCCGGCTCCTCGATCCTGGTCGCGGAGCCTGCTCGCGCGTGCGGCGCGGTGCCGTGTGTCGATCCGGCGGAGGCTGGGGCCGCAACACCGCGCTTCGACATGGCGCAGGTCAGCGGCGGCGACACCGCGGTGCTGCTGTACACCTCGGGGACGACGGGGCAGCCGAAGGCGGCGCAGCTCTCGCACGCCGGTCTTTCGTGGATCGCGACGCAACTCGGGGCGGTTCTCGGCATCGGCCCCGACGACGTCGTCTTCGGTGCAGCGCCGCTCGCGCACATCTTCGGGCAGTCAGGAGTCATGAACATGGCTGTCGCCGCCGGAGCCTCGGCTGCGCTCGTATCGCGCTTCGACGCCGCGGCGGCACTCGACGTGATCGAGCGCGAGAGCGTCTCGGTGTTCATGGGCGTCCCCACGATGTGCATCGCGCTGCTGCGCGCGAGCGAGGAGACCGGCAAGGCGCCGGCGATGCGCGTGGCGCACACCGGTGGGGCTCCGCTGGCCGTCGAGACGCTGCGGACGTTCGTCGAGCGGTTCGACTGCGTCGTGCTCGAGGGCTACGGGTTGAGCGAGACCGCCGGCACCGTGACGAGTCACCGGGCGGGCAGGCCGGTGAAGCTCGGATCGGTCGGCGAGCCGATCGAAGGGACGGAGGTGCGGATCGACGGCCCCGTCGGCGAGATCGGCGAGGTGCTGGTTCGCGGGCCGGCCGTCATGACCGGGTACTGGAAGAACGAGGCGGCCACGCGTGAGGCGGTCTCCCCCGACGGCTGGTTCGCGACCGGCGACGTCGGCTACCTCGACGAGGACGGCTACCTCTTCCTCGTCGACCGCAAGAAGGACGTGATTCTGCGCGGCGGCTACACGGTGTATCCGCGCGAGGTCGAAGAGGCGCTGTACGAGCATCCCGCCGTGCGGGAGGCGGTGGTGGTCGGCGTTCCCGACGAGACCCTCGGCGAGGAGGTCGCTGCGGTGGTCGTCCTACGCGAGGGGGCCGACGCAACTCCCGCCGACCTGATCGCGTTCACACGCGAGCGTGTGGCCCGCTACAAGGCGCCGCGGCTCGTCGTCTTGGCGCCCGAGCTACCTCACGGCCCGACCGGGAAGGTACTCCGGCGCGAGATCGACCGTGCAATTCTCCGTGAACTCTTGAACAACCAGAAGACAGGAGCCTGATTTGTCCGTGCGCACGACTCCGCCCTACCGCGCCGACCACGTCGGCAGCCTGCTCCGTCCGCCGGAGCTGCTCGAGGCACGCGCCGCGTTCACCGACGGCCGCCTCGACGCAGCGGCGCTGCGTGCCGTGGAGGACCAGGCGATCCTCGACGTGATCCGGATGCAGGAAGCTGTCGGTCTGCGGTCGGCGACCGACGGCGAGTTCAGGCGCGCGTCGTGGCACATGGACTTCATCTACCAGCTGGACGGGATCACCAAGGAGCCGGGCGAGCTGACCGTGCAGTTCTTCAACGAGGACGGGAAGATCGAATTCACTCCGGCCGCGATCCACATCGGCGGGAAGCTCGGCGTCTCGCACACCATCTTCGGAGACGATTTCGCGTTCGTTCGGGACGCTGCGACGACGGCAACGCCGAAGCTGACGATTCCGTCGCCGAGCATGGTCCACTATCGCGGCGGCCGTGCGTCGATCGATACGACGCTGTATCCCGACCTCGACTCGTTCTGGGCGGATCTGACAGCCGCCTACGCCGAGGAGGTGCGCCGGCTCGGTGAGCTGGGCTGCAGGTATCTCCAGTTCGACGACACGAGCCTCGCCTACCTCAACGATCCGCACCAGCGCGACTACGTGGCCTCGATCGGCGGCGACCCCGACCGGCAACACGTCGAGTACATCCACCACATCAACGAGGCGCTCGCCCACCGCCCGGCGGGCATGGCGCTGACGACGCATATGTGCCGCGGCAACTTCCGCTCGTCGTGGGCGGCCGAGGGCGGCTACGACTTCGTGGCCGAGGCGCTCTTCAACGAGCTCGAGGTCGACGGGTTCTTCATGGAGTGGGACGACGAGCGCTCGGGCGGCTTCGAGCCGCTCCGCTTCGTCCCGCCCGGCAAGCAGGTCGTGCTGGGGCTGGTCACCACCAAGCACGGCGAGCTCGAGCAGAAGGACGACCTGAAGCGGCGAATCGAGGAGGCAAGCCGCTTCGTCGACATCGACCAGCTTTGTCTCTCACCGCAGTGCGGCTTCTCATCCACGGTGGAGGGAAACGTCCTCACGTATGACGACCAGGTCGCAAAGCTCCGGCTGATCGTCGAGGTCGCCGAGGAGGTCTGGGGTTCGTAAGGACGCGTGTCGACACCGCCGCAGCGGTGTCTGACACCTCTTGCGGGACGAACAAGACCTCCGTACTCGCGGCCGGTCCGGGACAGCGAACAGCTGGTGCCTGGCACCGGCAGTTCGCTCTGCACCTGTGAGCTTTTACGCGGTCGCTTCGGCCGTGAGCTGCTCGAGCAGGGCGGCCATCGTCTCGAGGATCTCGACCCGTTCGCCGACGTCGTACAGCTCGCTCCACTCCCTCGGGTCGGCGTGGCCGACGAGGACATCGTCTCCACCCCGCCAGACGAGTATCCGCAGAGGGAGTTCGATGCCGATCCTCGGGTCGTCTTGCATCAGCGGCGTTCCGGCGCGCGGGTTGCCGAACACGACGACTGTCTCGTCGGCCAGCTCCAGGCCAGCCTTCTGGGCGCCCTCCGCGTGATCGAACTGCGCGAACACCGTCAGCCCTCGTTGCTCGATCGCGGCGTGTAGCGCGGCAAGCGTTTCGCGAAAAGGCGATGCGCTCCGACTCACCGTCATTCTCACCCCGTAATCATCCACGAAACCGATTTGCGGGCGCCGGCCGTAGCTCTCCTGCGCAGGTAATGACCAACTGTCAGGAGAAATGCATGTCTCGGAGATTCACTGCAGGAGTTGTTGCGGCCGGTGCGGCGATGGTCGTCGCGTTGAGCATCGTTGTCGCCGCATCCGCGACCGCGGCCGGTGGCGGAGTTCCGCTCGGCCCCGTGAGCCATACGTCGGAGCCCACGTACCTCGGCTACTACGACGGCCACAAGGACACCTTCCTCGCAACGGACACGTCGAACAAGGCACAGGCCGCGGCGATGCACATCAACTACTCGGCCGCGCTCGCTGCGGTGAAGGGTGCCCCGCGGCAGTTCTTCATCGAGGGCAAGGCCGCACCCGGCCAGATCTCGGTGTTCGGCTCGGAGCCCGGCGAGGACGACTACAACCCGCTCTGGGAGGAGATCGCGGTCATCTGGAAGGCCGGCGTCACGCCTGTCACGCTCAAGAAGGACGACCAGATCGACGCGCTGGCGAAGGCCGGCAAGCTGACCGAGAAGGATCTGCACATCGTGTTCAACGCCCCGATCACCGCGATCGGCAAGTAGGTCCAGGCCCTCAGGCACGCAAGCACACGGAAGAAGCTCGACGGTCATGGAGGCCCCTCGCGGGCCTCCGCCGTCAGGCGCTCAGGTTGTAGCGCAGGAAGAGATGCTCGCCGTGGCGGCGAATCCCGTGCAGCTCGAATGCGACACGGCGATCGGGGAGCAGACGCAAGCCTTCGACGAGCGACAGGACATCCCCACCTTCAGATGTCCGCCCCGCGACGAGCGGGGAGAGCGTGAGAAACAGCTCGTCCAGCAGCTCGTCGACAAGGAGCGAGCCGAAGAGATGCGGCCCACCCTCCGACAGGATCCGGCCGTAGCCGCGTTCGCGAAGCGCCGCAATGGCGGCCGCGGGATCGACCCGCTCTCCCGGACAGACGGCAACGACCTCCGCGCCGGGCAACGCCTTCAGCCGCTCGGCGCCGGCCTCGGTGGTGAGGATGATTGGACTCCGCGCGAGAACCGGATGGTCGGCGGGGAACGCCGAGCCCGAGGTGATGATCGCGAGGGCCGGCTGCTCGCCCAGCCCGAGCCCCGCCCGCAGCTCGCGGAACGCCGCGGCGCCGTCCGGGTAGGCGACCTCGGCCGTCCACAGTGCCCGCGGCGACCCGCGCAGGGTTCCGGCGCCGATCAGCACCACGTCAGCGCACGCGCGCAGCAGCCCCATCACGAAGCGGTCGGCGTCACTCCCGTCGGCGATCAGCCGATTCGACCCGGGCACACCGGGAAGCGAGACGACCCCGTCGAGCGTCGAGACGAAGTTCGCGTACACCCATTCCGCGGGAAACCCGAGCGTGCCCGGGTACAGCTCCCGCAGCGTGTCCGGCAGAGCAAACGACGGCAGGCCCGCCGGCTCCGTCAGGAGCTCGAGCGGCTTCATCGCCGGGCGCGCACCTCGTCGAGGAACTCGCGGCGCAGGTCGGCGTCGTCCGAGTACAGGCCGCGCCAGAACGACGTGACCGTGCGCGAGGACTCCTCGTTGACGCCCCGCATCTGCGTGCACAGGTGTGCCGCCTCGAGATGGACGGCCACACCACGCGGGTCGATCAGGTCGACGAGGGTGTCGGCGATCTGCTCGCCAAGCCGCTCCTGCACGGTGAACCGCCGCGCGTACACCCGGACGAGGCGCGTCAGCTTTGAGATGCCGATGATCTCCTGGTCGGCCACATACGCGACATGAGCGACGCCGTGGAACGGCAGCGCGTGGTGTTCGCAGAGGGCGAAGAAGCCAATCGGGCCCTCCACGATCTGGCCGGGCCGGTGGGCGGAGTCGGTCTGGTGCTCGGCGGGGAACGCCGTGAGCAGCTTCGGGTCGCCGTCATACCCGGCGGTCGCGTCGTAGAGGGCGCGCAGGAAGCGCTGGGGCGTCTCCGCGGTTCCCGGCGTGTCGAGATCCATGCCGAGCGCGGTCAGGATCTCGGCGACGTGCCCTTCGAGACGCGCCCATTCGGCGGGAGGGATCTCACGCTGCGACGAGTCGTCCCGCGGGTGCCACGGAAAGACGACAGCTTCTTCTGGTTTCACACCTTCTCCTGACTCAGTCGACGACAACGGCAAGTTGCGAGGCACGGGAGGCTCTCGACGCCAACACCTCGCGGCGAACAGCGAGCCCCGCTATCACGAGCACCTCAGCCAGTAGAACGACGACGTACGCCTCGGGATGCCCGACGGCCAGACAAAGGCCGAGGGCCGCAAGCTGCGGCGAGAGGCCGAAGTTCGCGATGACGGCAACCGCGGCGGGATCGTGCCACGCGAGGCGGGCCTGCGGGGGCCGCTTGCGGAGCCGCGAGGTGGCGTACGCCTCGACCAAACGATCCTGCGGCGCGTAGACGGCGCTGTAGGCGCGCGCGAGCACCGCAGCAGCTCCGTCGGCCTCCGGCATCGCGCTCGCACGCTCTCCCCGCTCGCGGCGGTAAAGGCGCTCGACGTTGAAGTTGATGCTCAGGACGGTGGTCAGCAGGACGAACCCGGCCAACGCCGGCCACGGCCCGACCTGGGTTCCGAGCGCGACGAAGAGCGCTGCGTTCACGACCAGATCCGACTCGGAGTCGAGGTACCGCCCGAGCGCTGTGATGCGCCCCGACAGGCGGGCCAGCTGGCCGTCGGCGTTGTCGAGGATCGTCTTCAGCTGCAACAGCAGCGCGGCGGCCAGGAACTGATGGCGGCCGATCTCGACCGCGCCGGCCAGACCGACACCGGCGCCGGCGAGTACAACCGCAGGCGGGGGTACACGCAGCGGCAGCAGAGCCAGAACGATCAGATGCGCAAGCGGCCGGAAGACCCACTCGCACAGCAGATCCTTGCCCTGCCGCGGCTTGCGCGAGCGGGCGAGCCGTCCGACCTGGGTCCCGTCAGGCATAGTCACGCCGATGACGGTTCCTGCCGGCTGGCACGAGGACGACAACGCCCTGGTTCGCGAGCTCGAGTTCGAGAGCTTCCCGGCGGCCGTCGCGTTCGTCCAACGCCTCGCGGAGCTGGCCGAGCGTGAGAATCACCATCCCGACATCGACATCCGGTACCGGCGCGTCACGGTGCGCTGGTCGACGCACTCCGCCGGCGGAGTGACCGATCGCGACCGCGATCTCGCAGTCCGCACGCTCGAGCTGGTCTGAGCTCAACCGGCGAGCTCGCGCAGCTCGTCGACGCCGATCGGCTGGCCGGCCTTGATCAGCTCCCGCGCCGCGTCGACCTTCCCGAAGATGCCCCAAAGCAGCACACCGCGTGGCCTGCCGGCATCGTCGACGAACCCGAGTACGCCCTTCTTCAGCGGGTCACGCCAGGCGGCGATGCTCCGCAGGCGCGTGTCCGCCTCCCCGACCGCCTCGTAGCCGAATTCGAAGAGATCGGAGTAGAAGAACGGCAGATGGTCGTAGACCTCAGCCGCGCCGGCCGCGTTTGCTCCCACGACGCGCCCGTGGGTGTTGGCGTGATCCTCGTGCTCGACGCGAACGTTCTTCCCGAGCGCCGGTGACGGGAACCTGACCGCGTCGCCCGTCGCGAAGACGTCCTCGGCACCGGGGACGCGCCCGTACTCATCGACGACGATCCCATCGTCGACCGCAAAGCCGGCGCTTTCGGCGAGCTCCACGTTCGGGACGATTCCGAGTCCCGCCACGACCGCGTCGGCGCGCAGCGACCGCCCGTCCTTGAGCGTGACGACCGTTTCGGCACCCTCACGCTGGACGTTCGCGACCAGCGAGTCGGTCCACACGGCAACGCCACGCCGGCGGTACTCCTCGGTGACGAACGCCGCCAGGTCGGGCGGGAAGTTCCGCCAGCTGATCCCGGGCTCGGGAACGATCATCGTCACGTCGCGCTCCGCGGTGGACAGGGCCGCCGCGATCTCGGAGCCGATGAAACCTCCGCCGATCACCGCGAACCGGGCGCCCTCGCCGCTCAGTGCGCGCGTCCGCCTGTAGTCGTCGAGGTTGCGAAAGTAGATGACGTCGCCGTCGTCGCCGCCGAGTCGCCTCGGCGTGCCGCCCGGGGCGAGCACCAGCTGCTCGTACGTGTACTCGTCCCCGGCGTCGTCCCGCACGCGCTTGCCTGCGACGTCGAGCGAGACGACGCGGCGCTCGAGGTGCAGCTCGGCGCCTTTCTCAGCGGTCTGCCGCCAGATCTTCGCTTCGTCGCCGCCGTTCCAGAGATCCTTGGTGAGCGGCGGCCGCTTGTACGGCGGGTACGGCTCCTCGCCGACAATTCCGATCGTCCCGCTTTCGTCCTGCGACCGAATGCCCTTACAGACAGCATCGGCAGCCATGCCCCCGCCAACGATCAGGTAGCGATACGACTTCATCTCAGGCTCGCTTTCTCGCAGTTCACGGGCGCGCTATCGCGCGGGTCACAGGGGACTTGTGACGCGAGAACCTACGCTAGCGCGGCGGAGTTGGATCAGCGAGCGGGAAGCGCGCCGCTCAGCGAGCGGTCTCGTCCACGCCGCCGTACGGCAGGTGGTACCCGTGGAGAGGAGACAGGCGGCGCCGCTTCCGCTTGGCCGGGTACAGGTCGACCTCGGTCGGGAGCTCGGGCACAGGGCCGCTGAAGCCTGCATGCGTGTAGCCCGTGCGCTTCCTCGGGTGCAGGCGAGCCGACAACACCGAATAGGCGGGCGAGCGAAGTGCCAGGAAGAGCAGCCCGACCAGCCCGAAAAGCAGATACGGCGGCCACATCCGACCCCGGCGTTTCGCGAGCTTCCAGGTGGGATAGGCCAGCAGGATGCGCTCTGCGCAAAGTGCCGCGCAGATCGCGAGCTCCAGACTCGTCAGGTGGACGGTCCAGTAGTGGAGATGCAGGACGACGTGGCTGGCGGGCAGATGTATGTGCATGGCTCTTTTCCGAGCGAGACACAGATTCTGCGCGCCAAAAGTCGACCTCGAACGTGCCGAAAGGCGAGGAATCGCCCCCACCGTGGGCTAGCACGGCGGGGGCGGGCCGACCATAGCTCTTTTCCCAGGCAGCGCGTTCTAGGTGGATGCGGTCACGCCGAGAGCCCGCGCCGTCCGCTGCTGCCAGGGCGCCGCCTGGAGCTGTTCGAACAACTGCTGCGCCTCCTCGAGGAACGGCGCGGCGTCGTCCGCGCGCTGCTGCCCCACCAGCCACTCGCCCTGCTCGAGCGCTGTCACACCGCGGTAGAACGGCACGCCGAGCTCGCGGAAACGGGCGGCCGCACGCTTGAACAGACGCTCGGCTTCGTCAGGGTCGCCGCGCCGCGCGGCGAGACGCGCCCGGAGTCGCATCGAGTGGCCCTGCGCGAACTGGGAGGACTGGCCAGGAGGCAGCTCCTCGACGAGCGCGACCAGCTGGTCGACCTTGGCGAGATCGCCGAGCGCGAACGCGGCCTCACCGGCGATGAAGTACGCCTCCTTCACGTACTCCTGCGACACGCCCATTGCACCGAAGACCTCCATCGCCTGCTCGGCGTGCTGCAGGGCCTCCTCGAGCCGCTCGTCGACGAGGCTGAGCACAGCCTTGCCGCAGGCGATGGCGGAGCGTTCCTGAATGTCACCCGAATCCGTCAGCTCCTCGAGCATCCGGACGATTCCGTGTGCCTGGTCGAGCCGGCCGCGGTGGGCCGCCGCGGCGACACCGCTGGTGAGCACGGAGCTGAACGCTTGCCGGACGTCGAGCCACTGCTCCTGCGGGAGCTGCTCGACCATCTCGAACAGCTCGTCCCAGGCGCCGATCGCGAAGAACGGATACACCTGCCCGAGATAGGCGTGTTCCCAGTAGCGGACGCCTGCCTTCCGGGCCAGCACCAGGCCGTCGCGCACGACCTCGGCGGCCTCCTCGTAGCGGTCGGCCTGCGCGAGGCAGTCGGCAAGATTGAACGCGGCGCGCAGCGTCGTCGAGGGCTTGTCGTGCTCGCGGGCCAGCTCGACCGCGTAGCGCACCAGTACGAAGCCCTCGCGCTTGCGGCCACGTGAGGTCAACAGAATCGCTTTCGTGGTGAGCGCCTGAGCCAGCACGTCGGGCAGGGACAGGGCCTCGGCCAGCTCGAGAGCGGCCTCGATGCGTTCGGCGGCGCGCTCGGAGTCACCGGCGAAGAAGATGAACCGGCCGAGCTGCGCTGCCAGGACGGCGAGATCCTCGTCCGGCTCGTCTTCGGCAAGGACGTCGAAGGCTGCGTCCATCTGGCCGAGACCTTCGCCGAGTCTCCCGCGGTCCCACATCACCTCGGCGAGCCGCGCGCCGACGCGGGCGGCCGGGTGGGTCGCGCCCTCGGCTTCGAAGAGCGCGATCGACTGCTCGTAGTGAGCCGAGGCGTCCGCGGGGCGGCTGCCGGCCCAGGCGAGCACGCCCGCTCGCTCGTGGAGCTCGGCCTGCACGAGGCGGTCGTCGGTGAGATCGACCGCCCGCTCGAACGCCCGCTGCGCCTCGCCCGTCGCACCGAGGGACGCCGCGCGCTCGCCGGCCCGTACGAGGAGGCCGCGAGCCGAGTCGCGGATCTCGCCCGCGTCGTCGGCCGTGGGAGCAGCCCGGTACGCATCGAGGTAGTGCGAGGCGATCGACCTCCACGATCTCGTCCTCCTCGGTGCCCCACGAGGTGGAGAGGAAGCGGGCCGCAGCGAGGTGCTTGGCCTTGCGCTCGGTCTTCGACAGCATCTCGTACGCGACCGTCTTGACGATGTCCTGCAGGAAGGAGTACTGGCCGCGTTCCGGCGAGCGGGGATCGGCCTGCACCGAGACGATCTCCTTGCGGAGCAGCGAGGCGAGGAGCGGCTCCAGCTCCTCGGCATCGCGCCCGCCGAGCGTCGCCAGTCCGAGCTTGTTGAACGTCTTGCCGAGCACGGCGGCGTCCTGGACGACGCGCCGCTCCTCTGCGCCGAGCCCGTCGAGCCGTGCCGCGACAAGAGCCTGAAGCGTCTCGGGCACCTCGAGCGTCTCGATCACGCCGGTCGGCCGGTAGACATGCCCTTCCTGGACGAGGAGGCCGCGGTCGAGCAGCATCCGCACGGTCTCGACCGCGTACAAAGGCACCCCCTCGGCCCGGGCGAAGATGCTCGCCCGGAGATCCTCGGGCAGCCCGGGCACGAGGCCGGTCAGCAGGTCGCTCATCGCCTGCTCCGAGAGCGGCTCGAGGTAGAGCGAGCTGAAGCTGCGCTTGCCGGCGCCCCAGGTCGGCCTGCGATCGGCGAATTCGGGCCGGGCGAGGCCGAGCACGAAGAGCGGATGGCTGCGCGACCACTCGAGCAGGTATTCGAGAAAGTCGAGCAGCCCCGTGTCGGCCCACTGCAGATCCTCGAACACGAGAATCGTCGGCGACTGCTCGGCCAGCCGCTCGAACAGGATCCGCCAGGCGGAGAAGAGGTTCTCCTGGTCGCCGGGCATGCCTTCCTCCAGGCCGAGTAGATGAGCCAGCCTTGGCTCGACCCATCGCCGTTCTTCGGGGTCGGGCACGTGACGCTCGATCGCCTGGCGCAGCTTCTCGCGCGACGTCTCGCTGTCCTCGTCCTCGACGATGTCGCAGCGCATCCTGACCATCTCGGCGAGCGCCCAGTACGCGACGCCTTCCCCGTACGACAGGCAGCGGCCGCGGTGCCAGTACACGTTCTCGGCCAGGCCGTCGACGTATTTCTCGAACTCCCAGGCGAGCCGCGACTTGCCGATCCCGGCGATCCCCGTAACCGAGACAAGTTGCGCACGCCCATCCTCGGCGGAGGCATGGAAGAGCTCCTTGACGAGACGAAGCTCTCGCTCGCGACCCACGAACGGCGCCTCGAGGCCCGTAGAGCGCTGCGCCCCGCGAGCGCCGGCGACGACTCTGAGCGCACGCCAGAGAAAGACCGGCTCGGCCTTCCCCTTCAGCTCGTGTAGGCCTGCCTCTTCGTACGCGATGGCCGATTCCGAGGCGCGCTTTGTCGCTTCCCCGGCGAGCACCTGGCCGGGCGCAGCGGCGCTCTGGATCCGGGAAGCGGTGTTGACGATGTCGCCGGCGACCATCCCCTGGCCCTGAGCGCCGACGTTGACCGTCGCCTCGCCCGAGAGCACGCCCACGCGGGCCTTGAGTCCGGGCGCCCCGACTTCGGCTCCGAGTGCCTCGACCGACGCGACGAGGTCGAGCGCGGCGCGAACCGCGCGCTCGGCGTCGTCCTCCTGTGCGACCGGTGTGCCCCACACGGCCATCACCGCGTCGCCGATGAACTTCTCGACGGTTCCGCCGTAGCGCTCGATCAGCCGGCGCGAGCTCTCGAAGTAGCGCGACAGGAGGTCGCGGACGTCCTCGGAGTCGCGTGATTCGGAAAGCGTGGTGAAGCCGACGAGGTCGGCGAAGAGCACCGAGACATGACGTCGCTCTGCGACCGGCGCGACGACCGCGGGAGCGGCGGTGGCGGCCAGCGGCGTGCCGCACTCGCCGCAGAAGACGTCGCCCGATCCGCAAGGGCTGTCACACGCCGGGCAGCGCAACGCGAGGCCCGCGCCGCAGTTGACGCAGAACTTCTTGCCCTGGGCGTTCTCGGTGTTGCAGGCCGGGCACCGCATCGTGTTACTGACCCTACTGGTCTGCGGGATTCAGACGAAAGAGGGACGACGAGCTCTACGCATCGTCGTCGTTCGCCGGCGCAGGCGCCGGGTTCGAGTCGTCGACATCTGCTGCCGGCAGCGTCACGCGGAAGGCCTGCCAGGTCTTGTCGACCTCGGCGGGGTACGGCGGCACCGGCTCGCGATCCGCGTCGTGGTCGTCCTGCCGTTTCGGGGCGCTCGACATGGCTCCGTCAGTTCGAGGCTTCTTCGATGCGCCGGAGAATGGCCTCCGACTGCGCACGCTGCGAAGACGCGTTGCCGACGCACTGCAGGAGCCAGCTCGCGAGCTCGAGGGTCTCCTCCTCGTTCAGGCGGAGCCGGGTGCCGTTGACGACGAGATGGGTCTGCGGCAGCTCGGTCGCCCACTCGAAGGCAACCTCGACGCCGACCCTGTCGGTCGTCATGCCGGTGCCCACAATTTCCAGATCGCTCATGCCACCGATATCGGCCGGGAGCCGCCGGGGCTTGAGGCTCGGCTCTCGCCATCAGCCCGCAGCGGTGGTTCCTGGCATTGTTCCGTCCCGTGTCCGCGGTTCGCCGGGCTCCCGCAGCAGCATTGGCGCAGGCGGCGATCGGCGGGATCGTCCTGTACGTCGCGATCGACGTCGCGCTTGTCTTTCTGCGACCACGGTTCAGCGTCCTCCACAACGCCGAAAGCGACTACGGGAGCAAGGGCGCGTACGCGTGGCTGATGGATCTCAACTTCCTTCTCCGCGGCTTGCTCAGCCTCGCGGTCGTGCGGGCGCTCCGGTTGGTGAGCGGCGAGTCCCGCAGGCTCCGCGTGGGCCTCGTGCTGCTGGTGACGTGGGCGGTCGCATCCGGTCTGCTCGCGTTCTTTCCCGACGATCCGGTGGGCACCGTGACGCACGGCCTCGCCAAGGTGCACCTGCTGCTGGCAGCGATCGCGTTCATCGCCGTGGTGCTCGGCACGAGGATCAGCACGCGGTCATTGTTCCGCGACCCTCGCTGGCGTCCGGTGATCGTGCCGCTCGCGGTGCTCTCGTGGGGCGCGCTCGTCCCGGTGCTGCTTCTCGGCCGCGCTCACCTGCGCCCGCACAGCCTGGGCGGCCTCTACGAGAAGCTGTTTCTCGCCGTCGAGCTCGCGTGGTTCCTGGTCGCCGCCGTGTGGGTGGCGGCTATGCGCGATCGAGGTGGATTCGACGCTCCGTAGCCTCGATGCGGTAGTCGTTGATGCTCGCGTCGCGGCGTCGCATCAGGCCGGCTTCGTCGAACTCCCAGTGCTCGTTGCCGTGACTGCGCCACCACTGTCCATCCGGATCGCGTGATTCGTATTCAAAGCGGACCGAGATGCGGTTGTCCGTGAAGCACCAGAGTTCCTTCTTCAGCCGGTAGTCCTGCTCCCGCGCCCACTTCCTGCGCAAGAAGTCGCGGATCGCGTCGCGGCCCTGGAAGAACTCGTCCCGGTTGCGCCACACGGAATCCTCGGTGTAGGCGAGGGCAACCCGGTCGGGATCGCAGCTGTTCCAGGCGTCCTCGGCGGCCTGCACCTTCTGCCGCGCGGACTCCTCGGTGAACGGAGGCAGGGGTGGCCGTGAGCTCATTCCGCCCCGAGCCTAGCGAGACTCCGATACGCGCCCGACGCCACCGTGGCCCACACGTCTCGCGGCCTCCCGCCACAGTCGACTGCGGTGCCTGGCACCGGGCGATGTAACGCCGCAGCAGTGCTGCCGCGGCGGTCGAACGACCCCGGTGCCACGCCCGCACTACGTGTCTCGCGGCCTCCCGCCACAGTCGACAGCGGTGCCTGGCACCGGTTGTTCGCCCCGCCACCATGCCTCCCGAGTCGCGGCTGGGCCATCGGTCGAAGGGAGTACCGCCGGGGCGTTGCGACGGTCGAACACTTGTGGGCACACGGGAATGAGGGGCTCTGTCACGATGCTTGCCTGGTTGCCGCCGCCCCCAACCGCCGCTGGACCCTGTTCGCCGTGTGCGTCACGACGTTCATGTTGCTCGTCGACATCACGATCGTGAACGTCGCGCTGCCGAGCATCCAGCGCCGTCTGGGAGCGAGCCTGTCGGGGCTGGAGTGGGTCGTCGACGCGTACGCGATCACACTGGCGGCCCTGATCCTGACGGCCGGCGCGCTCGCCGACCGCTTTGGACGGCGGTTCATCTTCGGCATCGGCATCGCGCTGTTCAGCTCGGCGTCGTTCCTGTGCGGCATCGCCTGGAACGTCGCGGCGCTCGATGCGGCGCGGGCTCTCCAGGGGGTCGGCGGCGCGGCGTTGTTCGCCACAGCGCTCGCGCTGATCGGGGCCGAGTACGAGGGCGCCGAACGTGGCCGCGCGATCGCCGCCTGGGGCTCGACCGTCGGCTTCGCCGTGGCCGCAGGACCGCTGCTCGGCGGACTGATCACCGATTCGGTCGGCTGGCGCTGGATCTTCTTCGTGAACGTGCCGGTGGGCGCATTCGCCCTGGTCGTCGCGATGAAGAACGTCCGCGAGTCGCGAGATCCGGCCGCCTCCCGCACGGATGTCGCCGGCCTGGTCTGCCTGTCCGCTTCGCTCTTCCTGATCGTGTTCGGCCTGCTCCGCGGGAACACCGCCGGCTGGTCGAGCGTCCAGATCATCGCCTCGCTCGGGGCCGGCCTCGTCCTGCTCGCGACCTTCGTCGTCGTCGAGATCCGCCAGGAGCGGCCGATGCTCGACGTCTCGCTCTTCCGGCAGCCCGCATTCCTCGGCGTTCAGCTCGCGACGTTCTGCATCGGAGCCGGCATGTTCGCGCTCTTCCCGTACCTGTCGATCTACCTGCAGGACATCGACGGCAACTCTCCGCTCGGCGCCGGGCTTCGCTTCCTGCCGATCACGGCCTTCGTCTTCTTCGTCCCGCTGCTGACGCGCCGCGTCGCCGCCCGCGTTCCTCTCTGGCTGCTGCTCTCGGCCAGCCTCGCGGTTGTCGGGCTCGGCCTGCTCCTGTTGGAGCGAGTGTCGACGGGATCGCGGTGGACGGTCCTGCTGCCGGGCTTCATCGTCTGCGGCATCGGCATCGGGCTGGCCAACCCGACGATCGCGGGCGCGGCGTTGCGCGTGGTCGACCCGGCCCGCAGCGGCATGGCATCCGGGATCAGCAACACCTGCCGCATCGGCGGACTCGCACTCGGCGTAGCCGCGTTCGGCGTGTTGCTGCAACTCCGGGTCGGCGACCGTCTCACCGCAGCCGGCTATCCCGGCAAGTCGATCGCGGTCGCCGTCAGCTCGTCCGGCCTGCGCGCCGCGGCGGGACACCCCGCCCTCGCGCCCATCGCACGTGCCGCGTTCGTCAGCGGCTTTCGGCTGGTTCTGCTGGTCGGCTTCTTGACGCTCCTCGTCGGCGCGGCTGCCGCGCTGCTCGTACGCCGTCGGACCAGCACGCCCGCCCGCGGCTGAAGTACGTGACTGGGCGTCGACGACGTCGGACGCTTTAGATTTGCGGCCATGAGCACGACGCCGGGTGAAGTCGGCGGCCGGTCGCGGAACCTGATCCTCGCGGCGATGATCTTCGCTGTGTCGATGACGTTCATCGACCAGACGATCGTCTCGATCGCCGTTCCGAACATCCAGAAAGAGCTCGACCTGACGAGCACCGGCGTGCAGTGGGCCGTGAACGCGTATCTCCTCTCGCTCGCAGCGCTCTTCGCCTTCGGCGGCCGGCTCGCCGACACCGTGGGCCACAAGCGGATGGTGATCCTCGGCGTCACCGTCTTCGCCGGCGCGTCGGCGCTGTGCGGGCTCACACCGAAAGGCAGCCTGGCGGAGGCCTGGATCGTCGCGTTCCGGGTCGCGCAGGGTGCGGGCGGCGCAATCATGTTCCCGGCTGCGCTTGCGATCGTCGTGCAGACGTTCCCCCTCCGCGAACGCGGCAAGGCCCTTGCGCTCTTCTTCGGCATCGCCGGCGGACTGACGGCGGTTGGCCCGATCCTCGGCGGCTATCTCACCCAGTGGACGTGGCGGGCGATCTTCTGGGTGAACATCCCCGTCGCGCTGATCGCCCTGGCTCTCATCGTCATGGCGAAGCCGGAGACCGTCTTCCGCCCGGCGCGGATGGACTACCGGGGGCTCACGCTGATCGCCGCCGGGGTCGGCCTGAGCGTGTTCGGCTTTCAGGAGTCGTCGATCTGGGGCTGGGGAAACCCCGGCATCTGGCTGTCGATCGCCGGGGGTCTTGCCCTGCTCGCGGTGTTCTATGCCGTCGAGCGGCACACGGCATCTCCGCTGATCGAGGTGCAGATCTTCCGGATCCGCGCCTTCCTCGTCGAGAACATCGTGCTGGGAATCTCCACGATGGTCTTCATCCCGGCGTTCTTCTTCGCGAGCGAATACGCGCAGATCAGCCTCGGCAAATCGGCCTCAGGAGCGAGCCTCGTCCTCCTCTACTTCTTCCTCGGGTTCGTCGTCGCCGCGCAGATCGGCGGGCGGATGCTCGACCGGCGTGGCGCCAAACGGCCCGTCGTCCTGGGGTGTGCGCTGGCGGCGGTCGGCTTCTACCTCTGGGCCGGCAAGGTCACCGGTCTGAAGCTCGGCTCGGAGGTCTGGTTCATCGTGCTCGCCGGGGCCGGCATGGGACTCATGCTCGGCCCGGCGAGCACGGATGCTGTGAACCGCGCCTCACGGCTGTCCTATGGCGAGGCGACGGGGATCACCCAGACCGTCCGCAACTTCGCCGCGAGCCTGGGGATCGCGATCCTCGGCACGATCCTCGTCGACGAGATGCGCTCGCGCACTACGACGTCGCTGGTCGCGCTCGGTGATTCCCACACGCGTGCATCCGCCGAGGCGAAGAGCATCTCCCAGTCGCAGGGAGGCTCAGGCGGCGTCATCCCCCATTTCGTCCGCCTGGACTTTGCCCACGCCATCCGGCTGGTCCTGCTTTCGATGGCCGGAATCATGGCGGCTGCAGCGATTGTCGCCCTGCTCGGCCTGCGAGCAGGCGTACAGAGCGAAGAACCGGCGCTCGCAGCCGACTCCGCAGACTGAACCTCTGGCTTTACAGAAGTTTCTCAAGGTCAGGCCTCGCACGGCCGAAGAAACGGCTGGAGCAGGCAAATGCGGGTCCTATTCTTCACCCCTACGCTGGAGATCGGCGGTAGCGAGAAGTTGACCGTCCGCTGGGCCCTGGGCATGAAGCGCCGAGGGCACGAGGTGGCGATCGCGTTCGGTCACGACGACGCGCTCGCACCTCAGGCGCGTGCCGTCGACATCGAGCTCTTCGAGATCTCCTCACGCGACCTCATGTCGCCGACGCTGCCCGAGTGGACATGGCAGCTTCGCAAGACGATTCGCGCGTTTCGTCCCGACGTGATCCACGCCCAGTCGGTGCGCTCGGCGGTGTGCGCACGGCTCGCGACGCCACGGCTGCCGCTGCTGGTCACGGTGCACGGCATCCGCCAGTCGGACGAGGCACTCGCGTCGTTCCTGTTCCGGCTCGCGAACGTCAAGCTCACGGCTGTCTCCGAGGCCTCGGCCGACGGTCTGCGACGCCAGTGGTGGGCGCCCGCCGTCGACGTGCTCACCACGGGCCTCGACGTCGACCAGGTTCGCGCTGACGCGTTCACCGCAGAACCGCTCAGGCTGATCGGCGAACCGCGCCTCTGCTGCGTCGCCCGGCAAGACGAGGCGAAGGGAATCGACGTGCTGCTGCGGACGCTCGTCCTGGTCCGGCGTGACCTACCGCGCGTGGGTCTGACGATCGTCGGGCCGGGCACACAGCTTGCGGCGAACCAGGCGCTCGCACAGGACCTGGGTCTCGCCGACCACGTCAGCTTCGTCGGCGTGACGGACAACGCGGCTCCGTACCTCGCGGCCGCAGACATCGTCGTCCTGCCTTCCCGGCGCGAAGGGTTGCCGGTGGTGGCCCTCGAGGCACTCGCGCTCGAGCGCCCTCTCGTCGCGACGCGGGTCGGCGGGACGCCGTCGGTCGTCGTCGACGGAGAGACCGGCTGGCTGGTCCCGCCGGAGGACGAGAACGCGCTGGCCGGAGCCATCGTGGACGCGCACCGGGACATGGCAGAAGGCGCCCGCCGCGGTCGCGCAGGCCGGAGGCGGGTCGAGGAGCAGTTCTCGGCGGGCGCGATGCTCGATCGGGTCGAGTCTCAACTCCGTGCGCTCGTGCCCGAGACGCCCGACGATCTGGACAGCTGGTCGCAGACTCCCGAGCTGGGTGATCTGACGATTCTCGACCGGCGGACGCCGGACGGCGCGCCGACCCGCAAGCGCGACGCCGCGTAACCCTCCTACAGCTCGCGGATCGCGCGGCTGATCGCTTCGACATGCGCAGGGGTGGATCCGCAGCAGCCGCCCACGATTCGCGCACCCTGCGCCGCATAGCGCTTGGCGTGCGCGGCGAGATCAGCGGGCCCGGCGTCGTAGACGACGGCGTCGCCGACGATTCTCGGCACCCCTGCGTTCGGCTTCACCCACACCGGCAGACCCTCGGCCACCGCCAGAAGCTCGTCGACGATCGCGTCGGTGTCGGCCAGGGACCGGCCGCAGTTCGCACCGAACGCCGCCAGGCCGAACTCTCGGACTGCCTCGAGAGCGTCGGTCGGCGAGACGCCCATCATCGTGCGCGTCCCCTGGTCGAAGCTGAAGCTGACGACCAGCGGCAGGTCGCTTACGCGACGGATTCCCTCGATCGCGGCGGTGGCCTCTTCGATCGCGAAGAACGTCTCAAGCACGAGCAGGTCGGCGCCGGCGAGTCCGCGCGCCTGCTCCTCGTACGTGGCGGCGCACTCGTCCAGCGGGAGCGTCCCGAGCGGCTCACAGAGCTGGCCGGTGGGGCCGAGCGAGCCCGCCACAAGCACGCGCCCGTCAGCGGCCTCTCGCGCGAGCTCGACAGCGCGCTGGTTCACCTCGACGGCGCGGCCGGCGAGCGGCGAATCGGCGAGGCGGATGCCCGTCGCCCCGAATGTGCAGGTCAGGATCAGATCGGAGCCCGCGGCGACGAAGGCGCGATGCAGGCCCACGACCCGGTCGGGGCTGTCGAACAGCCACTCCTCCGGGGCAACGCCCGGTTCGAGACCGAGCTCCTGGTAGTTCGTTCCGGTCGCCCCGTCGGCGACCAGCACACCGCGTTCCGCCAGACGCTCGGCGAACGACGTCATCGTTGGCACGCTTCGCACATTCACCCTTTCCGCCTCTCGCCCGCTCCCTGGCGAGAGCGGCACGTTACGAGGCATCGCGGACGGCACGGAGTCGATCCCCGAGTTCCCCGGCGTCGGGATACCTCTCGCCGAAGGGGCCGGTTGCGCAGCCGATGATAGCCCGCAGGGTCTCGCTGACAGGGCCGACGGGAGTCCAGATGTCGGGAGCCGCCTCGTAGTGGGTCAGCTTTCGCAGCATCCACCCAAGCTGGTAGACGTCGAAGCGGCCGTCGATCAGCACGTGCCCGACGCGGACTTCGGGCGGAGCTTCGAGATCCACGTGAATCTCGGCTTCGGCGAGGAAGAACGGCCTGGTGACCAGGTCGTAGTCGAACAGCGTCGGGATCAGGCGGCCGTCCTCCCGGCGCACGAACACGTTCGTGCTCCGGACATCGCGATGGACGAAGCCGAGCCGGTGGATGTGCGCCACCGCGCCGCTCAAATCGGCCATGAACGCGACGACCTCCCCTACGTCGAGGCGGCGCTCCGAGAGCTCCCGGCGGATGTCGAGACCGGCAACATCGAGCTTGCTGATCCCGGTCAGATCGGGGTAGTCCTCGACCAGCAGCTCACCCGGCCCCCCACTGAAGCTGTGCGGCACGAGCAGATTCGGATGCGGGTCGGCCACCAGCTCCGACAGGAAGTCGACGACCGCGAGCCGTTCGGGCCGCAGAAGCTGCTTCCCCACCTTGCGCATGTAGGTGAGCCCGGTCGTCTCGTCTCGAACCCGCCCCACGCGGGCGAGACGGCGGTCATGAAGGACCTGATCGGGATTCAGCATCGCAACCAAAAAGGGCACCGCGGAGGTGTCTCCACGGCGCCGTCGCCTCGCAACGCCGGCGGCCGCGCCACCCGCACTGCGGCGCCTATTCTACCGCTCCTTTGCCGAAGCACCCGCGTCTCAGCGTCCTCGACCAGTCCCCCATCGCGGAGGGCAGTACCGGGGCGGACGCGCTCAGGAACACGATCGACCTCGCGAGGCTGGCCGACCGTCTCGGCTACAGCCGCTACTGGAGCGCAGAGCACCACGGCACGCCGATGCTGGCGAGCGCCGCGCCCGAAGTGATGATCGCGGAGATTGCTGCGACCACCGAGCGCATCCGGGTCGGCAGCGGCGGTGTGATGCTGCCGCACTACAGCCCGCTCAAAGTCGCCGAGACCTTCAGCATGCTCGGCGGGCTCCACCCCGGCCGGATCGATCTCGGCATCGGGCGCGCTCCCGGCAGCGACCGGAGCACGATGGTCGCGCTGCAGCGCGACCGCCGTCAGCTCGCCCCCGACGACTTCCCCGATCAGCTCGCCGAGCTGCTGGCGTACCTCGAGAACGACTTTCCGCTCAACCATCCACTCGCACGCCTCGCCGCGCTGCCGGGAGCGCCGGGCAGCGCCGACCTCTGGCTGCTCGGCTCCTCGCCGCAGAGCGCAATCTGGGCCGGCGAGCTTGGCCTGCCGTATTCGCTCGCCGACTTCATCAACCCCAACGGATCGCAGAACGCGCGTCTCTATCGGGAGCGGTTCCAGCCCTCACGCCGCCGGACGGAGCCCGAGGTGATGGTCAGCGTGGCGGCGATCGCGGCGGACACGGACGAGGAGGCCGAGCGCCTCGCGTCGAGCGTGCGGATGGCGATCACCCTCCTCCGGCTCGGCCGGCCTGTATCCGTGCCTCCAGTGGAGACCGCGCGCGCGTTCCTCGCGGAGACGGACGCCTCCGTTGCCGGTGATCGTCGTCTGGTCGTCGGCTCGCCCTCAACCGTGCGCGCAGGACTCGAAGAGGTCGCGGCCGAGTATCAGGCCGACGAGCTGATGATCGTCACGATCACGCACAGTCACGAGGCACGGCGCCACTCGTACGAGCTCGTCGCGGCCGAGTTCGAGCTCGACTAGCTCCGCTCAGCGCGCCACTGGTCGAGCCGGAGCGTGAACTCGCGGTCGAGCCTCTCGGCCCGTTCGACTCGCGCGACGGCATCCTCGAGGCGGGCCCACGCCCGTTCCTTGCGGAGGATCCGAATCAGCTCTGCGGTGGCAGCGGCCATACGCTCTCTTCGGCACACGAGGCCGCGAGCTTGATCGGCTGCATAGACTCGCCCCAAATTGCGCCAAGCACCGCACTACGTCCTGGAGGGGCACATGACCGTGGCACTTGATTCAGCACTCGTCGACGACCTGGCCGGCCGCGTCTCGGGTCGCGTCCTGCTCCCAGCCGACACCGACTACGACACGGCGCGCCGTGTCCACAACGGCCTCGTCGACCGCGCACCGGCGTTGATCGTCCGCTGCCACAGCGCCGAGGACGCGGCGGCCGGTGTTCGCTTCGCCCGCGCAGCCGGGCTCGACATCAGCGTCCGTGGAGGCGGCCACAACGTCGCCGGGCGCGCCGTCGCCGACGACGCGGTGATGATCGACCTCGCCGAGATGAAGGGCGCCGACGTCGATCCCGAGGCGGCGCACGGTGCGGGCCGAGGGCGGCCTCACCTGGGCCGAGCTCAACGCGGCGACCGGGGAGCACGGCCTTGCGGTCACCGGCGGCGCGGTCTCGGCGACGGGCATCGCCGGGACTGACACTCGGCGGCGGCCTCGGCTGGCTGATGGCCGAAGTACGGGCTGGCCGCCGACAACCTGCTGGCGTGTCGAGCTCGTCAACGCCGCAGGTGAGGTGCGCGAAGTGACCGAGGCCTCGGACCCCGACCTGTTCTGGGCCTTGCGCGGCGGCGGCGGCAACTTCGGGATCGCCACAGCCTTCACCTACCGGCTGTACCCGCTCGAGCTGATCACCGGCGGGCTGATCGCGCACCCGATCGAGGCGGCCGGCGACCTGCTCCGCTTCTATCGAGACGCTGTTGCGAACTGCTCCCGACGATCTCACCGTGTTCGCCGCACTCGTCCACGCCCCGGACGGTTCGGGCATGAAGCTGGCCGCATGGCCGTGTTCCACACGGGTGAGCCCGAGCAGGCCGAGCGCGACCTCGAGCCGTTCAAGACCTGGGGTTCGCCGCTCATGGTCGAGGTCGGGCGGATGCCCTACGCGGTGATGAACACGATCCTCGACGCCGGCCACCCTCGGGGGTCGCTCAACTACTGGCTGTCGAGCTTCACGCCGCGGCATCCCCGACGAGCTGATCGACGCGATGGTCGAGCGCTATGCGTCGGTGCCCTCGCCGATGACCGCGCTCCTGCTCGAGCACTTCCACGGCGCGGTGACCCGGGTCGGCGTGACCGACACCGCCGTACCGCATCGTGCCGAAGGCTGGAACCTGCTGATTCCCTCCGTCTGGCTCGATCCCGCCACGACCGACGAGAACATCGCGTGGACGCGCGAGACCCACGCCGCTTTCAGCCCGCACCTCGACGAGGGCCGCTGGCTCAACTACCTGGGCGACGACCAGCTCGGTGACGCGGTCCAGGCCGCCTACGGCCCGAACTACGCACGGCTCCTCGAGCTCAAGCGACGCTACGACCCCGACAACGTCTTCCACCACAACCACAACATCGATCCGAGTTAGCCGGACCGCTTGTCTGGACTCGACGGGTGACGTGCCCGAGCTGCGGTAGGGAGCTGCCGGGCGAGTTTCCGTTCTGCCCGTTCTGCGGCTCCGCGCTGTCCGCATCCACGGACGGGGCGGTTCGCGAGGAGCGCAAGGTGGTGACGGTGCTCTTCGCCGACCTGGTCGGCTTCACCGCGCGAGCCGAGACGCTCGACCCGGAAGACGTGCGCGCCCTCCTCGTGCCGTACCACGCCCAGCTCCGTACGGAGCTCGAGCGCTTCGGGGGCACCGTCGAGAAGTTCATCGGCGATGCGGTGATGGCACTGTTCGGCGCCCCGGTCGCGCATGAGGACGACCCCGAGCGGGCCGTGCGGGCCGGACTGGCGATCTGCGAGTGGGCTGTCGAGCGGGGCGATGGGCTGCAAGTAAGGGTCGCGGTCAACACGGGCGAGGCGTTGATCACTCTCGGAGCGCGGCCGGGCGAAGGCGAATCGATGGCCGCCGGCGACGTCGTGAACACCGCCGCTCGCCTCCAGGCGGCAGCTCCCCTGAATGGTGTCCTCGCGGGCGAGCAGACGTATCGGGCAACCGTGCAGGCGATCGACTACCGCCCGGCAGAGCCGGTCGTCGGCAAAGGAAAGCGCGACCCGATCCGTGCCTGGGAGGCGCTCCAGGCTCACTCCCGTTTCGGGGTCGACATCTCACGGCATGCGACGCCGTATGTCGGTCGCAGGCGCGAGCTCGAGCTGCTGGTCTCGACCCTGGCGAGGGTTCGAGAGGAACGCAGCACGCAGCTCGTGACGGTCGTCGGCGTGCCCGGCATCGGCAAGAGCCGGCTCGTGCTCGAGCTCCTTCGCGCGGTCGAAGCAGACGTCGCACTCGTGAACTGGCGTCAGGGTCGCTCCCTCCCCTACGGAGAAGGGATGACCTTCTGGGCACTTGCAGAGATCGTCAAGGCGCAGGCCGGGATTCTCGAGAACGACACGCCTGCTCAGTCAGAGGAAAAGCTCGGCCGAGCAGCCGACCGGGTGGGGGCCGACGCGCGGGAGGCTCAGTGGCTCGCGCGCCATCTCCGCCCGCTTGTCGGCCTCGCCGACGACCGAGCTGCCGACGCGGAGGAGCGTTTCGCCGCCTGGCTCCGTTTTCTCGAGGCGCTGGCCGAGGAGCGCCCGCTGGTGCTCGTCTTCGACGATCTCCACTGGGCCGACGACCAGCTGCTCGACTTCGTCGACCAGCTGGTCGAGCGCGTCAGCGGGGTTCCCCTGCTCGTGCTCGGCACCGCGCGGCCAGAGCTCTTGCAGCGCCGCCCGGGTTGGAGCGGCGGGAAGCCGAACGCACTGACGGTCTCGCTGTCGCCGCTCTCGGACGCGGAGACGGCCCGACTCTTCGAGGGACTGCTCGAGGAGCCTCTGCTCGAGACCCACTCCCAGACGAGCCTGCTCGCCCGGGCGGGCGGCAATCCGCTCTACGCCGAGCAGTTCGCGCGCGTCCTGGCCGAGCGCGGCGAGGTGTCCGAGCTGCCCGAGACCGTGCAGGGGATCATCGCTGCCCGTCTCGATCGACTCTCCGAGCAGGAAAAGCAGCTCCTGCAGAACGCGGCAGTTGTGGGCAAGGTGTTCTGGCTCGGCGCGGTCGCTGCAGTCGACGACGTCGCAGAGGGGCAGGGCGCGGAGTTGCTGCGCGTCCTCGAACGAAAGGAGTTCGTTCAGCACGCGCGCGTCTCGTCCGTTTCTGGCGAGGTCGAGTATGCGTTCCGCCACCTGCTCGTCCGCGACGTCGCATACGGCCAGATCCCACGTGGCGCGCGCTCACGGAAGCATCAACGTGCGGCAGCGTGGATCGAGTCGCTGGGACGTCCCGACGACCAGTCCGAGACGCTCGCCCATCACTACCTGCAAGCGCTCGAGTTGGCGGAGGCGGCGGGCCTCGATACGGCTGCACTCGGTGAGTCGGCGAGGCGTGCCCTACGAGCTGCAGGTGATCGGGCAGCGACGATGAACGGCGTTGCCGCGGCCGTGCGTCTCTATGACGCGGCGCTTCGGCTGTGGCCGCAAGGCGACCCCGGACGCGCGCAGCTGCTGCTCCGCCGAGCCGCTCCCGTCCGCATGTTGGGCGGCAGCGACCCGGAGCGCCTGGTGGAGGCGCGTGACGCCCTGCTGGCCGCCGGGGACATTGCCGGCGCAGCCGAGGCGGACATGCTTCTGTCGCAAACCTTCTGGATCGAGGGTCGACGCGATCTCGCAGACCAGCACGCAAAGCGGGCGCTTGCCGCCATTACCGGCCTACCGCCGAGCCGAGCGAGCGCCTGGATTCTCCTGCGGCACGCGACGCTGGCTAGCCTGGCCGGCGAACACGCACGCGCCATCGAGCTCGCGGTGGACGCGCGTGCCACGTCCGAGCAACTCGGCTGGGACGAAGGTGTGAGCGAGGCGCTGACCGTACTCGGGATCACACGTGTGGAACTGGGCGACCGCGGTGGCCTCGATGACTTCACCCGCAGCATCGAGATTGCCACGACAGGAGGCGCGCTCGGACTGCTTTCGCGGACCTATAACAACCTGGCGGTGGCGTACCAGATCCTCGGCGAACTGGATGCCGGATACGCCGCACGGCTTGAAGGCGTCGAGGTCGCCGAACGCCTCGGATCCGCCGCCGAGATTCGATGGTTCGATGGGCCGCTCTGCGATCACCACTATCGTCGCGGCGCCTGGAGCGACGCGCTGCAAACGGCTGACACCTATCTCGCGGGCATCGAAGCAGGCTCGCCCCATTACAACGGCTGGCAAGCGTACGCCGTTCGCGCTGAGATTCGCATGGCCCAGGCTGATTCATCTGGAGCACTCCGCGATGTCGAAAGCGCGATCGAAGCGGGACGGGCGGTCGCAGACGCACAAGCCGTCTCCTTCGTGCTCGCCGGATCCGCTCACGTGTTTGCGCTTGTCGCTCAACCGGATCGGGCGAGCCAACTCGCGCGTGAGCTGCTTGACGCCTTGAGCCGCGGGGACGGAATGCAATTTGCCGTGATCAACCTCCCCGCCTTTGCGTCAGCCGCCGTTCAACTCGACCTCATCGAGGAACTCGTCCAGGCGCTGACCGGTTACCCCAAGACCCCGTGGACCGAGACGGTGCTCGCTTACGGTCGCGGCGATTTCGCGGCTGCCGCCGAGATCCTGCAGCGGATCGGCGCACTGCCGGAGGAAGCGGAGGCTCGGCGGCACGCCGCCGGCCAGTTCGCCGCTCAAGGGCGTCGACCGGAAGCGGCAAAACAGTTGGAAGCGGCGCTCGGGTTCTACCGCTCCGTCGGTGCCGGCCGCTACGTACGGGAGTGCGAGTCGATGCTGGCGGCCATTTAGAGCCCTACGGCACCCAGCGCTCGGCGAGCGGGGTGACCTGCAGCTCGTGGGTCGCCCCGCGTGCTCCCTGCTCGGCGAGGAAAAGCACGGCAGCTGCGAGTTCGCGCGGATCGGCAAGCGCGGGACGCGGCTGCCCGTCACCTGCGCTCGCGAGCGGCTCGATTCCCGCATCGACGATCAACAGCGCGACGTGGATTCCCTGCTCCCGCAGTTCGAGCGCGGCAGCCTGTGTGATCGCGCGGACGCCGAATGCGCCGGCGGCCCACAGGCCGCGCCCGGCCGCCGCGCGGCGCGACGAGCCACCGGTCACCTGAATTGCCGTCGCCGGCGTCGCCTGCGCGACGAGGAACTCGCCGGTCGCCGACAGAAACGAGAACGCCGAGCGCGCCGGTGCGACCGCCCAGGTGTCGAACGCTCCGGGCTGAGCCTCGGCGATCGGCCCTCCCCCGAACGGACCGCTGCGATCGCCGCCGTACGCCGCAGCGGCATTCACGGCCAGGTCGACTCCGCCGTGTGCGGCGGCCGCCTGCTCCAGCACGCCACGGACGCTCGCCGGATCGGTGACGTCGGCCTCGAGCGCGAGGCCGCCGAGTGCGGTAACACCCTCGAGGGTCGCTTCCGACCGCGCCGCGCCGACAACTGCCCAGCCCTCCGCGTGCAGCAACTCGAGCACGGCTCTGCCCAGGTTGCGCGCGCCGAAGACGACGGCGCTCCGCTTCCGGTGGTCGGTTTCGCTCATCTGGCTCGTACGTTACGCCAGCGTCGTCGCGAGCCGCAGCGCGAGGATGAGCAGCGCCGCGGCGAGCAGATACTGAATCAGCCGGCCGCTCAGCCGGAGCGAGACTCGCGCGCCGATCTGGGCGCCGACTATCACGCCTGCGGAGAGCGCGAGACTCCGGCGGAGCCCATGGCCGACGCGATAGCTGCCACGGAACGCATGGGTCACGGTCGCCGCACCGCTCATCGCGGCGAGCACGAAATGAGACGTCGCCGTCGCAATGTGCACGGGGAAGCCGAGTACCTGCACCAGCAGCGGGACATGGATGATGCCGCCGCCGATCCCGAGAAAGCTGGACGCGAAGCCGACGGCGACGCTGAGCGCGGCACCCCGCGCGACCGGTACCCGGTACGTGTGCTCTGTTCCTTCGCGATCGACGATCAGCCGCAGGACGCCGTGCCGCTCTCCCGGCTCACGCCCGGCCCGGGCACCGACGAACAGCCACGCTGCGATTCCGAGCAGCACGACAGCCATCAACGCGTCGAAGGCACGCCGAGACACGCTTCCGACGGCCACGGCTCCGAGGACCGAGCCCGGCAGGGTGGCAACGGCGAACACGAGGCCGCTGCGATAGTCGATCCGGCGCTGTCGCGCGTACGCGATCGACCCTGACGACGCGTTGCAGAAAACCACTGCGATGCTGATCGCCGTGATCGTTCGCGGCGAGTCGTGCGGGTACAGGACGAGCAGAACCGGCGTCAGGATGAAGCCGCCGCCGGCCCCGACCAGCGTGCCGAACACTCCCACCCCGAGACCGAGCAGCACGAGCAGAACGGCCGTGCTTGCGGTGAAGCTCGCCACCTTTCAGTTCTAACCGCTGGCCCCGTGAACATGTGGAGACCGACGGCGGCCGGCCGTCTTGCCCGCCTCCGTGTTCAGGCGACAGGCTCCCTGGCGGCTGTGACGACGAGGATCGGGCAGTCGGAGAGTCGCAGCAGATCGTTTGCCACGCTGCCGAGAATGGCGCCTGCAGCGACGCCGCGGCCGTGCGTGCCGACCACGATCAGATCGGCGCTGATCGCGGTTGCCGCCTCGACGATCAATTCGGCAACCGCGGTGCGAGCCCGGCCCACGACGGTGACCTCGGCTGTGAGTCCGCCGTCACGCAGCGCCGCTGCCTGAGCCCCGATCTTCGCGTGAAGCGCCTCTTCGTCGGCGAGCAGCGGTGCTCCGCTCAGCCGACCGCTGACGATCTCGTTCGCATGCACCGCGACGACCTTGGCGCCGTGCACACGGGCCAGCTCGGTGACGAGCGAAAGTGCGCGGTCTGCGAGCTCCGATCCGTCCGTCGCCCAGACAATCGTCTCGAACATGGCAAGCTCCCTTCTCCCGGGGGGCGGCATTCGCACCGCTGCGCGGTTGACAATACGGTGCGGCCGATCCGGGCGCTCGCGACCATCTAGACTGACAGCGCTTTTGTGGGTTGTTCAGGGCCGTCCGGCGGGCGGAAAGGTCCGTCCGGAAGATGCTTGTCGACGTTTCGATGCGCCCCGCCTTCGTGAAGGTGCCGAAGGTTACGGCCTATTTCTGGGTCATCAAGATCCTGACGACCGCGATGGGCGAGGCCACGTCGGACTACCTCGTCCACCGGTTCAACCCGTACCTCGCCGTGATCGGCGGCTTCCTCGCGTTCGCCGTCGCGATCGTGATCCAGTTCGGCATGCAGCGCTACGTGCCGTGGGCGTACTGGCTCGCCGTGACCATGGTCGCCGTGTTCGGGACGATGGCCGCAGACGTGCTGCACATCCAGTTCGGAGTGCCATACATCGCGTCGACCATCCTGTTCGCAGTCGCGCTGATCGTGGTCTTCACGGCGTGGCAGAAGAGCGAAGGCACGCTCTCGATCCACAGCATCTTCACGCCCAGGCGCGAGGCGTTCTACTGGGCCGCCGTGCTGGCCACGTTCGCAATGGGCACCGCCGCGGGCGACCTCGCCGCCTACACCGCGGATCTCGGCTTCCTCACCGCCGGCATTCTCTTTGCCGCAGTGTTCGCGCTTCCGGGGCTGGCGTATCGCTTCCTCGGGCTGAATGCGATTCTCGCGTTCTGGTTCGCCTATGTGCTGACGAGGCCGCTCGGCGCCTCGTTCGCGGACTGGCTCGGCAAGTCGCATGCCGCCCGAGGGCTGAACTACGGAGACGGCCCGGTCGCCTTCGTCCTCGCCACCCTGATCGTCGCGCTCGTCGCCTACGTCTCCGTCACCGGCGCCGACCGCCCCGAAGAAGCCGCGGGGTAGCCGTGCAAGTCCCCTGGGCACGCCCGCGGCATGAGCTGCTGCTGCTCGTGCTGGTCGTGCTGGCCGCGCTCTCACCCGTCTACGTCGTGTCGAGCCAGGACCTCTCGCGGCTCTGTCTCACCCGCTCGCTGGTTCAGGGGCGGTTGACCGTCGCGCCATGCGTCGGCCACGAAGTCGACCAGGCGCGCTTCGACGGCAGGACGTACTCCGACAAGGCGCCTGGCATGT
Source organism: uncultured Thermoleophilia bacterium (assembly GCA_963812995.1). Taxonomy (GTDB): domain Bacteria; phylum Actinomycetota; class Thermoleophilia; order Gaiellales; family Gaiellaceae; genus PALSA-600. Next base: position 152,655 of record CAWEXL010000002.1, read on the forward strand.
CGGTGCTCGCACTGCCCGTTGCCGAGGCCGTGAGGCTGCCCGCGCCCACCCACTGGCGGTTCGGTCGCGACCTCAAGGTGTGGCTGGTGCGGGTGCTGACGAGCGGGATCGCGTTTGTCTTCCTCGCGTTCGCCGTCGGGAGGGTCGCAGAAGGACTGGCGCCCGGGACCGGCGGGATCGCACTCGTCACCTTCGCACTGGCCACGCTCGTCGGTGCCCTCGCGCCGACGACGTTCGACCACGTGACTGCCGGAGCGCTCGGCTTCGCCGCGTTTCTGCTTGCGTGGCGCCGGCGTCCCGGCCTCGCCGGACTGCTGGCCGGGGCGACCCTGACCGTCGAGTACGAGACCGGCATCATCGTTGCCGTCCTGGCGCTGTACGTCGCGCTCCAGGGCGTGAAACCCGCCGTGCGCTACATCGTCGGGGTGCTCCCGGGCGCGGTGCTGCTCGGCGCCTACGACTGGGCTGCCTTCGGATCTCCCCTCCATCCGTCCTACCGCTACGTCGCCAACGGGTACGCGGCTGCCCAGGCGACCGGGCTGTTCGGAATCACTCTGCCCCGCTGGCACTCGACGATGCAGGTCCTGTTCGGGGATCGCGGCCTGCTCGTCGCCGCCCCGGTCCTGCTGGCCGCCCTGTTCGGCCTCGGCTTGCTGGCACGCCGACACCTCTTCGAAGCGCTGGCGTGCGGGGCGATCTTCGCCGGATTCCTGCTGCTGGAGTTCGGCTACTTCCTGCCGTACGGCGGCTACTCCCCCGGTCCGCGTTTCCTCGTCCCGGCGGTTCCATTTCTCGCGATAGGGCTCGGTCCGGCTTTTGCCCGGCTGCCGGTCGTCACGACCGTGCTGGCCGCAGCGTCCCTCGTTGCCTCGACGGCGCTGGCGCTGACGTGGCCCTGGGAGAGCGGTGTCGGGTACCGGCAGACCGTCTGGGGTGAGATCCTCCGGCTGGTCACCGGAGCCAGATCGCGGCTACCGCACCACCTCGTGAGCAATGCCACGACCTGGCTCGGACTGAGCGTCCAGCAGGGGGCGCTCTTCGTCGGAGCCTGCGCGCTGAGCGCCTTCGTGCTCGCAGGCTCGACGCTCGGCCGGCGAGCGCGCAGTGCGTAGAGCCCTGCCGGCAGCAGCGCTCGCGCCCGCCGGATACGTCGCGATCGCCGCCTTCGTCTTCGGCCTCCGCGTCGCCCTGCGCGGGCCGGTGAGCTACGTCGGTACCGGTGTCGATCCCCAGATCTTCATCTGGTCGTTCGCCTGGTGGCCCCATGCGCTCCTGCACGGCGAAAACCCCTTCGTCACGCACGCGATCTGGGCTCCCAGCGGAGTCAACCTCGCGTGGACGACGTCCGTGCCGGGCCTCGCGTTGCTCTTTGCGCCGCTCACCCTGCTCGTCGGGCCTGTGACGGCATACAACGTGGCGGCAGTCCTGATGCCCGCCGCCGCAGCCTGGACGTGCTTTCTGCTCTGCCGGCACCTGACCCACTCGACGTGGCCGTCGCTGGTCGGTGGCTACCTGTTCGGGTTCTCGAGCTACATGCTCGGGCAACAGGAAGGCCACCTGCATCTCACCTCGGTCTTCCTGATTCCGCTCGTTGCGCTGACGCTCGTGCAGTACGTCGAGGGCGCGACCGGCCGCCGGCGACTGGTCGTCCGGCTCGCGATTCTGCTGGCGCTGCAGCTGTGGTTCTCGACCGAGGTGTTCTTCACCCTCACGCTTGCGATCGCGGCCGGCTGGGTGCTCGCCCTCGTCTCGTGGAGATGCCTGCGGCCGGCGCTCCGCAGGCTGCTCCTGCCGCTCGGCACCGCCTATGCCGTCGCGCTCGTACCGGCCGGCCCGCTGGTCTACTACGCCCTGACGGGCTTCGACAGCCATTCGATCAACGCCCCACGGAGCTTCGCCGCCGACCTGCTGAACGTGCTCGTCCCGACGAGGCTGTCACTGGCGAGTCTCGGCCGCACCGGTTCGATCACCGCCCACTTCCTGGGCAACAACTCCGAGCGCGGCGCCTACCTGGGCCTGCCGGTCCTCCTCGTCGTGGCGCTCTTCGCGCGCACCCGCTGGAGAACCCCGGGAGCCCGCTTCCTACTCCTCGCGCTCGGCCTTGCCGTGCTGGCCGAGCTCGGAGCCTCGTTGCGCGTCGACGGGCACCGCGTGGCACCACTGCCCTGGTCGCTGCTCGACCGCCACCCGCTGTTCGACAACGTGCTGCCGGCCCGCCTGGCGTTGTTCGCCTCGCTCGCGGCCGCAGTCATCGTCTCGCTGTGGGCTGCAGCCGAAGGCGCCCGGGGGTGGCGCATCGCGTTGCCGGCTCTTGCAGTCGTCGCGCTGCTGCCGAGCGCGACGACGCACGCGTGGATCACCCAGCCCGACAACCCGCGCTTCATCACGGCCGGGCTCTACCGAGCGTGCCTGCCCCACGGCACGAGGACGATCGTCTTTCCCTTCGGCAGCCGAGGTGACTCGATGCTCTGGCAGGCCGAAAGCAGCTTCTGGTTCACGATGGCGGGCGGATATCTGAGTCCCACCGTGCCGGCTCCGTTCAGACGCTTTCGCGCCGCCCACCCCCGCCTGGCTGCGTCAAGCGGCGACATCCTGGCCTTGGCGCGGGCGAAGAACGTCCACACGATCATCGTCGACGGCCGGAATGGCGCCCAGTGGCGGGAACTGCTTCCGGGCACCCCCGCGAGCGTCGGCGGCGTGCTGCTCTACCGGCTGCCGCATGAGTTAGAGTCCGCCGCGACCCACCCCGGGAATGGCGCCGTCTGCGCCGCTTCCGGTCCCCAATCTCGGCAGGCGCCGAATTGAGGCGATGTGCGTCTGTTGGCCAAAGCTAGTTTCGACGCGGGTTAGGGCATGGCACGCCTGCTCTTCCTCGGTGCGAGCGTCTCGCAGTTCGCGGCAATCCGCTACGCACGCAGCATCGGCCATGAGGTGATCGCCGTCGACGGCGACCGCGACGCTGTCGCCTTCGCCGTTGCGGACGCGGCAGAGCGGGTCAACTTCTCCGACATCGACGCTGTCGTGAAGGTCGCCCGCAGATGGCGCGTCGACGGCGTCCTCGCCGTGTCGAGCGACCGCGCCGTCGCTCCGGCTGCCGCTGTCGCCGAGAGGCTCGGCCTCCCGAGCATCGGGAGCGACGTGGCGAAGCGGATGACCGACAAGGCCGCCATGCGCGCGTGCCTGGCGGCCGCGGGAATTCCCCAGCCCGCGCACGCGGTCGTCGGCAACCCCGAGGAGCTGCGACGAGCCGCAGCCTCGATGCGCTGGCCTGCGGTGTTGAAGCCGGTCGACTCGGGCGGCCAGCGGGGCCTTTTCCTAGTCGAGTCCGAGCGGGAGGCAACCGAATGCCTTCCGGAGGCGCTCGAGCTTTCGCGCACCGGCCGCGCGATTCTCGAGGAGCACATCGCAGGAGGCGAGCTCAACGGACTGCTCGTGATGCGCGACGGGGAGCCGTTCCTGCTCACGCTCTCCGACCGCCTGCGGCCGCAGGGCCCCGGCTTCGGGGTGGGCTGGATTCACCTCTTTCCGTCCGAGCTCCCAGGCGCAGTGCTCCAGCGCGCCCGGGATGTGGCGTTCGCAGCTGTGTCCGCGCTGGGCCTCCGGAACGGCATCGCGTTTCCCCAGCTGATCGCCGACGAGCAGGGCGAGGTCTACATCGTCGAGGTTGCGGCCCGGATTCCGGCCGGGCAGATGGCAGATCTCGTCTCGACGGGAACCGGGGTCAGCCTGTTCGACATCGCGATCGCGCAGGCACTGGGCGAGCCGCTCACGGATGCCCTGATCACGCCGAGCTTCCAGCGTCCGATCGCGATTCGCTTCTTCACGTCGTCGCCCGGCCCACTTCCTGCGGGAACCGTGCAGGCAATCGACGGCCTCGCCGATGTCCAGGACTCGCCGGGTGTCCTGGCCGCCGACATCTACTTCGACGTGGGCGAGACGATCCGTCCCGTGCAGGTCGACGCCGATCGTCGCGGGTACGTCGTCGCAACTGCCTCGTCGGCCCGAGCTGCGCTGGCCGCTGCCGATGCCGCTGCCGCCAAGCTTCGCGTCACCGTCGGGCCGACGGCCGTCACCGAGCCGAACCGCGTACGGCCGGCGCGACGCCGTCTTGCCTGGAGGTTCGCACCCGCCGTTGCGGTGCTCTTGGTCGCCGCCGGAACGGCCATCGCATTCGTCGCCGGACAAGGGTCGAAGCTCCAGCGCCCCTTGCTCTCGGCCGCCCGCGTCACGCGCGAGTTCTCCCCGATCTGTGGCTGCCGCCAGGACGTCGCGCACCTGACGTTTCGCCTGCTGACCGGAACCCAGGTCGTGCTGCAGGTCGTCAACACCGCGGGCCGTCCGGTGGCGACGCTGGTGCATGACCGGCTCCTCGGGCGCGGCATGCAGCACTTCCTCTGGAACGGCAGGACGTCGGCCGACCGCATCGCCGCGAACGGCATCTACCGGCCCGAGCTTGAATTCCCGGCGCTCGACCGCACGCTCTTGCTCTCGAGTGCGATCCAGGTCGACACGGTCCCTCCACGTGTGCTGGGCTTCACCGTGCACCCGTTCGGGAAGACGCAGCTGCTCGTGCGCTACCGCTTCGACGAGCCGGCGCATGCGCGGGTGACGGTCGACGGCCGGCGAGTCGGCTACACGCGCAGCGCCGGCGAGGCCGGGAGCTTCCGGTGGCTCGGCCGCCTCGGCAACGGTCGCCGGATCCGTCCGGGCGTGTACCGCGTCACGCTGGCGGGCACCGACCTCGCGGGCAACACGTCGCGCCCTACGGTGCGACGCGTGCGTCTCGCCTGACGGCTGCGCCGAGCCAACGCTCGAAGAGCCCTCGCGCGGCCGCCGCCATCGGCTCTGCGTTTACTTCCAGCTCAGCGATCAGCCGGTCGAGCGCACCCGCACCCAGAGTCCGGTCGAGCGACTCCTGGTACGCCGGGACGGCGGCCCACTCGCGCGCCAGCTCGGGTGACACCTCGATGTGGAACTGCACCCCGTACGCGCTCGGCCCGACCCGGAAGGCCTGGTGCGGAAACAACGGTGACCCCGCCAGCAGCACTGCCCCGGCCGGAAGATCGAACGTGTCGCCGTGCCACTGCAGGGTCAGCAGCTCATCGGGAAGCCCCGCGAACACCGGATCGACTCGGGCGGCGTCGGTCAGTTGCACCGGCAGCAGGCCAACCTCGGGCTCGGCCCCGGCGTAGACCCGGGCACCGAGGCTCGCTGCGAGCAGCTGCACGCCGAGGCACACACCCCAGTAGGGGATGCCGCGCCGCACGGCCTCTGCGATCAGCCGCTTTTCGTCGACCAGCCACGGTTGCTCGGCCTCGTCGTTCACGCTCATCGGGCCGCCCATCGCCACGATCGCGTCGACATCGTGCAGCTCCGGCAGCAGCTCGCCTTCGTCGATCTCGACACGCACCAGCTCAGCGCCCTGCTCCCGGAGGACGTCCTCGTACACCCCGGGCGGTTCACAGGCGATGTGCTGCAAGACGAGAACGCGCACGGCTGGATTCTCACATGAAGGCCCGCTGCTGGGCCGGCGTACCGGCCCAGCAGCGGGAGTCGCTCAGCGGTTGACGGTCACAGACGGCGGCACGAGCACGGTGTTGATCAGGTGCACGACACCGTTCGACGCTGCGATGTCGGCCTTGATCACCGTCGACGAGCCGTTGAGCGTGAGCTTGCCCCCGACGACCGAGAGCTTGATCTTCTCGCCCTCGAGCGTCTTCACCGACGCGCCCTTCATCGCGGCGGCCGTCGCGGCCATCGCGTCGACCCTGGTGGCGAGCACGTGGTAGGTGAGGATCTTCTTCAGCAGCGCCGGCGTCGCGGCGACTGCGTTGAAGGTCTTTGGTGCCGTCTTCTTCAGCTTTGCGAAGGCAGCGTTGGTGGGCGCGAAAACGGTCAGATGGGCTTTCGGATTCGACAGGGCCGAGACCAGGCCGGCCTTCTTGACGAGCGCCACCAGCGTCGTCAGCTGCGGGCTGGAAACGGCGACCTGGACGATGTTCGGGGTGGCCGTACGGCGAGTCGTCGAAGCGGCGGTCGTTGCGGCGAGCACGCCTGCGACGAGGACACTGGTGAGTGCGAGCGCGAGAAAACCTCTCATGGACGGTCCTTTCTTCGAGGGCTGAACGCGCTTGGTACGCCGGTCCGGTTGACCCCGGATCACTTCGGATGCGATGTGATCCGAGCGGCGCTGACGCGGCGTACAACCGCGCGGAGGAATGCGTGAACACCGCCCCAAAAGACGCTCGCTGAGATGTACGCGGCAGGCACAGTCCAGAGCGCCGGTCCCCGCCCAGCGCGCTCGCATGCCCACAATGGGCGCAGCGTGAGCGAACTCGATCCCACCGAGAACGACGATGCATCCCGCCACGACGCGGCGCAGCTCGCGGCAGTCGCGGGCGGCAGCAACGAGGCATTTCGGGTGGTCTACGAGCGCTACGGGCGCATGGTGTACGCGATCGCGTACCGGATTCTCCAGGACAACCAGCTCGCCGAGGAATGCGTGCAGGACGTCTTCGTCGAGGTCTGGCGGCACGCGAAGCGGTACGACCCAGCTCGGGCGCGGCCGTCGACGTGGCTCTGTGCGATCGCCCGAAATCGCGCCCTCGACGCCGTGCGCAGCCGCGGCCGGCGACCCGTTCCACAGGCCGAGATCGAGCCGTCGGGGAGCTCGCCCGACACCGTCGACCTGCTCGCGGCGGCCGACGAAGCTGTGCATGTCGCAGAGGCGATGGCGACGCTGCAGCCGGCCCAGCTCGAGGTTCTGCAACTCGCCTACTTCGACGGCCTCAGCCACAGTGAGATCGCGGCGAAGCTCGCGCTGCCGCTCGGAACGGTGAAGAGTCGCCTGCGACTGGCACTCGACCGCCTCCGCCCGCTGGCGGAGGATCTGGAGCTGGAGGTCGCGCGATGAGCGAGGAGTTCGACGTGAACCAGGACGACCGCACGCTGGCTGCTCTGGGGCGGGCGCTGCCGCGCGTCGCGCCGCCGGATGACCTGTTCGCGCGGATCGTCGCTGCGACCGAGCCGGCCGAGCCACTCGCGACGCCGACACCGCTTCGCACACGCCGGCCGCGACTCGGGGTGACGTTCGCCGCCGCAGCCCTTGCTGCCGCAGCCGCGGTTGCGATCACGATCGGCGTCCGCTCGGGAAGCGGGCTCGGAACGCCCACCGCGAGCGCGCCGGTGACCGGGCATCGCGCGTCAGCGAGGGTTGAGGGACGGGCGCAGCTCTTCCGTTCCACTGCACCGAACGGCGTCCTCCGACTCCGCCTGGATGACGTCCCTGCCCCACCGCAAGGCTCGCACTACGAGGTGTGGGTGCTTCGGCGTGGATCGACTCAGATGACGGCGGTCGGCTCGTTCACGCCGGCGAAGCCGACGGTGTCCCTCTCTCTGCCGTTGCCGGCCGCGGGGGCGTACGCCGCCGTCGACATCTCGGTGCAGAAGAACGACGGGCCTCCCGAGCACTCGAACATCAGCCTGGCCGGTGCGAGCTTCACGCCGGCGAGCTGAGCCGGGCGGTCAGTCCCCCGCGACGTCGCGGCGCAGGAAGACGAGGTAGCCGGCCGCGAGCGGCACCGCCACGTAGATCGCGCACACCCAGAGCGCCCGGACGACCGGCACCCAATCGGCCGGGGTTCTGAGAAAGCCGTGCCATGCGTCGAACTGCGTGCCGAGGAGATACGGGCGGATCGCCTCGGTGCCCGGCAGTACCCCGAGGAGCTGCATCAGCAGAGCCCACATGAGCGTCCCCACGACCGAGGCCGCGCTGTTGCGAGTCACCGTCGAGAGGAACAGCCCGAAGGCCGCGATCCCGGCCATCGGCCACGTGTAGAGCGCGAGGCTCCCGGCCAGCAGGCCGAGCCCATGCCAGGCGCTCACGGTCGTCCCGGACAGCGACGTCAGATCCTTGAAGCCCCACGCGATGCTCGCGGCCGTCAACGCAACGGCCCCCATGGCGAAGACCACGACGGTCGTATAGGTGAGGGTGGCCAGGATCTTGCCGGCGTAGATCTCGCCGCGATCACGCGACCGCGTGAGGATCGACTTCAGGGTTCCGTTGTGGCTCTCCGCCGCCACGATGTCGCCGGCGACCAGCGCGGTGATCAGCGGGAACGCCCAGATCGACATGAAGAACAACACGACGAACGGCGTCGCCAGGCCGGTCTCGCGCAGGTAGCGCCCGAGCGGAATGTCGCTCGGCCCTCCGGTCTTGACGAGCAGCACCACGACGAACACGACCGGCACGAGCATCGAGGCTCCCAGCCCGAGGAAGGTGCGCTTCTGCGCGAGCAGCTTCAGCACCTCCCACTTGTAGACCCGCGCGACCGCGGTCATCGGAGCGCCCTCACGCAGCCACCTCGGTGCTGTCGCCGGTCATGCCCAGGAACAGCTCCTCGAGCGTCGCGCTGTGCGGGACCAGCGCGACGATCCCGATGCCGGCGCGTCCGAGCTCGATCGTCGCAGCAGCGATCGCAGCGTCGTCGCCCTGCAGGCGGATGGCACCGTCGAGTATCGCCACGTCACCGAGCCCGCGCCGCGAAAGCAGCAGAGCGCGCGCGCGCTCGTCGTCCGTCGTGCGCAGGCGGAAATCGCCGCCGGCGCTCTGCAGCAGCTCGTCGAGGCGGCCCTCGTAGATGATCGTGCCGCGCCGGATGATCGCGACGCGATTACAGAGCTCCTCGACCTCCGCGAGGATGTGGCTCGAGAGCAGGATCGTGATCCCCTCCGAGGCAAGACGCTTCACAAGCGTCCGCATGTCACGCATGCCGGCGGGGTCGAGACCGGTCGTCGGCTCGTCGAGCAGCAGCAACTGCGGCGCGCGCAGCAGCGACGCGGCAATCCCGAGCCGCTGCCGCATCCCGTGCGAGTAGCCGCCCACGCGGTCGCCGTCACGGTCGCGGAGCTCGACCAGGTCGAGCACCTCGTCGATTCGCCGCTTCGATGCGCCTCCGTCGAGATCGGCGAGCAGACGAAGATTCCGGCGCCCCGAGAGGTACGGATAGAACCGCGGCCCTTCGACGAAGCCCGCGACCCCGTCGAGCGCCCGTGCTCCGTCGACCAGTGGATCACGCCCGAAGAGCCGCGCCTCACCCGAGGTCGGGCGGATCAAGCCGAGCAGCATGCGCAACGACGTGGTCTTCCCCGCGCCGTTCGGGCCGAGATAGCCGAACACGTCGCCGCGTTCGACGGTCAGATCGACGTGGTCGACGGCGAGGAGCTCGCCGTAGCGTTTGACGAGACTCCGCGCCTCGACCGGTGCAGCGTCGCTCACTTGAGCGAGCGCGCCGCCGCTTCGGCCGCCGCAGTGGGGACCGACCCGGCGAGCACGTACGACACCCCCGCCTGATCCCAGCCGATAACCGTGCCGAGCTGGGTTGAGAGCTCGTGGGCGCTGATGCCGTCGAGCGAGACCGTCGGCAGCGAGTCGAGGCCGCCGCTCCCCTGCTTGGACGTCGAGGTGTCCTGCGCGCGCTCGATCACGATCACGGCACCGAGACCCTGGCCGTAGACGGCGACGACGGTCTTCTGTCGCTGCATCCCCGACCAGCCTGATGTCCTGCAGCGGCAGGCCGACAAGCGCGTCGGGTGCCACGACGGTGAATGGAGCGGCTGCCTGCACCGCTGCCAGACCCGTGACGGGCGCTGCTGAGCCATCGGTCTGGCCCGTGCCGGTGCCGCTCGACGAGAGATCGATCGTCTTCGCTCCACCCGGGACGCCAATCGCGATGTCGGAGTCAGGCACCGGTCCGAAGGAGATCTCCTTGACCTCCAGAGCCAGGGCCGGCGCCGTTGAGCCCTGCGCGTAGATCGCGATCTTCAACGGCACACCCTGAGCCGCATCCCAGGCGAGCTCCGCCGAGCCGAGCAGGCCGCCGTCGTGACTCGGTGAGACGCTGACCGTGTAGGCCGCCTCTCCGGCGACGTCCGACGGCTGGGCGCCCGAGACGGTCCAGTGCTTGCCGAGATCGGTGAGGAATGTCGAGATCTGGTCGAGACTCGGCGGGCCTGTCGTGGTGCCCGTTGCCGGGGTCGTCTGCGCCGGCAAGTCAGCGACGTAGGCAGTGTTGGACGACGCGTCGTAGACGGTGACCTTCGAAGCGTCCCACACGATCTGCACGTCGCCTGCATCGGATTGCAGCTCGATCCGGCCGCCGTTCTGGTTCAGCCAAAGCCGGCCGTTCGCGCCGGTCATCAGGGCGGTGCCCGTCGTTCCGGTCAGCGCGCCGGACGGGAAAAGGTTGTTCGTGAAGCTGATGCGGGCCGTGACACCGGTCAGCTCGGGCCCCGACAGGGCGTCGTGGATTGCCTGGGCGAGCGGCTTGGCAGGCGGCGTCGGGCCACTTCCCCCGCTTGCGGCGACGGCAACAGCGCTGCCGGCCAGTACGACGACAAGGGCGGCGGCCAGGGCGATCAAGCGGGTGGTCGAGAGCGTGCGGAAGAGCTTCACGGCGTTCCTTTCTCGAGATCCTCTTCCACAGGTGTACCCGGACTCTCTGACGCTTTCCTGAAGACCGGCAGCTCGATCGTAAAACTCGACCCTCGGGCGTAGGCACGCCCTCCATGCCGCTCGGCCGTGGCCCGCACGATCGCGAGACCCAGCCCCGAGCCACTCTCCGACCCGCGTCGCCAGAACCGCTCGAACGCCCGCTCAGCCTCGTCCGCCGTCAAACCGGCGCCGACGTCCGTGACGGTCATGCGAGCGCGCTCGCCGTCGTCGGCCACCGTCACGCTGACGGCTCCGCCTGACGGGCCGTGACGGCGGGCGTTCTCGAGCAGGTTCCCGAGCGCCCGCTCGAGCGCAGCACGGTCACCGCGCACTTCGACCGGAGAAGACGTCACGGCGACCGCCGGTCCGGCGGCGAGTGCCAACTCGTCCAGGCGTACGAGTCCGTCCGGCGGCGTACCTGCATCCTCGCGGGACAATGCGAGTAAGTCATCTGCCAGCCGTGCGAGGCGCTCGGCGTCGAGCTGCAGATCGCTCACCAGCGCGGGCGTGGCGCCGTGTCGCGCAAGGTGCTCGACGTTGCCCCGGAGCGCTGTGAGAGGCGTGCGCAACTCGTGCGAGGCGTCGGCGACGAAGCGTCGCTCCGCGTCGCGGGATCGCTCGAGGCTGTCGAGCATTGCGTTCAGGGTCGAGGCGAGGCGTCCGACCTCGTCGGCGCGCGCCGGACCCGGCAGCCTCTTCGTCGGGTCACCCGTCCGGCCGATCTCGGCGGCGGCCCGATCGAGCCGTGCGAGCGGGCTCAGCGCGCCGCGCATCAAGACCGCCACTGCCAGCGCGCCTGCCGCCGCGGCCGCAATCGCCGCCAGGAACGTGAAGACGTGGAGCGTGTGGATCGTGTCCGCGACGTCCGAGGTGGATGCGGCAACGAGCACCGCGCCGCCCGCCGCAGGGCCCGAGACATCTGCAAGCGGTGCTGCATAGACGCGCACCTCGTCAGACCCGAGCTGCACCGTCCGGTAACGACCTACGCCTGTTGCCACAACCGACCGCGAGATCGACAGCGGCAGCACGCGCCCTCCGAGCGACAGTGACCTGGCGACCAGGCGATCGTGGCGGTCGACAACTTCGACCAGCGCCTGGGCGGCGCCGACGGCGGAGTCGAGTGAGCCTGGTGTCGCAAGCAGCGCCGGGGCCGACGCTGCAAGCTGCGCGACCGAGACCGCGCGTGCCCGCAACGTGTGATCGAGCTCACGATGGAGGTGGCCGGCGACGAGCACGTCGACCCCCGAGCCCAGCACCGCCACAGCGATCAGGGTTGCGAGCGCCGCGGCGAGGATCGAGCGAAGGCGAAGGCTCATCGCCCCAGGACGAACCCGACGCCGCGGATTGTCTCGATCAGCGGCGGGTCGCCGAGCTTGCGGCGGAGATTCGACACGTAGCGGTCGACGACGTTGAGACTCGCTTCGCCCCAGATCTCGTTCACGGCCTGCTCACGACTGACGACGCGCCGTGGATGACGCAGCAGCAGCTCCAGGAGGTCCGTCTCGCGGCCGCTCAGCGAGAGCACGGCGGCGCCGCGGGTGGCCGTCCGCGTCTCGAGGTCGAGCACGAGATCGTCGAGCGCCAGTAGCTCTTCCGGTTCCCTCCCACGGCGGAGCAGCGCCCGCAAGCGCGCGAGCAGCTCTTCGGTGGCGAACGGCTTGACCAGGTAGTCGTCGGCCCCGGCGTCCAGCCCCCTCACACGATCTGCGACCGCGTCTCGCGCAGTGAGCAGGAGCACCGGAACGGCCAGTCCCTTCCCTCTGAGCCGCCGCGACACGGCCAAGCCGTCGAGTCCCGGCATGGCGACGTCGAGCACCAGCGCATCAGGCTGCGATCGTTCGATCGAGGCGAGCGCGGCGCCCCCGTCCCCCACCGCCTCGACGCTGTATCCCTCGGCGGCGAGTGCCCGAACGAGCATGCGGCGGATCGACGCATCATCGTCGACGACCAGGATCGCAGCCACCAGGCCAGCGTAGCGCCGGCCTTCGCCGGTCAGAACTGGTCGAGGATCGAGTCGACGACCAGCCACCCGAGGGCCACGACCGGCGGCACGATCAGCAGGATCAGCACCGCCGCATTCAACAGCGGCTCACTCCAGCCCCGGCGCGGCGCCCGGAGCCGGCGGCCTGGGCTTCCCTCGGCAGACATCTCACCCGAACTGTGACGCAGCGCGGCGAGGTGCAGCCCCGCCGGGACCAGGCTCTACGCTCGCTTAACACCAGCCGCAGACTGGCCTTAAGAAACGACCGCGGGCCCCGCGAACGTCCGGTCGCTCTGCGATCTTGAGCCGATCTGAGGGGCGTTTGGCTCTCAGATGTGTCTGACACGTCTCTGAGAGGTATCCGAGACCGGATCAAGCAGTCGGGCCTCGAGGTCGATAGTGGTGGCAGGGCGGCGAAAGGGCTGTGGGATGCGATGAGCGCCGGATTCGAGGCAGCGGGAAACGCGTATCGGCTGCTCTTCGAGCGTGCGGGCGAGATGATCTGCCTGCTCGACCTCGAGGGACGGTTTCTCGCCGTCAACGCGGCGGGCGAGCAGCTGACCGGCTACCCGGCCTCCGAGCTGGTCGGCAGGTTCGCCGTCGAGCTGATCGTTCCCGAGCTCCGCGGCGAGGCCGTGCGTCAGTTCCGCGCTCGGCTCGAGGACGGGCGCGAACGGCCACCCGACGAGACCGTTCTGATCGCGCGCGACGGCCGGCACGTGCCGATCGAGGTCAGATCGACCTTCTTCGAGGTCGACGGCCGTCCTGCGGGCGTCCTCGGGCTGGTTGCCGACAGAACGGCGACGGAGGATGCCAGGGAGGCGCTGAGGCGAAGCGAGGAACGGCTGCGCGGCGCCGAGGCGCGCTTCCGCGCGTTCTTCGAGTTCGCCCCGATCGGCGAGGCCATCGTCGCCATCGACGGGCGGTTCCTCGAAGGGAACAACGCGCTCTGCGAGATCCTCGGATATCCAAAGGCCGAGCTGGTCGGGAAGACGTTTCAGGAGCTGACGCATCCCGACGATCTCGCCGGCGACATCGCGCTGGTCCGCCAGACGCTCGCGGGCGAGCGACGCGGCTTCGAAATGGCGAAGCGCTACCTGCACCCGAGCGGGCGGGTGGTGTGGGCGCTTCTGAGCGTGTCACTCGTGCGCGAGGCCGACGGCACGCCGTCCTATTTCATCAGCCAGATCCGGGACATCACGGAGCAACGGACCGCTCAGGATGCGGTGGCACGAAGCGAAGCGCGCCTGGCCGAGGCCCAGCACATCGTGCGCGTCGGGAGCTGGGAAGCCGACTTCGCCACCGGAGCGATCGCCACCTCGGACGAGCTCTGCCGCCTGTTCGAGATCGACCCCGACAGAACCGACATCAAGCTCGAGGATCTGCTCGACCACATCCATCCCGACGACCACGAGCTGCTGCACGAAGCAAGCGAGCGCGCCCAGAGGACGACCGCGAACTCGGATCTCGAGTACCGCATCGTGCTCGCCGACGGCAGCCTCCGCTGGATCCACGCCCGCGCGGAGCCGCTCGTGGTCAACGGCAAGGTTGTCGGACGACGCGGAACCTCGCAGGACGTCACCGAGCGCAAGCAGGCCGAGCAGCAGCTCGCCGAGGCCGAGCATCGCTATCGCACGCTCGTCGAGCAGCTTCCCCTGGCGACCTATGTGCGGCCGCTCGACATGACTCGGCCGAACATCTACGTGAGCCCTCAGGTCGAACCGATGCTCGGCTACCCGGCGGCGGCATGGCAGACCGATGCGGGGCTCCTCGCGAGAATCGTCCACCCCGACGATCGCGACCGGGTGCTCTCGGCGGCCGCCGGACTGCGCGAGACGGGTACGCCGGTCCGAGATGAGTACCGCTACATCACGCCGGACGGCCGCACCGTTTGGGTGCAGGACGAGACCTACCGCGTCGTCGGTGAAACCGGTGATGTGGTGGTGCAGGGCTTCCTGCTCGACATCACCGAGCGCAAGCGCGCCGAGGCGGAGCGAGACCGGCTCGACGAGCAGTTTCACCAGGCGCAGAAGCTGGAAGCGGTCGGGCAGCTCGCCGGCGGAATCGCGCACGACTTCAACAACATGCTCACCGCGATCAAGGGATACAGCGAACTGCTGCTGAACGAGCTCGAACCCGGCACGGCCGCCCATGCCGAGGCCGCACAGATTCAGCGCGCGGCCGAGCAGGCGGCGACGCTGCCGGCGCAGCTCCTCGCGTTCGGCCGCGCCCAACCGCTCGAGCCGCAGCTCTTCGATCTCAACGCGCTCGTCGGAGGGACACGCGGCCTGCTCGAGCACCTGCTCAGCGAGGCGATCGAGTTGGTCGTCGAGCCCGCCGACGAGCCGATCTTCGTCCGCGTCGACTCGGCGCGGGTCGAGACAGCCCTCGTCAACCTCGCCCTGAACGCCCGCGACGCAATGCCGGCCGGCGGCACGCTCCGGATCAGGACCGGCGTGGTCGAGCTCGACGACGAGGCGGCCCGTGAGCAACAGGTCGCTGCCGGCTCCTACAGCGTCCTCTCGGTCGTCGACAGCGGCCACGGGATGGACGCCGAGACGGCCGCGAGAGCGTTCGAGCCGTTCTTCACCACGAAGCCGCACGGGCAAGGGTCCGGTCTGGGCCTGGCCAGCGTCTACGGAACGGTCCGCCAGAGCGGCGGCTTTGTCAGCCTCGAGAGCCAACCAGGTTCCGGCACGGCGATTCACCTCAACCTGCCTGCGGCGAAGCGTCTCGCCGCCGAAGCCGCGCCACGCCCGAACGACGCGCCGGGCGTTGCCGAGGCAGTCCCGGCCCCGACGGCCGGCCCGGGCGCCGGGCGGGTCGTGCTCGTCGCCGAGGACGAAGATGTCGTCCGCGAGCTCGTCGTTCGCATCCTGCGTCGCGACGGCTAC
Source organism: uncultured Thermoleophilia bacterium (assembly GCA_963812995.1). Lineage (GTDB taxonomy): Bacteria > Actinomycetota > Thermoleophilia > Gaiellales > Gaiellaceae > PALSA-600. Next base: position 168,022 of record CAWEXL010000002.1, read on the forward strand.
CTCGTGCACGCCGCCGCACGAGGGACCGAGGCTCTCGAGCTGCTCGAGCGCTTCGGCTCGGCGATCGATGTGCTCCTCACCGACATGGTGATGCCCGGGATGGGTGGTCGCGAGCTGGCCGAGCTGGTGCTCGAGCAGCGACCGGGAACGCCCGTCGTCTTCATGTCCGGGTACACCGAGGATGCCCCGACTCTCGACGCCGTCCGCCAGCCGTCGTCGTTCCTCACCAAGCCGTTCTCGTCGACCGCGTTGCGGGAGGCCGTCGCGCGGGCGCTCCCTCAGGTGGCGGTAGCGAACGACGGCGTGCCGACCGAGAGAGCGCGACTGAGCTGCCTGATCGTCGACGACCATCCGACCGTGCTCGACGCCGTGTCGCGGCACCTCGAAGCGTCGGGCATCCAGGTCGTCGGCCGGATCCGCCGGGCCGACCTGGCCCTCGAGCAGCTCGAAGCGCTGCAGCCGGCCGTCGCGCTGATCGATATCGCGATCGAGCCGTTCGATGGAATCGAGCTCGCCGCCCAGGCGGCCGCCGTAGCACCACAGACCCGCATCGTCCTGTACACCGGGCGCCGCGACCCCGAATTGCTCCGTCGGGCCCTCGACAGCGGCGTCCGCGGGTTCGTGATCAAGGACGCGCCGCTGGCCGACCTCGTCACCGCGCTCACCGCGGTGGGCAACGGGGAGCACCACATCGACCCCGCTCTGGCGGCCGAGCTGATGGGCACGCCCCCGGCAGAGCCGCTGCCGCGGCTGACGAGTCGCGAGCAGGAGGTTCTCGAGCTGATTGCGACCGGCAACACGAACGAGAAGGCCGCCGCCGAGCTCGGAATCTCCCCCGAGACCGTGCAGTCGCACGTCAAGAACGTGATGCACAAGCTCGAGGCCGACACCCGAACGCAGGCCGTGGCGACAGCGCTTCGACACTCGCTCATTCGTTAGTCCGCAACGGGACCTGACGGCCGGCGCACCTCGTAGTCCGGGTGTGAGAACGCTTGCCCTCGCCGCGTTCTTCGCTGTCGCCGTCGTCGGCGCTGCATCGGGGTCCGTCGCGAGAACGCGAGGACCATTCCTGCTCGTTTCACTCCCGGATCTCGGCACGATCACCTGGCGCTGCGATCCCGCGCGCGCGCCGGGACCGGCGCCCGGTCTGCCCGGGCTCGCGCTCGGCTTCCGCGCAACGACGGTCGAGGCGACAGAGCGAATTACGCTCCGGGTTGGGCGCACGACGATCACCTCGACGCTGGTTCAACCAGGGGATCGCTTTCGCCTCCCCTACCTGCACGCCCGGGTGCAGCGAATCGACATCGCCCAGTCCACCGAGCCGGGCACCCTCGAGGCCTCGATCACCGTCGACTTCGCGCCGAACCCGGTTGCCGGCTACTGCTACGCGTACGCGCCACCGAGAATCGACGTGCACGTCTCGCCACGACACTGAACGGGTACGTCACGGAGCCGGGGGGAGACCCGGGCTGCAGCACCAGCCGGCAAGGCCTGGCGGGTCACCGACGCCGAACTGACGGGCGATCGAAGACACGGCCTGAACGCGTTTGATCGCGCCGGAGCGAATTCCGATGTTGATGAAGACCCACTGGTCGGCGCCGGCCCACGAGGCGAGCAGCCACGTGCCGCCCGGCGACCAGGCGAGGCCGTTGAAGGAGCCGGCGCCGCGAAAGATCGTTCTGGGGGGCAACCACGGATGCTGCGGGTGGATGAGCACGATCGCCGTCTGCCCGGACGCCGACCGCGTCGTGACAGCCGCCGGACCGGTCGGCGAGATCGCGAGCCGGTGGTCGCCGGCCGGGAGAGGAATCTGCTTGAACCGGCTGCCGTCCCGCGCCCGCAGGATGCGGATCGCGCGTCGGGCGACGGCGACGATCTGCCGGCCGCCGGGCTCCCAGGCGATCGCCGTTGGAACCGGGCCGGATCGCGACGTCCAGAGCGTCGCGCCGGTGTCCGCGTTCACGAGGTGGATCCTGCCGCGTGGATCGGCGTAGGCGAGCTGGTGGGACACGCCGTTCCACGCCGGAGCCGCTCCCGCCGAAGTGGGCGCGAGCAGATGATCGCCCGTCCCGTCGCCGGCGACGACGCGCAGAGCCACCCCGGATCGGTAGGCGATGCGGTAGCCGTCGCCGGACCACCGAGCATCGCCGACCGCCCCTCGCGCGAGCGTCCAGCGGATGCGCCCCTTCGGGTCGATTGCCGCGAGTTCACGCCCCTCCAGGACAGCGACCTCGAAGAGCCCATGCGGCGACCAGCTCGCCTGGGTGAAGCTCACGGTGCCGACGTGCCGCTTCGCGCCGTCGACTCCCACGATCCAGGGACCGTTCGCTGCGTTGACGAGCAGGCGTCCGGGCGCGGGAAGGCGCGTCAGCAGGGGTGCTGCATTCCGAACGCCGAGCGCGTCGCGCACGGTGTTCAAGACACTCCCTCCCGATGCGCGAACCGCGACCGTCGAAACCCCCACTCCGACGACGGCAGCGGCCAGAGCCGCGGGCACCGACCGCTGTACCCACCGCCTCCGCGGGTTGGGGACACGCGAGGCGAATGCTTCGGTGACCACGCGGCGGCTGCGCTCCTCGACCTCGGGCGGGATGGGTAGTCCGGCGAAGTTCACTGCAACCGTTCCTTCAGATCGTCCAGGCCGCGTCGCAGCCGCGAATTCACCGTTCCACGCGGGAGGTCCAGCTGCTCGGCGATCTCGCTCGGTGTGTAGCCGAGCAGGTGGCGCAGCACGATCACCGCGCGGTGTTCCGGCGACAAACCGGCCAGCGCGCTCATCACGTCGTCTCCGACAGCGCGGTGGTGGTCGGGTGCGGCACGGTCGCCGTCGAGCTCGGCTTCTTGCCGCGACGCCCGCGCACGAGCCCAGTCGATTGCGCGGTTGACGACGATGCGATGCAGCCAGGGGGCGAATGGCCGGCGCCGGTCGAACCGGTCGAGTGCGCGGATGGCGCGCAAGAACGCCTCCTGAGCGATGTCCTCTGCCGCAGCTTGATCGTGAACGACCAGCAACGCGGCTCGGTACGCGTTCGGCCAGTGCTCCCGGAAAAGCTGTTCGAACGCGTCGACGGAGCCGCCCCGCGCGGAGCGCAGAAGCATTCCCTCCCGGCGGCTCGAGCGAGACATCTCCATCCGATTATCCGAGCCACGACTCCCTCACTCCGTGCGCACCCATCGCAAGTCACTACGGCGACCGTCGCCCTGGAGGTCCATCGCCGGCGCGGGACCTCCAGCCGGGTCCCGGCCGTAGACGGAAAGCATGGATCGCCGAGACTTCCTCCTGGCTGCCGCTGCCACCCCGTTCGCGCTCAGAACCCGTCTGAAACGGCTCGGGCGCTCCCCGCTGGCGCTCGTGACCTGTGACACGCAGTCCCGCATCGCCGTGGTCGACCCGCTCAGCGGCCGAACGATCGCATCGATCTCGGTGCCCGTCGCGCCGAACAGCATCGAGCTTGTGGGAGGCAACGCCTCGGTCGTCTGCCACACGAACGTCGGTGCCGTGACGGTGATCGACGGAACGACGCTTGCGGTCCGGCACGTCCTCGAGGGCTTCGGCGAGCCGCGCTATACCGCTGCACACCCGGATGGCAGGCATGCGCTCGTCACCGACTCGGGGTCCGAGGAGGTGGTATCGATCGACCTCGCCGACGGGCGGGTCGTCGGGCGGGCAAAGCTCGGCGAGTGGCCCCGCCACGTCACGATCGACGCGGCCGGGAGCACGCTCTGGGTCGGGCTCGGGAACGAGTCCGAGCACATCGCGATCGTCGATGTGTCGGATCCGCTCCGCCCGCGGCTGGAGAGAAAGCTCAAGCCACCCTTCCTGGTGCACGACGTCGGCTTTCTGCCGGGCGATCGCCGGCTCTGGGTCACGGCGGGCAACACCGGCGCAATGGCTCTCTACAACCGGAGTGGCGACGTGCAGGTCACCCTGCCCGCCGATCTGGCACCGCAGCACGTGACGTTCGGCAACGGGCTCGCCTACGTCACGAGCGGCTACAGCGGAACGTTCGCCGTGCACCGCCTGACGGACGGGCGGCGGATCAGCACCACGCGGGTGCCGCTGGGCTCGTTCAACGTGCAGGCCGGCTTCGACCTCGTCCTCACGCCGTCACTCAACAGCGGCACGCTCTGCGTCCTCGACCGGCACGGGTCGCTCCTGCGGAAGGCGAACGTCGCGCCGTCCTGCCACGACGCCTGCTTCGTGCGCTAACGAACGGCCTGGGTTTCAAAGTACGCCACGGCCTCCTCGCGCGTGGCTGACGGCCATTCGCCGGGGTAGTCGCTCTCCCGTGGCTCGAACGGCGTCCGCCGGAACTCGACACCGGGGCCGAGCAGCAGCCAGTACGCGCCCGGCACATGCTCGTAGGCCATCCCCACGCTGCCGGCGTTGACGACGCGAAGGCCGGCGAGCTTGCGGTCGAACTGGACGTGGGTATGCCCGCACACGACGACGTCCGCCTCGACCCCGGCGAAGCACGGCGCGACGTTTGCCTCGGGCGTCCGCTCGGTGAAGATGTCGACGTCGTTGCGCGCCGTTGCGTGCACGAACAACACCCGCCCCAGGCCGTTCACCGCCAGCGTGACCGACGCGGGCAGCCCGTGGAGAAAGCCGATCTGCTCGGGATCGAGTTGCCCTCGCACCCAGTCGAGAGCCTCATCCGGAGCCGAGACCTCTTCGCCGGGGGCCAGGGCCAGCTCGCGCTCGGCGTTCCCGCGCAGCCACCGGACACGGTCGCCCAGCCCTCGCAGGCACTCGAGCGTCGGCGCCGGGAACAACCCGGTCGCGATATCGCCGCCGACGACGATCAGCGCATCCCCCGGAACGTCGGCGAGCACCGCCTCGAGGGCCGGCAGATTGCCGTGGATGTCGTAGAGCGCCGCCACCTGCGTCACGCGACTGTCTTCCCCGCTCTCTGCCGCGCCGTCATCAAGACGGCCGCCCGCGAGAAGACGATCGTGCCGCCTCGCTCCTCGACGATCCGCCGGTCCTCCGCCTCGACCGCCGCGATCTGCTCGGGGCCGATCCGGAAATAGAGGGACGTCGTCCGAAAGTGGGCGAGCAGCTCGTCGGCCGTCTTCTCCTCCTTCCACATGACCGCCGCGACCTCCACGTCCTCGAACAGGTCGGCCGCGCCGGCGTCCACGAGGTCGTGTCGTCCCTCGCCCATCACCCAGTCCCAGACCCGGGAGGCGTTGCCACGTCGCTCGTCGACGCCGTCCAGGATGGTCTCGAGGTCGCGCGACGGCCGCCAGCCCTCGGCAAGGCCGGGCGCGTACCTGTTCATCGCCGCACGGAACTCGTCCTCGGCCGACCGGTCGTCGTGCACGCCGACGTGGGTCAGCAGTGCGAGCAGCCCGCCCGGTTCAAGGTGCGAGGCTGCCTTCCGCCAGCTGACGGCGGGATCGAGCCAGTGGAACGCCGTCGCAGAGAACACCGCGGCAAAGGCCTCGCGAGGCAGCTCCACGTCCTCGAAGGTGGAGATGTGGAAGGTCACACGTTCGGTTGAGCCGATCCGAGCGCGGGCTGCCGCGACCATGTTCGGGCCCGGGTCGACGGCGTCGACGACCAGGCCGCGCTCGACGAGCAGCTCGGTCAGCTTGCCGGTACCGCAGCCGAGCTCGAGCACCCGCGAGCCGGCCGTCAGGCCGCCTCGCTCGCAGGCGGCAGCGACAAGCTCAGGCGGATAGCTCGGCCGAACGTCGTCGTAAGCCGCCGCCACTCCGTCGAACACCTGCCCGAACCGGCGAAGCGATCCCTTCGATGCCATGCCTTAGACGATACGGACCCATGCGTCCGTGCCGACTACCGAGCGGCGGGTTCAGCGCTCGAGCTGGGTTTCGCTCAGGTGATGGCGGTCGAGCCCGAACTTCGAGAAGCTCGAGAGCCAGCGCGACTTGCGCTGCTCCTGACGCCGCAGAGAGCGCGCGCGCCGTGTGCGGGCGCCGTGCAGGGCGTCGAGGAGTCGCGCTTCGACGGCGATGCCGGTGGTCTGCTCGGTTGTCATGGGCCCCATCCTACGAAAGAACGCCGTGTGGGCGAAAGATGCGAAGGGCTGGTGACGACCGGGTGGCGGTCCGGTGGCGCACATGGGAGGAGGCCGGTCGACCTGGAACACTGGTCTCGATGCCGCGCAAGCCGAATCCTCTCCTCTGCGAGCTGCACGCGCATACGACCTGGAGCGACGGCGATCTGACGGTTCGCGAGCTCTGTGACCTGTACGGCCGGCACGGCTTCGACGTGCTCGCGGTCACCGATCACACGACTCGCATCGGCACCGAGGTGACCGCGGACGTCTACGACCGCTATCTGGCGGAGATCGACGCCGAGGCCGAGCGCGCCCGGTCGCTCTACGACCTGCTCGTCCTGCCCGGGCTCGAGCTGACGTACGACGACCCCGACCCCACCCGGTCCGCGCATGCGGTCGCCGTGGGCCTGCGGCGGTTCATCGATCTGGCCGACGAATCGCTCGAATCTGCTCTCGCCACCGCGCGAGATCAGGGGGCGGCGCTGGTCGCCGCCCACCCGTATCTGCCGGAGTCGCTGGCCGGCGCGACCCGCGGCACCGCCGCGTTCGCGGCCCGTGCCGGCGAGCTGGCGCCGCTCGTCGACCGGTTCGAGCTCTTCAACCGCCACACGCTCTTCGGCTGGGTCGCCGCGGCAGGCCTGCCGGCCGTCGCGAGCGGTGACTTCCACGAGCTCGCGCACCTACGGACATGGAAGACGCTGCTGCCCTCGGCGAAAGAGCCAGAAGCAGTCGTCGCCTATCTGCGGTCGGCCCGCCCCGCGTTCCTGGTGGCGCTCGAAGAGGCCGCCATCCCGCTCGCTGCGTAGCTCACGTCCGAGCGAGCGAGGCGACTTCCCGGTCGAGCCGGGTCGCCGTTCGCGCGACCGAGACGAGGAGCTGCTCGAGCGCGGCCGTGTAGACGCCGGGGTTGTGCTCGCGCAGCTCGCACAGGACATCGCGGTCGAGGACGAGCACGTTTACGGCGGTGTCGGCTCTGACCGTCGCCGTGCGCGTGCCGCCAAGCGCGACTCCGAGCTCGCCGAACGAGCCGCCTGCGGGCACCGTCGCCGCGCGACGCGGTGGCCCCTCGCCCGAGTCGTCCATCACGCTCAGCCGCCCCCGCAGAACGAGAAACAGCTCATCGGCCGGAGCGCCGCGCTCGACGACCACCGCGCCCGCCGGATAGAACCGCGCGTCCAGCAGCTCGAGCAGCGCCGAGCGATGTGCGGCGGAAAGGACGCTCAGGAACGCGTGGTCATCCGGGGCGACCGCAGCGTCGGTGACACCGATGCCCGCGCGCTCGAGCACATCGTTCTCGCACCGCTAGAGCGCAAGGTCGAGCGACGGCAGCTGCACGGCCTGCGCCGGAAGGGCAGCGGCAACCGCCGGGGCCGGACGGCCGCAAAGCACGAGCTCGGTGAGCGATTGCTCGAGGGCAGCTGAGAGCCCATCGAGCAGAAAGAGGCCGGCGTCGTCCACGCGCGCGATCCGGGTCACATCCAGCACGAGCGCCGCGAGCGATCGTGGCCACCGTCGACGAGCCGCGACACCGCTTCGACCGTCCCGAAGTCGAACTCACCTTGAAGCTCGACGACCGCCACCGTGTCGCCGAGCCGCGCGAGCTCCGTGCGTTCCCGAGGCGGCCGCACCTGCTTTGACGAGACCTGGGTCAGGTCGACCACGGAACGCACGGCTGACGGCGGCCGCTCGCCGGGACGTACGAGATGGAGACCGATCTGCCTGGACAGGTCACGGCACACGGCGACCCCGCGCACCGAGTTTCCGCGGCGATCGAGCGGCGGCGAGTAACACGCGACGGCCAGCCGACCCGGCAGGACGGCGAGGATGCCCCCTGACACACCGCTTTTCGCCGGCAACCCGATCTCGGTCATCCAGGCTCCCGCACCGTCGTACATCCCGCAACTCGCCATCACGCTCAGCACCTCGCGCACCACTCCCGCGGCAACTGCGGTCTCGCCGGTTCGCGGGTGAAGCCCCCCGTTCGCGAGGGTCGCACCGATCAGGGCGAGATCCCGGCAGTCCACGCGCACGGCGCATTGCTTGAAGTAGAAGTCGAGGCCGTGCTCGGGGTCGCTCTCGACGATCCCGAAGGTCCGGAGCAGATGCGCGATCGCCCGATTGCGGTGGCCGGTCTCTCGCTCCGACCGGTACACCTTCTCGTCGACGTCGACCTGGCGCCCCGCGAACCGCGAGTAGGCGGCAAGCACCTGCTCGAACGACAGCTCCTCGGCCACGAGTGACGAGGCAGCAATGGCGCCCGCGTTGACCATCGCGTTCGGCGGCATGCCGCTTCCCGGCGCGAGCGCGATCGAGTTGAACGCGTCGCCGCTCGGCTCGACGCCGATCCGGGTATGGACGGCCTCGGCCCCGAGCTGCTCGAGCGCCAGCGCGTAGGTGAGCGGCTTCGAGATCGACTGCAGCGTGAACGCGACCCGCGAGTCGCCGGCCTCATAGAGCGAACCGTCCGACGTGGCCACCGCGATCGCGAAGAGATCGGCGCTCGCGCCTGCCAGCTCCGGGATGTACGAGGCGACGGCGCCTTCGTCGAGAGCCCCATGCCGCTCGAGCAGGTCGTCGAGCAGCGACCCGATCGGCGAGCGAAAGCCGGAGCCAGGCGCCGGCCACGCGCTCGGCAGCCGCAGAACCTCACCCGCCTGTGTTTCGAGTCCCACCCGCCTCCTTCACGACAGAACCGTCGCGGCCACGAAAAAGGGCCCCGAAGACCAACTGGTCTTCGGGGCCCCGATGCCTCGTGCGACGCCGTTCGTCCGGCGTTCGCTCCGATGCGACTCTAGCGCAAGCCGCCGCCGGCAGACCCCCGGAGTGCTGGTCCCGCGGTCAGGCCTTCAGCTCACCCTCCGTCGGCAGCCGGCAGCGAATGCGCCAGCTCGCCGCGGAGCCGTGCGAGCTCGGCGTCGACGTTCGAGCCCGCCGAGAGGGCCGAGAGCTCGCGGTCGAGCCTGCTCTCGGCGCCGTCCGACAGCGGCGACTCGAGCGCGCCGCTCGCAACGAGCTCGTCGAGCGCCGCGGCTCGGGCCTGCAGCGCCTCGGTCTTGTCGCGCGCGCGCTCGATGGCCATGCCGATGTCGGCCATGTTGCGACCCAGCCCGGCCGTCGCTTCGCCGATCGCGACGAGCGAACGGGCCGCCTCGTAGCTCGCCTTCGTCGTCTCTTTCTCCGTGCGGAAGCGCGCGATGCGCTCGGCCAGAGCGTGCTGGCTCTCGGTCAACGTGTCCTGTTTCGCCTGCAGGGCGGTCGCCTGCTCCCGCACCTCAGCCGCTTGTGCGCCCAGCGCAGCACGACGCTCGAGCGCCCGCCGCGCCAGATCCTCGCGCCCATGCTGAAGGGCGGCGAGGGCCTGGCGGCGGAGATTGTCGGTTTGCCCGTCCAGGCGGTCGGCCTGCAACTCGAGCTGCTTCTTGGCCGAGACGACGGCGACGAGTCCAACCCGCGTCTGTCCGAGCAGCTCGAGCTGGCGCTCGTAGGCGTAGTCGAGCGTCTCGCCGGGATCCTCGGCCCGGTCGAGTGCGGCCGATGCCTTCGCGCCGAGAATCAGGCGAAGACGAGACAGGAGGCTCATGGCGCCGGCGCCGGCTTGCTCCGTACCGGTGCGGCTCCGTTCGTCGCTTCGCCGTTCACGCCGAGTGCGCTCGGGTCACTGGTCTTCTCCAGCGCGGCCCGCAGCATCGGGATGGCGGCCGTGCCCATCCCGAGCACCTGCGCGAACAGCTCGCCCATTCCCTGGGCACCGTTCAGGACGGTCAGGTTGCCGATGCTCGCAAAGGCCTTCGCGGCCTCGCCGACGATCTGCGGAAGCTCCTCGGCGATCTGCTGGCCGATCAGCGCCTCGTGGTTGTCGGCCAGCGCCTCGGCACGGGCTCGAATGGCATCTGCCTCGGCGAGCCCCTTGGCCCGGACCGCGTCACCCTCGGCGAGCCCCTTGACCTTCGTGGCCGAAGCGTCGGCTTCACCGATCTGCCGTGTCCGCGAGGAGTTGGCCTCGGCTTCCAGCTTCACCTTCTTCGCGTCGGCGCCCGCGTGGAGCTCGGTCTCGCGTGCCTGCGCCTCGGCCTGGGCGATTCGCGCGTCGCGCGCGGCCTCGGCCACCGTCCGCGTCTTGTACGCCTCCGCGTCGGCGGGCCTGCGAACCTCGGCCTGCAGCTTCTGCTCGATCCGCTCGGCCTCGAGCTCGGCCACCCGCGTCTCCTGGACGACGACCTGCTGCCGCGCGGTCGCCGCGGCCAGCGGCCCGGCCTGCTCTGCCTGCGCCTGCGCGGTCTGCGCCTGCGCCGCAACCTCGGCCTGGCGGATCTCCGACGACGAGCGAGCCGCCGCCTTCAGGGCCTCGGCCTCCTGCTCGCGCTCGGTGGCTTCCCGGTCCGCAGCAGCCTGCGCGACCCGTGCGTCCTTGGCGACACGTGCGGCCTCCGGCATCGAGAGGTTCTCGATGTAGCCCGTGTGATCCTCGATCTCCTGGATCTGAAGCGAGTCGATCGTAAGGCCGAGCCGCTGCATCTCGCTCGCGGACGACTCACGAACTGCCCGCGTGAGGGCGTCGCGATTCCGGATCAGATCCTCCACCGTCATGTTCCCGATGATCGACCGCAGGTGACCGGCGAAGACCCGATGGACCTTGATGTCCATCTGGTCCTCCTGGTCGAGGAACCGGCGGGCGGCGTTCGCGATCGACTGGTAGTCGTCCGCAATCTTGTAGATGACGACTGCCTTCACCCCGACCTGAATGCCCTGGGTGGTGACGCAGTCGAGGTCGAGCTCCGACTCGTGGATGTCGAGCGAGAGGCGCCGTACCTTCTGCAGGCTCGGCAGCACCCAAGCGCCCTTGCCGACGACAATCTTGAAGCCGAGTCCTGCGGCGTCTCCCTCGGGGCCCTGGTGAGCGCGCCACCCCGAGATGATCAGGGCCTCGTTCGGCTCAGCGACCTTGTAGAAGAACATTCGCCTGTCCTTTCCCGTTCATTAGGTGAAGCGACTGACGACCACGGTGCGCGGCAGCTCGTGGTCGACGACGATGACGCGGGCGCCCTTTTCGAGCGCTTCGGTCGCGTCGGAGCCATAGGCGTAGTACGCCTCCGACCCGCCGCGGATCGCGATCATCACCTCGCCGAGACGGCCAGGTTCGATAGCTCCGATCACGCGACCCACCTTCCCGACGACCTGATGATCACGCGCCATTCCAGGGAAATCATAGGTAACTCATGTCACCTGCGGCCCAGCCCGAACCGGCGGGAGAGACAGGCCCTTCGGACGACTGCCGGGCTCTCCGGACTCACCACTTCGGCACGTGGCCGTCACCGTATCGCCACCCACCGGAGTCTTCGGCAACAGGAGAGTTGCCACTCGGAACGCTCATCGAATCTGAAGGGAGCAAGACCGAGTGATGGCGATGAATCGAACATTTCTCCGGCGCAGCGTGTGGACACGGCTCGCAGCCACGCGGCGCCGAAGGGCTCTACTGACAGCCGTGCTCGGCGCAGCGGCGGTCGTTTCCGTGTTGCTGGCCACCGGCTCTGCGGGCGCGTCGTCCACGGCGCAGGGCCTGCCCGGCTTGCCGGTGCTCCATGCGTCACGGGGTGACGACGACGGTCTGGGCGTGCAGCCGGGAGCGATCAAGCATGTCTGGCTGATCATTCTCGAGAACAAGTCCTACGACGCCTCGTTCACGGGTCTGAACAACAACACGTATCTGTGGCAGACACTGCCGTCGCAGGGCGTGTTGTTGAAGGACTACTTCGGCACCGGCCATTTCAGCCTCGACAACTACATCTCGCTCGTCAGCGGTCAGGCGACCCAGCCCGACACGCAAGCCGACTGTCCCGACTACGACGCCTTCTCGGGCTCGGTCGACCTGTCCGGCTCGTTGCAGTCGAACCCGAACTACGGGCAGCTGGTGTCGGCCGCCGGTGCCAACGCAGCCGCCGGCTCGAACGGCTGCGTGTATCCGACGAGCGTGCAGACGCTCTTCAACCAGCTCGACGCGGCACACCTGAGCTGGAAGGGCTACGCGCAGGACCTGGGAAATCCGGATGCCTCGTCGACCGGCACACTCGCCAGCCCCGGCACAGGCCAGACGCATGACGCGGGCACGCAGTACTGCGGCTCGCCGTTTGCGAGCCCCGGTGCGACGGGCAGCACCGTCCAGGCGAACCCTGGCAGTGCGAATGCGACCGACCAGTACGTGCCCAAGCACTTCCCGTTCCCGTGGTTCCAGTCGATCCTCCAGTCGGGCGACTGCAACTCGGCGCACATCGCGAACCTGTTCGATTCGAGCGGCGGTCTCTACCACGACCTGCAGCACGAGTCGACGACTCCGGCGTTCAGCTGGATCTCGCCCAACAACTGCAGCGATGCCCACGACGCGGTCTGTCACGGCAACAACCTGTCGGGTGGGTTCTCGAACCCGAACACGCCGAAGCCGCCGGTGAACTACACGGGCGGCCTGTATGCGTCGGATCTGTTCCTCGAGCATGTGATCCCCGAGATCGAGGCATCGCCGGCGTTCAAGGACGGCGGCCTGATCGACGTCACATTCGATGAGGGCTTCCCGGCGTTCACGTTCACCGGCAACAGCTTCGCCAACTCGACGACCGACCCCGCGACGGCGGCGAGCTCGATCGCGTCGGACTCGGCCGGCGAGACGCTGTTCGGCCATACGGTGCACACCGAGCCGACCGGCCCGAACACGCCGCTCGCGACCGACGCGCACGGCAACCAGCTGTACCCAGGCCCGGGAGACAACGCGTTCGTCGACCGTCCGACCACCTGCGTGGCTCAGACAGTCCCGGCGCTGCCCGCGAGCACCTGCCTGCTCGGCGGCGGCAATCATCCGCCGGTTCAGCGCACCGATGCCGCGCGCCACAGCGGCTTCGGGAACCTCGATGATCGCCGACAACTCGATCGTCGCGACCGACACCGGGCGGGCCGTCACGGGTACGGGCATTCCGAACGGCGCATTCGTCGGTCAGGTGACGGATTCGGGCGTCACCGCTACGGCGGCGTCTCAGTCGGGCGGGTTCGCCGTCACCGGCTCGTTCACGCTCGTCGATGCCTCCGGCGTCCCGCTCAACACAACGGCGGCCGTCAGCGGCATCACTCTCGGCCAGCTGAACTCGGCGGAGGATCCGCTGTTCGACGCGACCGACGCGACGACCGGCGGTGGCGACACCGGCAGCGTGCTGATCAGCCCGTTCATCACTCCGGGCTCGTCCAGCAGCGTCTACTACAACCACTACAGCTGGCTGCGCACCATGGAGGATCTCTTCGACGTGGCACCGGTCTCGAAGGGCCTCGATGGAAACGGGCACCTCGGTTACGCGGCCCAGCCCGGACTCGCACCGTTCGGGCGGGACGTCTTCAACAACCCGGGTGGTCATCACGGTCACTGACAGCAACCGCAGGTCGAGCAGCGACTGAGGTGAGCCGGGCCTTCGGGCCCGGCTCACGCCTGCGTCTGATCGTGCCGGTGGTGGCCGCTGTCGCGTTGGCCGCCGCCGGCTACTTCGCGTTCGCGGGCAACTCGACGCCCACCGCGAAGTACGGGCAGATCCCGAGCTGGCTGCCCACGGCGAAGATTCCGGTCGGCAGGCTCGTGACCGCGAGTGCGGCCCGGCCCTGGCTGGCGGTTCAGGGAGACACGGTGGTCGTCCGCCTCACCCACGGTCGCGTCCACGCCCTGACGGTCGGGCCGACCGTTCCCGAAGAGGGCCAGTTCCCGGTGCCCGAAACGACGCGGTGCACCTTTGCGGTCACGTTCACGGCCGCCTCCGGGACCGTGCCGATCAGCCCAAAGGCGTTCACGATCGCCGACGAACTCGGCCACCTCCATCGGCCCACCGTCACACGGCTGGGCGGCGGCACCCTGCCGGCGCGCGTGCTTCCGGGCCAGACGCTGACGCTCGAAGTCAAGGCCGTGCTGCCGACCGGAGACGGAGCTCTGCGCTGGACACCTCAGGGAACGACGCCCGTCGTCTCCTGGGATTTCGACGTCGAAATCGACTGACCGCTGCAACGAGCGGCCGCCTGTGCGACGCTGGTACCCAATGGCGGCGGTTGTCAAGGCGGAATCCCTCTCGAAGAAGTTCGGATCGCTCCTCGCAGTCGACGATCTGTCGTTCGAGCTCGAGGCGGGCACGATCACCGGATTTCTCGGCCCGAACGGTGCCGGCAAGACGACGACCCTGCGCATGCTGCTCGGGCTGGCCGCGCCGACGAGCGGACGGGCACTGGTCTTCGACCAGCTGTACGCCGAGCTCGACGAGCCGGCGCTGCGGGTCGGTGCCGTGCTCGAGGCAACGGACTTTCATCCCGGACGGTCGGGCCGCGACCACCTGCGAACCCTCGGCCGGGCGGCGGAACTGCCCGACGCACGCGTCGACGAAGTGCTCAAGCTCGTCGAGCTGCAGAGCGCCGCACATCGCCGCGTGAAGGGGTACTCGCTCGGAATGCGCCAGCGGCTCGGCCTCGCGGCGGCGCTCCTCGGCGAGCCCGAGGTGCTGATCCTCGACGAACCCGCCAACGGTCTCGACCCGGAAGGTGTGCGCTGGCTGCGCGACTTCCTCCGCGACTTCGCCGCCGGCGAGCGGACGGTGCTCATCTCCAGCCACGTCCTCGCCGAGGTCGCCCAAACCGTCGACCAGGTGCTGATCATCAATCGAGGCCAACTCGTCGTCGAGTCGTCGCTGGCCGACCTGACGGCACGCGTCGGCGGCTCCGTGCGGGTCCGCAGCCCCGAGATCGGAAAGCTCCAGCAGGCGCTGCAGCAGGCGCAGATCTCGACGACACCCTCCAACGAGCACGCGCTGCTCGTGCACGGGACGACGAGCGACCAGGTGGGCGACATCGCGTTCGCTGCCAACGTTCCGATCCACGAGCTGGCGGTCGAAGGCTCCTCGCTCGAGGAGATCTTCCTCGAGCTGACCTCGTCCGCGCCGGAGGTGCAGGCGTGATCGCCCAGACGAAGGCTGAGCTGCTGAAGCTTCGCTCGACCCGCACGACGATCGGGATCGTGCTCGGCATGATCGCGATCATCATCCTGTTCTCGCTGCTTTCCGGGCTGCTCACGAAGACCCGCGATCTGGTCAGCGTCGAGGATCAGCGTGGACTCCTCAGCATTGGCAGCCTGGCGGGAGTCTTCTCGGCACTCGCCGGCGTGATGCTGATCACGAGCGAGTACCGCCACGGCACGATCCGCCCGACGTTCCTGTTCACCCCGAAGCGGTCGCGGGTGCTGAGTGCCAAGCTGACTGCGGGCCTGCTGTCGGGCCTCGTCTTCGGCATCGTCGGCGAGGCCGTCGGGTTCGCCATCGGCTACGTATGCCTCTCCGCCCGTGGCGTCTCGTTCGCGCTCAACGGCAGCGAGTTGTCGCTGCTGCTGTTCGGCACGCTCGCCTCCGTCGCGCTGTGGGGCGCGATCGGGGTCGGCCTGGGCGCGATCGTGCGGAGCCAGGTCGGCGGCATCATCGGACTGCTCGTCTGGGGGTTCGTCATCGAGAACCTCCTCTTCGGCTTCGTCCCCTCCGTCGGCCGCTTCGGGCCGGTCCATGCGGGGAACGCGTTCATCGGCTTCACGGACAACCATCTGCTCTCGGCTGCGGGCGGTGGCATCGTCCTCGTCGTCTGGACGGCCGCGCTGGCGGTCGCAGGTGCCGCGATCGCGGCCCGCCGCGACGTGAACTGAGCCTCGACGTGAGCTGAGCCACGGCACATCGCCGTTGGCACTGTCAAAAGTCAAGAAAGCGAACTATCATTCGTGGGTGCGCAGGCGATTTCTCCTCGTCGCGGCCTTGCTGGTCGTTGTCAGCGCGGCCGCCATCTTCAGCGCCGTTCAGTCGGCGCGCGCAGGTCAGCGCGCCCTCCCCTCAGACCTCACCCGCTTCATCGCCGTCACGACCAGCGAGGTCGACGCCCAGGATGCAGCGGTCGTGAGGGCGGATCGGATCGCCATCTGCGGACTGTGGGCCGAAAACACACCGCCGCGCCTGAATGCCGCCCAGCGGGATCTTGCGGGTTCGGTGCTGGCGAACGCCGAGATCGTCGCCTCCGCGCCGCCCCTGCTGCGGTGGCTTGCGCAGCTGAAGTCGCTGCACGCACAGGACAGCTCCCTTTCCGCCTATATCGCCTATGTCGAAAAGGAGCGCGCTGCCGTCACCGGCCTCGCCCGGCTGCCTCGGTTCAACGCCTGCCGTTTCCTCACCGACTGGCAGAAGGCGCACTATCCGACCTCGCAGAACGCCGCCGCGGTCCTTGGGCCGACGCGTTACGGACTGCTCGTCTCGTACGCCGTGTACGCCTGCACGAATGCGGGCGTCAAGACGGCGCTGGTCTCACGTCTCCGGAGTCTTGGCGCAACCCGGGCCCAGCTCGGTGTCGTCTCGGGGTCGTGCATCGGCGGCGCTACCGGCGGGGGCGGATCCAGCGGGTCGGGAACGGCCAAGCCGCCGACGCCGAAACCCACGGGGCCGGGGAATCTCCCCGCGTGCAAGCCCACGACCCACATCTATCCGAGCCTCATCGCCGGCCCAGCCAATACGCAGATCACGCTGAACTTCAGCTCGGCCCCGAATCCCCGGTTCGACGGATTCGAGCTGTACGCAAACGGGTCCGGCATCGAGGACGGCGGAGGCTATCCGAGCACGCTCCAGGTGCTACTGCACGGCGCGGTCGGACAGAAAGAGACGTTCATCCTCGTCCGGGACTACGCCGACGCGGGCATTGACACTCCGACGTGCGTATCGGCGCGGGCGGTCGTGACGATCACGTCCGGTGCCGTCAAGCCAAGTCCGCCACCGCCTCCGGCAACCCCGAGCCTGCCCCGCTGCCCCGAACAGGTTGCGGCGACGCTGACGCCCACCAGCGGGCCGTCCGGAACCCAGGTGACGCTGCAGTTCACACCGCCCACCGATCCCTGGGACGGGTTCCAGTTCGAGGCAAGCTCCGGTGGCGGCGGCGAGGATGGCGGCGGATTTCCGGGTGCGCCGATGCGACTTGTCGCGACGGGTGAACACGGCCAGAAGATCGTGTACACGCTGATCCGGGACTACGCGAACGGCGGGACGATCGAGCCGACCTGCATCGCTGCCCAGGTCACGTTCACCGTCTCCTAGTCACCGTCTCCATGTCGCGCCGGATCCTCGCCGGCCGCCCCGCGGGCGGGCAAGATAGGGGGCACTCTCGCCGCCGCTGCCCGATCCTCGGAAAGGACGCCCGAACGACATGGCTACGCAATGCACGCATCTGGATCAGATCGACCCGTCGGTCACGCCAAGCAGCACTGTCGGCTGCAGCGAATGCCTGAAGATCGGCGGCCGCTGGGTTCACCTGAGGGAATGCATGACCTGCGGTGAGGTCGGTTGCTGCGACGACTCCCCGAACCGGCACGCAAGCAAGCACGCGCATGCAACCGGCCATCCGATCATCCGCTCGCGCGAACCGGGTGAGGACTGGCTCTGGTGCTACGTGGACGAAGTGGCGTTCACCATGGCGGGACTGTGACCGTCGATGCAGTGGCCTGATCTGCAGTACGACGCGTGGCGCGCAACCCGTGACACCCTGCACACGCACACACAGCTCCTCGGCAAGCTCGCCGCAGCTCTCGCGCCACCCGAGCCGCAACTGCAGCACGCTGCTCTTCGGCTGAGCGCGCGCGGCTGGGAGACGCTCCCGCTGCCGGCGCCGAATGGCACGGGCGCGTTTGCCGTCGCCCTGGATCTGCGCGCGCACGAGGCGGTGGTCGAGCACAGCGACGGGCAGGAACGCCGTGTCGCCCTGACGCCGAACCAGTCGGTGGCGGAGGTCACACGCGGCGTTCTCGCCGCCGTCGCCGTCCTCGCGGGCAGCGTCGAACTCGAGCTCACACCGCGGGAGACGCCGTGGACGACGCCTCTCGACGAAGATCAGGAACACGCGACCTATGACTCGGCACAGGTGTCGGCGTATTTCGCAGCGGCCACCCGGGCCGCGTTCGTCCTCGCGGCGCTCCGTGCCCCGTACCGTGGCCGCTCGACGCCGGTCAACGCCTGGTGGGGCTCCTTCGACCTGGCGGTGAACCTCTTCTCCGGGCGGCCTGCCGCGCCGCCCGCAAAAGACTTCATCATGCGGAACGCGATGAACGTCCAGGAGGTCGCACTCGGGTGGTGGCCTGGCGACGCGCGCTATCCGCGAGCAGCGTTCTACGCCTACGCCCATCCTGCGCCCGAGGGTTTCTCGGCGGCCACGCTCTCGCCGGCTGCCGCGCGCTGGGAGCCGGCACTCGGCGAATACATCCTCGACTGGGACGACGTCCGCACCGCGGCCGACCCTCACGCAACCGCGCTCGAGTTTGCCCGCTCGGCCGTCCAGCACGCCTGCGAGATCTGCGACTGGGATCCGACGCTCGCCGCCAGTATCGACGGGACGCCGCCACCTCTCGTCTGAGCTCCAAGGCCGGTGCTGCGCCCCTGAACGATCGGGAGGCACGCCTCCACTTCAAGCGGGTGCAGCCCCCCTAGTCCGTCTGCACCTCCGGTGGCAGGTTGGCCGGGCATCGCCATGAGGCGATCCCGGTTCGACAAATCGGAGGTGCTCGATGAAGCGGTTGATGGTGTTCCTGGTTCTGGCTCTCGCTGCGATCTGGACGGCGGTGGCGCTCGCAACGCCGAGCCAGGGGCAGTCCTCGAAGATCCTGTCGCTCGGCGCGTTGCAGACCGATCTGGCCTTCAACACCGGCCTCAACGTGGCGGCGAACGGCATCACCTGGGACGGCAAGCAGTACGGCGCCGACCAGCTGCCGCAGTTCCTGGTGCACCTGCAGAGTGCGGGCGTCACCAATCTCGGCGAATGGCTGAACCTGCACCCGGTGGTGTCGGCGAAGTTCGGAATGATGCCCGTCGGGTTCCTGCACGCGCCCGAGATCGTCACCCAGCAGACGACGTTCGCTCCCGGCGCCGCATCCGGGTGGCACAGCCACCCCGGTTACCTCACCGCAACGGTCGTGTCCGGCTCGGTCACCCGGTACGCCACGGACTGCTCGTCGCAGACCTTCACGGCCGGCCAGTCGTTCTACGAGACCGGCGCGAGCACGTTCATCGTGAAGAACCCGAGCACGACTGACCCGGCCGTGCTGACCGTCACCTTCGCCGTGCCTGGAGGCACCCCGACCACCGGCCTCCGCATCGACGAAGTCCAGCCCACGACCTGCACTCAGTAGTGCCCAAGCTCGCCTCCCGGCGGTCCCTCGCAGTGGCCGTGATCGTCGCCCTCTCGGCGGCGGTCGCGGCCGTAGGGACACGCGCCGACGGTGACCCGGCGAGCGACTATCTGCTCACGCAGAGCGTCTATCTGCCCTACCAGGCGCCGTCGCAGTCGGCCGGCTCTGCACTCGAGAGCGCCGTCAGCGGCATCTACGCGCACGGCAACCGCGTCAAGGTTGCCGTGATCTACGACGTCACCGACCTGGGGTCGATCCCCTCCCTCTTCGGAAACCCGAGTGGCTACGCCCACTTCCTGGGCATCGAGCTCGGGCTCTGGTATGTCGGGCCGTTGCTCGTGGTGATGCCGGCAGGTTTCGGCATCTACGACGGCGGGCACTCGACGGCAGCCGAGGATCAGATTCTGAAGTCGATTCCGGTCTCGGCCGGAAGCCCGGACGACCTGGCGCGTAGTGCGACGGCCGCGCTGCAGACTCTCGCTGCCGCAAACGCGCTCGACTCTCCCGATGTCAAAGCGCCCCTCGTCACCGCGCACCCTGCGTCGGCCAAGCAAGGGACGCCGGCCAACCTCCATTTTGATGTGTTCGACGACAGCGGCCGCAGCAAGGCGACCGTTCGCGTCTACGAGAGCGGCACCCTCGTCGCGACGCTCACGTCGCCGACGGGCTTCTCGATCGGCACGCGCAAGGTGACCGTACAGTGGCCCGTGCCGGCCAAGCTGCACAGTCGGCAGCTGCGCTTCTGCGTCGTCGCCTCCGACCCGGCCGGAAACCACAGTGCGCCGGCGTGCGCCCCGTTTCTGCGAGTGACGTAACGTCTTGGCCTTGAGCGCCTCCGACGACCGGCGCAGGATCGAGAGGGCGCTCCACGACGGCGTGCAGCAGGATCTCGTCGCGGTCTCCGTTCGCCTGCAGCTCGTGCGCCTGCTCGCCGCGCCGGACCTGCCCGCGGCTCTCGCGCTGCTCGACGAGATCGGGACGGATGTGCGCGGCGCGCTCGAGCGGGTGCAATCGCTCGCGAACGAGATCTACCCGTCCGTGCTCGATGCGCGGGGCCTGCCCGACGCGATTCGTGGAGCAGCGTCCGCGGCCCACGTCTCCACGACTGTCGAGGCAGAGGGCCTCGGGCGTTATCCGGCCGACGTCGAGGCGGAAGTCTACTTCTGCTGCCGTGCCTTACTCGTGGCGCTCGACGCCGACGCCCACGTGACGTTCCGGCTCACCGACGACGAGCACGCCCTTCGGGTCGAGATCGCAGGCGACCTTGCCGGGCTCGACGCGCGGGCCCTCCTTCGGGAGCGCCTCGAAACCCTGGGCGGTGTCGTCACGGTCGACCCGGCGCCGGACGGCGACACCGTCGTCGCCCTCACCGCGCCCCTGCTCTAACTGCCCTCGGCCAGGTAGAGGATCACGGCCTTCACCCGCTTGTGCAGCGACGGCTCCCAGGCGATGCCGAGCTTGAGGAAGATCGAGTGGATCACGTTCTCGACCGAGCGCTCGCTGAGGAAGAGGACCTCGGCGATCGCCGCGTTGTTCTTGCCTTCGGCCATCTCGCGCAGGACGTCGCGCTCGCGCGCGGTGAGCCCATGCACCGGCGAGGCCTCGACGCGTGCTTTCTCGGCGACGAGGGCCTCGACGACCTTCGGATCGATCACCGACCCGCCGGCGGCAACGGCTCGAATCGCCGCGACGAGCTGCGTGAGGTCGTCGACGCGCTCCTTCAGGAGATAGGCGCGCCCGGCGGTTCCCGCCTCGAGCAGCGCCAGCGCATAGCCGGGCTCGCCGTACTGGCTCAGGACGACGACGCCGACTTCCGGATGCGTCTCGCGAAGCCTGCCGGCGGCCTGGATGCCCTCGTCGATGCCGGTGGGCGGCATGCGGATGTCGGTGAGAACGACGTCGGGCCGCTCGGACTCGACCGCAGCGAGCAGCGAGTCGAGATCCTCGCATGCGGCCACGACCTCGATGTCCGGCTCCGTCTCGAGCAGGCGGCGGATCCCCTCGCGGACGAGGTAGTGATCCTCGGCGAGTACGACTCGGATCGTCACGAGCCTCGTAGGATGACGGAATGCACGAGCTCGTGTTGATTGTTGATGACAACGGGCAGAACGCGAAACTCGTGCGCGACGTGCTTGAGCACGCCGGGATGCGCACGCTGTCCGCCGCCACGGCTGCGGACTGCTTCTCGCTCGCGCAGGAGCACCAGCCCGATCTCGTGCTCATGGACCTCCGGCTTCCCGATCTCGACGGCGGTGAGGCGGCAAGACGCCTGGCGGCAGACGAGCGAACTGCAGGGATCCCCGTGATCGCACTGAGCGCCCTGTCCGTCGACGAGGCCGCCCCCTGGTTCCGCGAAGCCGGCTTCGCGGCCTACATCGAGAAGCCGATCGACGTGCTCGGGCTTGCCGAGCAGGTGCGGCGCCACTTTCTCGCCGGCTGATCGGGAGGCAAGCCTCTCCCCGAAAGCGGGTGCTGGCCACGTAGACGCGTGATGGGGCCTCGTGACACGATCGACACGTGAGCGTGGAGACGAGAGGAGACGCGGCGTGAGGCGGACACTGGCCATCGGATGCGTGCTGGCAGTTGGAGTGACCGTCGCGGCTCTGGCCGGCTGTGGCGGGTCGGGCAAGCCGTCCGCGGCCGAGCTGCTGACGCAGCGGGAGGCCACCCTCTATCAGATCGAGCAGATCGAGAAGACCTTCCACAAGGCTGCGACCACGCACGACGTCAACCTGATGATGACCCTGTTCGCGCCAGGCGCCGTCTTCAATCTGGGCACGGAGACGTACACCGGCCTGGGGCAGATCAGAAACTTCTGGGCAACGCAGAACAAGGCGTTCTTTCCGCAGAACCACTGGCAGGCAGACACGCCTTCGTTCCGGATCAAGACGACGGTCAACGGCGACAAGGGAACGCTCTATTTCGAGTGCGACTTCATCGACGTCAAGACGGGCAAGCTGGAAGCAGCCGTCGGCGTCGACCACCAGGTGCAGAAGATCAACGGGAAGTGGCTGATCGTCGACTCGTCAGCAGCGCCGACGTCGCTCACGACCAACGGGTGAGCTGATGGCGCAGCTCGGAGCGCTCCGTAGGCCGCCGACCTCGCGGCGGTGGGCGCTGCTCGTCGGCTCGGAAAACCGCCTCGTGCGCGCAGTCGCTCGTTTGCCTGCGAACGTGCGCACGAAGCTGCTCGTCGCCTTCCTCGGGATCGCAGCGCTCCTCATCCTCGTCGGGGTGGTCGGGCTGCGCTTCCTCGCTCAGGCGAACAGCCGCGTGCAGGGACTCGGGACTTTGCAGACTCGATCGGCGACGTACAACGAGATCCAGACGCAGGCGAGCATGCTGCGCCAGCTCCTCGGATTCCGCAACGGCGGGGATCCCGGCCCCGCCACCGTGACCGGTGCGAAAAGCTCGTTCGGAGGACGGCGCTGGGTTCTCGTGGACGGGACGATCCGCTTCGGCCTGTCGGAGCTGGGTCCGTCGACGAACGAGGCGACCTACACGTTCGTCCCACCTGCAGCCGACGAGAGCCTGCTGAAACGCATCCGGCTGGACTACCACAGGTTCGACAACGCGATGAAGACCATCGTAAAGCTCGACAAGGCCGGTGTCACCAGCCCCAGATCGAGACCGTCGCTCGAGGAGGCGGTGACTGCCGATGAAGACCTTTACGTGACCACCAACGCCCTCGCCTCCCGAACCACCAACGAGACGACGGCGTTGATCGCGGCGAATCGGAGTGCCTACACATCTTCGCGCAACCTCTTCGTTGCGGTCGGTGCGATCAGCGTCGCGCTCGCCGCCGGCCTCGGTCTGATCCTGTCGTGGTCGCTGATCGGCCCGATCCAGAGCATGGAGGCGCGGCTCGCCGAGATCGCGGCCGGTGACTTCTCCGGCCGGATCGACGTGCCGAACCGCGACGAGCTGGGCTCGCTCGGCGCGAACGTGAATCGGATGAACGACGAGCTGCAACGCGTGTACGGCGAACTCGAGACGGCGAGCCGGCACAAGAGCGAATTCCTGGCGAACATGTCGCACGAGCTGCGAACGCCGTTGAACGCGATCCTCGGCTTCTCGCAGGTGCTGCGCCAGCGGATGTTCGGCGAGATCAACGAGAAGCAGGACGAATATCTCGCCGACATTCTCTCTTCGGGTCAGCACCTGCTCTCGCTGATCAACGACGTGCTCGACCTCTCGAAGGTCGAGGCAGGCCAGGTCGAGCTCGAGCTTTCGCGGTTCTCGCTGCGCGACGCGCTCGAGAGAGGTGTCGTGATGGTGCGCGAGCGCGCAACGAGAGACAACGTCCGGCTCTCGCTCGAGCTCGCGGCCGACGTCGACATGATCCCCGGCGACGAGCGGCGGCTGCGCCAGGTCGTCTTCAACCTGCTCTCGAACGCGGTCAAGTTCACACCTGCGGGCGGCAGCGTCACCGTGTCGACGGCACGGGTCGGAAACGAGGTTCAGGTGGCAGTGGTAGACACCGGGCCGGGCATCGCGCCGGCCGACCAGGAGCGGATCTTCGAGGAGTTCCAGCAGACCGCGGTCGGCATCGGCCAGCGCGAGGGCACCGGCCTCGGTCTGGCGCTGTCGCGGCGCCTGGTCGAGTTGCACGGCGGCCGGATCTGGGTCGAGAGCGAACCCGGCCGCGGCAGCCGGTTCGTCTTCGCACTGCCGAACGAGGAGGTCTGAACGGTGGCCGCTGACCAGGTTCTCGTCGTCGAGGACAACGAGAAGAGCATGAAGCTCTTCCGCGACGTCCTACAGGCGACGGGGTATCGCACTCTCGAGGCGACGACCGGCGAGGACGCGGTCGAGCTCGCCACCGCGCATCTCCCGGCACTCGTTCTGATGGACGTCCAGTTGCCGGGCATCGGCGGCGTCGACGCGCTCGCACTGCTTCGCCGCGACGACCGCACCGCATCGATTCCGGTTCTCGCGCTGACGGCGCAGGCGATGCACGGTGACCGCGGGCGGCTCCTTGATGCCGGCTTCGACGCCTACTTGGCGAAGCCGCTGGACATCGCCGAGCTGCTCCGCGTCGTCGGCGAGCATTGCAGTCTTCCGTGAATCTCCTCAGCGGTAGCGCACGACCCCGCTGAACACCGCCCCGTTGACGCCGACGGTGAACTTGTCGCCCGTCGCGAGCGCGTAGTGGGCGGGCGTCCCCGGAGTCGTGGGATAGGCGGCGCCCAGCCGGAACACGATCTCCGTCGGCGTGTACTTGCTGATCAGCAGTCCGATGCAGTCGAGCTCTCCGAGCGCGGGCCGATAGCGGCCGGCCGCCCAGCCCGGGTGCTGCGAACCATCCGTCAGATAGAGGCGCGTTCCGTAGTCCCACCCGTATTGCGCGAGCGGCGCTACCGGCTTCACCGGACACAGCCGGTGCGTCAGCGCTGGTGGGTGGTACGTCGGGTTGGTAGCCGGCTGCGAGCCGAAGCCGGTTCCCTTGATCGTGATCACCGGCTTGGCCTGGGTCCCCGTGATCACGACCGACGAAATCGACGTCGACGCCGCCGACGACACACCCACTGCGCACAGGCCGATCAGCGCCGCCAGAACCGCAAACCCGGACAGCCGCCATCTCTCCACGTTGACCCCTCCCAGCTTCCTCGGACCGAAACGCCAGAAACGTCAGGGCAAATCTTCTCATACCCGTGTCAGGATGGTCGAAGGCGGCTGAGCCGCGCTACTTCAGGATGTTCACGGCGCGGGCCACGACCATCACGGCCAGCGACAGGCTGATCGACGACTGCACGAGCATCAGCATCTTGGCCCAGCGGCTGAGCGGCATCGCATCGGTCGGGCTGAACGCCGTCGCGTTGGTGAACGACACGTACAGGTAGTCGAGGAACATCGCATGCCAACCGGAGTCCCGCAGGAGTGGCTCGGTCTGTTGGGGGAACAGGAAATCGCGTGCGGGCAGTGCGCAGCTCCGTCGCTCGATCGGCCCGCCGCCGTCGAGCTGCCAGAACCAGAGCGCGAACAGCAGGACGTTCACCACCCACATGTGGACGGCGGCGCGCAGCAAGGTCGCTGCGTTCGCGTGAGCGCCGTGCACGAGCAGGTGGACGAGCAGGATGATCGACGCTGCGTTGGCGGCGCTCACCACGGCGATCATCGCCAGCGCGAGCCAGCGCCGGGTCAGCCGTAGCTCCCGGCCGTGCCACCCCAGGCTCTGCATCAGACGACCGCCGGGCACGCTGGCGAGCAGCGCCAGCACGACGAGCACCGCGAGGCCTGGAACGACCCACCGCACGGCAGAGAACACGGGCTCCGAGGAGCCGGCGATGAACCGGGTCGGCAGATCGGCGTAGAGCCCGGCAGCCCCGACGATCGCCGCCCCGGGCCAGAGCAGCGACTCGCCGAGCGACTCCGTATCAGCTCCGATCAGCCGCCGCGAGCGCACCGCACGAGGGTACTGCGTGCACACGTCGCGCGCAGCAAACGCCGCTCCCGGCTGGTGGCGGTGATAGATGATCTGAGGTCGGTGACCACGTCGCTGGCAGACCCGCTCCGCTGGCTCCGGACACACGACCCGGGGTTCTCGGCGCTGCGCCGTGCCGGACGCGCGGCGATCGTCATGCCCGCGCTGTTCGCGCTTGGCTCACAGGTGATCGGCAATCCGACGGTTTCGATCTTCGCCGCGATCGGCGCGTTCGCAATGCTCCTGCTGGTCGACTTCGGCGGTCCGATCCGCTCCCGGCTCCAGGCACAAGCCGCCCTGGCAGCGACGGGCGCCGTCTTCGTCTGCCTGGGGACACTCGCCTCGCGCTCGTCGGTCGTGGCGGCACTGGCAATGGCGATCGTCGCCTTCGGCGTCCTCTTCGCCGGAGTCGTGAGCTCCGTGCTGGCAGGGGCAACGGTGGCGCTGCTCCTCGCATTCATCCTGCCGGTGTCACTGGCGGGCCCCGTTTCCTCGATCCCCGATCGGCTGGCGGGCTGGGGTCTGGCGTCGGCGGCGTCGTTCGTCGCAATCGCCGTCCTGTGGCCCGCACCTGCTCGAGATCCCCTTCGGCAAGCCGCCGTCGCAGCCTGTCGCGCGCTCGCAGCCAGGCTGCGGGCCGATGTCGCGGTTGTGCTCGAAGGCCAGGCCGGACCGTCGCCCGCCGAGCACGCCGCCGTGATCGCGCACGCGAGCGCCGCGGTGGCGGCGGTTCACCAGACGTTCTTCGCCACCCCGTACCGGCCGACCGGCCTGAGCACATCCGGCCGAACCGTGGTGCGGCTGGTCGACGAGCTCAACTGGCTGGACGCGATCGTCGTTCAGACCCCGTTGCCCTCAGGCGCGATGGCGAGCAAGCGTCCAGCGTGTGTCGTCAAGTCGCGGGTCGCTGCCGTCCTGGAGACCGGCGCGGACCTGCTCGCCGAGGCCGGCGGCAGACCCGACAAGCTCGACGCCGCGCTCACCGAGTTGCACGAAGCGCTCGTCGAAATGGAACGCAATGCCACGGGTGCGCTCCCCGGACTGCATACCGATCCCGATTCGCGGGTCATGGAGATCGTCAATGCGCTCGACCCGAGCTTCCGCGCGCAGGAGCTGAGCTTTGCCGTCTCGCTGATCGCGGCAAACATCGAGTTGACTGCCGCGGCGGAGCGGCGGAGCTGGCTCGCGAGCGTCCTCGGGCGCCGGCCGACGGGTGTTCCAGGAACGTTCTCGGCCGCCCAGGAGCGCGCGGTGGCCCATGTCGCGCGCAACTCCGTGTGGCTGCACAACAGCGTGCGAGGAGCGATCGGACTCGCCATCGCCGTCTTCGTCGCCGACCGCACCGGCGTCCAGCACTCGTTCTGGGTGGTGCTCGGCGCGCTCTCCGTCCTGCGCTCCAACGCGCTCAGCACCGGCCAGAACGTCGTCAGGGGCCTCATCGGCACGGTCGTCGGCTTCATCGCCGGAGCCGGCCTGCTGGCGGTGATCGGCACAGATCACGCACTGCTGTGGTTCCTGCTCCCACCGGCGATCCTGTTCGCCGGCTTTGCGCCCGCGGCGATCTCGTTCGCGGCGGGGCAGGCCGCCTTCACGCTGACCCTCGTGATCCTCTTCAATATCCTCCAGCCGGCCGGCTGGCGAGTCGGGCTGATCCGGATCGAGGACGTCGCGATCGGGTGCGCGGTGAGCGTCGTCGTCGGCCTGTTCTTCTGGCCCCGCGGCGCCGCCGCAGCCCTCGGGCGGGCTCTCGCCGAGGCGTATGCCGACAGCGCCCGCTATCTCGCCGCGGCGGTCGAGTTCGGGGTCGGACGCTGCGATCGCGGCCTACCGGCCCGGCCTGCACCGCTCGACGAATCGCTTCGTGCCGCCGCCGCGGCACGGCGGCTCGACGACGCCTTCCGTGGCTTCCTGGCCGAACGCGGCGTGAAACCGGTCGCTCTCACCGATGTCACGAGCCTGCTCACCGGAGTGGCCGGGCTGCGCCTGGCGGCCGATGCGATTCTCGATCTTTGGCAGCGCGACGACGGCCGCTCGGGCGGTGACCGCGCCGCGGCTCGGACAGCGCTCCTCGCCAGTGCCGACGCCGTCGCCGGCTGGTACGAGCGGTTCGCGGCGAGCCTCAGCCCGGGCAGCCGGGTGCCCGAGCCGGTTGCGCAGGACCAGATCGGCAGCGGCCGGTTGGTCGATGCGGTGCAGCGCGATCTGCGGGACCAGGACGGCACGGCGAGTGCGACCGCCGTGCGCATCATCTGGACCGGCGACCACCTCGACGCAGCCCGCCGGCTCCAGGACGGCCTCGTCGGGCCGGCGCGTGCGGTCACCGAGCGCGCGCTGGGCCCGTTCGAGGGCGTGCTCCCGCGCCGGCAGGCGGCCGTCGCGTGAGCCGCCCCAACCGCCCCACTCGCCCGAGCGTGCTCGTGAACGTAGGTTTCCTAGCCCAGCCCAAGGAGGTCAAATGGGATTCGACCAGTACCACGAGCCACCCAACGAGCTCTCGGCGGCGACGCGAACGTTCGCGCGCCTCTGCGCGTCGCTGACGGAGGAAGCCGAGGCAATCGGCTGGTACGAGCAGCGTCTCGCGGTCGAGGCCGACCCCGAGGCCGCCGCGATCATGCACGACGCGCAGGGCGAGGAGTTCAAGCACTTCTGCATGGATCTCGAGTTCCTGTTGCGGCGGACGCCGCGCTGGCGCGAGATCGCGCAGGGTGTGCTCTTCCAACCCGGCGACATCGTCGAGCACGGTGAAGCCGCCGAAGCCGGGTCGAACGAGGGCGAGGGCGGCGCGACGGAGAATCTCGCGGGTTCGCTCGGACTCGGCAGCCTGAAAGGAGCGTCCCGATGAACCACTTGCTTCGCTCGCAAGCCCCGATCACCGACTCGGCCTGGGAACTGATCGACGACGAGGCACGCACGCGGCTGAGGGCGGCGCTGGCGGCGCGCAAGGTCGTCGACTTCGCCGGTCCGTACGGCTGGGAGTATTCGGCCACAAACCTCGGACGCGTCAAAGACGTCTCGGCCGTTCCCGTCGAGGGCGTCAGCGCGCTCCGGCGGAAGGTCATGCCGCTCGTCGAGCTGCGCGTCGACTTCGCGATTCCGCTCGACCAGCTCCGCGACCATGACCGTGGCCGTCCCGATGTCGACCTCAGCCCGCTCGACGACGCAGCCCATGACATCGCGGTCGCCGAGAACATCGCTGTCTTCCACGGCTGGAGCGAGGTCGGCATCGTCGGGATCGCCGAAGCATCTCCACATCCGGCGCAGGCACTGGGCTCGGAACCGGAGTCCTACCCGAGCGGGGTCGCGGCGGCGGTCGAGCTGCTGCTGCAGTCCGGGATCGGCGGCCCGTACGCGCTCGCGCTCGGCGGCGACCAGTACACCACGGTCGTCGAGACCGCCGAACACGGCGGCTACCCGCTGCTCGACCATCTCAGGAAGATCCTCGACGGGCCGGTGATCTGGGCTCCCGGGGTCGATGGTGCCGTCGTGGTCAGCCTGCGCGGCGGCGACTTCCGCTTCGAATCGGGGCAGGATCTGGCCGTCGGCTATGACCACCACGACGCCGAGGCCGTGCATCTGTATCTGGAGGAGAGCTTCAGCTTCCTGGCCGCGACACCCGAGGCGGCGGTGCCACTGACCGCGTAGTGCCGCGGCGATCGCCGAGTCCCGATAGCGTGTTGCCATGGATCAGGAACACGCCCGGCAACTGCTCGCCCGCGAGCGCGAGCGCATCGAGCTTGCACTCGCGAACCTCGGAGTCGACGATCCGGCGGCAGCCGCCTCTCAGGACGACCCTGGTGACGAAGGCTCGGAGACGCTGTACCAGGCCGAGTTCGACGCCGGTCTGGCCCAGGATCTTGCCGACCAGCTCGCGAGTGTCGAGCGGGCCGAGGCGCGTCTCGCCGCAGGCACCTACGGCCTTTCCATCGAGAGCGGCGAACCGATCCCGGATGACCGCCTCGAGGCGCTGCCGACCGCCGAGCGAACGCTCGACGAGCAGAAGCTCCAGGGCTAAGAGCTGCCCCGGCGAGAGCCGCGCGCGCCAGAGCGCGAGCAGACAGCTCGAGAGCAGCAGCCCGCCCACGACGTCGGTCGGGGTGTGGTCGCCGAGCAAGACGAGGGCGACCGGCACGGCGAGCGCCCAGACGGTGACAGCCGGTCCGGCCCGACGCCAGGTCCAGGTCACAACGGCAGCGATGACACAGGCCCGCAGGGTGTGCCCGCTCGGGTACGAGTGCTGGAACCGGTGGATGCCGATCGCCGGCCGGCTGATCACGAGCTTGCCGATCAGCTCGAGAACGTTCGCGACGATCCAGAGCACGAACATGCTGAGCGCGGCCCGGCGGTCGCCGCGCCGGTCGACCGCGAACGCGCAGCCGACGATCACGAGACCGGAGATGAACGGTGAGGCGGGGTACGTCCAAAGCGCGACGAGATCGCCGCCGAGCGACGGCCGCGTCTCGGGCAGGAAGAGCGCGGTGATGTTGATGAGGCGGCTGGTCGACGGCTCCAGCCAGGGCATCAGGTGCTGCACGGAGTACCGGTCGATCCGCGTGAACACACCCGCCATGACGAGGCCTGCCAGAACGAGAAAGGCGGTCGCCCCGGCCGCTGCGAGCCCGAGGCTACGGTCGCTGCGCGTCACACATCGGCCGCGGCCCGGTCACGCGCCTGTTCGATCGCAGCCAACGCCGCGGCCCGGTCACCGAAGCCGCTGGTCTCGGTGTGCTTGTCCTCGAGATCCTTGTAGACCTGGAAGAAGTGCTCGATCTCGTCGCGTAACTCGGGCGGCACGTCCTCGATGTCGAAGACGCGGGGATCCTTCA
The DNA here is from genome assembly GCA_963812995.1 of uncultured Thermoleophilia bacterium. Classification (GTDB taxonomy): domain Bacteria; phylum Actinomycetota; class Thermoleophilia; order Gaiellales; family Gaiellaceae; genus PALSA-600. The sequence continues at coordinate 198,496 of CAWEXL010000002.1, forward strand.
GCGGCACGCAGATGATCTTCTCGTCGGGGCCGGCCTCGTCGGTCATGCGGAAGATGCCGACTGCCCGCACCCGGATGCGGCAGCCCGGGAAGGTCGGGTCGGCCACCAGGACGAGTGCATCGAGCGGATCGCCATCCTCACCGAGCGCGCCCTCGATGTAGCCGTAGTCAGCCGGGTAGCTCACCGACGTGAACAGCCGGCGGTCGAGGACGATTCCGCCGAGCTCGTCGTCCCACTCGTACTTGTTTCGCGATCCCGACGGGATCTCGACGAAGACAACGCCGTCACTGGTCATGCCGCAAGCCTACGGATGCGGGCCGACTACGAACTCCCTTGCGCGATCGCGTGCGCGTGAGCTGCTTCAGCCTGAGGGACGTGGACGCGGGTGCGCAGGAGCGTCGCGCCGATGGTCGCCGCTGAGGCGGCGAACGCTGCGCCGCCGATGAAGGCGAAGTGGTAGCCGCCGACGAGCGCTGCGAGCTTGCCGTCGCCGGCAGCCTGCAGGCTGTCGGTGCGTGACGTCGCAATGCTGGCGAGTACCGCGAGACCGAGCGCCCCGCCCATCATGAAGGCGGTGTTGACGAGTCCGGATGCGAGGCCCGACTCCTCGGGCGCGACGTCGCTCATCGCCGCCAGGAGGACGGGATTGAACGCGATTCCGGCGCCGATGCCCAGCAGGATCATGCTCGGCAGGACGTCGACGACGTAGGTGCCGCCGACGGGTGCCCGGGCGAACAACGCGAGCCCGGCGGCCGCGAGCAGCAGCCCTGCCCCGAGCGGGAGGCGGAAGCCATAGCGCATGACGAGCTTCGCCGAGACGCCCACCGAGAGCCCGCCCATGACCAGGTTCGCGGGCAAAAATGCCAGTCCGACCTGCAGTGCGCTGTAGCCGAGCACGAGCTGGAGGTAGAGCGCCGACAGGAAGAACCAGGCGAACATCGCCGCCGCCCACAGCACCCCGACGACGTTGGCGGTCGCGACGTTGCGCAGCCGGAAGAGCCGCAGCGGCATCAGCGGAGAGCTGACGCGCGACTCGATCCAGAGGAAAAGCGCCAGCAGCGCCACCGCGGCACCGAGCAAGCCGAGGGTGCGGGCCGAGGTCCAGCCGTTCTGGTTGCCGTTGACGATCGCGTAGACGGCAAGCATCAACGACGCGGTCACCGTCAGCGCCCCGGCGAGGTCGAGTCGCTGGTCGGCCACCCGCTCGTGACTTGCGGGCAGCAGCTTGAACGAGCACGCGACGACGGCGACGCCGATCGGGATGTTGACGAGGAAGATCCAGTGCCAGTCGAGCGAGCTCGTCAAGACTCCGCCCAGCAGCACGCCGATCGAACCGCCGCCCGACGCAACGAATCCGAAGATCCCCATCGCCTTCGCGCGCTCTGCGGGCTCCGTGAACAACCTCATCGTCAGCGAGAGCGAGACCGCTGACGCGATCGCGCCGCCGACGCCCTGCACCGCCCGCGCCGTCTCGAGTAGGCCCTGAGACGTCGCCAGGCCGCAGCAGAGCGACGCAAGCGTGAAGAGCGCGATGCCCGAGACGAACAGCCGACGGTGCCCGTACAGGTCGCCGAGACGCCCGCCGAGCAGCAGGAAGCCGCCGAACGTCAGCAGATACGCGTTGACGACCCACGCGAGCGACGTCTGCGAGAACCCGAGGTCGGCCCTGATCGACGGCAGCGCGACGTTCACGATCGTCGTGTCGAGAACGATCATCAGCGTCCCGAGGCAGAGAACGATCAGTGCGAGCCAGCGGGTGCGGCTATCCATGTTCATCGGTGGTCGTGTCCTTTCGTCGATCGATTCAAACAGGTAGACGCGTCTACCCGGCCGAACTCATCGGCTGGGGCGCCTGTGATCGTCGTCGAATGGTTCCTGAACGCGCCTGCTCGGCGGACCGGGAAGTAGCGCCCGCGACCCGGAGCGTCAACGGCAAGGGGGAAGCGCCGAGAACCGGGGTAGCCGAGCCGCGGGAGCTGGTTTTCTTCTCGGCGGATCCCCGAGCGAACTTGAGGAGCCGAGCGACCTGAAGGGTGTTTCTCGGCTACACGGCGCCGGCGATGTGCGTCAGCGCGCCATTGAGACTCGTCCCCACCGACCCGAGCGCCGTGATCGTGACCAGCGCGACGAGGGTGATGATCAGGACGTATTCAATGAGCGCCTGGCCTTCCTGCCGGGTCGTCAGTCGATGCAGTTCGGCGAAGCGCCGATTGAGGAAGAGCTCGATGGATGCCATGCCCTATCAAGCGGTGTCGGGGTGCCCAGCGACCCGCCCGCTTCGTCTAGGAACCACCATCCTCATGGCGGGTCGTTCCCCCGCATCTCTCGCCACTGCGCCTAGACGATGGTCAAGTTCGCTCGAGCACGACCACCGGGATCTCACGATCGGTCTTCTCGGCGTATTCGGCGTAGTGAGGCCAGACCTCGTTCGCCTTCCGCCAGAGATCTTCGCGCTCCTGTCCCGACACCGTGCGCGCGCGAGCCTCGAGCACTTCAGCCTCGACCTGCAGCTCGACGTCCGGGTTCTGCTCGAGGTTGCGGTACCAGCCTGGATGCTCCGGAGCACCTCCCTTCGACGCGACGATCACGTAGCGGTCACCGTCCTTCGCGTAGATCAGGGGGATCGTCCGCAGCTTGCCGCTCGTCCGTCCCGTCGTCGTGAGCAACAACACCGTTGACCCCTCGCGCCAGATGTGACCGACCTCTCCACCGGTCTCGCGGTAGCGCCGGACATGCTCGTCGCCGAACAGGTTCTCTGCCTCGCTCACCAACAGCCTCCTCTCGAATCGCACTCACCCATCTCTCGTCGGTGAATCGTGCCGCAGACCCCTGGTCCGCCGCTACGCTCGTGCGGTGACTCGGCCCGCCAGCCCGTTGCTGACAGCCTCACAGCTCGCGACGATCGCCGAACTCGGCGAGGAGCGCACCGCCGCCGTCGGCGACGTGCTCTTCCGTGTCGGCGACCGCCGCTACCCGTTCATCGCGATTCTCGAGGGCGAGGTTGCGATTCTCGACGAGGCGGGAAACGAGATCATCCGCCACACCGCGTCGGGCTTCCTGGGCGAGATGAACCTGCTCTCCGGACAGACCGTCTTCCTGACGGCGGTGGTCACGCAGCCGTTGCGCTACATCGCGGTCGACCGCGACGATTTGCGGCCGCTGCTCTTCGAGGACGGCCCTCTGAGTGACTTGCTGCTCTCGACCTTCATCGCCCGGCGCGAGGCGTTGCAACAGGTTCACAGCATCGGCCTCGAGATCGTCGGCCCGCGCTGGTCCGAGGCGACGATGCGGATGGTCGAGTTCGCGCGGAGCAATCGCCTGCCATTCACCTGGCACGATCCCGAGCGCGCCGACGACCCGTCGGCCGCCGCTGCTGTGGCCGATCTCGACCCCGCCAGCCTGCCGCTCGTCCGGCTGCCGGGAGGGATCGAGTTGCGCGGCCCGTCCACCGGCCAGGTCTTGCGCGCGCTTGGGATTGGCCGCGAGCTCGCGCCCCGCGAGGAGGTCGACCTCGTCGTGGTCGGCGCCGGGCCTGCGGGACTCGGCGCAGCCGTGTACGCCGCCTCCGAGGGCCTGGACACCCTTGTCGTCGAGGCCACCGCGCTCGGCGGGCAGGCGGGCTCGTCGCGGCGAATCGAGAACTACCTCGGCTTTCCGGCGGGCATCAGCGGCTCGGAGCTGACGAGCCGCGCCGTCACCCAGGCGCGCAAGTTCGGAGCGCGGACGGCGACGCCGTATCGCGCCCTGTCGCTCGAGCCGGCCGATGAGGGTCGCCACATCGTCCGGCTCGAGGAAGATCACGAGATCGCTGCGCGCACCGTTCTGCTCGCAACCGGCGCCCAGTACCGGCGCCTTCCCGTCGACGGCCTGGGGGACTACGAGGGCGTCAGCGTCTTCTATGCCGCCGGGCCTCCCGAGGCGCAGCTCTGCGGCGCCGCACGCGTCGGGGTGGTCGGCGGCGGCAACTCGGCCGGCCAGGCGGCGGTCTGGCTCGCTCGCGGAGGTGCGATCGTGACGCTGCTGCATCGCCGTGCGGATCTGAGCGAGACCATGTCGGACTACCTGATTCGCGAGCTCGACCGCTACAAGGTCGCAGTTCGCGATCGCAGCGAGATCGCGGAGCTGCACGGGGCCGACGGACAGCTCGAAGCGGTGACGCTCGAGAGCGGGGACCGTCTGGCGTTCTCGTTCCTGTTCCTCTTCCTCGGTGCGCTGCCCTGTACCGAGTGGCTGGGCGACGTCGTTGCCAGGGACGAGAAGGGCTTCATCCTGACGGGCGCCGCCGCAGGGGCCGACGGCCTGCTCGAGACCAGCGTGCCCGGTGTCTTCGCCGCCGGCGACGTCCGCTCAGGTTCGACGAAGCGGTGCGTGACCGCCGTCGGCGAGGGCGCGATGGCCGTGCAACTCGTCCACGGCCGACTCGCAGAAGCTCAGCGCAGCACCGTTCACGAGCGTCGCTCGGCGCGACGAGCGCCTACACCGGCTCGTATTCGACGCTGACCTCGGCGAGGTCCGCCACGAGAGCAGCCATCTGGCTCAGCGCCTGAGCCACGATCTCGCGGTGTCTCGCCGCGCGCTCCGACCGTGGTGCGCCCCGCTCTCCTTCCGCGATCTCGACGACCGGGCCCAGCGCGACGCGGCCGTTCCACAGCGCCGCGACAAGATAGGCGTCGAAACGGCAGATCAGATTCGCGGTTCCCGGCGCAACATCGGGTATCACCAGCGACTGGAGTCGCCCGGCGTCGTCGACGACACGGCGCATCGCGCTCCCACCTGGGGCGAACGTCAGCAGCAGCCCTGCTCGCATGTCCTCTGCGACGCGACGCAATGCGGCCGCGTTGATTCGCGAGACGATCTCGAGGGGCAGCTCCCAGCGATCCGCGCTCGCGGTCGCGGGTATCACCCAGTAGACGTTGCCGAACGGACGGAAGAGCTCCTCGATCGGCGTTCCGCGAAACGACTCGCGCGACATCACCTTGTTGACGATCGTCCCGTTCCGCATGACGAGATCGCGATCGGCGAACGAGACGGCGAAACCGGCGCACAGCGCGCCGATGTCGTGCAGTTGGTCGGCATGCGCGGTCAGCACCGCCACGTTCTTCCCGGTGCTCAGGAGCTGTCTGATCTCGAGGGTCGACGTTCCGAGTGCGGCCAAAACAGCCTCCCCCTCGGCGCCCATCGTCCGCTCGTAGATCTTGCGCATCGCGGCCACCTCGTCGCTGCCGGAACGTCCGCCGATACCGACAACCGCGTCGCTCCTCGACGTCTCGATGCGCTGGCCCGGGTAGCGCGACGGCTCGTAGTCGATGACTCCGATATCCGGGTAACGACCGGCATGCTCACGGGCCCAGGCCTCCAGACCGAGTTGGAAGCGTGCGTCAGGAGTTGCAGGGCCTGGTGACGGCGGCACCGACATGAACCGGAACTCTTCCACAGAACGGCGGGGCTCCCTGCGGTAAGCCGCGGGTAGCCTGCGCGCGTGGAGTTGCACCCTCGCAGAATCGTTGTCACGGGCCTGGGCATGGTCAGCTCGATCGGAAACTCGGTCGAGACGACATGGCAGGCGTTGCTCCAGGCTGAATCCGGAGCGGCGGGGATCACGCACTTCGATGCTGCCGAGTATCCGACCCGGTTCGCGTGCGAGGTGAAGGGGCTGGACGTCGCCGGTTACGTCGACCACAAGGCGATGCGCCGCATGGACCGCTGCACGCATCTCGCCCTGGCAGCGGCGCGCCAGGCCGAGTCCGACTCGAAGCTCGACGTGCGAGCGAGCGCCGAGCGCGTCGGCGTGGCGATCGCAAGCGCGTTCGGCGGCGTCGGCTCCTTCGAGGACTGCGTCTTGCAACTCCACGGCCGTGGGCCCGACCGGGTCAGCCCGTTCTCGGTCGTGCAGACCCTGCCGAACCTTTCTGCCGGCTGGGTGTCGATCGAGCTGGGGACGCGCGGCCCCCTCCTCTCGGAGTCGAGTGCGTGTGCCGCGTCGAGCATGGCGATCGGCGACGGCCTGGACGCGATCCGGCTCGGACGCGCCGACGTGATGTTCTGCGGCGGCACCGAGGCGCCGGTGACTCCGGTCGGGATCGCCGGCTTCGGCGCGATGCGGGCTCTGTCTCGCCGCAACGACGATCCGGCGTCCGCGTCACGTCCGTTCGATGCCGGCCGCGACGGCTTCGTAATGGCCGAAGGAGCCGCCGTGCTCGTGCTGGAGGAGCTCGAGCACGCCCGCTCGCGCGGTGCGCACATCTACGCCGAGCTCGCCGGCTACGGCACGTCGTCCGATGCCTACCACGTTTCCGACACCGACCCGACCGGCGAGAATCCGGCCCGCGCGCTGCAGATGGCGTTCGCTGACGCCGGGATCGACCGGACCGAGGTCGGCTACGTGAACGCCCACGGAACGTCGACACCGATCGGAGACTCGGGCGAGACGCGCGTCCTGAAGATCGCCCTGGGCGAGGACAAGGCGTACCGCACGCCGGTCTCGTCGACGAAGGGCGCCACCGGGCACACCCTCGGTGCCGCGGGCGCGATCGAAGCGGCATTCACGATCCTCGCCCTCGAGCGCGGCGTCCTCCCCCCGACCATCAACCAGCACACGGCCGATCCGGAGTGCGACCTCGACTACATCCCGAACGAGGCGCGCGCACGAGCAGGTCGAGATCGGCATCTCGAACTCGTTCGGCTTCGGCGGCCACAACACCGCCCTCGTGTTCCGGCGCTGGCATTCGGACACGCCGTAGGGTTGCTCCCTACACTCACGCGGTGGGAACCGTCCCGCTCGCGCAGGTGCCGAACCGGCCGTTCGCGGAGATGATCTGCGGTGTGCTTCGGTCGAATGGAATTGAGGCGTTCTACAAGGGCGGCTCCCCGAACCTCTACGGGGCAATGGCGGTCTGGGTCAGCGAGGCCGATGCGGAGCGCGCACGGGAATTCCTGCCGGACGGGGTCGACTCGCTTCCACACTGACACCCTGGAAGCGATGGCCAAACGGAAGCGGCACCGCGGCGACCGGAATAAAGGCGCCGCGTCGGGGGACGCGGCGCCCCCTACAGGAGGTAGAACGCGCGACAGGCGCCAGTCAGGTTTTCTGAGCCCCGCGCACCTGGAGGATGTGCGGCCCAGATGAGAGCCGCGTGAAAGGTGGTCTGTCAGCGGAGGCAGAACTATCCAGCGCGTCCGCTTCAGAGTCCGAGGTCGATGCCGCTGTCGCGATGGCGGCCGAGCACCTCTTCCCGGGTGAAGAGGATCCGCATCCGCCAGATCAGCCCATCGCGTTCACTGGAAACCCAGACACGCCCCTCGTCGCTGATGCCGGACGCGCCGACCCGGTAACGCACGCGGCCGTCGGCGATTGCCGTGTGCGGGTCGAGCAACTCGACTGCCCAGTTCCTCACGGTGTACAGGCCTCGCGTCATCGCCGCCTCGATCGCCGCGACCAGCTCCTCCGGCGAAAGCACAGCACCCGGCGCGGCAAGCGATTCAAGCCGGGCCTGCGGGTGCAGTAGGCGGCGCATCGCCGACCAGTTGCCGCTGAGCCGGTAGTCCTGGAAGTCGTCGAGCAGCGACACGATGACCGGGGTCGGATCGCCGGTCGCCATGGCTAACAGTGTGCCCTGCTCGGTTCCGTGACGAGCGATCCGAACGCCCTTGCACCCTGATACCGACGCTCGACCCCCAACCAAGTTGGGACTACAGTGCGCTTCGGTGTGCTGAGGAATCGTTCATGGAAGGTTCACCTGTGTCTCGGCATCGCCTTTTTTGTCGTAGTTGCGCTCAGCGCGTTCGTCGGCGGCGCGCAATGGAAGTGGATCGGACTGGGCGCGATGGGTGCCGGGATCGCCGCCCTCGACGGGGCACGACAGGTCCGTGGTCGTGAGGTCGATGCTCGCCAGCTGTCCGAGCATCGCGAGCGGATGCGCCGGGTCACGAACTAGCTGCCGGGCCACCGACATGCTCAACGGCTCGTGTGCGCGTCTAAGCCGAAGTGAGAGCTTGACGCGAGACGTGCCAGCCTCGGCCGCCGCGACGACTAGCGGGACTGCTCGCTTGAACGACGAGAGTGTCGTCCGCGCTGCATGTCGCGCAACTCGCGGAACAGTCCGTCGGCGACCGCGACCGCCAGGAGGAGCGCGGCGAAGAACAGAAACGTCAAGCTGCTGAGCGTCGAGCTATCGCCTGAGCCGGGATCGAAGAAGTTCAAGAGCGTCGCTAGGGCGCCGACGACGGCCGTCCCCGTGAGCGCGATTCTGCCGACGCCCGTCATCGGGATCGGGATGAGACGCTGAAGGCGCTTGTCAGTCACGTTGACAAGTCGCCGAACGAGTCGCCGCATGACCTCATCGTAGGCGGATACCCGCACGCTGACACCGACCCGGCCCGAAAACCACCTAGTCGGCTAGCGGAAGCCGGGCCGCGAGAGGGCCATCATTTGGGGGTTGAAGGTCTTCGTCGAAGTGATCTTCGGTGCGGGCCTGGGCTGGGCGACGCTACGCCTGCCCAAGCTCTGGCGAACCGTCGATTTGGAACCGTCTGACAAGCCGCTGCCCTGGTACGGATCATTTGGCTATCAGTTCCCCGACTTTCGTGAGGAGCAGCGAATCAGGCCTGCGTCCATCCTGTTCGGTTGGGCCGTACTCGCCTTTCTCGCTACCGCGTCGGCGTCACAGGAGCGCGGAACAGGCACGCCATCGGTCCTCAATCTGATGGCGCTTCTCGTTTTCATTTTGACGGCGGTGCTGCTGTTCGCGGTCGTCTTCTTCGCTCGCCCTCGCTGGCTGATCCCACCGGCGTTCCGACATCGGCAAGGGCAATTCAGACGGAATCGGCGATAGGTCTCGCATCCGCGTCCGTCGACGACGCCTGCAGTTCGGCTTGCAGCCGCCCTACCAACGGGGCGCCTGTTGCTTCTACGCGAAGAAAAACCCCGCCTGAGCGGGGTTTTTGTGAAGCGGGCGATGAGACTCGAACTCACGACCCTCAGCTTGGGAAGCTGATGCTCTACCAACTGAGCTACACCCGCGTCGAACGCTCATTCTAGCGCCGAGGCTCGCCGCGAGCCACGTCGCGGCGAGCCTGCCTCCACGTCTTCAGACCGCGGCGTGGGCGCTGTCGTAGACGTCGATGAAGCGCAGGTAGTTCGCGCGAGATGCTCGACACTGCGGCCTCGCGGTCGAAGCCGTCCGGATCGGCGGCGTAGGCCTTGACGCGCGTCGGAGAAGATCGAGCGGCCGATCGCGAAGCCGATGTAGCCCTCGAGGCCGGCGCCGGCGCGGAGCCACTCATCGACCTTCGCATCGGAGGCGCCCCGGCCGAGCACGACACACGACACATGGTCGCGGCCGCCGTTCGCGAACCGAGGTGCGCGATCTCGTCGCACGCGTCGCGGTCGTCGATGCCCTCGATCTTCCAGATGTCGGCCTCGACGCCGCCCGCTCGGAGCTCGAGGATCGCATCCATCATCAGCCAGGGCGGAGCTCGGCGTCGTAGCGTTCGGCGCTGCCGCCGACCGACTCGAGCTGGCGCCGGCTCCGCCGGGCACGAGCAGCTCGAAGAGGAACTTGCGGTCGTGGCTCGTGCAGCCAGTCGGCGAGCCGGCGCGAGCTTGGCCGTCTGCCGCTCGTTCATCGCGGCGTCGCCGTCCGGGTTGTACCGGACGAGCACCTTGGAGAAGTCCGGGTCGAACTCCTCGATCTTCTCGCCGAACGCTCGCCGTGCTGGAAGTCGAACTCGTTCTGGCCCGACTTCTCGACGGGCATCGCCAGCATGAAGCCGCCGGCCTTCGCCGCGCGCGCGACGTCGGGGCCGTACTGGTCGTCGACGAGGACGCCGGCGTAGGCCTTCGGCGCGCCCTGCTCGACCGCGCGCTCGAAGCCTTCCCAGACGAGCTGTCTTCGCGCCGCGGACTTTGGCGAGGTTGACCGCCGGATCGTCGCTCGTCGCGCCGACCATCTTCTCGAACGAGCCTCGATGGTCGAACGCGAGGATGTACAGAAGCTCGTCGTAGCCGAGCTTCTCAGGTCAGTGTCTGCTCAACGGAACTCCCTTCCTGTGAACTGCGTCAGCTTGCTGAGGTTGTGCCGTGCTTCGATCCGCCGGACGGTGCCGGAGCGCGAGCGCATCACGATCGAATCGGTGACCGCACCGTCGCGGGACGTAGCGGACTCCGCGCAGCAGCGCGCCGGTCGTGACGCCCGTGGCTGCGACGAAGACGTCGTCGCTCGCGCACGAGGTCGTCGGTGTGAGGACGCGGTCGAGGTCGTAGCCGGCGTCGACAAGCGCGGCGGCGCTCGTCGTCGTTGCGCGGCCAGAGCTGCCCCTGGATCGCCCCGCCGAGAGACTTCAGCGCCGCCGCCGAGATGACGCCCTCCGGCGTCCCGCCGATGCCGTAGAGCAGTCGACGCCCGTCTCCGGGCGCGCAGCCGCGATCGCCGGCGCGACGTCGCCGTCGCGGATCAGGTTGACGCGCGCGCCCGGCCTGCCGCAGCTCGCCGATCAGATTCGTCGTGCCGGTCGCGCTCGAGCACGACGACGCGGACGTCGGTCGGCTTGACGCCCTTTCGCCTTCGCGACGGCGTTCACGTTCTCGGTCGGCGTCGCGTCGATGTCGATCGCGTCGACGGCGTCGGCGCCGACGGCGATCTTCTCCATGTAGACGGCCGCGCCGGGGAAGAACATCGATCCGCGCTCGGCGACCGCGATCACCGCGATCGCATTCGGCTGGCCGAGCGCGCAGAGCCGCGTCCCCTCGAGCGGGTCGACGGCGACGTCGACCTCGCGGGCCCCGGCCCGTCGCCGACGCGCTCGCCGTTGTAGAGCATCGGCGCCTCGTCCTTCTCGCCCTCGCCGATCACGACGACGCCGTCCATCACGACGGTGTCGAGCATCGCGCGCATCGCGTCGACCGCGGCCTGGTCGGCGGCGATCTTCTCGCCGCGGCCGATCCAGCGGCCGGCGCCCATCGCGGCGGCCTCGGTGACGCGGACGAGCTCGAGCGCGAGGTTGCGGTCTGGACGGGCGTGGTCACGCCCGGCAATGGTAGTTCCGACCGCGCCGCAGCGCTACATGCGCTCAGGCGCCTCGACCCCGACCAGGTCGAGGCAGCGAGCGATCACCTGCTGGGTCGCGCGGCAGAGGCCGAGCCGGAACGACTCGGCCGGATCGCCGAGCACACGGCACTCGTGGTAGAAGCGGTGGAAGTCGTCGGCCAGCCGGATCGCATACGCGGGGAGCAGCTGAGGCCCGCGCCGCTCGCGTCGCCTCGCGCGCGATCTGCGGGAAGTCGGTCAGCCGCTTGATCAGCTCCTTCTCCTCGGCGCGAGCGCGCCCGGGCGGCGGGCCGCCGATGTCGCGCGCTCTCGGCGTTGCGCAGGATCGCGGCGATCCGGGCGTGCGCGTACTGCACGTAGTAGACCGGGTTCTTCGCGGACTTCTCGGCGGCCAGGTCGAGGTCGATCTCGATCGTCTGGTCCGGGCCGCGGTTGACGAGGTACCAGCGCGCCGCGTCGACCCCGACCTCGTCGATGAAGTCGTCGAGGAAGACGACGTTGCCCGCGCCGCTTCGACATCTTCGTCGGCTCGCCGCCCCGCATCAGATGCACGAACTGGTAGAGCAGCACCTCGACGCGCGCCGGGTCGTAGCCGAGCATGCGCGCGATCGCCGCGTACCACTTGCCGTCCCGTGGTGGTCGGCTCCGAGCACGTAGATCGCACGGTCGAAGCCGCGGTCGAGCTTGTCGACGAGGTAGGCGACGTCGGCGGCGCGGTACGTCGGCGTCCCGCCCTTCTCGGCCGAGCGGATCAGCACCCGGTCCTCGCTCGTCGCCGTAGGCGGACGAGCGGGCCCAGACCGCGCCGTCGCGCTCGTAGGTGTCGAGTCGCGGCAGGAACTCGGGCAGCCGCTGCTCGAGCTCGCTCTGCATCGCCCAGGAGTCGAAGTGGATGCGGAAGCGCTCGAGCGTCGCCTCGATCGACTCGAGCATCGTCGGCAGCGGGTCGCCCGGCTCCGGCGGCGAGCGCGGCGACGTAGTCGCCGTGGTAGCCGTCCTCGGGCGGCGCCTCGCCGCGCCGCAGCGCGTCGACCGACGCGCGGAACCGCTCGATCTGGGCGCCGGCGTCGTTGTAGTAGTACTCGCGCTCGACGGCGTGGCCCGCGAACGCGAGCAGGCGCGCGACCGCAGTCGCCGTACGCGCCGTTTCGCGCCGACGCAGACGGTGATCGGGCCCGTCGGGTTCGCCGACACCAGCTCGACCTGCACGCGCTCGGGCTGCTCGGCCGAGCCGCCGCCGTAGCCGTCGCCCGATCTCTGCGAGCGCGTCGAGGAAGAACGCGTCGGCGAGCCGCAGGTTGACGAAGCCGGGGCCGGCGACCTCGGCTGCCGCGATCTCCGTCGAGCTCGGCGAGCTTCGTCGGCGAGCTCCTGCGCGAGCTCGCGCGGCGGCCGGCCGGCGGCCTTCGCAGACCGCATCGCGACGTTCGTCGCGAAGTCGCCGTGCGCAGGATCCTTCGGCCGCTCGAGCTCGACCTCGGCCCCCGCGATCTCCGCCAGGCGCGCGGCCAGGCGGCCGACGGTGTCAGCGCTCGATTGGCTCTTGCTCATCAGGGCTGAAGATAGCCACCTTCGGGCGCGGCGTCCCGGGGTGCCAGGCGGCCACTCTAGTATCGTGGGTCGCTGATGGACGACGACGACGTTCCCGAGCGCCAGCTCAACATTCATCTCGACCCGCAGCACCTGGCGGGCGTGTATGCGAACTTCGCGAACATCACCTTCTCGGACTACGAGTTCACGCTCACGTTCGCCCGGGTCGATCACGAGGTCGAGGAAGGCGACGTCCCGGGCGTCGTCGTCGGTCGCGTGAACATGTCGCAGCAGTTCACCCAGGAGCTCCTCACCGCGCTGCAGGACGCCTGGTCGAAGTACACGACGGTCAAGGGGATCCAGTCACTTCCCGAGACCGACGGACCCGGGAACTGAGCCGACCCCCACGAGCCCATGCGCGTCGCAGTCGTCTCGGACATCCACGGCAACCTGACCGCGCTCGAGGCGGTGCTCGCCGAGATCGACCGCGAGCAGCCCGACGAGATCTGGTGCCTCGGCGACGTCGTCGGCTACGGGCCGCAGCCGAACGAGTGCTGTCGTCTCGTTCGCGACCGGGCGACGCTCTCGCTCTGCGGCAACCACGACCTCGGGGTTCTCGGGACGATCGACCTCGCCGACTTCGCGGGGATGCGGGAATCGCCGCGCGCTGGACACGCACCGTGCTCGGCGGCCGAGGAGCGCGCGTGGCTCGAAACGCTGTCGCCGTCGGCCGTGCGGGACGGCGTCGAGCTGTTCCACGGCAGCCCGCGCGACCCGGTCTGGGACTACGTCCTGAGCGACCACATCGCGCGCTCGGCCTGGAAGCCGACGGCCGCACCACTCGTGCTCGTCGGCCACAGCCACGTCGCGCTCGCGCTCGTCTCGGACGGTGGACCCTCACCGGAGGCGTCGCGATCGGCGGCCACGAAGAGCTCCTCGCAGGCGCGCGGCGCCTGATGAACCCCGGCTCGGTCGGCCAGCCGCGGGACGGCGATCCGACCGCGGCCTGGCTGTTGCTCGACTCGCCGCCGGCCGGGCGCAGTTCCGGCGCACGAGCTACGACATCGCGCGGACGCAGGCGGAGATCGCCGAGGCGGGCCTGCCGCAGGCGCTCGCGCTGCGCCTTGGACCTGGGATCTAGGAGGTCTGGCGGAATGCCAAGCCCTCCTAGCTCCCGCGTACGGCTTCGGCGTCGCTGCCGAAGGTGATGCCCTCGCGGGCGAGGCCAGCTGGACGTCTTCGCGTCGCCTTGAAGATCCGCCACTTGACGGTCGCGAGCGTGATCTCGAGCGAGTCGGCGATCTCGTTGTACGAGAGCCCGACGATGTCCCGCAGGAGGAGCGCCATCTTCAGGTCGACGGACAGCCCGTCGATCGCCCGCCAGAGCGCGTCGATCGCCTCGATCCGCTCGGCCGGCAGGTCGATCGCCTCAGATCGGGGCACGTCGTCGAGCGTGAACCGGCCGCATGCGGCCGGCGCTCCCGGGCGCGCAGCTCGTCGAGCACGCGGTTCTTCGTCACCTGGAACAGCCACGTCGTGAACTTGCAGCGCAGCGAGAAGCGCGGCAGGCCCTGGAAGACGCGCATGAAGACCTCCTGCGTCAGATCCTCGGCGAGCGACCGGTCGCCGGTCAGACGCAGGATGTAGTTGAAGACCGGCGTCTGGTACATGCGGACGATGATCGCGAACGCACGCTCGTCGCCTCGCTGGGCCTTTCTGAGGATCGCGAGCTCCGGCTGCGGAAGCGCCACGGCGCCGCGAGTATAGCGCCGCATATCGGCTGTTTCGGGGCGCCGGCGAGGACTTACAGAGGCTTCACGAGGGCTTACCGGTCATCTCCCTGGGCTGCTCCGATGCCGAGGAGCGCGAGCACGGTCGGCGCGAGATCGCGAATCTCGCCGCCCGCGGCCAGCTCCGCCCCGGCGCGAGTGCAGGATGCAAGGGCACGGGATTCGTCGTGTGCGCGGTGTGCGGGCGCACCGTCGGCCGTCGAGCTCTTCTCGGCGTTGCCGTGGTCGGCGGTGACGAGACACGCGCCGCCGAGCGCGTCGACACGCCTCGACGATCCGGCCGAGGCAGCGTCGGTCGGTCTCGACCGCCTTCACGACTGCCGGGATCGACGCCGGTGTGCCCGACCATGTCGGGGTTGGCGAAGTTGACGACGCAGAAGCCGTAGCCGTTGCCGATCTCGTCGACGAACCGGTCGGCCACCTCCTCGGCCGACATCTCGGGCTTGAAGTCGTAGCTCGGGACGTCGCGCGGGCTCGCGACGAGCATCCGCTCCTCGCCCGGCCACGGCTCCTCGACGGCCGCCGTTGAAGAAGTAGGTGACGTGGGCGTACTTCTCGGTCTCGGCGACGTGCAGCTGGCGCACGCCGCGCTCGGCGAGCACCTCGGCGAGCGTCTCCGACACGTGCTGCTCGCCGAAGACGACGGGCATGTCGAGATCGTCGCTGTAGCGCGTCATCGTCGTCAGGTCGAAGCCGCCGTCGAGCAGCAGCCGGGTCAGCTGCCGCCCGCGATCCGGCCGGAAGTTGAAGAAGATCACGCTGTCGCCCGGCTCGATTCGCGGCGTGTCCGGCGTGCACGATCGGCTCGATGAACTCGTCGGTGACCCCCGCGTCGTAGCTGGCCTGCACGCGCGGCGATCAGCGTCGTCGCACCACGACGCCGCTCCCGTCGACGAGCGCGTCGTAGGCGCGTTGCGTCCGCTCCCAGCCGCTTGTCGCGATCCATCGCGTAGTAGCGGCCGACGACGGTCGCGATCCGGTCCGGCCGGCAGCTCGGCGAGGTCGTCGAGCCGCGACCGTCGGCGAGACGTCGCGGCCGTCGGTGAACGCGTGGATCCACGTCTTCTCGGGCGCGAAGCGCAGCAGCGCCTGCAGGTGGTCGATGTGCGAATGAACGCCGCCGTGCGAGACGAGGCCGATCAGGTGGACGCGGTTGCCCCGCTCGAACGCGGCGCGGAGCGCCGGGATTCTCGTAGAGCGAGCCGTCCTCGATCGCCTGGTTGACGCGCATCAGGTCCTGGTAGAGGCGCCGGCCCGACGCCGATCGTCAGGTGACCGACCTCGGAGTTCCCCATCTGCCCCGGCGGCAGCCCCGCGGCCTCGCCGGAGGCCTCGAGCGTGCGTGTGCGGAAACTCGGCCCAGAGGCGGTCGAAGACCGGCGTGTCGGCGAGCTCGACGGCGTTTCCCGGCCCGGGCGGCGCGCAGCCCCAGCCGTCGAGGATGACGAGCGCTACGAGAGGGAGCCCGCCCGGCATAGCGCGGCGAACGAGTCGATGTCGAGTGAGGCCCCGCCGACGAGCGCACCGTCGACGGCGGGCTGCGCGAGCAGCTCGGCGGCGTTCTCGGGCTTGACCGAGCCGCCGTAGAGCACGGGCACGTCGAGCAGCGACTTGATCAGCTCGTGCGCCTCCTGCGCGATCTCCGGCGTCGCCGTCTTGCCGGTGCCGATCGCCCAGACCGGCTCGTAGGCGACGACGAGGTTCGCGTCGTGCTCGAGCACGCCGACCTGGCGGCGCAGCACGGCCTCGGTCTCCCCCGCCTCGCGCTCGGCCTCGGTCTCGCCGACGCACGCGATCACGTGCAGGCCCGGCGGCGAGCGCAGCCGCGGTGCGCCTGCGCGACGGTCTCGTCGGTCTCGCCGAAGAGCTGCCGGCGCTCGGAGTGGCCGACGAGCGAGCCGTAGACGCCGAGCTCGCAGCAGCATCCCCGCCGAGATCTCGCCGGTGAACGCCCCGTCGTGCGCCCAGTGGCAGTTCTGCGCGAAGACGCCGATCTCCGTGTCCGGCGAGCGCCTGGACGGCCGCCGCGAGCGAGACGTACGGCGGGCAAACGACGACGTCGACGTCCTCCGGCAGGTCGGCGTCGCGGAGCGTCCCGGCAGAACGCGGCGGCCTCGGCCGGCCCCTTGAACATCTTCCAGTTGCCCGCGATCAGCATCGGTCAGCGCCTCCGGGATGACCGCGACGCCGGGGAGCTTCTTGCCTTCGAGCAGCTCGAGCGAGGCGCCGCCGCCGGTCGAGATCCAGGAGATCTGCTCGGCGACGCCCGCGTCGTGCACCGCGCGCACCGAGTCGCCGCCACCGACGACGGTGAAGCCGTCGCAGTCGGCGACGGCGCGGGCCACCGCGAACGTCCCCTCGGCGAACGCGGGCCACTCGAAGACGCCCATCGGCCCGTTCCAGAACACGGTGCGCGCCGTCGCGATCCGGTCGGCGAAGTCCGCGCGCGTCTGCGGGCCGATGTCGAGCCCGAGCCAGCCGTCGGGCAGCGCGTCGAGAGCGCGCACCTGATGCTCGGCGTCCGCCGAGAACGCCGAGGCCGCGACAACGTCGACCGGCAGCACGGCGTCGAACGTGAACGGGTTCTCGGCGTGGACGTCCTCGGCCATCTTGCCGCCGATCAGCACCTGCGTCGGCGCGGGCGCCGAGGTTCTGCAGCACGCCCGACCTTGTCCTCGACCTTCGCGCCGCCCGAGACGATCACGAACGGCCGCTCGACCTCGCCGAGCAGGGCCCGAGGTGGCGCAGCTCGTCGAGCAGCAGCAGCCCGGCGTAGGCGGGCAGCAGCCGCGCGACGGCCTCGGTCGACGAGTGCGCGCGGTGCGCCGAGCCGAACGCGTCGTCGACGTACAGGTCGCAGCCTTCGGCGAGCTCACGGGCGAAGCTCTCGTCGTTCTTCGTCTCGCCCGGGTCGAAGCGGGTGTTCTCGAGCACCGTCAGCCGCTCGTCGGGCAGCAGCTCGGCCAGCCGCCGCCGCGACGGGCTCGATCGAGAGCGCACCCGGTCCTCGTCGGTCTTCGGCCGGCCGAGGTGCGAGCAGACGCGGACCTCGGCCGCGCCGCCGTCGAGCAGCAGGCGCAGCGTCGGCAGCGACGCGCGGATGCGCGTGTCGTCGGCGACCCGGCCGTCTTCGAGCGGCACGTTCAGATCGGAGCGCACGAGCACCGTCCGGCCTGAGACGTCGGCCGTCTCGACCGACCGCGGCAGCCGTGGCACCTAGAGGAGGTTCCCGATCAGGTCGACGAGCCGGCACGAGTAGCCCCACTCGTTGTCGTACCAGCCGAAGATCTTCGCGAACGTCCCGTTCGCCATCGTCAGCTAGCTGTCGAAGGTGCACGACGCCGGCGAGTGGACGATGTCGGTCGAGACGAGCGGCTCGTCGGTGTAGACGAGGTACGGGGCGAGCGGCCCCTCTTCAGAGGCGGCGCTGGAACGCCGCGTTGACCTCGTCGGCGGTCGCCTCGCTCTTCAGCTGCACCACGAAGTCGGTGATCGAGCCCGTCGGAACCGGAGCGCGCACCGAGATGCCGTCGACCTTGCCCTTCAGCTCCGGCAGCACGAGGCCGATCGCGCGGGCTGCGCCCGTCGAGGTCGGGATCAGGTTGATCGCCGCCGCCCGGGCACGCCGGAGGTCGCGAATGCGGGAGGTCGAGCACGTTCTGGTCGTTCGTGTACGCGTGGATCGTCGTCATGAAGCCGCGCTCGATGCCCCAGGCCTCGTGCAGGACCTTCGCCATCGGGCCGACGCAGTTCGTGGTGCACGACGCGTTCGAGATGATCGCGTGCTGCTCGGGGTCGTAGTGCGTCGTCGTTCACGCCGAGCACGATCGTGACGTCGGGGTCGGTCGCGGGAGCCGAGATGACCACCTTCTGCGCGCCGGCGTCGAGGTGCTTCTGCGCGCCTTCGCGCTTCGTGAAGAAGCCGGTCGACTCGAGCACGACGTCGACGCCGAGGTCGCCCCACGGCAGTGCGGCCGGGTCGCGCTCGGCGAGCGCCTGCAGATCTCCTTGCCGTTCACGTTCAGCGACGCCGTCGCCGACCGCGACCTCGCCGGGAACGCGTCCGAGCACCGAGTCGTGCTTGCAACAGGTGCGCCATCGTCTTCAAGTCGCCGAGGTCGTTGAACGCGACGACCTCGAAGTCGCCGCCCCGGTCGATCGCTCGCCCGGAAGAAGTTGCGGCCGATGCGGCCGAATCCGTTGATGCCTACGCGTGTTTTCGCCATGCGCGGACAATAGCCGAGCCCGTACGCTGATTCCGTAGCCCGCTAGGCGGTTGCGGAGATGCCGTAGAGCCCGGCGAGCTTCTCGCGCAGGTAGCGCACGTACGGCTCCGGGTCGATCTCGCGTCGTGCCCGACGACGCGCTCGAGCGTCTCGGCCGGCGTGAACTTGCGGCCGTGGCGGTGCAGGTGCTCGCGGAGCCAGTCGCGCAGCGGGCCGAACTCGCCCTGCCTCGAAGCCGTCGGTCGAGCGACGGCAGGTCGGCGGTGATCTTCTCCCAGATCTGCGAGCGAGATGAGGTTGCCGAGCGCGTAGGTCGGGAAGTAGCCGATCGCTGCCGCCCGACCAGTGCACGTCCTGCAGCACGCCGTCGCGTGTCGTCCGGCACCTCGATGCCGAGGTACTCCCACACGCGCCGGTTCCACTCCTCGGGCAGCTGCTCGAGCGGGAACGAGCCGGCGAGCAGCTCCTGCTCGAGCTCGAAGCGCAGGATGATGTGCAGGTTGTAGGTCGCCTCGTCGGCCTCGACGCGGATCAGCGACGGCTCGACGCGCGTTCACCTCGCGGTACCAGCTCTCGGCGTCTGAGCCGGCGAGCGCGTCGGGGAAGCGTCTCCTGCAGCCGCGGGAAGAAGTCGCGCCAGAACGGCAGCGAGCGGCCGACGAGGTTCTCCCACATGCGGCTCTGCGACTCGTGCATGCCGAGCGAGACGCCGCGCGCGAGCGGCGTGCGCTCGAGCGCCTCGTCGACCTGGTGCTCGTAGAGGCCGTGGCCGAACTCGTGCATCGTCGCGAAGAGCCCGTCGAGGTTGTCCGGGAAGTAGCGCGTCGTGATGCGGATGTCGTTGATGCCCGTGCCCGTCGCGAACGGGTGCACGGTCGGGTCGAGCCGCCAGGCGTCCTCGGTGAAGCCGAACTGCGTGCAGCACCTCGAGCTCGAACTGGTTCTGCAGGTCGAGCGGGAACGCCGCGCGGCGTGGGCCTCGTTGCCGCCGCGCTCGGCGACCTCCTTGACGAGCGGCGCCTGGTGCTCCTTCAGGTAGTCGAAGATGCCGACGGACGGTGGCCGTCTTCATCTGCGGCTCGTAGTCGTCGAGCAGCGACGTCGTACGGCTCGTCGTAGTCGTCGAAGCACTCGACGTAGCGCTTGCGCAGGTCGAGGTTCTGCGCGGAGGGCCGGGACGAAGGCGCGAAGTCGTTGTTCTTGCGCGCCTCGATCCACACCTGGCTGGCCGAGGGCGGCGGCGAGCGCGACATGTCGGCGCGCAGTTCCGGCGGGCACACGGCACGCCTTCTCCCAGTCGCGCGCCGGTGACCCGGATCAGGCTGGCCTCGAGCGAGTCGTACTCCTGCTGCTTCGCCCCAGCCGCGCAGCTCGTCGAGCAGCTTCCCGACCTCGGGCGACGATGAATTTCTGATGCGCGATGCGCGCGATCGTCGCGCGCTGCTCGGCGCGCGTCGCCGCGCCGCCGAACCGGCATCATCACCTGCTGATCCCACGCCAGGAGCGCCAGCGTCCGGCTCAGATCGGTGAGCTCGGCCAGCCGCTCCCGAAGCTCGTTGAACGTCGCATGGCTCACGAACGAGAATTCTATATGCCGGGTCCGACGCCGCCCTTGCCGTCCGCCTGGCCAACGATCGCCTCGAGCCGGCGCTGAACCGTCGCCTTCGTGAGCGGCGGCCGCGCCTTCCCGGCCAGCTCGCGCAGCGACGCCGACGGATGGCGCAGACGCAGCTCGGCGACCTCGGCGAGCGCAGGCGGGAGGCTGTCGGGGCCGAGCGCGCTGATCGCCTCGAGCTGACGATGCGCGGCGTGCGCGGTGCGCAGCGAGGTTCGCCTCGTCGGCGTTCGCGAGCCGGTTGGCCTCGGCGCGGGTCGCCGCGACTACCGCGTCCTCCTCGAGGCGCAGCGCCGTCTCGCCCGCCCCGGTCAGCGCGAGCAGGTCGAGGATCGCCTCGTGGCGCTTCACGTAGGCGACGGCGTGATTGCGCCGGGCTGACCACGTTCAACGGCACGTCCTCGCGGGCAGCGACCTCGGCGAGGAGCTGCGCCCCGGCGAGCGTGCTCGCCCGCAGCTCGAGATGCGGGTCGCGCGGGCCGGACAGCGAGCCCGACGCCGAGCAGCGCGCCGCGCAGGTAGGCCGCACGGCAGCACGAGCGGCCGACCACGCGCTTCGGCGGAAGCTCGAGCGGCGCACCGGTCGGCGAGAGCACGCCTGCCTCGCCGCAGCACCTCGAGGGCGTCCGCGTCCACGGCGACGTGCAGCTGGTAGCGCGTCGCCTGGTCGAACGCGTGCCGACGATAGGTGCGCACCTCCGAGTGGACGCCGAGGTCGCGCAGGAGCGTGAACGCGCGCCGCACGGCCGCTGCGTTTCCGAGGTCGAGGTGCACCTCGACGCCGTCGGCTGCGCAGGTGCCAGGCACCGGACGTGTGCAGCAGCGCCGAGACCTCGGCGAGGCGGCAGCACTGCCGCCGCGGCGCGATCGTCGCGAGCTCTTCTCTGAGGTCAGTCGAAAGCAACACCCTCCAGCGCGAGCAGGCGTCGCTTGTAGCCGATGCCGAGATCGCCGTAGGAGCCGATCCCGCCGGCGCCGACGACGCGATGCGTCGGCACGAACGGCGAGAGCTCGCACCGCCCGCAGAACGTGCCGGCCGCTCGTGCCGCTCCAGGCCGGCCTGCGAGCGCGGCGAGCTCGCCGTAGGTCACCACCTCACCCGCGCGGCACGGCCCGCAGCGCCCGGGCGCACTCGCCGTAGAAGCCGTCCTCGAGGGCCAGGGGAACGTCGGTGAGCGGCTCGACCCTCGCCTGCGAAAAACGCCTGCAGACGGCGGACAAGTGTCAGATACCTCTCAGAGACGTCTCGGAGACCAGCGGTTTCGTTCGGGCCGCGCGGGCGGTTGCGGGGCAGCTCCGACCAAGACGACGCACGTCGCCTTCGAGCCACACCTCGCCGATGCCCCACGTCGGGTGCCTCGTACTGTACGAGCGTCGGCTTCATCCGCGCGATGTTGTAGCTTCGCCGCGTGACGAGGGAGCGGGTCGCCGGCATTCGGCTTCCTCTACGTCGCGCTCGCGTTGCCGGCGTTCCTGCTCGGAAGCGACGCACTCGCACGCTCGGCTCGGCGCTCTTCGCCGGCGCCACGTTCGCGTTCCTCTGGTTCCTCGCCAGCCTGCGCTCGCGGCTGATCCGCTTCGACCCGGACGGCTTCTTCGCCAGCGTCGTCGTCCTCGGCGGCGCCGCCTGCATCGCGCTGCAGACGGTCGAGCTCGCTTCGGCCGCGACCGCAGCTCGCGGCGCCGGCGGCTGCCTGCGCGGCGACGGTGATCTTCGGCTCGTCGCTGGCGGCGTTGCGCGCCCGCAAGGTGCCGAAGTGGTTCGGCCGCGCCGGCCTTGCCGGGGGAGTCGCGGTGCTCGCGCGTCGGGCTGGCCGAGGGCGCCGCGGACTGGACGTTGTCGGCCGCACCGTCTTCGCCTCGACGCTCGGGTTCATGATCTGGGTGGTCGTGACGACCACCTACCTCCTGCGCCGCTAGCCCGCGCGCGAGCCGTAATGTACGACGCATGAGCACCCACGCGATCTTCCGTCCCCCGGCCCCGTACAACGAGCCGATCATCGACTTCGCGCCCGGCAGCGCCGCACGAGCGAGCCTGCAGCGCCGCCTCGAGCAGATGCGCTCCGAGCGCCTCGAGATTCCGATGGTGATCGGCGGCAAGGACGTGACCACCGGCGAGCTGCGCGCAGGCCGTCATGCCGCACGACAAGGAGCACGTCCTCGCCGACGTCCACCAGGGCGACGGCCGAGCACGTCCAGCAGGCGATCGACGCCGCCGCCGAAGGCGTGGGCGGACTGGTCGCGCTGGCCGTGGGAGGAGCGCGCGCAGCCGTGCTTCCTGCGCGCCGCCGAGCTGCTCTCGGGCCCGTGGCGCGACACGCTGAACGCGGCGACGATGCTCGGCCAGTCGAAGACCGCGCACCAGGCCGAGATCGACGCCGCGTGCGAGTCGATCGACTTCTTCCGCTGGAACGTCGAGTTCATGACTCCGCATCTACGCCGAGCAGCCCGTCTCGTCGCCCGGGCATCTGGAACCGGCTCGAGTACCGCCCGCTCGAGGGCTTCGTCTTCGCCGTCTCGCCGTTCAACTTCACGGCGATCGGCGCGAACCTGACGAGCTCGCCGGCGCTGATGGGCAACACCGTCGTCTGGAAGCCCGCCTCGCACCGCGATGCTCTCCGCGTACTACGTGATGCGCCTCTTCCAGGAGGCCGGTCTGCCCGACGGCGTGATCAACCTCGTCTACGGCTCCGGCGCCGACGATCGGCGACGCCGCGCTCGCGAGCCCCGACCTCGCCGGCATCCACTTCACCGGCTCGACCGCCGGTCTTCAACGGCATGTGGCGCACCGTCGCCGGCAACATGGAGAACTACCGCAACTACCCGCGGATCGTCGGCGAGACGGGCGGCAAGGACTTCATCGTCGCCCACCCGTCCGCCGACGTCGACGCGCTCGCGGCGGCGATCGTCCGCGGCTCGTTCGAGTACCAGGGCCAGAAGTGCTCGGCGGCCTCGCGCGTCTACGCGCCGTCGAACCTGTGGCCCGCGCTGCAGCGAGCGCCTGCAGGAGGAGGTCGCGACGATCAAGGTCGGCGACGTCACCGACTTCGGCAACTTCATGGGCGCGGTGATCGACGGCGTCGTCGTTCAACGACGCAGGCGGCCGCGATCGAGGAGGCGAAGGCGACGCGCCGAGAGCGGACATCGTCGTCGGCGGCGGCTACGACGACTCGCACGGCTACTTCGTCGACCCGACCGTGATCGAGACTCGCGATCCGAACTTCCGCCTGATGCGCGAGGAGATCTTCGGCCCGGTCGTCACGACCTACGTCTACGACGAGAAGAACTGGACGAGACGCTCGACCTCGTCGACCGCACCGCGCCGTACGGGCTGACCGGCGCCGTCTTCTCGCGAGGACCGGGCCGCGCTCGACGAGGCGCAGGACGGCGCTGCGCTACGCGGCGGGGAACTTCTACGTCAACGACAAGCCGACCGGCGCCGTCGTCGGCCAGCAGCCGTTCGGCGGGGCGCGCGCGTCGGGCACGAACGACAAGGCGGGCTCGATGTGGAACCTGATCCGCTGGGTCAGCCCGCGCACGATCAAGGAGACATTCATGCCGCCGCGCGACTACCGCTACCCGTTCCTCGGGTAGCCCCGCGCAACCAGAACCGCGCCGCCGAGAGCCGGCAGCGCGAGCACCAACCCGGCACCGCGCACACCGATGGTGGCCGCCAGACCGCCGTCGGCGAGGCTCGCCAGCGGGCGGAGGCCGAGGAATGCAACCGACCACAGAGCCATGATCCGGCCGCGGTGGCTTTCGGCCACGCCGAGCTGCAGGCGGGTCGTGGCCGACGTGTTCGACGCGAGGTAGCCGAAGCCCGCCACGGCCAGGAACACGAAGCCCAGCGGCAGCCAGGGCGCGATCGAGAACAGCACGATCCCGCTGCCGAGCAGCGCAAGCGTGACCGCCATCCGCCCCTGCGAGCCTGCAACGCGGCCGGCGACGAGCAGCGCCGCGCTGACGGCGCCGAGGCCGAACATCCCGACGATCGCGCCCGCCCAGGTGTCCGAATAGTGAAAGGCATGGGCGAACGCAGGCGATTCGGTGTTCACCGGATCGGAGGCGAAGCCGACGCACATCACGATCACGAGCGACATCGCGAGCTGCGGCTGCGCCCACACCAGGCCGATGCTCTCCCGCAGCGACGCACGCGACGGCAAACAGCTGCTGCCGCGGATTCACGGCGAGCAGGCCCGCGACGAGCGCGAGGTACGAGAGCGAGTTGAGGGCGAAGGCCCAGGGAATGCCGAGCGTTGCGATCACAGCCGCGGCGCTCGCCGGCCCGATCGCGCGGGCGAGGTTGAAGGTCATCGAGTTGAGCGCGACGGCCTGGGCGACCTCGCTCGCATCCACCAGCGAGGTGATCAGCGCCTGCTGCGCCGGTGCCGAGACAGCGCTCGTGACCCCGAGCGCTGCGGAGCAGCGCGATCACGACCCACGCCGTGGCGTGACCGGCCCAGGCGAGCGCCGCCAGGCCGCCGCTGAAGGCGATCGCGGCGAGCTGCGAGCCGAGAATCAGCTTGCGCCGGTCGATACCGGTCGGCCCACGACGCCTGCCCACGGCGCGAGCAGGAGCACGGGCGCGAACTGGCAGAACGCGAGCACGCCGAGCAGGAACGCCGAGTGGGTCAGCCGGAAGACCAGGATCGAGCCGGCGAGGTTCTGGAACCAGGTACCGCTCGCCGAGGCCGCGTTGCCGACGAAGTACGGCCCGAAGTTGCGCGAGCGGATCACGCGCCAGGCGGCACCCTGGCCCGACCTGCGGCAGCCCTGCCAACGACTACGCTCTGCCGGCCTTGTGCAGCTGCGCGTAGATGCGCCGCGCCGTCTTCGCGGGCACGCCCGGCACGCCCTCGAGCTCCTCCTGCGACGCGCTGCAGCACCCGCTCGGCCGAGCCGAAGTGCCGGAGGAGCGCGCGGCGCCGCGCCGGGCCGACGCCCTCGAGCTGGTCGAACATCGACTCGCGTGCCGCCGCGTCGCGGCGCTGCCGGTGGAAGGTGATCGCGAAGCGATGCGCCTCGTCGCGGATCCGCTGCAGCAGCTGGAGCCCGGGCGAGTGCATCCGGCAGCAGGATCGGCTCGGAGCGGCCCGGGACGAACACCTCCTCGATGCGCTTGGCGAGCGAGACGACCGCCACGCGCGGCAGATCGAGCTCGCGCATCGCGGCGAGCGCGGCGGCGAGCTGGCCCTTGCCGCCGTCGATCACGACGAGGTTCGGCGTCGCGGCGAACGACTCGTTCCACTCGGCCGAGCCCGGATCGGCCGCGAGGCGCGTGAAGCGGCGCGAGCACGACCTCGTGCATCGCGGCGAAGTCGTCCTGCCCCGCGAGCGTCCGCACCGCGAACTTGCGGTAGTGCGCCTTCTTCGCGACGCCGTCCTCGAAGACGACCATCGAGCCGACGATCTCCTGGCCCTGCGATGTTCGAGATGTCGAAGCACTCGATCCGGATCGGCAGCGACTCGAGGTTGAGCACCTCGCGCAGCTCCTCGAGCGCCTCGACCCGGCGCGCGCGCTTCGTCTCGGCGACGAACGTCTCGGACTGCGAGCGCGAGCTCCGCGTTCTGCTGTGCGAGCTCCTGCAGCCGGCGCTTCTCGCCGCGCTCGGGCGCCCGCACCTCGACACGCGAGCCGCGCCGCTCCGAGAGGAACGCCTCGAGCGCCGACGTGTCGCCCGACGCCGCGCGGGACGAGGATCTGCGGCGGCATCGACGGCGCCGAGCCGTAGTACTCGATGGCAGAACCCCTCGAGCACCTCGTCGAGCTCCGCGCCGGCCGCGTTCTCGAGGTGGAACGAGTAGCGGTCGACCATCCGCCCCTCGCGCAGCGGGAAGACCTGCACAGCGGCCCGCTCGGCCGACGACGGCGATCCCGATCACGTCGATCGTGCCCGATCGACTTGCGCTCGACCGCCTGCCGCTCCGACAGGCCCTCGACCGCCTGCAGGCGGTTGCGGTAGCGCGCGGCATCCTCGAACCGCTCCTCGCGCGCCGCCAGCGCGCATCTGCTCCTCGAGCCGCCTGCGGATCGGCCGCGTCGTCGCCCGAGAGGAACTCGATCACCTGGTCGATCAGCTCGCGGTAGTCCTCCTTCGAGATGTAGCCGACGCAGGGCGCGAGGCAGCGCTCGATGTGGAAGTCGAGGCACGGGATGCCGCTGTGCCGGCCCGGCTGCGGCCCCTCGCACGGCCGGTAGCGGAACACGCGGTTCAGGACGTCGAGGGTCTCGCGCACCTTCTTCGCGTTCGCGTACGGGCCGAAGTAGACGACGCCGCGGCGGTGCCGCTCGCGCGTGAACATGACGCGCGGGTAGTCGTCCTCCACCGTGACGGCGATGTACGGGAACGACTTGTCGTCGCGCAGCCGCACGTTGAACGGCGGCCGGTGGCGCTTGACGAGGTTCTGCTCGAGGTGCAGCGCCTCGACCTCGGTGCCGGTGACGATCGTCTCGATCGTCCTCGACGCGCTCCGCCATGCTGCCGGATGCCCGGCGCGGGTGTCGCGACGAGCCCGGCCTGGAAGTACGAGCGCACGCGCGGGCGCAGCGACTTCGCCTTGCCGACGTAGAGCACCTCGCCGTCCGCGTCGCGGAAGAGGTAGACGCCCGGAGCTCGCGCGGAGAGCCGCTTCAGCTGGCTCGGATGACCTGTTCGGACGGCATCCGATTCAGCGTAGCGCACGGCGGGTACGGATCGGCGAGCCGTGCACGCACGTGAGCGACCAGGGCCAGTACGTCGCGTACACGTTCTTCCGGGTCGATCCGGCGTGGCGGCGGCTTCCGGTCGAGGAGCGCGCCGCCGCACAAGGACGCGTTCGCCGAGGTGATCGAGGAGCTTCGCGCCGCGCTTCGACTGCGCTGCGCGCGTACTCGACCACCGGCGTCCGGCCCGACGGCGACTTCTTCCTCTGGAAGATCACCCAGCGCTACGAGGATCTCGGCGAGCTCGGCGCGGCGCTGAACGCGACGCCGCTCGCCGGCTGGCTCGAGACGCCGTACTCGTACCTCGCGACGACGAAGGCCTCGCAGTACACGCAGGCGCGCAAGCGCGCGGAAGATCATGCCGCACGGGCTCGCCCTACCTCGTCGTCTACCCGTTCGTGAAGGTGCGGCCGTGGTACGCCCTGCCCGAGGAGGACCGGCAGCGCGCGATGGACGAGCACATGCGCATCGGCGCACGAGTTCGAGACGATCCACAACCACACGACCTACTCGTTCGGGATCGACGACCAGGAGTTCATGACGGTGTTCGAGTGCGACGAGCCGGCCGACTTCATGCACCTGATGCTGACGCTGCGCGAGTCCGAGGCGTCGCCGCTACACCGAGCGCGACACGCCGATCTTCGTCGGCCAGCTGATGGACATCCGCGAGGCGCTCGACCGCCTCGACGGCGTCGGCGCCCGCGTCGAAGCCTGCGCTGACCAGCTAGAGCAGCGGTGCTGCTCGCAGCCAGGTGCGCACCGCCGGCGTAGACGCAGATCGCGGCGACGACGAAGAAGCGCGAGCGCGATCGCGCCCGGCGAGCGGCGTCGCGAAAGACCAGCCGAGGTCGACCACGAGCAGCGCGACCGCGCCGTAGAAGACCCCCTGCTGGCGCGCCCGGCCAGACCGCGATCTCCCGCCGGCCGAAGTCGCGCCAGAAGAGGTACGCGACGACCGCGATCGCGATGAAGAAGGCGAACGCGGACGAGCGCGCCGACGACGCTGAGCGCGACTCTCCTGGTTCAGGACGACGACCGCCGCCGCGATCAGCGGCGAGGATCAGGAGGTTGCGGACGAACGGGCTGATGTTCCTCATGTTGCCGTCATGTACGCGCGGACGCCGAGCGCGGCCGCGACCAGCGTGGCGACGGCGAACCAGAGCAGCCGCGCGCGCGGCTCGGTCGGCGCGTAGAGCCACGGGGCGAGCACCGCGAGCAGCGCGAACGTCCCGTAGGCGTAGTGCAGGCGCTCGGCGGCGCGGCGGTGGTCGGAGAGCAGCAGCAGGCCGAGACGCACCTGGGCGACGAGCAGCGTCTGGGCGAGCGCGAGCAGGTGCGCGACGACCGCGCCGGCCCCGCGCCGCCGCGCCAGGAACGCCGCGAGCCGATGCCGCGAGGCACACTGCGATCACGAGGAATGCGTTCGCGTGATGGGCCGTTAGCACACGGGAGCCACCGCTGACTGTCGGGAGCCACCCTAACTGGAGAGGTGATCGTGGTCGAAGAAGGCAAGCCGGCGCCCGATTTCGAGTTGACGAGCGACGCCGGCGAGACCGTCAAGCTGTCGGTCTCTGCGCGGCAAGCCAGGTCGTCCTCTACTTCTATCCGAAGGACGACACGCCGGGCTGCACGACACAGGCGTGCGGGATCCGCGACGCGTACGGCGAGTTCGAGCGCGCGGGCGCCGTCGTGCTCGGCGTCTCGCCCGACAGCGAGAAGTCGCACGTCAAGTTCCGGAAGAAGTACGAGCTGCCGTTCACGCTGCTCGCCGACACCGACCACGCGGTCGCCGAGCCTACGGCGTCTGGGGCCAGAAGAAGTACATGGGCAAGACGTACATCGGCGTCACGCGCTCGACGTTCGTGATCGACGCCGACGGCGTCGTCAAGAAGATCCTGCACAAGGTCAAGCCGGCGACCCACGCCGACGACGTCCTCGCCGTGCTCGCGTCCTAGCCGGTCAGCGAACCTAGCCGGTCAGCGCAACGGTCTGCTCGGAGCGATTCTCGGCGTATTCGTCGCCGAGCCGCTCGCGGAGCGTCACCTCGAGCTCGCCGCTCGACTCGAGCTGCTCGACGATGTCGGCGCCGCCGATCAGCTCGCCCTTGACGAAGACCTGCGGGATCGTCGGCCAGCCGGAGATCTCGGAGAGATCCTGGCGGATCTGCGGATCGCGCGAGAATGTCGACGGCGGTGACCGATGCGCCCGCACGGCGAAGCGCCTCCAGGGCCCGGCCCGAGTTCCCGCACATCGCGAACTGCGGCGTGCCCTTCATGAAGAGCGTCACGTCGGAGGTCTCGATGACGTCCTTGATCTTGTCGGTGTAGCTCATGGCGACCCTTTCGTCCTGATGCGTAGCTCGTGAATGGTTCCATCGGCAAGCGGTTCGGCAAGCGCGGCGTAGACCCTCCGGTGCTGTTCGACCAGCGTGAGGCCGTTCAGCGACGGTGCCGTCACGACGACCTGAAAATGGTCGCCGCCACCGGTCCGGTCGATCACGTCGAGCTCCGTCGCATCCGGAAATGCGGCGGAGAGCAAATCCTGCAGCGTCGCGCTCATCCTGGCGATCGTAGCCGTGGCACGAGAGGCTCCGCGGTGGCCGCCACCGCTGTCGGCACCGGCAATGTGCGCGCCTCGCCGCGGCTACACTGACCGTCCGCGCGGATGTGGCGGAATTGGTAGACGCGCACGGTTCAGGTCCGTGTGCCCTTAGGGGCGTGGAGGTTCAAGTCCTCTCATCCGCACTCTGACGAAGGTCGTTGTCCTTGTTGCGGCGGCGCTGTCCGCTGCCGCGTTGTTCTCAGGCGACGTCCTGGGAGCAAAGCGCACGCCCATGTCCTCGACCGAGGTCGTCGTGACCATGAAGGCGCCCGCCATGGCGACGTTCGGGCGGTCGCTGCTGTCGGCCGCCCACTCCGCTTACCTGGCGCGCATCGAAGCGGCGCAGACCCTGCTGATCCGCCGCGTCCAGACGGCGATCCCGAACGCCGAGGTTCGCTGGCGCTACCACCTGGTCGCGGACGGCTTCGCCGTTGTCGTGCCACGCTCGGACGTCCCGCTGCTCAGCCGGATTCCGGGCGTCGCGAAGGTCTGGCCGAACCTGCGCTACCACGCGCTCGCCGTCACCGACACCGGGGGCTGGGTCGCGATCGGCGCGAACGCCCTGTGGGGCGCGAACCTCGAGACCTCCGGGAACGGCATGAAGATCGGGATCATCGACGACGGCCTCGATGCGGCCCATCCGTTCTTCAATCCGGCCGGTTTCCAGTACCCGGCCGGATTTCCGAAAGGGCAGGTCAAGTACGCGACGCCCAAGGTGATCGTCCAGCGGACGTTCGCACCGGCAAACCCGGTGTGGAAATACGCAAACGTGCCGTTCGACCCCGTCAACTCGTTTCACGCGACCCACGTAGCCGGCATCGCGGCCGGCGACTACAACACGAACGCTCAGGGCAATCTGATCAGCGGGGTCGCCCCGAACGCCTACATCGGCAACTACAAGGCGCTCACGATCCCCACGCCCGGCGTCGGCCTCGACGGCAACAGTGCCGAGATCGCAGCGGCGATCGAGGCGGCCGTGTCGGACGGGATGAACGTGATCAACCTGTCGCTGGGCGAGCCCGAGGTGAACCCGGCGCGCGACCTCGTCGACGCGGCGATCAACGCGGCGGCCGCCGCCGGAGTCGTTCCCGTCGTGGCGGCGGGGAATGACTTCGACCAGTTCGGCTATGGCTCGATCGACTCGCCCGGGAACGCGGCGGGTGCGATCACCGTCGCGGCGTCGACCGTCAACCGACAGATCTCGAGCTTCTCGTCGGCCGGCCCCACGCCGGTCTCGCTGCAGCTGAAGCCGGACGTGACGGCCCCGGGAGAATCGATCCTGTCGTCCCTCCCGCCGAACCAGGGCACCTGGGGCCAGCTGAGCGGCACAAGCATGGCGACACCGCATGTCGCCGGGGCCGCCGCGCTGCTCAAGGAACGGCACCCGACGTGGACGGTCGAGGAGATCAAGTCGGCCCTCGTTCAGACGGGCGACCCGGCGGTCACCACGACCGGCCAGGAGGTTCTCGCGTCGCGCGAGGGCGGCGGGTTCATCGACCTGACGCGCGCCGACGTGCCCCTCCTCTTTGCACAGCCGACTTCGGTCTCGTTCGGGGAGCTGCGGAGCGGAGCGTCGGCCTCGGCCACCGTCTCGCTCACCGATGCGGGCGGCGGGGCAGGCGACTGGACGGCAACCGTGGCCTCGCAGCTCGGTGACGGCCAGGTGACGGTCACCGGCCCCGTCACGGTGCCGGGAGCACTCAACCTGACGGCCACCGCCGGAGCGAACCCCGGCGACAACACCGGCTTCATCGTTCTCACGCGGGGCACCGACGTGCGCCGCATCCCGTACTGGTTCACCGTCTCGGCGCCCCAGCTCGAGCTCGAGAAGGCGACGACACTGACGCGGGCGGGCACGTACACGGCGACAACCGTCGGGGGCGCAACGCGCGTCTCGAGCTATCGCTATCCGACCGCCGGCGACAACACCTACCCCGGTCCCGAGCGGGTGTTCCGCTTCGTCGTTCACGGGAGTCCGGCGAACTTCGGCGTGGCGGTCACCTCGGGCCGCGCGGTTCCCCACGTGGTGCTCGGCGCCGACGAGAATCATCTCGTCGGCTACACGGGTCTGCCGGTCGACCTGAACCCCTACCGCGAGCAGGTCGGCGAGTCACGGCAGATCGCCGGAGCGGTGCTGCCCGCGAGCGGTGTGTACAGCATCGTCTTCGACACGCGCTCGGCCGCCGCCGCCGGGCCGTTCACGTTCCGCTTCTGGATCGGCGACACGACGCCGCCGAGGCTCCGGCTCGTCTCGACGCGGGGCGCAGTTGTCGTCTCGGCGACCGACGCCGGCTCGGGCGTCGATCCGCAGTCGGTGCGGGTGACGGTCGACGGCACCGCGGTTCGCCCCCGGTGGAACGGCGTCGATCTGACGATTCCGGCAACCCGCGGCCGCCACAAGATCGCGCTGAGCGTGAGCGACTACCAGGAGGCGAAGAACATGGAGGACGTGCCTCCGATCCTCCCGAACACGTCCCGGCTCGCCACCACCGTCACCGTTCGCTGACCGGCGGCCGACCTACGCCTAACGCTTCTTGGCGTCGCGCTCGTCGATCGTCGGCAGGCTCGCCAGGTCACGCTCGACCGAACGGGCGAACTCGTCGGAGTCCGGATCGGAATCGCTCGTGATGACCCGCAACTTGCTCTTGCGGCGCAACCGCTCGCGTCGCCGGCGCGCGTCGAGACCGACACGAGAACCGATCCACGACCACTCGGTCGCGATCAGCAGTGCCACAGCTGCAGCCAGCAGAACGAGCGCGATGACGCCCATACGCCACAGAATAGACCGGACCGCAATGCGGGCTCGGCCGGTTCGGTGCGTTCGTACGGTCTTTCCGGCTAGTTGGGCGGTTCGGCCGGGCCGCGGAGGACGATCTCGTCGTAGAGGCGCCGGTATCCGTGCCGTGCGTTCAGCGCGCGCATCTGAGTGAGCCTGGTCTCGGTGGCCGTTCGAAGGGCAGTGATGTCATGCGCCTGCGCCCACGCGATCTGCGCCTGCTTGAGGGCGCCGGCGACGCCACGGCCGCGCGCTGCGCGGGCCACCGCCATGAACCCGTGGGTCGCCCGTCCCGCTGCGACCTCGAGGTAGCCGTAGCCGATCGGCGAGTCATTCTCGAGCGCGATCAGGTACGCATCGGCCGGATGCGGGTCGAGGCCCCAAGCCCGCCATTCCTCGAGCGGCGGCATGCGCTGATCCTCGCGACCCGGCTGGTCGACGTACGACTCGCAGGCGATCTCGTAGAGCGCGGGCACGAGTTCGGGCCGCTCGGCGAGCGAGACGATCTCGTAGACGGGCGCTTCAGCGGGCGCAGCGGCTCCGACGTCAAGCTCGGAGATGACATACCTCCGGACCTCGCCATAGCCACGCGCCGCCAGAAATGCAACGACGCCGGGTGTCCGGTCGGTCGTCCAGACCTCGAGCCCGGTCTTGCCGATCGCGCGGGCCGCCTCCGAAGCGGCACCGAACGAGTCGTCATCGATCTCGTGGAACCACACCTCGGCAAAAGGCAGGTGTTCGAGACCCGGCAGCGGCTTGACGTCCACAGCCCCGATTGTGGCCGTAACGATCTCGGAACGCCGCCGGGCCTAGTCTTGCTCTCGGCAACCGATGCGGAACTCGAGAAACGCGGGCATTCTCGGAACGATCGTCGTGGCTCTGATGGCGGGGTTCATCCCTCTGTCGATCCTGGCGCATAGCCACTCGCTCTCGAGCGTCGTCCTGATCGCGACGAGCCTGGTGTTCGCGCTGGTCGGTGTGCTGGTCGCGCGCCACCAGCCTCGCAACCCATTGGGGTGGCTGCTGGTCGGCCAGGCGGGGCTGTTCACGCTCAGCACCGACGCCGACCGCTACTTGCGCCTGCGCTACCGCCTGGGCTACCACCGTCTACCGCTGGGCCACCTCGCGATGCTCGTGCAGCCGGCCTGGGCGCCCGCCATCGTGCTGCTGGTCTTCGCCGTGCTGCTCTTCCCCGACGGCCGGCTCCCGTCGCCCCGGTGGCGCTGGATCTTGCGCGCGGAGCTCCTCTTCGGGGCTCTCTCCACCTTCGGGGCGGTCGGCCTCGTCCTGGCGGCGATCGTCCGGCACCGCATCCGCGTCGAGAGCGGCGGAGATCTCTCGGTCTTCAGCCATCCGACCGGTGTCGAGCGGTGGTGGGTCCTGGCCACGGGCCCGCTGTTCTTTCTCCTTCTGTTCTCGTTGCTCGCCTGGCTCGCGACCCAGATCCTCAGCTACCGGCGTTCGACCGGTGAGCATCGTCTGCAGCTGAAGTGGCTGCTCAGCGGGGCGACAGTCTTCATCGTCTCGGCGCTCATCGGCCAGGTGCTCACGAACGCCCACTCCGAGAGCTGGCAGGTCGTCAGCGATCTCGCAGGCATCGGCAACGTCGCTCTGCCGGTGAGCATGGGCGTCGCGATCCTCAAGTTCCGCATGTACGAGATCGACCGCCTGATCAGCCGTACCCTTTCGTACGCGATCGTGACCGGGCTGCTCGTCGGAGTCTTCATCGCGATCGTCACGCTGACCACAGGCGTCCTGCCGTTTTCGTCCCCGGTCGGGGTTGCTGCGTCGACGCTCACCGCGGCCGCACTCTTCAACCCGCTGCGACGGCGCGTGCAGCATCTGGTCGACCGGCGTTTCAACCGCGCCCGCTACGACGCGGAGGCCACGGTCGCCGCGTTCACGACGTGCTTGCGCGACGCAGTCGACCTCGAAACCGTACGCAGCGAGCTCCTCCACGCCGTCGACCGCGCCGTGGAGCCGGCGCATGTCTCGCTCTGGATCCGGCCGGCGGAGCCCCGGCTGCGACAGAGCAGCACGGCCCGGTAAAACACTCGTTCGAGGGGGCGCCTCCTCATGGTTTCTTTGCAATCGGGGCGCACAGTCAGGTCATGGACACGATGAGCAGGGCGCGTGGTCATGAACGCCTGCTGCGGGATCTCGACGCCGTCGAGCTCCTCACCACCAGGCGGCACGATGCAACGGCTCGCCTGCACCGGGCTCTCGGAACGCCGGCGGCGGATGGTCTCGTCGCCTCGCTGGCGTACTCCCTGGCACCGATGCACCGCCGCCGCGCGCACGGGTAAGGCACCACGTTCGCCTCGCCCTCCCGAAGGACGAGCTAGCGTTCGGAAAATGCGGGTCTACCTGGCTGGACCGTTGTTCTCCGAGGCCGAGCGCGCGTGGCTCGACGGGTTCGCGGCCAGGCTCCGTGCCGAGGGAATCGACTGCTTCGTTCCGCACGAGCAATTCGGAGAGCTGAAGGAGCTTACGCCGAGCGAGGTCTTCCGCGTCGATGCCGAAGGCGTGCGGGCGGCGAACGTCCTGGTCGCCTGGCTCGACGGACCGGTCGTCGACGACGGCACCGCGTGCGAGATCGGCATGTTCGCGCAGCTCGTCGCGAGCGGAGATCCCCACTATCGCGGCATCGTGGGCATCGTCACCGACCTGCGCCTCCAGCGCCGGCGCGGCAACGCGGTCGGTGACGGGATGAACCTCTTCGTCATCGGGGCCATCGAGGCTGCGGGTCGTGTCTGCTGGTCGGCCGACGAGGCCGTCGACGCCCTGAAGGAGCTCGCCGCTCGCCCCTGACCCGGGTCGGGTGTCCCTCGAAGGGGGCACGCCGCAGGTCGGTGAAGGTCGGGCGGAAGGGCTGGCGCGGGAGACTCGCGCCGCGGCCAAGCTCACTGCATGGAGAACGCGATGAACGCGAGTAGCCGGGGTCACCTCCACGTCACCTCGGTCAAGTGTCCGCAGTGCGGCAGGTCCAGCAGCGGAACTTGGCTTGGTTGGCGTGCTTACCGGAGCGATGACCCGGAACTGGATGAACCGCCGGCGCTCGCGTTCTTCTGCCCAGAGTGCTCAGCGGCCGAATTCGGCCCACGAACGTCAAGGAGAGGGATCTAGATGCGGAACCGGCTTTCGATACTGCTCGCACTGGTCGTCTCGGCGCTCGTCGCCGCGGCCGTGGCAACCGCGAACAGCAACGGCGGTGCGCACAAGGCCGGCGCAGCACGCACGTCGGAGTCGGCGCAGCGCCACTACACGACGGCGGATCAGACGCTCGCCCGGTCGGTCGTGCTCAAGGCGGCGGATCTCGGCCCCGCGTCGCGCTGGAGCGGCGGCGTGACGGCGGCGGACACCACGCAGCCTCGGAGCTGCTCGAACTTCCATCCGCGCCAGTCCGATCTGGTGATCACCGGCGACGCGCAGAGCGACTACACCCCGGCGACCGGCGGCATGCAGTACCACAGCGAGGCGCAGATCATGCAGAACGCGAAGATGGTGCAGCTCGACTGGCAGCGGAACGTCCTCGACCCCGCCGCGCTGTCCTGCCTGCGGACATTCTTCGTCAAGAACCTGGCGGGAGGCGAGCAACTCGTCTCGCTGGCTCCGCTCGCCGTCCCTCACATCGCGACGTACGCGGCCGGGTACCGGGCACTCGTCGACCAGGCCGGCGTCCGCCAGATGATCGACGTGCTCTTCGTCGGGCGTAACCGCACGGAGATCACACTGGAGATCTCGGCGCCGTACTCGGCCCGGGTCAAGGTCGAGCAATCCGAGCTGCACCTCGCCAAGCTGCTCGTTGCTCGCGCACCCGCTCACTAAGAGCGGCCAACGGACTCCCTTCCCCGTCACCCCGCGCCGGTTCTCGCTTGACAGAGCCGACCGCGGGGTGACACGTTGGCTTTCGGCGCGGCTCTCACTCGGGGGACGCAGGGGCAAGGGGGAGCAGGGCGCAAGCTCGGTTTGATGCCGACATTCAGGGTTCAACTCGACACGGCCTTCAAGGCGGTCGCCACTGACGCCGAACTCGCCTCGACCTTCACGACGATCACCTCCCGCGGCGGAACCGACGTCTCGGTCGTCCGGGACGCGAGCGGCGAACGGCCACGAGCGGAGTTCTCTCTGGAGGCCGACGACCGCACGCAGGCCGCGCTCGCCGTCGGCAGCCTGCTGGTCGCAGTGATGGAAGCGACCCCGTCGGTGGCCGGCGGCTGGGTGCTCGCCTCGCTGAAGCCCGCGTAGCCGCAACTTCAGGCATCGAGAGCACTTGCCGATGATGTTCGTGCATCCATTCCTCCTTCATGGGTCCGGATGTCATAGGGCGGGCGCCGACCTGACACGGCGCCCGCCCACTTTCGTCTCCGGTTGAACCCGCGAGGCGCGCGACAACCGATCGGGTGCCGGCGACCGTAGAGGGGGTGATGAGCCCGCCTTCGGCCACCAGATTACGGACCGTCTTGCTCTGCCGAGACGGAGCCGATCAGCGGTATCTGGCGGCCGAGCTCGCCGACGCGGGCCTCCTCGACGCAGTCGTGGTCGAGAGCCGTGGCGACGCGCGACGCGCGAAGCTCCTGAAGACGTTTCGCACCGCCCGCGTCTGGGCCGTCCCGCTCAAGGCACTCGACGTGGTTGCGCTCGTCCTCTACGGGAACTGGAGCGAGAAGCTGCTCGCCACGCGACTCGCGGTCGCGGGCTACCCCGCAGGCGTCCCCCGGATCGACATCAGCGGCGCCAACGACGCCGCGAGCATCGAGGCACTGGCGAAGCTACGACCCGACATCCTCATCGTGCTGGGAACCGGGATCTTGCGCGATCCGGTGCTGGCGATCCCGACGCGGTACGCCCTCAACGTCCACGGTGGGAAGCTGCCCGATTACCGCAACGTCTACAGCGACTTCTGGCCTCTTTCGAACGGCGATCAGGACGGTGTCGGCTCGACGATCTTCCATCTCGACCCGGGCGTCGACACGGGAGATATCGCGCTTGCAGACACGGTGCCGATGCGGCCCTGGCCGCCCTTCGCGGACATCAAGGTCGAAAACTCGCGCCTCAGGGCTCGACTCACGGTGGCCGCAGTCGAACAGGCCAACGCCGGAACCCTCCCGCGAGTGCCGCAGGGTGTCGACGGCGCACGGACGTGGTACGCACCCACCGCCACGCAACTCGCACGCGGGCTCTGGCGCATCAGGCGCAACCGCCGCCGAACAACCCGAGCGGCCGCTCTCTGAAGCTGTTAGAACGTTGCTGTACTCGGTGCGGCCCTCTGACGGTTTCCGCACCGAGAAAGGCCGGGTGTCCCTTCAAACAGCGTGGGGACGCCCGTCCGTCCCTTCTAGACGAAGGCGAATCCGTGCGGTGAAGCGGTTCGCAACTCGGCGAAGGCGACGTCCCTCGAGAGAGCCCAGCCGACGTAACCGCAGGTCGGGCAGAGCCCGATTGCGTCGTTGGTGAGGTTTCCGACGGCTCTGACGCCGCCGCATTCGAGACACGTGACTTCGATCGGTGTTGGCATGGCCGTATCTTCGGCCAGAAGCTACTGCCCTGCGTCGGGGTCGCCCGCGGCATGCGTGCGGGCTTCTACCGAGGCAGCCGATTCAAGGCATCGGCGGATCGGGCTTTGAGAGCTCCCCGGGTTGGACTCGAACCAACAACCCTTCGGTTAACAGCCGAATGCTCTGCCAATTGAGCTACCGGGGATCGGCGGGCGAAAGTGTAGCCGGGGCTACAAAACGCCGGTCGTCGCCTCGCGCAGGCGCGCGTAGCGCCTCGGTGAGCTCGAGCCGCCGCTCCGGGGTCGCGGTCTGGAGCTCGCGCCGCATCGTCCGCGCACGCAGGTTCAGCAGCAGCTCCTCCCCGGTCTCGTACGTGATCCCCTCGGCGGCGGCCTCGGCGTCGAGCTCGGCGTAGAGCCCGATGCGCGTCGGCGTCGAGCGGCGCTGCCGTCGACGACGTGAGCACGGATCGCGCGGTGCAGCGCGTCGTCGAAATGGTCCGCCCTGAGCTCGGCGAGCAGCGGGCCGCAGATCCGGATGGGCGATCGCGGCGGCGAGCACGCTCCGCTCGAGGCGGCGCGCCGGCGTCGAGCAGCCGCCGCGAGACCGAGCGTCCGGCTGACGCCGTGGCCGAGCCCGTTGCGCGCAGCTGAATCGTCAGGCCGAGCCGGTCGTTCGCGGTGCGCCACGCCTCGTGCTTCTCGGGCGTGTCGGGCGCGATATCGAGGAGCGCCTTCACCGCCCGGAATGCAGCCTCGCGGTCCTCCGCACGCGCGATCTCGGCCTGCACGCGGTAGACGAGGTACGGCTCCGCGGCGCGCAGAGCGCGCGTCGAAGCCCGCAGGGTCGTCGGCCGGATCGACACCCGGCGGAAGCGCGACGATCTTCACGTCGAAACCCTGCTGCGCGGCGAGCTCCATCCCGCGCAGCGTCGCCGACTCGCCGGCGGCATCGCCGTCGAACGCGAGCCAGAGCCGCTTTGTCAGCCGCCCGAGCTCGGTGAGCTGCGGCGCGGTCAGCGCGGTTCCCATGCAGGCGACGACCGGATCGAAACCTGCCTGGCGAAGCGCCAGCACATCGGTGTTCCCCTCGACGACCACCGCCCGGTCCTCGCGGGCGATCGCCGCGCGGGCCTTGTCGAGGCCGTAGACGACCGAGCCCTTGTGGAAGAGCGTCGACTCGGGCGTGTTCACGTACTTCGCCGTCAGCGGGATCGTCCTCGTGCAGCCGACGCGCCTGGAAGCCGACGACCCGGCCGCGCGCGTCGGCAAGCGGGAACAGGAGGCGCCGCTGGAAGTAATCGCCGCCGCGCGCCCGCGTGAGACCTGCCTCGCGCAGCTCCTCGACGCGCGAAGCCCTTCTCGGCGGCCTTCCGCGCGATCACGGTCGCCGCCGAGCGCGAGCCCGAGGCGGAACTCCCGGCAGACGTCCTCGGCGAGACCCGCGTCCCTTCAGATAGTCGCGGGCCATGCCGCCGGCCTCGGAATCCCAGAGCGTGCGCTCGTAGTAGGTCGCGGCCTGGTCGAGCAGCGAATAGAGCCGCTGCCGCCGGTCGCGGTCGGCCGCCTGCTGCGGCGACGTCTCCTCGTACTCGAGCGGGAATCCGGAACCGCTCGGCGAGCCATTCGACGGCACCCACGAAGTCGAGTCCCTGGATCTCCTGGACGAACCGGATCATGTCGCCCTTCTGATGGCAGCCGAAGCAGTAGAAGAGCTTGTCCGTGGGGTTCACCGAGAAGCTCGGCGTGCGCTCCTCGTGGAACGGGCAGCGACCGACAAGCCGTCCGCCCTGCTTGCGGAGCTGAGTGCGGTCTTCGACGAGCGCCGACGAAGTCGGCGCCTTGCCTCACGGCCTCGACGGAGCTGTCCTTGATCCGCGCCATCAGTCGAGCTTCTCAGCGTATGCGAGCGCGAACCTATCGGTCATGCCGGCGATGAACTCCGTGATCTCCTCGGGCTTGCCGCCGCCGGCCAGGAGGTGCTCGAAGATGCGCCGCACCACAGCCTCGGCGCGCTCGTGCTCGGGCTTCGTGTCCGGCCCGACATAGACGCGCTCGAACATGAACGCCCGCAGCGAGAGCATCGCGGCGCCGATCTCCTCGCTCTGCACGATATCGCCGGCCAGCGCCGGACTCCTCGACGAGATCGTGCACGAGCGTGTCGATGCGCTGCCGTGCCCGTCGGCCCGAGCACGGCGAGCTCATCGCTGCGGCAGGTCGTCCTCGCGCGAGGATCCCGTAGCGGATCGCGTCGTCGATGTCGTGGTTGATGTAGGCGACGCGGTCGACGATCCGGACGATCTTGCCCTCGAGCGTCTCGGGCTCGCGCGGCGCCCGTGTGGGTAGCGATCCCGTCGACCACCTCGTGCGTGAGGTTCAGGCGCTGCGCGATGCGCGCCGACTGCTCGTTGTGGCGGAAGCCGTCGTGGCCGTGGTCGCGGAGGGCGGCATCGAGCGCGGCCTCGCCGGCGTGCCCGAACGGCGGGTGGCCCATGTCGTGGCCGAGCCCGATCGCCTCGGTCAGGTCCTCGTTCAGCCGCAGCGCGCGGGCGACGACGCGCGCGATGCCCGTGGTCTCGAGCGTGTGCGTCATGCGCGTGCGGTAGTGGTCGCCGGCCGGGTCGATGAAGACCTGCGTCTTCCCCTTCAGCCGCCGGAACGGCTTCGAGTGCAGGATGCGGTCGCGGTCGCGCTGGAACGGCGTGCGCACGCGAGCAGGGCTCCTCGTCGAGCGCCCGGCCGCGCGTGTCGTACGAGCGCACGGCGAGCGGCGACAGGGCGGCCTCCTCGAGCTCGCGCACCCGCGCGGCGAAGAGTCGGCAACTTTCCCGGCGAGCTCGGGCATCGAGGCCAGGGTACCGACGGATCAGATGATGATCGGGCACGGTGCCGCCGTCGCACGCTCCAGGCGGCGCCGGTGACGTACGACGCGCGCTCCGAGCAGCAGGAAGACGATCACGGCGGCGATCTCTTCCGGCTCGGCGAGACGGCCGAGCGGCCGGCCTGCGGCCGCACCTTGCGCGAGCACCGCCTCGCGATCGCCCTGCTGATCGGCGAGGCCCGCCCTCGCCGAGCCACGCCTCGGTGCCGGTCGGGCCGGGTGTGACGGCGTTGCAGCGGATGCCGGCGGTGGCGTAGACATCGGCAACGAGGCGCGAGTACGACAGGAGGCCGGCCTTCATCACCGAGTACTCCGGCAGTCGTCGCCGACGGCCGCTTGGCAGAGGTCGACGAGACGTTGACGATCGCCCCGCCGCGCTGCTCACGCATCACCGGCAGCGCCGCGCGTGTCGTCCGCACCGCGGTCATCAGGTTCAGCTCGAACGAGGCTTGCCAGTCGGCGTCGGTGAGCTCCTCGAGCTTGCGAATCGCCGTGCCGCCGACGTTGTTGACGAGCACGTCGACTCGGCCGAATCGCTCGACGGTCTTCGCGACCAGCTCGCTCGGGAGCACCGGGCTCCGTCAGGTCGCCGGCGACATGAAGGTCGCCGATCCCGTCGGGACGCCGGCCGGAGGTGACGACGATCGCCCCGTCGTCGTGCAGCTGCTCGCGCAACGTGCGAGACCGATGCCGCCGGTCGAGCCCGTGACGATGCAGACCTTCCCTGTAAGCCCGAGTTCCACGGGTCGCTAGGTTAGCTGCGTGGTGACGACGATCCTTCTGGCACGGCACGGCGAGACCGAGTGGAACCGCGACGGTCGCTGGCAGGGCTGGGCCGACCCGCCGCTGAACGACCTCGGGCGGGCCCAGGCGCAGGAGCTGGCCGAGCAGCTTGCGGGCCACGCCGTTCGACGCGGTCTATTCGAGCGACCTGCGCCGCGCGCACGAGACGGCAGTGATCCTCGCCGCACCCGCACGACCTGGCGATCGTCACCGATGCCGGATCTGCGTGAGATCGACGTCGGCGCCTGGTCGGGCCTGACGCGGGCCGAGATCACCGAGCGCTTTCCCGACGGGGAGCGGCCGGACGGAGAAACCCGCGGGCCAGCACAGCGTTCGCGTCCTCGCAGCCGTCGAGCGCATCGCACGCGCCCATCCCGGCGAACGGGTGCTCGTCGTCGCCCACGGAGGCTGCGTACGCGCCTTACAGCGCCATCTGGACGATGACGTGACCAGGCCGATCCCGAATTGCAGCGTCTACGAGCTCCACTTCCGCGACGACGGCTTCCTACCCGTCTGAGATAGGTTGGGCGGGTGGAGGATTACACCAACAAGTACAAGGGCGAGCAGGTCGAGATCGCGCTGTTCGGCGGCGAGTACCAGGACGGCGTGCTGACGGCCTACTGCTACCTCGAGGACGTCGCCCACGTCGAGCTGAACGGGCACATCCTGATCCCGCTGCAGAACGTGGCTTCGCTCCATTGCTCGAGCCGCTGCGACGCGCCGGAGCCCGACTGGCCGCCGCGCGCTCTCGCCGAGGACGACGGCGACAGCGACGACGAAGAACCCTAGAGAGGCCCGCCGTAGGACGGCCTGGCTTTGGGAGGATCCGGATTGGGTAAACGGAGTCTCGTCGCTGCGTAACCTCGCTGAAGCTGTGGGCACTACTCGTCGTGTGCTCGCTGCTCTTCGGCGCGGCCGGCTGGGAGGCTCGGCGGCTACCGCGTCGCGATTCTCTTTCTCGGCTCGGTCGTGCTGCTGGCCGCGGCCCTCTACGCGCTACGCCGACCGGATCATCATGGGGATGCTCGGCGCCCGGGAGCTCGCTGCAGGCCGAGGCGCCAGCCCTGCACTCGACGCTCGAGCGGCTGGCGGCGCAGACCGGCGTCATCAAGCCAAAGCTGCTACGTGCTCGCGCGACAGCTATCCGCGGGCACTGTCGTCCGGGCCGCGGCGCGGGCGGCGGCTCGGCGCTCGCGATCTCGGTCGGTCTGCTGGGCGTCGCCTCTCCCGCCGAGCTCGAGGGGATCCTGGCACACGAGCTCGCGCACATCAAGCCACCGCGACGTGCTGCTGCAGACGGTTGTCGTCGTCGCTCGCCACCGCGATCGTCGAGTTCTCGAGGATCGGCGGCTACCTCCAGCGCGCGCTGCTCTTCGTCCTGGGCCCGCTCGCGGCGGCGTTCGTCCATCTCCTGCTCTCGCCGAAGCGCGAGTTCGAGGCAGACCGGCTCGCCGCGGAGCTCTGCGGCTCACCGCACGGCCTCGCCGACGCGCTCGTCAGGCTCGAGCAGGCGATGCAGCTCGTCGCCTTCGAGGCGAGTCCGGCGACCGAGCCGCTCTACACGACGAACCCATTCGCCGAGGAAGGCCTCGCGGCGCTCTTCGTCACACATCCGCCGGTCGGGGAGCGCGTCCGCCGGCTGCGCGAGCTCGACCCGGACTGGCGCGAGAAGCTGCGCGCAGCCTGAGGAGCACGGCCGGCGAACAGCCCGAGAACGACGAAAGGCCCCGTCTCCGGGGCCTTTCGAGCAGCTGAAGAATAATGGGCGGCGTCCTACTCTCCCGGGAGGTTGCCCTCCGAGTACCATCGGCGCTAGCGGGCTTAACTTCTCTGTTCGGAATGGGAAGAGGTGTTTCCCCGCCGCTATGACCGCCCAATTGTCGAGGCGGCGCAGAACATGCGCGCACGACCCTCAAAACTCCATAGCAGCGTAAATGAGTTCTAAATCAAGACCTCGAGCAATTAGTACGGGTCCGCTGAACACATTGCTGTGCTTGCACGTCCCGCCTATCAACGTGGTGGTCTCCCACGGCTCTTACTCTGTCATAGCAGATGGGAGGCCTCATCTCGAGGTGGGCTTCCCGCTTAGATGCTTTCAGCGGTTATCCCATCCAGACGTAGCTAATCAGCAGCGCCGTTGGCACGACGACTGATACACCAGAGGTCTGTTCGTCTCGGTCCTCTCGTACTAGAGACGACTCCTCTCAAGCCTCCAACGCCCATGGT
The DNA here is from genome assembly GCA_963812995.1 of uncultured Thermoleophilia bacterium. Classification (GTDB taxonomy): domain Bacteria; phylum Actinomycetota; class Thermoleophilia; order Gaiellales; family Gaiellaceae; genus PALSA-600. The sequence continues at coordinate 242,169 of CAWEXL010000002.1, forward strand.
GGATAGGGACCGAACTGTCTCACGACGTTCTGAACCCAGCTCGCGTACCGCTTTAATGGGCGAACAGCCCAACCCTTGGGACCTACTCCAGCCCCAGGATGCGACGAGCCGACATCGAGGTGCCAAACCCTTCCGTCGATGTGGACTCTTGGGAAGGATAAGCCTGTTATCCCCGGAGTACCTTTTATCCGTTGAGCGACGGCACTTCCACTTGTTACCGCCGGATCACTAAGGCCGACTTTCGTCCCTGCTCGAGATGTCTCTCTCGCAGTCAAGCTCCCTTATGCCTTTACGCTCTACGCACGATTTCCAACCGTGCTGAGGGAACCTTTGCGCGCCTCCGTTACATTTTGGGAGGCGACCGCCCCAGTCAAACTACCCACCAGATGCTGTTCCCGCCCCGGATCACGGCAGCGGGTTAGAAGCCCAGAACACGAAGGGTGGTATCCCAAGGGTGGCTCCACCACAGCTGGCGCCGCGGCTTCAAAGCCTCCCACCTATCCTGGACAACCTGCCCCGAACTCCAACATCTAGCTGTAGTAAAGGTTCACGGGGTCTTTCCGTCCAACCACGGGTACTCGGCATCTTCACCGAGACTACAATTTCACCGGATCCCTCGAAGAGACAGCGCCCAAGTCGTTACGCCATTCGTGCAGGTCGGAACTTCGCGTCAATCCTCCGTTTCCGGAGGCGCAGACTATCCCTTCACCT
>CAWEXL010000003.1:0-1617712 GCA_963812995.1 uncultured Thermoleophilia bacterium
ACGATTTGCAGGAATTTCGAGTTGCAGTGGGGTCTGCATCGCTTCAGGCAGGTTCGGAAAAGCCCGCAAACTCCAGTGATTTTCTCGAGCATCGCGTCGCTGACGGTTTGAGTCGCGACGAGTCGGGTTATTCCGACCTGACGTAGCTGTGTCCGTGCCGGCCGAGGGAGAAGTGCGTCATGGCCGAGGCAGTACGGCGGGCAAATATGGCAAACGCCGTTGTGGTTTGCAGCTGGCCAGTGCGTCAGAGGGTGTTGCGAGTTTCGTCAGGTGCCGCCGACGAAGTCTCGATCACTGGCCTGCGTTCGGGCCCGGGGGTTGTTCGCTTCCACAAGCGGCTGCTCCGCCTCGACACGGAAGTCGACAGCGTAGGTATCGATCCCGTCGCTCGGTTGGCGAAAGATCGAGTGTTTCCGTTAGCAAGGAGGTAGGGAGATGTCACAAGTCGTTTCAGAGCGCAGCAATGCGCCCACGTCTGAATCGTGGGAGCCGTTGAGCGAACTCGAGCAGATCGACCGGCGGATGCGGCAGATCCTGCAGCAGACATTTGGGGATCTCCGCGCACCGGCACCGCCTGGGCGAGGAGCCGGCTGGGCGCCGTTTGTCGACATCGAGGAGGAAGACACCGCGTATCTGATCGAGGCGGAGCTTCCCGGCGTCAAGAAGGCAGACGTCAAGGTTGAGCATGTCGGGAACGAGTTGATCATCAGCGGTGAGTTGAAGGAACGTGAGAGGAAGGGTGTTCTCCGGCGGCGCACGCGGCGGACCGGCCGGTTCGAGTGCCGCATCACGCTCCCCGAGCAGGTCGAGAGCGAAAAAACCGAGGCCAAACTCGCCGATGGTGTCCTGACTGTCCGCATCCCGAAGAAGGAACGTTCACAACGAAAGGCGATCGAGGTCACGTCCGCCTGACCGAACAGCCTCAGGCCCGGGAGCCCGCCGGCTCCCGGGCCCGCAACGAGGGTCCCATCGAGCATTGGTCGGATGGGCACGGCTCGTTGTGTTCGGTCCGCGCTTTTTGGGTAAGGCTCGGCTACGAAGATGAGGTTGCTTGACCGCATTCGAGCCTGGTTGCGCCCCGAGGAGCAACCCGACACCAAGCCAGAACACCTCTACCGCTGGGCGACCTGGCAGCAGCACCGCGACGAGACGGATCGGCCGGCATCGAGCGAGCCCTCGGCATCACCCGACACTCGCGACTGAAGTCCCGACGCCATCACGCTTCAACGAAAAGACGGACTGTCGGGCCGACCGACTCACGGTGGTTCACTTCACGTCCACGCCACGAAGCGAGGAGTCGGCTGTGAAGCAATGCGCAGCGGGCGATGCAGCGTGGCCTAGTCTCGGGAGAGCCGACGCGATGACGTCCTCGTCGCCGAAAGCCGCGACAAACCCGGTCGCAGAGCCATTTCAGCCGCCACCTCGAACGAAATATTCAAGTCGGCGCCGCGAATGCCGATGGCCTGAACATGACAAACGTGAATCTCTTCCTCAACAGGCTCTACCTCAACCTGCGGAGCTCCGGCTCGCGGCAGGAAGGTCAGGCACTGATCGAGTATGCGCTCATCATCTCGCTGATCGCACTCGTCGCCATCGTGGCCCTTCAGACGACCGGTACGAACATCAAGGGCGTCCTGAACACCATCGCGGGCGAGGTCTAAGACCGAACTCCGGCCGGGTGCCCTCCTAGGAGGGCACCCGGCTTTCTTTTTCCGGCCCTTTTCAAGCGGCTACCTTCGAACCAGCCGAACGGCCAGTGCGCGGGAACCCGAGCGCTGTCACGGTCTGGTGCAAGCGCGGACGGTCGAAGCAACTCCCCAACCGCGCGCGATACGACCGAACAGCTGATGCGAGCTGGACCAAAGGGTAGGACCGAGCTAGCCGAAGCGGGCGTGCGCCTGCCCTGATCCAGGCGCAAGTGTCCGTTTGTGGCCAAATCATGGCCCCTACTGGGCGTCGTGCGGAATGTGCTCTTCGGCCTGGCCGTCGTAGCGGTCTGCGCTGCGTTCGTGGGCGTCGGCGTCGCCATCAAGCACGCTGACAAACCGATCCTGAAGAAGACGCCTCCCCACAGCTTCGTTTGGAGCGACCGGATCCCCTTGTCGGAGAAGATGCTCTCGCAGTGGCTCTCGAAGCGCGGCGCGAAGTACCGCGCGTGGGCCAAGGCGCACCCGGCGGCGGCGAAGAAGCTGCTGAAGCACAACCCGCCGAATCCCCTTCCCTAAGAGGGGGCCCTTGCGGCTTTTCCGGTAGCCGGACGTCCCCCGTTCTGCACGAAACGCGACACCTGCGGGGGACGGCGCCAGAGCCGATGGCGCCGACGACTAGAGACATGAGCGTCGAACTCGCCTCTCGCGAGCAGCTGATGATCGATCTGACACTCGCCCTCGCGCCTGGCAGTCGCGAGCGCCTGCTGACGGTCGTTCGACTCCACGGGCTGCATGCGTTGACTGAGCGTTCAGGCACCGCTGCGCGCGACGAGTTCCTGGAGCGAGCCCACCGGCTGACGCTGCGAGAGGTTCGCTCCTGCGGACGGCTCTATCTGCCCCGGCGCGACGAGGTGTGCGTGCTCTTCGACACCCCTCTCGACGAGGCGATTCGGGTTCTGGACGACGTTACAGCCGCCCTGAACAGCCTTGACCCGAACCGGGACGTCACGGCCGAGGCGGGAGTCGCGCTGCTCCCCGACGAGGCTGCCCACCCCATCGGCGCACTCGACCGGGCCGACCGCCGGATCCTTCCCGGCGACTACGCCGGACGTGAGGAATGGCTCGACGCGCGCAGGAGCCGGCGCGAAGAGCACCAGCACGATCAGCTCTCCCAAGCAGGGGCTGTCGAGCCGGCCGAGGATCCCGGCCAGCAGCAGCTCCGTCTCGCCGGTTAGAACAGGTCGCTGGCTCGAAACCAGACGAACGGCCAGTGCGCCCGGGCGGTCGGGCCGCCAAGGTGAGCTCGTGTCGTCACCCGCGCCTGTCCAGAACGTCCTTGCCTGCATCGAGTGCGGCACCGAAAGCACAGCCACCCCGTCCGCACGAGGCTGGCGCGGCTACCGGTGCGACGACCCCGACAGATTCGAGCCGCCGGCTCTCGCGTTCTACTGCCCCGAGTGTGCCGTCGCCGAGTTCGGCCCTGCACCGTCGAGGCGAACGGCGTGACCACCGGCGTCAGCGGGCTTACGAGCAGCATCTGGGCCTTCGTCCGCAGCGATCCGGGAACGGTTCGCCGGCTCAACACGCCCGGCAACTGGGCGACCTGGCAGGCCACGCGTCAAGAGGCTTCGCGGAGCGACATCGCGCCCGAGCCGTACGTCCCGGGCACGGAGCGCAGGTCGTTCCGCCGCCGGCGCTGGCTCGCCACCTGACCGAAGCTGTCTCTGACACGTCTCCGAGACGTCTCTGACACCGGTACGAACGGCCCCGCCTCACTGATGCGCCGACAGAGCGCGCACTTGACTCACAGCTGACGCGGCAGACAGACTGGCGGGACTGCATCTGCCCGGCAACAGCTCGTGAGGAGGTTCTTGATGCAAGGCCAGAACGAGGGCCACGCCTGATGCTTGCTTCCTCGGCCGGCTGGCAGATCGGTATCGCGCTGGGCGTCGTCGTCATCGCGGTGGCAGCGGTGATCGTGATCGCGATCGTGCTGCTCGCCCGCCGGATCGCACGACAGGCCACTACCGCTGTGCAGGCGGTCGAGGTCGTCCGCCGGCAGACGGACGGGCTCGCAGACATCGCGCGCATCAACGATTCCGGCGTGCGCATTCTCCACGCCGCGCGCTCCCTGCGAAAGGTGGCGGTTGGGAAATGACACTCACACTTCTCGCGACCTCGGCGACCACGTACTGGGTCATCGCGCTCGGCATCTGCCTCGGTGCCGCCGCGGTCGTCGCACTCCTTCTCGCCGTGCTTCTCATCACCATCGGGAGCATCGAGAAGTCGGTCGGAAGCCTGCTCGAGGTGGCGACAAACGTCGCTTCGAACACGGCCAACATTCCGCAACTCCAGGCGACGGCTCCGGTGTTGGCGCTGATCGTCGACGAGGCGATCGTGCAGGACGGCTACATGAACGCCCTCACCGATGGGTTCGGTGCGGCGTGAGCAATACGCATCTTCTCGTCCTCCTCAGCGTTTTGCTGGCCGCAGTCGTCGTCCTCGTGGTCGCGGTCGCGCTGATCCAGGTGCGCAGCGGCCTCATGCGGATCTCGGCCGGGCTCGCGACGCTCGCGGGCGCACTCGAAGGCGTCGAGTCGGAGCACCTCCGCCCGCTCGAGGGAGCCGTCACCGCGATCAACGGCCAGTTCGACATCATCCTCGGCGCGCTGCCCGGCATCGCCCGCAAGGCAGCGGTCGTCGCGGAAAGGCGGCCGAAATGACGCTCTGGTGGATTGGCGACATCGTGCTGCTGCTCGTGGTCGTTCCCGTGGTCGTCTACCTGCTGCGCAACGTTCTCGCGGCCGCGAAGAGCATCGTCCCGAGCGTGCAGGCGATCGCCGAGGTGGCGGCGGCAGGATCCAAGGATCTCGACGCCGCCGCGTTGCTGCTGACGACGCAGGACCAGGTCAAGCAAACGGTCGCGGGAGTCGCGAACTACGGCGGCTCGCTCGACGTCATCCTCGACGACGCATGACAAGGAGCCACGTCTGATGCCTGCAGCCGGATTCGTCCTCGTCATCGCCGTCCTCCTGATCGTCGTCGCCCTCGTCTACTACCTCGTGTCGACGATCGTCGAGCTGCGCCGCATCACCTCGGGCCTCGACGTGGTGATCACCCACGTCTCGGGAATCGTCGAGAAGAGCGCTCCGGTCAACGACGTCGTCACCACCATCAACGAGCAACTCGATGCGGGCGTCGACCTGCTCGAAGGACTGCTGGTGAAGAAGGCGGGCCTGACGGATGCGGTTGGCCTGGTCGAGGGCCTGTATGCCGGTGCCTCGGCAGCCGGTTTCAGGAACGTTCCCGGCAGCGCCGATGTCGTGGCGCCGCGCATCGGCGAGGTCTACACGAAGGGCACGCTCACCCTCGCGCGGCTCGGCCGCGAGGCGCCGATCGCCGCCGCGAGCCCCGAAGGGCCCGTCCTCCGGAACGTCGAGGGTGGCAGCCTGGCGGCGCGCCTGCTTTACCCCGAGCTCCGCCAGACCGGCCCGAAGAACCTTCCGCGGTCTCCCGTGATCGGCACGGACGCTCCGGTCCAGTACGAGCAGCGCGACGACATCGGGGCCCCTCGCAAGCGGCTCCCCAGCCGTTCCTGAACGAAAGGAGCATCACTTGCAGACCCCTGCGTCATTCGAGTACGAGCGCGCGACCAGCGTCGACGGAGCGATCGCATCGCTGCAGAGGCTCGGCTCCGAGGCGCGCATCATCGCGGGCGGGCACAGCCTGCTGCCGATGATGAAGCTCCGGCTGGCGAACCCCGAACACCTGATCGACATCAACGACCTCAAGGAGCTCGCCTACATCCGCGAGCAGGACGGGCGAGATCAGGATCGGCGCGCTGACCCGCCACGTCGACCTGCTGAAGTCCGATCTGCTGGCCGAGCGGCTTCCGCTCTTCCGCGACGCCGAGAACGTGATCGCCGACCCGGTGGTGCGGAACCGCGGCACGATCGGCGGCTCCCTGTGCCAGGCGGACGCAGCCGAGGATCTCTCCGCCGTCTGCACCGCGGTCAAGGCCCAGGCCGTGATCCGCGGCGCGGGCGGCGAGCGAGTCGTCGGGATGGACGAGTTCCATGTCGGGCCGTACATGACGGCCGTCGGCGACGGCGAGCTGCTCACCGAGGTGCGCATCCCGCTGCGCCCCGGCGCCGGCAGCGCCCACGAGAAGGTCGAGCGCCGCGCGGGCGACTGGGCGATCGCCGCGGCGTCGGCTGCCGTCTGGGTCGACGGGGGTACCATCGCCGAGGTGGGCATAGCGCTCAGCGCGGTCGGGCTCACGACGATTCATCTCTCGCGCGCCGAGGATCTGCTGCGCGGGAAATCCCCGTCGGAGGAGCTGTTCGCGCAGGCAGGCGAGATCGCCGCCGCGGACTGCTCGCCCACGATGCCGACGGCCGCGGGCCGGTCGACTACAAGCGCCATCTGGCCGGCGTGCTCACGACCCGCGCCCTGCGCCGCGCAACGGCGCGCGCCCTACATCAGGAGGCCTGAGCATGGACGTCTCGATCACGATCAACGGCGAGCAGGTCTCCCGCGACATCGAGCCGCGCCAGCTGCTCGTGCACTTCATCCGCGAGACGCCCGGCCTGACCGGCACCCACTGGGGCTGCGACACCTCCAACTGCGGCGCCTGCGTCGTGCAGATGGACGGCGAGCCCGTCAAGTCGTGCACGATCCTCGCCGTCATGTGCGAGGGCCACGAGATTCGCACGGTCGAGTCGCTCGAGGTCGACGGCCAGCTCGATCCGATCCAGATGGGCTTTCACGAGCTGCACGCCCTGCAGTGCGGGTTCTGCACGCCGGGGATGCTGATGACGACTCGCGCCTTGCTCGACGAGAACCCGAATCCCACCGACCTCGAGATCCGAACCGCGATCTCGGGCGCCATCTGCCGCTGCACCGGCTACAAGAACATCGTCAGCGCCGTGCGCTGGGCCGCCGAGTACGAGGCTGCTGCGAAACAGGAGGTGGTCTGAGCGTGGCTGTAGCTGAGAACCTCCCGAGCAGCAACGACACGAGCGTCCGATCGGCTTCGGCCGGCTGAAGCGCAAGGAAGACGCGCGCTTCATCCGCGGCAAGGGCATCTACCTCGACGACATCCGCCTGCCCGGCATGGTCTACGGGGCGATGCTGCGCAGCCCGTACGCGCACGCGCGCATCGTCTCGATCGACACCTCCCGTGCGCTCGCGCATCCGAACGTCGCCGCCGTCATCACGGCCAAAGATCTCGAGACGCTCGGCCTGGCGTGGATGCCGACGATCTCCTACGACACGCAGGCCGTGCTCGCGGGCGACAAGGTGCGCTTCCAGGGCCAGGAGGTCGCCTTCGTGATCGCGACCGACGAGTACTCGGCGAACGACGCGCTCACGCTGATCGACGTCGAGTACGAGCCGCTGCCGGCCGTCGTCAACGCCCGCAAGGCGCTCGACCCCGACGCGCCGCTGATTCGCGACGACAAGTCAGGCCAGCGCGACAACCTCGCGAGCCCGACCTGGGAGGCCGGCGACGAGGAAGCGACCGACCGCGTCTTCGCCGAGGCCGACACCGTCGTCGTGCGCGACATCATCTATCCGCGCTGCCATCCGGCCCCGCTCGAGACGTGCGGGATGATCGCCGACTTCAACCCGAAGACGGGCCAGCTCGACATCTACAACGGCAACCAGGCACCACACGCGCACCGCACGGTCTACGCGCATGTCGCCGGTCTGGCCGAGCACATGATCCGTATCCAGTGCCAGGACATCGGCGGCGGCTTCGGCAACAAGGTGCCGGTGTATCCCGGCTACGTGTGCGCGATCGCCGGCTCGATCGTCGCCGGCGTTCCGGTCAAGTGGGTCGAGAACCGCTCCGAGAACCTGATGTCCACCGGGTTCGCCCGCGACTACATCATGCGCAGCGAGATGTGCTCGAAGGACGGCAAGATCACCGGCCTGCGGGTCGATGTGATCGCCGACCACGGCGCGTTCGACAGCACCGCGCAGCCCACGAAGTTCCCGGCCGGCTTCTTCCATATCGTCTGCGGCTCGTACGACCTCGAGGCCTCGCACGTCCAGGTCAAGGCGGTCTACACGAACAAGGCGCCGGGGGGTGTCGCGTATCGCTGCTCGTTCCGCATCACCGAGGCCGTGTACCTCGTCGAGCGGATGGTCGACGCGCTCGCGCTCGAGATGGGCGTCGACCCGATCGAGCTCCGGATGCGCAGCTTCATCGGGCCTGAGCAGTTCCCGTACGAGACGACGACCGGCTGGACGTACGACTCGGGCAACTACGCCGAGACGATGCGCGTGGCGATGGACATCGCGGGTTACGAGGAGCTCCGTCGCGAGCAGGCCGAGAAGCGCGCCCGCGGTGAGCTGATGGGCATCGGCGTGTCGTTCTTCACGGAAGGCGTCGGCGCCGGCCCGCGCAAGCACATGGACATCCTCGGCCTCGCGATGAACGACGGCGCCGACCTGCGGGTGCACCCGTCCGGCAAAGCGGTCGTCAGCATCAGCGCGCAGACGCAGGGCCAGGGCCACGAGACGACGTTCGCCCAGATCGTCGCCGAAGAGCTCGGCATTCCGCCCGAGGACGTCGAGGTGCGCCACGGCGACACCGACCGGTCGCCCTACGGGCTCGGCACATACGGCAGCCGCTCGACACCCGTCTCCGGCGCGGCCGTCGCGGTCGTCTCGCGCAAGGTGCGCGACAAGGCACGCCTGATCGCCGCCACGATGCTCGAAGCGAACCCCGAGGATCTCGCCTGGGAGAAGGGCCGCTGGTACGTCAAGGGCGACCCCGAGAAGGGCGCGATGATCGAGGAGATCGCAGCGCGCGCATACAGCGGCGACGCGATGCCGGTCGGCATGGAGGGCGGTCTCGACGCGCAGGTCATCTACGACCCGCCGAACCTCACCTATCCCTACGGCGCCTACATCGCGGTCGTCGACATCGACCCCGACACCGCCCAGGTGACGGTGCGCCGCTTCATCGCGGTCGACGACTGCGGCGTACGGATCAACCCGATGATCGTCGACGGCCAGATCCACGGCGGGCTCGCCGAGGGCGTCGGGATCGCGCTGATGGAGGTCATCACCTTCGACGAGGAGGGCAACTGCCTGAACTCGTCGTTCATGGACTACCTCATCCCCACTGCCCTCGAGTGCCCCGACTTCGAGCTCGGCGAGACGGTCACGCCGTGTCCGCACCACCCGCTCGGAGCGAAGGGTGTCGGCGAGTCGCCGAACGTCGGGTCACCACCGGCGATCGTGAACGCGGTCATCGACGCGCTCCACGCGACACACGGCGTCGATCACATCGACATGCCGTGTACTCCGGCCCGTGTCTGGGCGGCGATGCAGGGGCGCCCAGAACCGCCGCAATGATGGATCCAGCCGTGTCGCGGCGGGCCCAGGAGCTCGCCGCAGAAGGCACGGTGTTCGTGACCGCGACGGTCGTGCGCGCGCAGCGGCCGACGAGCGTGAAGGCCGGCGACGTGGCGCTCGTGCTCGCTGACGGCACGATCGAAGGGTTCGTCGGCGGTGTGTGCGCGCAGCAGAGCGTGCGGGTCTATTCCCTGAAGGCGATCGAGACCGAGGAGGCGCTGCTCTTGCGAATCGTTCCCGACGGGCCGATCGGCGAAGACCCCGGCACGGGAGCGGAGGTCATCGATCGAGGACGGAACCGCGACCGCCCACAACCCGTGCCTGTCGGGCGGCGCCATGGAGATCTTCCTCGAGCCGGTGCTGCCGGCCCCGCGCGTCCTCGTCGTCGGCGACACGCCGATCGCGAGGCGGTCCGGGCGCTCGGCGCCGAGCTCGGGTTCGATCTCGTCACGGTCGACGGAGACGGCCCGGAGCCTGCCGCACGGCGACCTCGCGCTCGTCGTCGCCGCGCACGGGCGCGACGAGCTGCACACGCTTCGCCGCGGGCTCGAAGCCGGGATTCCGTACGTCGGCCTCGTCGCGAGTCACAAGCGCGGCGCCGTGCGTCGTCGATGGGCTGCGGGCGGACGGCGTTCCTGAAGAGCAGCTGGCGCTGATCGACGTGCCTGCCGGAATCGACATCGGAGCGCGGGCTCCCTCGGAGATCGCGCTCTCGATCCTCGTGCAGATCGTCGCTGCCAGGCGTGGCAAGCGCGCGTCGGAGGTCGCCTATGCCAGCGCACCGGCTCCGGTGCGCGCCGTGAACTCGCCTCCGGCCAGGATCGCGGTCGACCCGATCTGCGGCATGACCGTCGCCGCGATCGCGAGCACCCCCTCGGTCGAGCACGAGCGGCGAGACGATCTACTTCTGCTGCGAAGGCTGCAAGTCGAAGTTCGAAGCCCAGCATCTGGTTGCATGAAAAGCGCGGCGTGGGAGAGGTAACAGGCGAGGCGACCGGCGAGATCCGCCGGCTCGTCCCCGACATCGAGATGCTCGCGCACCGGCTCGCGTCGGTCGACTACCTCGTCGACGAGGGCCTCGCGACATCGTTGTTCCTCTGCCTGCGCCTCCCGCAGCCGTCTGCTGCTCGAGGGCGAGGCCGGCGTCGGCAAGACCGAGGCCGCCAAGGCGCTCGCACTCGTCCTCGACACGCCGCTGATCCGCCTGCAGTGCTACGAGGGAATCGATGCGGCCGAGGCGCTGTACGAGTGGAACTATCCGCGCCAGCTGCTGAGCATCCGCCTCGCGGACGCGAAGGGCTCGACGCTCGGCGAGGAGGAGCTGTTCGGCCCCGACTACCTGATCCGCCGGCCGCTGCTGCGTGCGCTCGAGCATCCCGGCCCGCAGGCCCGCAGTGCTGCTGATCGACGAGATCGACCGCGCGGACGACGACTTCGAGGCGTTCCTGCTCGAGCTGCTCGCGGATGCGAGCGTGACGATCCCGGAGCTCGGCACGATCCGTGCGACGCATCCGCCGATCATCGTGTTGACGTCGAACCGGACGCGCGACCTGCACGACGCCGTCAAGCGCCGGTGCCTCTACCACCGCATCTCGTATCCGACGCCGCAGCGCGAGGTCGAAATCGTGCGCCGCCGCGTGAAGGGCGCTTCGGAGACGCTGGCGGTGCAGGTCGCGAATGCCGTCTCTCGCATGCGCGACAGCGATATGCAGAAGCCTCCCGGCATCGCCGAGTCGATCGACTGGCTGGCCGCGTTGAGCCTGCTCGGAATCGAACGTCTCGACGCCGCGTCCGTCGACCGCACGCTGGGATCGGTGCTGAAGTACGGGGAGGACCAGGACGTCGTCCGCGCGGCCGGCCTCGAGCAGCTGGTGAGCAGCGGTGACTGACGCAGGAGGCTCCGGGACGCCACTCGTCGTCGAGACGATCGAGCTCGATCTGCCACGACTCGTCGGTGCTCTGAGCCGGCGCCTGCATGAAGCCGGGTTGCCGGTCACGCCGGCGCGGGCCGATCGAGTTCGCGCGAGCGCTCGCCGTGGTGCGGCCGCTCACGCGGCGCCGGCTGTACTGGACGGCCCGCTCGGTGTTCGTCTCCGACCAGGCCGAGGTCAACTCCTTCGACGCCGTGTTCTTCTCGATCTTCGGCAGACCAGCTGCCAGGCGACGACTTCGCCCCGGACGACGCGCGCACCGTCGCGACGCCGCCCGACGACCGTCCGCGCGCCGAGCATGACGCCTCCTCCTCGGACTCCGCTGAGCTGCAGCTACGCACCGGCGGGTCGTGGTCGGCGCCCGAACAGACGGGTGACGGGGACGACGATGCACGCCGAAGCTCGACGTGCCGCTCGCGCTGGCGAGCGACGAGGAGCTGCTCGGACGCAAGAGCTTCGACGCGCTCGAGCCGCACGAGCTCGCGCAGCTGTACCGGCTGATGTCGCGTCTCGAGCTCGCGACTCCGCTTCGGCGCATGCGCCGCTACGACAAGGGACGGCGCGGCGAGCGGATCGACATGCGCCGCACGCTGCGCGGCAGCCTGCGCACGGGAGGCGATCCCATTCGGCTCGCACGACGCCGCCGGCGCGTCGCTCCTCGCAGGCTCGTGCTGCTCTGCGACATCTCCGGCTCGATGGAGCCGTACGCGCGCGCCTACCTGCAGTTCCTCGTGTGTGCGGCGCGGACCGGCCCGAACGCCGAGGCGTTCGTCTTCGCGACCCGGCTGACCCGGCTGACGCGGGCGCTCGACGTCACGCAACCCGGAGCGCGCGATCCAGCGCGCGGCCGCAGCCGCTCCCGACTGGTCGAGCGGCACCCGCATCGGCGACGCGCTGCGCGAGTTCAACGACCGTCACGGCCGCCGCGGCATGGCCCGCGGCGCGGTGATCGTGATCCTCTCCGACGGCTGGGAGCGCGGCGACCCGATGCTCGTCGGGCGCGAGATGCAGCGGCTCGCGCTGCCTCGCGCATCGCATCGTGTGGGTCAATCCGCGCGTCGAGCTCGGATGCGTTCTCGGTGCAGTCCGGGGGCATGGTTGCCGCGCTGCCGTACTGTGACGCTCTCGTGAGCGGCCACAGCTTTCAGGCTCTCGGCGAGGTTGCCGAGGCGATCGGCGCAGCGTCGTGGGACGACTCGCCGGCGGACGCGCTGGCGGCCTCGTGCGGTCGACGAGGACGAGCCCTGGGCGAGCGCCACGCCGCTCCCGGGCAGCTCGGTCGCGATGCCGAGCGGGCACGGCCCGAGCCGCGGCAACACGACGCGCGGGCTGGGTGACCGAATGAGTGAGGTCGCGACGGGCAAGAGGTGCATCTACCCGGGCTGCGAGCGGCCCGCGGTGCCGGCGCACCAGCTGGGCGGGCCGCAGCCGTCGTTCTGCGAGCTCGAGGAGCACAACGCGCTGACCGCGCATCAGGAGCGTCAGCGGCTCGCGGCGAGAGCGATCGAACCGAGAGGAGACGAGAGCGATGGGTGACGAGGCGTACCGGGCAGTCTTTCTGCGCGTGCATCCGACCGGCAAGATGGTGCTCAGCCTGACGACCGAGTCCGACGGGAAAGAGGCGCAGTACGCGCAACTCGTCGCCGAGGAGCTCGGCGTCCCCGCGCTCGACGTGAAGGTCGTTCCGGCCGACACGAACCGGTTCGGCGTCGGCCACGGCTACAACACGAGCCCGTCCGACGGCACGTCACGCGGCAATCGCGAGCGCGTCCGGAGAAGATCCGCGCGAAGGCGCAGCTGCTCGCCGGCATGGCACTCGACGCCCCGCCCGAGACGCTGAAGTGGGCAAACGGCGCGTGGGTCGGCGCCGCGGCAGCGACCCGACTCAGGTGAAGACGATCGAAGACATGGCCCTGTATGCCCACGGCACGGGCGCCCTGCCGCCGGGAGTCGAAGGGGGCCTCGACGCGCAGACGGTCTACAGCTCGTAGTTCTGTGACCTCTCTGTAACGCCGAGTCGACCGCGGCTGCCACCGGACGGGTCGGAACGGCCGTGGGGTCTGAGCAGGGAAAGACACAGAGTCGTTGCGGTTCCGCGCGCTTGTCGTAACGGCGGTACCTACCTTGGCTTGAGGTTGGTCGAGGGTTGGCGCTCGCCGGCTGGAACGGACAGCTGCGCGGCTTCGGCTTCGGTCAGGCGAGCGGGACTTTTGCGTCGACTGCGACGACGACCTCGTCGGCGACCTTCAGCGCGCCGAACAGCGCCGAGTAGGGCTTGATGCCCCAGTCGCTTTGCTTGACGACGGCGCTCCCGGTGACCTGGCCGTCCTCGGCGAGCCTGAGGTCGAACGAGAGCGGCGCCGTCTTGCCGACCAGGGTCAGATCGCCCTTGACCGTCCAGCGATCCCCGTCGGCCTGCACGGCGGTCGAGCGAAACTCGATGGGCCTCCGTTTGAGGACGTCGTCGTCGATCGTCTTCGCGGATGCTCGCGCGATCGTCGTCGCCCAGCTTCTGCATGCCGCCCGTCCCTTCCCGGACGTGCAGCGCCGTGGCGTCTGCCTCGAGCGCGAGGCTGCTCTCCGCCGGATCGGCGCCGACGACGAGCGTCGCGTGCCACGCAGTGACGTCGAATCAGAAGGTCGTGCCCTGCCTTCGCGGCGGCGCCCGTGCGGCCTGTATTCACCGAAAGCGTGCCGTCCGCAGGGCCGAGCTCGTACGTTCCGGGCTGGATGGACATGCGCAGAGACTACTAGGCTAATCTGCGTTCCATGGCTGTCGAACTCGACCATTCCTTCACCACAGGCGAAGTCGATCGACGAGAGCTTCGCCTCGATCCTCGACCTCGAGCGCGATCGTCCCGTGCGTCGAAGGTGGCAGTGTCCTCGAGACGACCGGGCCGACCTCGGCGAAGGCCGAGATCAAGATCAAGATGGGCGCGATGTCGATGAAGTTCACCGGAACGGTCGAGATCGTCGAGCAGGATGCGGCCGCCCACACGGCGGTGATGAGCGTCAAATCGAGGGAGGCGGGCGGCCAGGGACACGCCAACGCCACCGTGACCTTCGCGCTCACCGACGGCGGCGGGACGATCCACACCAACGCCCAGATCACCGGCAAGGCGGCGTCGATGGGTGAAGGGGTGGTCGTCGGCGTGCTCGACGCGCTGATCACCGACTTCGCAAGCAAGCTCGGCGCGGCCTGAACCTCATCGCCATGGCGACCATCGCGATGCGCCAGGTTCGCGAAGGCGAGGTGCCGCCCGACGGAGGCACCGCCGTCCAGGACGATCCCGACCGCCCCGTGTTCCAGGGCAACGGCCCCGACGACTACGTGTGCGTCGAGTGCGGCAACGTGCTGGCGGTCGCGATGCACCCGGTGCAGATGACGAAGAAGGTCCGCGTCAAGTGCGGGCGCTGCCGGACGGTGAACGTCTCGGTCATCGACGGCTGGGAGCTCTCACAACAGGCTAGCCGCGCTCAACCGCGCGGCTAGCGACGCCCGCTGCAGCCGGTAGGCGGCGGCTCCGTCGCCGTCGAGCACCGCGATCCGGACAAGCGGCGGGTGCCCCATCGCCGGAGTCGCGAGGTCGAACAGCGCATCGTGATACGCCCGCTCGCGCTGCACCCCGCCGAAGCCGAAGCCTTTCGCCGCGAGACCGCGCGCAACGCCGTCACTCGCCGCGCTCCACTCCCGGCACAACTCCTTGTAAGCGTCGAGGTCGTACCCCACCGCGACGCCCGCGGGGTAGAACCCGAGCGACGAGAGCCGGAACGACGTGAAGTGGGCCGGCTCGTCGAGCTGGATGAGGGTGCCCGTCGGCTCGTGCAGCAGATCGACGGGGAGCAGCAGATTCTCGCGCGACGCGGAAAGAACGGAACTGTCGCCTTTCAGGCGCGCGTAGATCGCGGCGAGCGCGGCAACGGCGGCGATGACCGGCTCGACGATCGCCGGATCCCGCCTCGCCTTCGCGACGCGCTCGAGCCCGAGGTGCCCCTGCTCGCACAGCCAGTCGAACGAGCCGCCGGCCAGAACGATCCCGTCCTCGCCCGCTGCCTGCGCGAAAGCCGACCGGACGTCGCCAGGCGCCACCCGGCGATCGTAACCCGCCGTCGGATACGCAGCGGGCAAACGACCGGGACGGTGCTGGCCGAATGGTGCTCGAGCAGCGAGACTGCAGCATGAGCGCGGCATGAACTGGTTCGCGTGGGACCCGGCGCCGTTCGTCCTGGCCGGTGCGGCCGTCGCAATCGCGCGCTACGCCGACGCCTTCCTACGGCTGCGACGGCGCGGGCGGAGCGACCACGCGAGCTGGCCGCGCGCGGCGCTCTTCGTGTTCGCCGTCGTACTCGGAACCCTCGCGCTGGTGTCGCCACTCGATGAGGCCGGCGACACCTACCTCATCTCGGCGCACATGCTGCAGCACGTGATCATCGCCGACATCGCCCCCGCGCTCGCGCTGGTCGCGCTGCGCGGACCGCTCCTCTTCTTCTTCCTGCCGAGCCCGGTCCTGCGCCGGTTTGCGCGGTCCGCCGTGATCCGACGCGCCCTGTCGTTCCTGCTGCGCCCCCGCGTCAGCATCGCCGCCTGGGTGCTCGTGATCGGTGCCTGGCACGTACCTGCGGTGTACGACTACACGCTCACGCACCCGACGGTCCACGATCTCGAGCACCTCTCGTTCATCGCGGTCGGCCTGCTGGCGTGGACGCAGATCGTCGACCCCGCCCGGCGGAACACGCTGAGCCTCTCCCAGAGACTCGGCTGTGCAATGGCGATGTGCGGATTCGCGTTCATCCTCGGCGGCGCGTTCCTGCTGGCCGGGCCGCTGTACCCGGCCTACGCCGACCAGACGACGCGCCTCTTCGGCCTCACACCGCTCGCCGACCAGCAACTCGCCGGGCTCCTGATGATCGCCGAGCAACTGGCGGCGTTCGCCGTCTGCTCGGCCCTGCTGCTGCCTGCACGCGCTGCCGTGCGAATGAGCCGCGAGCGCCGTCCCCGCCCGGCGGACGCGCTACTCTGACCGAGTCGGAGCCCGCGTGGACGGGCTCCCCGGATCCAGCTCAGCGGCTCGCCTGAGCAGGTCTCACCTCCTCCAGCGGACAGAACGGTTCTGCCGACTAGGAAATCAGAGTCGGTGAGGAGTTCGACCGGACGGAGGGCCCAGGTTTGGGACGCCTTTCGCAGACACCGCTCTGAACAGCAGCGTTCTGAGCGGCAAGGTGACGGCTGAGGTTCAGGTGCCACGTTTTCGAGGCGTGTCGCATGAGCTTGCGCTCGCTGTCGCACTGCCTGCCGGAGTGGCGCTCGCTCTCTCGGCGCACGGCACGGTCGCCCGCGCCACGGCGATCGCGTTCGCGGCGAGCGTCGTCGGCATGTTCGGCGTGAGCACCCTCTTCCATCGAATCGCCTGGGAGCCGCGGGCAAAGCTGTGGCTCGGCCGCGTCGATCACACGATGATCTACGCGCTGATCGCCGGGACGTACACGCCCATCACGCTGCTCGTCCTGCACCCGGGCTGGCGGCCTCCGATCCTCGCGATCGTCTGGGGCGGCGCCCTGCTCGCGATCGGCGCGAAGTTCCTCTGGCATGGCGCACCCCGCTGGTTCGCTCCCGTCACGTGCGTGTCGCTCGGCGGCGTTGCACTGATCGCCCTGCCGCAGATCTTCGACACGATCGGAACCGCGGGCGCGCTGTTGCTCGTCGGCGGCGGCGCCTTCTACGCGATCGGCGCCGTCGTCTATGCCTTCAGGCGACCGAACCCGAGGCCGGCCACGTTCGGCTACCACGAGATCTTCCACTCGCTCGTGATCGCCGCCGTCGCCTGCCAGTACGCGACGGTCGCCTTCTACGTGCTGCCGCGAGCATGACCGCCGCCGTCATCGCGAACCGGGGGCGGCAGCGCCTGAAGCTGAGCGCAGGTGTCGCGTTCTGCGTGGTGCTCGTCGCCCTCTCGGCTGCTTGTCGGCCGGCGGCTCACCGGAACGAGCTGGCCGCTGCAGGACACCAACGTCGGACTCGTGCTGGCGGCCGCGTCGGCGTACCTCGCGAGCTTCTTCTTCCGCGCGCTCGGCTGGCAGCGCCTCTTCACCGGCGAGCGTCCCGACCGCAGCCGCTGCCTCGCGGCCTGCGGTGCAGCCGCCGCGAGCGGAGCCGTCCTGCCGTTCCGGCTCGACTACGTCGTCAAGATCTCGACGCTGCGGCGGCTCGGCGGCGTCCGTCTCGGCCTCGAGACGATCGGCCTCTCGATCATCTCGCTGGGACTCGTCGATGCGGTCGCGATGCTGCCGCTCGCCATCGCGGCCATCGTCACGTCGGGCGCGATCTTTCGCGCGCCGCTGATCGTGGTGCTGCTGTTCTGCCTCGGCTGCATCGGCGTGCTCG
The DNA here is from genome assembly GCA_963812995.1 of uncultured Thermoleophilia bacterium. Lineage (GTDB taxonomy): Bacteria > Actinomycetota > Thermoleophilia > Gaiellales > Gaiellaceae > PALSA-600. The sequence goes on from CAWEXL010000003.1 coordinate 17,331, forward strand.
CGCTCGGGCCGCGCCTCGTCCGTCTCCCGTTCGTCTCGCGCTCGGAGCGGGTCGGCCGGATCTTCACGCGTGTCGGCGACAACGCGGGCTTCTCGCGGTCGATGTTCGTGGCGAGCGGCTTCCTCTTCGGCTGCTGGTCGATGCGGGCGCTCGGCAGCACCTTCCTGCTGAGCGCGCTCGGCGTCGGCTTCTCACCCACGCTCGCGCTCGTCGTGATGTGCCTGGCAGCCGCGGCCTCGATCCTGCCGATCACTGCAGGCGGAGCCGTCGTGAGCATCGGCGCTACTTCGGGCGTCCTGCTCGGCCTGGGCGTGCCGAAGGATGCCGCGGTCAACTTCTCGCTCGCCTCGGGGATGCTCTTGACGGGCGCTGCGCTCGTCGCCGGAGCGGTCGGTGTCGGCGGCTCGCTGCTCTACACCCTGCAGCGGCGAAGATTGGCCCGTGCGACCATCGCGTAGCTTGTTGCAGGCGCAGGTACGGGCATTCGCCGTCCTCGGTGCGACCCTCGACCTCCCGGGGACACGGGCGCTGGCACGGCTCTCGCAGGCGCCCACGGTGACCGATTCGGACTTCGCCGGGACGGCCAGCACGATCGTCAGGCCGGGCACGCCGCCGCCCTGGCCGGCACTGGTCTTCGTGAACGGAGCGACGCCCGACGGTCGGACGCATCCGATGGTCCTCCGGCTGAGCCTGGCGCTGGCCCGGTCGGGTCAGCTCGTCTTCATCCCCGACCTGCCGGGCATTGCCGGCGGGGAGCTGTCGCCCGCGACCCTCCGTGCGGCGACCGCGTACGTGCAGGCCGCCGCCGACTCGGCTGAATCGCGCCAGGGCCGCATCGGCCTCGCGGGCGTCTCGGTCGGCGCCAGCCTCGCGCTGCTTGCGGCGGCCGCGCCCGGCCTGGCCGAGCGCGTCTCGGTCGTCGCCTGCGTCGCACCGTTCACCGACATGGCCAACGTGATGCTCCTGGCGACGACGGGCACCTATCGCGCCGGCCAAGGATTCGGGCCCTATCCCGTGCCGGCGTATCTCGTGGGTGGGGCTCGCGCGATCCGTCACCGCCATCTTGCCGCCCACCCCGGGAATCGAGGCACTCACCGCCGAGCTGCGCTCCGTCGACCCGGCAGCCGCCGACCCGGCTGCACCGTTTCGCGACCGCTCCTTCGACTGAGCTCGGGGACGAAGCGGCAGCCGTTCTCGCACTGCTCACGAACCGTGACCCCGCGCGGTTCGACGGCCTCTATGCCGCCCTGCCGGCGCATGTGAAGGCCACCGTCGCCGCCCTGTCGCCTCTCCATGTCGCGCCGGGTCTGCGCGCTCCCATCGAAATCGTGACCGCGCCTCGCGACCGCTACTTCCCCGTCGCCGAGTCAAGAGCGCTTGTCGCCGCTACGCCGCGCGCCCGCCTGACTGTCACCTCGCTGCTCGCACATGCGACGCCGCGCCTGCACCCGCGCTACCTCACCGAGCTCGGCCGGCTGGACGGCTTCTTCGTGCGCGCTTGCTCGCGCTCGGCGAGCAGGCTGAAGGCGAGTCCCCGATCGAGCCGTAACTAAAGGAATCAGGCGGACCTGCCGATAGAGCTCGGGACCAGCTTGACATAAGTCCATCCTCGGCTTTCCTGGTCGGTGATGTAACCGGCACTTGAGGAAGGACACACATGGGTTCCAATCACCAAGCCCCGCGCGGGCGCACGGCGCTTCCGCCTGCGCGCCACCTGGTCGACCGCTCTGCTCCCGCTCTTCGGCGCGGGACTGCTGCTGATGATCGTCAGCGGCGCGTCCGCTGCGGTCACGGCAGTTCCGCTCGGAACCGCCACGAGTTTCGCAGTACTCGCCGGCGCGGGCATCTCGAATACCGGCCCGACCACCGTCAACGGCGACATCGGCACGTTTCCGACCACCACTGTGGTCGGGCAGCGCCTCGATCACCGTCAACGGCGCGAACCACGGCGGCGACGCGGTCACACAGGGCGCGAAGAACGATCTCGTCACGGCCTACAACACCGCCGCCGGCGAGGGCCCGACCAACCCGATCGTCTCCGATCTCGGCGGGCAGACCCTGACGCCCGGTGTCTACAACTCGGCATCGTCGATCGGCCTGACCGGCGACCTGACCTTGAACGCGGGCGGCGACCCGAATGCCGTCTTCGTCTTCCAGGCGGGCTCCTCGTTGATCACCGCCTCGACGAGCCGGGTCAACCTCGTCAACGGCGCGCAGTCCTGCAACGTCTTCTGGCAGGTCGGCAGCTCCGCGACGCTCGGTACCGGCTCGACCTTCCGTGGAACCGTTGATGGCGCTGACGAGCATCACCGTCACGACCGCGGTCACCGTCGACGGGCGCGTGCTGGCTCGCAACGGCGCCGTCACCCTCGACACCGACACGATCACCCGCCCGGCCTGCACCACCGCGGCTGCGACAACGACGACGACGACGACGGCAACTGCGACGACTCCTACAGCGACCACGCCGACGCCGACCGACGCACCAGCAAGCCGGCGGCGTCAAAAGCGGCAGCGGCCAAGCTCGTGGCTCTGAAGAAGGCAGCCGCTGCGAAGAAAGCAGCCGCTGTCAAGAAGGCAGCGGCCGCCAAGAAAGCAGCAGCTGCGAAGAAAGCTGCGGCCGTGAAGAAAGCTGCCGCGAAGAAGCCGGTCGCGGCGCCGAAGAAGGGAATCACGACTCAGACCGGTAGCGCACGGCCGCCGGTCGTCCACGTCGGCCTGACCGGTTGACCAGAAGCTCACAGCGGGAAGCGGCGGCCGGGCAGGCGGGCCGCCGCTTCCCGGTGATGCTTGCCGCGATGCTTCTGCTGGTGCCTGCGGCGTGGGTCGTCACCGCGACGGCCCGCGCAGCAGCACCGGCTGCCGTGAAGACGGCGCAGGTGCTCGCCGCGCTGCAGACCGCCCACGAGGCGTATGCGAAGCCCTCCCAGGGCTCGCAGCTGCTCCAGCTCGTGCAGGCGGCGCGGCCGCTGACCAACGAACAGACCGTCCTGCCCGTACTCGGCGAGAGGCTCGCCGGCGGACAGCGGTGGCTGAACGTCCGGCTCCCGGGACGCCCGAACGGCCAGACGGGCTGGATCAGACAGCGCGGCACGCGAGCCGGGCTAACCCGGTGGCACATCGTCGTCGACACGTCCACGCGACGCGTGACGGTCTACAAGAACGGCCATGCAGTGCAGGTGTTCAAGGCGGTCGTGGGCAAGGCTTCGACGCCGACGCCGCACGGCGAGTTCTTCGTCGAGGAGTCGATCCAGCTCCACAGCTACGACGTCGGCGCCCCGTTTGCGCTGGCGCTGAGTGCCCGCTCCGACGTCCTGCAGGAGTTCGACGGCGGCCCGGGCCAGATCGCACTGCACGGTCTCGACAACGTCGGCGGCACCCTCGGCACCGCCGAGTCGCACGGCTGCGTACGGCTCGCCGACGCGTCGATGCGCTGGCTCGTGAGCCGCGTCGGCCCCGGCGTCCCGGTCACGATCAGCTGACAACCGTGCGCTACGGTGTCTGCAGCGTCCCCGTGTTTCAGCTCCCGCACGAGCCCGCCGCTTGCTGCTTCGGGGAGCTCCCACAGGGAGCGACATCATGAGGAATGGCCTGAGGCGCGTGCTCGAGCGTCTGCGTGCGCCCGGGAAGTTCCGGCCGAGGACGTCGGTGCGCGGCGGGCTCCAGCAGCCGCAGCGCTCGCAGCTGATTCCGGCGCCTGTTCGTCTGCGGCCGCGGAGCTGACGCCGGCGTGCGGACCGCGATCGTCTCGACGTATCCGCCGCGCGCCTGCGGCATCGGCACGTTCGCGGCCGATCTGCGCGGAACCCTGATCGGGGTCGCCGGCATCAGGCGCGCCGACATCGTTGCGGTCGTCAGCGAGCCGTCCCGGCCCCAGCGGCGCGGGCTGCTCTCGACGATCGGGCAGTCGGTTCGCGGGGACTACGTCCGTGCGGCGAGGACGCTCGGACGCCTCGACGTCGACGTCGTGTTGCTGCAACACGAGTACGGCATCTACGGAGGCGCCGATGGCGAATACGTGTTGTCATTCGCGGAGGAGCTCGCGCAGCCACTCGTCGTGACGCTGCACACCGTGCTCTCGACGCCGTCCGCGCATCAGCTCGAAGTGCTCACCGAGCTGTGTGGGCATGCGGAGCTCGTGATCGTCATGACCGACACCGCGCGCCGCCTGCTCGTCGAATGCGACGCCTGCCCCGAGGAGAAGATTCGCGTGGTCCCCCACGGCGCGCCGACCCGCCTCACCGCGCGGGCGTCGGCCGCCGCGTTCAGGCCCGTACGCCGGGGCGGAGGAACGGTTCCTGCTCTCCACCTTCGGGCTGATCTCACCGGGGAAGGGGCTGGAGACCGTGATCGAAGCCCTCCCGTCGATGCTCGAGCGCCACCCCGAGATCTCTTACGTGATCGCCGGCCGCACCCACCCCGACATCGCGCACCGCGAGGGCGAGCAGTACCGCGTCGATGCTCGAGCAGCGAGTGCTGGAGCTCGGCATCGAGGAGCACGTCGAGTTCGACGATCGCTTCCTGACGATCGACGAGCTCTCGGATCTGCTCTCCGCAACGGACGTGTTCGTGACGCCCTACCGCAACAAGGAGCAGATCACCTCCGGCGCGCTGACCTTTGCCATCGCCGCCGGCTGCGGCATCATCTCCACGCCGTACTGGTACGCGCAGGACATGCTCGCCTCCGGCGCCGGCTGCCTGGTGCCGTTCGACGACCCGGCTGCGCTCGCCGACGCCGTCTGCGCCTATATCGACGAGCCCGAGACGCTCGCTGCCGCGCGCGCGGAGGCCCAGCGGATCGGCTCCTCACTCACGTGGCCGTCGGTCGCCCAGGCGACGGCCGCAGTGCTGCACGAGGCGCACGAGCTCGCCCCGCGGCGGCGGCCGATGGGCGTCGCCGATCTGCAGCTGACGAGTCTGCGCACGGATCATCTGCTCACGCTCGTCGACGACGTCGGCATCGTGCAGCACGCGTACGGGATCATCCCGAACCGCGAGACCGGCTACTGCGTCGACGATGTCGCGCGGCTCGCGGTGGTGTCGCTCGCCCTGGCGCGACGTGGCGACGAGCAGGCGTGGACGTCGATCCTCTATCGCGCGCTGGCGTTCCTGCATGCCGCAGAGGACGAAGGGGGCATGCGCAACTTCATGAGCTACGACCGTCGCTGGCTCGACGAGCCGCACGTCGGCGACCACGTCGGCCGGGCGATCTGGGCGCTCGGGGAGATCCTCGGGACGGCCTGGATCCCCGCCGTCGTCGAGCCGACGAGCGAGCTGCTCGAACGGCTGGTCGCGTCGCTGGCCGGAGAAGTACCGCTCCGAACGGCGGCGTATGCGGTGCTCGGGCTCGCGCGGCTCGACCCCGACCGCCTCGAACCGGACGCACGGCAGCTGCTCGCGCGCTTCACGGAGCAGCTCGCCGAGGCGTACCGCGCCACCGCGTCGGACGGCTGGCAGTGGTTCGAGGACGACCTGAGCTATGACAACGCGCGCCTGCCGCAGGCGCTGCTTCGCGGAGCCGCCGCGCTCGGCCGCGACGACCTGGTCGACCTGGGCCTCGAGGCGCTGCGCTGGCTCGGCGACGAATGCGGCCTGCAGGACGACTTCCTGCGCCTGCCGGGACACGGCGGCCGCCGCCGTGACGAGTCTGCTCCTGGCGACGGCGATGAGCAGCCACTCGACGCTGCGGCCCTGGTCGAGGCCGAGCTCGTGGCGTTCGCGATCACCCACGAGCCGGAGCACGGCGTTCGAGCACGGCGCGCGTTCGAGTGGTTCCTCGGGCGGAACCGCCTGCATCTTCCGCTCTACGACTTCGCGACCGGCGGCTGCAGCGACGGCCTCGGCAGCGAGGCGCTGAACCGCAACGAGGGCGCCGAATCGACGCTCTCGTTCCACCGGGCGGCCCTGCTGCTCGACGCAGCCGGGGTTCGGGCGCCGGTTCGCACCGGCGGCCTGCAGAAGGCGGCGGCGTGACGCTTCCGGCCAGACCCGTGCGGGAGCTCTTCCACCGCCATCCGGACAACCCCATCCTTCGCCCGGAGGAGTGGCCCGTATCCGGCGAACGCGGTCTTCAACCCTGCTGCCGCCGCGCTCGAAAACGAGACAGTCGCTCCTCGCCCGCGTCGAGGATCTGCGGGGGATCTCGCATCTCACCGTGGCACGCTCCGCGAACGGCGTCGACGGCTGGTCGGTCGACCCCGAGCCGTTGCTTGCCCCCACGCCCGGCATTGCGAGCGAGAAGTGGGGCTTCGAGGATCCGCGCGTCGTGTGGGTCGGCGAGCTCGAGCGCTGGGTGATCACCTGCACCTCGTACGGCCCGGCGGGACCTGCCGTCTATCTCGCCTTCACCGAAGACTTCAAGACCGTCGAGCGGTACGGGATCATCCGGCGCCCCGACGACAAGAATGCCGCGCTGTTTCCGCACCGGTTCGACGGCCGGTGGCTGCTGCTCCATCGCCCGAAGACCGAGTACGGCGGCGGCCGCGGCGAGATCTTCATCTCCCGCTCGGCTGACCTCTCCGAGTGGAGCAATCCCGAGCAGGTTCTCCAACCCAGGACGGGCGCGTGGTGGGACTCGCTGCGAATCGGCATCGGGCCGCCGCCGCTGCTCACCGAGCACGGGTGGCTGCTCGTCTACCACGGCGTGAAGGAGACGATCGCCGGCGGGATCTACCGCGCGGGGCTCGCGCTGCTCGACCGCGACGACCCGACCCACGTCCTGCGCCGCCTGCCGAGCTGGATCCTCGCGCCGCTCGCCCCGTATGAGCGAACCGGCGACGTGCCGAACGTCGTCTTCCCGTGCGGCCTCACGCACGATGCGAGCGACGGGCGAGCTGCGCCTCTACTACGGCGCTGCCGACACGTCGATCTGCCTGGCGACGGCGCAACTCGACGACCTGCTCGAAGCCGTGCTGGCCGCGCCGCTCGAAGGCTGAACTCTTCTACTCACGTTCCCGGCTCCAGTGACGTTGACGCAGGGGCAGCAGCCCGCACCGCGAATACCCGTTTACTTCGTCGAGACTGAAGGGCGCCCGTGGCGATCGAAGCCGCGACCTACCATCGGATCCGTTCGGCCGTTTCCGCCGCCCAGAAGATGGGCCTGGTGACGACGCTCTCCGGGAGCACCGAGCTCAGCCTGCCGGCTGCCGCCGAGTATGCGAACAACTACCTGGCCCTCGAGGGCATCCACGACGTCCGAGTCTCCGTGGGGATCGGCTCGCTCGAGATCGCCCCGAACCAGGTTCCGGTCGAGGAAAAGGCGCCGGTCGAGGAAAAGGCGCCGGCAGACCGCCGGCGGGGCACCGATCGGCGCTCGGGCGTCGATCGCCGGAAGCGCCCGCGTGGGGGCGAGAGCCGCCGGGACGCCTGAACTCCGCTTCCGGCGTCTCGGAAATACCACGGCACTTCATTCGTTGAAGCTACTATCCCGTACGTAGCTAGATGAGGAGAGTGAAGTGTTGAGTAGCCTGCTGCTTGTTCCGCTGGACGAGATCGTCGTCTTTCCGAACATGAGCGTGACCGTCTCCGTCGATGTCGGAGACGAAGAGCGCGTCTTCCTCGTGCCGAGGCACGAAGGCGAGTACGCGAAGGTCGGAACCGTCGCCGAAGTCGGCGAGACGATCCGCCTGCCGGGCGGCGGGCGCGCCGTGAGCCTGTCCGGCCTGCACCGCGGGCTGGCGGGTGCGGCGCAGACCGACCCACAGGGTCAGTTGCGCGTCGAGGTCGAAGAGCGGCCCGACGAGGAGCCGCCGCGCGCGAAGACCCGTGAGCTGGAGCGCGAGTACCGCGCCACGGTCGAGGAGATCCTGGAATTGCGGGGCGACGACGGACGCATTGCGTCGTTCGTACGCTCGATCCGCGAGACGGGCACCCTCGCCGACACCGTCGCGTACGCCCCGGAGACGACCTTCGAGGAGAAGATCGAGCTGCTCGAGGCGATCGACGTGATCGAACGGCTGCAGATCGCATTGCGGCTGCAGCGTGAGCGGCTGGCCGAGATGCAGGTGCGCCGGCGCATCCGCGACGACGTCGAGGAAGGCGCTGCGAAGCAGCAGCGCGAGTACATCCTGCGCCGCCAGATGGAGTCGATCCGCAAGGAGCTCGGCGAGGACGACGCGTCCGCCGCCGACGACTACCGCACGCGCATCGCAGAGGCCGAGCTGCCCGAGGCGGTCCGCGAGCAGGCCGAGCGCGAAGTTGCCAGGCTCGAGCGGATGGGCGATCAGTCGGCGGAGTCGTCGATGATCCGCACCTACCTCGACTGGCTGCTGATGGTGCCTTGGGGCAAGCGCTCCGAGGAGCGGCTCGACCCGGTGAACGCGCGCGAGGTGCTCGATGCCGATCACGCAGGCCTCGCGGACGTCAAGGACCGGATCGTCGAGTACCTGGCCGTTCGCAAGCTGCGCCAGGAGCGCGGCATCGCCGAGGACAAGCGGTCGGGAGCGATCCTGACGCTGATCGGCCCTCCCGGAACCGGCAAGACGTCGATCGGCGAGTCGATCGCGCGCGCGCTCAACCGTGAGTTCGTCCGCATGTCGCTGGGCGGCGTTCGCGACGAGGCCGAGATCCGCGGCCACCGCCGCACCTACATCGGCGCGCTGCCGGGCCGGCTCGTCCGGGCCCTGCGCGACGCCGGGACGATGAACCCGGTGATCCTGCTCGACGAGGTCGACAAGGTCGGCGCCGACTGGCGCGGCGATCCGTCGGCCGCGCTGCTCGAGGTGCTCGACCCGGCGCAGAACCACTCGTTCCGCGACCACTACCTCAACGTCGAGCTCGATCTGTCCGAGGTGATCTTCATCGCGACGGCGAACGTCGCGGAGACGATCCCCGGGCCGCTGCTCGACCGCATGGACGTGATCCGCTTCGACGGGTACACGGTCGACGAGAAGGTCTCGATCGCCCGGGGCTACCTGTGGCCGCGCCAGCGCGACCGCTCGGGTCTCCGCGAGGAGGAGGTCGTGGCGAGCGACGACGCTGCTCGAGCTGATCGTCTCGCAATACACGCGTGAGGCGGGTGTCCGCCAGCTCGAGCGTGAGCTCGGGCAAGCTGCTGCGCAAGGTGGCGACGGGCATCGCGTCCGAGACGACGAAGGCGCCGATCGTGCTCGACGAGAGCAGCGTCCGCGACGCACTCGGGCGGCAGCGCTTCTACCAGGAGTCGGCCGAGCGCACCGCCGTTGCCCGGCGTCGCCACCGGCCTCGCCGTCACCGGGAACGGGTGGCGACGTGCTCTTCGTCGAGGTGACCGGCATGCCCGGAACGGCAGGTCTCGTGCTCACCGGCCAGCTGGGCGACGTGATGAAGGAGTCGGCGCGGATCGCCCTCTCGTACGTCCACTCGCACGCGACGTGCGCTGGGAATCGACGAGGCGGCGTTCACCGACACGAGCTTCCACGTGCATGTTCCGGCGGGGGCGATCCCGAAGGACGGGCCCAGTGCCGGGGTCACCATGACCACCGCGCTCGCCTCGCTATCTGACCGGGCGTCCGGTGAAGCACACGGTCGGCATGACCGGCGAGGTCACGCTGCAGGGCCGGGTGCTGCCGATCGGCGGGCTGAAGCAGAAGGCGCTCGCCGCACATGCCGCCGGGCTGACCGACGTGATCATCCCCGAGCGCAACCGCGCCGACCTCGACGACGTGCCGGACGAGGTGCGCGAGAGCGTGAAGTTCCATCCGGTGATGAGCCTCGAAGAGGTGCTCGAGCTGGCGCTCGAGCCGGTGCCGGCAGCATGCGTTGTCGTAACTGCTCGCCGCTGTCCGAGCAGGTCCGCGGGGTCGCGGACCTGCTCGAGCGGCGGTGGACGATCTCGATCCTCTTCGCCTCGCACGAGGGGGCCGTTCGCTTCAACGAGTTCCTGCAGGTGCTCGGCCGGGTGCCTCCGGCGACGCTCACGAGCCGCCTCGCGGAGCTGGAGCGGGCCGGCGTGCTCGAGCGCAGGGTGATCGACGCACGGCCGCCGGGTGTCGAGTACCGCCTCACGCCACGCGGCCGGCAGCTTGCGCCGCTCGTGCTGGCGCTGCGCCAGTACGCGCACGCGGAGCGCTAGGACGCATGACCGACGAGCGACGGGAGTCGTTGCTCGCGGGCGTCGCGCTCCTGGCGGTGCGTGCGGTGCTGCTCTGGCTCGTCATTCCCGCCGTGGCTGTCTGCTGGCTGGTGCTCCGTTCCCGCTGCGACGCAGGGGCGTGACCTTCGGCCAGTTCCTCGGCTGGGTCGATCTCAACTTCATCGCTGCACTGCAGCGTTCGCTCTTGCGGCCGCTTTTCCGCCGGAATCTCCCCTGGACGCCCGTGCGCGGAATGCGCGACGTCACGCACCGCGTGAAGTGGACCGACCCATGGTGACCCGTGCGAGGGTGGCCGACACGATGAAGATGCCACCCAGCAGCACCGCTCCGCCGAAGCCGAGGAGCCAGGCACCGAGCCCCCATGCGTCATCGCAGGAGCTCTTTGGCGGCGCGTCGCACAGCTTCGAGCCGCTGTCCATCTGCCCGCTCAGGCCGACCACGTAGCCGAGGCCGACGACCACCCCCACGAGCCAGGGCCACGTCAGCAGGGTCTTCCACGGGGTCGATCGCCTGAACACGAACAGGCCCCCGAGGACGGAGGCGACGACCATCGGCGCGCCCCACTCCAGAGCCCATGCGACCAGGAAACGGTTGGACAGCTGCTCGCCGGCGGGCAACGCCACTGCGCGGTGGACGATCGAAAGAGTCGCGCCCAGCGTCAGCGCGAAGGCGACGAGCACCCAGAGCGCGAACGCCGCGAACTCCCGCCGGGAGACTCGTCGCCAGAGCATGCGGACAAGGACAAACGAGCCCCAGGCAGTTCCGACGAAGAACGCGACGACGAGCGCAATCCCGACGATCAGGATCGGCCACTCGAGGATCTCCCACACGCCATCGCCGATGGCGAACGCCGGCATGACTCACGTTCTACCGCGAATCGTCGTCCGGCCAGAACCCCGGTGCCAGGCACCCGCAGTTCGGCACGCCGAGGGCGAACTGCCGGTGCCAGGCACCGAAGTACGCCGACTGGACGATGGTGGAGCCGCGTGTCACGCCGTACGCTCGGGGCACGGTGCGTGCTCGAGAGTCGAAGTAACCGGTTGCTTCGACGCCCCGAATCACGTGCGGCAACAAACGGCGCCCGAATCAAGCGCGCGAAGGTGAAGCGGGAGGCTCATCGCGCGCAAGTCCACGAACCAAAGAAGCCAAATCACGCGTGTGACGACGTACGGGCCGGACGCGGCCCGTAACGTCAACTGCAGGTGCCTGGCACCGGGGTTCGCCCAGAGGGACGTGGCGCCGGCGGGGTCAACTGCCGGTGCCTGGCACCGGCAGTTCGGGACGTACGCGGAGCGCTAGGAGGTGCGCGCGGTTCAGTCGGCGGTCGTGCGGTGAGCGCCGATCACGATCTCGGTGCCGGGGCCCTTGATGACGACCCGTTCGACCGCGGGTTGCCCCTCGCGCACGGAGATCGGTAACTCGTGCCTGCCGAGCCAGCAGGACAACCGGTCGACCTCACCGCGCAGGTCCAGCCTGGCGAGCTGGACGGCGCCGGCGGGGTGAGTGACGGTCGCACGACCGGGAACTCCGACTTCTCCGCCCACGCGATGAAGAATGGAAGCGACGGCTCGAGGGCCGGCTGCTCGAGTGCAGCGGCTCGCCAACGCAGCACCTGGCCCTCGGGGGTGACTCTCGATCCCTCGACGATGCCTCTGCCGAGCCTGCGCGCGACCTCGTCGAGGGTATTCGTCCGCACGGCCCAGCCGAACGGCCGGCTCCCCGACTCGGCGTCGACGGAGGCGACCCAACGTCCGAAGTCGCTCTTCGCGGCCTCGTCCTGGTCGACCAGCGCGACAAGCTCGAGATAGGTCTCGCCGAGCGGCACGATCCGGTTCGCGGTACCCCAGCCTGGGTGGCGCCCACCCTCGACCGACGCAAGCCCGTACTCCACCTCGAACTCATCCGCGGCTTCGGCCAAGTCGACGACCGCAATCAAGACATGGTCAAGCTCCAGGCGACGAGCGGGCGCACCGGTGCCAGGCACCAGCCGTTCGCCCTCCGCACGGGTGTTCACGGCGGTGCCAGGCACCAGCAGTCGACGGTTCGCACGAGCCGCGTGCCTGGCACCCGCGGTTCGGCGTCGGCCGATCTGCTCCGCGCAGTCGCCGAAGAACTTGGATGCGGCTGCGAGATCGTCGGCCACGGGGTCGAGCCGATCCGCGCCTGTTGGCTCGTCATGCGCTCGAAGATGCGGCGCCGGATTCGGGCCGCGCGTGCCTGCTGATCGCCTCTTCGTACTGCGCCGCTTGCGGGGTCGAGAGCCGCACTTCCGGCGGAGGGCCCCAGCCCTCGCCGGCCTCGGGGAACGGAACGACGACGCAGAGACGCGTCTCACCGTCGTGCTCCTCGACGCTGACGTCACCCGCCGAACACGCGTACGTCGGTAGCCGTTCTCGAGCCCGAACTTCCGCAGGTACGCGGTGTACCCCGCCTCGGGAACAGAGGGCGCGGCGTTCGTGTAGTCGATGATCATCAGGATCACGAACTTGTGCTTCCCCTCGGGACCGCCGGTGGCGAGCAAGATGCGCCGGTCGGTGAGGATCGAACGCACGCGATGCGTCACCGTCCCTCCACCGCGAACTGCCGTTTGACGGAACCGGTGGAAGAGCTTCAGACCCGCTTCCTCGAGCAGGATCTGCTCGTCCTCACCGAGCGGCAGGCGCGCAACGACCGCTCTGCGCTGGGTCCGCCGGACGAGCACCACGGCGACGACCAGAAAGGCAATGACAATGACCACGTAGAGCGCGACGGGCACCGCCAGATCGTACGACCTCGCGCGTCCGGCGTGATCATCTTCGTGTTACCCGCCGATTTGTGGAGCCGCTGGCTCGAGTCCGGGACGAGCCCTCCGGCGTCGTGGCCAGTTCAAGACGACCGCGACAATCCAGAGAATCGGCTGCAAGAAGGCCCCGCCGAGCGGAACGAGGGCGCAAAGACCGACGGCAGTCGCTCCGACGATCAGCGCGCGCCTGCGCGTACTGCCCGTCACCCGACGCTGCACACCGACACAGGTCCAGATTGCCGCGACTGTATACCCGGCTACCAGCACATAGATGACCGGTGTGAGTACCGCCGCCGTGGGGCCTAGATCGCTCGGCTGATTATCCAACGCGGCTGCACAGCCCGCGATCGTCAGAAGAGTGAGGGCGGAACCAACCCTGGCAGGAGTCACCCGCATCATTCGTCGACCCATCCTGGTCCGGAAAGCCCGCCTGCGGTCCGCGCCGGTCGACGAACGGCGGTCGAGCGTCGACGAGCGGCGCGAACGGAATCGCCGAGCTCTAGGCCCGCGCGTAGTAGCGCCCGCCGCTCCGCTCGATGCGGATCGGTAGGCCGAAGCAGTCGCTGACACGATCGTCGGTGAGCGTCCCCTCGACGGGGCCGGCGGCGACGACGACTCCGCCCCGCAGCAGCAGGACGTGGCTGACGATCGGCGCCAGCTCTTCGACGTGCTGGGTCGCCACGACCGTCGCGAGCTGCGGATGCTCGCGCGCCACCGCGGTGAGCGCGCCGATCAGCAGCTCGCGACCCGGGAGATCGAGCCCGGTGCCGGGCTCGTCGAGAACCAGCAGCGACGCGTCGGCGATCAGCGCGCGGGCGAGGAGCGCACGCGTCCGCTCGCCTTCCGAGCACGCGCGAAAAGGCCGGTGCGCCAGGTGATCGACGCCCGTCAGGTCAAGAAGGCGGTGAGCCGCCGCGACCTCGTCGGCGCCGATCCGGTCCGCCAGGAGCGCGATCGTCCCGGTCACTCCGGTCGTGACGACGTCGAGAACGCTCAGAGCCGGCGAGAACCGGTCCGCCACCCCGCGCTGCACGAGGCCGATCCGGGGCCGGATGCGGTCGACGTGCACGGTTCCGCGCCGGTGCCCGAAGATCGAGACCGAGCCGAAGCTCGGGAACATCTCGGTCGAGGCAAGCCGCAGCAGCGTCGTCTTCCCGGCGCCATTCGGGCCAAGAAGCGCCCAGTGCTCCCCCGCCCCCACACGCCAGTCGACCCCTTTGAGGAGAAAGCGCCGCACACCGTCAGGCCCGGTGCGCCGGACCGAGACCTGCGTGAACTCGAGGATTGCCGGGGTGCCGCTTGCGGTGTCGATCAGGCTCGTCAGTCCTGTTGGAGGTAGGTCAGAACAGCGAGAACCCGCCGGTGGTCGCTGCCTGTCTGCGTCAGCTGCAGCTTCGTGAAGATGTTCGCGATGTGCTTCTCGACGGCACCGACGGTGAGCACGAGCGACTCGGCGATTGCCGCGTTCGACCGCCCTTCTGCCATCAACGAGAGCACCTCCAGTTCGCGGGCGGTAAGCCGTTCCAGCGGCATCTTGACGTTGCGGCGGGTCAGCAGTTGCGCCACCACCTCCGGATCGAGGGCGGTGCCACCTTCCGCAACCCGCCGGACCGCCCCGACGAAATCGGCGACATCGAGGATGCGATCCTTCAAGAGATAGCCGACACCACCGCCGCCTTCCGCGAGCAGCTCCGTCGCATAGGTGCGCTCGACGTATTGCGAGACGACGAGAATCGCCATCTCGGGCACGAGCTTGCGGAGCTCGAGGGCCGCGCGCAGCCCTTCGTCGCGGAACGTCGGCGGCAGGCGAATGTCGACGATCGCGATGTCGGGGCGCTCGAGCGTCGCCGCGTGAATCAGCGCGTCGCCGTCGGCAACCGCCCCGACCACCTCGAACCCGTTGTCCCGCAGCAGCCGAGTCAGGCCATCGCGGAGCAGCGCGAGATCCTCGGCGATCAGAACGCGCATGGCAGCTCCGCCCGTACGACTGTCGGACCGCCCGGCGGGCTGGTGACCGTGAGCGTGCCGTCGAGCGCCTGGACCCGGCGCCGCAGGCCGCTGAGGCCGCCGCCCGCCGGGTCGGCTCCGCCGGTGCCGTCGTCGGCGACCTCGAGAACGAGCCGGCCGGGCTCACGGGCGACGCGAATCGTGACCTGTGTGGCAGCCGCATGCTTGGTCGCGTTCGTCAGCGCCTCGGCGGCGACGAAATACGCAGCAGTCTCGACGGCGGGCGCGGGACGCGGCCCGGCGGCGACGGTCACCTCGACCGGCAGCGCGCTGTGATCGACAAGCGCGTCGATGGCGGCGCCGAGTCCGCGGTCGGTGAGAACCGGCGGATGAATGCCGCGCGCGAGGTCGCGCAGCTCCCTGAGCGCCGCTTCGATTCCGACCCGAGCCTCGGCGACCAGCTCCCGCGCCGCCTCCGGGTCGTGCGCGAACTTCTGCTCGGCCATGCCCAGATTCATACCGAGCGCGACGAGCCGGGCCTGCGCGCCGTCGTGCAGGTCGCGCTCGATGCGGCGGAGATCGGTCTCCTGCACGTCGACCGCACCCGCCCGTGTCGTCTCGAGCACCTCGATGCGTTCCGTCAGCAGCTCGTCGCGTCCGCGCGCTGAGGCGATCAACGCGTGCGCACCGAGCAGCGCACCGAAGACGAGCGCCGGCCACTCAGGCCAGAACGGACCGCCCCCGCTCGCAGCCCACACGAGCACGAAGAACAGGAGCAGCGACCCGCTGACGCCGGCGTGGATCGAGAGGGCACGGCGGCGACTCAGGCTGGGACGCTCCGCGACTCGCTCCACCCAGGCGTGGATCGCGAGTGGCAGCGCCAGCGCGAGGGCCGGCCACTCCGGCCAGAACGACCCGCGAGACGTCAGCGCCCAGACGGCGACGCACAGCGCGACGACCGCCGCCACGGCGGTCGCATGCACGACAAGCACGCGCCGGCGTGTGGCTTGCGACATGGGGACAGCCTCGTCACGCAGCAGTGCATCCGCAAGCCCTCGCCAGACCGCCGCAAGCGGGCCAACGAGCCACACCGCCACCAGCAGCCCGGCCAGTCCTACGGGCACGCCGAGCAGAGCCCTCTGCCACGTATCGACCTGCCAGCGGGAAGGGCCCGTGTCGAGCCAGCGGTAGTAGATCGGCAACCCGACCAGAAACAGCGAGCCCGCGAGCAGGGACACCTCGGTGACGGCCACCGCGCCTCCGACCGGGAAGCGCAAGGCGACATACGCCTGCGAGCGCCAGAACGCCTTGTCTGCGAGGACGGCCCGGCCGCTGCCCCAGAAGCCCCGGCCGCCCGAGCGCCAGCGGCCCGGCCGAGTCTCCGCCCCGAGGAGACCGGCTGCGAGCGCCGCCTCGGCGCGTGCCAGCAGCCCGACCGCGGCGCGAAACACGACGAGAGCCGGAATGACGGCCGGCGTGATTGCGAGCGAGGCCACAAGTGACCAGCCCGCAATCAGCACCGCGCCGCCGACCGCGCCGAGCGGAAGCGCCGTCACGAGGTAGAGCAGTCGCCGGTACGTGGCTCCGTCTGCGAACGGGCGGAGGACGGCCGTCATCAGTCGAGCCCGGCGACGGGAGGGGCAGGATCGATGCTCCAGCGCGGCAGCCAGCCCAGGCCGGGCGGGAGATACCAGTTCCAGCGGCCGAGCACCTTCATTGTCGCGGGCAGCAGCACGCCGCGGATGATCGTCGCGTCGAGCAGGATGGCGACCGCCAGACCGACCCCGAGCTGCTTGATGTCGAGCGTCTGCAGCGAAGCGAAGATCCCGAACACCGCCACCATCACCACAGCTGCCGAGGTGACCGTGCCGGCCGTCGTCCGGATCCCCTGCGAGACGGCGTCCTCGGTCGCGAGCCCACGGTCGACGAGCTCCTTGATCCGGCTGACGATGAACACGTGGTAGTCCATCGAGAGCGCGAAGAGGACGGCGAACAGGAAGAGCGGCAGCCAGGTGACGACTCCGCCGTTCGAGTGAAAGCCGAGCAGCCCCTGCAGGTGACCCTCCTGGAAGATCCAGACGAGCACGCCGTACGAGGCGGCGACCGAGAGCAGATTGAGCACGATCGCAGTCAGCGGCACGACGACCGAGCGGAAGGTGAGCAGGAGCAGCAGGAACGCAAGGCCTAGCACGAACGCGAAGACGAGCGGGAAACTGCTCTTGATCGTGTGGTTGAGATCCGCGTTCGCGGCCGTCTCACCGGTGACGGCGAACTCGACGCCGGACAGATGGCCGAGCGTGGCCGGCAGGATCCGATTCCGCAACGCCAGGAGCGCGTGGAGCGAGGTCGCGTCCTCGCTGTTTCCCGGGAGCGGCACTTCGACCCGCGCAACGGTATGAGCCGGGTTCACCGCGGTCGTGACCGGCGCGAGCCCGGTGCCGCTCGCGAGCGCGCTCCGGCGGAGCGCCGACAGTGCGGCGCGAACGGCCGGCGCGTCGACGTCGGCCGCCTTCACCACGATCACGGCCGGTGCCGGCGTTCCGGGAAAGGCCTTCTGGATCTGCGAGTACGTACGCACGACGGGAACGCTTCTGGGCAGGTCGGCAAACCCGGGCAGCTTGGTGTGGATCGACAGCGTCGGCAGCGCCAGCACGACCAGCACGCCGGCGGCGAGTCCCCCCGACAGCCACGGGTGCCGCAGGACCCGCAGCAGCACGCCGTCCCAGAGCCGCGACGTCTCGCGCTCGCCCTTCAGCCGCTGTAGCCACGTGCGCCGCCGGCCCAGCCGGGCGAGACCGCGAGATTCGATGCCGACGCTGCGCAAGACCCGCGCGACGGGCGCTGCGAGCACCGCCAGCAGGCCGCGATCGATGCGATCGCCGAGCTTGCCGAGGAGCGCCGGAAGAACCGTGAGCGATCCGACCATCGCGCTCGCAACGACGAGCATCGCGCTGATCCCGATCGAGGTGAAGATCTTCGAGCCGGACAGCAACATGCCGGCCATCGCGATCAGCACAGTCGCCCCCGAGATGAGGACTGCGTTGCCCGAGGTCGCCCCCGCCTGGACGACTGCATCGTCGCCATGGCCCCGGCGGCGCTCCTCGCGCTCCCGCTTGACGTAGAAGAGCGAGTAGTCGACGCCGACCGCCATCCCGATCAGCAGGATCACCGACGACGACGCGTCGGACGCGTGCCAGACATGGCTGGCCAGCTCGCTCAAACCGACCGAGGCGAGGACGGCCGAAAAGGCGAGCAGCACCGGGACGAAAGCGGCGACAAAGGCGCCGAACGCGAGCAGCAGAATCAGGAACGTCAGGGGCAGCGAGAGTTGCTCCGCGTGCTGGAAGTCCTTGCCCGTCGTGTCGTCGAGCTCGAGGTTGGCGCTGGCATCGCCGAGCTCCGCGACGGTGAAGCCGCGGCGACGCGCGCTGCAGGCCGGCGACGGCCGCGAGGACGGGACGCACCCGCTGCTCGGCGGTCGCCGCGGGACCCTTCAGATCGAACTCGACGAGGGCGGACGTGCCGGTCTTTCGACAGCTGATCGGCGAACGCCGGATCGAGCGGCGAGTGCAGGCGGACCACCTCGGGCTGCCTTTCCAGACGCGTCATGACGCGCTCGATCGTCCTGCGGAACTCCGGTTGGCCTGTCGTCAGCACAGGGCTCGAGACGAGCACGCTCTCGCTCGCGGGCTGCTTGAAACCGGCATCCGCGAGGATGCCCTCTGCCTGCGCCGTCTGGCCCGTCGACTGTTCGGCGTCGGTCAGCCCCACGTTGCCGACCGTCGTCCCGATGGCCACGGCGACAGCCACGAACGCCAGCCAGCCAAGGCAAGCCGTCTTCCAGTGGGCGGCGCTCCAGCGCGCGGCCCGTCCGGTCACATTGAGCTTCACTGCAGTCTCCCTTCGTTGCAAAACACCTGCAACGAGGCTGCCTGGCGGGCAGACGAGCGCCAATGCGGGCTCCCGGTGTCTGCACTGGGGCTATCCCCCGTCTTCGGAGGCCCGCCGACCGGCAAGGTGAACCGAACCGAGCAGTCCGGTTACTGCTACTCTAACCGGATCGTCTAGTCCGTTTGGAAAGGTTGGAACGCTCATGAGTGCGCCCGTCAATCGCTGGTTCATCCTCGTCATCGTCTGCGTGGCGCAGTTCATGGTCGTGCTCGACGCGACGATCGTCAACGTCGCGCTGCCGTCCATCCAGACCGGCCTCCACTTCTCCCCGGTCAGCCTGCAGTGGATCGTCAACGTCTACACGCTCTTCTTCGGTGGCTTCCTGCTGCTCGGCGGGCGCGCATCGGATCTCTTCGGGCGCCAGTGGCTGTTCATGGCTGGGCTTGCGGTGTTCACGGGAGCGTCGCTCCTGAACGGCGTCGCAACCTCGTCCGACATGCTGATCGCCGGCCGCGCGCTCCAGGGCTTCGGCGCCGCGCTGGTCTCGCCCGGCCGCCCTGTCGATCGTCACGACGACGTTCGCCGAGGGCAAGGAGCGCACGAAGGCGCTCGGCATCTGGAGCGCGATCGCCGCCGGCGGCGGGGCTGTCGGGCTGCTGCTCGGCGGTCTCCTCACCGACACGCTGTCGTGGCGGTGGGTCTTCTTCATCAACCTGCCGATCGGCATCGTCGCCTTCATCCTCGCCGTGCGGTACATCGAGAACACGCGCTCGGACGAGCGGCCGGAGACGGTCGACATCGCCGGCGCGACAACGGTTACCTCGGGCCTGCTGGTGCTCGTCTACGACATCGTGAAGGCGCAGCAATACGGGTGGACGTCGGCCCGCACGCTTGGCCTGTTCGCCCTCGCCGCTGTGCTCCTCGCAGCGTTCGTCGCGATCGAGAGCCGCTCAAAGGCCCCCTTGATCCGCCTCGGAATCTTCCGGCGGCGTTCGCTCACGGGCGCCAATCTGTCGATGCTCTTCGTCATCTCCGGACTGTTCGGAATGTTCTATTTCGCGTCGATCTACGTGCAGGAGATCCTGCACTACAGCCCGCTCAAGGCCGGCGTCGCCTTCGTACCGGTGACCTTCGGGATCGTGATCGGGGCAGGGCTCGCCCAGCCGTTGATCCAGCGCATCGGGCCGCGGGGCCTCCCCGTCGTCGGGATCCTGCTGGCGACGCTCGGACTCGTTCTGCTCAGCCGTATCCCGGTGCACGGGACGTATCTGGCCGACCTGTTCCCGGGCCTGATGACGATGTCGATCGGCATGGGGCTGACGTTCGTCCCGGTCACGCTGCTCGCCACGACGAACATCGACGCGGCCGATGCCGGCCTCGCGTCCGGTCTGTTCAACACGTCGCAGCAGGTCGGCGGTGCGCTCGGGCTCGCCGTGCTCTCGTCGATCGCCGCGACCCGGACGGGCTCGTCGCACGCAGCGACGCACGCCGCCGCCCTCGTCAGCGGGTTCCAGCTCGCGTTCCTCGTCGGCGCCGGGCTGATGCTCGCCGGCGCAGTGGTGATCGTCGTCCTCCTGCGGCGCCATCACGTCGCGGCGATCGGCGCCGAGGACGCCGTGCCGGTTCCGGCGTAACGTCGACCGATGGTCGTCGAGATCCCCCACCTCCGCGCAGACGCTCAACGGAACCTCGAGCGGATCCTCGAGGCGGCGCGGGCAGTGTTCGCCCACGACGGCCTCGACGCCAGCGTCGCCGACGTCGCCGAGCGGGCAGGCGTTGGCACGGCCACGATCTTCCGGCGCTTCCCGACGAAGGACGACCTGGTCGCGGCCGTGATCGAGTACGAGCTCGAGACGTTCGGCGCGCGCGCACGCGAAGCCCTGGAGAGCGCCGATCCGGGCGAGGCGATCGGCGAGTTCATGACCTCGGTGATCCAGTCGTTCATCGAGGACCGCTGCTTCTGCGAGGCGATGGGGAGCGAGCTCTTCAACCGGCCGCGGATCCAGGAGCTCGCTGCGGGGATGACCGAGTCGATCGAGTCGCTCCTCCAGCGGGCGCAGGCGGCCGGGGCGATCCGCGACGACATCGTCGCCGCCGATATCGGCTTCCTCGTGAACGCCGTGGCCCAGGCCGGCCTCAGGCTCGAGCAGACGGCTCCGGGCGCGTGGCGGCGCTACGCCGAGATCGTGCTCGGCGGCCTGCGGCCCGAAGGCGCCCGCCCGCTCACCCACAAGCCTCCGACGCCGCAGCAGTTCCACGAGGCGAAGACCGCCGAGTCGAAGCGCGCGACCCGCACGCCGCCGCAGCCGCCACCGGCAGCGTAGACAGCAAAGGTGTCAGACACCTCTGGTGTCTGACACCTTTGCGCTCATTGCAGCAGCGGCAGGTCGTGCTCGAGGTCGGCGGCGCGCAAGGTCGAGTCGTAGAACAGCCGCTCCTCTCCCTTCGGGTCGACCAGGAGCTCGAACGTGTTGTGGGTGATCGTTCCGTTCGGGCCCGGGAGCGCCGCGACGTGGAACTTCTTCCAGACCGGCGCCAGCTCGGCCCGGGTGCCGGTGAGATAGCGGAACTTCGCAGGCAGCCGGTGCACGCGCAGGAACTTGCGCACCGCGCCCGGGGTGTCACCTTTCGGATCGACGCTCACGGCGAGCACGCGGAGGTCGGGCAGCTTCCGCATCGCGGTGCCGAGGTTGTTCGCGATCAGCGGGCAGACATCGGGGCAGTGCGTGTAGAGAAAGGCGACCACGAACCAGTGACCGCGTTCCGACTGCGAGCCCACCAGTTTTCCGGCCTGGTCGCGCAACGCAAATGACGGCGCCGCGGATGGCGGCTTGAGCTGGACGCCGCGATACGGCGACGGCGGTGGGCCGCTCACCTTGACGACTTTTGTCGCGCCGCAGCCGGCGCACACGAGAACGGCGCACACGAGACCAAACGCCGCGAGCGCCACTCGCCGCAGGGTCACGCCGGTCTCCGACTGCGCAGGCGCTGCCGCAACAGCGGCAGGCCGCCCCCGAGGATGAGCAGGAACGCGACGGCAACGACGATGATCAACCTGTCGCGCGTGGTGTTCGTCCCCGTGGATCCGTGCAGCCCCGGGAGCGCGACGTCGACTCCAGACGCGGCAGCGAGCGCACGCACCGCATGCGTCCCCGCAGACGCGATGTCGGCTCCCGAGTTGCCCGGCACGGGCAGACGGTCGACGATCGCCTGCTGCTTCGGCTGCAGCACCCCGCCGCTGGCGAACCCGTAGCCGTTGGGCATCACCACGAGCAGCCGCCCCTTGTAGACGAAGTGCAGCTCCTGGCTGAGGAAGTGCGCGTACTGCTTCGGCTTTCGATACAGGAGCGTGACGGAGCCCATGTCGTAGCGCGTCTTGATCAGCGCGACGCGGATCACGTAGCGCTTCGCCTTGGCGGTGGCGACCACCGTATTCAGCTGCTTGGCATAGGCCGCGGGAATGCCGTCGTCCGGCGGCACGAATGTCGGAGAGACGAGCAGATAGTCGCTCGCCGGGTCGCCGTCGGCGAGCGCGGCGGGCACGCCGAGCGACAGCGCCGACAACGCCGCGAGCAGAAGGAGTGATCTACGCAAAGATCGTCCTGACGAGCAGCACCGCGATGACGACGCCGGTCGCGCCCGCGCCGAGGGCGACGAGGGCTCCGACGAGACGGAGGCGGACGCTCATCCGTTCGCCCGGTCGACGATGACGGCGGTGAACGGCTGCCCGGACTTCGGCGTCACGCTGAACGTCAGCCCCCAGTGTCCGACCATCACGAGCGCGGGTGCCGGGCGTGAGTAGACACCGGGTTGCGTCTCCTTCAGCTGGAACTCCTGGTTGGCCATCTGCATATCGAGCATCGCGAAGGTGAGCGTCACATTCGCGTTTTGCACGGGCTTGCCGCCCCTGGTCAGCTTCAGCGCGAATGAGTTCGGTGCAGCCGCCTTGTTCGGGCTGACCAGGACTTGCAGGGTATAGCCCGCCCGGTGCACGGTCTCAGCCACCTTGCCCGGTCCGACGCGGGCGAGCGCCTTGCCCTCCTCCGCCAGGGCGTTGGCGGGCGGGGCCAGGCTCGAGAGAATGGCCGCGGCAAGGACGGCGCCGGCCAGGATCAGCGCCTCGGCGCTGATCGCCCGCCGGAGGAGGGTTGCGGCCCCGCGCCCGGCCTCGGGGCGGTCGCGAGCAGCCACCAGCCTGGGCGTGCTGCGCAGCATGTTCACGGCACCGAGACCCATCGCGCCTGCGAGCAGCCCGCTCTTGACGAGGATTACCTGGCCGTACGACGTCTGCCACAACGCCGCCAGGATCGGCATGTGCAGCACCGTGGCGATGATGCCCGTGGTGAGCAGGACGCCGACCGAGCAGAACGCGACGTTCGAGAAGCGCGGCACGCACACCGCCAGCCCGGGCACCCGGACGTCGGCGGGCAGCGCGCGCCACAGGATGATCAGCCCGATCAGACCGCCGAGCCAAAGCGATCCGGAGATCAGGTGCAGCCAGTCGGCTGCGAGCGACAGACCGCGCGGAGATGTCTGCGCGGGGTGGCCGGACGCGCCGGGAATGACCATGACGGCAGCCGCCGCAGCGAGCGCCCCGCCGGTCGACAGGAGCTCGGCGATCGAGCGCTGCTCGCGCTCGGGCCGATCGAGCCACAACGCAAGCCACGCGGCGACGCAGAACAGCGCGAAGCAGATCTCCATGTCCACATAGCCGCGGCCGAACGC
Organism: uncultured Thermoleophilia bacterium; assembly: GCA_963812995.1. Taxonomy (GTDB): domain Bacteria; phylum Actinomycetota; class Thermoleophilia; order Gaiellales; family Gaiellaceae; genus PALSA-600. The sequence goes on from CAWEXL010000003.1 coordinate 40,748, forward strand.
GGTCACTCGGAAGAGCGGCACCAGCTCGCCCACCGAAAACGCCGAGCGCAGCGAATCGATGGACGTAGACAGGTCGAGGTAGACAGGGATCGCGAGCAGACCGATCGTCGATGCGACGCCGAAGGCGATCGTGACGCTGCGCAGGCTGGTCCCGGGAAGCCGGCGGGCGACGGGCCTGGCGATGAGCAGGCGGAAGACGAACAAGCCGAGCGCCACCATCACGCTCAGAAACAGCGCCCAGCGGGCGACGATCAGCCGCGTCGCCGTAGCGGTCTGCGCGATCTTCGGGATCTGGAACTGGGGCGCGGGGCCCGGGTTCGGACCGACGGCAAACGTGAATGCACCCTGAACCGGGTGGCCGTCGACCGAGATCGCGCGCCAGTACACGAGGTACCAACCCTCGACCAGGTGGCGCACGGGAACGACGAGCGTGTCGGGATTCGCTGGTGCGCGCCGCGGCGAGGCGGTCGCCTCCTGCCGCGCGTTGACGTCGGTGACCGAGATGATCGCGAACCTCGGCTCGACGGCCTCGTCGAACGTCAGGGCGACGGTGCGGGGCGGTTCGTTGACGAAGCCGCTCGCCGACGGCACCGTCTTCACCAGATAGGCATGCGCCGACGCGACGGCCGGCAGCACCAGCGTCGCGGCCAGCACGGCCAACCCGAGAACGAACCGCCCCCGCAACCTCATGCGAGCGGCCGCTTCCCGCCACCGTCCGAGCCGCCGCGGGCGAGCAAGCCCGCGCCGGCTAGCACCAGCGCGACGATTGCAAGCACCAGGCCCACAATGCCGATCAGTGAGCTACCGCCACCGCCGAGCGAGCTCTTGGCGACGATCGTCGGCGCAGGATCCTCCGACGACTCCGAGCCCGTCCAGTCGACGATCGACCCGTCGGAGTACGTCTGCTCGACCTGGAAGGTGTACGTGCCGGCCTTGGCAGGCTGCGCCAGGAACTGGAACAGCGAGTCCTCGCCGGTCGCGACGCTGCCGCCAGTCCAAGTCACCTTCTGGATCACTGCGCTGTCGCCCGACCCGGTCTGCTGGAGCTGCTGCTTCCAGCCGGGAGCCGGGACGAACGAGTCGATGCCGAAGCCCGCCGGCACCGTCAGCACGATCTTCGTCGTCGTCAGGTTGGCCTTCTCGGTCGGGACCGCCAGGCTGTAGAGCTGCAGCTCTTTCGCGAGCGAGACGGGAGGGCTGACGCGAGCATGCGCCGAAGCCGCGCTCGCTGCAACGAGCGCGGCAATCGTCACCGCAAGCCCGGCGGCGATCCGGCGGGGATTTGTGGGTTTCATCGTGATTGCTCCTTCAAAGATGGATTCAAGGTTTGACGGTGAGCGTGAAGGGCGCGGTCAGGATGTGACCGTCGACCTGGCACTGGAGGAACAGCCGCCATGTGCCGGGAGCGGGCACGAGCACGCCGACCTTCAACTTGCCCGGCGACGTCGAGCTGCCCGTGACCGCGGCCCCGCCGAGCAGGCTCGTGCAACCTGCCGCGTCCGGGGCGCACACGTGGGTATGGAAGTAGTCGAGCGAGTTGGCACGGAAGAAGATCGCGTGTGCCAGTGCCCCGAACCACGGCGTGAAGTGCGCCGGCTTGCCGTTCGGGTCGTCGACCGTGATCGTGAGGAAGTCGGCCTCGATCGCATGCAGGTTCGGCCGTCCGTGCAATGTGAACCGGAAGCCGTCCGTGACCACCGTGGCGGCAAACGGCGGCAGCTTCTGCGGCACGTACGTCCCGGCGACCCGTAGCTTCGAGAACAGCTGGAAGTTGCGCAACGGGCCGGTCGTGTCGGGGTACGCATCGACGACGACCTTGTACGGGCCTGGCTTCGTGAACGTGATTGTCTCACTGATCGTCCCGTCGGCCGCGATCGGCGGATGCTGATGCACGATCGTCGCGAGGTCCTTCCGGACAATGATCAGGTGCACTCCAGTGTGCGGACCGGGCCCGCGCTTGAAGTGGATCAGCGGCTTGCCGTTCGGCTGCCGGATCACGAACGAGACGACTGTCGGCTTGCCGGCGACGACCGGGCCGGCCGGCTTGAAGTCGACGAGCGCGTACGTTCGCGCCGGCTGGATCGTCGGGCCCGTAGTCGGAGAGGAAGAGCCCCCGCAGCCCGCGAGCAGTACGACCAGCGCGACGAACGGCAACACCAGCACGGGACGGCGGATCATCAGGTTCCTTTCGGGAACAGGTAGCTGGGATGCGGCGTCAGGTAGCCGCCGATCTCGACGACGATCTCGGCATGCCGGGTGAGCACGAGCGAGCGCGGATCGCCGGTGCGGCGGCGGCCGTCGACGAACACGGAGACGCGACCTTTGAACGAGAGCAGCGCCGCCGGGCCGAGCCGCCGCCCCCAGACGCGGAACAGATCGCCCAGCGTCCAGCGCCCCGAGCGGGCGACGTCGACGACGCCGGTCGGTGTCGTGGTGCGCAGCGGATAGCTGCACCCGCTTTGCGCCACACCGATCCTGGGCGGCACGATCACGACCTCACGGTGCGAGAACAGCTCGAGATGCACGGCGAACCGCGCTCCGCCCACACAGCGCATCGAGCCGACGGGCCTTCCCGCCAGTACCGCCGAGTTGGCCGCCGTGCGGGTGGTAGCGAGGACCGACGCCGATCGGCCACGGATAAACCGCGGGCGGAGCGGCGATCATCGGACGGCCTCGTCGGTGACGTAGCTCGTCGCAGCCGCCGCTGCACCGCCCGCGAGCGCAACCACGCACAGCGCGCGGCTGGCGGTGCCCGGCAGGAGCGAGATCACGACGCCGTGCTGGAAGACCGACAGCGAACCGATGCTGACCGCACCCGCCGCAACGCCGATGATCCCGCCCAGATGCGCCCGTCGCACGCCGCGCAGCCGCACGAGTGCGACATACACGACCGCGGCGAGCGCGACTGCGAGCACGATCTGGAACCACGCGACGCGTCCGTTCGGCGCATCGGCCGCGTCGAACGCCGCCAGACCGGCCAGGGCAGCCAGGCCCGCAACGGCGCCGAGCCCCGTCGCGACCTCGCAGCGCCGCCCGGGCCATCGCCTCACCACGACTGCGGCAGCGGCAGCCAGCACCGCCGCACCGAGCAGCCACGGCCACACGGGTGGTCTGGCATAGCGCACGAAGCTGCCGCCGATCGTGACCGGTTTGCCGTCGACGGTGGCCGGAATCGTGAAGCGGGCCACGTTGCCGAGCCGCGAGGCGTCGTACGGCGGCGGCCCGAGCCGGTGCTCGTGCCAGGTGAAGCTCGACCCGGATGCGACGCGCACCCAGCCATGCCCGGTCGTCGTCAACCGCTCGGCCACTGCCGTGACCGAGGCACGGTTTGCCCATGTCCCGGACGGCGTGAGCCGAAGCATCGGCTCACCCAGGTCACCCCGCACGACCAGGGTCGTTCCGTGCACCCGAAGGCGCAGATCGCGATCGCCGTCGAGGATCGCAACGGAGACGCCGGCAAGCCCTTTGGCAGAAGCATCGAGCACGAGGCGGTAGTCGAGAGCGACCGTCGCCGACCGGGCGTGCGCCGACGCGCTCGCGGGAACCACGAGTGAGACGCAAGCCAGTAACGGCGCGACGTATCGCTTTCTCATCCACCCTCCTTTCGCACGCACGGGCCCAGGCGGTTGCCTGGGCCACGAAGCTCCGAGCTCAGCCGGCGCGGAAGAAGTGCGGTGGAGCTCTACCCGCCGCGGCGCGGGCAAGTGGCGCCGGCACGACGAGCACGACTGCCGCCGGAGCAACCGGCGTCAGAGGATGGAAACGAATCGGCCGGGCCGCGAGACGCCCGGCAAAACGGAGCACGGCACGGCCGGCGCGGAGCAGCGCGACGACGGCGATCGCGACCACCACGGCCGACGGGACGGCCCACCAGCCCCCGTGTCCGAAGACGCCGGCGAAGCCGGTCGGATGACCCGACGCGTACAGCTCCTCGAGCGACTCCTGCAAGGAGTACACCGCAAGCAGCCCGACCGTCGTGATCGCCCACAGGGATACGGCTGAGAGGCGCGCGAGCGGGCCTGTCTCTCCGCTCCGCATGGCGTGCGCAGCCCGGCGCAGGAACGACGAGAGCCCGATGCCGAGCGTCAGAACGACCCACGGCACCAGCGAGTGCTGGTACGAGTGGCCCGTGGCTGCGAGCTGCGAGCCGGCCTGCGAGCCGTACGCGAGGGTGTAGCGGAGCTGATGAACCAGGAGCGCGGCCGCAGGAACCAGCAGCAGCCCGGTTCCGCTGGGGAGCCTGCCTCGCTGAAAGCGCGAGCGCATCGCGAAAGCGTAGCTCCGAAAGCCCGGTGTTGCCTAGCCCGTATTACGGAGCGCCGCGGCGATGCCGGCGATCGACCGCAGCAGCGGCCGCAGCGCAGCCGCGTCGCCACCGCGGTAGCGGCCGAGCAGCTCGACCTGCACCGCGTTCATCGGATCGACGTACGGGTTCCGCAGGCGCACGGAGCGCTGCAGCTGCGGGTGGCGGTCGAGCAGGGCTTCCGACTCGGTGATCGCCAGCACGGCCGCGACGGTGCGCGCCTGCTCGGCCTCGGCCTCCGCGAACAGGCCACGGTCGCCGTCGGGAACCAGGCGCAGGTACTCGCGCGCGATGCGCATGCTCGACTTGGCCAGCGTCACCTCGAGGTTCTCGATCAGCGCACGGAAGAACGGCCACTCGCCGTACAGGCGCCGCAGAGCGCCGACGTCCTGGGCCGCAAGCGCGGTGCCCGCACCGAACCACGACGGCAGCAGGCACCGGGTCTGCGTCCAGGCGAACACCCACGGAATTGCCCGCAGCGAGGTCAGCTCCGCCGTCCCGGCCGCCTCGGGGCGCGTCACCGGACGGGAGCCGATCTCGAGGTGCGCCAGCTCGTCGATCGGCGTAAAGCTGCGGAAGAACCGCGGGAACGCCGCCTGCTCCCAGACGAACGCGCGATAGGCGCGCAACGCGTCGGCCGCGAGCGCGTCCATCAGCTCGCGCGCACCGGGCGGGGGCTCGGGCGCCAGTCTGGGAAACGCCGTCAGGAGCGTCGCCGACACGGCCGCCTCGAGATTTCGGAACGCCAGCCCCGAGAGGCCGTACTTGAACGAGATCGTCTCCCCCTGCTCCGTCAGCTTCAGCCGTCCGTCGGTCGCGCGGGGAGGCTGCGCGCCGATCGCGGCCCACGTCGGCCCGCCGCCGCGCCCGGTGCTGCCGCCTCGGCCGTGGAACACCGTCAGCTCGACGCCACGCGCGCCCGCCAGCTCGGCGAGCCGCTCCTGCGCGCGGTAGATCTCCCAGTTCGCGGCGAGATAGCCGCCGTCCTTGCCCGAGTCGGAGTAGCCGACCATCACCTCGAGGCGATCGCGCGGCGAGCGGTCGAGGTGCTCGGCGACCACGGCGTCGGCCCGCTGCAGGTCGTCGATCGTCTCGAACAGCGGTACGACCGAGACGGCCAGACCCGCCTCGCCGGCCAGCGCCTCGGCCGCCGCGAGGTCGGCCGCGCTGCTCGTCATCGAGACGATCAGCCGGTCGAGCGCGGCCGTTCCGTGACGCTGCTGCAGCCGGCCGGCCGTGTCGAGGGTCCGCAGGAGCTTCGGGTCGCGCTCACGCACGGAACGGGCGTGGGTTCGCAGGTCGAGCTTCGCCAGGTGCAGCCCGAAGATCTCGACACGGCGTCGCAGGGATGCAAGCCCGCCGTCGGCGATCCGCGCACCGCCGTGAGCCCGCAGGCTGCGGTCGAGCAGATCGAGCTCGTCGAGCAGATCGCCCGCCGACGCGAAGCCGTCGGCCCGGAGCCGGTGCCAGATCGAGGTCAGCCGACGCCGGTACGGCTCGTCGGCATTGTTGTCCGCCGGCACGTCGGCGACCGCACCGACTGCGGGATCCACGTCGACGAGCTCCGACGAGATTCCCCACGCCCGCGCGAGCTCTCGCACGTCCCGCGCGAGCAGCGACAGCGCGAGCGCCCGCGCCTGCTCGAGCGCCGCTTCGACCGTCTCGGGGCCGGCGTGCGGGTTGCCGTCGAGATCGCCACCGATCCACGTGCCGAAGCTCAGGGGCGAGCGTTCCGAGGACGTCACGCCGGGCAGCTCGCGCAGCTCGGCGAGCAGGCGCGGCGCGGCCGACCAGAGGCTCTCCTCGACGAACCAGAGTCCGTGGCGAATCTCGTCGACGACCCGCGGGCGCTGCGAGCGAACCTCGTCGGTCTGCCACAGCAAGGTCACCTCCTCCGCCAGGTCGCGCTTCGCCCGTGCCCCGGCGCTCGGCGGCAGCTCGGGATCGTCCAGCTCGCGCAGCAGGGCGGCGATCCTGCGGTGCGCCCGCAGCACGCCACGCCGGGTCGCCTCGGTCGGGTGCGCGGTGAAGACCAGCTCGACGGACAGCCGGGCAGCCGCTTCGCCCAACTCCCCATCGGTCACGCCCGCCGCCGCCAACTGAGCCTGCGCGTCACGGAGCGACTCGCGCGAGACGCGTCCCTCGTGCTCGTAAGCGCGCAGCCGCCGCAGGCGATGGTGTTGCTCGGCGATGTTCGCCAGGTGGAAGAAGAGGCCGAACGCGCGCAGCACGAGCGCCTGCTGGCCCAGGTCGAGAGCCCCGATCGAAGCCGCCAGCTCGGCGCCGGCCGCAGCGTCGCCGTTCCGGCCGGCACGGGCGAGCAGCCGGATCCGCTCTTCGACGGCGAGCAGCTCCTCTCCCGCCTGCTCCACGATCACCTCGCCGAGCAGCTCCCCGAGCAGCCGGACATTCGCGCGGAGCGGATCGTCCGTCCGCGCGCTAGCGGGGTTTGTCACGGAGCGAGTCCGGTCACGCAGCCGTGACGGAGCCGAACAACCCGTGCACGGCAACCTCGGTGGCCCCGAACCAGGTGTGCGGCCCGGACGAGAAGAACAGGGTGTCCTTCGGCCCCGCGGCCCCGCCGTTGCCGAACGCGATCCCCCACACGCCGTTCAGCACGAGCGCTTTCCCGCCCGGCGAGGCGAGCGCACCCGCGAATGTCCAGCGGCCGCCGGACTTCCGAAACGCGTTCACATGACCATCGCCGAAGTTCGCCACGAGGAGGTCGCCACGGTACCGGCCGAACGACGACGGCGCGAGCGCGAGGCCCCACGGCTCGTTCAGCACGCCCATGCGACCGACGCGCGCGACCAGTCGCCCGGCCAGGTCGAACTCGTCGACAAACCCGCCGGTCGGATCGTCGTTGCCGTCGACCGGCGCGCGTCCGACATAGGTGACGAACAGATGGCCGCCGAGCACCTCGATGTTGTCGGGCGCGTACCACGACGGAATCGTCGAATCGGTGAACGCGCCTGGCAGGTGCAGCGGCTTCCACGTGCTGTCGAAGACGTCGACCCGAGCGTTGTGGAAGTCGGTCGCGTAGAGGCGTCCGCCCGCGATCGCAACGCCTCGGAAGATCGCCGCCTCGCCCGCGCCGTCGACCGCGATCTCGGTCTGGGCCGACCACTTGTGCGGGACGGTGGGCGTCCAGGCGCGGATCTTGCCGTCCTCACACGCGTAGATGAACCGGGCCGGATCGGAGACGCCGCCGGCCGTGACACGGAACCCGGAGCCCGACGTAGGCGGCGATCCCGGTCGGCCCGCCGGGCACGCTCACGGTCAGGACCTGCTTGCGCCCGTCGCCCGAGTAGAGCGTGCTCTTGTCGCTCGCCTCGTTGGTCGTCCACCAGGGCCCCGTCGAGGTGGCGGCGAGACCCCAGCCGTTGACGAGCGCCTTGTCGTGCACGGGCGCGGCGATGCCGCCGCTCGAGACCAGGCCTTTGACGACGTACCCGGACGCGTTGCTCCCGCCGACCCTGGCGGCCACGGCTGCGGCGACCACCGCCACGACGACCGCCACCAGGACGACCGTCGCGATCCGGGTACGGGCCATGCCGGAGCTACCTGAGACGAGGCGGCGCGGTCGATTCGCGCACGACGAGCGTGGTCGACAGCTCGAGGCGCACCGCGTCGACCCGCTGCCCGTCGATGAGCCGCGTCAGGAGGCTGACGCCCATCCGGCCCAGCTCGGCCAGCGGCTGGCGCACGGACGTGAGGGGTGGAGTGACGATCGCCGCCTGGAAGGTGTCGTCGAACCCGACGACGGAGAGATCGTCCGGGACCGTAAGACCGCGCCGGCGCGCCGCGACGAGCGCGCCGATCGCGACGTTGTCGTTGAAGCCGAAGATCGCGGTCGGAGGCTCGGGCAGCGCAAGCAGCTGCTCGGCGGCTTCGATGCCGCGCGGCGTGCGCCAGTCGGAATAGACGATGAGCTCCGGCGCCTGCAGGATGCCCGCGGCGGCGAGCGCGCCCCGGAAGCCGATCATGCGCTCCTCGGTGGCGTACCAGCCGGGGCTGCCGGCGATCACGCCGATGCGGCGGTGGCCGAGCTCGAGCAGATGCTCGGTCGCCTGCTTCGCTCCCGCCGCGTGCATCGCCGAGACGCACGGGATTCCGTCGGGCGGCGGATCGCGCGGATCGACGACGACGAACGGGAAGCCCTGGCGCTTGAGCGTGCGGAGCTCGTCTCCCGACTCCTCCGGGCAGCACCAGGATCGCGCCGTCGGTGGTGCCGTGCATCAGCCGCTCGAGCAGCGAGACCTCGCGGTCGTGCTCGTGCATCGTCGGGCAGAGCACGATCCGCATGTCGGCCTCGTACAGCGCCTCCGTGGCGCCGCTCAGCATCGGACCGAAGTAGAGGTCGTTCACGAGCGGCAGCGTCAACCCGATCATGCCGGTGCGTCCGCTCGACAGCCCCCGCGCGCCGCGATTCGTGCTGAAGCCGTGCTCGCGCACGACCTGCAGGACCGTCTCGCGCGTCTCGCGCGCGACATCCGGGCGGTCGTTCAGGACCCGCGACACGGTCGCGATCGAGACACCGGCCAGATCCGCGATGTCGCGGATGGTCGCGCGGCCCCGGAACTTCGGCTCGGTCGTTGTGACGGGATCGGCCATTGGTCGACTGTACGTCCTACCACATCCGACACATCTTGTAAACGGTTACGGGTAATTACCGGACACGTATTCGGCCTTCCACCTCGCTTTCTAAGGTGAGAGTCGGTAACCAAAGGTTGACACGGCGTCCGATACGTGTTAACCGTTTCCGGGAATTTCCGGTTGTTCGTCCCGCAGGTCTTCTTCGTCGCCCCCGGGCGAGAAAGGAACGACAGATGCCACGTCACTCCGCGTTCGGTCCGCAGGCTCGGTCTTCTCACCGCAGCCATCGGGACCGCAACGGTCGTCATCGCGCTCGCCGCATCGGCGATTGCACCTGCGGCTCCGCTCAAAGCAGCGGCCAGCCACAAGTGCCTCGTCATGACCGGCGCCGGCGATCCGACGTTCGTCAGGAACTTCAACCCCTTCACGGCGACCGGCCTTCCGAGCGGTCAGTTCACGAAGGGCGCGTTCTATGAGGGGCTCATCGTCTCACCGGAGGGTGGCAAGCCGCCCGTACCGTGGCTGGCGCAGAGCTGGAAGTGGAGCAACGGCAACAAGACGCTGACGCTCAACATCGCCCAGAACGTCAAGTGGTCGGACGGCCAGCCGCTCACGTCTGCGGACGTCGTCTACAGCCTGACCGCCGGCAAGCAGAGCTCGACCATGGACCTCGTGGGCTACACGCGGGCCGGGTCGAACATCGCGTCGGTCACGGCGAAGGGCAAGTACCAGGTCGTCATCAACCTGAAGACGCCCGACTCGCAGTTCATCGCCTCGACGCTGAACGCGCGCCATCGTGGTGCCGCAGCACGTCTGGTCGAAGATCAAGGATCCCGGCGACGTACCTCGACCCGCATCCGGTCGGATCGGGCCCGTTCACGACGATCGCACGGTTCACGGGCCAGGACTACGTCCTGAGCAAGAACCCGCACTACTGGCAGGCCGGCAAGCCGCTCATCGGCTGCCTCGAGTACGTGCAGGCCGCGTCGAACGACGCCGCGCTCGCCCTGATCCAGAGTGGTCAGGTCGACTGGACGCACAACTTCGTCCCGAACGTCGCCTCGACGTACTCGGCGAAGGACCCGGCGCACTTCCACGCGTTCTACGCAACGACGGCGTACCCCGTGTCGCTCGTCTTCGACGACACGCAGTACCCGTACAGCCTGGCGGCCTTCCGCAAGGCGCTCAGCATGGCGATCGACCGCAACACGGTGTCGAAGCTCGGTGAGTACGGCTACGCGCCGCCCACCGACGCGATCGGCCTCAGCGGTCTGTTCCCGGGCTGGGTCGTCGACCCGACCGTGAAGGCCGAGGCCAAGAAGCTGGCCACGTACGACCCGGCAGCCGCCAAGGCCGCCCTGCTCGCCGCCGGCTTCACCTACAAGGGCAGCAAGCTGATCGACCCGAAGGGCAACCCGGTCACGCTGAACATCCACGTGATCTCGGGCTGGTCTGACTGGGTCGCTTCGAACCAGATCATCACCAAGGACCTGCAGGGCATCGGGATCGACTCGAACGTCGCCCTCGAGCCCGACTGGGGATCCTGGTTCCCGAACGCGTTCGCGACGAAGAACCCGACACTGCTCTGGCAGAACGGGTCGCAGGGCTCGCCCTACGGCTTCTTCAACGCGAACCTGTCGCAGAACTCCTACATCCCGTCGGGGCAGGATGCCTCCAGCACGGGCAACTGGGAGCACACCTACGACGCAACGGCAACCGGTCTGCTGAACCAGTGGAAGACCACGCTCGACCCGAAGAAGCAGCAGGCGATCGCAACCTCGCTCGAGAAGATCTGGCTGAACGAGCTGCCGATCATCCCGCTGTTCATCGGGCCTCGCTGGTCGACGTACAGCACCAAGTACTTCCATTGCTTCGACTCGCCGAAGAACTTCTTCGGTGACCCGATCTTCAGCACGTATCCCGGACAACCTGCTGTCGTTCACCAAGATCTGCCCCGGCGGCCACGCCGGCCCCTAAGCGGGCGCAGATCTGAGCTTCGCGGCGGAGCCGGCCCCGGTCCGGCTCCGCCGCGATACTTCTGACGCCAAGCTCAAACTCACTCGCAAACACAGCAGGCTCAAACTCAAACGCATGCGCTGGTTCCTCCGTCGTCTCGTCTTCTACGTGTTCGCCGTCTGGGTGGCGCTCACGCTCAACTTCCTGCTCCCGCGCCTGATGCCGGGAGACCCGATCGCGGCGTGCTGGCGCATCTCTCACCGGCACAGATCCAGGCGAACCCGGGAATCATCCAGACCTACGAGGCGCTGCTCGGCGGCACCAAGGGCTCGGTCTGGCACGACTACATCGTCTATCTGCACCGGCTCGAGCACCTCAACTTCGGGATCTCGACCTCGAACTATCCGTCACCGGTCTCGGCCGTCGTCGGCCGGACGCTGCCCTACTCGATCGTCCTCGTCGGGGTCGCGTTCCTCTTCGCGTTCCTGATCGGCACGACCATCGGCATGATCGCCGCGTGGCGCCGCGGCGGAGTCGTCGACTCCGTCCTCGTCCCCGCCTTCATGTCGCTCGGGGCGTTCCCGGCGTTCTTCACCGCCCTGCTCGGCGTCTACTTCCTCGGCCTGAAGCTGCACTGGTTCCCGATCCAGCACGCGTACAACAGCGACCTGATCCCCGGCTTCAACTGGGCCTTCATCTCGAGCGCGTTCCGGCATGCGCAACTCCCGGCACTCGTGATCGTGGGGGCCTACGCGGGCGGCTGGGTGCTGAACATGCGCACGCTGATGATCAACACGATCGACGAGGACTACGTCGGCGTCGCGCGCGCCAAGGGCCTGCGCGACCGCGAGGTGATGACCCGCTACGCCGGCCGCAACGCGATCCTCCCCGCGCTGAACGGGTTTGCAGCCCAGTTCGCGACGGCGGTCGGCGGCGTCGTCGTGATCGAATTCGTCTTCAGCTATCCCGGCGCGGGCCTCACGCTCCAGCAGGCCGTGCTCGGCGCCGACTACCCACTGGCGCAGGCGCTGCTGCGTGGTCCTTTCGCTGTGCGTGATCGCGGCGAACTTCATCATGGACCTGCTCAACTTCGTCCTCGACCCGCGTGTGCGGACCAGCTGATGCGGCGGTTGCATCTTCCCGGCTGGGCCTGGCTGCTGCTGCGCAACCCGAAGTCCCGCGTCGGCATCGTGATCCTGATCTTCATGATCGTGATCGCCGTGATCGCGCCGCTGATCTCGGTCGCCGACCCGAACGGCTTCAGCCTCGCCGCGCATGAGGCGCCGTCGTGGCATCACCTCTTCGGCACGACCGACCAGGGCAGCGACGTCTTCTCGCAGGTCGTCGTCGGCACGCGCCGCTCGCTCCTGCTCGGCGCGGCCGCCGGCGCGCTCGCGACGCTGATCGCAGCGACGTTCGGGATCCTCGCCGCCTACTCCGGCGGAATCGTCGACGAGGTCATCAACTTCCTGATCAACGTCTTCCTCGTCATCCCGCCGATCCCGCTCCTCGTCGTCATCTCCGGCTTCCTGAAGAACCGCGGGATGAGCACCATGGTGCTCGTCCTCGGGCTGGTGCTCTGGGCCTTCGAAGCTCGCGTCCTGCGCACCCAGGCGCTGCAGCTGAAGAACCGCGACTTCGTGCTCGCGGCCAAGGTCGCAGGCGAGTCGACGCCGCGGATCGTCTTCGGCGAGCTGATGCCGAACATGATCAGCCGGATCGCCGCGGCGTTCGTGCTCGTCTTCTACATCGCGCTGCTCACGGATGCCGGACTCGAGTTCCTCGGGCTCGCGAGCCTCTCGCGCCCGAGCTGGGGCGTCACCATGTACTGGGCCCAGGTGAACTCGGCCGTACTCCAGGGCGAGTGGTGGTGCTTCCTGTTCCCGGGCGCCGCGCTCGCCCTCACCGTGCTCGCGCTCGTGCTGCTGCTCGCCGGCATCGACGAGGTCAGCAACCCGCGCCTGCGCAGTCTCGCGCGGCGGCGGTCGGTCTTCAGCTACCTGCTCACGCCGTTCGCGGGCGCACGCGCGCTGGCTCGCGCCGGGGGCTCCGCATGAGCGGCGTGGTGACGACGGCGCGCGACCGCAGCGAGCCGCGCGCCGGCGCGGAGGTGCTGGTCGAGGTGCGGCAGCTCGCGGTCGAGTACGGCGGCGAGCGGCCGGTGCGCGCCGTGGACGGCGTCGACCTCTCGATCCGCGCGGGCGAGATCGTCGGACTCGCAGGCGAGTCGGGCTGCGGCAAGAGCACGGTCGCGAACGCGGTGATGCAGATCCTGCGCCCGCCTGCGAAGGTCGTCGGCGGGAGCATCCTGTTCCGCGGCGAGGATCTGACGCGGAAGAGCAGCGAAGAGCTGCGGCAAGTTCCGGTGGCGCAACGTCTCGATGGTCTTCCAGAGCGCGATGAACGGCCTCAACCCGGTGATGCGGGTCGGCGCGCAGTTCGTCGACATGATGCAGGCGCACGAGCGCATCTCGAAGCGCGACGCGGTCAAGCACGCGCGGCGAGCTGCTCGAGCTGGTCGGCATCGACCGCGAGCGCGTCCGCTCGTACCCGCACGAGCTCTCCGGTGGCATGAGGCAGCGCGTGATCATCGCGATGGCGCTCGCCCTCGAGCCGGAGCTCGTGATCATGGACGAGCCGACGACGGCTCTCGACGTCGTCGTCCAGCGCGAGATCCTGCAGCAGATCGAGCAGCTCCAGCGCGAGCGCGGCTTCGCGGTTCTGTTCATCACCCACGATCTGTCGCTGCTGATCGAGGTCGCCCACCGGATCGCGATCATGTACGCGGGCGAGATCGTCGAGCTGTCGCGTGCGGCGGAGCTGCACGACAACGCCGAAGCATCCGTACACGATCGGGCTGATGCAGTCGTTCCCGCCGCTGACCGGGCCGCTCCGGCGGCTCACGGGCATTCCCGGAGCGCCGCCCGACCTGTCGGCGCCGCCCGAGGGCTGCCGGTTCCATCCGCGCTGCCCGCACTGCCTGCCGGGCGACTTCGAGCTGTACCGGCGCCAGACGACGCAGCGGCCGCGGCTCCGCGAGATCGCACCGGCCCACTTTGCGGCCTGCCACAAGCTGGACGTGGGCTGCGTGAGCTGCCGCACCGACGGAGCTCGAGGTCGGGGCCTGACGAAGCACTTCCGGGTCGGCAACGGCCTGTTCGGACGCGCCCAGGTGCATGCCGTCGACGACGTCAACTTCACGCTCGAGCCGGGCCGAGTCACCGCACTCGTCGGCGAGAGCGGCAGCGGCAAGAGCACCGTCGCGCGCCTGCTCCTGCGGCTCTATGCGCCGACGTCCGGCAGCGTCGTGTTCGACGGCCGCGACGTGGCCCGCGACCGCTCGCGCGCCGACATCCTGCGCTACCGCTCACACGTGCAGATGATCTTCCAGGACCCGTTCGGCTCGCTGAATCCGGTCAAGACGGTCCGCCACCACCTCGCGCGGCCGCTGCAGATCCATGGTCTGGTCGCGCACGGGAAGCTGGAAGAGCGCGTGTACGAGCTGCTCGACACGGTCGGGCTGGTGCCGCCCGACGCGGATCGCCGCGAAGTACCCGCACGAGCTGTCCGGCGGCCAGCGGCAGCGCGTCGCGATCGCACGCGCGCTGGCGGTCGAGCCGTCGGTGCTCATCGCCGACGAGCCGACGTCGATGCTCGACGTCTCGATCCGCATCGGGATCCTCAATCTGATCCTCGAGCTCAAGGAACGCCACGGACTCGCGTTCCTCTACGTGACCCACGACCTCGCGAGCGCCCGGTACGTCGCGGACGAGGTGCTCGTCATGTACGCCGGCCAGATCGTCGAGCAGCGGCCCCGTCGAGGACGTGCTGCAGGACCCGCTCCATCCGTACACGCGGCTGCTGCTCGTCGGCCGCTCCCGAACCCGGTGACGGGCGGCGAGACGAGTCGTCATCCGGCCCACCAGGAGCCTCGCCGCGGCTATCGATCCCGTCGCCGGCTGCAGGTTCGTCGATCGCTGCCCGCTCGCGATCCCGGTTTGCTCGCAGGTCACGCCCGAGCTTGTCGACGACGGCCGCGGGCGCAGCGCCCGCTGCCACGTCACCGCACCATCCACCGCCATTCGAGAGGAAGGGTATGTCGGATCAATTGGGTAGCCCGTTTCCGCCCGACTTCATCTGGGGCGCGGCGACCGCCTCGTACCAGATCGAGGGCGCGGCCAACGAGGACGGTCGCGGCGAGAGCGTCTGGGATCGCTTCTGCGCGACGCCCGGCAAGGTTCGTCTGGGCGACAACGGCGATATCGCGTGCGACTTCTACCACCGCTACAGCGACGACATCGGGCTGATGCAACAAGCTCGGCCTCGACGCCTTCCGGTTCTCGATCGCCTGGCCGAGGATTCTCCCCGAAGGCCGGGGGCGCGTGAACCCGGCGGGGCTCGACTTCTACGACCGCCTCGTCGACGAGCTCCTCGGCAACGGCATCGACCCGTTCGTGACGCTGTTCCACTGGGACACGCCGCAGGCGCTCGAAGATCTCGGCGGCTGGCCGGCCCGCGACACGGTCGAGGCGTTCTCCGAGTACGTCGAGGTCGTCGCCGAGCGCCTCGGCGACCGGGTCGCGCAACTGGATCACGCACAACGAGCCGTGGGTCGTCGCCTGGATCGGGCACGGCTGGGGCCACCACGCCCCGGGCCGGACGTCGGAGCCCGACGCGCTCGCAACCGCCCATCACCTGCTGCTCTCGCACGGCCGGGCGGTCGACATCCTGCGGCGGGCCTCGCCCGATGCGCAGGTCGGGATCACCCTGAACCTCGACCATGCGTACGCCGCGAGCGGCGATCCTGCCGACGCCGCGGCGGCCCTCTGGGTCGACGGCTTCCACAACCGCTGGTTCCTCGACCCGATCTTCCGCGGCGCCTATCCCGAGGACATGGCCGAGGCGTGGGCGGAGATCATGCCCGAGATTCGCGACGGCGACCTCGAGACGATCGCCGCGCCGATCGACTTCCTCGGCGTCAACAACTACTCGTCTCCGCTCGTGGCGGCCGACCCGAACGGCGGGCGCTCGCAGATCATCCGCCGTCCCGACGCCGAGCACACGGACATGGGCTGGGAGATCACGCCCGACGGCCTCCACGACCTGCTCGTGCGGCTCAAGCGCGACTATGCGCCCCGAGGCGATCTACGTCACCGAGAACGGCGCGGCCTTCCCGGACGTGCGCGGCCACGACGGAACCATCGGCGATGTCGAGCGGCAGGCGTATCCTCAGCTGCCTACATCGCGGCCGCGGGCCGCGCGGTCGCCGCCGGCGTGCCGCTGCGTGGCTACTTCACCTGGTCGCTGCTCGACAACTTCGAGTGGGCCTGGGGCTACTGGAAGCGGTTCGGGCTGATCTACGTCGACTTCCCGACGCTCGAGCGGATCCCGAAGGGGAGCTTCTACTGGTACCGCGACTTCATCGCGGCCCAGCGCGCGCAGGCCGAAGGCTCGGAGGAAGCCGCGTAGCGAGCTCTGACAAAGCGCACAGCCGGCTCACAGGCAGTTCCCAGGAAACGGTGGCATCGTTCGCTCTGAGATGAGCGAGCGGCGGAGCAGAATCCTGGTGGTCGACGACGAGCCGTCGATCGTGGACGCGGTCGCAACGGCTCTGCGCTACGAGGGGTTCGACGTCGACGAGGCCGGCGACCGGCCGGGCAGCGTTGACGGCCGTCGCGGACTCCGAGCCCGACCTGATCGTGCTCGACTGGATGCTGCCCGACCTCGAGGGAATCGAGGTCGGGCGCAGGCTCCGCGCCCAGGGCTTCAAGACGGCGATCCTGTTTCTGACGGCGAAGGACGGGGTCGAGAACAAGGTCGAAGCCCTGCGGGCCGGCGGCGACGACTACGTCACCAAGCCGTTCAGCCTCGCCGAAGTGGTCGCGCGGATCCGGGCGATCCTCCGGCGCACCGAGGGCGAGGCGCCCGGCGAGGTGCTCGCGTTCGGCGACGTCGTCCTCGACGAAGGCCGCCACGAGGTCTCGCGCGCCGGCACGATCGTCGACCTCACCGCGACCGAGTTCGCGCTGCTGCGGTTCTTCCTGCTCAACCCGCGCCGCGTCCTCTCCAAGGGCCAGATCCTGCAGAACGTGTGGCGGTACGACTTCGGCGGCAACTCGAACGTCGTCGAGACGTATGTGAGCTACCTCCGCCGGAAGCTCGATGTGCTCGGGCCGCCGCTGATCCGCACCGTGCGCCAGGCCGGCTACATCCTGGACGCGCACTAGCGGTCGTGTTCTCACGCTTGTCCTTGCGCGCCCGGCTGCTGCTGGGTGTCGTTGCGCTGGCGGCGGTCGGGTTGACGGCTGCCGACGTTGCGACCTACTCGTCACTGCGCTCGTTCCTCATCCACCGCACCGACAGCTCGCTCAACGACGCCCACCGTGCGGTCGAGGGCGTGTTCTCGGCGCCGCGTGGCTCGAACGGCGGTCCGGGGTGAACCCGGGCGGCGGGCCGAACGGCGGCGGCGAGGGGCCGAGCATCGACGACCTGACCGCATCGGTCCCGGGTGACTATGTCCAGCTCCGCTACCTCAACGGCTCGGTGGTGACGGGGAAGGAAGGCTTCGTGCCGCAGTTCGCCGGTGCGACGAGCGGGCCGAAGCCGAAGCTGCCGAAGACGATCGCCGTGCCGGCCGGGTCGAGCACGCAGGATCGGGTCGTCTTCTTCACCGTCCCGGCGGTCTCCGGCGATGGCAAGTTCCGCGTGCGGGCCTCGATCGAAGTGCGCGAGCCGAATCGCATCCTGGTGATCGCCACCCCGTTGAGCGAGGCCGACAGCACGCTGCACCAGCTGTTGCTGGTCGAGCTGCTCGTGACCGCGCTCGTCCTGGCGGCGATCGGCGGCCTCGGCCTGTGGGTCGTGCGGCTCGGCCTGCGCCCACTCGCGGCGATCGGCGACACCGCCGCGGCGATCGCCTCGGGAGACCTCTCGCAGCGGGTCGAGCGCGCCGAGCCGCGTACCGAGGTCGGCCGGCTCGGGATCGCCCTGAACGTCGATGCTGACGCAGATCGAGTCGTCGCTGCGCGCGCTCGAGGCGTCCGAGCGCAAGCTCCGGCGCTTCGTCGCCGACGCCTCCCACGAGCTGCGCACTCCGCTCGCGGCCGTGCGGGCCTATGCCGAGCTGTTCGAGCGCGGCGCGGGCACCCGGCCCGACGATCTCGCCCGCTCGATGCGCGGCATCGAGCGCGAGTCGGCAGCGGATGAGCGTGCTGGTCGACGACCTGCTGCTGCTCGCCCGGCTCGACGAGGGCCGCCCGCTCGAGCGCGAGCCTGTCGAACTCGGAGCGCTCGTCGGCGAAGCGGTCGAGACCGCCCATGCCGTCGAGCCAGACCGGCCCGTGACGCTCGAGGCCGACTCCCTTGTCGTCCTCGGCGACCGGGTGCGGCTCCGGCAGGTGGTCGACAATCTCCTCGCGAACGTCCGGGCACACACGCCGGCCGGAGCGCCGGTGCAGGTCGTGCTGACGCGGTCGGGTGCGAACGCTCGCCTGGCCGTGACGGACTCCGGCCCAGGGCTCGACGACGAACAGGCCGAGCATGTGTTCGAACGCTTCTACCGCGCCGACCCGTCGCGCACGCGCGCGAGCGGCGGCGCCGGGCTCGGCCTGTCGATCGTCGCCGCGGTCGCCGCGGCGCACGGCGGCACGGCCCGTGCCGAGTCGGGGCCCGGCCGCGGCGCGACGTTCATCGTCGAGCTGCCGCTCTTCGTCAACCCCTAGCGCCCTCTCAGCAGGCTCCCAGCCTTCCCCCGCACGCTGAGGGAAGTCAACGAAAGGAGCCACACCATGAACGCCAAGCTGCAAACGGTCGAGGTCGTGATCCCCGTCTACGACGAGGAACGCGCGCTCGGGCCGAACGTCGAGCTGCTGCTCGGCTACCTGAGGAGCGAGTTCCCGTTCCCTTTCCGAGTCGTCGTCGCCGACAACGCGAGCGGGGATGCGACGCCGCTGGTCGCCGCGGAGCTCGCGGCCCGCCATGAGGAGGTGAGCTTCCTCCGGCTCGAGGAGAAAGGCCGGGGCCGCGCACTGCGTGCGGCGTGGAGCGCCAGCAACGCGCACGTCGTCTCGTACATGGACGTCGACCTGTCGACCAACCTCGAGAGCTTCCTGCCGCTCGTCGCTCCGATCATGTCGGGGCACAGCGAGCTGGCGATCGGCACCCGGCTGGCCCGCCAGGCACACGTCCGCCGGCGGCTGAAGCGCGAGGTTCTCTCGCGGGGCTACAACACGCTCGTCCACGCCGGCTTCCGGGCGAGCTTCTCCGACGCCCAATGCGGGTTCAAGGCGTTGCGCGGCGACATCGCGCACCGGCTGCTGCCGCTCGTCTCGGACGAGGGGTGGTTCTTCGACACGGAGCTGCTGCTGCTCGCCGAGCGGAATGGGCTGCGGATCCACGAGGTGCCGGTCGACTGGGTCGAGGATCTCGACTCGCGGGTCGTCCTCTCGGCCACGATCGGGGCCGACCTGCGGGGCCTCGCACGCGTTCGCCGCGCGTTCTGGAGCGGCGAGGGCTACAGCGCCGAGCGAGTCGAAGTCACCCCGACGCAGTTCACCACGAATACCACACGATTCACCGCGGTGGCGTCATGAGCGCGATCTCGTCCTGCGCAGCCCAGCCGACCCGCGTCGCCGTTCGCCGCATCACGGCGTCACGGCACGCGGTCGCCCTCAGCGGGATCCTCGCGCTGTCGGCCTTCCTCAACCTCTACAAGCTGACGCAGAACGGGTACGCCAACACGTACTACGCAGCGGCGGTGCGGAGCATGCTGCTGAGCTGGCACAACTTCTTCTTCGCCTCCTTCGACCCGGGCGGGCTCGTGTCGGTCGACAAGCCGCCGCTCGCACTGTGGGTCGAGACCGCCTCGGCGAAGCTCTTCGGCTTCTCGAGCGCCTCGATCCTGATTCCCGAGGCGCTCGCGGGCGTCGCCTCGGTCGGGCTGCTGTATCTGCTCGTGCAGCGCTACTTCGGCCGGGTCGCCGGGTTGGTCGCTGCGCTCGCGCTGGCCATCTCGCCGGTGTCGGTCGCGATCAACCGCGACAACAACCCGGACGCGCTGTTCGTGCTGCTGCTGGTCGCGGCGGCGTACGTCGGCGCCCGGGCGATCGAGTCGGGTCGCCTGCGCACACTGCTCGCGGCGGCGGCGCTGACCGGGCTCGCCTTCGAGGCGAAGATGCTTGCCGCGGCGATCATCGTGCCCGGCATCGCTCTCGGCTACCTCGCGTTCACGCGGGTGCCGTGGCGGCGGCGGATCGTCCACTCGGCCCTGGCGACGAGCGTCCTCGTCGTCGTCTCGGGCGCCTGGATCGCGGCCGTCCAGCTGACGCCGGCCGTCGACCGCCCGTACGTCGGCTCGACGAGCGACAACAGCGCGCTGTCGTTGGCGCTCGGGTACAACGGGCTCGGCCGCGTCGACCGGTCAGACCGGCGGCACCTCGACCGGTGGCGGAGGCGGCGGCGCGTTCTCGGGCACGCCGGGCTGGTTCCGGCTGATCAACAACGCGCTCGGCGACCAGGGCGGCTGGCTGCTGCCGCTCGCCATCCTCGGCGGCGTCTCGGTGCTCGGCGCGCTCATCGTGGCGCGCGATCGCCGCCGGCTTGGCACGTTCGCCGTGATCGGCGGCTGGTTCGCGGCGGCGGCGGTGATCTTCTCGTTCTCGAGCGGGATCATCCACACCTACTACCTGTCGGCGCTCGCACCTGCGACCGCCGCGCTGATCGGAGCAGGTGTCGTCGCGTTGTGGCGTGACGCTCGAGCCGGCGGCCTGCGGGCCGGTTTGCCGATCGCTGCGCTGGTGCTGTCCGGCTGGCTCGAGGTCGCGCTGCTGCGGCGGAGTGGCTACGACTCGTGGCTGCAGGCGGTCGTCGTGATCGGCACGGCGGCTGCAGTTGTCGCGCTTGTCGGGGTCGCGGCGGGTGTCACCCTCGGCGTCGATCGCCGCCGGGTGGCGACGGTCGCAATGGGCCTCGCGGTCGCGGCGCTGTTCGCGGCGCCGGCGGTCTGGTCGTCGACGGTCTTCAAGAACGCCGTCAGCGGGGTCTTCCCCGGCGCCGGGCCGAACTACCTGTCGGGAGCCTCGGCGGTCGGCGGCGGCGTCGGCGGCCGTCCGGGCGGGGGCACGTTCCGCGGACGCGGCAACTTCGGCGGCCCGCCTTCCGGCACGCGTCCGACCGGTCGCGGCGGCGGCAGCTTCACTCCCCCGGGCGGCACGGGAACACCTCCCACCGCGGGCAGTGGTCTCCGCACCGGCGCCGGAGCCGGCTTCGGCGGCGGAACCAACTCGTCGGCGTCGATCACGACCGCGCTGAAGTACGTCGAAGCGCACGGCGCGACGAAGCGGTTCGGGTTGATCGTCCAGAACGAGCAGGAGGCGGCAACTGCGGTGATTGCGGGCGAGCCCGTGGCGTCGCTGGGCGGCTTCACCGGACGCGAGACGGTGCTCACCAACTCGTATCTGGCGCGGCTGATCAGCCGCAACGAGGCGCGATACTTCCTGCTCGGCGGCCAGAGCGGCGTCGGCGGGCCTGGTGGCACGAGCAACGCGGCAGTGTCGACGATCACCTCGATCTGCAAAGCGGTCTCGTACACATCGTCCTCGTCGAGCACCGCTTCGTCCGGCGGCTCGGCGACCCTCTACGACTGTGCCGGTAAGGCCCAAGCGATTGCAAGCGCTGGTTGACGCGCGCGGGGGCAGGGAGCTGCTCACCCAGCTCGGCCAGTTCTCGCTGGTCGGAGTCTCCAACACGGCAATCAGCTTCGTGGTGTTCGCGGCGCTGCGGTGGGCCAGTACCCCGGCCCCCGCAGCCGCCGCGCTCGGCTTCATCGCCGGCGCCCTGAACGGCTACTGGTGGAACGGGCGGTGGACGTTCGCGGGCGGCGGGCGGCGCCGCTCGCTCGTCCGGTACGGCGCGGTGCAGGGTGTGGGCGCCGGCCTGAGCGCCCTTCTGGTTGCGGCGGGGACGTCGGCAGGCCTGGCGCCGTTCCTCGCCTTCGTCGCGTCGATGGTCGTCGTGACCTCGACGACGTTCGTCGCCAACCGCTGGTGGGCGTTCGCCAAGGTCGCGACCCCGGATGCGACCGCGCCTGAAGCGCCGACCGGCAGTACCATCGCTCCTTGATGGGCTTCCTCGATCGCCGCCGGCCGGACGAACCCGAAGCTTCAGGCCCGGCAGAGCCCGAGGACGCAATCGAGCTGACCGAACAGGAGGCCCCTCCCGTGTCCGACCCTGGTTACGACCGCACGTCGCTGGAAGGCGTGCCCGAACACGGCCGCGAGCGCATGGCCGAGTTGAAGCACGGGCTGTTCACGTCCGACCTCTCGGTCGACGAATACCTGCTGGTCGAGGCCGCCGGCTTCGAGCCACTCGGGTTCGTCGTCGGGTCGTCGATCTACCACATCGGCTACCAGCAGTCGAGCTGGAAGCAGAGCCAGGAGATGGTCGTCCTGTCGCAGGCGATGTACGCCGCGCGGGAGCTGGCGATGACCCGGATGGAGGAGGAGGCAGACCAGCTCGGAGCCGACGGGGTCGTCGGCGTGCGGCTGCAGATCGGCCGCTACGACTGGGGCGAGAACATGGCGGAGTTCATCGCGCTCGGCACGGCGGTCAAGCATTCCGGGGGCGAGGTTCACCGCGCGCCTGACGGCCGGCCGTTCACGTCCGACCTGTCGGGCCAGGACTTCTACAAGCTGATCACCGCGGGGCACCGTCCGGTCGGGCTTGTGATGGGCTCGTGCGTCTACCACGTCGCGCATCAGTCGATGCGCCAGGCGTTCAAGCAGATCGGCCAGAACGTCGAGATGCCGAACTTCACGCAGGCCCTGTACGACGCGCGGGAGCTGGCGATGGAGCGGATGCAGCGCGAGGCGGCCAAGCTGCAGGCGAAGGGCGTCGTTGCCGTTCGCCTCGAGGAGAACTCGCACGGCTGGGGTTCGCATGTGATCGAGTTCTTCGCCGTCGGCACGGCGATCACGTCGGGCGCCGGCGCCGGAGGCGGGATCGAGAAGCCGACTCTGACTCTGCCGGTCGACGGCTGAGAGCTTCGTTCGCACTCGCGGCCGCCGCGTCGGCTGCGGCCCTCGTGCTTGCTCCTCTCGGCGCCGCGGCGAAGCTGCCTGCGTTCAGCTTCGTCGGGGGCGGCGACATCGCGCTCGAAGGCGGAGGCGCGACGACCTCGACGTTCGCGGGTATCCACCGCTTCCTGCACGGGAATCTGGTGATGGCCAACCTGGAGGGAACGCTGGCGACCATGGGCTCCGCCAAGTGCGCTCCGTATGGCACCGACGGCTGCTACACGTTTCGCGCGGAGCCGGCGTCGGCCGCAGTGTTGCGGCGCGCGGGCTTCAACGTCCTGAACGTGGCCAACAACCATGCGCTCGACTTCGGCGAGCAGGCACAGCTGCAGACGCTCGCGGCGCTCCGTGCGGCGCACATCGCGTACGACGGGCTGCCGGGTCAGATCACGTACGTGCAGGCAGGCGCGGTGAAGGTCGCCATCATCGGCTGCGCGCCATATGCGTGGGCACAAAGCCTGCTGAAGATCCCGGCGGCTCAGGCGCTCGTCCGCCGCGCGAAGAAGCACGCGGACGTCGTGATCGTCTACATGCATGCGGGTGCCGAAGGCGCCGCGGCGGATCATGTGACTGGTCGCCCCGAGGTGTTCCTCGGCGAGCAGCGCGGCAATCCGGAGGCGTTCGCGCACGCCATGATCGACGCGGGCGCGGGGCTCGTATTCGCGTCGGGGCCGCACGTACTGCGCGGGCTGCAGTGGTTCCACGGCCACCTGATCGCCTACAGCCTCGGCAATCTCGCGGGCCAGAACACGCTGAACATGACGGGGCCGACGCTTTCGCTCAGCGCGCTGCTGACGCTCCGGCTCGATGCGAAGGGCGGGGTCCTCGGTGGGCGCGTCGTGCCGCTGCGGATGGCCGGGATCGGCACGCCCGGCTACGACCCGACGGACGGCGCGATCAAGTTCCTGAACACGCTCTCGCAGGAGGACTTCGGCAAGAGCGCGGTCCGGCTCGGGCCGACGGGGACGATCCTGCCCCAGGCTCGTTGAGGGTGGCCGTGAACGGACTGACGATCGACGAGCTGCTGGCGGAGGCGCGGGGGCAGATCGCGCGGCTCTCGCCGGCCGAGGCCTTGGCGGCGGTAGACCGCGGCGCGTTGCTCGTCGACATTCGCTCCGACGACGCGCGGCGGGCTGACGGCATCGTTCCCGGGTCGCTCCACCTGCCGCGCACGGTGCTCGAATGGCGCGTTGCCCCCGACAGCGAGTGGCGTAACCCGCACGTCGGCGGCCGCGAACGTGAGCTGCTGCTGATCTGCGACCACGGCCACTCGTCGAGCCTCGCCGCCGCGAGCCTCATCCGCCTGGGCTTCAGCCGGGCCGGCGACGTGATCGGCGGCTTCGAGGCGTGGGTGGCCGCGGGCCTCCCGGTTTCGCAGCCGTCGCGACCCCGTCCACCCGGCGAGCGGCCGGGCCTCGCACCACCCGATCCGTAAGGGCGCGAGCAGAAAAGGAGCAAGGGGCGACACCCCCGGTCGCGGCATCCCACCGCGCCCGTCCTACCCTCCTTCAGGCAAGGCCTTTCGAACCAACACCCCGTGGCCTCCCGCCACAACAAAGGGCAGCCCCGCCTTCCGAACTGTCTCAACGTACCCCGCCGCACCGGCGCCCACCGAAAGATTCACACTCTTGGCACACGTAGGCGAAACGTTTACTGCCGGTGCCTGGCACCGGCAGTTCGAACCGGGGCTCGAGAGCGCCCCTCGCCGGCACGAAAGAATCACACTCTCGGCACACGTTTGGGACAGGTCGAACCCCGGTGCCTGGCACCGGCAGTTCGAACTGCGCACGCGGCCGGGGCCGTTCGGGACGGCAGCGAACTTCGGCTACGAGGGGGCGGCGGCTTTTGGTGCCCGGGCGGCTAGCTCGCGGCGGACTACCGGGGCTACCTCGGTGCCGAAGAGCTCGATCGAGCGCATGATCTTGTCGTGGGGCATCGTCCCCACGCTGAACTGCAGCAGGCAGCGGTCGTGGCCGAAGATCTCATGCTGGAAGAGGATCTTCTCGACAACCTCCTGCGGGCTGCCGACGAAGTTCGCTCCGCGCAGCGCTGCCGCGGCGTCGTAGTCGGCCCGCGCCATCGGCGGCCAGCCGCGCTCGCGCCCGACACGGTTCATCTGGGCCGAAACGGCCGGATACGACTCGTCGAGGGCCTGCTGGGAGGTGTCGGCGATGTATCCGTGCGAGTTGATCGACAACGCGGGCAGCGGGTCGTGCCCGGCCTGCTGTGCCGCACGGCGGTGCAGCTCGGCGAACGGCGCGAAACGCTCCGGCATGCCCCCGATGATCGCCAGCGCCATCGGCAGCCCAAGCGCACCCGCGCGCAGCGCCGACTCGGGGTTCCCGCCGACCGCGACCCACACCGGCAACGGCTCCTGCAGCGGTCGCGGATGCACGGGGAGATCGTCGATCGGCGCCCTGTGCCGGCCCGACCAGGTCACGCGCTCCGACGCCCGCAGCGCGAGCAGGAGCTCGAGCTTCTCGGCGAACAACTCGTCGTACAGCCCGAGGTCGTAGCCGAAGAGCGGGAACGACTCGACGAACGACCCGCGTCCGGCCATGATCTCCGCCCGACCGCCCGAAATCAGGTCGAGCGTCGCGAAATCCTGGAACACACGCACCGGATCGTCGGAGCTCAGAACCGTCACCGCGCTGGTAAGCCGAATCCGCTCGGTCGTCCGCGCGGCGGCCGCCAGCACGATCGCGGGCGACGACACGATGAAGTCGCCCCGATGGTGTTCGCCGATGCCGAAAACGTCGAGCCCGAGCTGATCCGCCAGCTCGATCTCCTCGAGCAGGTCGGCCAGCCGCTGCTGCTCGGTGATCGACCGGCCCGTCTCGGGATCGGCCGTCCGGTCGGCGAAGGAATAGAGGCCCAGCTCCATACCCGACAACGTAGCGAGCGAGCCCAGGCCGAAGCTTCAGAAAGGAAAGTGTCGGCTAGAATCGCTGGATGGCGACGCTGAAGATTCCACCGATCCTGCGCACCGAGGCCGGTGGCGTCCGTCTCGTCGAGGTCGGCGGCGGCACGGTGCGCGAGGCGCTCGACGAGCTGATCGCGGCCCACCCCGCACTCGAGCGGCGCATCTTCGACGACGGCGCGCTGCCGTCATTCCTCAACGTCTTCGTGGACGGCGACGACATCCGCCTGCATTCCGGGCTCGACACCGCCGTCAGCGCGGGCAGCACGATCGTGCTGCTGCCGGCCGTCGCGGGCGGCTGAGCGTGACGAACCCGCATCGGCAGACGCGGAAGCGGTTTGACTTGCCCATGGCCTCCCTCTACCCTGGGACTGTGATGTGCGCTGTCGAAATGCCGCCGGCAATGTTTTCGATTTTCTGCGCGCAATCGGGCTGACCGGCCGCTTCCGCCCTTCCGGTTAGCTCGCAAAGACGAAGGGCGGAGATACTAGGCAATGCAGGACGCCGCTCTTCGCTGCCGCGTGTGCGAAACCGTGACGCCGTCACGGCTCGCAGAACAGTGCGACCGTTGCGACGGTCCGCTCGACGTCGCCTACGACTGGGACGTCCTTCGCGAGACGGTCTCCCGCGACGACATCGCTGCCGGGCCGCCGTCGCTCTGGCGCTACGCCCCGCTCCTGCCGGTGCAGCCGGACGGTCACGGCCTGCCGGCGGGCTGGACGCCGCTGATCCACGCCGACCGGCTTTCGAGCCTGCTGGGCATCGAGCTGTGGCTCAAGCTCGAGACGGCCAACCCGACGCAGTCGTTCAAGGACCGGATCGCCGCGATCGCCGGCGCCGCAACCTCGCAGCTCGGATTGCAGACGATCTGCTGCTCGTCGTCGGGGCACCTCGGCGACGCCGTCGCAGCCGAGGCTGCGGCGCGCGGCCTGGAAGCCGTCATCCTTGCGCCGGCCGATGCGCCGCTCGTCTCATCCGAGGTCTACGGCGCGCATCTCGTCGGCCTCGACTGCTCATTCGATGCGTGCCACGAGCTCGAGCGCGAGCTCTCCGAGCTCTTCCCCTGGGCATTCCTCGAGGGCAACATCGAGGCCTACGCCGCCGAGGGCGCGAAGACGCTCGCCTACGAGATCGTCGAGCAGCTCGGCTGGAACGCCCCCGATGCGGTCGTCTGCCCGATCGGCTCCGGCCGGCTGTTCGCGAAGGCAGCTCAGGGGATGGCCGAGCTCGACCGGCTCGGCTGGCTCGAGGGAGCGGCGCCCCGCCTGTACGGCGCGCAAGCCGAAGGCTGCAGCCCGGTCGCGGCGGCGTTCGCCGATGACCGCCCCATCTCGGCCGTCGAATCGACGACGTTCGTCAACTCGCTGGCCGTCGGACGCCCGAGCGCCGGCGATCTCGCGATCGGAGCCGCGCGGGCCAGTGGCGGCGGCATCCTCAGCGTCCCCGAGGGACGCATCGGGAACCACCGGCAGCAGCTCGCCGAGATCACCGGCATCTACGCCGACGATGCGGGCGGCGTCGCCGTGGGCGCCCTCTTCGAAGCGGTGCGCGACGGAAAGATCGCAAGCGGCGAGACCGTCGTCCTGGTCGTCACGGGCACCGGCTTCGCGACGACCGGCGTCGGCCCCGGGACTCCGCTGATCGCTCCCACCGTCGAGGCGATCCTGAATTGCCTCGGACTCGACCAGTAGCCGGTTCGCAGCTCAAGACTTTACTTTCTGCCTGTTACTTTACTTATTGTAGTATCCGGCGATGCGCGCCGAGCAGCCGACCGCGACGTGGGACCTCGTCCTCAAGCGGAACCCCGTCGAGCGCCTGAAGCAAGAGAAGGATCCGCTTGGGATCCGCGATGAGCTTCCCGCGCTGATCGCGCAGGGCTACGAGCGCGTCGCAGAGGAGGACATCGTCCGCCTGCAGTGGTGGGGCCTTTACCACGACAAGCCGAAGATCGGCACGTTCATGCTGCGCATCAAGCTGCCGAGCGGGGAGCTGTCCGCGGCCAAGCTGCGCGCAATCGGCGAGGTGTCGAACCGCTACGGCCGTGGCGACGCCGAGCTCGCAACACGCCAGAACATCCAGCTGCACTGGCTGGCCCTGAGCGAGCTGCCCAACGTGTTCGCCGACCTCGACCGCGCCGGCATCACCACGGCCGGCGGCTGCGGGGACACCGTGCGCAACATCACCGGCTGCCCGATGCAGGGGCTCACCGCGCACGAGCTGTTCGACTGCAGCGGCATCGTCGCCGAGGCCGCGGATTTCTTCTACGGCAACCCGGACTTCACGAACCTGCCGCGCAAGCACAAGTACTCGATCGCGACCTGCACCGATCGCTGCAACGCGCCCGAGATCAACTGCATCGCACTGGTCGGGGCGATCCACGAGGGGCGCGAAGGCTTCGGCGTGCTCGTCGGCGGCGGGCTCTCGTCGGTGCCCCGCCTGGGCCGCGACCTCGGCGTGTTCGTCCCGAAGGAGGAGGCAGTCGAGGTGCTCGCCGCGATCACGAGCGCGTGGGCGGCCGACCTCAAGTACCGCGTCTCGCGGGTGAAGGCGCGGCTGAAGTTCATGGTCGACGACCTGGGCGTCGAAGGCATGCGCGAGCGCGTCGAGGCGCAGCTCGGCCGGAGCCTCGAGAGCTACACGCTGGAGCCGGCAGCCTCCCGGCCGGGGAACCATCTCGGCATCCAGCCGCAGCGCGAACCCGGGCTCTGCTCGATCGGGGTTCCGATCCGCCTCGGCCTGATCTCGGGCGATCAGCTGATCGCGGTCGCCGACCTCGCAGAGGCTGTCGGTGCCGACATCCGGATCGCGCGCCAGCAGAACCTGATTCTCGTCGGCGTTCCCGAGTCGGAGGCCGAGCGCGTCGCGCACGGACTCGCCGAGATCGGGTTTCCGATCGACGCGAACCCGGTCTGGGGCAACGCGATTGCGTGCACCGGCGAGCCGCACTGCAACTTCTCGGTGACCGAGACGAAGACGCGGCTGGGCCGGCTCGTCGACGGGCTCGAGGCGCGGTTCGGCAACGACATCGCCGACCTGAGACTGCACCTGGACGGCTGCCCGCACGCGTGCGCCCAGCACTGGATCGGCGACCTCGGCTTCCAGGGCACGACGGCCCGCGACGAGGACGGCGCCAGGCGGCAGGCCTACGACATCTTCGTTCGCGGCGGGCTCGGCGCAGGCGCCGCGATCGGCAAGTCGCTGTTCCGCCGCGTCCCGACCGACGAGCTCGATGTGGCAGTGGCGGGGCTCGTCGAGGGCTGGCTGCAGGGCCGGCTGCCCGGCGAGTCCTTCTCGGAGTTCGCCCGGCGGTCGACCGACGACGACCTTGGCGCTCTGGCCGGCCTCGAGCCGGCCCGGGCACGACAACGTGAGGAGGCTGCATGAGCGTTGAGCTCATTGACGAGTTGGAGGCGGGTGAGCTTTCGGTCGAGTTCGAAGGTGAGGAGCCGGAGGCCGTGCTCGAGTGGGCCTTCGAGCGCTTCGCCCCGCGCATCGCGATTTCGACCGCACTGCAGACCGACAACGTGATCCTGATCGATCTCGCGTACAAGCTCTATCCCGAGATCCAGGTGTTCACGATCGACACGGGGCGCCTGCCGGAGGAGAGCCACCAGGCGATCGAAGACCTGCGCGATCGCTACCCGGGTCTCGATCTGCGCGTGCTGCTGCCCGACGGCACCGAGGTCGAGCGGATGACGCGCTCGCACGGCCAGAACCTCTTCCGCGGCAGCATCGACCACCGGCTGCTCTGCTGCAACGTCCGCAAGGTGCGCCCGCTGAACCGGCATCTCGCAGGTCTCGACGCGTGGATCACCGGCCTGCGGCGTGACCAGTGGGCGAGCCGCACGAACATTCGCAAGATCGAGATCGACCACGATCACGGCGGCATCGTCAAGCTCAACCCGCTGGCCGAATGGACCGAGGAAGAGACGTGGGACTACATCCACGAGCACGATCTGCCCGTCCATCCGCTCTATGCCCAGGGCTACACGTCGATCGGCTGCGCTCCGTGCACGCGTGCGATCAAGCCCGGCGAAGCTTCTCGCGACGGCCGCTGGTGGTGGGAGTCGGGAGCTCCGAAGGAGTGCGGCATCCACTGCTCCGTCGAGAGCGGCGGCCTCGAGCACGAGCTGAACTCGCTGCTCAAGGAGAGCAATTGACGGTTGCCGTCAGAGGCGAGGTCGCCGAGGTCCTCCGCGCGGAGGCGCAAGCCGTGCTGGCGATGGTCCTCGACGAGGGCCGGCGAGGCACGCTCGCCGACGTGATCGCGGCGGTCGACGACGGCGAGCTCGACGAGAGCGACGCGGAGGCGGCCGAGCAGCTGCTGGAGCTCGGCCTCGTCAACGGCCGAATCCGTGCGCTCTACGGGCCGGAGGCCGAGGCGGCGACCGTCTCGCTCCTGCGGCGGCTGCCGCGAGGCCGCGCCGCCGCGGAGTCGGCCCGCGAGGTCAGCGAGGCCTTTGCCTCTCTCGAGGGCCGCCTGGTCGAGCAGATCTCCGTCCGTGTCCTGAGCCCGGGCGAGTTCACCGTGTCGATCGGAGCCGGCGGTCTGGAGCTCACCGCACGGCTCGGCCGCGCCGGCGTCCGGCTCGACACGATCGGCGCCTGAGCGCTCGTGAAGCGCTACTACATGGCCTGCCTCGATCTGCAAGGCCGCCGCGCGGTCGTCGTGGGCGGCGGGCCGATCGCACTCGAGAAGACGCTGGGGCTGCTCGATGCGGGCGCGACAGTGACGGTGGTCGCACCCGAGGTCGTCCCGCAGTTCCACGAGCTCGACGTCACCTGGCGGCCCGTCCGCTACGGCTCTCGGCACCTGCGCAACGCGTTCCTGGTGATCGCCGCGACGGGCGACCGTGCGGTCGACACACGAGTCTCGCGCGACGCGGAGCAGCGCTCGCTCCTCTGCAACGTCGCCGACGTGCCCGATCTCTGCAACTTCATCCTGCCGTCGATCTTCCGTCGCGATCCCATCGTGGTCGCCGTGTCGACGGGCGGGGCGTCCCCGGCGCTGGCCAAGCGCCTGCGCGACCGGATCGGCGAGCTCGTCGAGCCGCATCACGCCGACCTGGCCCTGCGCCTGCAGGCGCTGCGGCCATGGGCGAAGGAGCACTACGCGACGTACGACGACCGGCGCGTGTTCTTCGAGGAGCTCGTGGAGCGAGAGCTGTGACGGTCTACCTCGTCGGCGCGGGGCCGGGCGACCCCGATCTCGTCACCGTGCGAGGCCTCAACCTGCTCCGTCGGGCGGATGCCGTCGTCTACGACGAGCTCGCGCCCGTCGAGTTGCTCGACGAAGTGCCGAGCGGAGCTCTCTGCCTTTCGCGCGCGGGTCTTCGCCAGCCGGAGGTCGATGAGCTGCTGGTCTCGCTCGGCCGGAGCTTCGAGACGGTCGTGCGACTGAAGGGCGGCGACCCGTTCCTCTTCGGCCGAGGGCGTGAAGAGGTCGAGGCGCTCGCGGCGGCGGGAATCGCCTCCGAGGTCGTTCCCGGCGTTTCGGCGCTCACCGCCGTGCCCGCGGCGGCCGGTATCCCGTTGACCCATCGCGGCCTCGCCGCGCAGGTGACCGTCATCACCGGCCGCTCGGCCGCCGACGACGAGCTCGACTTCGAGCTGCTCGCGCAGACGCCGGGCACGCTCGTCGTCTTCATGGGCGTGGCGCGCCTTCAGGAGCTGGCGGATGGGCTGATCGCGGCTGGCAAAGCGCCCGACACACCCGCCGCGGTGATCTCGAACGGCACGACCGAGCGGCAGCGCACCGTCGTCGGCCGCCTCGAGGAGATCGGCGAGCTCGCGTCCCGCCTGCCCTCCCCCGCGCTCACCGTGATCGGCCCGACCGCTGCGCTCGCCCGGACGCGCAGTAAGCAACCCGCCGCCAGTCTGAGCCTCGCCTAGGGTCAGAACAGGTGTCAGACACCGAGGTGTCTGACACTTCTCTACACGGCATCGCTCTTAAACGGCGGTGACGATGCGGCCGTCGTAGCGGCCGGGGTGCGCTGCTTCGTAGGCGGCGATGCGGTCGGCCTTGGCGAGCGTCAGGGCGACGTCGTCGAGGCCGTTCACGAGCAAGTTCTGCTCGAACGCGTCGAACGCGAAGTTCAGCTCCAGGCCACTTGCGTGCCGAATCGTCAGCGTCTCGAGATCGACGGTCAGCTCCCGGTCGGCGCGCACCGCCGCCCGAACGAGCTCGAGGTCGGCGTCGGCAACGGCGATCGGCGCGAGGCCGGATTTCACGCAGTTCGTGCGGAAGATGTCGGCGTACGACGGCGCGAGGATGATCCGGAA
The DNA here is from genome assembly GCA_963812995.1 of uncultured Thermoleophilia bacterium. Lineage (GTDB taxonomy): Bacteria > Actinomycetota > Thermoleophilia > Gaiellales > Gaiellaceae > PALSA-600. The sequence continues at coordinate 72,876 of CAWEXL010000003.1, forward strand.
GCCGTAGTCCTCGAGCGCCCACGGCGCATGCTCGCGCGACGACCCGCACCCGAAGTTCGCGCCCGCGATGAGAATCGTCGCCCCGTCGGCCTCGGGCTGCCGCAGTTCGAACTCGGGATCGCGCATCCAGTCGAAGAACAGAAACTCGCCGAACCCCGAGCGCTCGATGCGCTTCAGGAACTGCTTCGGGATGATCTGGTCGGTGTCGACGTTCTCGCGGTCGAGAATCGCGGCCGGCCCCGTGACCTGCGTGAGCGGCCTCATGCGGGCAGCACTTCCCGCACGTCGACGAAGTGGCCGGCGATCGCCGCCGCAGCGGCCATCTCGGGCGACACGAGGTGCGTCCGCGCGCCCGCGCCCTGGCGCCCCTCGAAGTTTCGATTCGAGGTCGACGCGACACGCTCGCCCGGGCCGGCAACGTCGTCGTTCATACCGAGGCACATCGAGCAGCCGGCGCGCCGCCACTCGAAGCCCGCGGCCGTGAAGACGCGGTCGAGGCCCTCCTCCTCGGCCTTGCGGCGGATCACTGCGGAGCCGGGGACGACGATCGCCTTGACGCGGCCCGCGACCTGCTTCCCCTCGACGACGCGCGCCGCGGCGCGCAGATCCTCGAGGCGGGCGTTGGTGCACGAGCCGATGAACACCCGGTCGAGCTCGATGTCGCGGATCGGCGTGCCGGGCTCGAGCCCCATGTAGACGAGCGCGCGCTCGGCCGCAGAGCGGGCCGACGCGTCGGCGAGCTGTGCCGGATCGGGGACGACGCCGCGCACGTCGGTGACCATCCCTGGGTTCGTACCCCACGTGACCTGCGGTGCGACCGCGTCGAGGTCGATCTCGACCGTCCGGTCGAACACGGCGCCGTCGTCGGTGCGCAGCCGGCGCCACTCGTCGAGGGCCGCTTCCCAGGCCGCACCTTTCGGCGCGCCGGGCCGGCCCTCGAGATACGCGAACGTCGTGTCGTCGGGGGCGATCAGCCCGGCCCGGGCGCCACCCTCGATCGACATGTTGCAAATCGTCATGCGGCCGTCCATCGAGAGCTCGCTGATCGCGTCGCCGCGGTACTCGAGCACGTGCCCCGTGCCGCCTGCGACGCCCAGCTGCCCGATCGTCGCCAGCACCATGTCCTTCGCCGTCACCCCGGGCGCGCGGACGCCGACGTAGCGAATCTCGATCGTCTTCGGCTTCACCTGCGGCAGGCACTGGGTCGCCAGCACATGCTCGACCTCGGACGTGCCGATGCCGAACGCGAGCGCTCCGAGCGCTCCATGCGTGGACGTATGGCTGTCGCCGCACACGATCGTCATGCCGGGCTGCGTCAACCCGAGCTCCGGGCCGATCACGTGGACGATCCCCTCGCGCCCGTTGCCCGTCGCAAGGAGGGGCACGCCGAACTCCTCGCAGTTCTGCCGCAGCGCGTCGAGCTGCGCGCGGGCCAGCGGATCGGTGATCGGGCCCTCACGCGTCGGCACGTTGTGATCCATCGTCGCGACCGTCAGATCGGGACGGCGCACCGGCCGGCCGTTCAGGCGCAGGCTCTCGAACGCCTGCGGGCTGGTCACCTCGTGGACGAGGTGCAGGTCCACGTAGAGCAGCGACGGCTCACCGGCGTGCTCGTCGACGACGTGCGTGTTCCAGATCTTCTCGAAGAGGGTCGAATCGCTCATCCGTGATGCTCCGCAGGGTAACTCCCGACGACGCGCAGCTCGCGAGTCAGATCCCGCAGCCGGCGGAGGGTCTCGGCGATGTTGGCGTCGAGCGGATGGCCGTCGAGCACCATGTCGAAACGGTAGCGCCAGGGCGCGTCCGGCAAGGGCCGCGAGACGAGCTGAACCAGGTTCACGTTGAGCTCGGCGATCGGCCCGAGCGCCCGGTACAGCGCGCCCGGAGCGTGGTCGGTGCAGAAGGTGAGGGCGGAACGCCACGGCCGTCCGTCGCGCACGAGCTCGGTGTACGTCTTCACCGCGACGAACCGCGTCGACGCGTCGGACCGGTCGCCCGCCTCGGGCACCAGCACGCGTAGGCCGTAGAGCGCACCTGCGGCCCGGCTCGAGATCGCCGCCTCGGTCTCGTCCTCGCGCTCGGAGACCTCACGCGCGGCATCGGCGGTGGTCGCCGACGCGACGCGGCGCGTGATGCCGAGCTCGCGCAGCAGGCGGCGGCACTGCGCGAGCGCCTCCGGATGCGAGCGCACGATGCGGATGTCCTCGAGCGCCGTGCCCGGCTTCGCAACCAGGCAGTGCTCGACCGGGATCACGGTCTCGGCGACGATCGACAGCGCCGACCGGAAGAGCAGGTCGTGCGTCTCGGCGACGGGGCCGGACAGCGAGCTCTCGATCGGCAACACACCAACGGTCACGTCCCAGGCGGTCGTGGCATCGACCACCGCCGAGAACGACGGAAGCGGCCGGCGCTCGCCGACGGGGACGAGCTGCTCGCACGCCACCGAGCTGTGCGAGCCGAGCGGCCCGGGATATCCGGCGACGACGGTCAAGCTAGAAAGCGATCCGGATCGGCAGGCCGCAGTTGAGACAGACGTTCCGCGAGGCGCCCTTGTGGGTCGCCTGCTCGTGGGGAGCCGGCTTCTCGCAGGAGCAGAGCTCGGCGGAATCGGTGACGGGCGGCGGCGGGGGAACTGCGGTGGTCATAGGACCTCCTCGAGCTGGTGCGTGCGAAGCGTGGTCAGGACGTGGTCGGTGACGTCGGTGGTGGAATGCGTGCCGCCCAGGTCGGGCGTCGGGGCGGCGAGCAGGGCCGCATCGACGGCCTCGTCGACGCTGTCAGCGAGCGCGGTGTTCCCGAAGGAGTACCGCAGCATCATCGCCACCGAGCGCAGCATCGCGGCGGGATTGGCGATGCCCCGGCCGGCAATGTCGGGCGCGGAGCCGTGCACCGGCTCGTAGACGGCCGGGCCGTTGTCGCCCAGGCTCGCCGAGGCGGCGATGCCAAGGCCGCCGGCGACGCCCGCGGCGACGTCGGAAAGGATGTCGCCGAAGGTGTTCTCCATCACGAGCGTGTCGAACGTCTCGGGGTGGGTGACGATGCGCATCGCGGTGCTGTCGGCCAGCGCGTGCGCGAGCTCGACGTCGGGAAACTCCCGGCCGACCTCGGTGACGACCTGCCGCCACATCCGCGACGTCGAGATGACGTTCGCCTTGTCGACGGAAAGCAGGCGCCCCTTGCGGCCGCGGGCGAGCTCGAACGCACGGCGCGCGACGCGCGCGACCTCGTCGGGGTGGTACTCGAGCGTGTCGTACACCGTCCCGTCGGCGCGAACGCCGCTCTCGCCGTAGTAGAGGCCGCCGAGCAACTCGCGGACGATCAACAGGTCGACCTTGCCGTACCGCGCCGGCCGAAGGTTCGCGTACACGCCGAGCTCGGAGCGGATACCGATCAAACCCTCTTCGGGCCGCCGCGCGCCGCCTTCCCACTTCGGCCCGCCGACCGCCCCGAGCAGTACTGCATCGGCGTCGCGCGCAGCGGCAAGCGTCTCTGGCGGCAGCGGATCGCCGCACTGGTCGATCGCCGACCCGCCGAACGGATGGCGCTCGAGGCTCAACTCGGGCGCGACCAGGGCGAGCAGCCGCTCGGCCTCGTCGATCACCTCGGGGCCGACACCGTCACCGGGCAGCGCGACGATGCGACCGACGGGTATCCGCTTCGGCGCCGGCAAAGCCGGCACCTGCGCTATTTGTGAGCCTCCGCCAAGTCTACGGCTCATGCGAGCTCCCCCCGGGTAAGGTCGAGCAGGAACTCCTGGAGCCGCTTCACCCCGTCCTCGGTGAGCGGGCCGCTGTTCGACGCGAGCAGATGCTGGAGCAGCCACTCCTCGCGCTCGGGCGAACGAAGGGGCTGCTCTTGCTCGCGCTTGTGCGCCCACAGCGTCGAGACGACCGCAAGCCGCCGGTTCACGAGGTCGACGATCTCCACATCGAGCGCGGTGATCTGCTCGCGCAGGCTGTCGACGAGCGGATCCTTGACGTCGGCGCTCAAATCCCGACCCCCAACTCGGCCAGCAGCGCGTCGACGTCGGGGTCGATCTCGATCGGCTCGTAGATGTGCGCCACAGGGTGCGGTGTCTTCAGGCCCGTTCCGGTGACGAGCAGCACGACGCGATCCGACTCGCCGACCGTGCCGGCAGCCACCGCGGCGCGCAGCGCGCCGAGCGTGACCCCGGCCGCTGTCTCGCCAAAAACACCCGTGGTCTCGGCCAGCAGCTGCATGTTCTCCCCCACCTCGTCCTCGGGAACATCGTAGATCCCGCCGCCCGAAGCCCTGACGGTGGCGACTGCGAGATCGCCGTCGGCCGGGTTGCCGATCGCGAGCGACTGGACGATCGTGGCGGGACGCACAGGCGTGACCGGCCGGTCCTCGGCGAAGGCGGTCGCGACGGGCGAGCAGCCCGCAGCCTGGCCCCCGATGATGCGCGGCGCGTCGCCGTGCACGAGGTCGAGCAGCCGCAGCTGGTCGAAGCCCTGCCAGATCTTGGTCAGCAGCGAACCCGACGCGACCGGGGAGACGACCACGTCGGGCAGCTCCCAGCCGAGCTGCTCGGCCACCTCGAACGCGAGCGTCTTCGAGCCCTCGGCGTAGTAGGCGCGCAGGTTGTTGTTGACGAACCCCCAGTCGACCTCGCCGTCGAGCTCGCTCGCGAGGCGGCTGCAATCGTCGTAGCTCCCGCGCACGGTGTAGATCCGCGCGCCGTAGACGGCGGCAGCCGCGAGCTTCTCGTGCTCGACGGTGTTGGCGCAGAAGATGATCGCGTTCAGGCCTTCGGCAGCGGCGCGCGCGGCCACCGCGCTCGCCAGATTGCCGGTCGACGAGCATGCCAGCGTCCCGAGCCCCAGCTCCATGGCCTTCGCGGCTGCCACCGCAACCACGCGATCCTTGAACGAGTGGGTGGGATTCGCGATGTCCAGCTTCAGCAGCAGCTGCCCGATGCCGAGCTCGCGGGCCAGCCGCGGCGCCTCGACGAGCGGCGTGAAGCCGGGCGCGAGTGGATCAGCGGTGTTGACGGCCGGCAGCAGGTCGGCGTAGCGCCAGATGCTGCGCGGCCCGCTCGCGATGGATTCGTGGGTCACCCGGCCGCGGAGGGCGTCCCAGTCGTAGACCGGCTCGAGCGGGCCGAAGCAGCGCACGCAGATGCCCACAGCCAGCGGCTCGTATTGCGTCTCGCAGACGCGACAACGGATGAAGTCGACACTCACAGCGGATCCCGGTAAAACTTTACCTTATGAAGTTTCAAGAATTTCGATTCAGGCGCGTCGAAAGCCTTCCGCCCTACGTGTTCGCGCAGATCAACGAGCTGAAGCGCGAGCTGCGGCAGTCGGGGCGTGACGTGATCGACCTGGGCTTCGGCAATCCCGACATCCCGTCGCCCGCGATCGCCGTCGAGAAGCTCCGCGAAGCCGCGCTGCGTCCGGTGAATCACCGCTACTCCGTGAGCCGGGGTCTGCCGCAGCTCCGCGCGGCACTCGCCGAGCTCTACGAGCGACAGTTCGACGTGCATCTCGACCCCGAGACGCAGGTGGTCGCGACGATCGGCGCCAAGGAGGCGCTGTCGCATCTGATGTGGGTGCTGGTCGAGCCCGGCGACTCGGCGATCGTTCCCTCGCCGAGCTACCCGATCCATCTGTTCGCCCCGGTGTTCGCAGGTGCGACCACCGTCGAGGCGCAGCTCACGCCGTCGTTCGCGGATGCCGTCCTCGAGGCCTACGAGCGCACGCTGCCGCGTCCGCGGGTGGCGATCCTGTCGTTCCCGCACAACCCGACCACCGCCACCGCGACCCGCGAGGACCTGCAGCGGCTCGTCGACTTCGCGCTCGAGCGCAACGTGCTGCTCGTTCACGACTTCGCCTACGCGGACATCGCGTTCGACGGCTACCGCCCACCCTCGCTGCTCGAGATCCCCGGCGCGCTCGACTGCAGCGTCGAGCTCTACAGCCTCACCAAGTCGTTCTCGATGGCCGGCTGGCGTGTCGGCTTCGTCGCGGGGCGCGCGGACGTCGTCGCGGCGCTCGCGAAGCTGAAGTCCTACCTCGACTACGGCACCTTCCAGCCGATCCAGATCGCGTCGATCGTGGCGATGCGGGAGGCTCCCGAGTACCCCGAGGAGGTGACCGAGATCTACCGCGGCCGCCGCGACGTGCTCTGCGCGGGCCTCGACCGGGCCGGCTGGCACGTCGAGCCGCCCAGGGCGACGATGTTCGTCTGGGCGCCGGTCCCCGAGCGCTTCCGCGCCGCGGGCTCCCTCGAGTTCGCGTTCGAGCTCGCCCGCGAGGCCGACGTGGCCGTGAGTCCCGGCATCGGCTTCGGCAAGCACGGCGAGGGCTTCGTCCGCTTCGCGCTCGTCGAGAACGAGCAGCGCATCGGGCAGGCCGTACGCAACATTCGCCGCTTCCTCGAACCGTAACGTCATGGCGCCACGACCTCGCGGGCGACCACGCCGGTCGTTGCCGCCGCGAGCACGCACACGGTCGCCGCTTCGAATCTCTCCGCCAGCGCACTGCACACACCGGGCGCATCCGCCGGGTCGGCCCAGGCGATCGCCGTCGGCCCGGACCCGGACAGCGTCACCGCGCGCACGCCGGTCGGCAGATCGCTCTTCAGGGCCGCGAACAGGGGCGACTCTGCGGTGCGGTAGGGCTCGTGCAGCACGTCGGCGGTGGAGGACGCGAACAGCTCGGCATCGCCCGTCGCGAGGGCGAGTACGAGCAGCGCCCCGCGGCCCGCCGCCACGGCGGCCGTGCCGTGGGAGACGGTCGCAGGCAGGCCGCCGCGCGAGGTCGCGGTGTGGCTCCGCGTCGACGGGATGACGGCGACGGCTTCGAGCGGCGCGCCGTCGGCGATCCGGCGCACGCGCTGCACGCCGGCGTCCAACCAGGTCAGGCACGCGCCGCCGGCGATCGCGGCTGCGAGGTTGTCGGCATGGCCGTCGAGCGCCACAGCGTCCGCCGGTAGCTCACTCACGGACAGCGGCTTGTTCGCAACCGCGCAGCCCGCGGCGTAGCCGGCGGCAATCGCCGCCGCACTCGAGCCCAGCCCGCGTTCGAGCGGGATCCGGTTGACCAGGCGGAAGCGGAAGCCCGTTGGATCGGCAATGAGCGCGAACGCACGCACGGCGAGGTTCGTCCGGTCGGTGGCGAGCTCGCCGGCGCCCTCGCCCTCGACCCGCACGGCGAACTCGCCTGGCTCGACTTCGAGCTCGTTCCACAGGTCGAGCGCCAGCGCGACGCAGTCGAACCCCGACCCGACATTCGCGGTCGTGGCCGGCGCGCTGACTGTGACGTTCACGCGTTCCTCGCGTCGCCCGCCGCCTGTGCGGCCTCGAGCACCGCGTCGATCTGGGCCACGCACGAGGGCAGCGGCGGCACGATCGCATCGACCGAGGCAATGTCCTTCAGCCCGCTGCCGGTCAAGACGCAGACGACGGTCGAGCCGGCGGGCGGGCGGCTGCGACGCAGGGCTGCAAGGCCGGCCGCGCTCGCAGGCTCGCAGAAGACCCCTTCGAGCCGGGCCAGATCGGTCCAGGCGGCGAGGATCTCGTCGTCCGAGAGCGTCACGATCTCGGCGTTCGCGTCGGCGACGTCGCTCGCATGCACCGGCTCGCCGATCCGAATCGCCGTGGCAACGGTGGTCTGGCGCTCGCGCGCCTCGCCCGAGACGATGCGCGGCACGACGCCTTCGACCTCGAAGCCCGACCGGTAGGCAACCGTGTTCCCGCCGCCGCCGTACGGGAGCGCGAGGATGTCGGGCGCTGAGCCGAGCGTCTCGACGATCTCGTAGACCGCCGTGCGCTGGCCGGCGATGCGGTCGGCGTTGTAGCCGGAGTTGACGACGATGTAGCCGTGGCCGGCGGCCTCCTGCGCCAGGCGCAGAGCATCGTCGAAGCTCCCCTCGATGGGAATGACGGCCGCCCCGACAACCCGCGTCTGGGCGAGCTTCGCACCGGCAACGGCACCGGCCGGGTGCAGGACGAGCGCCTCGATCCCGGCGCGCGCAGCGTAGGCCGCAGCCGAGGCCGCGGTGTTCCCCGTCGATGCGCACACGACCGCCCGCGCGCCGCGTCCCACCGCGCAGGCCATGGCCACCGCCATCCCCCGGTCCTTGAAGCTGCCCGTCGGGTTGGCACCCTCGATCTTCAGGAACACGTGCGCGTCGAGCTGCGCCGAGAGCACCGGGGCGGGGATCAACGGCGTCGCGCCCTCGCCGAGCGTCAGGTCGGGCGTCGCCGACGTCACCGGCAGCCGGTCGCGCCAGCGAGCGACTACTCCCACGGCCGCTCCTCGACGCCCCTCTCCGAAATCACCGGCAGTGCGACCGGCGCCTCCTTCGTCTCGGGCAGCGCGGCAATCTCGGCCAGGGCCGCCTGCATCGCACCGGACGGACCTTCGTGTGTGACCACGTGCAGATGTGCGTCGGCGCCGTTTCCGTGCTGGACGATGCGCGCGACCGAGAGGCTGTGGCGCGCGAGCGTCTCGGCGACCTGCGCGAGCACTCCCGGCCGGTCGTCGACGTGGAGCCGGAAGTAGAACGGGCACGGTAGGTCGCCCGGCGGCAGCTTGCCGAGGGTGCGCCAGCACGGGTCGTTCTGCAGGAACCCCGTCCCCATCGTCCCGATCACCGAGACCATGTCGGCGACGACCGCAGATGCAGTCTCGATTCCGCCGGCCCCGGGCCCCTCGAGCGTGATCTCGCGAATCGCGTCGCCCTGCAGCATCACGGCGTTGAACGCACCTTCTACCGACGCCAGCGGGTGGTGCCGGTCGACGAAAGCGGGATGGACACGGACGTCGACGTGCCCGTCGATCAGACTCGCGCTGCCGACGAGGCGAACGACCATGTCGAGCTCGTCCGCCGCCTTGATGTCGCGTGCCGTGATCCTCTCGATCCCTGCGTATGCCACGTCGGCGAGCTCGACGCGTGAATGGAAGGCCACGGTCGCGAGGATCGCCATCTTCGCCGCAGCGTCGGCGCCGGTCACGTCGTCCGTCGGATCGGCCTCCGCGAACCCGCGCCGCTGCGCCTCGGCGAGCGCCTCGTCGTACGACGCCCCGCCCTCCATCTCGGTGAGGATGAAGTTGGTGGTGCCGTTGACAATGCCGAGCACGCGGTGCACGTTCGTCACGACCAGCGCCTCGCGCAGCACCTTGATCACCGGAATCGCAGCGCAGACGCTGGCCTCGAAGCGGAGCTGGACGCCTGCGCCGGACGCCGCCGCGAAGAGCTCGGCGCCACGCCTGGCGACGAGCTGCTTGTTCGCCGACACCACGCTCTTGCCGCGGCTGAGCAGCTCCGAGACATAGGCCCCGGCCGGTTCGACTCCGCCCATCACCTCGGCCACCACGGCGATCGAGTCGTCGTCGGCGATCGACGCGAAGTCGTTCGTCAGGACGCCCGCGGCGGCGGGAAAGCCGCGGTGCTTCTCGACATCGCGCACGAGCGCCTTCACCACCCGAAGGCGGTGGCCGGTCGCGCGCTCGATGTCGTCCGCAGATTCGACGAGAAGCCTGTTCACCGCTGCGCCGACCGTGCCGTAGCCGAGCAGCGCGACGGGAACGTCAATCGACGCCATGCGCCTCCGAGACCTCCCGCTGCTGCAGCCCGCGCAACTTGCGGCCCACGACCTCGATCTGCTGCTCGCCGAGCGCAGCCCGCGCCGCCTTCAGGTTCTCCTCGCCGACGCCCATCTCGGCGATCCATTCGCGCGCGAAGGTTCCGTCGCGGATCTCGCCGAGCACGCTGCGCATGTTCTCGCGCACGTGCTCGTCGATCACCTTCGGGCCGCGGGTGTGGCTGCCGTACTCGGCCGTGTCCGAGATCGAGTAGTGCATGCGCTCGATGCCGCCCTCGTAGATCAGGTCGACGATCAGCTTCATCTCGTGGAGGCACTCGTAGTAGGCGATCTCGGGTGCGTAACCGGCCTCGACGAGCGTCTCGAAGCCCATGTTGATCAGCTGCGTGACGCCGCCGCACAGCACGGCCTGCTCGCCGAAGAGATCCGACTCGGTCTCCTCCGCGAAGTCGGTCTCGAGGATCCCCGCGCGGCCCGAGCCGATCCCGACGGCATACGCAAGCGCCAGCTCGCGGGCCGAGCCCGAGGCGTCGCGCGACGACCGCGATCAGGGCCGGCGTGCCGAAGCCTTCGGTGTAGATCCGGCGCACGACATGCCCCGGGCCTTTCGGCGCGACCATGATCACGTCGTGACCTGCCGGCGGGTCGATGCGGCCGTAGTGGATGTTGAACCCGTGCGCGAACAGCACGGCTGCGCCCGGCGCGAGGTTCGGCTCGATGTCCTCCTCGAAGACCTGCGGCTGCACCTGGTCGGGCAGCAGGATCGCGACGAGCTGCGCGCCCTTGACGGCGTCGGCGACCGTCTTGACCGTCAGGCCCGCCTCCTCGGCCTTCGACCCAGGACTTGCTGCCCTCGCGCAGCCCGACCTCGACCTGGATGCCCGAGTCGAGCAGGTTCAGCGCATGCGCGTGGCCCTGGCTGCCGTAGCCGATCACGGCGACCTTGCCGTTCAGCAGGTCGAGATTGCCTTCGGTGAAGACTTGCTGTCCATTGGTGTCAGGTGCTCCTTGTCGTGGCGGGAAGGGCGGCCCGCGCGCGCGCCGAGGCGGCGCGTTGGGGCCTGCGCAGGGCGACGCGCCCGGTGCGGGCGAGCTCGCGGATTCCGTGCGGGCGAACGAGCTCTTCGAACGACTCGATCTGCTCGGACCGACCGACGAGCTCGAAGACGATCGAGTCGTGACCGAGCTCGGCGACGCGTGCGCCGAACACATCGCCGAGCGCGAGCAGCTCGCTGCGCCGCTCGGGCGGTGCGGCGACGGTGATCAGCACGAGCTCGCGCTCGACACCCTCGTCGACGGCGAGCTCGGTGACGCGCAGGACGTTGACCAGCTTGTGCATCTGCTTGAGGATCTGCTCGAGCGCGTGCTCGCTGCAGTCGACGCGCAGTGTCAGCCGCGAGACGTCGGGCCGCTCGGACGGGCCGACCGCAAGGCTGTCGATGTTGTAGCCGCGCCGCGCAAAGAGCTGCGTGACGCGGGCGAGCGCTCCCGGGTGATCCTCGAGCTGGACGGCCAGCGTGTGTTTCACGCGGTCACGCCCTGCTCGGGATCGGGCATCTCCATCACGTCGACCGAGGCAGCACCGGCGGGAACCATCGGGAAGCACTTCTCGGCGGGGTCGCAGCGCGCGTCCACGACCGCGGTGCGTCCGCATTCCAGCGCCTGGGTGAGAACCGACTCCAGCGAGCCCTCGTTGTCCACGGTGAAGCCCGCGCAGCCGTAGGCCTCGGCGAGCATCGCGTAGTCGGGGATCTGGTGCGTGAGATGCGTCTGAGCGAAGCGCTCGTCGTAGAACATCTCCTGCCACTGCCGCACCATCCCGAGCCAGCCGTTGTTCACGATCACAACCACGATCGGCAGCCGCTCGAGCGCTGCGGTCGCGAGCTCCTGGCATGTCATCTGGAAGCAGCCGTCGCCGTCGACGCACACCACCGTCGCGTCGGGCCGCGCGGCCTTCGCCCCAACGGCCGCTGGAAGGCCGTAGCCCATCGTCCCGAGCCCGCCCGACGTGATGAACGTGCGGGGCTGGTCGCACTGGAGGTACTGCATCGCCCACATCTGATGCTGGCCGACGCCGGTCGTCCAGATCATGTCGTCGCGGCCGGCGGTGAGGTCGCGGAGCGTCTCGATCACCGTCTGCGGCTTCAGCACGTCGGGACTCTTCGTGTAGCGGAACGGGAAGGCAGCACGCCACTCGGCCAGCTGCGCGAGCCACTCGGCCGGCGGACGAGGCCCGTCCGGGGCGAGCGAGCGCACCTGGTCGGTGAGCATCTTCAGCGCGGGCTTGAGCGGGCCGACCACCGGGATCTCAGCGTGGCGGATCTTCCCCACCTCGGCCGCGTCGATGTCGAAGTGGATCACCTTCGCACCCGGGGCGAACTCGGAGACCTTGCCGGTCACGCGATCGTCGAAGCGCGACCCCACGGCGATGATCAGGTCGCCCTTGTTCAACGCCCAGTTCGCGAACTTCGAGCCGTGCATGCCCGGCGCACCGAAGTTCAGCGGATGGCTGTCGGGCAGCGCGCTCTTCCCCATCAACGTCACGACGGCAGGCACCTGCAGGAGGTCGACCAGCTCGCGCAGCTCGCGCGTCGCGTCGCCGTTCAGGACGCCGCCGCCGACGTAGAAGATCGGCCGCTTCGCCGCCAGGATCGCCGCGGCCGCATCGCGCACCTGACGCGGATGCACCTTGGTCGGCGGGCGCCAGCCCGCGAGATCGGGCTCGTCGGGGTAGCGGAAGTCGAACTCGGCCTCCTGGACGTCCTTGGTCACGTCCACGAGCACCGGGCCGCAACGGCCGGTCGTCGCGACGTGGAACGCATTCTTCATCGCCTGCGGCAGATCCCGCACGTCCTGCACGAGCCAGGAGTGCTTGACGATCGGCAGCGTGATGCCTGTGGTGTCGATCTCCTGGAAGGCGTCGCTGCCGATCAGCTCACCTCGAACCTGGCCGGTGACGCACACGAGCGGCGTCGAGTCCATCCACGCGTCGGCGATCGCGGTGACGAGGTTGGTCGCGCCGGGGCCTGAGGTCGCGATCGCGACGCCGGGCCGGCCCGATGCGCGCGCGTAGCCCTCGGCCATGTGGCCGGCGCCCTGCTCGTGGCGGGCCAGAACGTGGCGCACCGTCGTTCCGCGGGCGATCGCGTCGTAGGTCGGCAGAATCGCTCCACCCGGGATGCCGAAGGCAACCTCGACCCCTTCGGCCTCGAGCGAACGGAGGATGGCATCTGAGCCCAGCATCTTCGTCATGGTGACACCTCGTCAACGAGTTCGACATCAGTACGGCTTTCCGGCAGTCGTGCGATCACTGCGTCGGTAAATGTTCTCGTCGTCGCCTTGAGCGACGATGCAGCTCCAGTCTGTGCAGCGACGACCGCCCGCTCGAGCGTCTTCGCGGCGGCGTGCTCGTGCAGCCCTGTGGCCAGAAGCAGCGAAACGGCCAGCAGCATGGCAGCGGGATCGACGACGCCGTAGCCGGCAACCGTCGGATCGGCAACACCTGCGGGGGTGAACAGTCCCGGCGAGGAGTCGGACAGCCAGCCTCGGCAGGCCAGGTCGACGGTTCCCGAGAGCGCTGCGAGAGCGTCGCCGAGCGCACCGTGCAGCTTGTCGTCGGCCACCACCAGGTCGAGCACCTCGCCCTGGCGGAACGCGGCAAGTGCCTCGCTGAACGAGCGGTGCCGAACCTCGATGCCCCGACCATCGGCAGCGGCCTCCGCGTCGACGAGCTCGCCCCAACCGTCCGCGTCGCCGACGGAGCTCAGCCGCGCGCGGCGCCGTGCGGACAGGAGAAAAGCCTCGCGAATCGCCTCGCCCGCGCCGCCGGCCGCAGATGGGCCGACGACCAGCGTCGATTGCGCGCCATGGGCAACGCGCGTCAGGCTGCAAACCGGCGCGAGCGCTCCTTTGACGATGTGAAAGGCGGGGTCGCCCGGCGCGGCGACGAGAACGGCATCGGCGCGGCCGAGGTCGCTCTGCGTCCCGAGCGGCAGTCGATCGCCGAAGCGAACGAGCGCCTCGCCGCCGAACGGCAGGTGGAGCTCGGTAATCCCGAAGCCGTGCAGATGCGAGACAACCGCGAGCACACGGCTGGCCTCGGCGGTCAGCTCGGGGCCGACGCCGTCCCCCGCGAGGCACGCGACGGTGTACCGGCGGCTCACCGGGGGCTCGATTCGATGGTTCTCCTCACGCGCACGTGCACTCCTCTTCTGACGGATGTTCATGGTCGCAGGTCATACGTCGCCCTTGGCTTCAGTCGACGTGTGCGGCGTCAGTGGCCGCGTGAGTGAATGCTCCCCCTAGAGGGGGAGAATCAGCGTAAGGATGACGCCAACAACGCTGCAAAACGCAACGGGACCTTCGAGCGTGCGCGAACCAGCGGTGGCGTTGTCCATCGTGCAGTCACTATGCATTGTGAAGTGACGTGTGTCAAATCCAGCCGGACTGCCGTTTCGCGCGTCGAAATCAGGGTGTCGGACAGCGCCAAGCGGTGTCTGACACCTTTGCCGCGGATCGCTGCGTCAGGCGGAGAACGTGTCAGACACCTTCGGTGTCGGACACCGTCATGGAAGATCGCCTCCGGCGAGCTCGCGCGACCGCTCGTGGGCGGCGCGAATCGCGTTCAGAAAGGCTGCTCTCACGCCGGCCTGTTCGAGTTCGCGCAGGGCGCGGGTGGTCGTGCCGGCCGGCGACGTGACCGCCTCGCGCAGGGCGACCGGGTGCATGTGCTCGTCGCGCAGGAGCTTTGCCGTGCCGAGCATCGTCTGAATCACGAGCTGACTCGAGATCTCGCGTGACAGGCCGAGCAGCACACCGGCCTCGATCATCGACTCGACGAGCAGCGAGAAGTACGCGGGGCCGGAGCCCGACACCGCGGTGACAACGTCCATATACGGCTCGGCGACACGCACGACCGCGCCGAGATGGCGCAGCGCGTCCTCGGCCAGGCGCAGATGCGCCTCATCGGCATGGGCGCCCGCGCAGATGGCGGCAATTCCCTCCCGCACGATGGCCGGCGTGTTCGGCATGGCGCGGATCACGGGCACACCGTCGGGCAGGCGGCTCTCATACCAGTCGGTCGAAAGCGCCGCTGCGACCGACAACAGCGTGTGCTCCGGTCCGAGCGCCGGCCCGATCTCTGCGAGCAGCGCCGCGGCGTCCTGCGGCTTGACCGCGACGATCACGAGCGACGCGCTCGCAGCCGCGACGGCGTTGTCGGCCTCGACGGGCGTTCCGTACCGCTCGGTCAGCTCGTCGCGGCGCTCTTCACGGCGTGCCGTGAGCGTCAGGTCGGCGGGGTTCCGCCATCCGGACTCGAGAAAGCCGCGCGCGAGCGCCTCGCCGAGGCGGCCGGCGCCCAGGATCGCGATGCGGTCCTGCAAATTGTTCCTCTACGAGTGTGGTGCGGACTCGTGGGCTGCGGACTCGTGAGCATGACCGAAGAGCCAGTTCCGGCCGAACTCGCGCATCGCATCGATGATCGGCAGCAGCGCCTGACCCTTGTCGCTCAACGTGTACTCGACGCGCGGCGGCGATTCGGGGAAGCTGCGGCGCAGCAGGATGCCCTCGGCCTCGAGCGCCTTCAGCCGCTCGGCCAGGGTGCGCGGCGAGATGCCGGGGCAGGCGCTCTCGAGCTCCTTGAAGCGGCGCGGGCCTTCGGACATGTCGTGCAGCAGGATCGGGGTCCACTTCGACGCGATGATGTCGGCGGTCGCCGCAACCGCGCAGCTGCCCGTGTCGTGGACCTGCCGCATCGTCCGGTGTGAATCCGAGCTGTGTGAATCAGAGCTGTGTGAATCGGATGTGTGAGTCAAATCGGGCCGATTGGTCATGCGCCAGAGTGTAACCCCTTTCCCGGCGGGCGGCTACCAAAAGGAAAGCAATGCGTCACCAGCCGATTTGCGCCTCCAGAAGAGTTGCTTTACTGTTTGAAGTCATGGGGCGCCCGTGGAAGAACGCGAAGCTGGTTTCAGCGACCATCGGCGCGATTGCCTCGCGCCCGCCACGCGGCTAGCCGGCTCTTCGCTCCTCTCGCCCCGCCGGACTAGCTCACTCCCCACAGGCGAGAGGAAGGCGACATGAACGCGCGCATCGGCCTCTACGACCCTGCGTACGAGCACGACGCGTGCGGTGTCGCGTTCGTCGCCCGGCTCGACGCGGTTCCGTCGCACGAGACGGTCGAGCGTGCGCTGACCGCCGTCGCGAACCTCGAGCACCGGGGGGCCGCCGGAGCCGACGCGCGTACCGGCGACGGTGCCGGGATCCTCGTCCAGGTTCCCGATGCGTTCTTCCGGAGCGTCCTCGACGCGGATCTGCCGCCCGCCGGCAGCTACGGCGTCGCGATGTGCTTCCTGCCGCACGACGATGCGCGCCGGGATGAGCTCGAGCAGCTGCTCGCCGACACGGTCGTCGAAGAGGGGCAGCACGTCGTCGCGTGGCGCGACGTCCCGGTCGACAGCCGCGAGGCAGGCGACACCGCCGCTGCGGCCGCTCCCGTCATCCGGCAGCTCTTCGTGGCGGCGGCGGACGGACTCGCGCAGGACGCCTTCGAGCGGAAGCTCTACGTGATCAGGCGCCGCGCGGAGCTCGCAGCCGGTCCGGATCTCGTCGTCCCGAGCTTCTCGTCGAAGACGGTCGTCTACAAGGGGATGCTCACCGCGCCCCAGCTGCCGGCCTACTTCCCCGATCTCCACGACGATCGGTTCTGCAGCGCGCTCGCGCTCGTCCATTCGCGCTACTCGACAAACACGTTTCCGAGCTGGGAGCTCGCGCATCCGTACCGCGTGGTCGCCCACAACGGCGAGATCAACACGCTGCGGGGCAACGTCAACTGGATGCAGGCGCGCGAGTCGCAGCTCGCGTCGGAGCTCTTCGGCGACGACCTGCCGAAGGTGCTGCCGGTCGTGCGCCCGAGCGGATCGGACACGGCGGTATTCGACAACGTGCTCGAGCTGCTCACCCTGGCGGGTCGCTCGCTGCCGCACGCGCTGATGATGATGATTCCCGAGGCCTACCAGGGCCGCGAGGATCTGCCTGCCGACCTGAAGGGCTTCTACGCGTACCACCAGTGCTTGATGGAGGCCTGGGACGGGCCGGCCGCGATCGCCTTCAGCGACGGCCGTCTGATCGGCGCGACCCTCGACCGCAACGGCCTACGCCCGGGGCGCTGGTACGAGACCCGCGACGGCTGGGTGGTGATGGCGTCGGAGACCGGCGTCCTCGACGACCCGCCCGAGAACGTCCTGCGCAAGGGGCGCCTGCAGCCGGGGCGGCTCTTCCTGGTCGACCTCGACCGCGGCCGCATCGTCGACGACCGCGAGATCAAGCACGAGGTCTCGACCCAACAGCCGTACGGCCGCTGGTACGAGGAGGAGGTCGTCCGCCTCGCCGATCTGCCGGAGCCCGAGTCCGCGCCGGTGCCGACCGAGTCGCTGCGCCATCGCCAGCTCGCGTTCGGCTACGGCCAGGAGGACATGAAGGTGATCCTGGCCCCACTCGCGCGGAACGCCGAGGAGGCCGTCAGCTCGATGGGGAACGACTCGTCGCTGGCCGTCCTCTCCGACCGCAAGCCGTTGCTCTACTCGTACTTCAAGCAGCTCTTCGCGCAGGTCACGAACCCGCCGATCGACTCGATCCGCGAGGCGATCGTGATGAGCGTGCAGGCGAGCGTCGGCTCCGAGCGGAACCTCCTGGACGAGACGCCCGAGCATGCGCGGCAGCTCGTGATCGAGAACCCGATCCTGCTCGACTCGCAGCTCGAGCAGCTGCGCCAGGTGCGCTCGGCGATCTTCAAGTCGCGCACGCTCGACGTCACCTGGCCGGCCGCCGAAGGGCCCGCCGGGATGGAGCGCGCGCTGCAGCGAGTGTTCGACGAGGCCGACCAGGCGCTGGCCGACGGGGCGAACATCCTCATCCTGTCCGACCGTGCCGTGGGGCCCGAGCGCGTCCACATCCCGTCGCTGCTCGCCGTGTCTGCGGTGCACCACCATCTCGTGCGGTCGCGGACGCGCCTCCAGGCGGGGCTCGTGGTCGAGTCGGGCGAGCCGCGGAGCGTGCACAGCGTCGCCGTCCTGATCGGCTTCGGCGCGGCGGCGGTCAACCCGTACCTGATGCTCGAGACGCTTTCGGAGCTCGTCGAGAACGGCCAGCTACCCAGAGGGATGACGGCGGAAGAGGCTCAGCGCCGCGCGGTCAAGGGCACGGCGAAAGGCCTGCTGAAGACGATGTCCAAGATGGGCATCTCGACGATGCCGTCCTACTGCGGGGCGCAGATCTTCGAGGCTGTCGGCCTGGCTCCCGAGCTCGTCGACCGCTACTTCACGGGGACTGCCTCGCGGATCGGCGGGATCGGCATCGAGACCCTCGCCGAGGAGACACTCGCTCGGCACGGGCGCGCCTATCCGGGCTCGCCCGACGAGCTGCTGCCGGTGGTCGGGCTCTACGCCTGGCGCCGGGACGGCGAGCATCATCAATGGAACCCCGAGACCATCGCGCTGCTGCAGCACGCCGTTCGGCACGGCGGCTGGGAGACGTTCGAGGAGTACTCCCGCGCGGTCAACTCCGACAACGCGCGCCGGCACACGCTGCGCGGCCTCCTCGCGTTCAAGTTCGCCGAGGATGGCGGCATCCCGCTCGAGGACGTCGAGCCCGCGTCGGAGATCGTGAAGCACTTCGCAACCGGCGCCATGTCGCTCGGGTCGATCTCGCGCGAGGCGCACGAAACGCTTGCCATCGCGATGAACAGGATCGGCGGCAAGTCGAACACCGGCGAGGGCGGTGAGGATCCGACCCGCTTCCTGCCCGACGCGAACGGCGACCTCCGGCGTTCGGCGATCAAGCAGGTCGCGTCGGGCCGGTTCGGTGTGAACATCAACTATCTGACGAACGCCGACGAGCTCCAGATCAAGATGGCGCAGGGGGCCAAGCCCGGCGAGGGCGGCCAGCTGCCGGGGCACAAGGTCGACGGCTACATCGCCGGCGTGCGCCTGACGACACCGGGCGTCGGCCTGATCTCGCCGCCGCCCCACCACGACATCTACTCGATCGAGGATCTGAAGCAGCTGATCTACGACCTGCGCTGCGCGAACCCGGTCGCCCGCATCTCGGTGAAGCTCGTCGCCGAGGTGGGCGTCGGCACCGTCGCCGCAGGAGTCGCCAAGGCGAATGCCGACCACGTGCTCATCTCGGGCCACGACGGCGGCACCGGCGCCTCGCCGCTCTCGTCGATCCTCTTCGCCGGCATCCCGTGGGAGATCGGCCTGGCCGAGACCCAGCAGACGCTCGTGCGGAACGACCTGCGCTCGCGGATCTGGGTGCAGACCGACGGCCAGCTGAAGACGGGCCGCGACGTGGTGATTGCCGCGCTG
This sequence comes from uncultured Thermoleophilia bacterium, assembly GCA_963812995.1. Lineage (GTDB taxonomy): Bacteria > Actinomycetota > Thermoleophilia > Gaiellales > Gaiellaceae > PALSA-600. Next base: position 91,815 of record CAWEXL010000003.1, read on the forward strand.
CTCGGGGCCGACGAGATGGGCTTCGCGACCGCGCCGCTCGTCGCGAGCGGCTGCGTGATGATGCGCGCCTGCCACCTGAACACGTGCCCGGTGGGCATCGCGACCCAGGACCCCGAGCTGCGGCGCCGCTTCAAGGGCCAGCCCGAGCACGTCGTCAACTTCTTCTTCTTCGTCGCCGAGGAGACGCGGCGCATCATGGCCCAGCTGGGGATCGCGAAGTTCGAGGATCTGACCGGCCGGGTCGACCTGCTCGAGGCCGACCAGGCGATCGAGCACTGGCAGACCCGTGGCATCGACCTTTCGCGGATCCTGCAGGTTCCACCTGCGCCTCCGGGCACGCCACTCCGCCGCACGAAGGGTCAGGCGTCGCCGCTGGCCGACGCGCTCGACTGGCAGCTGATCGAGGCGGCGCTGCCCGCGCTCGAGTCCGGCCTGCCCGTCACGGGCGAGTTCGCGAGCCGCAACGTGAACCGCACCATCGGCGGTCTGCTGTCGCACGAGATCACCAAGCGCCACGGGCCGCGCGGACTGCCGACGGGCACGATCCGCTTTGCCTTGCACGGCTCGGCCGGGCAGTCGTTCGGCGCGTGGCTCGCCCCCGGCGTCGAGCTCACCCTCTTCGGCGACGCCAACGACTACGCCGGCAAGGGTCTCTCGGGCGGCGTCATCGCGGTGCGCCCGCCGCTCCGTGCTGCGTTTGCGGCCGACGAGAACGTGATCGTCGGGAACACCGTGCTCTACGGCGCCACCGCGGGACGCGCGTTCTTCGCCGGTCGCGCGGGCGAGCGGTTCGCCGTCCGCAACTCGGGCGCGAGCGCGGTCGTCGAGGGCGTCGGCGACCACGGCTGCGAGTACATGACCGGCGGTCGCGTCCTCGTACTCGGGCCGACGGGCCGCAACTTCGCGGCCGGGATGAGCGGCGGCATCGCCTACGTGCTCGACGCCGACGGCTCGTTCGCCACGCGCTGCAACCTCGAGCTCGTCGAGCTCGAGGCGCTCGAGCCGGACGATGTGGACACGATCCGCGAGCTCGCCGAGGAGCACCTGCGGCTGACCGGCTCGAAGCAGGCCGGGCGCGTGCTCGACCACTGGGAGCTGCATCTGCCGCAGTTCGTCAAGGTGATGCCGCGCGACTACAAGCGCGCGCTGGCGGACCTCGCGGAGCTGACGGTGTCGAGCGGCGGCGACGGCTTCCTGTCGACCGAGTCGGAAAGCAGCGCCGCCTGATGGGCAAGCTGCGCGGCTTCCTCGAGTTCGACCGGGGTACGAGCCCCGAGCGCGATCCGCGTGTTCGGGTCGGCGACTACCGCGAGTTCGTCGGGTCGCTGCCGATCGCGGAGCTGCGCCAGCAGGGCAGCCGCTGCATGGAGTGCGGCGTGCCGTTCTGCCACTCCGGGTGCCCGCTCGGCAACCTGATCCCCGACTGGAACGACCTCGTCTACCGCGACAACTTCGAGGATGCGATCCGGCAGCTGCACCGCACGAACAACTTTCCGGAGTTCACCGGCCGCCTCTGCCCCGCGCCGTGCGAGGCCGCCTGTGTCCTCGAGATCGACGAGGGCAACGCCGTAACGATCAAGCAGATCGAGGTCGCGATCGTCAACCGGGCGTGGGAGGAGGGCTGGATCGTCCCGCAGCCGCCCCGCACGCGCACCGGGCGCACGGCCGCCGTGATCGGCTCGGGCCCCGCAGGGCTCGCATGTGCGCAGGAGCTGAACCGCGCGGGCCACACGGTGACCGTCTACGAGCGCGACGAGGCCGCGGGCGGTCTCGTCCGCTTCGGCGTCCCCGACTTCAAGATCGAGAAGTGGCTCGTCGAGCGGCGGGTGCAGCAGCTGGTCGACGAGGGCGTCGAGTTCCGGTTCGGCGTCGATGTCGGCGTCGAGGTGGGCGCAGACGAGCTGAGGGCGTCCTATGACGCTCTCGTGATCGCAACCGGCGCCCGGGTGCCGCGCGACCTGCCGCTGCCGGGCCGCGAGCTCGACGGCGTGCACTTCGCGATGGAGTACCTCTACCAGCGCAACCGCTTCGTGGCAGACGCCCCGCCCCCGGAGCGCGTCATCTCGGCCGCCGGGAAGCATGTGATCGTGATCGGCGGCGGTGACACGGGCGCCGACTGCGTCGGCAACGCGCATCGCGAACAAGCGGCCTCGGTCACACAGATCGAGCTCGTCGGCGAGCCGCCTCCCTCCCGCCCCGACGAGATCACGCCGTGGCCACGCTGGCCGATGAAGCTGCGCGGCTCGTACGCCCTGAACGAGGGCGGCGAGCGCGAGTTCGCGATCAGCACGACGCACTTCAGCGGCAACGGCCGCGTCGGCGCGATCCACTGGGCGCACAACGCCGGCGCGCCCCCGTTCGCGCCGATCGACGACACCGACGAAACGCATCCGGCCGACCTCGTCCTGCTGGCGATGGGCTTCCTCGGCCCCGAGCCGCTCGTCCTCGAGCAGCTCGGCGTCGAGCGCGACGCGCGCTCGAATGCGGCCGCACCCGCCTATGCCACGTCGGTCGACGGCGTGTTCGCGGCGGGCGACGCCCGCCGGGGCCAGTCGCTGATCGTGTGGGCGATCAACGAGGGTCGCCAGTGTGCGCGGGCCGTCGACCAGTGGCTCGCACGCGCGGCTGCTGCGTAACGTCGATACGGGCTTTTCCCGATGCGCGCAGCCGCGGCCCGCGGCACGCTTGGAACGTGAAGGGTCTTCGACTAGCACTTGTGCTCGCTGCGTTTGCGGGCGTCTATGAACGGGCGTTGCGCAGGCCGGTCCTCAACTGGGGCGCGACCGCGAACGAGGCTTCCGCCCGGCTGCCGGGCGACGAGCTGCTCGAGGACGCTGACGGAGTATCGACGCGCGCGATCACGATTGCGGCTTCTCCCCGCCTGGTCTGGCCGTGGCTTGCGCAGATGGGCCCGGCACCGCGCGGGGGCGCCTACACCTACGACTGGATCGAGAATCTTCTGGGCCTCCACATGCACAGCGCCGACCGGGTTCTGCCCGCGTTTCAGCGGCCCGCAATCGGCGACACGATCGCGTTCGGCAAGAACACGATGCGCCTCGAGCGGATCGAGGCAGGCCACGTGCTCGCCTGGCGCTCCGAGGACGGCAACTGGGTCTGGACGTTCGTCCTGTCGGAACGCGACGGAGAGACGCGGCTCGTCTCGCGCAACCGCTTCCGGCTGCCCAGCCTGGCGGCGCGCATCGGAATGCTGCCAATGGAGCCCGCTTCGCTCGTAATGGAACGCAAGATGTTGCACGGAATCAAGCAGCGCGCGGAGACAGGAGGAGGACGGAATGGCCGCAGACACGAGCTTCACCGCTGAGGACGCGCGGGACGTCGGTGAGCAGATCGGTATCGACTGGGCGACGTCGCCGTTCGACGTCGAACAGTTCCGGATGGGCATGAATGTGGAGCTCGAGCATGGGCTGCACGATCTGATGACGAATGTGACCGACAGCGATCCGCTCGTCACCGGGAAGATCGCGCTGGCGCACCTCAAGGAGTTCTCCGACTACTACACGCGGCTCGAGCGAATGGAAGAAGACGCGAAACGCGACCACGCCGCAAGCTGACCCGCTCGCGGCAGCCGCATGCATTCGTGAAAGACTCTGGGCGCTTCTTGATTCGCCATCACACGCAGAAGGGGTCGCAGCCATGATCGGAGTCGAGGTGACATTCCGCTACGAAGCAGACTTCGACCCGGAGCTCCCACGCGCCGTGGCAGAAGCCGCGCACGCGCAGTTCGAGGGGATGCCGGGACTGCGCAGCAAGGCGTTCACGATCGACGAGGAGAACCGGCAGGCGGTCAACTTCTATCTCTGGGACTCGGAAGAGGCCGCGCGGAACTTCTTCTCGGACGAGCTGCGGGAGCGAGTGACGGTGCTCTACGGCGTGGCTCCGACGATTCAGTTCCTCGAAGTCGCCGCGCTCGTCGACAACAGCTGACCTCCGCCCTCCGGATCCTCCGCGGCTCGCGCCATGACCGCGAGATCCTCGCAATCGCCCTCCCGGCTCTGGGCGCGCTGGCTGCCGAGCCGCTGTACGTCCTGGCCGACACCGCGATCGTCGGCCATCTCGGGGTGCACCAGCTCGCCGCGCTCGGGCTGGCCGGAGCCGTGCTCTCGGCGCTGTTCGGCATCTTCAACTTCCTGAGCTACGCCACCACCGCGCAGGTCGCCCGCTTCGACGGCGCCGGGCGGCGGAGCGACGCCGACGAGGTGGCGGGGCAGGCGCTCTGGCTGTCGCTGGCAATCGGCGTCGCGCTGATGCTGGTCGCGGCGGGTGCCGCCGTGCCGATCGTGTCGGCGATGGGCGGTAGCGGCCAGACCGGCCACTTCGCGGTGACGTATCTGCGGATCGCGGCCGTCGGGTTGCCGTTCGTGCTCGTGACGCTGGCCGGCCAGGGGTACCTGCGCGGCGTCTCGAACCTACGCCTGCCGCTCGTCATCGTCGTGGCCGGCAACGTCGTGAACCTCGTACTCGAGGTGCTGTTCGTCTACGGGTTCCACTGGGGGATCGCGGGCTCGGCGGCCGGAACGGCGATCGCTCAGGCCGGGATGGGCTCCGCGTTCGCGTGGCACCTCTTCCGGGCGGCGGGCGCGGCTCGGGCCGTGCAACGCGACCGCATGCTGCGGCTGCTGCGCACCGGCGGCCACATCTTCGTGCGGACGACGGCGCTGCTGCTCACGTTCCTGTTCGGCAGCGCGGTCGTAGCCCGCTCGGGCTCCGCGTCGCTCGGGGCGCATCAGGTTGCGTTCCAGCTCTGGATCTTCCTGGCGCTGATCCTCGACGCGATCGCGATCGCCGGGCAGGTGATCGTCGGGCGGACGCTCGGCGCGGGCGCGGCCGAGGAGTCCTTCGACGCCGCATCGCGGATGGTCGTCCTCTCGGTCGTCGCGGGCGCGGTTCTCGGCGCGATCTTCCTCGCGACCGGCTCACTGCTGCCGCAGATCTTCACGAGCGACCATCGGGTGCTCGCCCGCGTGGCGGCCGTGTGGCCGATCTTCGCGCTGATGCAGCCGCTGAACGGAGCGGTCTTCGCCCTCGACGGCATCCTGATCGGCGCCGGCGACTCGAGCTACATCATGTGGTCGATGGTCGCGTCGGCCGCCGTCTTCGCCCCGATCGCCATAGCGACGCTGCTCCTGCACTGGGGCCTCGTGGGCATCTGGCTCGCCATCCTGGCGCTCATCGGCGCGCGCCTTGCGCTGATGGGCCGCCGCTTCCTACACCGAGGCTGGCTGGTCGTCGGTGCGTGAGTCCGCGGCCCGAAAAAGACACGTCCAGCCACCATTTCGGGCCGGATCTGCAGGGGCGTACTGTGGGGTCAGACCAAGTCCTGTGGAAAGTTTGTTGCACCTCGCAAGTCTGAGCAATACCCCATCGGTGCAGGGATTGTTCGCCTTTTGGCCACGGCTCGCCGAGACCCGTCCCGTCGTCAAACAAGGGTGTCAAGAGTGTGGCAAAGCTTCCACAGGAGGTTCTTGGCGCGTCGGCCGTGGAACTCCTGATCTAGGTGGTACAACCGGGCCGCATGAGGCCTTTGCTTGCCGCGACGCTGGTGCTCCTTGTCGTCGCGGTGCCGGCTTCGGCTTCGGCGGCGAGCCGGGGGCGCACTATTGCCTGGGCTCGTAGCGAGGCGAACGCCCACGTCGTCGCTGACCTGCACGACTACTACGGGCTGACGCTTCGCTTCGTCGCCGCTCGCCGCGGGTCCGCGTGCACCGGGATTGGCCCTCCGGTCGCCGCCAACGGCACGCAAGCTTGGCTGCGGTTTCGTTGCACCGCGTGGCTGCGTGCGGATGAGGGGACGACCTTCCCGGGCTCCGTGCTTGCGACCTTCGTTCTGCACGCGCCCACGGGGGCGACCAGCAATGTGAGGGTGATTCGCTGCACGGGCTTCGCGTGCCCCGTGCACTAGCCGCCCGAGCGACTGTCTAGAGGACGACCAGGCGGTCGCGGTGGACGACCTCGACGCCCGTCGGGCGCTTGGCGAGTCCGTCCGAGTCGACACCTGCGATGCCCCGGGCGATCACCCGGTCGGCGTCGTCGGCGATCTCGACTCCGTCGCCGACCCGGAAGGCGCCCACGACAGCCGTGATGCCGACGGCGAGCAGGCTCGCGTTGCCGTTCGTGATCGCGCGCACCGCGCCCTCGTCGATGCGGACGGTCCCGACCATGCGCTTGCCGTGGCGGAGCCACAGCTTGAACGCCGGCTCACCCCGGTCGGCGGCGGCGAAGAACGTGCCCGCGTCGCGGCCGGCCAGCAGCTCCGGCAGGTCGCTGGGCGACGCGATCCAGGCCGGAATCCCACCGGCCGCGGCCAGCTCGGCCGCGCCGATCTTGCTCTCCATGCCACCGCGTCCGGTCGTCGACGGACGGCCGAGTCGCACCTGCCTCGCCTCCCCGCCCGCTCTCGACCACCCGGGCGCCGGGCGAGCCGGGGACGTCGGTCATCACACCGGGCGCCGAAGTCAGCAGCAGGAGCCGCCCGGCGCCGAGCAGCACCGCCACCTGCGCCGCGAGCAGGTCGTTGTCGCCGAAGCTGATCTCGTCGGTCGCAGTCGCGTCGTTCTCGTTCAGCACCGGCACCGCGCCCAGATCGAAGAGCGCCCGCAGCGCGGCACGCACGTTCAGGTAGGCGCGCCGATCGGCGATCTCCGCCGCCGTGAGCAGCACCTGAGCGGCGTCCAGGCCGTGCGCGTGCAGCGCGTCGTTCCACAGAACCTGCAGCCTCGCCTGCCCGAGCGCCGACGCGGCCTGCAGCTGCGGCAGACCCGCCGCCAGGCCGATTCCGGCTGCCGCGCGGCCCAGCGCGATCGCACCCGACGAGACGACGCAGACCGGCGTCCCGCCCTGCACGGAGCGCGCGATCTCCGCAGCTGCAGCTGCCACCACTTCGCGCCGTGGCTCGCCCTCCGGATCGACGATCAACGCCGACCCGAACTTGACGACGACGGGCGCGGCAGCCACGACGCCTATCTCCGCTGCGTGCCGTCGCCGATGACGCGGAACTGCCGCAGCCAGAGGTCGCGGTACGTCACCGGGCCACGCGGGCCGGGCACGGCATCGACGTTGATGCCCGTCTCGGGCGCCCCCGTCAGCGCAAAGCCGTCCGTGAAGCGCGTCGGCGCGTTCCAGAACGCCGTCGTGCCGCGGTAGCGAGGCGAGAAAGGCCTCGGCGTTCTGCGCGCTCTCCGTCACGACCGTCGGCGGCGAGCCCGGACACCTGCGTGTTCGCGATCTCCACCGCCTCGGCGAGATCGCCGACGACGTCAACGGTGACCGAAGCGACCCGCGACGCGTCGTTGGCCCACTCATGCCCGATCGGCACGTCGAGCGGCAGGAGCCCAGCCGCGTACTCCCTCGCCCGCTCTGTGCCGTAGGTCGAGAGCCCGAGCCGCCCGAGCAACTCCAGAGCAGGCTCCAGGCCGCCGCGAGCGTCGCGATGGACGAGCAGGAGGTTGAGCCGGTTGCAGACACCGAGCCGGTCGACGCTCGCCTCGATCAGGCGCAGAGTCATCTCCGGGTCGGCCGCCGCATCGACGTACAGCACTCCGCCTCCCTCCGCATGGGCGAGCACCCGCACTCCCTCGAGCGCGGCGACGCGAGCCAGCCGGCGTGTCGTCTCGCCGCTGCCCCGAAGGATCACGAGCGGGATCGTGGCGCGGCAGCGAGACGAGCGCCACCGCGCCGTCGCGAGACGCGTCGCGCACCAGCCCGACGGCCTCGGGAGGTGCGCCGGCGTCGGCCAGTGCCGGCCGCAGCACCTCGTCGACCAGGACAGTCACGGTCGCGAGCGCAGCCGAGCCCGTGCGGAGAATGCACGCGTTCAGGCTCTTCAGGAGCTGGCCCGCCACGTCGAGTGCAACACCCGGACGCGCCTCGAAGTTCGCTCCGACGACGCCGATCGGGATGCGGCGAGCCGAGACGGCAAGCCCGTTGTCGAGCGTCCAGCTCTCGATCTCCCGTTCGAGCGGCGGCAGCTCCGCGAGCGCGAGCAGCTGCTCGCCAAGTGCGGCGATGCGACGGTCGTCGAGCGTGAGCCGGTCGAGAGCCCCCGCGTCGAGCTGGTCCTCGGCGGCAGCCACATCGGCCACATTCGCAGCGAGAACCGCCTCCGCCTGAGAGCCGAGCAGGCCGGCCGCGCGCCGGAGGGCCGCGGTAACGACGTCGTCCGTGAGGTGTGGGGCAGCCGCGCCGGCCGCCGCCGCCTCGAGCTCGACGAGCCGCAGCAGGCCGTCGGCCGGCCGCGAGGGAGCCTCGGCGCTCATGGCCGGAGTTTCGCACGCCGACCCTGGAGAACGGGTGCGACGTTCTGGCGGCTCATTACTTTGCGAAGTATAGTGATGTGCAGAATCATGACTGGAACCACGCCGGAACCGACTCGAGCCCCCACGGGCGCCGCGAGCGAGCGCCGCCGCGACGGCTGGTCGAAGGCCGGTGGACGCTGGACGCACGAGCTCGTCGGCTACGCGCTCGACCGCTTCCACCGGCTCCACCTGAGAACACCGACCGTCCGCGAGCTTCGCGCGGGCGTCGACGATCTGCCGAGCTTCGCGACGATCGTCCGCCTCTACGGCACCACGTCGGCGATGTTCCTGCGCCACGGCTACCAGCCGCGACGGCACGGCGCGCAGGGACGTAGCGCACGCAACCACCTGCTGATGGAGCGCGACTCCGGCGGCCGGTTCGCGGGGCGCCGCCTCGACGGCATGACCGCGTGACCACCCGGAGGATCTGGTCGCGCGCGGGGGCCGGCTGGACGGACGAACTGGTCGGCTACGCCCTCGACCGCTTCCATCGCCGCAACCTGCGAACACCCACCGTGCGCGAGCTACGGGCCGGCATCGACGACCTGCCGAGCCACGCGACGATCCGGCGGCTCTACGGGAACGCGTCGAACATGTTCAGCGCGCACGGCTACCGCATTCGCCCGACCGGTGGTCAGCCCGGCCACCCGTGCTGGACGGCGCGCCGCGACGACCGCGGCCTGTTCCTGCCGAACGACGCCGCGGCCTCCTAGCCGCCGGGCAGCGGCCCGCCGCCGACCGCCACCAGGACGCCGACAAGGCCGGCCACGACGAGGGTGAGGACGACGCCGCGGCGACCGGGCAGCAGCAGCACGCCGGCCGCCGCCAGCACCGCGTACTGCCAGTCCTCCGTCAGGGCGCGCGTGAGCGGCACGGCCGCCCCGAGGATCGCGCCGATCGCCGCGGGGCCGGCTCCGGCCAGGAACGCCTGCGCCGCGCGGTTCGTCCGTAGCCGCGCGAAGCCGCCGCCGCCGAGCAGAACGAAGGCGAACGACGGCGAGAACGCGACGAGCGCGGCCAGCAGCCCACCGCCGAGTCCGGCCGCCCCGTAGCCGACGGCGGCCACCGTCTGGACGACCGGGCCCGGCGTGATCTGCCCAAGCGCGACGGCGTTCAGGAACTGGCTCTGGGTCAGCCAGTGGTACCTCCCCACGGCGTCGCTCTGCATCAGCGGGACGATCACGAATCCGCCGCCGTACGAAAGCGCGCCCACCTTGAACGCCGTCCAGACGAGCGACAGCAGCCCGCCGGTGCCCGCCGCGAAGAGGAGCGGCAGCGGCAGGAACGACGACACGCGCGACCGGCCCGCCAACGGCCCGCGCACGACGAGCTCGCACGCGCCGCACGCCAGGAGCACGACCACCACCCAGGCGCCGGCGGAGGCGGCCGTCGCTCCGCCCGCGAACGCGTACGCGAGCCAGCGCAGCCGAGCCGCACCCTCGGTGCGGCCCCAGCTCGGGCGCAGCAGATCCCAGGCGGCGCGCACGGCGACGGCAGCCACCGCCGCCCCGGCACCCGCGCCCGCACCCCGGATCCATGCCGGTGGCGACGACTCCAGAAAGAGCGCCGACAGCGCGAGGATCAGCACCAGCCCGGGAACGATGAACGCCAGACCTCCGGCCACTGCCCCCACGACGCCCCGCACGCGCCGGGCGCAGAGGATCGCGAGCTGCGTCGATGCGGGCCCCGGCAGCAGGTTGCACGCCGCAACGGCGTCCTCGAACTCCTCGGCCGGCAGCCAGCCGCGATCATCCACCACCAGCCTGCGGAGCAGCGCGATGTGTGCGGGCGGCCCGCCGAAGCCGATGCAGCCGATTCGCCCCCACTCGCGGACGACGGTGGCGAGCGGCGGAACGGCCGTGTCAGACACGCTTGTTCAGACGCCGAGCACCGCGGCCAGCTGCTCGGGCGCGGTGAGCATCCACATGTGGCCGCCGTGCAGCGTCAGCCGGCGGTAGCTCGCACCGAGGAGCTGTGCCTGCCGGTGGCAGTGCGACGGGGTGACGAGCGTGTCGGTCGCGCACGCGACCACGTCGACCGGGCAGCCGCTCTGGCGCACACGCTCCATCTCGAGCGTCAGGTCGAGCGCATGCACCTCGCGGGCCAGCTTGAGTGCGGCTCGCGGGGCGGCAAGCACGCGGCCGACAGCGACCAGCGCGTCGGCACCGGCGTACCGGGAGGAGGCAACCTGACGGGCGAAGTCGGCCAGGCTCGCGGTCATCGACTTCTGGAGCGGCAAGCCGGCAGGTGAGATGAGCGTCAGGCGTGCGATCCGCTCCGGCCGCGCGGCAGCCGCGAGCACTGCGAGCGCGCCACCCATCGAGTGGCCGGCGAGCCAGACCTCTCCATCCAGGCGGTCGAGCTCCGAGTCCAGCCACGCGCGGTAGGCGCGAAGCACGCCCCGGGTCTCGCGAAAACTGGGCAGCTCGAGTGCCGTCCACTCCGCCGCAAGGGCCGGCCGATAGAGGCCGGCCGGGAGCTCCGAAACCGGGGATGAACAGCCTGTCCACCCACGCAGGCTACTCCTCACGCCGCGATGCGTCTCCCCGGGGCGAGCACAGCTGTGCCCGTCACGAGCTCGTACGCGTGGGTGAGCTCGTCGAACGAGCGTTGCCACGTGCGGTCGAGGGCCGCCGCCCGGGCGGCCTGCCCGAACCGCCGACGGCGCTCCGGGAACGTCGAAAGCTCGCGAATCGCCGCGGCGAGCGCAATCGGGTCGTCAGGCGGCGCGAGCAGGCCGGTGCGCCCGTCGTGCACGAGCTCGAGCGCGCCGCCCGCGGCCGCGGCCGCGGCGGGGAGGCCCGATGCGGCAGCCTCGAGAATCACCTGCCCGAACGTGTCGGTCGTGCTCGGGAAGCAGAACGCGTCTGCGCTGGCGTACAGGGTCGCGAGATCGTCGCCGTGCAACTCCCCGAGGAACGTCGTCCCCGCCGGAGCCCGTGCTTCGAAGTCCGCGCGACTCGGCCCTTCTCCCGCCAACACGAGACGAGCGCCCGGCATCGCAGCACCGAGGCGCGCAAAGGCGTCGAGCAGCACATCGACGCGCTTCTCGGCCGACAGCCGCCCGACGAAGAGCAGCAGCACGTTGCCGTCGCCGAGCAGGCGAGCGCGCAGGGCCTCGTCGCGGCGCGCCGGTGTGAAGCGAACCGTGTCGACGCCACGTCCCCAGACGCTCGTCGTCATCCCTTTGCGCGCGAGCGCATCCGCAACTGCGGCGGTCGGCCCGAGCACGAGCGCGCACTGGCGGTAGAACCAGTCGACGTAGCGGTCGAAGGCCTCTGCGACGAGCAGGTCGCGCGTCAGATGCAGCGCGTAGGGGCCGAGCTCCGTGTGGTACGAGCCCACCAGCGGGAGCCCGAGCGTTTTGGCGGCGGCCAGCCCGCAAAGGCCGACGGGGCCGGGCGTCGCGACGTGGATCACGTCGGGCGCCTCGCGCTCGACGAACGCCAGCACCTGGGTCAGCGACGGCACGCGCATGTCGAGTGCTTCGTAGCCCGGCAGCGGGAACGACCAGTCGGGCGCAAACGACACGGCGCCAGGCGCGGCGCCGGCGCCGCACGTCAAAACCTGCACCGGCAGCTGGGCGGCGTGGCCGGCCGCGGCGAGAAGCCTCATCGTTCCAGCGACACCGTTCGTCTCGGCAAACGTGTCGGTGAACACGAGCGCCCTCGGCTCGTGCGCCAGCTCGCCGCCTCCGAGCAGCTCGCGGCGGAGCTCACGCTGAAGCTCCCGGACGCCGATCCGCGTCTCGGCGTGGTGGCGCACCGCGCCGACGAACGGCGCTTCGATCGCGCCGGCGAGGAGCAGCGTTCCAAGACGATGGCCGAGTGTCGGCAGCGCATCGAGCTCGAGCGCGCCGCGCCGGGCACCGTCCGAGAGACCGCGCGCGACGAGCGAGGTGGCGGCCACGATTCTGTCGTGGCGCTCGGGCCCGTCGTCCCGTCCGTCGAACAGCGACGCGACCTGCGCATCAAGGAGGGACGGCAGCGTGCGGCCCGACGCCCTGTACGCGTTCAGCGCAAGCGCGCCGACCGCGTGGGCGAGCTTCACGCTGGATCCGTGCTCGCCCCGCATCGTGCCGCGGCCGGCGGCGACCTCGTCCAGATACTCCTCGACCGTCGCCCCGGCGGCCTCGGTGCACGTCGTCGCGATGTCCAGAGCTCCGTGGTCGTCCGACCCGGCGCTGAGAGCGATGCGGCCCGCGTGGCGTGGCTCGATCCCGTGACGCTCGGCAAGCCGTTCGATGAGCGCCGGCGTGACCGACTCGGCGAGCGCCGCGGCGACCGTGTTCGAGCTCTGTGGCCGGGCGCCGTTCCGCCCCTCCCACACCGAGAAGAGCAGCATCATGCGCTCGACGTGCGAGAGGGTGAGCGGTGCGCCCATCCGGTACAGCGGGTGCGCGAGCGCGTGCACGAGGCACCGTTCGCGCAAGAAGTCGACCAACTCGTAGACCGACACGCGATAGCGCTGAAGGTCTCGGTGGTCCTGTTCCGTCAGGTTCCAGACGAGGACGTGGAGCGGGACGTCATCCTCGGGAAAGCGCGTCGTGACTTCCACCGAAAGGAACGTGTTCGGCCGGTGCGCGATGCGCAGCGCTCCCTCAACGGTGTTGTGGTCCGTAACCGTGACGAGCGTCATCCCGCGGCGAATGCAGGTGTCGTAGAGCACGTCCGGTTCCGTGTACGACTCGCCGAGCCGGGCTCGGCGAAGGGCGTAGTTCCCGCTGTCGGTCGACCGGGCGGAGTGGACGTGCAGATCGCACTTGTGGTGCGTCGCGAACTCCATCTCCCCTGCTCATACACCACCCGGCCGCGCACTCCCTCCCCCGTCGGCCACCCCGAAACCACCCTGCAACCAGGTACCCACCGCTTATGGTGGAGGAATGCGCGTGGTGCAGGCAACCATCGGCCTGATCGGGGCCATCCGGAAGCGGCCGTGGCTCGCCCGTACCCTGCAGGCGGTCGGCATCCTGGCCACGCTCGGGTTCTGCACCGTCGCGATCATCAGCGAGTGGGGCAAGGCGTCGGGGCGGATCGAGAACGCGAACCTGGTCGACCTCACACTGGCGTTCGCGGCGATTGCCGCCTACTACCTGATCTTCATCCTGGGCTGGATCCGCATTCTCGACGCCTGGGGGATCAAGATCGGCTACCGGGTGGCCCTGCAGGCCGAGATGGTGTCGATGCTCGCCAAGTACGTCCCGGGCGGCGTCTGGACTCCGGCCGCGCGCACGGTGGCGCTCCGCCGCACAGCCGGCGTGACGGAGACGGCGACGGTGCTCGCGTCGATCCTGCTCGAGGCGGTGCTGTCGGCAGTCTCCGGCGTGATCGTCCTCGTCGTCAGCCTCGCCTGGGTCAGAGGCGTCGACGCGCCGCTGGCGCCGCTCCTCATCTTCGGGTTGCTGTGCTCGTTTCTCCTCCACCCCCGCGTCTTTCGCTGGCTCGCGCAGCGTCTGCTCAAGCCGTTTGGGGGCACCGACGTCGAGCCACTGGCGTTCCCGACGATGCTCCTGCTGCTCCTCTTCTACTGCGGCACGTGGGTGATCGGCGGGGCGGGCCTCTACTTTCTCCTCCGCTCCGTCGGCAGCGATCCAGGCCTCGCGACGATTCCGTTCCTCGGCGGGATCTCCGCGGTCGGCGCGATCGTCGCGGTGCTCGCGGTGTTCGTCCCGTCAGGTCTCGGCGCCCGTGAGGCGTCGATGTACGGAATGCTCCTTGCGCTGACGACGAGCGGGCCGGCGCTGGGCGCGGTTGTCCTGAACCGGCTCGCCATCACGATCGTCGAGATCCTGCTCTTCGGCGCCGGCGTGGCGTCGTGGCGGTTCCTTCGGACCAAAAAGAAAACTGCCGGGTCGGTTGCGCTTTCGTCCACCTCACCAACCGATCCTCAGCGCTAGGCGCCTTCGTCTCGCTCGGCGGGGCTTCGACCTACTCGCGCTCCGTTCCCGGCAGAGACAGGAACCTACTGGGCGTCTCGGGATCTCGCAAGACCGGTGGCGCGGAAATCAGTGCACTTTGCGGACAACTCGGAAAACGCCAGTTCACCCTGCCGCGGGAAACCCTGGCGTCGACAGCACTTCGCCGCCCGCGAGGATCGTCAACGCCTCGTACCCGCGCTGCGGCAGTGTCAGCGTCCAGGCCGCGGCTCCCTCGCCATGCGCAAATGCAGCGGTCGCGAACGCGTCGGCCGTGCCGAGCTCCGGGCCGGTGACGGTCACCGACACGACCCCGGCCGGGGCGAGACCTGTCCGCCCGTCGACGATGTGGTCGCCTCGCTCGTACGTGCCCGACGTCGCGACCGCGAGCTCCGAGCCTTCGACGACCTTCGCGATGCGGTCCCGCCGGAACGGGTGCTGCACGCCCACGCGCCAACGCGGCTCCGGCAGCGCGCCGCCTGCGAGCAGAACATCCCCGCCCGCGTTGATCGAGAAGTTCGCCGCGCCAAGCCCGCGCAGGAGCTCGGCGGCGCGATCGACAGACCACCCCTTGACGTAGCCCGACGGGTCGATGTCGCTTGACGCGGCTCGTATGTCGAAGGAGCCCTCGGTCTCGACGCGGAGCGCTTCGCAGCGCTGCAGCACCTCGCGCACGTCGGCGCACGCGGCGTGGATCGACAGCTCGTCGCGGTTCAGGCGGCTGATCTCGCTGTCCGGCTTGAACGTGCTGAAGACGCGGTCGACTTCGCGAAACCACGCGAACACCGGCTCGAGATCGTGTGCGCTCACCGCCTCGTCGCGAACGTCGACGATGATCGGCATCCCCATGATGTGCTCGAGGACGCGAACGCCCGGCAGGCTCATCTCGTGCGCACTCACCACTTCTGCGCCTGCTTGATCGCATCCTGGAGCGAGCCGATGAACCCCTGGCTCGTATACGTGGCGCCCGAGACCATCTGGACGTTCGCGCTCTGCGCCTGCAGCGCTTCCTGGATCAGATACGGCAGCGCCTGCTGGCTGATGTACACCGAGCGAGAGGTGTGATCGGGGTAGACCGGAATCTTCAGCGACACGAGGTGGCGCTTCACGGTCTTGTGCGTGCCGACGGTCGTAGTGGTCTTCCGCACGACGAGCGTGACCTGCACCTCGCCCCAGCGGTCGGCGCTCCCGGGTGCGCCGGTAAACGACTTGGTCGCGATCGTGACCTTCTTCTTGGCCGTCACCGCCGCGCGGCTCGAGGCCGCCCACGCGGAGGCGCTCGGCACGGCCAGCGCCGTGACGCTCAGGACAATCGTGGCAATTCGGCGAAGCTCGAGTCGTTGCATCGTTCAGCTCTCCTTGGTCGTCTCTAGATCAGTGCGAAGCGTTCGGAGTGGATGTGTTTCGACGGGACGTCGGCGGCTCGGATCGCGCGGCCGATCGCGCGCGTCATCGGCGGCGGCCCACACAGGAAGACCTCGCGCTCGGCCAGGTCGGGCACCAGCTGCCGCAGGTGGTCCGGCGCGAGCAGCCGGCGTCCCTCGGCCGTCGTATGGTCGCCGACGATCAGATGCAAGGTCGCACCGGCCCGCGCGGCCAGTCGCTCGAGCTCGTCGCGGAAGATCGCGTCCGTCGCCTCGACGACGCGGTAGAGCACGACGAGGTCGCCGCGCATCGTCTCGAGCAGCGCCCGGATGGGCGTGATTCCGATGCCGCCGGCGATCAGCAGAGCCTTGTCGAGGCGCCGCGACGACTCGGTGAAGATGCCGAACGGGCCCTCCGCGACGACGCGCGTGCCGACCGCCAGCGAGCCGAGGTTCGACGTGTGGTCGCCTAATGCCTTGACCGTGATCCGCAGCGACTGCCCGTCGGGCGCCGCCGACAGCGAGAACGGATGGGCCGACCACCAGCGCCGGCGGTCGAGGAACCGCCAGACGAAGAACTGCCCCGGTTCGGCGCCGAGCCGCTCGAGCTTGCGGCCGCTGATTCGCACCGAGACGACACCGGGGCCTTCCGGCGTCACCTCGGCGACGCGCAACCGGTAGCGGAACGCGTTGCGGACGGGAACGAGCACGCGGAAGACGATCAGCACGGCGAGCGTGGCGAGGTACAGGCCGCGCCAGTAGTCGGCGGCGAGGCGGTCGAGCACCAGCTCGTTGCCCGTCGGAATCTGGTGGAACCACGCCAGCGCGATGCCGGCGTAGACGGCGAGATGCACCGCGTACCAGGTCTCGTAGCGCAGACGACGGCGGACGATGACGATCGAGCTGAAGACGACCGCGATCAGCAACCCGGTGCCGATCGTCGCCGTGATCATGCCGGGGTAGTTCCCGCCGCCGAGCAGGTTCGAGATCTCTTTCGGGATCGTGACCCTGTCGAGCAGCGAGTAGCCCCAGACCGAGAACACGACGTGCGCGAGGATCAGGTCGAGACAGGCATGCCCGTTCCAGCGGTGCCAGACCGTCAGCCGGTCGAAGCCGACGAGCCGCTCGAGCCATGGCAGCCGCGCGAGCAGCACGACCTGCACCAGAGCCAGCAGGGAGCCGACGAGGCCCGTGATCCGCGCGATCGACGTCAGCAGATCACCGGTCGTCCGGACATGCATGACGTTGCCGCCGTGGTACCAGAGCCAGACGACCACCCCGAGGTTCCCGAGCAGCAGCAGCCAGGCGACGGAGAGCCCGACGACCCGGCCGACCGGCCGCGGAACTGCCGCCGGGCGTGGCTGCTCGAGAACGGGGCCGGCGTCGGTCAGCGACATGCTCTCAACGGTAGAAGGGGTTTCTGAGAGCCCGCTGATAAAGCGCCGTTCTTAGGAAGCTCTTATCTCGGCCGAAAAGAGGCCGGGAGCCCGGTCCCGCGTGGTGCGAGACCAGGCTCCCGGTGGGAGACACTCGTGGACCTAGTTGCTGCTCGTGCGGGTGCCGAGCGTGACCTTCGCCGTGTGGCTCGAGCCGCCGCGGGAGTACGTCACGGTGACCGAGTCGCCCGGTGCGTGCTCGGCGATGACCGCCCGGAGCTTCGTCACCGAGTCGATGGCGGTGCCGTCGAACGCGGTGATCACGTCACCGGCCTTCAGCCCCGCCTTGTCGGCCCCGCTGCCGGACTCGACGCTCGCAACCTTCACGCCGTTCGTCGCGGCCGACGGATCGATCCCGAGCAGCGGGTGCGCGGCCTTGCCGGTCGCGATCAACTGGTCGGCGATCGACTTGACGAGGTTCGAGGGGATTGCAAAGCCAACCCCGTCGCTCCCGCCGGAGTCACTCTCGATCTGCGCGGTGATACCGATCACATCGCCCGAGAGATTGAACAGCGGGCCGCCCGAGTTGCCATGGTTGATGGCCGCGTCGGTCTGGATCGCACCGTCGATCGGCGTGTTGTCCGGCGCCTGGATCTCGCGATCGAGCGCACTGACGATGCCGCTTGTCACGCTGTCGTCGAGGCCGAACGGATCGCCGATCGCCACGACGCCGTCACCGACGGCAACGGTGCTCGAGTCGCCCAGCGTCAGCGGGCTCAGCTCGGAGGCCGGCGCAGAGACCTTCAGCACCGCCACGTCGGTCGACGTGTCCTTGCCGACGACCGTCGCAGTGTAGGTCTTCCCGTCGCCGAACGTGACCTTGATGGCCGTTGCTCCGTCGATCACGTGCTCGTTTGTGAGGATGTGGCCCTGGTCGTCGTAGACGAAGCCGGTGCCTTCAGCCGAGGCGGCTCCGCTTGTGCCACCACCCGGGAACGTCGATGAGCCGGAGCTCGAGCCGGAGAGCGTCGAGTCGATCTCGACGACGCCCTTCTCGGACGCCTTGTAGATGGCGCCGACGCTCAGCGCCGAGCTGGAGACGTTCGCCACCGGCGCAGCCGCAGCGATCCGGTCGGTGACGGTCTTCGTGGAGCCGCCCGCGGCGAACGCGTAGACGGCGGCGCCGGCTCCTCCACCGGCGAGGACAGCCGCAGAGATCGCGGCGAGTGTTCTGTTTGTGGGCATCAGAGTTTTCCTTTCCCTGCCTTCGACCGTTCGTTCGACGATGCCCATGGTTCCCCGTACGCCTGTGCTGCCGCTCGGTGGGACCTAGGAACATCCTCAGAATGGCACGACCGATGCGCCGCCGCCTCCCCCCAGCGCTCCACAATCGCGATTTCGCGCTGTTCACCGTGGCGATCTTCGCCTCGAGCCTCGCCCAGCAAATGGTGATGGTGGCGATCGGCTGGCAGGTCTACGCCATTCACCGCAAGCCGATCGACCTGGCGCTGATCGGGCTCGCGGAGTTCATCCCGATTCCCCTGCTCGCGTTGCCAGCGGGCCAGTTGGCCGACCGGCTCCCGCGGACGCTGATCACCGCGGCGTCGTTCGTCGGCAGCGGGATCGTGACGGCGCTGCTGCTCGTCGTCTCCATCGGCGGGGCGCACCAGCTGTGGCCGTTCCTCGCACTCGCCGGCGGAACCGGGGTCATGGCCGCGGCCGGAAACCCGGCTGCGCGGGCGCTCGCACCACAACTCGTGCCGGAGGACGAGCTTGCCAGCGCTCTCGCGCTGCGGTCAGTCGCGTCACAGATCGCGGGTGTCGGCGGGCCTGCACTTGGCGGCCTGTTGTTTGCCGTCAGCTCCGAGGTCGTCTACGGCGCGGGAACCGCCCTCTTCGCAATCTCGTTTTTCGCGGTCGCGGCGATGCAGCGCTCGGGGATCCCGTCGGCGCGCGAGCACGACCCCGCACCCGGTCTGCGCAGCGTGCTGCTCGGAATCCGCTTCATTCGCGACACGAAGATCCTGCTCGGCGCGATCACACTCGATCTCTTCGCGGTCCTCTTCGGCGGGTCGGTCGCGCTCCTCCCGCTCTTCGCGCGTTCGATCCTCCACACCGGCCCGATCGGCCTCGGCGTCTTGCGCAGCGCGACTGCCGTCGGGGCGCTCATCGGCGGAATCCAGTTGACGCGCAGGCCGATGGGCGGGCGGGCGGGCCGGAAGCTGCTGCTCGTGGTCGGTGCGTTCGGTGTCAGCATGGTCGTCTTCGGCCTGTCGCGCTCGTTCCCGCTGACGTTCGCCGCGCTCGCCGTCAGCGGCTACGTCGACATGTTCAGCATGAACATCCGGTCGACGGTCGCTGCGCTCGCGACACCGAACGCACTGCGGGGCCGCGTCAACGCCGTCGAGGGCGTCTTCATCAGCGCCTCGAACGAACTGGGCGCCTTCGAGTCGGGGCTTGCGGCCGCACTCATCGGCGCCGTCCCGGCCGTCGTGATCGGCGGCGCGATCACGATCACGCTGGCGCTGGTGTGGAGCCGGTTGTTCCCGCCGCTGGCCCAGGTCGACCGGCTCGAGGACGTCCGGCCGGTCGAAGTGCCGGCAGTCGTCGCTGTGCTTTAGCCGCCGGTCTTCGAGAAGTGTTGCCAGTCGGGCGAGCCGGTCCACCGCCCGCCCCAGAGCCAGCCGGCCGACGCAAACGCGCGCACGAGCGTGCCTCCGGCGACCGCCATTCCGGGACGCACGCGGCTCCGGTCGACGAAGGCCGAGCCTGCAGGCGGGAGGACGCGGCCGCCCTCGAGGTACGGATTCTCGACGGTGTTCACGTCGATCGCCTCGCCGTACGCATGCACCGACCAGCGCTTCGGGCCTGGCGCCACGGCGTAGCGGCAGTTGAAGCCCGAGGTGTTGTCGGCGGCCATCGACCGGTTGTCGCTGCCACCGTAGGCGGCGATCGGCGTCATGCGCCGGATCGGGAAGCGGGCGCGGTAGAGCGCGCGGAAGATCACCTTCACGTCACCCGTCACCGCCTGGTTGACCACGATCTCACCCAAGTGGCGTGCACCGTCGAACCCCCAGTACGAGACGCGCACGATGCGGAGGTCAGCAGCGCCGACCGGACAGCCCGCATGCCAGCTCGATCCGAGTTGGGCAGTCGTGACGGGCAACACCGAGGCGGTGAACGGCGGCGCCGCAACCATGCCCTGAGCGTACTCTCGGGAGGTGCTGGTGACACCGGCTCTCAAGACCGAGGCGTGTACGCAGCGCATCACCGTGGTTGCAGCGACACCGCGCGCGACCACCGCTCGGCTCTCGCTGACCGCGTGCGGACGTGCAGCGGGCGGCCCGTGGACGGCGCGCATCGGCTTCGCCGGCGTCTCGGCGCACCGCCATGAGGGCGACGGCACGACGCCGCTCGGCACGTTCCGCATGGGGCCGACGCTCTACGGGATCGACCCGAACCCTGGCGGGCTGCAGCTGCCCTACCACCACCTGGTCTGCGGCGACTGGTGGGACGAGGACGCGGATTCGCCCTGGTACAACCAGTTCCGCCACGTCGCCTGCGGCCGGGCGCCGCCGTTCGCCGGGGCCAGTGAAGCGCTGTGGCGTTCGCCGCGCACGTATCGCGAGCTGGCGTTCGTGGAATACAACGCACAGCCTGCTGTTCCCGGCCGCGGCTCCGCGATCTTCCTGCACGTCGACGACGGGAACGCGACAAACGGCTGTATCAGCCTGCCGCGGCCCGAACTGCTGCGGGTGTTGCGCTGGCTGCGACCGGGAGCGACGATCCGCATCGTTCTCGCATAAATGCGTTAGTTAGTGCATACTATGCGGGATGCACACCGCCGCCGTCCTCGGCTGCGCCGGCTATGCCGGCCAGGAGACCCTCGATCGCCTGCTCGCGCACCCCGCGCTCGAGCCGGTCGCGCTCGGGTCGGACTCGCTCGCCGGGCAGCCCGCGCAGGCGCTCGACCCCCGGCTTGACGGCTCGCTGCCTGCCTTCGTGTCGAATGCCGACGCTGCCGCAAGCGGTGCCGACATCCTGTTCTTGTGCCTCGACAACGACGAATCGGCCGCCTTTCAGCCGCCCGCCGACACCGTGGTCGTCGACCTGTCCGGCGCCCACCGGCTGAGCGATCCCGATCTGGCGCGCGCCTGGTACGGCCAGACACCAGGCGCCTGGAGCTACGGCCTGCCGGAGCTCTATCCGCCCCAGGGCCCGCTGATCGCGAATCCCGGCTGCTACGCCACGGCGGCACTGCTGGCCCTCGCGCCGCTCGCCGGCGAGATCGAAACGGCGATCGTCGACGCGAAGTCCGGCGTCTCGGGCGCGGGCAGGACGCTCAAGGCCTCGTCACATGCCGGCTCGGTGCTCGAGAACTTCTCGCCCTACGCGGTCGGCGCCCACCGGCACGCCCCGGAGATCGCCCAGCAGCTCGGCTTCCCCGTGTGCTTCGTCCCCCACCTGCTACCGGTGCGCCGCGGCCTGCTCGCCACGTGTTACGTGCAGACGAGCGCCGACGTCCGGGCCCTGCTTGAAGAGGCATATGCCGACAGCGCCGTCGTCCGGGTTCTGCCCGCAGGCGTGAACCCCGAGCTGGCCCGCGTTCAGGGCTCCGACGCCGCCGAGATCGGCGTCTTCGCGGATGGGGCGACGAGAACCGCGATCGTGATCTGCGCGCTCGACAACCTCGGCAAGGGTGCGGCCGGCCAGGCCGTCCAGAACGCGAACCTCGCGCTCGGGTACGAAGAGACCGCCGGACTGAGACTGCACGGGGTCCTGGTATGAGCGTCACGGCTGCCAAGGGCTTCGTCGCCTCGGGTGTCCACGCGCAGATCAGGCGCGAGGCGCGCGACCTCGCGCTGCTCCGCTCGGTCGCTCCCGCAACCGGGGCCGCGATGTGGACGCAGAACCGCGTCCTGGCCGCCCCGGTCGTGGTCTCCAAGCGGCACCTGGCCGTCGCCGAGCCGCAGGCGGTCGTCATCAACTCGGGCATCGCCAACGCCGCCACCGGCGTCCAGGGCGAGCTCGATGCCATCGCGACCGCGGAGCACGCGGCCGGGCTGCTCGGCCTCGCGGCCGAGCAGATCATCGTCCTCTCGACCGGCGTCATCGGCGCACCGCTGCCGATGGATCGCATCGTCGCCGGCCTCGACGCCGCAGCGCCGGTGCTCGCCGCCGACGGCGGCGGCGACGCAGCCGACGCGATCCTGACGACCGACACCAAGTCGAAGGTCGCAACCGTCGCGACGGGTGGCTTCATCGTCGGCGGGATGGCGAAGGGCTCCGGGATGATCCATCCCAACCTCGCCACGATGCTGGCCGTCATCACGACCGACTATCCGCTCGAGCCGGGCGAGGCGATCGAGTTCCTGCGGCCCGCTGTCGCGGAGAGCTTCAACGCGATCTCGGTCGACGGTGACTGCTCGACGAACGACGCGGTCGTGCTGATCGCGAACGGCGCGTCCGGTGCGTCGCGCGATGACGTTGCATTTCAGGCGGCGCTCACCCAGGTCTGCCGCGACCTCGCCGGCCAGGTCGTCGCCGACGGCGAAGGCGCCACCCTGGTCGCCGAGATCAGCGTCACCGGAGCCGTCAATCAGGCCGAGGCGAAGGCGATCGCCCAGCGCATCGCCACCTCGCCGCTCGTGAAGACCGCCCTCTTCGGCCGCGACGCCAACTGGGGCCGTGTGCTGATGGCGGCCGGCAGCGCGCCGTTCAACGGCGGCTATGCCCACCTCGACCCCGCTCTCGTCTCACTGCACTACAACGGCACCGCGGTGCTCGTCGCCGGCGCGCCCCAGAACGTCGAGCCGTCGGTCGACGGTGCGGTCTGCACGATCGACCTCGACCTGGGACTCGGCGACGGACATGCCGGCTACCTGACGAGCGACCTGTCGTACGACTACGTGCGCATCAACGCGGACTACCGGTCATGAGCGAGCGCCCCGTGCTCACTGCGGCGACTACCCGCCTCGTCGTGAAGGTCGGCGGCGCCGTCGCGGCCGAATCGGCCGGCCGGATCCTCGGCCTCGTCGAAGAAGGCCACCAGGTCTGTGTCGTGCACGGCGCCGGCCCGCAGATCACGCTCGAGATGCAGCGGCGCTCGATCCCGGTCGAGTTCATCGGCGGCCGGCGGCGCACCACACTGGAAGCGCTCGAGGTCGTCCGCGAGTCGATGGCCGAGGTCAACGCGGAGCTGTGCGCCGCGCTCGGCGACATCGCCGTGCCGGTGTTCGGCGACCGCGACGGCCTGCTCGCCGTGCCGGTTCCGCCGCTTGGCCAGGTCGGCGACCCGCTGCCGTGCCGCCCGGCGAAGATCCTCGACGCGCTGATGTGCGGGCTCGTGCCCGTCGTCGCGCCGCTCGCCGTCGGGCCGCTGAACGTGAACGCCGACGACGCCTCCGCCGCGCTCGCCCTCGGGCTCGGCGCGCGGACGCTCGTCTTCCTCACGGACGTGCCCGGCCTGTACATCGACGGCGACGTCGTCGACCAGATCGGCGTCGCCGAGGCAGAGCGCCTGCTCGACGCGGGTGCTTTCGACGGCGGCATCGTCCCCAAGCTCCGCGCCGCGGCAATCGCCGCCGGCCGCGGCGTCTCAGCCCACATCGGAAGAACGGCGGTGGTCGCATGAACTCGACAACAACAACCCTTGGTAACCAAGCCCTGCTGCCGACCTACGCGCGCCTGGGCGTCACGTTCGTCGAGGGCGACGGCGCGTGGCTGATCGACGACGCAGGCCGCCGCTACCTCGATCTCTTCGCCGGCATCGCCGTGGTCGGGCTCGGCCACCGACACCCGGCTCCGCTCGCCGCCGCGCACGCGCAGCTCGACCGCCTCTGGCACGTCTCGAACCTCTACTCGACCGAGCCGATGCAGGAGCTCGCAGGGCTGCTCTCGGCGCGCTTCGGCGGCGCCCGCGCGTTCTTCTGCAACTCGGGCGCCGAGTCGATCGAGGCGGCACTCAAGTGGGCACGCAAAGCCACCGGCCGCAGCGAGATCGTGACCCTGGAAGGCTCGTTCCACGGTCGGACGCTCGGCGCCCTCGCCGTCACCGGCCAGCCCGCCAAGCGCGCGGCATTCGGTCCGCTCATGCCGGGCGCGGTGTTCGCGACACCCGAGACGCTTGCCGATCACGTCGGCCCGCAGACCGCGGCGATCCTGCTCGAGCCCGTCCAGGGCGAGGGAGGCGTGTATCCACTCGCACCCGAGGTGCTGCAACAGGCGCGCGAGCTCGCCGACAAACACGGCGCGCTGCTGATCCTCGACGAGGTTCAGACCGGTGTCGGCCGCTCTGGCTCGTTCTTCGCCTGGCAGCAGCTCGGCGTGCGGCCCGACGCGGTGACGCTCGCCAAGGGCCTGGCGAACGGGCTGCCGATCGGGGTCCTGCTGGTCGCCGACGAGGCGCCCACCGCCTTCGAGCCCGGCGATCATGCCTCCACCTTCGGCGGGAACCCGGTCGCCTGCGCTGCAGCGTGCGCCGTCGTCGACACCATCGACGACGACCTCCTCGCCGACGTCCGCGAGCTCTCGGCGCTGTTCACCGCGGGCCTCGCCCGCTTCGGCGAGGTGCGGGGTCTGGGCCTCCTGCTGGCGGTCGAGCTCGACCGGCCGGCGTGGCCCGTCGTCGAAGCCGCGCTCGAGCACGGGCTGGTGATCGGCAGCGCGGGCGAGCGGACGCTCCGGCTCACCCCCGCACTCACGCTTACGGCCGAAGAGGCGACCGTCGGTCTGCATCTACTCGGCGAGGTTCTCGCGGCGTGACGGCGACGAAGTTCGACCGGCAGGGCGCGATCCTGCGTCTCGTGCAGCAGCAGCCGCTGTCGACGCAGTCCGAGGTCGCCGAGGCGCTGCGCGCGAACGGCATCGAAGCGGTTCAGGCCACCGTGTCGCGCGACATCGCCCAGCTCGGCCTCGTCAAGGTTCGGAACGCCGAAGGCCGCCTCGTCTATGCGATGCCGGGCGCCGGCGACCTGCGCCGGCTCGACGAGCTCACCGCCGACCTGCGTCGCTGGGCCGAGCGCTTCACCAGCGCCGGCCCGATGCTCGTGATCAACACACCGCGCGGCTTCGCAGCGGCGCTCGCCGACGCGATCGACGCCGCCGGCCTACCCGAAGTCGCGGGCACGATCGCCGGCGACAACACAGTCTTCGTCGCTGCCCGCGACGGCTTCACCGGCGCCGACCTCGAGCTGGAGTTCCACAACCACCTGGAACGGGACGGCCGCGGGTGAACACCCGCACCGCGCCGCTCGGCGGCGCGATTCTCGGCTCGCTTCCGGTCGGCGAGCGCGTCGGCATTGCCTTTTCCGGCGGCCTCGACACCTGCTGCGCCATCGCCTGGATGCGCGAGCAGGGCGCCGTTCCCTACGCCTTCACCGCCGACCTCGGCCAGTACGACGAACCCGACGTCGGCGCGGTTCCCGATCGGGCACGACGCTACGGCGCCGAGGATGCCGTTCTCGTCGACTGCAAGGAGGCGCTCGCCCGGGAAGGCCTGGCGGCTCTCCAGTGCGGCGCGTTCCACATCCAGACCGCGGGCCGCCGCTACTTCAACACCACGCCGCTCGGGCGCGCCGTCACCGGGACGCTGCTCGTGCAGGAGATGGCGCGCCATGGCGTCGATATCTGGGGGGACGGCTCGACGTACAAGGGCAACGACATCGAGCGCTTCTACCGGTACGGGCTGCTCGCGAATGCGGCGCTGCGCATCTACAAGCCGTGGCTCGACGACGCCTTCGTCAGCGAGCTCGGCGGCCGCAAGGAGATGAGCGAGTGGCTTGCTGCGCGCGGCCTCGCGCACGGAACCTCCGTCGAGAAGGCGTACTCGACCGACGCGAACCTGCTGGGAGCGACGCACGAGGCCAAGGATCTCGAGCACCTGTCGACGTCGATGAAGATCGTCGAGCCGATCATGGGCGTCGCCCACTACAACCCGGACGTCGCGATCGAGCCCGAGACGGTGACGATCGAATTCCGGCACGGTTTGCCCGTCGCGCTGAACGGCAGCGAGTTCACCGACCCGGTCGAGTTGATCCGCGCGGCGAACACGATCGGCGGCAGGCACGGCCTCGGCATGTCCGACCAGATCGAGAACCGCATCATCGAGGCGAAGAGCCGTGGCATCTACGAGGCGCCCGGCATGGCGCTGCTCCACATCGCGTACGAGCGGCTGCTCACCGCGATCCACAACGAGGCGACTCTCGAGCGCTACTCCGAGGAGGGCCGCCGCCTGGGGCGCCTGCTGTACGAGGGCCGCTGGTTCGACGTGCAGGCGCTCATGCTGCGCGACTCGCTGCAGCGCTGGGTCGCCGCGGTCGTGACCGGCGAGGTGACGGTGGAGCTGCGCCGCGGCGACGACTACACGATCCTCGATACACGCGGCGAGGCCGTCACCTACGACCCCGAGCGGCTCAGCATGGAGCGCAGCGCCACCGCGTTCACCGCTGCCGACCGCATCGGGCAGCTCGCCGTGCAGATCAACGACATCAACGACTCGCGCCGGATGCTCGCCGCCCAGCGCCACCTGCGACTCGACCCGCCGCCCCGCCCGTCCGATCCGCTGGAGCTGGGAAGTTGACGACCTGGTCGGGCCGCGTCGGCGCAGGGCTCGACCCCGAGGTGTGGGCATTCCTGCGCGCCGACGACACCGAGCTGCTGCCGTACGACTGCGCAGCGACGTTCGACCACGGCAAGCGCCTCGCCGCCGCCGGGATTCTCACCGCCGACGAACTGGTCGAGCTCGAGCGCCGCCTCGGCGCGATCGTGGCGGGCGAGGCCGAGCTGACACCCGAAGACGAAGACGTCCACTCGTTCATCGAACGCGAGCTCGGCGAGCTCGGCCGCAAGATCCACGCAGGCCGTTCCCGCAACGATCAGGTCGCAGCCGCGTTCCGCCTGTACGTCGGCGCCGCTTGTACGGAGGCAGATTCCGGGTTGAAGCGGTTCGCGCTGACGGTGCTCGAACGCGCCGGGGAAGAAGCCGACACACCGCTGCCCGGCTACACCCACCTGCAGCGCGCGATCGGCGTCACCCTAGGCCACCACCTGCTCGCCTGGGTCGAGATGCTCGAGCGCGACCGGGCACGTTTTGCCTTCGCGGGGGCACAGGCCGCGCTTTCCCCGCTCGGCGCGGGCGCGCTGGCCGGCTCGACGCTGCCGCTGCCACCGCCGCCCCAGCAGATGCGAAACACGCTCGACGCCGTCGCCGACCGCGATTTCGCGCTCGACTACCTCTATGCATGCGCAACGCTCTTCGTCCATCTCTCGCGGATCGGCGAGGAGCTCGTGCTGTGGACGACCAGCGAGTTCGGCTTCGCACGCCTGCCCGAGGGCGCTGCGACGGGGTCGTCGATGATGCCCCAGAAGCTGAACCCGGATGTCGCCGAGCTGGCGCGCGGCAAGGCCGGCACCGCGATCGGCCGGCTCACCGGATTGCTCGCAACGGTCAAGTCGCTGCCGCTGGCCTACAACCGCGACCTGCAGGAGGACAAGCCGCCCGTGTTCGCCGCACGCCGCGACGTGGTCGGAGCGCTGGGCGCGCTCTCTGTGCTCGTGGCGGGTCTCGAGCTCGACCGTGGCCGGATGGCCGCCGCCTGCGCCGACCCGCTGCTGCGTGCCACGGACGCAGCCGAACGGCTCGTGCTGGAAGGCGTCCCGTTCCGCGACGCGCACGAGCAGATCGCCGGGCAGGTGCGGGCCGGAACGTTCGAAGCGCCGCCCGCCGGTGACCGCCTGGGCGACGTCGCCGCTGCGGTCGCCGCTGCGAAGGAGCGCTGGTCGTGAGCGACTCAAACGTGCTGCTGGCCGGACGGAGCCTGCTGAGGGTTGCCGACCTGACCTCCGACGAGATCACCGCGGTGCTTGATCTCGCGGTCGAGCTGAAAGACGAGCGCAGCACCAAGCTCGCGGGGCAGACGCTCGGACTCGTCTTCATCCAGCCGTCGACCCGAACGCGCATCTCCTTCTCGGCTGCGATGACCCAGCTCGGCGGCACCCCGCTGTCGCTCCGCGGCGACGAGCTGCAACTCTCACGCGGCGAGTCGATCGCCGACACCGCCCGGGTCCTGTCGCGCTACGTCGAGGCGGTCGCGATCCGCACCCTCTCGCACGACGACCTCGAGCAGTGGGCCGAAGGAGCGTCGATCCCGGTGATCAACGCGCTCACCGAGGTCGAGCATCCGTGCCAGGCGCTGGCCGACGCGCTCACGATCCGCGACCGGCTCGGCAGCCTCGACGGCGTGCGCATCGGGTGGGTCGGCGACGGCACCAACGTCCTTGTCTCGCTCGCCGAGATCGCGAAGCTCACGGGCGCCACCGTCGTTGCGGCCTGTCCTGCGGGCTACGACCCGCCCGCGGAGACTCCGCTCGAGCTCGTCCGCGACCCGCGCGAGGCCGCCGCGGGTGCCGACGTGCTGGTCACCGACATCTGGGTGAGCCTGGGCCAGGAGGCCGACAGCGAGCGCCGCCTGCGCGACCTCGAGCCGTACCGCCTCGACGAGGCACTGCTCGCCGAGGCCTCGGACGAGGCGATCGTGCTGCACTGCCTCCCCGCCCATCCCGGCGAGGAGATCGCGGCCGAGGTGCTGTACGGCGGGCAGTCGGCCGTGTGGGACGAAGCCGAGAACCGCCTGCACGTGCAGAAGGCGCTGCTCGCGCTCTTGCTCGGCGCCGCTTAGATCCTTGCCACGACGCGCGGCACGGCCAGGGTCGTCGCGGCCCAGAGCGCGCCGATCACGAGGAAGCCGATGCGCCCGTTGCCGGGGAGTGAGAACGTGAGGCCGGTCAGCGGCGTCCCGATCAGAATGGTCACCGCGGCGAACATGTTCACCATCCCGATCGCCGCGCCGGGCGCCTCGGGCAGGAGGCGCGCTGCTGCAGCGAAGCACGGTGCGAACGGCAACCCGGCCGCAAAGCCGACGACGAGCGACGCGAGGATCGCCAGCGGGAGTGGCTTTGCGATGGCCAGCACAGCGACCCCGGCGCCGCCAACCAGGAAGCTCAGGCGCAGAACGCCGAGGCGGCCGGAAAGCCGGCCGCCGAGTGGACGCGAGACGATGCCCGCGAACAGCGTCAGACCGCCTGCGATCCCCGCAACGTGCTCCGAGTCGCCGCCCGCCCGGTGCAGCAGCGTCACGACCCAGTTGCCGATGATCACCGAGAACCCGAAGGACGCCGAGTGCATCGCGGCGAGCGGCAGCAGCCGGCGGTCGGCGACGCGGGGGAGCACGCGTGCAGGCGCCGGACGTTCCGGCTCGCCCGGTGCCTGGGCGACGAGCAGCACACCCGCCAGTGCCACGATCACGGCCGTGGCGAACGGTGCCTGCCACGTTCCCCACAGCGGCACGATCGCCAGCGCGAGGCCGACCGCCCCCACGCTGCACGCCCCGTAGAGGCCTTGCGCGAACGCCGTGCCGATCGTCTTCCGGATGTAGTCGCTGCCCGACACGAACGCGGCCGCGGTGCCGACCCCGACGATCGCCCGCATGCCGATCGCGAACCAGGGCTCGCGCCAGGTGAGTGCGGCCGCCGAGCCGGCCGCAACGATCAGCAGTCCGCAGCCGCCGACGAGGCGCGCTCCGATCCGGTCACAGAGCCGGCCCGCCGGCACCTGCAGCAGTGCGTGCGTCACGAAGAGCGAGGTCGTGAAGAGCCCGACCACCGCCAGCCCGACGCCGTACGCGTGCCCCGCGCTCTCGGCGACCGCGCCGACGTTCGCCAGATTCCAACCCGCGGTGACGCCGAGTGCCACACCGCCGAGCGCGGCCCGCGCACGCATCTCGCTATTCCTTAGGTGCCGTACTCGTCCGCGAAGTCCCAGACCCGCAGCGTGCCCGGCTCGAGGCGAATGACGAGGTCGTCGGTGAAGCCCGCGACGTAGGCCTCGCCGGCCTCGACGCCGAGATAGCGCACGGCGATCGCCCGCGCGGCCTCGTGGGCGCCGTCCGCAACCAGCGTCGGCTGTGTTCGCAGCTCGAGCCCGCGGTAGGGCGGCATGTGCTCGTAGACGAGGAGGGAGGCGCGACCGTCGCTCCGCAGGTGCCGCACCTTCACGTCGTCGCTGCCCGTGGCGACATCGAAGCCGCCGTCGCGCCAGCGGTGCCACACCGGCGACAGCAGCACCTCACCGTCCTTGCGGTACGTGGCGAGCACGGCAACCAGGGGTTGCTCGAGGAGGTCGCCCAGATCCGCCGGTTCGAGCGCTCTGCGCATCGCAGCGATCCTACGCGGGCGCATAAGCTCCCCGGCGCGATGTCATTTCTCGTCCTCAAGGAACACGAGATCACCGAGCTGCTGCCGATGGCCGAGTGCATCGAGGTCGTCGCCGGGGCGTTCGCGGCCCTGGAAGAGGGCGAGATGACGCAGCCGCTGCGCTCGGTCTTCGCGCCGCCGGATGCGAACGGCCTGATGGCCTGGATGCCCGCCCACCACTCGGGCTCCGCCCCGGTTTTCGGGATGAAGGTGCTGTGCCTCGTTCCCTCCAACCCGACCCGTGGGCTCGACGCGCACCAGGGCCTCGTTCTCGTCTCCGACGGCACGACCGGGCAGCTGCGGGCCCTCCTCGACGCCGCTCCGATCACCGCGATCCGCACTGCGGCCGTCTCGGCTCTTGCGACGCGGCTGCTCGCACGCGAGGACGCCTCGACGCTCGCGATCGTCGGCACCGGCGTGCAGGCGCTGAACCATCTGGAGTCGATCCCGATCGTGCGGCCGATCGAGCGGGCCCGGATCGCGGGCCGCACACCCGAGCGTGCGCAGGAATTCGTCGCCGGCCTCGCCGGGCGGTATCCGTTCCCGATCGAGGCGAGCCCCAGCGTCGAGGCCGCGGTTCGAGACGCCGACATCGTCGTCACCGCCACGAGCTCGCGCGAGCCGTTCCTCGAGCGGGAGTGGCTTGCAGCGGGCACGCATCGTCAACGCGGTCGGCGCGAGTCAGCGCACCCATCGCGAGCTCGACACGGCGACGGTCGTCGACTCGGCGCTCTTCACCGACCGCCGCCAGTCGCTCGAGAACGAGGCGGCCGAGTATCACCTGGCGCTCGAGGCAGGGCTGATCTCGGCGTCACACGTGCGCGGCGAACTGGGTGAGCTCGTCACCGGCAAGGTGCCAGGACGCACCTCGGCCACCGAGCTCACGCTCTTCCGGTCGCTCGGCCTGGCCGCGTTCGACGTGGCCGCCGCGGAGCACGTCGTCGCGAAGGCGACTGCGAGCGGCGCCGGGCTTTCCGTCGAGTTCTAGGCTTCAGCCCGCCACCGTGGTAGCTTCGCGCATCGACGAATGGGAGGTGAGCGCATGTTGTTTCACGTGACCTGGGAGTTCATCGATTCCAGCGAGGAAGGCTCACGGCGGTCGCTTCAGGTCCTGGCCAGCTGGCAGCCGCCCGCCGGTGCCGAATTCAAGGGCTTCTACGGCTTCGCGGGTGGCGGCGGCGGTGTTGCGATCATCGAGGCGGACAGCGCTGCCACGCTCTCCAGGACGACTGCCCCGTGGGGGCCGTGGCTGCGGTTCACCGTGAACCCGATCCTGCCGATCGAGGAGTCGAGCGCCATCGGCGGCGAGGCGATCGCCTTCAGGGATTCGGTCAAGTAGTCAGCGCGCCGGCGTCGCGCCGGGCCCGCCAGGTCGACCAGCCGCCCTCGAACGAGCGGATGGTGCCGCCCTCGACCTCCACGATCCGGTCGGCCATCCGGTCGAGGAAATACCGGTCGTGCGACACGAAGAGCGCGGTGCCCTCGAAGCTCTCGAGGGCGGCTTCGAGCATCTCGACCGACTCGATGTCGAGGTGGTTGGTCGGTTCGTCGAGCAGCAGGCAGTTGGCACCGCCGAGCATCAGCAACAACAGCTGGAGGCGCGTCCACTCGCCGCCCGAGAGGGAGTCGAGCGGACGGCGCACCTGCTCGTAGTCGAACAGGAACTTCATCAGCCGCGAGACCGCCTCTCCCTCGGAGATCGGAGCCGCGCGACGGACGAGCTGCAACGGCGTGGCCGACGGGTCGTCGGGCCGGCGATCCTGCGCCAAGTGGCCGAAGCGGATCGACGGGCCGGCTTTCCGCTCGCCGGTCGTCGGCGCCAGCTCGCCGCCGAGCACGGCGAACAACACGGACTTGCCGGCGCCGTTCTCGCCGACGACCCCGACGCGCTCGCCGCGGAGAACCGTCAGGTCGACGCCGTCCAGGATCGTGCGGCCGGCAAGCTCGACCGACACGTCCGCCAGCTCGACGATCCGCTCGCCGCCGCGGAGATGCGGGCGCAGCTCGAGGCCGATCTTGCGCCGCTCGAGCACGGGGCGGTCGATCTTCTCCATCCGGTCGATCTGGCGCTGCTTGTTCCGCGCCTGCTTGATGTGGCGTTCGTCGGGGACGCGGCGCGCCCAGTCTTCGAAGCGGCGCACGGCCTCCTCGAGCCGCGCGATCTCCTTCTGCTGCGTCACGTACACCTGCTCTTGCCGGTGCAGCTCGAGCTCGCGCGCAACCGTGTAGGCCGAGTAGTTCCCACGCCACATGCGGACGCGCCCACCGTTCAGCTCCGCGATCTCGGTCACCGTCTCGTCGAGCAGGTAGCGGTCGTGGGAGACCGCGACGAATGCGCCGTCGAAGCCGCGCATCAGCTCCTCGAGCCGCTCGCGCGCGGCGACGTCGAGGTGGGCTTCCGGCTCGTCGAGCAGCAGCACGTCGGGGTCGCGCGCCAGGCAGGCGGCGAGCGAGACGAGCTTCCTCTGCCCTCCTGACAGGATCCGGGTGGGCTTGCCAAGGTCGGCGTCCTCGAGGCCGAGCTCGAGCAGAAGGGCACGGGCACGCCCTGCGAAGCCCGGGCCGCCCGCGGCCGTCCAGCGGTCGACGAGCTCCTCCTGCCGGCGGAGCACGCGGGTCATCCGGTCGAGATCGTCACCGAGGGTGCCGAGCTGCGTGGCGACCTGGCCGAGCTCGTGCTCCAGCTCGGCCAGATCGGGCCGGGCCGCCTGAACGGTCTCGAGGGAGCTGCGGCCGTCTCCCTCGACCTGCTGGGGCAGGTACGCGACGACGAGACCGCGGCGCTGCGTCAACTCGCCCGCGTCGAGGGCCTCCTCCCCGGCGAGCAGGCGGAGCAGGGTCGACTTGCCGCCGCCGTTCGGGCCGATCATGCCCACGCGGGCGCCGGCCTCGATGTCGAAGTCGAGGCCGTCCAGAATCGTGCGCGCGCCAAAACCCTTCGCCGCGCCGCGGACCGACAGGAGCGCCATGCCGGAGGCATCCTAGGCAACAGCCGGAGGCATCCTAGGCAACAGCCGCAGGCATCCCAGGCGTCAGCCGCGGGCAATCTACGCCTGTGAATCGTTTGTCACACTTCTGACACCCTCGTTTGACGACGGGCCACGTCCCGTCCAGACGACGCTGGTCCGGGGCAAGACCAGGCGTTTCCACGATTTGGCAATCGCCCGTCACATTCTCGATACCCTCGTTTGACGACGGGTCGAGGCCTACGGGGACGTGTCGCTTGCGAAGGCAGACGACCTCGGTGAGGTCAACCGTCTAGAAGTAGAACTGACACCACGCCGTCCACCAGTCGTCGGCACGGGAGACGATCTGGCGCGAATCCGTGATCTCGACGTTGGCGCGGTGGCGGTACCGCTCGACGTGGTCGGACGTGTTGAAGTCGACCCGGATCTCGCAGGGTGAGCCGGGGTTGTACGGCTGCACCGCGCCGAGGTCGCGGAGCGCGTCGCGCGCGCCGGCCTCGACGAGCTCGCGTGCCTTCGGCCCCGGGAACTGACGCGCGCTGAACCGGCCGAGACCCTGCTTCACCGCGACCGTCGCCAGGCCGTCGCCCAGCAGCGCGCGCCCTTCGACGCACGAGGCCTGGTCGCCGGTGACGAGCAGCACGGGGCAGCCCCAGGTGCCGCAGAGCGCCGCGTTGATCCCGGTCTCGCCCACCTCGACGCCGTTGAATCGCAGCCGCGCCCACGACGAGCCGCTCACCGTGTGGGCGAGCACCCCGTCTGCGGTTCCGGCCATCGCGTGCATGCCGACGAAGAGCGCCGCGTCGACTCCGGTCTCGAGGAACTCGGTGTACTCCGTCCACTCGTTCTGGACGACGTATTCGCAGTCGGGATCGAGCTCCTCGGGGATCAGGGAGTTGAAGGACCAGCCCTCCCCCGCGCCGTGGCAGTCCATGACGACGATCTCGGTCGCCCCGGCGGCCTTCGCGCCACGCACGGCCGCGTTGATCTCGCCCGTGTACAGCCGTCGGCCTTCCTCGTACATCGCCTGACCGCCCGTGACCTGCTGCCACCGGACGATGCCGGCGACGCCTTCCATGTCGGAGACGATGAAGACCTTCATGACTCGCGCAAGCCTATGATGCCGACGACCTCGCCGCGCGTGTTGGTGACCGGCGACTCGCGGAACGCGTCGATGTCGAGCAATCGGCCGAGCGCCGGGCCGAGCGCGCGGTACGCGCCATCCTCGACCTTCAGGGCAAGGCCCCGGCCGTCATCGGACGCCGCGCAGAACAGACCCTCGGCGCCGCCCTTCGCGATCCACCCGCCGCGGCGCATCAGCTCGGTATCGACCGCGCCTCTGGATGCACCGACCAGCTCGGGCCTGGCCTGCATCGCGGCACGGATCCGCGGCGGCGTTCGTGTGAGCAGGGCAGCGGCCTGATTCAGGGTGGTGGCGAAAGTGGGCACACCGCAGCCGTCGACGCCGATCTCGCTGTACGGGGCAATCAGCTCGGCGATGCGCTGCTGCAGCGGGTGCGCCGGATCGCAGTACGGATGCAGCGGCCACCCATGCCCGCGACAGGCGGCGAGCATCCCCGCGTGCTTGCCCGAGCAGTTGTTGCCGAGCTTCCCGTCGGGGCGGCCCTCCTGCGGCCCGTTCTCCAGGTCGTCGATCTCGACACCCGCCCGCGCCAGCACCTTGCGCGCCGCCGCAAGCTGCGCGGGTTCGGCGCGGTGCGAAGCGCACGCGATCGCGAGCTCGTCGTCGTCGAGGCTGTCGTACCCCTCCAGAAAGGGAATCGCCTGGATCGGCTTCGACGCCGAGCGTAGGAAGCAGACGAGTTCGGGGTCGCCGTAGCTCTCGCCGTCGGTCGTCGCGACGTGCACGCGGTGCACCGCCTCGACGACGCCGCCGCGCCTGACCTCCACCATGATCGGCTCCACCGGCGTACCTAAGCAGAGAGCTACATACGCAGGCTGAGCGCAAGGACGTCGTTGACGAACGGCCTCGTCACGTTGTACGGCCCGTAGAGCCGCACCGCCCGCTCGCCCTGATACCAGCCCGCGAGCGCGAGGCTCTCGTTGCCGCCGAAGACCTGCAGCAGGTGGCGCAGGTAGACGATCCCGACTTCGATGTCGCCGTCGAGCGTGTGCGGCACGGGATGTCCGAGGAGAACGGTCTCGACGTACTGGCGCGTCGTCGGCAGCGTCTGCAGCACACCGCGCGCGCCGACGTTCGAGACGACGTTCGGCTGGTAGCCCGACTCCATCCACGCCAGCGCGCGTACCAGGTGGGTCGACACGCCGAGGTATCCCGACCAGTAGTCGAGCCTCGCCTGCACCGAGCTCGGCGCGGCCGAGAGTCCGATCGCAGGCGCGTGGGACGGGACCCGGAGTCGCGTGCCGATCTGCAAAACGCGCGCCGGGTCGAGGTGGTTCAGCCGTGCGAGAGCAGAGAGCGTCACACCTGCCCGGTCGGCGATCGCGGTCAGCGAGTCGCCCGGCGAGACGACGTAGGCCTCGGTCTCCTGCGCCCGCTTCTTCGTGCGAACCACAGCCGCCGTCGAGTGCACGAGCCGCACGCGCGTGCGCGGCCCGACGATGCCGTCGACGGGCAGATGCGCCCGCCGCTGAAAGAGCTCTACGGCGAGCTTGGTCTTCGGGCCGAAGAATCCGTCGAGCGCGCCGTGGAAATCGCCGCGGCGTCCGAGCAGCACCTGGAGGACCGAGACGTCGAGGCCGAAGTCGCCCTGCGAGATCACGCGCGTCCCAAAGAGCGGTGCGCCAAGCGGCCCGATTGCGGCCCGCGTTCTCGCATCGATGAGGCCCGTCACCGGGAGGTGCGAGCGCGCCTGCAGCTCGCGCAGCGCGGCGGTGGTCAGCGGGCCTTTGTCGCCGTCGATCGCTCCGTGGTAGAGCCCGAGCGAGCGCAGCGCGACCTGGACGCCGGCAGCGCCCGGATTTGCCCATGCAGCGGCCGGCGTGCCGACGAGGAACACCAGGGCGACGAGGAGTATGAGGCGCCGAAGGCGCACGGAGGTCCGGTTTCGGGGGCCGAAGCGGGCTTCCTGCAGGCACCATCCCGGGTGATGCCCGAGCTTCCGGAAGTCGAGGCGTGGCGGCGGGCGCTCGACCCGCTCGTCCGGTCGGCCCCGGTCGAGAAGGCAGGGCCTGCTCACGTTGCGACGCTGAAGACGATCGACCCGCCGCTTTCGGCTCTCGACGGCGAGACGCTGCATGTCGACCGGCGCGCGAAGCGGTTCCTGCTCCCCACCGCCGACGGGAAGCTCGTGCTGATGGTGCATCTGATGAGCGCCGGGCGGCTGAAGTACATCCCGGCCGGCGGCAAGGGCGCGAAGACGCCGATGTTCCGCCTGCGCTTCGCCGACGGCGGCGTGCTCCAGCTGACCGAGGCGGGGTCGAAGAAGCGCGCCGGAGTCTGGCTGCTTCGACCGGACGAGCTCGCGGCCGAACTGGCGCACCTCGGCCCCGAGGCCGACAGCCTCGACGTGACACAGCTGTCCGGGATCCTCACGTCGGACTCGCGGCGCCTCCACTCGCTGCTCCGCGACCAGCGGCTGATCGCCGGCATCGGGCGCGCCTGGGCGAACGAGATCCTGTGGGCGGCCAAGCTGTCGCCGTACCAGCTCTCCACGCAGGTGCACGAGGACGAGGTCGCGCAGCTCGACGCCGCGATCCGCGGCGAGCTCGCCCGCGGCCTGGAGCTCCGGCTGCAGGGCAAGACCGACGCCCAGGTCTATCGCGTGCACAACCGGCTCGGCGAGCCGTGCGCGGTGTGCGGCACACCGATCGCGCGCGTCGACTTCGAGGAGCACACGATCTACTACTGCCCCACCTGCCAGACCGACGGCCGTGTCCTGAAGGACCGGCGCCTGTCGCGGTTGCTCAAGTGACGTCTGGCGCACCCGGTAGCGTCTCCGCGCTGTGATCAGAACCCAACCACAGCGGGGCGGGTGGCTCGAAGTTGTCTGCGGGCCGATGTTCTGCGGCAAGAGCGAGGAGCTGATCCGGCGGCTGCGCCGTGCCGAGATCGCCGGCCAGCGCGTTCTGATCGTGAAGCCGCTGATCGACGACCGGTACGACCTCGGTCACGTCGTCTCGCACGCGGGCGCCAAGATGCGCGCCGTGACCGCAGCGGCCGGGCATGACGTGCCGCGGCTCGCCCAGGGCTACGACGCGGTCGGCATCGACGAGGTTCAGTTCTTCGACGACAGCATCGTCGAGGCAATCGACAGCCTCGTCCGCAACGGGACGCGCGTGGTCGCCGCCGGGCTCGCCCAGGACTTCCGCGGCCTCCCGTTCGGCTCGATGCCGACGCTGCTCTGCGTCGCCGAGTTCGTCGACAAGCTCGAGGCCGTCTGCCACCGCTGCGGTGGGCCGGCAACGATGACCCAGCGGCTCGTCGACGGCGAGCCGGCGTCCTTCGCGGGCGCAACGATCCAGGTCGGCGCGCGCGACTCGTACGAGGCGCGCTGCCGGAGTTGTCACTCGGCGGGCCAGGAGCTCGCCGACGCCGCCACCGGTTAAGCGGCGGGGCTCTTCGCAGGCGGTCTGATCCAGACCGATGCGTGCGCCGGCTCGACCGCAAGGTCGACCGACCTCAGGAGCTCGCCGCGGACGGTGTCGAGGTCGACGGCGTCGCGCAGCCGCATCGTGAACCTTGCGCAGGTGGCCGACCACCCAGGACAGAGCGAAGCCCACGTAGAGCAGGAAGACGGTCAACGTCGCGATCGACGACCAGGTCGACGACGACTGTCCCGTCAGCTCGCCCGACGAGTCGACGCGGATGTGGTGCGCTCCGAAGACGGCTGCGTTGCCCCAGAAGAGTCCGACGATGAACAGCCCGCACACCGTGAGGTACGCCGGCATCGTCCAGCGCCAGCGGCAGGCTCGGGTTCGCGTTCAGAGCTATCTGCCGAATCTAGACCGTCGCCCGTTCCG
The DNA here is from genome assembly GCA_963812995.1 of uncultured Thermoleophilia bacterium. Taxonomy (GTDB): domain Bacteria; phylum Actinomycetota; class Thermoleophilia; order Gaiellales; family Gaiellaceae; genus PALSA-600. The sequence continues at coordinate 129,942 of CAWEXL010000003.1, forward strand.
GGAACGTTACGGAGCGAACGCCGCGATACGATCGGCGCATGGCCGCCACCGATGCCTTGACGCTGCCGTTCAGTTGGTACTCCGACGAGGAGCTGCTGCGCCGCGAGCGGAGCCTGATCTTCGCCCGTTCCTGGCAGTACGGCGGCCGCGCCGACCAGGTCGCCGAGCCGGGGTCGTTCCTGGCCACCGACGCCGGCGGCATTCCGATCCTCGTCGTCCGCGACCGTGACGGCGAGCTACGCGCGTTCCTGAACGTCTGCCGCCATCGCGGGGCCGTGCTGACGGAGGGCTGTGGCACCCGCGAGACGATCCAGTGCCATTACCACGCGTGGACATACGACCTCGACGGCTCGCTGCGTGCGGCACCGCGCTCCGATCGCGAGCCGGGTTTCGACAAGGGCGACTGGTCGCTGCTGCCGGCGAGCGTCGCTACCTGGGGGCCGTTCCTGTTCGTCAACCCGAGCCCCGAGGCCGAGCCGCTGTCGGAGTTCCTGGGCGAGCTGCCCGCAATCATGGCGCGCGACATCGACCTGTCGGGGCTCGTGTTCCATTCGCGCGTGTCGTTCGGCGCCGACGCGAACTGGAAGATCGTGGTCGAGAACTTCCTCGAGTGCTACCACTGCGCGACCGCCCATCCGGGCTTCAGCAGCGAGGTCGACGTTCACCCGGATCGCTATCTCCTCGAGGCGCATCCGACGTTTGCCGCGCAGTACTGCAAAGCACGCGCGACCGAGGAGCGCGGCCAGTTCCACCTGCTCTACCCGAACGTCGGCATCAACGTCTTCCCAGGCCCGGCGAACCTTTCCATCGGCCCGATCGTCCCGCACGGCCCGGGCCGAACCGAGCGGTATCTGGACTACTTCTTCGCCCCCGACGTCGACGCCCAGTGGCTCGAGGAGTTCTTCGCGTTCGACGACCAGGTGGGCCGCGAGGACTCGACGCTGGTCGAATCCGTGCACCGCGGGATGGCCTCCGGCGTGCTCGAGCGGGGCCGCCTGCTGCTGAACGCCGAGCCGCTGCCCGCGGCTTTCCAAACCTGGGTGCAAGACCGGCTCAGCGCGACATAGAGTTCACCTCCATTCCGTCCAAGCAACAGGAGGACTCCTCGTGAAGCGTCTCTTTGCCCTCGCCGCGACCGTGGCGTTGGCTTTCACCATCGCAGCGGTCGCGGGCGCGCGCACCACCGCGGCTCCGACCATGACCCCTGGGACGCTCGTCATCGGTTTCGGCGACCCAGCGGTCAACTTTGCCAATGGCAAGGTCAGCGGCTCGGACTACATCAACCCGAAGGGCTTCGAGGTCGACCTCGCGAACCAGATCGCGAAGGATCTCGGCCTGACTCCGAAGTACGTCTTCACGCCGTGGGCGAAGCTCTTCGCCCCCGGCCACAAGACGTTCGACATCTCCTTCCAGGAGGCGACGATCACCGCACAGCGCAAGAGGACGGTCGACTTCACGTCGTCGTACTTCGACGCGAACCAGGGCGTGCTGCTGTCGAAGAAAGCAGCGACGCCGCACTCCATCGCGGACGTGAGCCGCCTGCAGACCTGCGCTCAGGCCGACACGACGGGCCTCGCCTGGATCCAGCAGAAACTGCATCCGGCGAAGGCGCCGCTCGTGTACCAGTCGACGGCCGCCGCATTCATCGCGGTTCAGGTCGGCAGATGCGACGCGTTCATCATGGATACGCCGATCGTCGCCTCGGAGAAGAAGGCACGGCCGTCTCGGTACGGAGCGATCGCCGGCCAGATCATCACCCACGAGCAGTACGGCGCCGTGTTGCAGAAGGGCTCGAAGCTGACTCCGATCGTCAACACCGAGATCGCGAAGCTCTGGAAGAACGGCACCATCGGCAAGCTCCAGAAGAAGTGGTTCAACGTCGACTTCTCGAAGGTCCCGGTTCTCAAGCAGTCATAGTCCGGAACTCAGATGCATGAAGTTCTCCGGATCTTCTTCTCGCCCCACGATTTTCGGGACGCGTTCCCGAACATCTGGGCGGGTTTCCAGGTGAACCTCAAGCTGATGGTGGTGGCGGAGGCGCTCGTGCTCGTCTTCGCCCTCGCCATCGCCGTCGTACGCGGCCTGCCGGGGCGTGGAGCGAGACCGCTCCGCGCCCTGGCGATCGTGTACACGGACTTCTTCCGAGGAACGCCGCTGATCCTGGTGGCGTTCCTCGTCGGCTTCGGCCTGCCCGGCCTCAACATCCACTTCGTCAGCAGCCGCTCGAACTTCGTCTACGGCGTGACGGCACTGACGCTCGTCTACACGGCGTACGTGACCGAGGTCTTTCGCGCCGGCATCGAGTCCGTGCACCAGTCGCAGCGGATGGCGGCGCGGTCGCTGGGACTCTCGTACTGGCAGGCGATGCGGTACGTCGTGATCCCGCAGGCGGTGCGACGAGTGATTCCGCCGCTGCTCAACGACTTCATCGGACTGCAGAAGGATACGGCCCTGGTCTCCGTCATCGGCGTCGCCGAGGCGGCGTTCCAGGCGCAGGCGTACTCGCAGACCTACGCCAACTTCACCTCGTATCTGGTGGCGGCGGTGCTCTTCATCCTGCTCACGATCCCACTTGCCCGCTTCACGGATCACCTGATCCTGGTGCGGGAACGGCGCGAGCGGGCGACGGCCGTATGAGCTTCGTCGAGGTCCGGAACGTCACGAAGCAGTTCGGCGACAACGTCGTGCTCCGGCACGTCGACCTGACGGTCGAAGAGCACGGCGTCGTCTGCCTGATCGGCGCGTCGGGGTCGGGGAAGTCGACGCTGCTGCGCTGCGTGAACCTGCTCGAGAAGGTCGAGGAGGGGTCGATCTCGGTCGACGGGCAGGTCGTGACGAACGGGGCCGTCGACGTGAACGCGCTGCGTCGCAAGATCGGCATCGTCTTCCAGGCCTACAACCTGTTTCCGCACATGACCGTGCTCGAGAACGTGACGCTGGCGCCGCGCAAGGCGCGCGGGATGGGGCAGAAGGAGGCGCGCCTGCGTGCACTGGAGCTGCTGAGCCGCATCGGCCTCGCGGACAAGGCCGACGAGTTCCCCGACCGCCTGTCGGGGGGTCAACAGCAGCGGGTGGCGATCGTCCGCGCGCTGGCGATGGATCCCAAGCTGATGCTGCTGGACGAGATCACGAGCGCGCTCGATCCGCAGCTCGTCGCCGAGGTGTTGAACCTCGTGCGTGAGCTGGCGGACAGCGGCATGACGATGATCATCGCCACGCACGAGATGTCGTTCGCCAAAGAGGTGGCCGACAAGGTCTGCTTCCTCGACGTCGGCGTGATCTGCGAGGAAGGGCCGCCCGAGCAGATCTTCAGCAACCCGGCCGAGCCGCGGACGCGGGAGTTCCTGGCGCGCGTGATCGAGGCGGGCCGCCTGTGAGCTCCGCCCGGCTCGAGATGATCGCGGCCCGCCAGCGGCGCGGGCCGGCCTGGGCGATCGCGAAGCTGCTACCGCCCATGAGCGCGCCGGTCGCGCTGGCCGCGTTCCTCGCCCTGCCGGTGTTCTTCGCGTCGCTGATGGCCGTGTCGCTGGCGATCGAGAAGCCGCGGGTGGTCGAATGGTCGAGGCCGCACGGGCACCTCGCGCGGATCTTCCATACGCCGACGGGCTCGCTCGAGGCCAAGATCTGGCTGCTCGCCCTGGTCGCCCCGTTGCTGCTCGTCGTCGCCGGCTGGATCGCGACGTCGCTCCCGTTCAGCATCTACCTCACGTGCGGCGCCGCAATCGTCGATGCGCTCGCCCTGACGATCAGGCTCCACCGCTGGGAGCTCCATCACACAGCGCGGTTCCCGTATGGCCAGGATCTGCTCGCCGACCAGACAACCTCGAGCTCGCTCGAGCGCGGCGAATGGGAACACGACGCCGCCGCGACGGTGCACAGCCTCGTTCATTACACGATCGGGCTCTCGCTGGCTGCGGCGCTGATCGCGGCGTTCCTGGCGTACCGGCGCTCGCGCTCGCCCGATCGCTCGGGCGCGTAGCTACCGTTCGCGCCATGGCGAACGTCTCCCGCACCGGGGGTGTCGACCTGCAGGCGTCACTGCCCGAGATCCAGCTCGGCCTGACCCGGGCCGGTGTGACGGGCGTCCAGAAGGCAATCCGGATCCGCCACGACGGTCGCGAGAAGACCTTCGCCGCGACGATCTCGTGCACGGTCGACCTCGACCCGCACCAGAAGGGCGTCCACATGTCGCGCTTCCCGGAGCTGTTCGGCGAGGCGATCGACGAGGTGGTGATCGGCGAGGCGTTCCTCGTCGAGACGCTGGCCGAGCACATCGCGCGTCACATCGTCTCGCGGCAGCAGTGCAGCCGTGCGGAGGTGCGCATCGAGGCGCAGTATCCGCTCGCGCGCCGCACGCCGGTGACCGGCCTGCCGACGCAGGACATGGCGACGCTGGTCGGTATCGCGGCCGCCTCGCCGACGCGGGTGCGGCGCGTCGTCGGCGTGGAAGCTTGGGGGATCAACGCGTGTCCGTGCGCGCAGGGCATGGTGCGCGGCGCGGCGTAGGAGCGGCTGCTCGAGGCCGGCTTCGGTGAGGGCGACGTCGACCGGATCCTCGAGCTGGTGCCGCTCGCTACCCACAACCAGCGGGGCCAGGGAACGTTGCTCGTGGGCACCGAGAGCCCCGTGAACGCCGAGCACCTCGTCGACATCGTCGAGCAGTCGATGAGCTCGCCGGTGTACGAGCTGCTGAAGCGGCCGGACGAGCTGTTCATCGTCGAGCACGCGCATCTGCAGCCGCGCTTCGTCGAGGACTCCGTTCGCTTTTCGCTGAAGGGCGCCCTCGACCGGCATCCCGAGCTGGCCGACACGGACTACCTCTTCGCCCGCCAGGCGAACCTCGAGACGATCCATCGCCACGACGTCGTCGCCGAGCGGTCGGGAACCGTCGGCGAACTGCGAGCCGAGCTCGCGGGCGCCGCCACAAACGCAGCCGGCCGCCACACCGAGCTGCGCGACTGGCTCACCGCCTCCTAAGGCGTCTCCCGGCCCGTCCCAGCAGTGTCCGCGCGGGCCAAGTCCCGTCGTCAAACAAGGGTGTCAGAAGCGCAACAAACGCTCCACAGTCGCCGCGAGATGGGCCTGCGCGGCTTCGTCAGACATCTTCTCGCCGTCCCGGGGGTGGCCGCGCGGGCCGCGTCCCGTCGTCAAACGAGGGTGTCAGAAGTGCAACAAACGTTCCCGAGTCGTCGCGAAACGGCCCCTCCATTTGCGCCACCCGCTGAGGCGGAAAACCGCCCCTGCCCGCCACGTCCTTCGTCACACGAGGGCGCCAGAGGTGCAACAACCTGTCTCCGCGGGCCTACTGTGGGGTCAGACCAGGGTTTTGCGCCCGAACTGGAACGAACTGTCCACAGCCGGCCGCTGCGGCCCGCGCTGAAGGAGCTACGCGCTGGCGGTTCGGCGGAACTGGAACCGGCTCTCGGTTCCCATCCGCAGGCGTTTCAGGTTGCCCCTGTGCAGGAAGAGGATCGCACCGCCCGCGAGCACCCCGAAGACGATCACCGACGTCGGATAGCCGTACAGGGCCGCCGAGATCGGCAGCGTGAGGCCCGCGATGATCGACGCGAGTGACGCGTAGCGCGCGACGAGGAACACCGCCAGCCAGGCGAGGCCGGCCGTCAACGCAACCCACACGGCCACCCCGAAGAACACGCCGCCACAGGTCGCGACCATCTTGCCGCCGCGCGCAAACCGCAGAAACAGCGGCCGGCTGTGCCCGACCATCGCCGCCGCACCCGCCACGATCCCGCAGAAGTGCGAGACCAGCAGCACGCCGAGGAGCGCCGGAACGAATCCCTTCAGCGTGTCGAGCAGCACGACGGGCGCGCCGAGCCAGCGTCCATAGGTGCGCCAGACGTTCGTCGCACCGATGTTGCCGCTGCCTGACGACCGCACATCCTCATGCTTGATCAGCCGGACGAGCCAGTAGCCCCAGGGACACGAGCCGAGCAGATAGCCGAGAACGACGAGCCCGGCAAACGTCACGTTCGAAGAGTAGACACACCTACGGCCGGATGCCGTAGCGCTGTATCCAGTCGTTCACCACGTCGTAGTCGAGGTTGTTGAAGAAGGCGTCGATGTACGCCCCGCGGTCGGTGCCGTAGTCGATGAAGTACGCATGCTCGTACACATCGAGCGCCACGAGCGGCGACGCATTCCAGACCGGGAACGTGTTCTGCGCGTCGCCGATGTAGTTGAGCAGACGGCCTTCGTCGAAGTCGTACGCCGTCCACGCCCAGCCGCGGCCCGCGAGTCCCGTCGCCTTGAGGTCGGCCTTCCAGTTCTCGATCGACCCGAAGTCGCGGCGCACGAGGTCGGCGAACAGACCGGCCGGATCGCCGCCCTTTCCGCCCAGATGCTCGAAATACACCTCGTGGTTCTTGATCCCGCCGATGGCGAAGGTGAGATCGACCTTCAGCGAGCGAAGGTCGGAATAGACCTGGTTCGCCGTCGACAGATCGACCTCGGCGAGCTTGCCGAGGATCTCGTTGCGCTTGTTCACGTAGCCCTGGTAGAGCTTGTAGTGCGCCTCGATCGTCTCGCGGGAGATCCCGTCGAGCTCGAGCAGCACCGGCTTCAGGTCGCGGGGCGCGATCACATCGTGGTTGTAGGCAAGCGCCATGGGTCTCCTTCAGTCACGTTTCCAATAAGGCCGTTTTCGGACAAGGCATGCGGAATCAAACGGGGCGATCGGCGCGGAGCATATCCTCCGGGAGACGACCGAAACGGAGGAGAACAGATGCCCTACGAGTTGCCGCCCCTGCCTTACGACTATGACGCGCTCGCGCCGACGATCGACGAGCAGACGATGCGGATTCACCACGACAAGCACCACCAGGCCTATGTGACGAACGTGAACGCCGCGCTCGAGGGAACCGAATGGGCCGACCGCCCGATCGAGCAGGTGCTCGACAACCTCGACCTGCTCCCCGAAGACAAGCGCGCCGCGGTCCGCAACAACGGCGGCGGACACGCGAACCACTCGCTGTTCTGGGAGATCATGGGCCCGAACGGCGGCGGCGCCCCGACGGGTGCGCTCGCGGCAGCGATCGACGCGACGTTCGACAGCTTCGACGCGCTGAAGGCGCAGGTGGTGGATGCCGGCATCAAGCGTTTCGGCAGCGGCTGGTCGTGGCTGATCCACGACGGAACCGGCCTCGCCGTCGTTTCGACGCCGAACCAGGACACACCGCTGCTGACCGGCGACACGCCGCTGCTCGGCGTCGACGTCTGGGAGCACGCCTACTACCTGAACTACCAGAACCGCCGCCCGGATTACCTCGCGGCCTGGTGGGACGTCGTCAACTGGGACGAGGTCGGCCGGCGCTACGACGCCGTCGGCTAGGCAAGAAGTTGGTTCCCGGGGCCGGTTCGGTTCGCCGAGCCGGCCCCATCTCTGCAACCAGGCCGTCTCACCAGAAGCTGTCGGTTGGTGCCTCGAGATGCTCGAGCACCTCGCCGACGAAGCTGATCGTTCCGAGGCACAACACGACCCCGGGCGTCCGGTCGGCGACGGGGAGCACGTCGTGGACGCCCTGCCAGTCCCACGTACCGCGCGTCGTGAAGTCGAGATACGTCTCCCCGGCGGTCGCGGCGATGAACGGCGTCGAGCCGAGCGCGGCGAAGCACGCCGCGGCATCCTTGACGTCGGGAAACGACGCGATCACCAGGGCAGGCTCCTCGAACCGCCCGCGAACCCAGGCGAGGGCTTCCACGACACCCTCGGGACTGATCGCCGCATCGACGACCCACGTGCCCGGGCGTGACGCCGTAGGAGCATGCACCGACAGCCGCCCCGGGAGCGCGACGTTCCGCAGCGCCCGTTGGACGCCCGCGAGATCGAGCGCGCCCCCGCTCCGCTCCGCCAGCCAGGCGCCGGCGGCGGCACCCAGCGCGGCGTTAGCTGCACCGAGGCCCGCGACCTGACGCGTGGACTCGACAGCCCACCCCACCTCCGCCGCCCGGAAGACCGCGGCGCCGCTCCGCTCGGCCGCCGCGTGCAGAACCGCCGCAACGTCGGCAGTCTGAGCCGCCGTCCAGATCACCTCGGTCGCTGCATCGCGAACGACACCAAGGAGATCCTCGGCGATCTCGACCCGGGTCCTGCCGAGCACACCGACGTGTTCCTCGAAGATCGGAGTCACCGCGACTCCGACCGGCGACAGCAGCGAGACCTCGTCGCTCACGCCGCCAAGACCTTCCTCGACGACCAGCGAGTCGACACCCTCCAGCGCGAGGTAGGAGACGCCGGCAATCGTGTACGCACCCGTCGGAGAGAGGTAACCGCCGTTCGCGGCGGGAAGCTGCTCGAGCGCAGCCGTCGCGCGGGCCGAAACCTCCCGGTACTGGTCAGGCGTGAGCGCCTTACCGCCCACCCGGATTCGCTCGCTGTTCCGCCGAAAGGCCGGGCTGACGATCGTCCCGACACACCGGCCGCCCGCGTGGAGAATGGCCGTCGCGTGAGCCGCAGCCGTGCCTTTCCCTTTGCTGCCGACGACGGTCAGCGTCGATGGCAGACCAGCCCAGTCGAGCCCGAGCGCATCGCCGAACAGCCGCGCGCGGGCCAGGCTCCTCTTCTCACCCGCCCGGCGTGCGCTCCACTCTCGAAAGAACGGCTCGTCAGCCGGGTCCCAGCGCGCGGTTACGGCCGCCGCCTCCCTGCAGGCGTTTTCCGAGGATCGCGCACGAGGCAAGCATGACATGCGATACATCCAGGCACAGACATGCCCGGAAACCGTCCACGTGCCGCGAACGTAGTTACTGGTTATGACAGCGACTGCGCTGGCTCCGATGAATACGATCGAACTGATGAATGACGGTGAATTGATTCAGCGAATCGCCCAGCGCGACCAGGGCGCCTTCGAGGATCTCTACAACCGTTACGCACGGGCCGTTTTTGGCCTGGCGCTGCGCCGTCTGGGTGATCGCGGACGCGCCGAGGACGCTGTCCAGGAGACCTTTGCGTCGATCTGGCGCTCGGCGGCGACGTATCGCCCCGAGCGCGGGCCCGGCGCGCCGTGGCTCTACACCGTGGCACGAAATGCCACCGTCGACCGCAGCCGCGAGCGCATCGAGACACCTGCCGAGGTTCCGGACGAGGCGACCAGCGAGGCCGGCCCCCCGGACCAGGTCGAGCAGAGCTGGACGGCATGGCGCGTGCACAGTGCGCTACAAGAGCTGCCGGAGCGCGAGCGTGAAGCGATCTCGCTCGCCTACTGGAGCGGCCTCTCGCAGAGCGAGGTCGCGGAGTTCCTGGGAATACCGCTCGGTACCGTGAAGACGCGTACCCGATCGGGGCTTGCACGGCTGGCTGATTTGTTAGAGGACGATCTCGGGATGGACGAATGACCGATTTCCACGATCTGATCGAAACCGACGACCTCGACGACCGCGAGGAGGAGCGGCTGCGCCGGGCGCACGACCTGCTGCTGCAGGCCGGACCGCCGCCGGATCTGCCCCCCGCTCTCCAGCGGCCCCCGACCGAAGCGCCCGAGGCCGAGATCATCGCCTTCCCGCTGCTGCCGCGGCGCCGCGCCGGCGTGGCGTTGATTCTCGCCGCAGCCGTCGCCGTCGCCGCGTTCGGCGGTGGCTACCTCTTCGGGCACTCGAAGGCGAAGCCGGGCACGTTCGCGACAAGGCGCGTCGTCCCGATGCACGGAATCGGCAGCGTCGCGCCGTCGTCGGTCGCGCTGATCAAGGTTGCGCGCCCCGACGCCAACGGCAACACGGCGCTCGATGTTCAGGTCACCGGCCTCCCGAAGCAGCCGACGGGCAGCTACTACGAGCTCTGGCTCACGCGGAAAGGCCATCCGTGGGCCTCATGCGGCATGTTCCGGATCAACGGCCGGACGACGACCGTCCGGTTCTCCGTCCCGTACCGGTTGAGCAAGTACAGCGGCTGGGTCGTGACCGGAGTGACGCCCGGCGCGGCCGACCCCGGCCAGACCGTGATGACGACCTGACGGCAGGAACGACTACGAGCCCGGCCCGCCTTGCGGCGAACCGGGCTCGTGAACTTCATTCCTAAGCGGCGTCTGCGAGGTCTTCGTTCTGCGCGAGGCGGCGGAGCGCCTCGGTCTCGATCTGCCGCACACGCTCGCGGGTCAGTCCGAGCTGCTTCCCGATCGCCTCGAGCGATGCGGGGCCGTCGCCGACAAGGCCGAACCGGAGCTCGATCACGTCGCGCTCCCGGTCGGGGAGGCTTGCAACGGCCTGGCGGACTGCCAGATCGCGGAGCGAGGCCGAAGCCTCTTCCTCGGTCGACGGGCCGGTGCCGGCGATCAGGTCGCCGAACGATGCGTCACCGTCGTCGCCCACGGGCATGTCGGTCGAGGCGACTGCGCGAGCAGCCTCCTGCACCTCGTGCACATGTGCGAGCGGCAGCTTCGAGTGATCGGCGATCTCCTCGGCCGTCGGTTCACGCTCGAGCTTGGCAAGCAGCTCGCGGCGTGCGCGGGCCACCTTCTGCTCGCGCTCGACGACGTGCACCGGGATCCGGATCGTGCGGGCCTTGTTCGCGACGCCGCGCTGAACCGCCTGGCGAATCCACCAGGTCGCGTACGTCGAGAACTTGAAGCCCTTCCGCCAGTCGAACTTCTCCGCAGCGCGGATCAGGCCGAGAACACCCTCCTGGACGAGGTCGCCCAGGGTGATGCCCTGCGTCTGGTAGCGCTTGGCGATCGAGACGACCAGCCGCAGGTTGCAGTTGATCATCCGCTCCTTCGCAGCCATGTCGCCGCGCTCGATGCGCTTCGCGAGCTCGACCTCTTCCGCCGCGGTGAGCAGCGGGTAGCGGCCGGCCTCGTTCAGGAACATCTGGAACGAGTCGGTGGTGTAGAGGCCCTGGCCGACCGAGAGGTCGAGCTCAGGCGCATCCTCTTCCTCGACCTCGGGCACGATTCCGTGCTGCTCGAGCTCATGCGCGAGCGCTTCGGCCTCGGCCTCGTCGAGATCGTGGGTGAGCGCCTGATCGGCCACCTCGGCGGCCGTCAGCGTGCCCTGCTCGTCGTGGAGCGCGAGCAGCGCGTCAAGGGCATCGTGGGTTGCAACAGTCATGGTTTCAGTCATCAAGGCATTCGTCGTCAAAGCAGTACGTCAGCTCCTTCGTCTTTGGATCGATCTTTCGTTCGAGGATGCCGGGTGCGCGTGGCTTGCGCAGCTTCCGTCTAAAGGTTCAACGCTCGTACCGCTGACCCTATTTCCCCCGTTGGGTCTCTATAACTTAGTGACAAAGTGTTACAAGACTGTTAGGACTGCGCAATCCCTCGAAGAAGCATGCTTCTTCCCGATCGGGGTGTCTAGGACATAACGCTAGGGCGCAGTCCGGTCATTGGCCACGAAGGCCGCGTGCGTGACCGGCATATGCTCCGCGAAGAGCGCCTCGACCGCATCGGCGTAGCGCCGGATCTCGAGCTGAGCGGTCTCGGCGGCCCGCAGCGACACGAAATTCATCAGCGCCCGCGCGTTGACCGTCCAGTAGAACTGGGTGTAGGCGCCGACAGGCATGACCGCACGGGCGAGCTCGCGGGCGACGCCCGACTCGACGAGGCGCTCGTAGGCGCTGTAGGCGTGCTCGTAGACCGCCTGGATCTCGTCGCGCGCCTCTTCGGCAAGCGGCCCCGCAACCGTTTCGAAGGTGTAAGCGCCCGGCTTGCCGACCTGCGAGCGCACATCGCCCGGCGCCGGGACGTAGAAGTCGTCCGTCGCCTTCGCATATCTCATGCTGAACTCGTTGAACGAGTTGTGGACGACGATCCCGTTGGCGACGAAGTTGTGCCACGGCCCGTCGATGCTCAGGTCGTAGGTCTGGCGCACACCGACGTACTGCACGCTGACTACCTGGATCGCATGCCCCGAGAGGCGCTCCCGCGAGGCCTCCGCGAGACCTGTCCTCGGTGCGAGCGACGCTACGCCGTTCACGACAAGCCGGCAGTCGTTGCCCGCGGTTGCTGTCTCTCCAGCCCCGACGAGCCCAACCGCGTCACGCATCACCTTCCAGCCGCCATCCGTCAGCAAGCGGTGGTTCTCGGTAAGCGTGATCCCCTTGCCGTCTGCGAGCGTCAGCCGATACACGGGCTGAAGACCTTGTCGATCACGTCGCAGATGTGCGATGCGCCGAACTCGTTTGTGTCTTCGTCGAGGGTTCGAACATGCATGTGGCGAACGCCGGCCCGACCGTCGCGCTCCCTGCATCCCACATCCGCCAGAGCTCGTCGACCGTCTTGCGCATATGCGCGTGGCCGTTGATGTCGACGAACGTGATCTCCGTGTCGCCCGTCAGGCACCCAATCCGGTGGCGAAACCATTCGCGGGCGACGAAGATCGGGCACCGGATGTGGAACCTGAACGCGTTGTGCTCGAACGGCGTGCCGTGCCGGTCGCGCATCAGGAAGCGGATCAGGCCCTCGTCGGAGTCGTCCAGCTCCGTCTTGCGGCGCGCGAACGAAACGCGCGCGGCGTTTGCGACCGAGAGGTCGTCGGCGAGCACGCCGTCGAGCCGGACGAAGCCGTGATCGAGGACGTCGATCGAGTCTTCGGGTATCGCGTCGCCGGTCACCGGGGACAGGGACCGTAGCTCCCCTCCCGGACGGATCCGGCTTGCGCCGACGCGGGGTACTGACGTAAACAGACGGCGGTGATTCGCGTCGGCACATCCGGCTGGTCGTACCCGTCGTGGCGGCCTGGCTTCTACCCGGAGGACGCTCCAGCCGGAGCGAGTTTCTGCGCTTCTACGCCGAGCGCTTCGACACCGTCGAGTTGAACGCAACCGGGTACCGGCTGCCGAGCGAAGATCAGTTCCGGCGCTGGGCCGAAGCCGTGCCCGACGGCTTCCGGTTCGCCGTCAAGCTGCCGCTCACCCGTCTCGACCGCGTCACGACCTTCCTCGAGCGCGTCGCCGCCCTGGGCGACCGGCTCGGCCCGATCCGCGTCGTGGTCGAAGCCGCCCGGGACGAGGGTCTGGTCACCTTCGTCACCGGCTCAGCTCCGCCCGGGGCCGAGCTCGCGTGGGACTTCAGGCACGAGACATGGGCAGATGGCGGCGCCGAGGGTGCGGTTCGCGTCGACGACCCGCCGCCGAGCCGTTTCGCTACCTCCGCCTGCGCGAGCCGCCGTACACCGACGCCGACCTGAGCGCGTTCGCCGGCGACCGTCCGCGAACCGGCATACGTCTATCTCCGCCACGAGGACGCGCCGACGGCACCCGCCTACGCGGCTCGCCTGCGCGAGCTACTCGAGAACTAGCTTCAGCGGCGGACCGCCTGCGCGGGAGGCTGCTTGATCGGCTGCGGCGGCGGCTTCGAATCGACCAGCACCGCCGCGACGAGCAGCACCGCCATGCCGACGAGGCTCTCGCCGAGCAGGCTCCTGCCGACGCGGTTCCCGAACGCGTCGCCGGCCTTCTCAAGTCGCGGACGCACGAAGAAGTGGTGCACGCCGCCCCACGCCAGCGCGACGCTGACCAGCGCGATCTTCACGAGCAGCACCTGCCCGTACTCCTGCGTCCACAGATCGCGCAGGTGCGGGAGCCGCACGACGCTGAGGTAGGTGCCGGCGGTGAGCACGACCGCAACCAGGACCATCGCCAGGCGCGAGAAGCGGAAGAACGCGACGCGACGTAGCTCGGGGGCGCCGTACCAGACCAGCGCGACCATCGTCGCGAGCCCGCCGATCCAGAGCGACGCCCCGGTGATGTGCACCCAGTCGGCGACCTCCTCAGCCACGACGAGCCGACGTCGACACCGTCGTGACCCGAGACCGACAACCCGGCCGATGAGGACGATCGAGAACACGAACGCCGGCACGAGCAGGACGACGCGATCGATCAGCCACGACAGGAAGATCAAGGCCAGCACGACGGCGAATCCCATGGTCATGACGATGAACGCTTGACCGAAGCGCGTCTGCGTCATCGGCGAGAGGTCGCCGTAGAGGAACTTCCCGAACGACAGCTGCAACGCGTCCTCGGCGCGCAGCGAGAACGCCGCGATCCCGACCTGGAGCGCCACCACGACGCCGAGGCCGGCGGCGACGGCGAGGCGGCGCTCCAGCGCCAGCGGCACCTGCAGACCGCGCAGGCAGATCAGGCGGAAGCCGAGCGAGCCGATCGTCAGCGCAAGCGCCAGGAACCAGAGCCACCGAACGACATGCTCGATCGTCGTCGGCCCACCGGCGCCGTACGCGTCGACGACTGCCGGCGCCGGCACGCGCACGCCGAAGGTCCAGACGCCGGAGACGACGTGCGAGTCGGATGAGATCGCATGCCAGCGGACCGTGTACGCGCCACGCGGCAGCGAGCGAACGGTCGCGACGATGTCGGTCTTCTCGGTGCGAATGGCGCCCGCGAAGTTCTTGCCCTTCATGTCGAGCACCTCGACCGAGCCCGGCAGGATCTTCACCTCCTGGTCGAAGTGGAGGCGGATCGTGCGCGGGCCGTTTTGGAGCTCGGTCGCGAAACCGCGGCGACGTCGAGCGCAGGGTCGCGTGCGCCGAGGCTACAGCCGGGAAGAGCAACGCGAGGAACGCGACGAGGATGAAGGCCACGCTGTCTCATCGGTGCGGCAACCCGGCGGAGGACGACAGATGCCCGAAGATCGGCGCCACGTCACGGTCGGTGTAGAGCATCGTGGCGAGCACCACGAACGTGAGTGCGAACGCCGTGCGGAAAACGCGCGATCGCGGCCAGAACACCATCCCGAGCGGGAAAACGGCCGCGAGCAGGAACGTCCACCCGAGCAGATGGTGCAGGAACGCGGAGCGTGCGAAGAACCACGTGTTCTGCTCGTGGACGAGGAACGCGATGCCCGTGACGACGAATGCGAACGGCATCGTGAGGTGCCACCAGCGCGACTTCAGCCTGCCGTGGACGAGGCCGAGCTCGGCACCGCCGGCGAGCATCAGCACCTCGGCCCACGAGCCGTGGGCGTACATGTGGATCGCCGAGTTGGTGTAGAGGGCCATCACGGGCCACATCAACACCCCCATCGCGAAGACGAGGCCGGGCCAGAGGTAGATGCGCCAGGTGCGCATCCGCCAGACCTCTTCGCCGACGATCCCTTCGCAGACGAGGCAGAGCCCGAGCAGCAGCAGGCCCGTCGCGAAGAGCCAGTGGACCATTTCAGCTGGAGGTTGCATCCCTCGCCTCCAGATCGGCGATCAGGGGGCGCGCGACGACCAGCGCGAAGAGGATTCCCGCCCCGGCGACGAGCAGCGGCGGCTCGATCAGGAGCCACCAGAATCCCTGGTGGAACGGGTGCAGCAGGGTCAGCCGGTACGGCTGCAGAACAGCCCAGACGAGCCCTCCGGCCACTGCCAACGGCCCGAGTAGAGACACTGCGTACGCGCCGCGGGGGCGGCTGCGAGTCTCGCTGAGCGAGACACTTGATGCATGAGACGACACTTCTCCTCCTCCACTTGTACGGGCGCAAACACCTGCTACCCGTCGAGAACGGCCTAGATCAGGCCGTCAGCGGAGGAGGCCGCGAGTCGAGCGAGAGCCCGAAGCGGCGGCGAGGCTGCCGCCCGTCGAGCGGGCGGCCGTGGACCGGCCCGGGACCGAGCACCGTCCGCAGGATGCGGCGCGCGCGGTTGAGGGTGCCGACAGCATGTTCCTCGGCGTCGCGGAGCCAGAGCCGGAGGCCCCAGATGTAGGCGACCAGGACCGAGAGCACCGCGAACATCGGCAGCGCGTAGGTGTGGAGCCACGGCGCGAACAGCGGCAGGTGCCGGCTCGACAGATGTGCCGTATTCATCTGAACCAGGTACGCGATCGAGGTGCCGGCGAACGAGGCGAGCCAGGCACGCGGCGAAAGGCTCGTTCGGAGCCTGGGCAGGCGGCGGGTGCTGTGGTGGCCGGCGGCCGCCAGCAGGCGCTCGCCTGCCTCCTTCGTGGCGCGCAGGCGCACGATCCGCGACAGCAGCGCAGCCAGCGCGAGCGCCGCTGCAACCTTCACCGCCACCAGCAGGAACGGGTAGTAGCTCGCATGCGACGGAGCCAGCGGCATCACGTGCAGGCGGCGATCGACGTGCGTCGTCAGGCTCTCGCCGACCACCTCGGCGAGCACGACAAGCAAGCCGAACCAGGCAAGTCCCTTACCCCGCTGGATGCTCGTGAGCATCGTGTCGAAATGTTACTGCCCGGAGGGGTGCTGGGAGAAGGGCGCAAACCGAATCGGTCGCCCGCGCGAAGGAACCGTGCAGGGCCTGTATCTCTCGAGGAGGGGAATCAATGCGCAAGAGAACTGTGGGACTCCTGACGGTCATCGTCACCGGAGTCGCGCTTCTCGCAGCAGTCTCGATCGCCAGCGGCTCGCCGTCGGCGACCAAGTACACCGCGAAGCTCACGGCGGGTCAGGAAGTCCCGAAGCCGGTGGGCGCCCCCGCAGGTGCGACCGGCACGTTCAGCGCAACGCTGACGGGCACCAAGCTCACCTGGACGCTCACGTTTTCGCATCTGAGCGGGGCCGCTCTTGCAGCCCACATCCACCTGGGCAAGAAGGGCGTCGCGGGCAACGTGCTCGTCCCGCTCTGCCCGACCGCGACGTCCGCGGCCTGCAAGTCGCCGCTCAAGGGCACCGCGACGCTCAAGGCGTCACAGATCAAGAGCCTGAACGCCGGTGGCCTCTACGTGAACGTGCACACCAAGAAGAACGCCGGCGGAGAGATCCGCGGCCAGATCGGGATGTAGCAATCCATAGGTTCGGGCCTGGGGGACGCGCTCCGTCCCCCAGGCCCGAGTGTCTTGCAGTTAGTGCCGGAAGCTCGGGATCGAGTTCAGGTAGCGGGCGGTGACGCTGCCCAGCCCTGACACGTCGTCCCAGCCCGGTCCCGTCGTCAGCGACGAGTCGTCGTCGAACGACCGGAGTGAGTAGACCACGCCGTCGTCAGCGTTCTGACCGTTGACGTAGTCGGCCCGGACGTTGCCCGGATCTCCCTGCGGTGTGACGTCGTTGAACATGTGCGGGTTCCGCGCGAGGAAGTAGATCAGCGGGTTGGCGAAGCCGATCCGATGACCTGCGTTTCCCTGTGCGACGGCCTGCGCTCCCGCCATCAGCGGCGAGGCGAGGCTGGTGCCGCCCACGCGGTACTCCCCGTAGTGCACCCCGGCCGGGCCGAAGCGGCTGGCCAGCGAGAAGTTCTGCGTCTCGCCGACGAGCATGCCCGTGGTCGGATCGGCGTCCATGCCGACATCCGGAACCGCACGGCCGGTCGTGCCCTGGGGCACGGTGCCGAACTGGTACCACGGCTCCTGGATGATCTGGCTGATGCCGCCGCCGGCGCCGTAGAGGAACGGATCCGTCGGGTTGATCGGGTCCCACGTGGTGCTGTCGCTCGACAGCGTGTACTTGTCGGTGCCCCAGCCGGTCTCGAAGAGCCGGTTCTGGTTCCGGCCGACGGCCAGCGACGTACCGCCGACCGACGTGACCCACTGGTCCTCAGCGGGCCAGTCCGGGCTCTTGTAGCCAGTGTTGTCGACCTCGTCACCCTCGTCACCCGACGAGAAGAAGAAGCCGATTCCCTGGACTGCACCCTGCTTGAACACGGAGTCGTACGCCGTGATCTCGGTCGGGTCGATCAGGTCGACGAGACCCAGAGTCGGATCGATGTAGAACGACGGCTCGCCCCACGAGTTCGTGACGATCGAGGCGTTGTTGTCGGCGACGATCTGAGCCAGCGAGGCCAGCAGGTCGTCGTCGTAGCAGCTGGCCGCGCCGTAGTAGTCGACGTTCGCAGCCGGCGCCATCCCGTGCACGGCCTCGACATCGAGCGCCTGCTCGCCGTACCAGCCGTTACCACCGCAAGCGTCCTCGGTCGTGGGATCCTCGGGAACGCTCAGATCCGTGAACTGGCGGCCGGAGAACGGGCGGTCGCCGTGACGGATCGAGTAGATGTCCGCGTCCCGCTCCAGCGTCGAGGCGTCGAACGCGTCGACGATCGCAACCGTCTGGCGCCGACCCGCGGCCCGGTCGAAGATGCCGCCGTTGCCGACACCGTAGGCGGCGCGGAGCTGGCTCGGCGTGTAGCCGCAGACGGAGTACGGAACCGTCTGGCCCTGGAACTTCGGCAGGTTCGACGCGCGCTGCTGGCCGTAGTAGCTCGAGCACTGCGTCGAGTTGACGAACGCGGCAGGTGCGCCGAAGTCGCTCGGCTTGACCTGATGGCCGAACTGCGTGAGCCCGGTCACTGCGAGCACGACACTCGAGAGTGCGTCCGGAACGGACAGGTCGGTGGTGGGCGCCTGCGTCGTCTGCCCCTGGATGACGAACGTTCCGAGCTGCGTCCCGAATGCGGTGTTGATCGCATCGGTCGTGCCCGAGACGGCGATGTAGTGATTGTCGGCTCCGACGGAGTCGACGTTCAGGCCGGCATCGGTGAGCCACTGCTTCACCTGGTCGACCGTGTCCTGCGTAGGCGCGAACTGCGCCGAGTACTGGTCAGCGGTGATGAACTGGCCGTACTGCGCGTTCGACGGGTCGGAAACCGCCTGCGCGAGCGCGTCGAGCTGGGCCCCGTTCTGCGGCGCGAGCCACACCTTCGCGTGGTCGAGCTGCGCGGTGGCCGGAGCCGCGGCCGGTGCGGCTGTCGCCGTCCAGGCCGGCTTGGTCCCTGCCAGCGTGTGCCGGGCACCCCCGCGACCGGCAGCTTGTGCAGACGCAGATACGAGCACGGCAACGAGCACCAGCACTGCGGCGCCTGTAAACGTGCGAACAGCGTGACGATTACGCCACGGCGTCATTGATTCTCCTCTCCCCTTTGACCCGGACCTCTCAGAATCCGGAACTGACTGACGAGCCCATTCTTGTTCATCGGACCCCTAATTTGCAATCCGATATCGGCGAGGCGACGTAACATAACTTCGTGCTCAGATTTGCTCTCTGTGCAGCAACCGGCACTTTTCTCGTTCTCGTCGGTGCCTCCGCCGCAGCCCCGACGGTGAATCCGCCCATGGATTCCGTCACCGCCACGCTGTCGAGCGCCCATGCAGGCGCCCGTCCGGTCGTGGTCACGCTGGCTCTGCGGACGGAGTTGCAGTGCGGTCGCCTGAACGGCGGCGCGCTCGTCGTCCGCCTGCCGGCGCAGGAACGGATGCCCGCAAGCGTCGCGGCAGCGGCCGTGCTCGTGGGCGGCAAGGCGTCCGGCGCGGTGGCCGTCGCGGGCCACACGCTCACCGTCTCGATCCCGCGCCCCCGCGGCATGATGTGCGACGTGATCGGGCCAGGCACCGTCACCCTGGTTCTGACGCGCTCGGCGAACCTCGGCAATCCGAAGAGCGCCGGCAGCTATCCGCTCGTGGTCGCGCGCGGCGCGCAACAGTTCAAGACGACGCTCACGATCAGCCCAGCGGGCTGATCAGCCGCCGGTACGCGGCGCGGCTGTCGACCCGAAAATGCGGGAGCCGGGTTGCCCCGGCTCCCGGATCCCCATCAGGCGCCACGCGGCCTCCGTAGATCGAGCGGGGAACGGACCGCACGGCGCCAAGCCACACTAGCCAGGCCCTCTGGCGCGTCCATCCCTCTGCCGGGGGGCAGGCCATCCCCCGCCCGGGGGAGCCGAAACCGGAGCTCAGGCGGGCGTCAACGCGTACATCTGGCCCAGGCCCACGAGATAGAGATGCCTCGCGTCGGCGACTGCAGGGGAGTACTTCCCGTCGGGCCAGGTCATGACTTGACGACCGGTTTCCGCCGCGAGTGCGTACGTCTTTTGGCTGAATGACGAGAAGTAGACGAGGCCGTCGATCACGCTCGCCGAGCCGGAGATCGGCCCCGTCGAATGAAAGCGCCACCTCAGCTGACCGGTGCCGGCGTCGAGGGCAAAGAAGTTGTGGTCATACGAGCCGATCAAGACGAGGTGCCGCGAGACCGCAGGCGAGGCGTAGACGTAGCCGCCGGTCGGGTGCGCCCAGAGCAGATGGCCGGTGGTTGCGCCGAAGGCGTAGACGCCGTCGTCGAGCGACCCGATGTAGACGCGCCCGTAGGCAACCGCGGGCGAGGAGTAGAACGCGCCGTGACCGGCCGAGCGCCAGAGCACACGGCCGGTTCCCGCGGCCATAGAGACGACCTCGCCCGCGTACGTGCCGATGAAGAGCCGCCCACCGCTGAGCGCCAGCGAGCCCTTGATCGCCCCTGCGAGCTGTGCTGTCCAGCGCGTCCGGCCGCTCTGCTCGTCGAGCGCCCACACGCGACCGTTCCAGTCGCCGACATAGACGGTGCCTCGGGCGACGAGCGGTGACGACTCGGTCGGGCCGATTCGCCGGCGCCAGCGAAGCTTGCCGGTGCGGGCGTCGAACGCCGCGACCTCGCCGTCGCGCCTCGTCGAATGACACTCCCGGTTGCCGATGAACGTCTCGAAGACGATCGAGTCGTCGAGTGCGGGCGACGCCCAGCCGCAGCGCCCCGATGTGTAGCGCCAGAGGGTCTTCCCCGTTGCGGCCGAGAGAGCCGAGAGGCGCCCGTCGAAGTTCGTGATGTAGACGCGTCCGTAGCCGACAACCGGCGGGAACTCGAGCAGCGCATGTCCGTGGAAGGTCCACAGACGCCGGAACGGCGGACGCAGGTGGGACGTCGTTGGGGCGCGCGTGCGCTCCTGGTTGTAGCCGTAGGTGGCCCAGGCGACGCCGGGCTCGGGAGGAGCAGGCGGCGTCGCCCGGGTCGGCGTGTATTCGGTGGTGATCGAGCCGTGGATCGACGGGGCGCTCTTCGGCCGAAGCTCGCTGTAGACGGCGAGCAGCAGGCCGCCGGCGATGGCAACGAGCAGCGCGAGCTTGACCCGGCGTGAGCTCATCCGTGGCTCAACTCCGCCCAGATGTTCTGCATGACGATCGAGACGACCGGCCAGAGCGCCGAGCCGCCGAAGTTCATCACCCCGGCCGAGAAGACCTTCGCGCCCTTCGCTGTCGTGTAATAGGTCATCTCGGCGCTCTCGCCCGGACCGAAGATGTTGGGGATGCGCGCGAGGACACGGGTGTTCGGCGGCGAGTTCGGCGCGAGCGCGTCGACCTCGATGCCGTAGACGCCGAAGTCGATGCCGTCGCGGAGCCCGGTCCCGCGGAACAGCCACGGCGCCTGCTGCGTCCCGGTCACGGTGAACGGCCGGTTCGGGTATTCGCCGTGGTTCCAGTCGACGTACTCGGCCCCGATGAGCGGTGCCTCGGGCCGGCCGAGGTCGCGCCAGCGCCAGCGGCCGGTCATCTGGTCGCCCTGCTTGATGACCTTGTAGAAGAAGTCGTTCGCCGAGAGGAATGCGAGGTTGCCGCCCAGGTTGCGGTAGCCCTGGATCAGGTCGTACTCGTGTGCCGAGACGTATTCCTCGTGGCCGGAGAAGACGATCAGGTCGTAGTCGCGCGCGAGCTCCGACGCGGAAGGGAGCGTGTCGAGATCGTCGTCGGAGACGAAATCCGTCTGCTCGTGGTGGAGCGCGAGCCACCGAATGAACCCTCGGTCGTACCCGTGATAGTGCGGCGGCACGCCCCCGTCGATGTACGGGCGCGTGAGGTCGACGGTGTGGACGGAGGCGTCGAAGTACCAGGAGTCCTTGTCTTCGAAGTTGTAGGCCTGCCACGTGTTGGTCGGCAGGACGACCAGAACGCGGGCCTCGCCGAGGTGACGCGGACGGAGGACGAACGGCGCGTACCAGACCCCTTTCCCGGGCGTCGTGACCTGGGCGTAGTAGAGGCCGCTCGGCCAGGATCCGAGACGTACTACGACGTCGCCGGCCGCGTTGCCCAGGGTGCGCGAGCTGTCGACAGGGCTGCCCTGCAGCGGACCGGTTCGACCGGCACCGGCGTGGAAGATGCGGAGCTGGAGGCCCTTGGCGTGGCCTCGTAGGCGAAGGATCGCCGTCTGTCCGGGCGCGTAGCTGCGCCTGGTGAAGGCGACCTGAACAGCGTGGTTGGGAGGTGTCGCGACGAGTCCCGGGGAGGCATCGCCGTCGAGGTCGACGTCGCCGGCAAGGGCCGGCCGAGGTTTGCCCGAGCCCGTGTCGACGACCGCAACGGTGCCAACGACGAGAGCGAGGAGCAATCCGAGTGTGAGGACGGTGGTTTTCATGAGGCCACCGTCCGCGGGGCCTCAAACCGCTCTCTAACGGCGCTCTAACGACCGCCGCTGCTCCTCGTCGGTTCCTTGTTACAAACACCTCGTGATCGAGTTCAGGATCCTCGGGCCGCTGGAGGCGGTCGTCGCTGGGCGTCAACTTCCGCTCGGCGGCGTCAAGCAGCGCGGTCTGCTGGCGCTGCTCCTGCTCGAGGCGGGCCGCGCCGTTTCGACCGACCGTGTGATCGAGGCGCTCTGGTCGGGCGACCCGCCCGCGACCGCGGTCGCGTCGGTCCAAGAACTTCATCTCGCAGCTTCGGAAGGTGCTCGGCTCGGACGCGATCGAGACGCAGGCACCGGGCTACGTCATTCGACTCGAAGCCGATCAGCTCGATCTCTCGCGGGCACGGAGGCTCGTCGACGAAGCGCGTGCGAGCGACCCGGCGACGCGGGCGCGCCTGCTGAGCGAGGCGCTCGCGCTCTGGCGCGGTGAGCCGCTCGCCGAGCTTGCCTACGAGTCGTTCGCGCAGGCCGAGATCGCGCGGCTCACGGAGCTACGCCTCGCGCTGATCGAGGAGCGCGCCGAAGCCGAGCTCGCGATCGGCGGCCACGCCCGGCTGGTTGCCGATCTCGAGGCGCTCGTCCGCGACCATCCCTTCCGCGAGCGGCTGCGTGGCCAGTTGATGCTCGCTCTCTATCGCTCCGGCCGTCAGGCGGATGCGCTGGCGGTGTATCGGGTCGGCCGTGACGAGCTGGTCGAACGCCTCGGTATCGATCCGAGCCCGCTGCTGCAACAACTTCACGCGTCGATCCTGCGTCAAGAGGCGCCGCCGGCGGCCGGCGGGACGACACCGGGGCCGGGACACTTCGAGGAGCTCGCCGCACTGCTGATCGCCGGCCGGGTGACGGTGGTTGTCGGCGCCGCCGGCGAGCCGCTCGCAACCGAGCTGGCACGCCGGTTCGGGCTGGACTCGGAGCGGCCGGAGCTCGCCCGCATCTCGCAGGCGATCGCCACGCTGAACGGCTCCGGGCCGCTGTACGACACGCTGCACGCGCTGGTCGAGGCCGACGGAACGCCGGGGCCGCACCACCGTTTTCTGGCTTCGCTGCCGGCGATCCTGCGCAAGCGGGAGTCGCCCCCGCCGCTGTTCGTGACGACCGGCTACGAGCTCGCGCTCGAACAAGCGCTGGCGGACGCGGGAGAGCCATTCGACACCGTCTGCTACATCGCGAGCGGCCCTCATCGCGGCAGCTTTTGCCACGTCTCACCCGACGGTGTTGCCACACCGGTCGAGCGGCCGAACGCGACGGCCGAGCTCACACCCGAGCGCCGCACCGTCGTCCTGCATCTCCAGGGCAGGCTCGACTCGTCGCCGGAGCGAGCGTGGGAGAGCTTCGCGATCACCGAGGACGACTTCATCCACTACGGCGATGTCGCGGGGCGGCTACCGGTCGCGCTCGCCGCGCGCCTGCGCCGCACGCACCTGCTGCTCCTCGGCTACACGCTTTCCGACTGGACGCTCCGCGTGGTGCTGGGGCGTCTGTGGGGTGAGGAACCTCCTCGCTACAGCTCGTGGTCGGTGCACGCCGGCCCACCCCCACTCGAGCGCGAGTTCTGGCGTCGGCGAAACGTCGACGTGATCGACATGGCGCCTGCGGCCTACATGGCCGAACTCGAACGCGTCGTCGCGGGAGCGGCACGATGAGCCCGCTGCCGGCGAGCCCGTACAAGGGACTTGCCGCCTTCGGCGACTCGCCCGTCGACTCGCTGCTGTTCTTCGGGCGCGAGCCCGAGCGCGAGGCGATCGTTGCGAACCTCCTCGCGAACCGTCTGACGATCCTCTACGGATCGAGCGGGGTCGGCAAAAGCTCGCTCCTCGGCGCGGGGGTCGCTCAGCGGCTGCGCGCGGTGGGAGACGGCGTCGTGATCGTCCACGCCGCGTGGGCAGAGGATCCCGAGGCCGGAGTGGTCGAGTCGGCACATGACGCCGATCCCGAACTCGGCCCCACGGCAGGGCTGGTCGACACTGTCGCGGCGGCCGCGCAGCGCAACGGGCAGGTCTATCTCCTCCTCGACCAGTTCGAGGAGTACTTCCTGCACCACGGCGACCGCGGTCCCCTCGCCGACGTGCTCCCCGAACTGCTCCGCCGACCCGGCCTGCGCGTCAACGTCCTGATCGCGCTGCGAGACGACGCTCTCGCCGAACTCGACTCGTTCGTAGGACGCCTGCCGGATCTGTTCGCCAACATGCTGCGCCTCGACCGGCTGACTCGAGACGCGGCCCGGTCCGCTGTCGTCGGTCCGCTCGAACGGTATGGCGAGCTCGCGGGTGCCACATACGGGGCTGATGCCGCCCTCGTCGAGGAGCTGCTCGACGATGTCGCCGTCGGGCGTGTCGATCTCGGCGGCGAAACGACAGCGCCTCGCGCGTCGGAACGCATCGAGGCGCCGTTTCTCCAACTGGTCCTCGAGCGCCTCTGGGCCGAGGAGGCGGCGGCGGGATCGCGCGAGCTGCGGCTCGAGACGTTCCATGGCCTCGGCGGCGCCGAGCCGATTCTTCGCGAGCACGTGTTCGGAACGCTCGATCGACTGCCGGACGCCGAGCAGGACGAGGCCGCACGGCTCGTGCGGCAGCTCGTCACACCGTCGGGTACGAAGACCTCACATTCGGCGGATGACCTCGCGGACTACGCCGAGGTCGATCCCGCGCGGCTGCAATCGCTGCTCGCGCTGCTCGCCGGCGAGCGCATCGTCCGCGTCGTCGAGGGCACCGCGGGTGGGCCGTCGCGCTACGAGATCTTCCATGACGTCCTCGCCTCGCCCCTGCTTGCGTGGCGTGCCGGCCACGAGCTCGCGCGCGAGCGTGTCTCGGCTCGACAGCAGCGGCGACGTCTGCTCGCGCTCACCTCCGCAGCTCTTCTCGCCCTCGTCGTCGTCGGCGCCATCGCGGTGTTCGCACTCGTGCAGCGCAGCTCTGCCCGGTCGGAGGCTCGCCGCGCGCATGCCCGCGAGCTGGCGGCAGATGCCCTGGCGAGCATCCCCTCGAATCCGACTGCGAGCCTGGCACTTGCGCTCCGGGCGGCAAAGCTCTTCCCGGCGGCGCAAACCGAAAGCGTGCTCCGGTCGAGCTTGCTGGCGGAGCGCGAGCTCCACGTCGTGCGACTCGGCGGCTCGATCGTCGCAGCTCGCTTCTCGCCGTCGCGCGACCACTTGCTCCTGGCGAGCACGAATGGCGCGGTCGGCATCTACGACACGGCCGGTAGAAGGGTCACGACGCTTCCCCGTCAGCACCAGCTCACCGAGGCGGTCTGGAGCCGGGATGGCACGCTCGTTGCGACGGGTGACGCGAGCGGGAAGGTCATCATCTGGCGCGCCTCCGATGGCCGTGCGGCTCGCGAAATCCAGACGACCGCGCCGATCGCCGTCCTCGCCTTCACGCGAAATGCACTGCTCATCGGCAGCGGCGGGCGAATCCGCATCGTTCCCACGGCCGCGCGCCCCGTACGCCTGCTCCGCGTCGCCGGTGCAGTCGTCGCAGCGGCTCTGAGCCTGGACGGACGCCGCCTTGCCGTCGCCGCCAAGCGACAAGGCCGCATCACGACCGAGCTGCTCGACGTCCGGAGCGGCCATGTTCGAACGACGCTCCCGGAGCGGGGCATCGGCTCGGTCATCTTCAGCGCCGACGGGCGACTTCTGGTGACCGGCAGCACCGACAAGACGGCCCGAATCTGGAACGGGACGACCGGACGGCTGCTCCACGTCTTGACCCAGAGCGGGCATGTGCTCGCCGAGAGCTTCTCGCCTGACGGCAAGTCTCTCGTCACGTCGAGCGCCGACGGGACGGCCGCAGTCTGGGACGTCGGGACGGGCGACCGGCTGCTCTTGCTGGTCGGTGCGACCGGGATCGCGGAGGATGCGGCGTTCAGCCCGGACGGCAAGGAGATCACCGTCGGGTTCGGCGACCGGATCGCGCGGATCTACAACATGCAGGACGGCAGGCTGCTCGCGCCGCTCGCCGGCCATACCGACGCCGTCACGAGTGTCGGTTACGACCCGAGCGGCGACACGATCGTCACGGGCAGCGACGACGGGACGGCGCGGCTCTGGAGCGCCAACGCCGGCGACCAGCTCGTCGCGATCGACCACAGAGCGACCCCGGTCGACGCTCTGTTCGCGGGGTCGGATGTGCTCTCCGCGGCCGGACGGCAGGTACGCGTCTTCGGCGAAGGCGGCCGACCGGTCACGACTGTCACGGTGGCGAAGCCGATCGTCGCCGTCGCTGCGCACGGCTCGTCGCTCGCGGTCGCCGACGCGACGGGTCGTCTAGTGCGGGCGACGTTCTTCGGCGCGTCCCAGACGAACGACGGCCTCGACGTCACCGCTGTCGCGTACGCGCCCGACGGAACCCTGATCACCGGCTCAGGCGACGGAACGATCCGCGTCTGGCAGTCGCCGAGTCGTCCACTCGTCGTTCACGGTCGCGGAGTTGTCGCCGCGATCTCGGCGACCGCGCACGGCTTCCTCGTCCGGACGGCAAGCGGGTCGGTGCGTGTGTATGCGCTCGACGGCAAGCTGTCGGCCACGCTCGCCGGGCGTGCGCAGCTCGCAGCTCTCGCGCCCGGCGGGGCCGTCGTCGCAACGGCGAAAGGACGCGAAGCCGACCTCTGGAGTGCAACGACCGGGCAACTCCTGCACCGGCTCGTGGGGCACACGTCACTCGTCACCGACGTCGAATTTGCACCCGACGGCCGCACGGTCATCACCGCCAGCGACGACCACGATGGCCGCCTCTGGGAGACGTCGAGCGGGCGGCTGCTCCACGTCCTGCGCGGACACTTCTTCCCGGTGCGGACGGCGTCGTTCAGTCCGGACGGGCAGTGGGTCGTCACCGCAAGTCAGTTCACCGCCGGCCTGTGGGACGCCGCCACCGGCCAGCTCCTCCTCTATCTCCAGGGCAACACGCGCCCTCTCACCGGCGCGACGTTCAGCGAGACGGGCAACGTGATCCTCACGGGCAGCGAAGACGGCACGGCACGCGTCGTCACCTGTGACATCTGCCGGAGCCTCCCCGGGCTCGAGCAACTGGCGGCTCAGCGCCTGCGCAACATCGGCTGACCGGCGATCAGCCCCAGAACGATTAGAGGGCCGCTCGCGCGGCTCTCTAATCCTTGTAGGGGTCGACCACGTCTCGGCCGGCCATTGCGACGCCGAGCGGGCGGAGCGTGTGCTTCACCCGGATCGAGTCGCCGTGTGCGGCGAGGACCTCCGGCAGGCGCTTGTACACCTCCGGCGCCTCGTCCGCACCGCCGCCCACCACGACGATGCCCTGGCCGCGCAGAGCCACCTGCACGGCAGGCCAGTCGACCACGCCGCGCGAGACCTGCTCCTCGACCCAGACCTTGCGCAGTCGCGAGGTCGGGTGGTCGGGGCAGATGCCGTGCTTCGGCACGCCGGCCGTCGAGCTGACGCCGTCGATGTCGAAGATACGGTCGCAGTCACGGTGCGTGCATCCCCACCGCTTGCGGCGTCGCATACGGCCGGCAGCCTTCGTCCGGCTCATGACGCGGCCGGCGCCGTGGACCGTCGAGTAGAGGGACGCCTCCGCGTCGGGGCTCTCGACGCCCTCGAGGATGACGGACGCGTCACCCATCGAGCCGCCGACGAAGCCCTCCTGGCCCGGCCGCGCGGGCGTGCAGCCCTTGCGGACGATCCAGTAGGTGCGGCCGAAGTGCTCCTCCCGCCACGCGAAGTTGTGGTGGTTGTGCACCTCGTGTACCGCCTCGGCGCCGAGGATCTCGAGCACCTTGCCGACAACGACGTCACGACCGGCGTAGGCGTACTCACCGGCCAGCGTCATCGCCGCGATGTACGACTCGCCCAGCTCGGAGCCGGCCTCGAAGAGCACCGGCGGCGAGTCCATCTCGCCCTCGACCGAACGTGCGTCGAACGCCAGACCCTGCGCAAGCGCGAGGAAGCCTGAGGCAGTTCGGTGGCCGAAGCCGCGCGAGCCGAAGTGCACGCCCACCCAGATGCAGCCCTCCTCGTCCTCCATCACGTTCACGTAGTGGTTGCCCGAGCCGACCGTGCCGAGCTGCGACTCCGCCAGGCCACTCAGCTTGCGCTGGGGAGCGAAGTCCGCGTTGCGGATGCGGTCGAGCACCGGATGGTCGGTTCGCTCGGTCGCCGGCACGCCCATGCCGAACGAGATCCGGCGGGTGATCTCGCGCATGACCGCCTCGACACCGCCGAGGGCGTCGAGGTCGGCGCGGGTCAGCTCCGTGCGAGCCGCCTTGTTGCCGCAGCCGATGTCGTAGCCGACACCCGACGGCGACACGTAGCCCTCGTAGGCGATACCGCCGCCGATCGGCTGGCTGTAGCCGGGGTGATGGTCGGCGCAGAGCACGCCGAAGTCGGCGTCGCCGGCCGCCATGCAGCGCTCGAGCTGCTCGAGGCTGCGCGCGTCGATCTCGCCGAACGTCTTGATCTCGCTCATCGCTTCCCTCCTTTTCCTATTGTCGAAGAGACACCGGGCGGAGTCGAACCGCCGTCAACGCGCTTTGCAGGCGCGTGCCTCGCCGTTCGGCCACGGTGTCCAAAAGCACGGTTTCCAAAAAGGCCCCCGAGAGGAGTCGAACCTCTGTCACCGGGTTCGAAGCCCGGTGCTCGTCCGCTGAGCTACGGAGGCAGGTCAGTTCAGTGCGGATGGAGGGAGTCGGAACCCCCATGGGTTTCCCCGCCGGCTTCTGAGACCGGTGCGTCTGCCGATTTCGCCACATCCGCATGGCAGTTCCGAATCTCGATTCCGCGGCGCCCCCGCCGGGCGTTCGGCGGGGGCGCTCACGAGGTCGCTCAGGCTGCGTCCGGGCGACCGGGACGCCGAGGTTGCCGCTGCAAGCGGCGTGCCTCACGGCGAGCCCGTAGCTCGATCACCTTGGCCGAGCGCTGATCAGCGCCCGGCTGCGATGTCGGCTTCACCGACCGGACCAGATACAGGTGGTACAGCATCTGGTGGTCTCCTTTCGTCTCTGATGGAGCGCCCGGGGGCGCCCCTGTTCAGAGCGCGCCGCGGGCGAAGTCCGAGATCAGCTGCGGCGTCGCGGTGTCGAAACCGACGACGTCGAGCATCCCGGGGTCGTTCGGGTCTGCGATCGAGAAGCCGTTCGAGACCATGCCGACGACGACCAGACGGGCATCGATGCCCGACGCCTGGCGGTAGTCCGCCAGAGCGCGCGCCGGGTGGACGCCGCCCGCCCACGTCTCGCTGTCGGTGTAGATCACGAACGTGTCGATCTCCAGCTTGCGGGCCTGCGCGTAGAGCATCGGCAGCGAGCAGTCGGTGCCGCCGAACGGCAGGCCGTCGATCGTGCGCAGGACGTCGTCCAGTCGCTGTCGCGGGCTGATCGTGAGCGGTGTGAGACCGTCCACGCGACCTGCCCACGTCGACCGGCCGCTCTTCCAGCCGCCCTTGCCGGCGAAGAAGCCAACCGTCTCGTAGCGAGTCTCGGTGGCCGCCGTCACCAGTGCGAGCGCAGCCGACGCATCCCGCGGCGTCAGGCCCGGGACACCGGCGACCGAACCGCCGGTCATCGAGCCCGAGACATCCAGCGCGAGCAGGAGCCGCCGGCCGGCCGGCTCGACGTTCTCGAACGCCGTGTAGAACGCGGCGTCGAGCGCGTCGACGATCGCAGGCACGGGCGTCCACACATGCCGGCCACGGAGACCGTGACCCGACGCGTAGGTGCGCAGCGCCACGAGGAGCGCGATCGGATGAACACGCGCCTTGTGGATCCGGTCGCGGTCGCCGAGCTGCGCGACCGCCTTCGCCGTGCCCTCCGAGCCGGGCGTGAGGACGCCCGCCCGCGTCATCGTCGCCAGGTTGCGAACCAGCGCGGTCATCGGCATGTCCTCGAGCAGCGCCTCCCAGACCGCGGGAGCGGTCAGGTGCTCGCTGTCGAGCGCCTCGCGGGGCAGACCGTACTCGCGGACGAGCTCGGCCGCCTCTGCCGGCGTTGCCGACTGGGCGAGCACGAAGCCCTCGACGATCCGCGGCAGGCCGTCGGTGTCGCCGCCTCGCACGATCCACTCGAAGAGGCGACGGTGCTCGTCGCTCACCTCGAGGGTCGGGTTGCCGGCGCTGACACGGTTCGCCGGGTGAGCGAGCCGCAGCAGGTCGCGGTGTGTCACACCGTGCGCGCTGCCGGTACTTCACCGCCTGGTAGGCGAGCGACTCCGGCGAACGCGAGGCGTACCAGCTGCCCACCGCGCGGCGAAGCGCGCGGCCCCAGCCGCGGACGCCCTCGACGAACGTCGCGAACTGGAACAGGTGGGTGGCCGTGCGGCACACCTGCGGCAGCGCCGCGAGCGCTGCCTTGCGTGTCACCTCGTCCGCCGCACCCGCCGCCAGCGCGAGCGCGAACACCGCGGGGTCGTTCTTCGGCGCGCGGCCCTCGCGGCTGACCGCCGCAATCTCGGCCACGGTGCGAAGACCGTCGGTCTCGAGGCAACGCTCGAGCGCCTCCACGTTCTCACGGGTCAGCTTCCACTCGCCCGCGTAGTAGCTGCCACCCTCCGAGCCGAGGATCAGGAACCGGCGCAGCCGGCTCCAGTCGTCCACCGCCCAGGCGTAGCCGCCCGCGCTGTTCGGCACCTGGTCACCGCGCAGCGGCGCCGACTGCGGGGCCGTGCGCTGTCGTGTCAGATAGGTCATCGTGTCGTCACCTCCTTTCGTGGTCGATGTTGCTGGCGATGCGCGTACAGCTCGGCTTCCGCGTCGAGTGCTTCGCGGAAGCGCTGCAATGCGCCGAGCAGCGTGTTGATCTTGTGCAGCGCGTTTTCGCGCGCCTCGGGTGTGTTGAGCTCGAACCAGAGCGAGATCTCGTTCGAGCAGTCGGCGATTCGCAGCCGGATCCGCGGCTCCGGCGGCCGGCGCCGCCACTTGCGAAACGTGGTGTCTTCGACGAATACGCGGACGTAGGCGCCCCCGTGGAAGCCCGGCAGGTTGAGCGCGAGCTTCTCGTCGACCCCGCAACCCCGCACGGCGGGGTTCCGCTTCGCGTACGAGGTGAGGTAGGACATCGCCACCCTCCTTTCGTGGCAGGGAAGTCACGGTCGTGGACGTGCGAGACGGACATTTGAACTGAGCTATCCCGCCGCGGCGGGAGCAGGACTCGAACCCTGCGACCTCCCGGCTGACGCCGGGCGCTCTCACCGAGAACCATCTCGATCCGGCCCGTGAATGCGCCTTTTGGCGGCTTGCAAACTGCGGTGCCAGGCACCGCAGTTCGGCCACGGCACGTTTGGACATCACCCGTGCCTGGCACCGCAGTTCAGCCCCGGCGCTCGAGCGTCTGCCCCGAAACCCCGGTGCCAGGCACCGCGGTTCGGCCACGACGCGTTCGGACATCACCCGTGCCTGGCACCGCCGTTCAGACGTGTCTGCGCGAACTGCTGGTGCCAGGCACCGCCGTTCGCCCGCGGTGCGTTCGAACGACCTGCCGTGAAGAACAACTGCTGCGGTCGTGGTGTGACGGCCGAACTGCTCTACCACTGAGCTACCGGAGCACGAATGCCCCGGGCAGGATTCGAACCTGCGACCTGTCGATGAGGAGTCGATAACGGCAACGTCGTCGGCCCGCAGCAGAAGTTGGAAGACCGTCGCGGTCGTGGAGTGCAGTCGGGTAGCGGTGTCGAACCGCAACGGGCTGATCGCTCAGCAGCCGTCTGCCAGAGATAACCGAGCCGCTCCGGCCCGCGACGATCGAACAACGAGCAGGCTCGCCAGGATTCGAACCCGGGCCGGCGAGGTTGGAGCTCGCCATGCTTCCGCTACACCACAAGCCTCTGGAAGTTTGAAGCGGAGGACCCGGGTCGAACGGGCGTCTCCGGAGTGGCGCTCCGGTGCTCTTCCCATTGAGCTACATCCGCCAAGAGAGCACGCCCGGCTGGAGTCGAACCAGCGTCCTCTGCCTTCGCAGAGCAGCGCTCTTCCGCTGAGCTACGAGCGTGAGAAAAAGAGCCCCCGGCAGGAGTTGAACCCGCACCTCGGCCGTACAAAGGGCGCGTGCTTGCCGTTGACACTACGGAGGCCCGGAACCATGGAGATGGTCGGAGTCGAACCGACATCCTCCTCGTTGCAAGCGAGGCGCTCGTCCGGTTGAGCTACATCCCCAGAGAAACGAAATGCGGACGGGTGGAGTCGAACCACCACAGCCAGAGACGGCAGGGTTACAACCTGCTGAGCTCGCCATTGCTCAGCGTCCGCGCAAGAAGAAGGGCGGCCGACCGGACTCGAACCGGCACTGCGAGGCTCACGACCTCGAGTGCTTGCCGTTACACCACAGCCACCACGAACGGGGACGACCGGGTTCGAACCGGCGGCCTCTCGCCTGACAAGCGAGTGCTCTGCCTGTTGAGCTACGCCCCCTTATGTACGTGCCCCTGCAGTGGCGCGGGTGGGATTCGAACCCACGGTCTCGAGCTCATGAGGCTCGCGAGGACAGCCACTCCTCTACCGCGCTCTGTCGTTCTCCGATCTGGCCGGCAGGAGTCGAACCTGCGGTCTCCTGCGCCCAAAGCAGGCGGGGTGGCCGACTCCCCCACAGCCAGTTGCCGAGCACCCCCGGCGGGATTCGAACCCGCAGCTTCCGGATTGAGAGTCCGGCGTCATCTCCCGTTCGACCACGGAGGCATGCAGCTCCGGCGGCAGGAATCGAACCTGCGCCTCGCGAGTAACAGTCGCGCGTCTTGCCGCTCGACCACACCGGAATGAAAGGCGGAAGGGGAGGGAGTCGAACCCCCAAGGCCTTGTGAGCCCGCCCGTTTTCGAGACGGTCTACCGCGCCGATGGCAGCCCTTCCAAACGTGATGGCCCCGGCAGGATTCGAACCTGCACTCCACCGATTAAGAGTCGGCGGCTCTTCCAGTTGAGCTACAGAGCCAGAGGTGTGACCGGCAGGATTCGAACCTGCGCCGCCCCGCGTTTCAGGCGAGCGCTCTACCGGACTGAGCTACGGTCACACGAAATGAAGTCGGCGAGGCTGGACTCGAACCAGCAGCCTCTTGCTTGTGAGACAAGCGCTCTCCCCCATTGAGCTACTCGCCGGTGTCCTTGGGTTACCGCTGGAGAAGCGGTCGGGGTGGGAGTCGAACCCACGCGACACGATGAAGTGCCCTAGCTGCTTAGCAAGCAGCCCTCTTCGCCGCTTGAGTACCCGACCGGAGATGGGCAGGGCTGGAGTCGAACCAGCGTCCTCCTGCGTATCAGACAGGCGCTCTCCACTGAGCTACCAGCCCGAGCTGTGCGTTCCGGGGCTGTATTCCGGGACAAGGAATCGAACCTCGATCTCCACGTTCAGAGCGTGGCGTCCTTCCGGTTAGACCATCCCGGACCGGACGGGCGCCCGTCCCCCGCGGGCGCCCGTCTTGTTCTGTCGATCAGCCGGCGAAACCGATCGGCGCCCGCGCCGAAACCTCTTCGCCGGCGGCGGCTCCGAACAGGCTCGCGAGCGTCCCGGCGCGACTGCCGCGGTCGACGCCGTTCCGGTCGAGCCACGCCTCGGCCTCTGCGGCCGTGAAGGGCGCGAACTCGACCTTGGCGAGACACCGGCCCGGCCGCGAGACGGCGGGGTGCAGCTGACGCAGGTCGTCGTTCGTCGTGACGAGGACCATCACGCGCAGACCCTGCCCGATGATGCCGTCGACGACATTCAGGAGCCGGGAGAGGCCCTGGCCGGCCTGTGCCTTCGCGTCGGCCGCGAGCAGCTCGCCGGTGTCCTCGAGGATCAGCAGCTTCCACTCGCGCGGCTTCCTCTCATCGTCATCGTCAGTCTCTTCGAGGATGACGTGGAGCATGTAGTCGGGACGCCCGAAGAACGTCTCGGGGTCGGTGACGTAATGGAAGGCACACCACTCGCGCCACTGCCAGCCGAGCGCCCGCAGGCCGTATGTCTTGCCTGTCCCGGGCTCTCCGTGCCAGAGGATCAACTGGCCACGGCCGTCCGGGCGGTACTCGGGTTTCATCAGCGGTTCGAGCTGGGCTGCCACGCCGAGGCGGGTAGTTGCCCTTGATGTCGGCCCAGTTCGGCACGCCGATCGAACGCGACGTTTCGGCCGGTCCGCGCCGCCCGTACGACCAGAAGGCCATCGGGACGGTCTGGTCGGCGGTCGCGACCCGCTCGGGAAGGCGCTGTCGCAACAGCTTTTCGCCGGCGGCGAGCGCGTCGACCGTCTCGGCGGCGATGTGAACCGTCGCGACGCCGGAGCCGACCCAGACGAGAGCAAAGCAGCCGGTCTCGGCCTCCAGGTCGAGCATCGCGCCCGATCCCCAGCCGAACCGGCTCGAGTGCGTCGCGCAGTCGAGCAACCCGTGCACCCCGGACACTGTCGTGTCCCACGTGACGCGCCGCTCGTGCGGGAGGCCGCGCGACAGGATCAGACGGAGATAGCTCGCGACGTAGCCGCTTCCCGAGTCGTACTCGTATCCCAGCGCGAGATCCTTCGCGCCGAGCGTCTGTGTCTCATGCATGTTCGTCCCTCAGATCTAGGTCGTTGGTGTCCGGTCACTGAGCTGTGACCGGGCGGTCAGTCGGCCTAGACGGGCGCCACCGAGAGGGTGCGACGGTCATCGGCCGGGGTTCGGATCAGATGCACGTCGTGCCTCCTCTCGGGGTTGGTGCGGAGAATCCGCTCTCCGTCCATCTCCCCGCGCGCCGACGACGGCAAGCCGGGGAGATCGATGCAGAGCGCATCGTTCGCTTCATGTCACGGCCGGCCCTTAGGCCAACCGATGTTTTCCAAGCCACTCGCTTACCCTTCGACCCTGGATCGACCGCCACCGGCTGCGCGTGCATCGGCGACGAGCGTCCTACGTGGAGGAGCTTTGGAGCCCGACCTTGCTCGCAACTCCGATATTTACGCAAGCTAACGCCAACCGTAATCCGGCGTCTACTTTTCGCATCGGAATGCGTTAAGCCTTTCTCCCTCAAGCGGGGCCTCAATTCGACCTTGAACTTTCTCAAGCTGGGCATCACCTCTTCTCTCCGCGATTTACATACGAACGAATTGCTTCCAAACGACGAAGGGCGACCTCATGGTCGCCCTCGCTTCGAACAGTTATGCGGCTAGACAGCTAGCGCGCACACCTCTCAGCGAGGGATCCTGCGTTCCCGAACCGGCGACCGTCGGCGAGCGACGTGTGCCGGCATAGGCCCGAGGCGACCTGGGTCGCTTCGGTGGTCTTCGGTGCACTTGTGATGGTCAACATGATTTGCATGGTCTTCTCCGCAGCGGAGAATAGAGCAAACATTCCAAATGCGCAAGAGGATCTACGTAAAGAACTACATGAGAGTCTGACACCCGTTCGGGTAATGCCGGAGCAAATCCGGTCTCATGAGAAAATCGGTTCCGCAGGCGAGTCGGGCGATAGTCTTCACGCCGTGCACGTCGAGCGATTCGAAAGCGCGCTCTGGCAGACGGCGTCGCTGCTGCTCGTGGCCGGCGACGAGGCGGTCGTCATCGACCCGTGCATCTCGGGCGAGGAGGTGGCTCGGATCGCGGATCGTGCCGCCGATCTGGGCGCACGCGTGACCCACGTGCTCGCCACGCACGCCGACTGGGATCACGTCTGCGGCATCGCAGCGTTCCCCGAAGCGATCGCGACGATGGGTGCCGCGACCGCGGAGAGAGTCGAGAGCGGAGAGCCGCTCGCCCGGATCCGCGAGGCCGCTGCCGAGTACGGGCTGAGGATCGACGGCGAGCCGCGCGTCGACCGAGTGCTGGAAGTCGGCGTCGCGCATCGCGTCGGCCCGTTCACGGTCGAGACGATCCCGCTCCGCGGCCACACCCCCGACGGCACCGGCTACCGCATCCGCGAGCTCGATCTGCTCGCGGTCGGGGATCACCTGTCGAACGCGGAGTTCCCGTTCGCGTCGTCGACGTCGGAGTACCGCGCCACCCTGGCGGGGCTCATCGAGTTGCTCCGGCACGATCCGCCCGGGCAAGTAGTCCCGGGCCACGGCCCCGCGCACGCCGCCGCGGAAGCGCTCGAGATCGCGGAAGCCGACCTCGCCTATCTCCGAGCGCTGCGTGACACCGTCGCGGCAGGGAACGACCGCGACCAGGCGCGGACAGCGGCGCTCGCAGTCCCGCTGCCACGCGCGGCGCCGGACGACCTTGCCGCCGAGTTGGCGGCCAACGCCGAAGCGCAGCTCGCTGAACTTCTGCCGTAGCCTGCGCGACTAGAGCTTCGTCACCTGGAACGTCGCCGTGTTCAGCACGAAACGTGTCTTGCCGCCCTTCGTCTCGACCTCGAGCCCACCGCTGGTGAGCTTCAGCCGCACGGCCGAGATCCAGCCGCCGTTGATCGTCCACTTCGCCGGAAGACCGATGCACACGGCCGAGTGGTGGACGGTGTCCAGGGCGTGGATGAACGGGTAGTTGTCGCTCTGGAGATAGAGGGTGTAGACCCAGCCGCCGTCGCCTGTCGTGGCGCGGGAGACCGGGTAGCCGGCCATGACCCAGCCGGCCTGGCTCTTGTCGGCGATCACACCCGGAAGCAGCCGGCCGGCGCGCACGTCGTACGCCCGAACCCGGTACTTCGTCAGATTCGCTCGCGAGACGTGCTGGATCAGGTAAAGCAGATCGCCCCTGGCCGAAAGCGCGTCGACGGCGAAGTCGCCGTGCAGGGTGATCTCCTTCTCGACGGCGAGAGTGCGCGTGTCGACGACCGCGAAGCGCGACTGAGCGCGCAGGCTGCCGCTCGACTGCACGTTGTCGGTGAGGACGAGCACGCGTCCGTTCGGGCTCAAACCAGTCAGGCCGCCGGTCAGCGTTGCGAGCTGGATGCCCCAACTGCCGTGGAGCGTCGCCGCGCGGAGCGTGCGCCCGTGCGCTCGTGCCTGCAGCCTGGTCGAGGGGCCGTCCAGCCGCGCCACGTAACTGACCGCGCCGTTCGCGGCGCTGATCCCGGAACCGCCGTCGAGCGCCGGGAGCGACGGCCCGACCGCCGACGACGCCTGCGCGAGAGCGAGCACCGTGACGCCGGCGAGCAGACAGACGACCGTGGCACGTGGGGTTGGGCGCATCTCAACTCTCCTCGCTGTAGATGTCGGTTCTACACCGGGGGTGTCGATCAGGTTCCGTCGATCTCGGTCGCCAGCTCGAGCGCCTTCTGCTTGGTGAGGGCTCTCCCCTCGAGCCGGTAGGTGATCGGGCCGAGCTGCCACACGAGCACATTCCCGGCCAGGCGCGGCGGTGCATCGGGCAGCGCGAACACGTGACGGGCGCCGGCGATCCAGAGCCCGGGACCGTTCCCGAGCCTGACGTAGACGATGCGCGTGGTGCCGCCCGCGATCTTCTTCAACAGGAACGCTCCGTCGCGGAACTCGCTCAGAAGCACGGGCTGTGGTGTCGCCAGCAGAACCGAGACGACGCGGTCGCGGAGATGCAACGGGGTTGCGCCCTCGAGCTTTGGCAGGCGAACCGGGGCGCCGAGCGCCGTCCGCGCGGCGGCAGCGCCGACGACTGGACCGAGCGCGGCGCCGAGCGGCCTCTCCTGCGCGGGCGGCAGGACGTCGACCCGCTCGACGGTGACGCCACCGAGATGGAAGATCCGCAGAATCTCGCTTCGTGCCGCCGGCACGCTCAACGCGACCGCGAGTGCGACGACGATCGCGGCGGCCGCAAACAGGAGCGGCCGCCGCAGGGCCGGCCGCCGGCGCTCGTCGAGTTGACCGGCGAACGAGGGCGTCTCTGGCCAGGCGACGTCCGCGGCGAGGCTGCGCAGCTCGCGTTCGAGTTCAGTCATGGGTCTCCCTCAACCGCTCCAGCGCTCTCGCCGTTCGCGACTTCACCGTTCCCGGCCGGACGTCGAGCACCGCGGCCGTCTCGGTCTCCGACAGGTCGAGCAGGTAGCGGCAAGCCAGCACCGTCCGTGCCTGTTCCGGCAGCGCGTCCAGCTGCGCGAGCAGACGTCCACGCTCGTCGGCGGCCACGGTGAGTTCCTCGGGGGACGGGGCCGCGCCCCCCGAAGCCTGGCCGGCCTGCGCACGCATGGCGAGCTGGGCGCGCCGGCCCGACGAGCGGCGCCGGTTGCGCGCTTCGTTCGCCACGATCCGCAGCAGCCACGGCCGGAGCGGCTCAGAGCTCCGGAATCGTCCCAGCGCCCGCCAGCTCTTGAGCATGGCGTCCTGGGCGGCGTCCTCGGCGTCGGCGGCGTTGCGCGTGATCAGGTAGGCGAGTCTGAAGGCGATCTCCCAATGCGCTCGCACGAGCGTCTCGAAGGCGTGCTCGTCCCCACGCTGCGCTCGCAGCACAAGCTCCCGCTCGCCTGGTGGCCGGCCCTCCACCCGAGCGATTACACCGCGCGGGGCGAACCGGTTCCACCCGTGCACCGCCGATGAGCTTCGGGTCACAACGAAGTCGTATGGTGCTGAGAGATCGCGAAACGGAGGATGAAGATGGACGACCCACAGGTCGTGTCACGCGCTGAATGGCTCGCTGCCCGCGCACAACTGCTGGCGACAGAGAAGGAGTTCACCCGGCAGCGAGACGCGATGAACGCAGAGCGACGCAGGCTCCCGATGGTCGAGATCGACAAGGAGTACGTCTTCGAAGGCCAGGACGCGTCGGTACGCCTACTGGATCTGTTCGAAGGCCGCGGTCAGCTTCTGATCTACCACTTCATGTTCGATCCGGACTGGGACGAAGGCTGTCCCTCCTGCTCGTTCCTGGTCGACAACATCGGCCATCTCGCCCATTTGCACGCTCGCGACACCACGCTGGCTCTGGTCTCTCGTGCGCCGCTGGCCAAGCTCGAGGCGTACCGGCAGCGCATGGGCTGGAACGTCCGCTGGTACTCCTCCTTCGGCAGCGACTTCAACTACGACTTCCACGTCACCCTCGACGACGCAGTCACGCCCGTCGAATACAACTACCGGCGGCTTCCGGAGCTCGGCCCGACGTGGCAGGGCTGGTCGGGCGAGATGCACGCGATCAGCGCCTTCCTGCGCCAGGGGGACCGCGTCTTCCACACCTACTCGAGCTACGCACGCGGCACCGACCTGGTCGTGGGCACCTACAACTGGCTCGACTTCACCGCCCGCGGCCGCCAGGAGGACTGGGAAGAGCCGGCCGGGCGCAGCGACAGCCCTCTGATGGGCTGGCTTCGCCGTCACGACGACTACGGCGCCTAAGCCTTGGCGGGGCCCTACCAGATGGTCATGTCGGGGACGTCTGCCCGGCCCGTCTCGTCGATCGGTACGAGGTGAGCCGCCTCGGGGCCGCGCCGGCTCGCCTCATCGAGCGGGACGATGAGCGTTCGATTCGCGTCGGTGCGGATCTCGATTCGATCCCCGACGTGAATCGAAGCCGCTTCCACTGTCGATCCGAGCAGCGAACACAACGCATCTCGTGAACCGGGCGCCGGGAATTGCACACGCCCCGCCTCTGTCTGAACAATCGGATGCGCGAGCGCGCGCAGTACCGGACCATTGAAGTGGAACTCCACGTAGTCCACGACGAACGCAACGACACTGAACTGCTCGCCGACGAGATCCGACACCGCGAAGGGCTGAGCTGACATCGGCCGAGGGTAGCTCGCGGAGCGTGCGCGCATACTCGCCCACCGGCGACTAGGCCCCCAAGAGGCTCCGCGCTGGTACATCACGCCCATCGTCGGAGTGCCGGCGCCGATCTACAATCGTTTCGATGAGCCGGAGCCTTGTCGCCCGGATTCACAATCCGCGCAACCGGGCGTGCGGCTGCGACCCAGACTGCTGGTGCAAACGAACGGCGCTAGGTCGCGCGATGCGTTGGTGGTTCCCCGGCCGGTTGGTCGGGCTCCGCCATAAGGGTCCCTGGCAGACGGCCGAATGGAAGCGCGAGCGCGAAGGCGCGTCCTGACGTGGTGCGGGCGGCCGGGGTCGAGTTCGTCGGCCCAGAAGACTTCGACCACGGGAAGCGCGAAGGCTCGCACCGTGCTCCGGCCGGCAATCTGATCCGCTTCGGCTCACCGCTGCGCCACTAGCTCACAGCCGCGTCGCTAGTGGTCGTGTTCGATCATCTCGCCCGGCTCGGTGGTTGAGACGGTGCGCCACGAGTCCCAGGTGATCTTGAGGATCACGAGTGTGATGATCAGTCCGATGATCGGATCCGCGATGGTCACGCCCAGCGCCACCACCGCCGCGCTTGCGACAACTCCGAGGGAGACGAACCCGTCGATCCGCGCGTGGTTCCCATCAGCAACGAGAGCCGGGCTCGCCAATCGTTCCCCTGCTCGCAGCCTGACCCGGGCGGCGATCTCGTTTCCGACGAACCCGATCACACCGGCCCCCGCGAGCACCCACAAGTGCGTGAGGTGCTGAGGCTTGATGAAGCGCATGATCGTCTCGTAGAGCGCGACACACGCGCTGACGAAGATCGCGAAGACGACCGCCAGGCCCGCGAGTTTCTCGCCCCTGAACGACCTGAGGAAGAACGCGATCCCAAGCGGCACCGCCGTTAGGGCGTCACCGTAGTTGTGGATCAGATCCGCCAGTAGTGCGACGGACCCCGAAAGCACGAACACGACCGTCTGAGCCGCAGCGGCAACCCCGAGCACGACGAGGCTGATCGAGACTGCCTTGACGCCTTCATGTGACCGAACGACAGAGCGGTCTACAAGCCCGTGCGAGTGGCCGTGCCCGCCGTGTCCATGGTCGCGCTCGTGGTCGTGTGGCTGATCCGGGGCGTACTCGACTGGCTCCGACCGACGCAGGAGCACGAGGTGCCGGTGCGGCGCGGCGTAGGAGTGACTGTGGACGTGGTTGCCGTGTCTGTGAGCCGCTTCGGTCACCGCTCGAGAGTAGCGAGCAAGCCGACACACGTTCCCATGGAGACCAGCACTCCACGATGTTTTTGCCAGCGTGCGATGGCGTTCGGATCGCTGTCCGGCCGGTCGGGTCGGGCTGGCTTGCCTCGACCGAGGGATCTTTCGGACTGGTCACCCCGACGGGGGATGAACCTCTCAAACCGATCACCCTTTATGCAGCAGCGACGCCGAACCGAAGCCGGTGAGGCAGAACCCCCAAACACGAAGGAGCACCACAGGAAATGAACAGGTCGTCCACGTCTGCACATCGGATCTTGCTGGCTCTCACAGTGGCCATGTTCGCGTCGATCGCAGCGACAACCGCACGGGCCGACACCGGAACCTCGCCCACACCGGCGAGCCAGCTTGTCGACACGTCGCATCAGGTGGCCGACATCCAGCATCAGATCGCCAATCTTCAAGCGAAGGGTCAGGCAGCGAAGTCAGGCAAGCTGACGGCGGCTGCCGCCTCGGCCTGCGGGTTCCAGAATCCCACGCAGGTCTTCCTGCCCTGGGGTGACCCGGCCAGCTATGCGCTCGCCCCGCAAGGCGACCTCTCGAGCACGACTGGCTGGTCGTTCAAGCATACGAACCTCGCGGCCGACCACGACCCGTATACCGCCGGGACGAACTCGCTCCAGTTCGCGCAGGGCGACTCCGAAGCCGTCACGCCGGCGATGTGCGTCAACCTGACCAACCCGACGATCCGGCTGTTCATGAAGGACACCGGCGGCAACGGCAAGTCGGACGTCAAGGTCGACGTCCTCTACGAAGACCTCAACGGCAACATCCAGCACCTCACGCTCGCGAAACTCCGCGTCGGGTCGACCTGGGCGCCGTCGATCACGATCCCGATCGCGGTCAACATCCTCTCCGCAGCCAACGCAAGCGGCGTCACGGCAGTCGCATTCGACTTCAAGGTCGAAGGGCTCCAGAAGAACGAAACGCTTTCGCTCGACGGTTTCTACGTCGACCCGTTCCTCGCCCGCTAGAACGGCGTCGCCGCCTCGGGGCCGCCGCTGCCGCACTCGGCATGGCGGCCCCGAGGCACGGTCCGTTCGGATGTGTTCGGCCTGGGTGCGGCTCGACACCGCAGAGCAGCTGCTTTAGTCGAAGCCGACGCGCGGATTCGAACCGCGGACCCCTTCATTACGAGTGAAGTGCTCTACCAGCTGAGCTACGTCGGCGTGGTGCGGCGCCTAGTTTAGCGCCGGTCGGCCGCCGTTTTACGCGGCCAGCTCGCCGGCGAGCTTCATGAACAGCGCCTCCATCGCGAGCTGCGGCGCGAGGTTGAACTCCTCCAGCACGCGCCAGGTGTCGCGCACATGCTCGGCCGCACGTTCGGCGCCGAGCAGCCGTTCGCGCGT
Source organism: uncultured Thermoleophilia bacterium (assembly GCA_963812995.1). GTDB lineage: Bacteria > Actinomycetota > Thermoleophilia > Gaiellales > Gaiellaceae > PALSA-600. The sequence continues at coordinate 172,185 of CAWEXL010000003.1, forward strand.
CGCGTCCTCGCGCAGCAGCGCGAGCTTGTCGAGGTGGATGGCCGCGCCGTCTGCACCGACGGCCACGGCGACGAGATCGCGGTACCAGGCGGCGAGCTCGTCGATCTGCGCGAGCAGCTCCTCACGCTCGGCGCCGCGCGCAGCCCGCTTCACCTGCTGCTCGGCGTCGCGCGCGGTGAGCTCGAGCCCCGCGATGCGGGCCTCCTCCAGGTCACGGGCCTCGGCCGACCGGTCGCGCGCGTTGCGCAGCACCGCGGCTGCGGCCTCGGAGGGCTCGAACGCCGGGTCGCGGTAGACAGCGCGCGCCTGTTCGATCAGCAGCTCGCGGCGCTCGGCCGATTTCGGATCGAGCACCCGCTCGAGCCGGTCGAGCCTGCCCGCAGCGACCCGCGCCAGCGATGCGCGCTCGGCCTCCGGCAGCTCCGGCACGCGGGCGTCGACCCGCTCACGGATCGAGCGCTCGCTGAGGCGCGAGAACGGCACGAGCTGGCAGCGCGAACGCAGCGTCTCGGGAATCGGCCCGAGATCGTCCGCGACCAGCACGATGACGGCGTACGGCGGCGGCTCCTCGAGATCTTTCAGCAGCGCGTCGGCTGCGTCCTCGCCGAGCAGATCTGCGCGGAAGACGAGATACACGCGGCGGTCGGCCTCGAACGGACGCATGTGCAGATCCCGGCGCAACTCGCGGATCGCGTCGATGCGGATCATGTCGCCCAGCGCCTCGAGTTCGTAGAGGTCGGGGTGGAACTCGCGCTCGGTGTGCAGCAGGGCCCGCGCGAACGTCCGCGCGACCTCGCGCTTGCCCACGCCCGCCGGGCCGTGGAAAAGGTAGGCGTGGGCCGGCCCCTCGCGCAGCGCGCCGTCCAGAAGCCGCGAGGCTTCTACGTGGTCAGAGAACTGCGCGAACGTGCTCACGAATCTCCTCGTGTAGCTCCTCGGCGCTCCGCGCGCCGTCGAGCGCGACGATACGCCCGGGCTCGGCCCGCGCCAACGCCCGATAGGCCAGATCGACACGTCCCATGAAGCCGTCGGCCGCGCGCTCGATCCGATCGAGCCGAGCCGACGAGCGGGCAATCGCGGCCGCCGGATCGACGAGCAGCACGAAGGTGCGCTCGGGCAGAAGCCCACCCGTGACGGTCAAGCTGAGGTCGCGCACGAGCTCTTCACCCAGTCCGCGCGCGATCCCCTGGTAGGCGACGGACGAGTCGATGTAGCGGTCGCAGACGACGTGCAGCCCCGCGTCGAGCGCCGGCCGGATCGCCCGCGCAACGTGCTCGGCCCGCGCCGCGGCGAAGAGCGCGGCCTCGGTCCAATCCGTCATCTCGTCGCCGTCAAGGACCAGCTTCCGAACCGCCTCGCCCACCGGCGTCCCGCCCGGCTCGCGCGTCAGGAGAACGCCATGGCCGCCCTCCTCGAGCCACTCGGCGAGCAGCTTCGCCTGCGTGCTTTTCCCGGAGCCGTCGACTCCCTCAAACGTCACAAACATGCTCTGTCTACGATAGGCGCAGATGCGGGCGGTCGTGACAGGGGGTGCGGGCTTCATCGGCTCGAACCTCGTTGATGCTCTGATCGCCCGGGGCGACGACGTTCTGGTCGTCGACAACTTCCACTCCGGCAAGCGCGAGAACCTGAACCCGGCAGCCGGTCTGCTGGAGCACGACATCCGCGCGCCGTTCGCGGTGGACGGCGATGTCATCTTCCATCTCGCTGCGCAGGCCGACGTCCAGACGTCGATGAAGCGCCCCGAATTCGACGCCGAGGTGAACGTCGTCGGCACCGTCAACGTGCTCCAGGCCGCTCAGGCTGCCGGGGCGCAGGTGATCTTCACGTCGTCGGGCGGGGCCGGGTACGGCGAGTGCCCGCGCCCGGTCGACGAGAGCTTCCCGTTCCTGCCGCTGTCGGCGTACGGCATCGCCAAGAAGTGCGGCGAGGAGTACCTGGCGGGCTGGAACCGCATCTACGGCACCGACCACATCGCGCTCCGCTTCGCCAACATCTTCGGCCCGCGCCAGGACGCCGGACTCGAGGGTGGCGTCGTCGCGATCTTCCTCGAGCGGATGGCGCGCGGCGACGAGACGATCATCTTCGGCGACGGGGGCCAGGTGCGCGATTTCGTCTACGTCGGCGACATCGTCGACGCGTTGCTCGCTGCCGTCGGGCGCACCGGCGGGCCCTTCAACATCGGCACCTCCCGCGAGACCACCGTCGAGGAATTGCACCGCGCCTGCGCCAGTGTTGCCGGGGTTCCGCACGCTCCCCGGCTCGAAGCGGCGCGCCTCGGCGACGTCCGCCGTTCGGTGCTCGATGCGAGCCTCGCGGCGCGCGAGCTCGGCTGGACCCCGCGCACGAGCCTCGAGGACGGCCTCGCCCAGACGTGGGCGTGGATGCGGGAGGAGTCGAACTAGCACCGGCGAAACGAGGAGTCCTTGCAAGCTCCACTCCTCGGATCCGATCTCGCCTTCCGCCCCTGGCGGACCGCCACCGTCGTCGCCGGCCTCATCGCCATCGTCGAGTTCGTGGCACTCGTCGTCCTCGGGGCGATGCTGCTCGCCAAACCGCTGTCGCACGCGGTGCTGCGTCAGGCTGAGTCCGCCGCGTCATCATCGCCGGTCAAAAAGGCCGCCGCGAAGGTCGTGAAGGGCACTCCGGCCGTGCCGAAGCACCTGGGCGCCGTGAAGCCGAAGCTCGCCCGCGCGCACACGGGCATCCTCGTGCTGAACGGGAACGGCCGCACCGGGGCCGCGTCAGCGGAAGCCGCCACGCTGCAGCACCTCGGCTACCCGCCGGCCACCACGGCGAACGCCGCTCGGCACGACTACGCGACGACGGTCGTGATGTACCGGCCGGGACTCCGCATCGAAGGAATCCGGCTCGCCCGCGACCTGCACGTGAAGGTCGTCGGGCCGCTCGACGGCCTCCGCCCCGCCGCGTTGCACGGGGCGAAGCTGGTCGTCATCCTCGGCGCGGGCTGAGTCTCCCTAGCACCGGGCTTTCCCGGCGTTGACCAGCTTCAGCGACGCGTTGTAGATGTCGCCACCGTCGGCTCCGGGCGCATACGGGTCGAGTTCGGTGAAGTGCACGAGGTTGTCGTACGCCAGCCGCGGACAGCCCTGGCCGTGCGCATAGATGCCTGCGGCCTGCCAGGTCTCGGGGTTCGCAGGCTGCCTCTTCGTCGCCTCGACGTAGAACGCGTACGCACGCGCCGGCTTGCCCTGCTGCTCCGAGACGAACGCCAGGGTGAAGAACGGGTCGATCAGCAGCGGGTCGGCCGCCCGCGCGCGACGGGCCAGCGTGGCGGCACGCGCAGGCTGTGCGAGAGCGGCCTGCGCCTCGCCCGACCAGCGATGGCCGAGCCACGGCAGGAGCAGCGCGCCGAAGGCACCCAGCGCCGCGCCGGCGGCCGCCAGCACCGCGAAGGCCGAGACGCGCCGTTCGCCACCCGCGCGACCCGCGAGCGCGCCCGCGACGAGGAACGCGGGCCCCGAGACGGCGATGTAGTCCCAGTCGACGTCCACGAGCGAATGCACGAGATACGCCGGCAGCATGAGCGCCAGAGCCAACTCCGGCCCGCGGCGCTTGAACGAGCCGCGGAGCAGCGCCAGAGCCGTTCCCGCCAGCAACACGGCGCCGACGATCCCCACTTCGCTGAGGAACTGGATCGGCAGATCGTGCGGCTCGGTGACGGTGTCGGCCGAGCTGCGGCGGTAGAGCAGGTTCGTGAGGCTGAATGACCCCGCACCCGTCCCCTTCACCTTGTGGTGGATGAACCCCTGCCACGCCTGCTGCCACCACACCCAGCGGAAGTTCGAACCGGCCGATCCGATCCGCCCCGCGCCGTTCGCCACCTCCGTCGAGCTGGTGAAGCTGCGCCAGGCGGCGGCGCCCTTCAACACGGCCGCGGCGACCGCAGCGGCAACGGCGAGCGCACCGACGGCGAGCAGAGCACGGCGGAAGCCCGCCCCACCGCGCAGACGCACCACGCGCGCGAGTAGAGCGGTGACGAGCAGACCCGCCACGAGCACCGCCCCGAAGACGATCCCGTCGTGGCGGCGGGTATGGAGGCTCTCGCCGTCGCTCGTGATCCCGGGGAGCGCAAACGCCGTCCCGACGACCGCCGCGGCCGGCAAGCCCGCGGCCACCAGCGCGCCGAACGCGTCGAGCCGTTCGTCCCCCCAGATGAACCACAGCGCGACCACGAGCACCGCCACCGCGAGACCGCCGCGCGAGTACGTGAGGAGCAGCGCAACGATCCACACGAAGGCAAGCAGCGAGCCGAGAATGCGGCGGCGCCCCGCGATCCACAGAGCAAGCGGAAGCGCGAAGTCACCGAGCAGCGCGAGTTGGTTCCACAGACCCGCCGGACCACGCAGCCGCGCGATCGTGGGGCCCGCGACGGTGGTCGTGTAGTCGCCGGGAAGCGACGGGATCACCTTCCCGAGCAGAGCCCACACGGCAACGGCGGCGAGCAGGACGGCGAGGCCGACCGCCAACTCGCGCGTGCGGTCGGCAAGCCACAACCCGACCAGCGCGAAGAGCAGGTAGACGAGCGCGCGATTCGCGTAGTCCCAGGAGCCGTCCGGCAGCGTCGACCACCAAATCGAGGCTCCGCACCAGGCGGCGAGCGCAGCCAGCGGCAGCAGCCACAGAACACCTCGCGGCGCGCCACGAATGGCGAGCAGGGCCAGAATGGCGAGCAGGGCCCCGGCGCCGAACCAGGTGAGAGGCCCCGTCTGCAGCGCCCCGCCGGCGAACAGGGCAGCTCCGCAGAGGGCCAGAGCCGGGCCGAGTGGCCAATAGCGTGTCGCCCGCATCCGCACGATCATGTAGCAGGCGCGTCGGCCGCTCACAAAAGCCTTACACCGACGCTACGTGGACCATACGGCGGTGCGGGAACATCGCGTAACCTTCCGCCGTTCGTCTCGTCGTCCAGTCCCCTGAGCACGGAGACATGATGTCCTCCCCCGCCAAAACGCTCATCCGCGCCGCACTGATAGCCGGAGCGCTGCTGATGGCGACCGTCAGACCCGCCGCCGCCGCGACCCCGTGCTGGAAGGCGCTGCTCAACGACTGGTACGACGGCCGGATCGACAACACGTACGCGCTCCACTGCTACACGGACGCGCTCAAGCATCTGCCGCCCGACGTGCAGACGTATTCGAGCGCCCACGACGACATCGAGCGGGCACTGCAGAGTGCGATCGCCAAGCTCGGCAAGAAGAAGGTCACGTCGACCACCGAGATCGCGCCGCCGCCCGTGACCACGACCACGTCGTCTTCGGGCAACGGCGGTGGCGGGACGCAGAAGCCGCATCCGTCGGGCCCAGGTGGCGGCGGGAGCGGGCCGACACTCACGACGACCACCAGCACCGGCCGCAATCAGGGCGGTGGGCTGTCGAAGCTGGCAAACAAGCTCGACCCCGGTAGCGCGGACTCGCTGCCCGTGCCGTTGCTCGTGCTCGGCGGGTTGGCGTTGATCCTGGTTGCCGGCGGTGCAGGCGGTTTGGCCGTCAAGCACGTGCGCTCGCGCCGCTCCAGCCCGTAAACGGCCGCCCAGGCCTTGCGTGGACCGTTACTATATCGGTTCATTTTGGCTTTACTAAGCCGAACCTGGAGCCACTAGCACCGGATGTCGTCTGGTCCGATTCCTAGTCTGGTCGGTCCCAACAAGACAGACAAGCGCGCGAAATGTGCGCACCAACAGCAGGAGGACTGAGCGAGAGATGGCGACTGCAGAGCAAAAAACAGAGCAGATTCAATCCGACGAACTGGCCAACCGGGTCGTCGACGAGGACGCCAGCCTCGCCGTCCGCCGACTGTTCACGATCGAAGGTCGTGACCCGTTCGACGAGATCGACTGGGAGATCCGCGACGCGCACATCCCGGGCAAGAACGGTCCGGCGTTCGAGCAGAAGAACGTCGAGTTCCCCAAGTTCTGGTCGCAGACCGCGACCAACATCGTCGCGCAGAAGTACTTCCGCGGCCGTATGGCGAGCCCCGAGCGCGAATCCTCGGTGAAGCAGATGATCACGCGCATCGTCTCGACGACCGGCCGGTGGGGTCGCGAGGGCGGCTACTTCGCCGACGAGGCCGAGGCGCAGACGTTCGAGGACGAGCTGAAGGCGATCCTCGTCAACCAGCTCGCCGCGTTCAACTCGCCGGTCTGGTTCAACGTCGGCTTCGAGGAGAAGCCGCAGTGCTCGGCGTGCTTCATCCTGTCGATCGAAGACTCGATGGACGCGATCCTCGACTGGATCCGCCGCGAGGGCGTCATCTTCCGCGGCGGCTCGGGCTCGGGCGTCAACCTGTCCCGGCTCCGCTCGTCGAAGGAGCAGCTGTCGAAGGGCGGCTACGCCTCCGGGCCGGTGTCGTTCATGCGGGGCGCCGACGCGTCGGCCGGCACGATCAAGTCGGGCGGCAAGACGCGGCGCGCGGCAAAGATGGTCGTCCTCGACGTCGACCATCCCGACATCACCGAGTTCATCTGGTGCAAGGCGCACGAGGAGGAGAAGGCGCGCGTCCTCGAGTCGGCGGGCTACGACATGTCGCTCGACAGCCCCGACTGGGCGTCGATCCAGTACCAGAACGCCAACAACTCCGTCCGCGTCTCCGACGCGTTCATGCAGGCGGCCGAGAACGACGCCGACTGGCACCTGACGGCGCGCACAGACGGCTCGATCGTCGAGACGCTGCCGGCGCGGAAGCTGCTCCGCGACATCGCGGAGGCCGCGTGGAAGTGCGCCGATCCGGGTGTGCAGTACGACACGACGATCAACTCGTGGCACACGCTGCCGAACACGGGGCGCATCAACGCGTCGAATCCGTGCTCGGAGTACATGTCGATCGACGATTCGGCCTGCAACCTCGCGTCGCTCAACCTGATGAAGTTCCGGCGGGAGGATGGCGAGCTCGACGTCCCGGCGCTCGAGCACGCGATCGACGTCGTCTTCCTGGCGCAGGAGATCCTCGTCGGCAACTCGTCGTACCCGACACCGCAGATCGAGGGGAACGCCAAGGCGTTCCGGCAGCTCGGCCTCGGCTACGCCAACCTCGGCGCGCTGCTGATGGCGCGCGGCCTGCCGTACGACTCGCAGGAGGGTCAGGCTTACGCGGCGGCGATCACGGCGCTGATGACGGGCCGGGCGTACCGCAAGTCCGCCGAGATCGCGTCACGGATGGGCCCGTTCGCCGGCTACCGGCCGAATGCCGCGGCGATGATCGGCGTGATCGCGAAGCATCGCGCAGCACTCGGCAACATCGAGGGCACCGGCACGGTGCCGAACGACCTCCTCTCGGGCGCCCGCCAGGCCTGGGACGACGCGCTGAACCTGGGCGAGGTGCACGGCTACCGCAACGCACAGGCCACCGTGCTCGCACCCACCGGCACGATCAGCTTCATGATGGACTGCGACACGACGGGTGTTGAGCCCGACTTCTCGCTGGTCAAGTCGAAGAAGCTGGTCGGCGGCGGCGAGATCACGATCGTGAACAAGACGGTGCCGCTCGGCCTCGAGAAGCTCGGCTATGCGCCGAACGAGGTCTCCGAGGTGGTCGCGTTCATCGACGAGCGGAACACCATCGTCGGTGCGCCCTACGTGAAGAGCGAGCACTACCCGGTGTTCGACTGCGCCGTCGGGGATCGCGCGATCCACTACACCGGCCACGTCAAGATGATGGGCGCCGTCCAGCCGTTCATCTCGGGCGCGATCTCGAAGACGGTGAACATGCCGGAGTCGTCGAGCGTCGACGACGTCGCGAAGCTGTACCTCGACGCGTGGAAGCTCGGCGTGAAGGCGATCGCGATCTACCGCGACAACTGCAAGGTCGCCCAGCCGCTGTCGGGCAAGGCCGACAAGGTGGCCCAGTCGATGCTCGCGCACGGCACGGGTCTCGCCGCACCGCGGCGCCGCCGGCTGCCGGACGACCGCAACGAGATCGGCCGCAAGTTCCGCGTCGGCGAGTACGAGGGCTACATCCACGTCGGTGTGTTCGACGATGGAACGCCCGGCGACATGTTCGTCGACATCGCGAAGGACGGAACCACGCTGCAGGGCCTGATGAACTCGCTGATGATCGCGGTCTCGATGGGCCTGCAGTACGGCGTGCCGCCCGAGGTGTACGTCTCGAAGCTGTCGCACATGCGGTTCGAGCCGTCGGGCCTCACGAACGACGCCGACATCCGCGCCGCCAAGTCGATCGTCGACTACATCTTCCGCTGGTTCGGGAAGAAGTTCCTCACGGTCGACCAGCAGGAAGAGGCCGGCATCCTCTCGGCCGAGGTACGGGCACGCATGGCGGATCTCTACGCGAACGGCAATCCGGTGCCGGCGGTCGAAGCACCGACCGCCGGCCAGACCGCGCTCTTCAACTCCTTCGAAGACGCGATCGAGTGCAACCGCTGCGGCGGGCGCATGGTGCGAGCCGGAACGTGTTACACGTGCCGCGACTGCGGTACCAGCACGGGTTGTGGTTGAGCGTTAGACCGCGGCTGCTAGCCGGTTGATTCTGTTGGGGCCCCGCTTTGTCGGGGCCCCAGTTTTTTGGGGCGCAGCTGTTTTGACGGTCAAGCGAACTGCCGGCTCCATGCCAGCCGCTACGTTTGGGGAACGATGAAATACCGTCCGCTCGGCGCCACAGGCGTCCAGGTCAGCTCCCTCTGCCTAGGCGCGATGATGTTCGGCGAGTGGGGCAATCCCGACCACGAGGACTCGATCCGCATCATTCACCGCGCCCTCGACGAAGGCATCAACTTCGTCGACACCGCCGACGTGTACTCGGCGGGCGAGTGCGAGGAGATCGTCGGCAAGGCTCTCAAGGGACGCCGCGACGACATCGTGCTCGCGACCAAGTTCCACGGCGTGATGGGCGAAGACCCGAACCATCGCGGCAATTCGCGCCGGTGGATCATGCAGGAGGTCGACAACTCGCTGCGCCGTCTCCAGACCGACTGGATCGACCTCTACCAGGTGCACCGGCCCGAGCCGGACACCGACATCGACGAGACGCTCGGCGCGCTCACCGACCTCGTCCGCGCGGGCAAGATCCGTTACTTCGGCTCGTCGACATTCCCGGCCTGGCAGATCGTCGAAGCCCAGTGGACCGCCGAACGGCGCGGCCGCGAGAGGTTCATCTGCGAGCAGCCGCCGTACTCGATCCTCGTCCGGTCGATCGAAGCCGACGTGCTGCCGGTCTGCGAGCGCTACCGCCTGGCCGTGATTCCGTGGAGCCCGCTGGCAAGCGGCTGGCTCTCGGGCCGCTACCGCAAAGGCGTCGAGACGACCAGCCGGCGCGCCGAGCGGATCCCCGCTCGCTTCGATCTCTTGCTGCCCGAGAACCAGCGCAAGCTCGACGTCGTCGAGCAGCTCGCAGTCCTCGCCGAGGAGGCGGGCCTGACGCTGATCGAGCTCGCGCTCGCCTTCGTCCTGCGCCACCCGGCCATCACGGCCCCGATCATCGGGCCGCGGACGATGGAGCACCTCGAAAGTCAGATCGGCGCCACCGACGTCGAGCTCACCGACGACATCCTCGACCGCATCGACGAGCTCGTGCCGCCCGGGACCAACCTGAATTCGTTCGATGCGGGCTGGACGCCGCCGGCGCTCGCCGACCGCAGGCTCCGTCGCCGCTGACGGCCGGACCCGCCCCTGCGGCACCGGCGACGTAAGCTGCCCGCCGTGGCGCAGAGAGTCGACGCACCGGGCGGACGCGCGCTCGCGGTCTACGAGGACGGCGATCCGAGCGGCAGCGCCGTCATCGTCCATCACGGCACGCCCGACTCAGGTCTGCTCTACCGGGCCTGGGTGGCGCTCGCGAAGGAGCAGCGGATCAGGCTGATCGGGTACGACCGGCCAGGCTACGGCGGCTCCACTCGTCACGCGGGGCGAACGGTCGGCGACTGCGCCGCCGATGTCGAGGCGATCGCCGACGCGCTCGGACTCGAGCGATTCGCGACCTGGGGCATCTCGGGCGGCGGGCCGCATGCCCTCGCGTGCGCCGCGCTCTGCGGCGATCGGCTCAGCGCGGCTGCGAGCCTGGCGGCGGTTGCGCCCTACGAGGCAGACGGACTGGACTGGCTCGCGGGGATGGGTGAGTCGAACATCGTGGAGTTCGGAGCCGTGCGCGAGGGCGAGCCCTCGCTGCGGGCATTCATCGAGCACGAGGCCGTCGAGATGCGCGGCACAGATCCCGCGGGTCTCGTCACCATCTTCGAGACGCTCCTCGGCCCCGCTGATCGGGCCGTGCTGAACGTGGAGTTCGCGAACGAGCTCCTGCAGGGCATCGAGCATGGGCTCACCGACGGCATCGACGGCTGGCTCGACGACGACTTCGCGTTTTTCCGGCCCTGGGGCTTCGACCTGTCCGCCATCGAACGTCCCGTCCTGCTCTTGCACGGCGCCGACGACCGGTTCGTCCCGATCGCGCATGGACGCTGGCTCGCCGAACGCGTGCCGGGCGTCGAGGCTCGGCTGACCGGTGACGAGGACGGTCATCTCACGCTCATCGCGCGCAGAGTTCGGGAGGTGCACGAGTGGCTGCTCGCACACATGTAGCGAACGCCCTCAACGCCGGTCTGCGGAAGGGGATCTTCGCGGCGGCCGACAGCGGGCGCGTCAAGAGCGTGGTTCGCCGTCACGGCATGCGTCTGGGCGCGGGCCGCTTCGTCGCCGGGGAGACCCTCGACGACTGCATCGTCGTCCTCCGCCGCCTAAACGACCGCGGGCTGTGGGCGAACACCACGCTACTCGGAGAGGGCGTGCATGACCGCCCCCAGGCAGAGGCCGTCGTCGTCGCCTACGAGGAGGTGATCGACAGGATCTCCAGCGAACGGCTGAACGCCAACGTCGCGCTGAAGCTCACCCACCTGGGCCTCGAGATCGACGAGGAGCTCGCGTACGAGAACGTGCGGCGCCTCGTCCGCCACGCCGACATGCGCGACCAGTTCATCAGGATCGACATGGAGCAATTCGCGTTCGTCGATGCGACGTTGCGGATCTACCGGCGGCTTCGCGAGGAGGCTTCGCTCGCCAACGTCGGCACCGTGCTCCAGGCCTATCTCTACCGGACTCCCGCCGACCTCGAAGCGCTGCTGCCGCTGCAGCCGAACCTGCGCCTGGTCAAGGGCGCATATCTCGAGCCCGCGGCGATCGCGTACCCCGACAAGTCTGACGTCGATACGGCGTACGAGCGTCTGCTCGAGCAGATGTTCGCCGGAGACGGTCACGTCGCGATCGCGACGCACGACGAGCGCCTGATCGAATGGGCGATCCGCCTGGCCGAGCGGCAAGGCATCCCGCGCGACCGTTTCGAGTTCCAGATGCTGTACGGCGTGCGGCCGCAGCTCCAGGCCGACCTTGCGCGGCGTGGCTACAAGGTGCTGGTCGCAACGCCGTATGGGCCCGAGTGGTACCCGTATCTCATGCGCCGCCTCGGCGAGCGCCCCGCGAACCTGTTGTTCTTCCTCAAGAACGCCCTCCGCGGCTAAAGACCGCGCGAGTCCCTACCATGGCGCGCGTGCGCTGGCGCGTCTTCATCGACTGGGCGGTGACGATCGGAATCGCCCTCGTCGTGGTGTTCGGGCTCGAGGCCGAGGTCGCGAAGCCCTACCGCATTCCGACATCGTCGATGGAGCCCACCCTCCACTGCGCCAAACCAGGGGCCTGGTGCGAGGCGAGTCACAGCGACCGCGTGATCGTGAACCGCCTCGCCTACCGCTTCGAGTCGCCCCGGCGCGGCCAGATCGTCGTCTTCCATGCGCCCTCGCTGGCGGCCGCGCGCTGCGGCGAGGCCGGGACGTTCGTGAAGCGACTCATCGGCCTACCCGGCGACAAGCTCCTCGAGGTGCGCGGCCACTGGTCGGTCAACGGCAAGCCGCTCGCCGAGCCGTACATTGCGGCGAGCGAGCGCGGCAGCGAGACCGGCCACTGGAACGTGCCGGCGGGCCAGTACTTCTTCATGGGCGACGACCGGATCCACTCGTGCGACTCCCGCGTGTGGGGCTCGGTGCCGCGCAAGAGCCTGATCGGCCCGATCCTGGTCACCTACTGGCCGCCCGACCGCCTCAGCTTTCACTGATCCAGCTCAGGCGGCGTTCGCCTGCACCGACCGCGGCTGCATGATCGCGTCCACCAGCCCGTAGTCCACCGCTTCCTCGGGGGTCATGAAGTGGTCGCGGTCGATGTCCCGCACGACCTGCTCGACGTCTTGTCCCGAGTGGTGGGCGATGATCTCGGCCATCCGCCGGGTCATCTCGAGGATCTCGCGGGCGGCGATCTGGATGTCGGCGGGCGTCCCGCGAAAGCCGCCCGAGCCCTGGTGGATCATGATCTTCGCGTTCGGCAGCGCGAACCGCTTCCCGGCCGCACCGCCGCACAGGATCATGGCGGCCGCGCTCATCCCCATCCCCAGGCAGACCGTGGACACGTCCGACTTCACGTACTGCATCGCGTCATAGATCGCCATTCCCGCGTAGGCCGACCCTCCCGGGGAGTTCACGTAGAGCCAGATGTCCTTGCCGGGATCCTCGGCATCGAGGAACAGCAGCTGTGCGGCGATCAGGTTTGCCACGTCGTCGTTGACCTCCTGCCCGAGGAACACGATCCGCTCACGCAGCAGGCGCGAGTAGATGTCGAACGACCGCTCGAACCCGCCCGTCTGCTCGACCACCATCGGGATGACTTGTCCCACCAGCATCAACGACCTCCTGTTAACGTGCAACTTGAAGGTTGCTAGAATAGCGCAACTCGGAGGTTGCATATGGTGAGGAAGGAAGTTCTCTTTGACGCGACGCGCGATGAGGTCTGGTCGGCGCTGACCGACCCCGAGCGTCTCGAGGATTGGTTCGCGAACGACGTCGAACTCGATCTGCGGCCGGGCGGCGGCGCAAGCTTCCGCTGGTCGAACGGTGAGGAACGGCTGGCCACGGTGACCGAGGTCGACCCGGAGCGGCGTCTCGCGTTCGAATGGGACGACGAGGGCGTCGTCGAGTTCACGCTGGACGATGCCGACGACGGCACGCTGCTGACCGTCGTCGAGACCTCGCCGTCGTGGACGACGGCATTCGAGCTGCAGGCCTGCGCGCTGGCACGTGCCTGACCCGCTCGGGCAGGTCTTCTCGGCGCTCGCCGACCCGAGCCGCCGGCATGTGCTCGGCTACATCGCCGAGCGCGGCACGGCAACGGCGACCGAACTGACAGGCGAGTTGCCGATCACCAGGCAGGCGGTCACCAAGCATCTGGTGACGCTGGCCGACGCGGGGCTCGTCGAATCGGAGCGGCAGGGCCGTGAGATGCGGTACCGGCTGACGCCGACGGGCGAGGAGTGGGACGACCGCCTCGACGCGCTTCGCCGGCACCTGCACCGCCGCCGCGAGTAGCGTGCAGGCATGAGCTCCTGGGATCTGCTGCGCGACCTGCCGCTCGAGATCAAGGTGGTCGAGGCTGAGTTACTCGTGCGGCCGATGCCCCGCTTCACGCGGAAGACGACCGTCGTGCACCTGCTCGGGGCGGGCGAGGAGGGGCTCGGCGAGGACGTCACATACGACGGCGCCCTGCACGACCGCTGGCCGGAGCTCGCGCTCGCAGGCAGCTGGACGCTCGAGTCCTTCTCGGAGCACGTTGGGGCCCTCGACCTGTTCGAGGCGGATCCCGGACAGCACGCGTACCTCGACTACCGGCGGTGGGCAATCGAGTCGGCGGCGCTCGATCTGGCGCTCCGCCAGGCGGGAACTGCGCTCGGCGCGGCGCTGGGGCGCGAGGCTCAGCCGGTTCGGTTCGTCTCGTCGAACGGCCGCTGGGCGTCGTGGCGGGCGGTCTATCCGGAGCTGCACTTCAAGCTCGACCCCACTCCTGAGTGGACCGACGAGGACTTCGCGGAGCTTTCGTCCCTCGACATCGTCGAGGTGGCCGACCTGAAGGGCGCGTACCACGGCACGTCGGTCGACAACCCCGCCGACCCTGCGCTCTACACTCGAGTCCTCGAGGCATTCCCGCGGTCGTGGATCGAGGATCCCGACCTGACACCCGAGACCGACGCGCTGCTCGAGCCACATCGCGACCGGGTGACGTGGGACGCTCCGATCCACTCGTGGGGCGATGTCGAGGCGCTGCCGTTCGCGCCGCGCTGCCTCAACTCCAAGCCGTCGCGCTTCGGCGCCCTGCCGCGGCTCTTCCAGTTCTACGACCGGTGCGCCGAGGAGGAGATCGCGCTCTACGGCGGCGGCCAGTTCGAGCTCGGAATCGGGCGCACCCAGATCCAGTTGCTCGCGGCGCTGTTCCATCCGGACGGCTGGAACGACGTCGCGCCCGCCGAGTTCAACGACCCGGCACCGCAGTCGGGACTGCCCGGAAGCCCACTCACACTGGTCATCCAGCCGGGCTTCCGCGCGCGCGGCGCCGACTAGCGGACGCGCTACTCGTACTGCAGCGCGGCGAGGACGTTCAGGCGGGCTGCCCGGAACGCCGGCAGGATCGCCGCCACGAAGCCCGCCAGGATCGCGGCGAGCACGAACACGACGAGCGTCACCCACGGGATGGCGAACGCGAAGAAGCCGATCGCCTGGCTGATCAGTAGCGCGAGGCCGACGCCCAGCGGGATGCCGAGGGTCGCGCCGATCAACGCCGTCACGACGCTCTCCGCCTCGATCATCACCCACACCTGCGACCGGCTCATGCCGACCGCGCGCAGCATCCCGAGCTCGCGCGTCCTCTCGAACACCGTCAAGACCAGCGTGTTGATGATCCCGGCGACGCTCACGATGATCGACAGCGAGAGCAGCACGTAGAGCAGGTCGAGCAGGAAGTTGATGCCGCTCTCCTGCTGCTTGACGAACTGCTTCTCGGTCTGGATCTTCGCGTCGGGGAATGCCTTCAGCGCGGTGGTCAGCACCTTGGTGTTCGCGTCGGTGACCCCGCCCTTGACGTCGATGAAGGCAAAGACGTTGGTCGGGTTCTGGTACGTCTTGTCGAAGAGCGCCGTCGAAATCGTGACTGTGCCGAACGGCGCGCCGCCCTTCGGCGGCTTGTAGATGCCCTTGAGGGTGAGGTCGAGCGTCTTGCCGCTCGGAGTCTCGACGCCGAGCTTGGAGCCCACGTGGAGGTTGTGCTTCTTGGCGTAGCTGTTGTCGACGAACGCCCCGTTCAGGCCGAGCGCCGCCGGAACGCCGGGGCCGCCCTCGGCCCACTTGATCTTGATCACGCGGCCGACCCCCGCCGAGACCCCCGTGACGTTCGTGTTGGAGCCGAACACACGGCCCTCGCCGGCGCGGACGCCCGAGACGACCTGAACGATCGGGACATGCTGCAGCGCCTGCTCGGACGAGATCCCGGTCGGCGAGAAGCCGTTCTCCGACGTGAGCGCATAGTCGGCGAGGAACTGCTTGCCGACCGAGCTTCCGAACGACGACTTGAGTCCTGCGGCAAGCACTCCGACCGCGGTGACGAGCGCAAGGCCGATCATCAGCGCCGCCGCCGTCGACGCGGTGCGCGCCGGGTTTCGCATCGCGTTCTGGCGCGCCAGCGATCCCGGCGTGCCGGCGAGTCGTGCGCCCGGAGCCCCGAGGAAGCCGGCCAGCCCGCGGGACGAACCGCGGCGCGACAAGCGCCATGCCGATGAACGAGAGGATCACGCCCAGCCCGACGGCGAGGAGGCGCAGACCGCCCGAGGCGCCGCTGTCGAGCGTCCCGTAGAGCAGCAGCGCGAGCGCCAGACCGAGCGTGCCGAGTGCGGCGGGCAGACCAAAACGCGCGAGACGCGACGGCGGCAGAACGCCTTCCCGCACGGCTGCGATCGGCTCGACGCGAGTCGCCCGCAGCGCAGGGAAGAGGCTTGCGAGCACGGTCACGAGCGTGCCGACGATGATCGAGACAATCACGGTCCTCGCCGCGAACACCGTCCCGTTCTGCGGGAAGCCGATGCCGAAATGCCCCGAGCAGGCTTTCGAGCCCCTTGGCGAGGCCGAGTCCGAGGAAGAGCCCCGCGACCGAGGCCGCAAGCCCGATGAGCGCGCCCTCGAGGATCACCGAGCGCCGGATCTGCTTGCGCGTCGCTCCCAGCGTACGCAGGGTCCCGAACTCACGGGCACGTTGGGCGATCGTGATCGACAGCGTGTTTGCGATCACGAAGATGCCGACGAACAGGGCGATCCCGCCGAACGCGAGCAGGAACTTCTGCAGGATGCTCGTGAAGTCGCTCGTGTCCTGCGTCTGCTTCGCCGCCTGCTGCTCGCCGCTCCGCACGATCGTCGTCGGCGGCAGCACCGCGCGGATGCGCTTGATCACCGCGGGGGCGGACTCGCCGTGCTTCACGGCCGCGTAGATCTCGTCGAGCTCTCCGACCTTTCCGAAGAGCTTCTGCGCGGTCGGCAGGTCGAAGATGGCCATCGTGGCGCCCCCGAGCGAGGCCACGCCGCCGAGCTTCACCAGGCCGGTGATCGTGAATTGCTGCACCGGCCCGCGGATCGACGCACCGATCTTCTGGCCGACGGCGTAGTGCTTCGCCGATGCCGTGTGCGCGTCGATCGCGATCTCATGCGGGCCGACGGGGAAGCGCCCCGCGGTCAGAGTGAGCGGGTTGAACCGCTGCGTGCCGGTCGAGTTGACGCTGAAGCCGAGATTCGGCGCGAACCCGAAGGTGATGTCCTTGCCGTTCCGCCCGACGAGGTGCGCGTCGGTCGCCTCGGCCACTCCACCGACCGCGGCGTCGACGCCGGGGACGGCGCGCACGCGGGCCAGCAGCGACGCCGGGAATGACGGGGGCGTGTTCTGGCCGTTGTTGTTGTTCGTGCCGAGCGCGCTGCGGCCGCTGATCACGATGTCGGTCTGCTTGTAGACCGTCGTGAAGACGGCGCTGAAGCTCGCCTTGATCGTGTCGGTGAGGACGAAGGTGCCGCTGATCATGGCGACGCCGAGCACGACGGCGAAGGCCGTCAGCGCAGCGCGGAGCTTCCGCCCCGCCAGGCCCTTGAGGGCGACCTTCAGCATTTACGAGTCGAGGTTCTGCATCAGGGAGATGACGTCGGCGGCGGAGATGTCCTTCCGCTCCTCGACGATCAGCCCGTCAGCGAGGAACAGCACGCGGTCGGCAATCGCCGCGGCGCGAGACTCGTGCGTGACCATCACGGTCGTCTGGCCGTAGCTGTCGACCGAGTCGCGCATCAGCTCGAGGATCTCGCCGCTCGTCTTCGAGTCCAGGTTGCCGGTGGGCTCGTCGGCGAAGACGATCGCGGGGCGGGAGACGAGCGCGCGGGCGATGGCGACACGCTGCTGCTGGCCGCCCGAGAGCTCCGACGGCAGGTGCTTCCGCCGGTTGCCGAGGCCCATTTTCTCGAGGAGCGCCTCGAAGAAGTCCTTGTCGGGCTTCTCGCCGGCGATCGACAGCGGCAGCAGGACGTTCTCCTCGGCGGTCAGCATCGGCAAGAGGTTGAAGAACTGGAAGATGAACCCGATGCTGCGCCGGCGCAGGTGCGTCAGGTCGTTGTCGCTCATGCCGATGATGCTCTCGCCTGCGATCACGACGTCGCCTGAAGTCGGCTTGTCGAGGCCCGCCAGGATGTGCATCAAGGTCGATTTCCCCGAGCCCGAGGGGCCCATGACGGCGACCATCTCGCCGGGCGTCACGACCAGGGAGACGCCACGCAGCGCCTCGACAGCGGTCTCCCCGTCGCCATACCGGCGGCGGACATCGGTTGCGGTCACGACCTGTCCGTTCGCGCTCACCCCGCGAGGGTAGCGAGGACGTCAGGCGGTCGCGGGCGAGAACTGTGGAATCAGCTCGTCGCCGTACACCTGCAGCGTCTCCTCCTGGGCGTGCGTCATCAGGTAGACGTTGAACTGGTCGACGCCGACCGCTTCGAGCTCGCGCAGCTTCGCGGCGGACTGCTCGGCGTTGCCGATCACGCAGAAGCGGTCGCAGATCTCGTCGGTCACGAACTCACCGTGCGCGGCGCCGACGCGCGAGTGGTCGTTGTAGTCGTAGAACTTGCGCGCCTGGACGTAGTCGGTGAGCGCCTTGGGGACGCTCGTGCCGTCGGCGCCGTAGCGCTCGATCAGATCCTGGACGTGGTTCGACACCATCGCCGGGAACCAGCGCACCTGGTCGCGCGCATCGGCGAGATCGTCGGTCACGTGCGCCGGCGCGCCGACGATGCACTTCAGGAGGGACGGGTCGCGGCCGGCCTCCTCGGCGGCGCGGCGGGCCGTATCCATGATCCAGGTGATGATCTCCGGGTCGGCGAGCTGGATGATCACGCCGTCACCGACGCGGCCGGCGACGGCAAGCGCCTTCGGGCCGTAGCCGGCGACCCAGGTCGGGATCTCGGGCAGCTCCGGCCGAACCCACTTCAGCTGCAGGTCCTTGTCGTTCCAGTGCACCTCGCGGCCGTTCATGAAGTCCTTGATCATCCTGAGGGCCGCCTCGAACTCGGCGACCTTGACCGGCTGCTGGCCGATGTAGCGGCGCGCCGAGTCGCCGCGGCCGATCCCCATCACCATCCGGCCGTCCGAGAGGTCGTGCAGCGTCGCGTACGCGCTGGCGAGCACCGTCGGGTCACGCGTGCCCGGGTTCGTCACGAAGTGGCCCATCTTGATCTTCGAGGTCTCGCGGGCGGCGACGGCCAGCAGCGGAATCGACTCCTGCCACAAGACGTGCGAGTCGTATGTCCAGGCGTATTCGAACCCATGCTGCTCGGCGAGCGAGATCAACTCGAGAAACCGTGCGTAGGGCGGGTCGGGCAGGATCGTGACGCCGAAGCTCAGTGCCATCGGCGTCAGCCTACCGAGTCATCGAACAGCAGTCGCGAGGACGAACAGGCCGAGCGACGACGGCGCGCCACAGTCGCAAACCCGTCCCCGCCAGACGGCCCCAAAACCGCCAATGCGAGTGCGATCTTCGTCACAAAAGGCGCGCTGCAAGACACCGAAGAGTGTGACCCCTTCCCACAGAACAGAGACAAAACAGTCAATTCGCCTGCAAAGCCCACACACGCGCTGAGACATGTCTGGCGGCAGCCGCCATTAGGAAACTGTGAAGGCCGGGACGGGGCTTGAAGGGGCGAGCCGGTTCGGGCACTCCGAGGAGCGCGCGGCTTGTCTTACTCGGCCAGGTGAGCGAGCGTCTTCGACGCCAGGCGGTCGAGCGCTTCCACGCTCTGCTCCAGATGCTCGCGCTTCGTGTCTTCCAGCTTCGTATGCGACAGCCCGCGCAGGCTCTGGACGAACACCATGACCGTGGGGATGCCCGCCCGCGAGACCTCGGCGGCGTCATGCAGAGGACCTGAAGGCAGCTGATGCGACGTCCCGGCCACCTCGAGGACGGCCTCGTCGGCCAGCCCGATCAGGGTCTCGTCGAACAGGATCGGCTCGATGTTCCAGATTCGCTCCCACTCGACGGTGATGTTCTCCTCGGCGGCGAACCGGTCGGCGGCCTCCCGCGCCAGCTCGAGCAGACGGGCGAGCGAGGCCGCCTCGAGATGGCGCTGATCGAGCAGCTGCTCGGCGGTCTCGACGACCGAGGTGACGATGCCCGGCCGGCACACGACGCCGCCCGACGTGCACACCGCACCGTCCCCCACCTCGCGAGCGATGTCGCGAATCGCGAGCGCGAGCTTGGCCGCCCCCGCGAGCGCGTCGCGGCGCGCGTTCATCGGCGTCGAGCCGGCGTGCGCCGCCTGACCGCGCCACGTGAACCGCGACCGCTCCACGCCGTAGGTGCCGAGCACGACGCCGAGCGGCAAGCCCAGCGACTCGAGCACAGGCCCCTGTTCGATGTGCAGCTCGAGATACGCCGCGGCATTCGCGAGCTGTGCCCGCGAGGCACCCGCGCCTTCGAGCGTGACGCCAAACGCCCCGATCGCCTCGGGCAGCCCGATCCCGTCGCGATCCTGCAACGACGCGAGCTCCGCCTGGTCGGCCATCGAGCCGGCGGCCGCCGACGAGCCGAACAGCGAGCGGCCGAACCGTGCCCCTTCCTCGTCGGCCCAGTTGACCAGACGGACGGTTGCGGCCGGCTCCCCTTCGGCGGCGATCCTGCGGAGCACCTCGACGCCGGCCATGACGTTGAGGCAGCCGTCAAGCCAGCCGCCGTTTGGCACCGAATCCATGTGGCCGCCGATCAGCAGCGCCTTGTCGGAGCTGCCCGGCAGCGTGAACCACTGGTTCCCCGCCTCGTCGATCTCCTCGCGCGCCCCCGTCGGCGCAACGGCCGCGCGCAGAAACTCGCGCGCACGCTCCCACGTCTCGGTCCAGGCGACGCGCTGCGCCCCGTTCTCGTCGCCCGTGAGTGAGCGCAGCTCCTCCAGCTCGGCGACCGTCCGTGTCGGGTCGAGCGTCACCGTTCGAGTCTAGAGTTCGAGCTCTCACCAGGCGAGCGAAGGGAGACCGGTCATGTCGGTGCTGATCCAAGGGGGCCGCGTCATCACCGCGGCCGACGACTACGTCGCCGACGTGTACATCGAGGACGAGCGGATCACGCTGATCGGCGAGTCCCTCGACCTGGCCGCGGACACCGTCATCGACGCCTCCGGCAAGTACCTCCTGCCGGGCTGCATCGACCCGCACACCCACCTCGACATGCCGTTCGGCGGCACGACCACGATCGACGACGTCGAATCGGGTCAGACCGCGGCGGCGTTCGGCGGCACGACCTGCCACGTCGACTTCTGCATCCAGCCGCAGGGAACGTCGTTCGGCGACGCGCTTGCCGACTGGAAGAGCAAGGCAGCCGGCAAGCAGGTGATCGACATGGGCTACCACATCGCCGTCACCGACCTGCGCGAGGGCGGCTCGCTCGAGGAGCTCGCGTCGCTCCCCGACCAGGGCATCACCTCGTACAAGCTCTTCATGGCCTACAAGGGCGCGCTGATGGTCGACGACGAGACGCTGTTCAAGACGATGGAGGTCGCCGCCGAGACCGGCGCGCTTGTGATGGTGCACGCCGAGAACGGCGACGCGATCGACGTGCTCGTGAAGCGCGCGCTGGCCGACGGGCACACCGAGCCGCACTGGCATGCGCTCACGCGGCCGCCCGAGACCGAGGGCGAGGCGACGAACCGCGCGATCCAGCTCGCGCGCGTCGCGGGCGCGCCGCTGTATGTCGTCCACGTCTCCTGCCAGGAGTCGGTCGAGCCGATCGCCGCTCGCGCGCGAGAAGGGCTGGAACGTCTGGGGCGAGACCTGCACGCAGTACTTCTTCATCGACTACACCGACCTCGAGAAGCCGGACTTCGAAGGCGCCAAGTACGTCTACACGCCACCGCCCCGCGACAAGGCGAACCAGGACGTCCTCTGGAACGCCGTGCGCACCGACGTCCTGTCGGCGATCTCGACCGACCACTGCGCGTTCCTCTGGGACGGCCAGAAGACGCTCGGCAGGGACGACTTCTCGAAGATCCCGAACGGCGGCCCGGGCATCGAGAACCGGCTGCAGATGATCCACCACTTCGGGGTTCGCGAGGGCCGGATCTCGCTGAACCGGATGGTCGAGCTGCTCGCGACGAACCCCGCCAAGCTCTTCGGCCTCTATCCGCGCAAGGGAACGCTCGCGGTCGGCTCCGATGCCGACATCGTCGTCTTCGACCCGGAGAAGAGGGTCACGATCTCAGCCGCGACCCACCACTCCAAGGTCGACTACAACCTCTACGAGGGGACTGAGGTGCAGGGCTCGCCCGACGTCGTTCTGCTGCGCGGCAACGTGCTGGTCGGCCGACGGCGTGCTCGTCGCTCAGCCGGGGATCGGTCAGTTCGTCCCGCGGGCGAAGTTCGGCGAGGAGCTCAAGCCGGCGCGCTCGTCGTAGGCGGCCCCTCGACTCAACTCGCCGGGCCCGTTACGTTTGAAGCGCAATGACCCGATCCCTCGACGACAGGAGCGTGTGATGGCAGTAGCCGTACAGCCAGGAGCCACGTCGAATGCCGAAGTCGGCGACAAGGGCCTGAAGTCGAACGCGATCGGCTACCTGTCGAACCTGGTGATCGGCGTCGCCTCGACCGCGCCGGCCTACTCGCTCGCCGCGACCCTCGGCTTCATCGTGGCTGTCCCGGGAATCGGCGTGCACGCGCCGGCGATCCTGCTCGTGTCGTTCTTCCCGATGCTCCTGATCGCGTACGGCTACAAGTATCTGAACAAGGCCGACCCGGACTGCGGCACGACGTTCGCGTGGGCAACCCGCGCGCTCGGCCCATACATGGGCTTCATCAACGGCTGGGCGATCTTCGTCGCCGACGTGATCGTGATGGCGTCGCTGTCGGTGATCGCATCGACGTACACCTACGAGCTCGTCGGCTGGAACTCAGCGTCGACGTCGACGCCGGCGATCCTGATCGGCTCGACGGTCTGGATCGCCCTGATGACGTGGATCTGTTACCGCGGCATCGAGCTGTCGGCGCGCATCCAGCAAGGCCTGCTGGCGGCCGAAGTCATGATTCTCGCGGCGTTCGCAATCGTCGCTCTCGTCAAGGTCTACTCGAACAATCCGGCTCATTCGCTGCATGTGAGCGCCGACTGGTTCAACCCATTCTCGATCGGCATCGGACCGCTTGCCGACGGCCTGCTGCTCGGCCTCTTCATCTACTGGGGCTGGGACTCAGGCGTCTCCGTGAACGAGGAGACGGAGAGCTCGGCCGATGCGCCGGGTAAGGCCGCGGTCGTCTCGACGTTGATCCTCGTTTTCATCTACCTCATCGTCGGTGCCGCGACTCAGGCGTTCGCCGGCACGCATTTCCTGGCCGCCAACTCCAACGACGTCCTCAGCGTGCTGGGAACGCGTGTGTTCGGCTCGCCGTGGGACAAGCTCCTGATCGTCGCGGTCCTCACCTCGGCCTCGGCTTCGACGCAGACGACGATCTTGCCGACCGCCCGCACGACGCTTTCGATGGCGCGCTGGGGGGCGATCCCGCCGATCATCGGCCGCATTCATCCCAAGTACCTGACCCCAAGCGTGTCCACGTTGGGGATGGGGGTGCTGTCGACGATCTGGACATTGCTGCTCGTGGGATTCGACTCGTCCCAGGGCGTGCTTGGCGACTCGATCACCGCCCTAGGCTTCTCGATCCTCTTCTATTACGGCTTCACCGGGCTGGTCTGCGCCGTGTACTTCCGCAAGCAGCTGATGCAGAGCTGGCGGCGGTTCGTCATGGTCGGCGTGGTACCGCTGGTTGGCTGCGCGGTGATGTTCGCCGTCTTCGTCAAGGCGTTCATCGACTACAGCAAGGCCGGCGCCGGTTACGCGAATCCGATCTTCGGCATCCAGGTGCCGATCGTGATCGGCATCGGCGGACTCCTGCTCGGCGTTCCGCTCATGGTGCTCTGCGCTCTCAAGTACCGCGACTACTTCAGCCGGAAGCTCGAGGTGGCGCCCGAGGGCATCCTCGACGCGCCGGCCGAGCACATCGTCTCGCACTTCTAGGAATGCGGCCGACCGTCGCGCCCGGAGCGGCGCTGCCATGGTGGATCGAAGACGCGCTCGCCCAGGAGGGCGGGCGCGTCGACCTCCCGCCGCTGCAGGCTGACCTCGACGTCGATGTAGCGATCGTGGGCGGCGGCTACACGGGCCTGTGGACAGCGCTGGCGCTCCGCGAGCGCGACCCGTCGCTGCGGGTGGCGGTGCTCGAGGCGGAGTACTGCGGCGCGGGGCCGAGCGGCCGGAACGGCGGCTTTCTCGAGACGTACTGGCCTGCGTTCGGCGAACTGCACCAGCGGTTCGGGGCCGAGGCGGCGCTCAGGCTCGCGACGCTGAGCGAGCGCATTCCGGACGCGGTCGAGGCATTGGGCGAGGACGTCTGGCTGCGCCGCAGCGGGATGATGATGGTCGCAACGTCGCAGCGGCACGAGGCGCATCTCGACCACGCCGTCGAGACCGCGGTGGCCGCAGGACGGCCTGAGCACGCCGTCCCGCTCTCGCCGGCCGAGGTGCAGGAGCGGTGCCGCTCGCCGTTCTTCCGGCGCGGCGTCTTCTTCCCCGACTGCTCGACGGTGCATCCGGGTCGGCTCGTGCGGGCGCTGCGGCGGGCGGCGCTCGGCGCGGGCGTCTCGGTCTATGAGGGGACGCGCGTCACTGCGGTCGCGCCGGGCACGCTGCGCACGGCGGGCGGCATGGTGCGCGCCGCCGAGATCGTCGTGGCGACCAACGCGGCGATGACCGACTGGCGGCCGGTGCGCGGGCGGCTGACGGTCTTCGGCAGCTACATCGTGCTCACCGAGCCGGTGCCGGAGCTGCTGGCCGAGATCGGGTGGACGGGCGGTGAGTCGATCGTCGACGCGCGGATGTTCCTGCACTACTTCCGGACGACGCATGACGGTCGGGTGCTGATGGGGAGCGGCTCGGGGCCGATCGGCCGCGGCAATCGCATCGATCGACGTTTCACGCACGACGTCGCGACCGCAGGCCGGGCCGAGCTCGGGCTGCGGCGGCTCCTCCCTGGTCTCGCCGCGGCGCGGGTGGAGCGTGCCTGGGGCGGCCCGATCGACGTCTCGGCCGACCACCTGCCCTTCGTCGGGACGGCGCCCGGCTCGAGGATCCACTACGCGGCCGGCTACTCGGGCAACGGCGTAGGGCCTTCGTGGCTCGCGGGGCAGGCCCTCGCCTCACTTGCGACCCGGACGGACGACGAGTTCGCCCGGCTCCCGCTCGTGAACCGCAGCGGTTCCCGCGTCCCGCCCGAGCCGATCCGCTTTCTGGGCGGCGCTGCGATTCGCGCGGCGATTCTCGCCTGCGAGGAGGCCGAAGAAGCGGGCCGTCGCCCACCGCTCGTCGGGCGCGCCGTCGGCTCGCTCCCGCGCCTGCTCGGCATGGGCCTGGGCACGCGGTAGCGCCCAGGCGGTCCGCTCAAGACCATCGGCTGACTCGATTTGCCGCGGCATCGTGTGCCGCGCGATCGCACCGCGGTTCATTCAGCGAAACCGGACCCGGCCCAGAGAACCAGCCTCGTGGCCTCCCGCCTACAGTCGACTGCCGGTGCCAGGCACCCAGGGTTCGCGTGCCACAACCATGCCCGTGGGCTCGAGGGGGCGCCATCGACCAATCGGAGTAGCCGAACGACAAAGCCACGGTGCCTGGCACCGGCAGTTCGCCCCGCGCCGACTGCGTACTTCGGTGCCTGGCACCGGCAGTTCGGGGCGCGTCGAGGTCGCCGTCGGTCGTTCGAGGGCCGTTGGCTAGCGGTCTTCGACGCCGTGCGGCCAGCCGTAGTCGGCCAGCTTGTCGAGGAACGGCTGCGCCGGGAAGGCTTCCGGGCCGAGGACGCCCGTTCCTCCCCACGCACCGTCGGCGATCAGCTCGAGCGCCACGATGGGGTTCAGCGCCGTCTGCAGCACGACGGCTTGCGACCCGTACTCGCGCATCGCCCGCTCGTTGTCGACCACGTGGTAGAGGTACGTCGCCCGCGGCTGCCCGTCCTTGCCCGTGCCCGTGACGTACGTGCCGGCGCAGGTGCGGCCCGTCATCCGGTCTCCGAGCGTCGCCGGATTCGGCAGTACCGCCGCGACGACGTCCCGCGGCGAGACCTTCTGGCCACGCACGTCAACCGGCGTGGTCGAGTCGAGCCCCAGCTTGTGCAGCGTCTTCAGGACGCCGATGAACTCCTCGCCGAGGCCGTACTTGAACGTCACACGGCGGCAATCGACCCAGCGCGGGACGAGCACCACCTCCTCGTGCTCCACGTTCACGCACTCGATCGGGCCGATACCCTCCGGGAAGACGAAGATCTCGGGCTCCGAGAACGGCTCTGTGGTGAACCAGCCCCGCTCGCGCTCCCAGATCAGCGGCGGGTTGAGGCACTCCTCGATCGTCGTCCAGATCGAGAAGGTCGGCGCGAAGTCGTACCCCGAGACGACCAGATCGGCACCGTCGCGGATGCCCACCTCGTCGATCTCCGAGAACAGCTCGTCGGCCGCGTACCGCGCAAAGATGTCCGAGAGGCCGGGCTCGATGCCGATCCCCACCAGCGCGAGCAGCCCCGCCTCCTCCCAGCGATCGGCCACCGCGAACTGCGCGTCGCCGAGCATGACGCCGGTCAGCTCGTACGGCCGCTCCGGGTGGCGCTCGGACAGCGTCATCGCCATGTCGAGATAGGTGCAGCCCGCGTCGAACGCCGCCTGGAAGATCGGCGGATTGAACCGCGGGTCGCACGCATTGAGGATCGCGTCGACGCCCTCCGCCCGCGCCAGCTCGCTGATCGCCCCGGCGTCCGAGGCGTCGAGCTTCGCCGCAGCGAAACGCGGATCGTCGAGCCCGGCAACAACCTGCTCCGCCCGACCGAGATCGACATCGCCGAGCACCATCCGCTCGACAAAGGGCCGGGTGCGCGCGACTGCCGCTGCAGCCCCGCCGACACCGCCGGCGCCGACCACAAGAACCTTCACTCGGGGAGACTCTCCACGCGCCCGCATCCTACGCGGGCACGTGGAGGCCAACGCTCCTTAGACTTCGCCCGCGATGGTGTTGAGAATGCCGGCGACGTTCGTGCCGGTCGTCTGCAACGCCGTGATCGCAACAAGCGCGATCAGCGAGATGATCAGCGCATACTCGATCAGCGCCTGGCCCGACTCGGCACCGCGCGTTGGTGCCGTGCACCGCGAGCGTCCGGAAGAAATTGCGCAGCTTGTCCATGTACCGTGCCTTTCGTCGACGCCTGAACTACCCCTGACTCTTGAATAGGGGATGGCGCACACCAAAGGCACTGCCTAGAGCGGTGGTACCACCTATACGTTCGTATGATGTATTCCGTCGGGCAAACGGCCCTCCGGGTCGCGCCAGGCGAGACGAATCGCCCATGCGAGCGTGATTGCGGGTGCGACGACCCCCACCGCGATCAGGATGAACTGGTGATAGCTCTGGGCCGGCACGAACCAGAGCAGGAACGGCACGGCCCAGATCGGGCTGAGCCGCGGGGCCACGACGGCCAGCGGAATCAGCAGAACCGCGAAGTAGTGGTTCCACACGATCGGCGAAACAGCCAGCGCCGCGCCGATGATCAGGGTGAACGCCGTGAAGTCGCCGCGGCTCGACCGAAGGCGTAAGCCGACGCCGATCGCGGCGGCCAGCAGCAATGACCCGACGACCTCGGCGAGCAGATGCGAGGCGTGCGCGCTCAGGCCGCCCGCGAACCCGAGCGACGCGAGCGAGAAGCTCTCCTGCTCCTCCCCGGTCGCGAGCAGCGAGAGAACGCGGCGGTAGTCGCTGAACCCTGCGAAGCCGATGACCGACCAGGCCGCGAGCGTGGAGACGAGCGCGATGGCCGAGCCGAGCACCGCCGCGCGCCACCTCCGCGTGACCAGAAGCCAAACCGCGAGCGGTGCGAGGAACAGCTTCGAGACGATGATCGCCGCGAGCAGCAGCGCCGCCGGCAAGCGTGCGATCCCGGTAGCGCCAGAGCGCCGCGACCAGCAGTGCGAGCAGCGGGCTGATCGTGCCCAGGCGGATCCCGAGCTCGATCGGAAGCAGCAGGAACGCGATCGAGTAGAGCCGCCAGTCGCGAATCTGCAGCAGGCGCAACGTTCCCGCGACGCACACGACGAGCCCGCACTCGAAGATGACCGCGCCCACCTTCCACGGCAACAGCGCGAACGGCGCGAAGAGCAGCGCCATCGGGGCCGGGTAGACGAAGCTGTGCTGGCGCTGCAGCACCGCCAGTTTCGGCGGCGGATACGGCGAGTGGCCGTGCAGATACGCGTTCCCCGCGGTCCGGAAGATCTTGAAGTCGTACGCGTACCCGTGATGGAACGGCGTCAGCACAAGCAGCACGAGCAGCGGCGGCAGGATGTAGAGCACGAACGTCTTGCTCGTCTTCCAGAGCGCGAGGAGGAGCGTGTTGGTGCTCACCCGGCCACCTTCGCGCGGCGGACGAAGAGCACGGCATGCGCGTCTCTGGCGACTGCGGCGAAGCGAGGATTCCGCGCGATGCGCTTCTCGGCCGAGCCGTGCCGCTCGACCAGAACGACCTGCGCACGCGCCACGTCGGCATCCCCGCCGGGCTCGCCCAGGAGAAAGTCGACGTAGGCCGCCTGATCGCGCTGCGGGAAGGCGTCGATCGGGTTGCCGATCTCGATCGTGCCGCCGTGGAGCGCCACCTGCTCGGCGAGCACATCCTCGGCCAGGATCGGGGTGCCTCGGGCAGCCTGGATCGCGCGCTCGACCAGGCTCGTCGACGCGCCGGTCGAGCCGGGCCCGTGCGCGAGCGCGACGGCGACGATCGCCGCCCCGGCGAGAGCGGCGAGCCGCGTGACGCGCGCGCTCGCCTCACGCACGGCGCCTAGACCGACCGCGGCCGCCGGCGCAGCGGCCAGCATCAGCCACACCCCACTCCGCGCCGCGTGGACGGTGAGCACCGCCAGCGCGAGCAGCGCGACCAGCTCCCACAGCCGCGGCCGCGAGCGCACTGCAAGCGCGAGCAGGGTGAGGCCCGCCAGGGCGAGCACGATGTCGAACGGCCGCGTCAGCGACAGCGGCGCCCAGAGCCCCACGGCGCGCCGGGCCTCCTCGTTGCCGAGCACACCGTCGAAGTAATGAGGCGTCCGCTGGAAGCGCCGGTGTGAGGCAGCACGCGAGGCCGGCCGCAACGGCCACGGCGAGCGACTCGAGCGGCGCACTCCGCGCACGGTCGAGCACCAGGTAGACGAGCAGCATGGCAAGCCCCACAAGCACCGCCCCGTGCAGGTTGCTCCAGAGGGTCAGCAGCGGGACGACGAGCCACACCGTCCGGCCGGGCCGGCGCGCCTCCGCGCGCAGCAGGCTGAACAGCACCGGGAAGAGCGCGACCGAGAACAGCTGAACCCGCACGACCCCGAACGCCGGGAGCGCCCCGACGACGGCGATCAGCACGACGGCCGCGATCGCCCCGTCGACCGCGCCTGCGACGCGGGCGTCCCGCGCGACGACGGCAAGCGCGATCAGAACGGCGGCGAGCTGGGCGGCCAGGAGGCCACGCGGGCCGGCGGCCAGCAGGCCGTGGAAGACCAGCTCGGCGAGTGCCGTGACGTTCGGCCAGGAGCCGCTCGGGGCAGCGGCATACGGAACGCCGTGCGGAATCCGGCCGTCGCGGATGATCGCGGCGCCGAGCGCTCCGAGCCACCGCGAGTCGGCGCCGATCACCGAGAAGAACGCGACGAACCCGATGGACAGCGCGACGACCCCCCGGGTGGCCGGGCCGAGGGGTGCGGTCACGCGGACCCGACCTCGCCGAAGCATGGCGTAACGTGCGCGTGATGCTCGAGAACGAGGTGATCGCCGACAACGGACCCGAAGACGCGGAGCCCGACCCGGACGAGCTTCCCCCGCCCATCCCCATCGGGGAGCTGCTGACTGCCAGAGTGGCCGTCGCGACGCTCGTGGTGGGCGTGGCGCTCGTCGTCGCGAGCTTCGTCCGCTACGGCGCTGGAACGCACGCTCTCGTGGGGGCGATCCTGGGCCCGGTGCTCGTTCTGCTGTCTGCGATCGATCTGAGGCACCGCCTCTTGCCGAACATCATCGTGGGGCCGGCGGCGGCTGTCATCGCTGTGGTGGTTGCGGTCGGAGAGTGGCATCACGTCGGGGCTCACCTCGCCGCCGGCGGAATTGCCGGAGGCATTCTCTTCGTCCTCGCCATCGTGAACCCTCGCGGGATGGGGATGGGCGACGCGAAGCTGGCCTTCCTGATCGGGATCTCGCTCGCCTCGCGGACGATCGCGGCGATGGTCTACACGTCGGGCGCGCTGATCGTTCTGGCCATCGGTTTGCTCGTCATCCGGGGCCGCTCGGGACTCAAGGCGACGATTCCTTTCGGGCCGCTACTTGCGCTCGGGGCCCTCATCGCCTATTTCACTCAATAGGAGTCGAAACCAGGACTTCTCCGCGATTCTGCGAACACGGTCAGAGTCGGATTTCTCGAGCCCCTAGGAGGGGGTGAGCCTTGGTATACGTGATCCTGATCGTTCTGATCGTGGTGGTGGCAGCGCTGTATATGCGCATCCGCAGCCGGAAGGTGAAGACCTAGATGGGGATCGACGTCGCCGGCGCCGCCGCGCTCGGTCTCTGAGTACCTCAGAGACGAAACGGAGTGCGGCGCCCGAGCGACCTACCGGGAGAGAACGTGCATGTGGCGTTCCCAACTCCGGCCTGAGGCCGGCGTCAGGAACGCCACAGGGACGCCGTCGCGCACCTAGGCGGCTGCGCCGCCGCCACCCGAGCTTGCGGCGGAAGGCATCTCGACGCCTTCTTCCTTGGCCCGGATGAACGCGACTACACCGATTCCGATCGCCAGCAACAGGCCGAGCCAGGCGCCGTACGCTCGATAGTCGATGTTGAGGAACTTGATGATGGTGAAGACGAGCAGAGCCTCAGCAAGCACGACCGAGATAAGCGCCGGCGAGAGTGAGCCGATCGCGATCTTCAGGTCGAAACCACGGGCGAGCTCCCACGCCAGCAGCATGAGGACGATCAGCCCGGGAAGCACGCCGACGCCATTCCACTCGGTTGCGCTGACCAGGCCGTGGTACGACTGCCAGTTCAAGAACGAAACGATCACATAGAGGATCGACCCCAGCAGGATGAGCTGGGAGTTCAGAGACAGCTTCTTGAGCATGTCCATGGATGATTCCTTTCAGGGCGTTGTCCGGCGTCCCGTTGCCTAGCCGGCAACTACAACGTTACGACCTCGGACCGCCGGTTCCTTTCGGCCTGGCTAAACGGGTTTGCACTGGCTGTCGTCGAGCGCGCGGATCGAAGCGTCCGCCGCAGCCTGCGCGGTCGCGTCGTACGGTCCCGGTGCGGTGCTCTGCCACATGACGTCGGGTGTCACGCCAGGCCCTTCGACGGTCGCCCGATAGCTCGTGCCGTTCCCGGCCGGGCTCGAGCCGTGCGGGTAGAAGCCGTAACAGAAGGCCCCGCTCGACTTGTGCGTCAGAAAGCTGTTCTCGCGCTTCCAGCCCGCCCCGTACGCCGAGTCATAGGTGTCGAGGTAGATGTTGCGGCCGAAGGTGTCGAGCGGCTGGCCGGCCGGGGTGGAGTGAAAGCCGTAGACGCTCTGGCCTGCATACGTGAGCGTGCCGAAGAGATGGTCGAACCGCTTGTACGCCCAGTTCTCCTCGATCGAGAGCACCGGCAGCGGGCCCGTCCAGTGCGAGAGCCGAAGCTCCCACTGGGCCTGCGTGGCAGTGGGCGCGCGTCCAAGGTCGGGAAGCCCCCGCTGCCAGGCCTGGAGAGCCCAGTGCGAGCCGTCAGGGGCGGTGCAGGCTGTGACCTTCCAGGCGAGCGTCGGTCCCACGTAGGGGCGGCACGCGTTGGCGAACGTCTTCCAGTAGTCGCTGTGGTACTTGCCCCAGCCGCCCGCGTAGTCGAGCGAGAACGCGACCTGGGGACGCGCAAGCGTGGGAGCGATCGCGTTCTCGGCGTTCCAGGCGAGCACGTGCTTCAGCTTGCCCTGGACGCGATACGTGATCAGCGCCTCGCCCTTGGCGTTCACGGCGAGATGAATGTCGGACGCGTTCCGGTCGATCAGCTGCGATGCGGAGGCCGGCGCCGCGAAGGCGCCTGCGCCGAGTAGCCCGACCGAAGTCGCGGCAACAACGAGGAGAGCGAGACGAAGCCTGAGTGCCATCGCTCCCAGACATCGTCAGAACGCGCTAAACCCCTAACCGCATTCGAGGGATCTTCAGTTGGATTGCTCGCGGATCAGGTCGCGCTCCCAGTAGCCCTCGCGGAGCCGCTTGCACACCCGCCACGTGACGAGCGCCCGATAGCCGTCGACCACTTCATGCATCTGCTCGAACCCGTACAGGCGCACGCCGGAGCCGAGCTCGCTGGAGCTCCTCCCGATCCGGGTCGACGCGCGCTTGCCGCCCGGCCTGAACGGCCGCGGCCTGATTCCAATGTTCCTGTTCTTCGATCCGCGTCGAAGTTCGTCGGCGCCTGAACGATCCACTACCTCGTTCTAGTCGATCCCTGACGGTTACGCCACCTGCTGGACGTTCTCGATGATCAGCTCGCGCTCCCAATGCCCGCCGACGATGCGCTTCTGCACCCGGTAGGTCGTCAACGCATGCGCACCCTCGACGATCTCGTGCCGCTCCTGCAAGCCGTAGATCCGCGTCTCGGTTGCCGAGCTCGAGCAGCTCGTCACGGTCGGGATCGACCGGCGACTGGGCACCGTCACGCACGGCCTGAGCCTGCTTCCAGTGTTCGTGCTGCTCGATTCTCTGCCTGATCAGCTCTGCGCCTGCTGCGTCCATGAGGTTCGGCCTCCAGTCGGAAGTTGACCGTGGCTCTATCGGCGCGCTGCACGCAGGGCTTGACCCCCAGTTCAGTGGTCGGAGCAAACCGTCGAGACGAAGACCTCGCGCCCGTCCCTCCTTCGAGGGGTCCGAGCCAGGTGCATCTAAGGGCGCGGCGCCCTGCGGCCGATCCCCCCGGAATGGCAGCCGTCCGGTAGTGCAAGATATGCCGGTCGGGCACGGGTGGTGCACGTCATTCTCGGGAGCAGGGGGCCAGGATCTTGATGATGGAAACCGGTGGCCGGCCAGAAGGCGATCCCCGCGGCGATGCACGCCTGCTGAGAGATCTGGCCGCGCTCGAGTCGCTGGTCGACCGGCGGCCGAGTGCGAAGACGCGCCTGGAGCGCGAACTGGGCGAGTCGACGGCGCGAGGCATCGTCACTTCGCTGTCGGCGGCGCTGGCGACCAAGTCGCAACAGCGCGCGCTCTAGATAAAAACAGCCCGGCTCGCCAAACGCGAGCCGGGCTGCAGAAGAGCTCCTACGCCGCTGTCTTGCCGGCTCCAACCAGCTGTCCTCGCGCGTCAGGCCGGACGACGACGAGCCGAGGCACGGTCTCGTGTTGGATGCAATGCAAGCCAAGCGTCTTCGTGTCGCAACCATCGGCTGCACAGATCCTGAGTATCGCCATCGTGGTCTCTCCTTCTTCGCGTGTCCCGCCGCGGCCCGTGCCGCAACGGTCAATCAGCCGCAAGTCTTCGTCATCCGGCTACCAGGCTCCGGGCTGGAGGAGCGGGTCGTCCCAGATGGCCTGGTCTTCCTCACCGAGCCGCCACATGCCGATCCCCAGCCCGAGGCTGTGCGCAAGCGCAATGCGAGCATCGATCGACTGCGCGTCCGTGTACCAGACGTCGTGGTGCACACCGCTCCCATCCGTATAAGAGAAATAGGGCGCAACCGCTACGGGATCCCACTGCAACGTCGCGCTGTACTGCTGGGCCAAAGCCTGTACATCAGTGTACTCGAGCGGCGTCGCGGGGTTGTTAACCCCGCCGCCGTTCGGCCAGTCGAAGCCGTACATGCCGAAGCCGAGCACGAACTTCTGCTTGTTCGGCCGCTGGGAGACGTACGTCGCGACCTGGCTGGCCCACGTCATGTCGTCGATCGCCCCCGGCGCAGACGTCTTCCAGTGGATGCCCCAGCACATGACGAAGATCGTGTCGGCGTGCTGGGCGAGCGCGTCGTAGTCGAAGAACGTCGAGCGGGGATGGTTCGGGACGTCCTTCACCTTCGCCGAGGCTTCCATCGACAGCGTCTTGCCCTGGGCGTGCAGGGCGTTCGCCAGCTCGGTGATGAACGTGGTCAGCAGGTTGCGGTCGGCGGCGGCGCCGGCCTCGAAGTCGATGTTGATCCCGTCCCAGTTGTTGGCGACCGCGGCGTTCACCATCTCGGTCTCGAGCGCCGCCCTGGTCGCGGGGTCGACGAGCATGTAGTGGAGCGTCGTGGTGCGCTGGCAGTTCCAGCGCGCCTCGACCTTCACTCCGCGCGCCCGCGCCCAGCTCGTGATCAGCGGCACGTCGCCGCCGTAGAACGTGCCGTCCGGGTTGCACTCGTAGTAGGTCGGGTAGACCGTGCCGATCTCCTGGTAGTGCGCCTGGAACGCTCTGAAGCTGGCTCCGGTGGACGCCAGGAGAAAGACGTGCGCGACACCGTGGCTCTGGATCGGCGGCTGCGTCGTCGCCGTGGCCGGCGTGCTCGGCGCGCTTGCATAGCCCAGCGAGTCGACCGCCATCACCGTGAACGTGTAGGCGGTCGAAGGTGCGAGGTTGGGGATCGTCATCGACGTGGCGCTCGTCTGGCCGAAAGTGATGCCGTTCCGCAGGACGCGGTAGGCGATGCGCGCGCCGCCGAAGCCGGTCGCCGGCTGCCAGGTGAGCGCGACATCGCTCGCCGAGGTGGCTGTGGCGCTGACATAGGTCGGTGTGGTCGGCGCGGCATGGTCGGCGCGGATCACGACGGCGTTGGACATCGCCGACGCCTGACCCTGCGTGTCGATCGCAGCAACGGTCATGGAGTACGTGCGGAGCGGCGGCAAGGCAATCGTCAGCGTCGTCGTCTTCGCGTCGCGGAACGGCTTGCCGTCGCGGTACACGCGGTAGCCGTTCAGCGTTCCGTCACCGTTCTGCGCCGGCTGCCAGAGCAGCGTCACCGAATCGGTGTGCGGCTGGGCGACTAGATCGACAGGCGCGGTTGGCGGCCGCCACTTGATCGTCTGCGTGAGCCTGCCGCCGCACGGGACGACCGCGCCCGTGCGCAACGCGACCCGCACCATGAACGTCACCGGGTGGCCCGGGACGAACGAGACGCGCAGGCGCCGCACCGACACCGCAGTCTGGCCGACGACCTTGCCGTTGCGATAGACGCGGTAGCCCGCAGGCCGCAGCGGCAGCCGCGCCGGCTTCCGCCAGGTCAGGACGCCCGACGGCCGCCCGGGCGAGCGCAGGAACTGCACTCCGAGCGGCTTCGCCTGGCAGGTCGCCGACGAGACCTTCGCGGACAGAGGCTGCCCACTCGCCGAAACCGCCAGACACGCGCCGGCAACCGCGCAGGCCAGTAGAGCCCGTTTCATCGCAGAACACCTCCCGCAGGCGCAGCCGTCGACGATGAGTGGGGCAGCAGAGTGTGCATCGTCAGGAGCTGCGAGATGGACATGACCTGGTAGCCGCGCTTGTCGAGCGTCTTCAGAATGATCGGCAGCGCCTGCACGGTCGCCCACCGGGCGCTGTCGCCGCCGTCGTGGAGGATCACGATCGAGCCCGGCCGCACCTGAGACAGCACCCGCTGCGCGATCTTCGCCGGGCTGCGCAATGTGAAGTCGCGGGGGTCGACCGACCACAGCGCCGTCGTCAGGTTGAGGCCACCCGCGAGCGTGGTGAGCCGCGTGACGTTCTCGCGGTACGGCGGCCGCGTGAGGCACGGCCTGAACGGCACCGCCGACTCGATCTCCGCGTCCGTGCGCCGGAGCTCGCTCTCGAGCGCATTCGCACCGATCGTGTTCGCGTGCGAGCCCGACCAGGTGCCGTTCGCGATCTCGTTGCCCGACACGAGCATCCGCCCCAGCACGCGCGAGCGGTCGGTCAGGTTCTCACCGAGCACGAAGAACGTGGCGTGGGCGCGGTAGTGGCGCAGCACATCCAGCACCTGCGGGGTGAACGGCGAGGGGCCGTCGTCGAAGCTCAGGGCGATCGCCTTCGTCGACGTCGAGACGTTGGTGATCGGCGTCGCCGAAGCCGGCGCGCACGCAGCGCTCACCGCGGCCGAGACGAGCTGCTGCCGGTCGTAATGCACGTCGAGCCCACGCTCGCGGAATGCGGTCTCGCTGAGCTTGGCAGCGGCGACGAGCCGCGCGATCAGCTGCGTGCCCGTCCAGTCCTGCACCTGGAGGCGGTGGATGTGCAGCCGGTTGTCGCCGGGCAGCGCGAAGCGCCAGCCGGCCTGGCGGTCCTGGTCGAAGGCGACCTGGAACCGTGTGGCGAGCACCTTCTGCAGGGCCTCCACCACGCCGGGCGTGCGGGCGTGCTGGCCCCAGTCGCCGAACGGGTACGAGAACGCGACCGCCCGCCCGCCGTTGTGCGCCGAGATCAGACCCTGGTCGTGATCGAGATCGGCACCGACGCGCGTCGCGTACTG
The DNA here is from genome assembly GCA_963812995.1 of uncultured Thermoleophilia bacterium. Taxonomy (GTDB): domain Bacteria; phylum Actinomycetota; class Thermoleophilia; order Gaiellales; family Gaiellaceae; genus PALSA-600. Next base: position 208,040 of record CAWEXL010000003.1, read on the forward strand.
GGAAAGCGTTTCCCCCGGCTTCACGCGAACGAGCTCCGACACGGGCTGCAGACCCTTCACATCGTCGATCGACCGGTTCAGGCCGTAGGTGTGGTTCTCGAGCTCCCAGCGGCCGCTGGCGGCGTAGCTGCCGAGGCCGCCCCACGTGATGTAGAAGAGGCTCGACGACGATGCCTCCTTGCCGATCGCGAACACGGCTGCGCGCATGTCGGTGTCGCGCAGGATCGGGTCGGCCTGCAGCATCGCCTCGGTGCGTCCGTCGTCGAACGTGATCAGAACCGGCTTCGTCGGCAGAAGAGCCGTGTCGCCGGTGCGGATGTAGCGCGCGGCGTCCTCGACTGTGATCGGGTGGAAGCCCGCGGCTTGCAGCGCGCGCATCTGCTGCGCGAAGTGCGAGCGCGACACGACGAACGCCCGCCCCGGATCCTCGCTGCCGGCGGTGCCGATGCTCTGGTAGACGAGCACCGGGACGCCATCCACCGGCAGCTTCGCGAAGGCGTTGCGGGCGTAGGCCGCCGACGCCGGGTCGAGCTTGGCGGTCGCCGGCGCCATCAGCGCGTACCGCCCGCGCAGGTACATCAGGTAGCCGTCGGGCGTCTTCGCCAGGTACAGGTAGATCGGAATCGCCGACAGCGGCAGCATGAGCAGGCCAAGGAGGGCCTCGACAGTCCCACGCCGGCGCGCACGAAAGATCCGCGGGAGTGCGATCACAGAGTCGGCTCGTGCAGTACGGCTTGCGGCCCGACGACGGTGACTGCTCCGCCGGCGGGCCCGTGCGTGGAAGCGCGTGTGCCCCACGCGGTGTTGCGGATGGTCAGGAGGGCGTAGTACGTCTGCCAGACGAGGAACGCCATGTAGAGCGCGACGAACGTCACTCCGTGCCACCACAGCGGGCTGCGGCGGACGATCGCGTAGTAGAGCGAGTAGAGGACGGCCATCACGTAGGCGCCCACGAGGTAGAAGAGCGGGCTCCCCACGCCGACTGCGCGGAAGTACACGGCGTGCAGCAGCACGATCGGGGCGACCCACGGGAAGAGGCAGCCGAAGTAGGTCATCGCCGCAGCCGCCGGATGCTTGCGCCACATGAAGCGGCTGACGTGCAGCGACTCGCGCAGCCACGACTTCTTCCAGCGCAGCTGCTGCTTGCCGAAGACGCGGAGCCTGGTCGGGACGAGCGTGTGCGAGACCGCCTGCGACTGGTACATCACGCGCCAGTCGCGGAGGATGTAGTTCGTCAGCGCGCGGTCATCGCCGAACGTCGACGGGCGGCCGAGGAAGTGCTGGTTCTCCCAGCGGTCGAGGATGCGCAGCAGGGCGGTGCGCCGGTAGGCCGAGAAGCAGCCCGACGCGCAAGTCACGGCGCCGAAGATCGACTCCGAGCCCTTGATCACGCGGAACGCGACGTAGTAGCGCACCTGCTGCATGCGGCTGAGCCAGTTCGCAGTCTTGTTCAGAGCGTCCGCGTGACCGACGACGGCGCCGACGCGCGGATCGCCGAAGTCGGCCACGAGACGTGCGAGGGCATCCGGCTCGAGCACCGAGTCGGAATCGACAAACGCACAGATGTCGGCGCGCGAGCGCCGGATGCCCTCGGCCATCGCGGCGCGCTTGCCGCGATTCGAGTGGAAGCGGATGCAGACGACGGCCGGATTGCGATCGCGGGCCTCGAGCATCCGCTCCCAGGTCTTGTCGCTCGAGCCGTCGTCGACGACGACGACGTCGAACTTGTCGCGCGGGTAGTCGCTGGCGAAGCAGGCATCGATCGTCGCGGCGATCCCGTCCTCCTCGTTGAAGGCGGGGATGACGATCGAGACGCTCGGCCGGTAGCCGAGGTCGGGCGTCGGCCGGTACAGCGGTGCGAGCAGGAAGCGCGCACAGACGTACACGGTGACGAGCAGCGAGTAGCTGTAGAAGAACGGGTCGTGCACGAGCAGCGCGGTGCTCGCGTCCTTCGCCAGCCACACCCAGTAGAGCAGGAAGGCGCCGTAGAAGATGCAGGCGATCTGCACGCCCCGCATCGCGGCACGCACCAGGAGCGACGAGTGAGCCCGGTCGGAGAGACCGCCCTGCGACTCGACAGCCGGCCAACTGGCCTCGGCCGCGTCTACAGGCTGCACCGTCTCCGACAAGCTCGAAGACTCCGCGCTGCAGTCCGCTTGCTGACCCTGGAGGGTCACGGAGCAGTGCGGAGGTTGGAACGCTCCCCCGTCATGCACGGCACATCGGCAAGGGCCGAGATGGGGCGAACCCTCAAGTGAGGGAAATGTAAGTGCGTGTAAGAGGGTGGTAAGCCACCCGGCCGGGATCAGCTAGGAACCAGCGGATCCTCGACCTCAAGAGCCGCGAGCCAGGTTCAGCCTTGGGCCGATCAGCCTTGGGCCGAACCTGGCTCGTTGCGACTTTGCTCCTAGGTGGGCATCGCCGGCGGCTGCGAGTCGTCGTAGTCGTCGCTGCCGCTGCCGGCGGTCGCGCCGACGAGCACCTCGTCGCCCGCGATCTTGTCCTTCAGCCCGCGAATCTTCTCCGCGAGCTCGGCGAGCTGCGGATGCGAGAGCTCTCCGCTCTCGATCAGATCGAACGCCGTCTTGCCGAGCTCGGTGTAGCTCGAGCTCAGGTCGCGCTTCTGCTGAACGTCCTCAGCCGCGTCCTTCGCCTTCGCCGCGCCCTGCTCGACTGCTGCCTTTGCCTTGTCGAGAAAACCCATCTGTGCGTACCTCCTTGTGACCGATTCCTCATTCCCCGCCGAGGATGCCTCCGAGGAGACCCCCCACGCCGACGCTCTCGTCGCGTCCGCCGCCTGAGGCCTGCAAGATGCGGCGGGCGGTGCGCGAGAACGGCAGCGTCTGCAGGGTGACATGCCCGGGCCCGGTCATCTGGACGAGGAAGAAGCCCTCGCCGCCGAACAGACCCTTCTTCAAGCCGCCCTGCATCTTCACTTCGTAGTTGACGGTCGGCTCGACCATCACCATACAGCCCGTATCGACGAGGAGCCGCTGGCCGGGCGCCAGGTCGAAGTCGACGAAATCGCCGCCGCCGTGCAGCCACACCGTCGCCTTGCCTTTCAGGCGCTGCAGGAAGAAGCCCTCGCCCCCGCCGTGGATGCCCATGCCGAGTCGTTGCGCAAACGCGCTCGAGATCTCGACGTCGCCGTGATGCCCCAGATAGGCGTGCTTCTCGCAGATGATCTCGCCGTCGAGCTCGTGCTGGCGAATCGAGCCGGGGAACGGGCCTGTGATCCCCACGGCCCCCGCGCCGCGCGCGTTGTATCGCGTCAGGAACAGGCTCTCGCCGGCGAGCAGCTTGCGCTTCAGGCCGCCCGCCAGACCGCCCGGCATCTCCACGTCCATCGTGATGTCGCCCGACACGAACATCATCGCCCCGGCTTCCGACGTCAGCTGCTCGCCGGGCTGGAGCGCGACGATGACCGCCGGCGCGTGACCTTCCTTGATTGTCGCTTCCATGCGGCGATGCTACTCCCTGGCGCATGTGTGCGAAACGACACGAACTATGGCTTTTTCACGCTGCGTACCGCTACTATTCGGGACGGAACTGAGCGAGTCGGATGGTGCGGGTGCGCCTTCTTGTCGTTCATGAAGTTGGCAGGGAGGTGAATACAGATATGGCATCCGGAACCGTCAAGTGGTTCAACGCAGACAAGGGCTACGGGTTCATCACGCCGGACGACGGCGGTAAGGACCTGTTCGTGCACTTCAGCGCAATCCAGGGCAGCGGCTACAGGTCGCTGGCCGAGGGCGCGAAGGTCGAGTTCGAGGCTCAGCAGGGCGAGAAAGGCCCGCAGGCCGCGAACGTCACCGTCTCTCGCGTAGTTCGGGGGACGGGTACTTCAGGGCGGCGGGCCTTGCGCCCGCCGCCGACATCTTTCGAGAACAAGGGAGGCGACCATCGCCCAAAAAGAAGAGAAGGTCGAGATGACCGGCGAGATCGTCGAGGCGCTCCGGAACGGCATGTTCCGCATTGCGCTCGACAACGGCCATGAGACGCTCGGCTATACGGCCGGCAAGATGCGCCGCTTCAGGATCCGGATGAATCCGGGTGACCGTGTCAGGATCGAGCTGTCCGCGTACGACCTCGCCCGCGGACGCATCGTCTACCGGCTCCGGCCGGGCGACGAGCGCGACTGACGCCGGACCGAACTACCCGCGGGGTAGGACGAAGAACGCGATCGCGGCGTACTGGCAGCCGGCGGCGGCCAGCGTCAGCACGTGAAAGAGCTCGTGGTAGCCGAACGTCCGCGGACGCGGGTCGGGGCGGCCGCGCGCGTAGATGATGGCGCCGGCCGTGTAGAAGAGCCCACCCGCAGCGATCAGCACCAGCGCGAAGACGGGCAGCTTCAGGAACTGCGAGACGGCCGACACGCCGGCCCACCCGAGCGCCAGCCCGAGCACGGCCGCGAGCCACTTGGGCGCGCCGACCCAGAACACCTTGAGCAGGATCGCGACGGCGGCGCCCGACCAGACGACCGCCAGCACGGGAACCGCCCAGTCGTGTGACAGCACGAGCAGGCCGAACGGCGTGTACGTGCCTGCGATCAGCAGGTAGACGCCCGCGTGATCGAGGCGGCGCAGCCACGGCCGCACGCGCGGCGACCAGGTCGGTCGGTGGTAGAGCGCGCTGATCCCGAAGCAGCCCGCCAGGCACAGTGAGAACACGATTGCCGAGGTGCGCGCACGGCCCTCGTGGGCGGTCCAGATCAAGGGTACTGCGAGTGCCACCGCCACGAAGAAGCCGATCTCGTGGAAGACGCCGCGAAGCTTCGGCTTGACGGGATCGGTCACCAGCGTCCCGGGACTGTAGTCGGTCCCGGCGAGAGGCTTAGAGGGATCAGCCGCAGACGGGCGTTGGCCCGGTGCGCCAACGCTCGCCGCCGGACGGTGCCCCCGGGAGCACCGTACAGCCGCTCACGCTCGCCGACCAGGCTCCTGTCGTGGCCTGCGCAAAGACGACGGCCGCATGGTGGACCGTGCGGTCGGCCGAAGTGCTGAAGACGCACGTCCATCTGAGGTTCTGGCCTGTGCAGCTCAGGTTGAGCGGCGAGAAGCTGGTCGTCTGGAACGTGACGCTCTCCGCTCGTTCGAGAGCCAGGATGGCACTGCCGAGCGCGCAATAATTCGGATCTGCCGTGGGTGGTGCGCCGGTCAGTGTGCAGATGCGCGGATCGCCGACGGTCGCAGGGGCAGCCGGGCACGCAGTGAGTCCCGTGCTCGCAGCGCAGAACTTCCCTCCGGGTAGCGCCCGCGCCCACACGTTCGCTTTCTTCTGTCCGTTCAGGTAGGTGGCCTTGCAGCGGAAGGTGTTGAAAGTGCCTCCCGCATGCGCTGGCGGAAGACCGGTGCAAATCGTTGCCGTGATCACTGACGGCACCGCCGCGTTCCCCGTCTGGATATGCGGGATGTTCCCGGTGATCTTCTTCGCGATCGCAGCCGGCGTCGTGTAGGCGAGCGGTGCAGCCGCGAGCGCGAACGGCACCGCGACGAGGCACAACCCCACGACCGCGAGTGCGGCGAGACGGACAGGTGAGCGGCGAATGCGTGTCATCTGGAGAGCGATCTTGGTGTGACGGTCGACCATCAGGGGTTCGAGATGACCCGGGTGCCCGTGATGTCGGTCCCGACATCCTTGAAGATCTGGTTCAGGTTTGCCGCCGAGGCGCCGTTGCAGGTCTGGCCTCCCGGCGGATGCAAGCAGTAGAACTTCGAAGAATCGCTGGCGATTGACTGCATCGTCTTGAACGGAGTCTCGCCGGTTGCCCCGGCACCCCCCTGGGTCGTCGTAACGGCCGCGCTGAACGACGGCACGAGGTTCGTCCCGTCGACGACGATCTGCGGCACATCCGTGTTGGCCAACGTCCCACCGAAAGTGATCGTGAAGGGTCCGCCGTTGTTGCCGGTGACCGTGACGTTCGCGCCGTTGATCGTCGAGAGGCCGCGGAGCGCAGTCTGAATCGTAGCCGGGGTCAGACCCGCCGTGTACGTGATCGGAGCGGTGGTGGCGCCGTTGAAGTTGAGCGTGAAGTTGCCGCTTGTCGTTCCCGTAAAGGTGAGCTTCTGGATCTCGCTTTGGGCACCGTCGGTGGCGCAACCTGACGACGGGATGTCATAGCCGATCGAGAAGATCCAGTTCGAGTATGGCGGCAGAGAGACGAGTTTCGCCGCGTCGATGGCCGATTGGCAAGCGGAGGGCCCCTGAGTGTTCGCGTCGCCGTCGCTGAGGAGGATGATCACACCCTGCGCGGCCCTGGTCGGCGTGCCGTTGCAGCCGGCGTTGCCGTACTTGTCGAGACAGATCTTGACAGCCGCGTTGCCGAGTGCATCTGCGAAATACGTGCAGCCGTTCCCGCCTGTCGTTACGCACCCGTTGGGAGCCTCGGCGCCGTACTTCGACTGATTCGGGCTAGCTGGGTCGTTTCCCAGCGGGAAAGTTCCTTGGTTGCAACTGGACCACGACGTCGCCTCGACAAGCTGGGACGTCCCGACGAGGTTGCCGGTGGCTGGGTTGGCCGCGGTGTCCGAAACGCGGTAGTCGCTCGAGAGGGGAACCGCGTCGTAACCCGACGAGTTCGAATACCCGACTTGGGTGTTTCCGTTGAGCGTCCAACTACAGTCGAACTCGGGGGCAGGGTTGCCGCTGATCACTCCGGGGAAGATCTCGAGTCCGACCTTGTCGACCGGGTTGGCATTCGGGGTGGGGCACGTTGCCAAGCTGGGATCGCACGGCCACAGCGTGCTGATCAGCGTCCTGACGCCCTCCTTCGCGCAGTCGAGCTTCGTCGACTTGCCGTTGGGCATGCCGGGGACGGTGTAGGCAGTGCTGTTCGCATCGGTACACGGCTGAGTCATCGACCCGGATACGTCCAGCACGATCATCACGTCGAGAGGATGTGGCGTGCCGCCACGCATCAGTACCGTCGACTTGGACTGGACGGAGCCGAAGACGCTACTGAGCCCGATCACACCGAGAAACGGCGTATTGACCTGCTCGTTCTCGATCACCTGAACGGCGTTGCATCCCCCGCTCGGCGAGAACTGGCCTCCCGTCCCGGCACAGTCGTAGCCCGAGGAATTGGCGGCGCTCTGGAGGATCCGGCACGGCACACCCGTCGGGCGTCCCGGGCGAACCACTGCCGGGGATCGTCGGTGATGCACAGCGTCTTGACGATCGGGACCGTCGCCGTCGCCAACTCAGGCTTCGCGTTGAAGCAGGTGTTGCCAGGGCCGGTGCATCCCTGCGTACCGGCCGGCGCCATGCTGTAGAGGTTCGCCGCGGTCTGCGCGTTCACCGGGTCCGGCATGTTCTGCGCAGCGGCCAGCGTCGCGGCATCCACCGCGGTCTGCAGCTGGCGCTGGGCGACATAGACGTGGCCTAGATCGATGACGAAGCCGGCCATCGCCAGCAGGGCGATCAGCCCTCCGACGACCATGATCAGAACTTGCCCGTCCTCGCGCCGAGCCCGCCCACGCGAGAGCCGCCAGACCACGCCCGGAAGCCGCCGAACGTTCTTCATTCGGAGCTCACTCGATCCGTTCAGTAGCCGAAGCGCTCAGGGAGCAGCTGGGAGCGAAGTTCACTCCCATGATCGACAAGTTGCACGGGTAAGTTGCCGAAATCGTCGACCGCGTTTCCTGAGGTCAGGCTGGTGCAGGAGTCTGGCGAGTTGTTAAAGGTTGGCGTGTTGCACGACCGAGCGACGACTGGTTCAGGCTCCCGGCCGAAGCCTTGACCTGAGCGGTAGCCGGGGTGCACGCGTTCGTTGTTCCGCGACCGATTGCCAACGTGCGCGCTCCAGAGCGAACCGCGTCCGTCAGCGTCAGGTAATTCTCGAAGAGAAGCCCGAACTTGAGAATCGCCAGCAGCACGATCAGGAGAACAGGCAGGACGAGTGCGAACTCGACCATTGCCTGGCCTTCTTCACGGCGCCGCCGGTGGATACTCAAGAATCTCGGTTTGCTACGGATCAACTCAACCTCGTGCCGCTAGTGGTTCCGGATAGCGCGAGGATCCGCCCCAGCCGCGGGCTCTCTGCTACAGCAACCTTAACCCTGTATTCCTGCAGAGAAACCACCCGAAAGGCTGGTACGGAGCCAGACTCATTGCCAAGCGCCTTTCGACGGAAATGGCGCTTTTCCTCGCACGACGAAGGGCCCGGCGGCAAAGCCGGGCCCTGGTCGCGTAGAGCTGTGGTGCTTGTGGTCAGGGCGTGATCGGGGTAGGGGTCGGGACGGTTGCCGGCGGGGTCGCGACCGACGGAGCGGTCTGATCGGCGTTCTTGAAGCTCTGGCGCAGAGCGACCACCGCGGCGCGAGCCTGGAGGACCGCGGCCCGCATCTGCAGGTTCGTCGCCCGGATCTCGAGGTTCGCTTCGCGGACGAGCGGCCGAATCTGGCCGTTGCCGTCGCCGGCCTGGCGGGCGGCATAGATGTCCTTGCGCATCTGAATCCGGTCGGCGAGGCACACAGACAGCAGTGACTTCCAGTCGCCAGTCAGCTTCAGCGCGTCGACCTTGATCTTCGCCTTCGCGGTTGCCTTGTCCGTCCCGACCAAATTCGTGGCGTCGGTCTGGAGCGTTGTTGCGTCGGCGACGACGGCGTCGTGCTTCGTCTGCACGTCGGTCTTCAACTGCGCGATGTCGGCCTTGATCGCGGCCAGCGGGTCGGTGTCGGCGAAGGCCGCGACCGGTGCAATCGCCACGGCGGCGACTGCGAATGCGATGGTGAGGAACTTCTTCATGTGGCTCACGTTCTCCCTCTGAAAACTGGATGGAATGCCTGCTACGAGCGGATGGTGTGCCGGACGCGTCAAACGCGTGTCTCGCACTCGTAATCCGTTCGTAAAGAGAATCGGTCCACGTGTTAAGCCACCGTTCTGGGCTTGGGACGCTCATCTGCGCGGCGAGCAACCGCCTCGACGAAGGCGTCGATCACTTCCTGCATCTCGGGGCGCGGGTCGCGCCACCAGGACGACGGGATCGCGGCGCGGGCCTGCCCGCGCGCAGTCCGAAGCTGTTCCCAGTGCTTGAGCAGCCGCCCGTCAACCATGGGTCCATCAGGCATGGCTCCATCAAGCATGGGACGATCATCGGCACCGCCGACGATTCCCTTTAGATGCGGGCTCTTCAGCCGGACGTGGCCTGGAAGAGCTCGTCGAGGTCCGCGAAGGCAGCACTCAGCGTCTGCCGCTCTTCTCGCAGGACATCGACAACCTGGCGCAGCCGCCGCTCACCTTCGGCAGTCAGCCGGAGGAGCGTCGAGCGACCGTCCTCGGCGGACGGACGCCGGTCGATCAGACCCGCCTGCTCGGACCGCTTGACGAGCTCCGTCACCGCGGTCTGCTGCAGCTGCAGCAACTCGCACAGGTCGGTCAGGCGAACTCCGCGTCCCTCACGGTCGGCGGACTTGAGCATCAGGAGCAGGTCGTAACGCTGCGTGGTCAAGCCCGCCTGCGACGTCACGACATCGGTTCGACGCAAGAAGCGGCGCAGCTGCGTGCGAAATGCAGCCACGCTCTCCAGCTCGACATCGGTGCCCCTCTCCCCCTCGTGCATGGTCGTATCTTACGCCGTTTTTCGGAAATTTGTCCCGCTCTTCTCGCAATTCCGCTTCCTCTTGAAGTAATCCCACTTCCCTGTCACTCTGAGAACGGTGACCGTTTTCGTCCCACAGCTGTATCGACGCGCCTCGCTCCCCCAGCAGTTGCAGTTCGGCGCGGTCGTCGGCTACGCCGTGGTGTTCTCTCTGCTCCTGGCGTTTCCGGATGCCGGCATCGGCCTCCCCCAGGCCTTCTATCTCCCGATCGTGCTCGCAAGTCTCAGCGGCGGGCCCGCGACCGGCGCGATCGCCGGAGTCATCGCCACGCTGCTCTACGAGGCGGCTCTTCGGGCCAACGGCGTCGGGAGCCTTGCGGCGAGCGCACCGTTTCACCTGCTCGTCTGGGTGGCGGCGGGAACGATCGTGGGGTACTTCGCCCACCGCACGCGCGGGATGCTCGCCGAAGCGCTGAACCTGCTCGAGCACATGCTGCACATCGCCCGCCACGATGCGAGCGCCGGCGTGCTCAGCTCCAGTGGCCTCGAAACGGCGATCAGCCGGCGCATCGCCGAGGACGAGCAGTTCGGCCTCCTGGTCGGCGAGGTCAGCGGCGACCCCGACCTGCTCCAGACGGCCCGGCGCGCGATCGAGCTTCGCAATGCCGACGAACTGCGCAACGGCGAGACCGTCGTGGTCGGCCTTGTCGGTCCCACGCAGCTTGCGGTCGTCGTCCCGGCAGCGTCATCTGCGGAGCTTCAGCGTGAGGCGGCGGAACTCGAGCAACTCCTCGAGCGGCACGGGTGCCGGGCGATGTTCGGCTGGGCGGCACGGCCGGCGGAAGGCGACGACGCCCTCTCGCTCTGTCGCGCAGCGAGTGAGCGACTCTATGCGCGTCGCTACTCGCCGGGCATCCAGCCCGCAGCGGCCTGAGAGCTCCGCCTAGGAGGTGATCGCGACCGGCGTGCCCGCCGGTGCGAGCTTGAAGAGCCGGCTCATGTCCGAGTTGAAGAGGCGGACGCAGCCGTGCGAGGCGGCATCTCCGATCAACGTCGGCTCGTTCGTGCCGTGGATGCCGATCGGGCCGCCCTGGACCCAGTTCTTCAGCACGGTCGAGTGGGCGGAGATGCCGAGCGCGGCGACCCCGAACGGCCCGCTCGGGTTGGCGAGCACGAAGCGCTCATTCACGAAGTAGTTGCCCGTGGGGGTCGGCGTGTCGGGCGTGCCGACAGCGACCTTGGCGTGGAACGCGACCTTGCCGTTGCGGTACAGGACCAGCCGGTGCGCGGACAGGCTGATCGCGATGCGCGTGTGGACGACGAGCAGCCGCACCGCCCATGCGGCGACCCAACCGGTACTCCCGTTCGGAGCAACGGGCAGCTGCACGCGATAGAAGGTCGTGCCGCAGTGGCTGCCGATCTTGGTGTCGACAACGCCGAACACCGACGGGTAGCCGTTCTGGTCGATGTGCGGGAAGCGGCCGAGGATGGCGCCTCCGCCCGGCTTCGCCCGGGCAACGACGTCGGCACCCCTGACGACGACCGCGTAGGTCACCGTGCTCTTGCCGGCGGGCTTGCACGTGGGCCGCGCGGCGACGGGATCACGCAGGCCGAGCGGAGCCGCATGGAACGGAATGTTCGAGCCCTCCGACATCGGAACCGCCTTCTCCGACCCGCCGAAGCTCGCGAGCAGAAACACGACGCCCAGGCCAAAGCCAAGCGCGATGCGTCGCGCCGCAGCCATGCCAAATTGCCGGAGGACACCCGTCACCGCACGCTGATCGTCGCACAGAGCAGGCATTTCGTCTAGGAGTCGTTGCTCGGTGCAACGGTAGTGACCCGGGTCGTTTTACGCAGCGCTTACACCGCCGCTAACCAGGCCCTTACACGCGGCGGCGAGAACGAGACGGCAAGCCGCAGCTCTTTGCAGATTTGTTGCCCTGCAAGCTTTTTCTACCGAGGAGGCTCCATTGAAACTGAAGATCCTGATCGTGACCATGCTCGGGGTGGCCGGCATCGGCGCTTCGTTCGCGCTCGCGAACGGCGGTAAGGAACACAGCCGTCGCGACGCCACGACGTCGACGACGAACTGCCAGCACACGGTCGTGTTCGGTACGGCGGCTCCGCAGAGCCTGGTCGTCACCGTGCAGAAGTCGAACTGGAAGCGCAGCCCGTACGCCCCCGGCCAGGTTGTGACGGTGGCCGTCGGCGCATCCGGCGACACGGTGAGCGTCGTCGCCCTGGGCTGCGCGAACGGGTCGACGCTCACCGCCAAGGGAGCCGAGATCCACGTCGCCCGGAACCATCACCACGGTGAGGGCGCCTCAGGTGCGACCGGGCGACTGGGCCTCTGGCGCGACCGGTGCGACCGGTGCGAGCGGAGACCCGGGTAAGCATCACCACCACCACAAGGGCCCGAGCGGCCCGACGGGTGCTACTGGTGCAGTGGTGCCAGTGGCGCTACGGGAGCCACCGGCTCCAGCGGCGCGCACTGAGCTACCCCACGCAGGTAAGCCGACCGCAGGTACGTAAGCGACAGAACACATCATCACGGGGGTTCGACTGAGGGAGGCCATGGGCCTCCCTCAGTCGTTCTTGCCCTGTCGGTACCCGGCCGTCAGGCCGGATTCTTCGGCTTGCTCGGGGCCTGACCCGGCCGCCGGAAGCCGTGCGTCCCAATCCAGCCGCCGCCGTGGCCCGGGCGGAAGTTCGGCCCGCCGAACATCCCCGGTGCGGCCGTCGGCCGCTTGCCGTTGACGAGGTCGGTGATCTGCTGCTGCAGGTTCTTCTCGATCGCCTGCTCCTGGGCTGACGTCAGCTTCTTGGCCGTCACGGCCGCATCGAGCTGCTTCTCGACGGCCGCCACGATCGTGCTGACGAGACCGTCGGCCGTCTTGCCCTGGGCCGTCGCGATGTCGGCGAGCGTCTTGCCTCCCATGAGATCGGTACGAAGCTGTGCCGGCGTCAGGCCAAGGTAGGTCGCCGCGGTGTTGTAGTCGGCGAGCAGCCCCGCGCCGAAGCCGAAACCGCCTCTCCCGAAACCACCGTGTCCGAACCCGCCGCCTCCGCCACCACGTCCGAACCCGAACCCGCCACCCGTTCCGAGCAGCGGGTAGTTCCCCGACTCGATCCGCTGTTTCTGCGCGTCGGCCTGGGCCTGCGTCAGCCGGCCCGCTGTCACATCGGCCTGGAGCTGATCCTCGAGCGCCTTCTTGAGCGCGCTACTGAGCTTGTCCGGTTGCACGCCAAGCTGGCCTGCGGCGTCGTTGATGATCGCCTGGCTGCGTGCACTCGGAGTGTCCAGCTGGGTCGCGGCGAACGCCGCTCCACCGCCAACCGCGGCGAGCGCAGCGGCCGCCCCGCCGATCGCCTTCCACCTTCTCAACACAGACACCTCTCCCCTGAAATCGTCGAACTCCCCCAGTCGCATCGTGACACCGGGACCTAAAGGCTGTGTAAGAGAAGAAAGCCCTGCTCCTGAAGCGATCCTCAGGCGATCCAGCCCTCAAGCAACCGCACGCGCGCGTCGATACCGAAAGAGGGATGAAACCGCGGTCCGACAAGCATCTGCCGATCGAGACGGAGCAGGTCTACCGAAACGTAGACGGCACCGTGGCGGTCGAGCGCATCACGCGCGAGCCGGCGGCCGCAGAACGGCCCGGCCGGCCGCCGCGCCGCCCTTCGCTGGCGGGTTTGCTGGTCGGCGCCGGCCTGACGACCTACGAGCAGATCACCGAGGCCCTCGAGGAGGGACTCGGCACCGGGGAACGACTGGGCGAGGTGATCGTCCGCCGCGGGTGGGCGACCGAGCAAGACCTCGCGTCGCTGCTCGCCGAGCAGTGGGGGCTCGCCTACCTCGACGGCGCGACACTCGACGTCGATCCGGTCGCCGTCGGGCGCCTGCCGCTCGAGCGAGCCCGCGAGCTCGGCGCGCTCCCCGTCCACTACGACGGCGTCGAGCTGGTGGTGATCGTCGCTGAACCTGCGGAAGACAGATTTGCCAAGGTGCAGGAGACGCTCGACGACGTCTCGTTCGCCGTCACTGCCCGTTCAGCGCTCGAACGCCTGCTTTCAGACCCGACCGCCCGCGCGTTCGAATCGGCCGGGCGGCCGAGGGTGCGAGACGGCGAATCGCTCGTCGAACGGCTCACCGCGCTGCTGGACGACGTGGAGCAACTGGAGCTGAGAGTGCAGCGCGCCGAGGAACAGCTCGAGGGTGCGCACGGCCGGCTCGAGCGCAGCGAAGACACGATCGGCCGGTTGCAGCATGAGCTCACGCTGCGCGACGACCTGCTCGAAGTGCTGCAAGCCAAGCTTTCCGAGCGCTGATTCGACCACACACCCCGGGCGTCTGTCGCTAAACTATCTAACTACTCTGACCACGATGGTGAGCAAACGTACGGCGTATAGAAAGCTATGCAGGAAGGCAGCTCGCGGGGGCCACGTGCTGAAGTTGTCTCGCGTAGGCGACGAAGGGTGGGGAATTCAGCTTCTTGTCCCCCGGAACGAAGACGGAGCAGGCTGGCGAGCGGCAGGCGTGCTTTGTCAGACCTTGCGGAGCTCGACAGTCAGGCTGGACATCTACTCAGTTGGGTGCGCGCTCTCGAACAGTCTGAAGAGTGAGAGTGGTGAAGAGGTACACGGGACCGCGCGTAACGCGCTTCTTTTGCCTATCGGTGACGCAATGAGCGGGAAAAGCGTTCTGGAACAGCTGGACGACAGGCTGAGCTCAGCCTATCGTCATAGGCGGAACGATGGATCGGACATTGAGGAGGCTGCTGGGTGCCTTGAGGGAATGGACGCGTAGACAGCGTAGGACCGCTAGCGGTATAAGAAGCTCTCGGGCAGGAACTCTCGCGGCTGGCTGCACTGAACCAGGAGGATCTGGATGAGAAGCTTGCGGATATCGAGCGCGACATAGACAGACTCGGCAGAGAGGCTGCACGCGCCACTCAGGAGTAAGAGCACGCTAGACGACTTGGGCGAGTACTTGAGGAGTTGGTTAGAATTTGGATACCGTACAGAGGATAGGCAGAGTGCCAGGTCTGATCTCTCTGTAGAACATAGAGATAGACGAACTCGGGATGAACAGGAGACTATGGTAGCGCGAGACTGGGTCATCGCGCTGCTCGGACAAAACACGCACCTCCGGTGGACTCCGCAGATCATATACGAGGAGCTCAGTCGGCTGGGGCCGCCAGTGACTCGAGCGAATGTATAGACGATATTGCAGCGCCTCGCAGCAGCGGGCGATGTAGTGCAGCGCGTGGGGCAGGGTGCGTATCAGTTGGTTGATAAGACGAGCGGAAGCACGACACCAGAACAGGCGCAAGATTCGGTGCTGTTCACGCTCTAGTTTTCAAGCAACGGCGCAGAAGACGGTGTAGAGGATTGGTTGACGGACGATGCACTCGAGCGGGTGGCGGAGGAGGCAGTTGGACGCTTACTCGCTCGTCATACTGAGACGGCAGATCGGAGGAAGCACGTCGCGGAGGCAAAGAGACGAGTAGCAGGCTGGACTGAGCGTCATCACTAGCAGCTTTACGACGAGGGACACGTGCGACGACTCATGAAGACGGCGCTCGATGACTATCGCCGCGAATTAGGAAAACGGGGGTAGCAGCCTGAAATAGCAGACACGAAACGGTGGGACCACTCGGCCCAAAACATACTCAAACAAAGACTGACTATAGGACGCTGCACGTCACGGGGGCCAGAAGTGACCAAGGAACAAAGGTGAACCAGGTAAGGAACACGAGTTTACAGTGCACGCGGTTCGGTGCAACGCTGGCTATGATCTCGGCAGCAGCAACGTACGCGATGCGCAGAGAGATATAGGAGCTCTGTAGAAGTGACGGACACGACGCCTCTTCACACGATCTGGGAGGTGTCGGACGCTCTCTGGGTCAGGTTTGAGGCGGTACTGGTGCAACAATATACGCTGGCTAACACCGGTCGGCCACGCGTAGACCTCCGCAGAGTGTTGAACGGAATCATTCACCGGCTTCGCTCCGGTTGACAGTGGAACTATCTACCTGAGCGCTTCGACGACGACAGCACAGTACATCACTGGTTACAACGATGGGTAGACGACGGGGTATTAGAGGAGCTCTGGGCATTGTTGCTCAATGAGTGCGACAACTTTGGCGCAGTAGATTGGCATTGGCAGGCCGCAGACGGCTGCATGAACAAGAGTGGCTTCGACGGCGACAGACGCGGGAAGAATATGACAGACCGCGCTAAGCAGGGCACCAAAAAGAGACTGATAGTGGAGCGCTCAGGCGGCACTCTCGGCCTCGAGATCGCAGGGGCTAACGTGCAAGACGCGACGATATTGGCTGCCACTATTGATGCGATCGTAGTCGATCGGCTCGATCTCGACGCATATACACAGCATCTCTGACTGGACAAGGGGTACGACAACAAGTCGGACGCGCGGCGACAGTGAACGCAGGCTACATCACACACATTCGGAGGATTGGCGAGGAAAAGTTCGACTTCACAGGCAAGAAGCGACTGCTCGCGCGGCGTTGGGTCGTTGAACGCACGCTCGCGTGGCTCCAGAAGTGCAGGGCGCTGCTGATACGCTACGACAAAAAAGCAAAGAACTACCGGGGCCTGCTCTAACTCGCCTGCGCTCTGATCTGGGACAGGCGCCTGCACCGGGTTCTCGCGGCGTAGGCCGCGATGCGCGAGGCGCTCTAGACTGGCGGGGTGACCTCGAGGCTCGGCCGGTCTTATGTGCCGCGCTTGTTGGCGGCGATCGGTGTCTACGCGGCTGCGGTGTGCATAGTGTTTTCGGGCGTAGTACGCGATCAGAATCGGAATGTGGCGGGCGGGCCGAACGACTTGTAGAGCACGGCGTGGGCGTGGTCGGAGCTCGCTCAGCATGGTGGCAGGCAGTGGACGACAGTCTCCTATCGGTTCGTTGATGCCTCTGAGGGACTCTCGACGGCTCGAGCTCTCGACGTGGCGGCGCCAATACAAGCGGGCTTTGTGTGGGTGAGCAAAGGGGCCTTCGGGTTTATGGGGGCTCTCAACATCTTTGGTCTCCTCGGACTCGTTGCGACGGGTGCCGCGATGTTCATGCTTCTTGAGTACCTCGGATGCGATCAGGTGGCGAACTTGTTTGGGGGCGCAGTAGTTGCTCTGAACAGTGGATCATATAGGAGATGGTTCAAGGCTTTGCGGCGTACACGCAGGCGTGGACGTTCGTTCTGCTCATCTATCTGCTCTTACGTCTGCACGCTCGCCCACGCTGAAGGCGGGTGCGGCGGCGGGGGCCGGGGTGGGTTTGACCTTTTATGTGGCGTCGTACTTCGGCCACTGGGCGCGGTCATAGTAGTGGCCTTCGTAGTCGCGGAGCTTCTGTTCGGCGACAGCGGGCGGGTTTGCTGTGAATCGCTCGGCGTTAATGGAGTACTTAGCAAGCGCGGCTACCACTTACCTCATGAAGGTTCTGCGACGAGCTCACGGGAAGGCGCTTCTGCTCATCGTTGCCGCCGTGACGGCGGTCGCGGTAGGGGCCAAGCTCGCCTACGCGGGAAGTACAGCTACACCCGTCGGGACCGGTGTTGTCGTCATCGAGACGAACCTCGCCTACGAGGACGGCGCGGCTGCCGGCACGGGCATGGTGCTGACCTCTTCCGGGAAGTCCTGACGAACAACCACGTCATCAGCGGCGCCACCGCGATCAAGGTCGTCGTCCCCGGCACTGCACACAGCTATGTGGCCCGCGTCGTCGGTTACGACCGGTCGGCCGACGTGGCCGTGCTGCAGTTGCAGCACGCATCGAACCTGAAGACGGTGTCAGCGGCAGGTTCTTCGAAGGTAACGGTCGGTGCGGCGGTGAAAGCGGTCGGCAATGCGGGCGGCAGCGGCAGCCTCACCTCGGCGACCGGCACGATCACCGGGCTCGGCAAGACAATCACGGCGAGCGACGACCAGGGCGGTTCGGAACAGCTGACCGGCCTGATCGAGACGAACGCCGGCGTCGAGCCGGGTGACTCCGGCGGCCCCCTGCTCAACACGTCCGGCCAGGTGATTGGAATGAACACCGCCGCCTCGACGGGCTACGGCTATCAGGCAGTGGCGGCTTCCGATGCCTATTCGATCCCGATCGGCAAGGCGCTGACCATCGCCGGGCAGATCGAGGCCGGCAAGGCAACAACAAGCGTGCACGTCGGCGCGACCCCATTCCTCGGTATCCAGGTTCAGGCCGTCGACACCAACCGATACGGCGCCTACCGCACGACGAACACGTCCGGCGCTCTGATCGCCGGTGTGCTCTCAGGCGGGCCTGCGGATGCGGCCGGGCTCGAAGCGGGCGACCTGATCACCAACATCGAGGGCCGCTCCGTCGCCTCGCCCGCCACGATCACCACGCTCATCATGACCAAGAAGCCTGGCGAGAGGATCTCGATCGGCTACACCGACCAGTCCGGCGCCGCCCACACCACAACTGTCAAGCTCGGCGGCGGCCCGCCGCAGTAGCGCGAAACGTGCGGCGCTTCCAACCTCTCGGCGGCTGAGCTTCGACAAAGGTGTCAGACACCGAAGGTGTCTGACACCTTGCCCGCCCTAGCGGCGGCTGCCGAACGAGAGCCCGCCGAGGTTCAGCTCGCCGGCCGGCACGGGCCGGCTGAAGAGGTGACCCTGGGCGAGGTCACAGCCGTAGCCGGCCAGCAGATCGAGCGTGTCGGCGGTCTCGACACCCTCTGCGACGACCGACAGGCCGAGCCGGTGGGCCAGCTCGACGCTCGAGCGCACGATCGCCTGGTTGTCAGCGTCGGCGAGGAGATCCAGAACGAGCGAGCGGTCGATCTTCAGCGCATCGACCCGAAGCTTGCGGAGGTAGTGCAGCGAGGTGCGCCCCGCCCCGAAGTCGTCCACGGCGAGCCGCACACCGACCTCGCGCAGGTTGTCGAGCACCGTGAGCGTGCGCACCGGGTCGGCGAGCAGCGTGTCCTCGGTGATCTCGAGCTCGAGCGCCTCGGCCTCCAGACCGGCGTCGGCGAGTAGCGACGCGATACGCCCCGGGAAGCTGCGGTCGCCGAGATCGCGCCCCGAGACGTTGACAGCGATGAAGACGTCGTGTCCGTCCGCCCGCCAGGCAGCGCACTGGGGAAGCGCGATGCGCAGGACGGCTTCAGTGAGCGCCTCCATCAGCCCGGTCTGCTCGGCGAACACGACGAATTGCGCGGGGGAGACCAGCCCCCGCTCCGGATGCTGCCAGCGGACGAGCGCCTCGAAGCCCTTGAGGCTGCCGTAGGCGACGTCGACGACCGGCTGGTAGTGCACGACGAGCTCGTCCTGCTCGATCGCACGCTTCAGCTCGCCGATCAGCAGCAGGCGCTCGGGCGAGTAGTGGTCGTGCTCGGGGCTGTACAGCACAGGTAGGTGCACCTGCTTGCCCGCGTACATCGCCACGTCGGCCTTGCGCAGCAGCGTCTCGGTGTCGGAGCCGTCGTCGGGGTACAGCGCGATGCCGACGCTGCCGCGGGCGCGCAGGCTCAGGTCTCCGACGATGAACGGCTGCTCGAGCTCGCCCAGCAGGCGGTTTGCGACGCGCTGCGCGTCACCGGTGTCGGCGACAGGGATGACGAGGCCGAACTCGTCGCCGCCGAGGCGCGCGATCGTGTCGCTCGACCGAAGCGACAGCTGCAGGCGGGTCGCAACCTCGACGAGGAAGCGGTCGCCCTTCTCGTGGCCGAGGGTGTCGTTGATCTCCTTGAAGCGGTCGAGGTCGAGCAGCATCACGGCGACCCTGTTGCCGGCGCGCGCTGCGCCGCGGATCGCGTGCTCGGCCCGGTCGTGGAAGAGCACGCGGTTCGGGAGACTCGTCAGACCGTCGTGGAGCGCGATCTGCTGGGTCGCCGCAACCTGTGCACGAAGTCCGCGCACGAGGCGGCGCATGCCCAGGTTGAGAACGACATAGAGCAGGGCGACGACGCCGACGACCGCAAGCGTGTGGCCGACGAGTGCCACGATTCCGGCAGTCGCCAGAACCAGGGCAAGGCCCGTCCAGAGCGCAATTCTCGTCTCGACTGCCAGAAAACCCGTACGCCGCATGTACCCCATATCGGCCACCGGGTTACCCGGCTTGAGGACTTACGACGCGTTGTCGGAGACGAGCCGTGCGTTCGTCACGTCGACGCCGATGGCCGTGAAGATCTGCGACAGCGACGAGGCGCTTGCGTTGTTGCAGGTCTGGCCGCTCGGCGGGTTCAGGCAGTAGAACTTGGTGTTGTCGCTCGCGATCCCCTGCATCGTCAGGAAGCCCGTGAGGCCGTACGAGCTGGCGTCCTGGGTGCAGCTGTTCCCCACCGTGTTGTCGGCGTCGTAGGCGATGGAATAGATCTCGGTCCCTGCCGCAACGGCGGCGTCAGCGGCGGCGATCGCCTCGTGGCACGGGTTGGTCGATCCGGAAGGCTGCGTGCTCGCGTCACCGTCGGAGAGGACGATCATCAC
Source organism: uncultured Thermoleophilia bacterium (assembly GCA_963812995.1). Lineage (GTDB taxonomy): Bacteria > Actinomycetota > Thermoleophilia > Gaiellales > Gaiellaceae > PALSA-600. The sequence goes on from CAWEXL010000003.1 coordinate 228,048, forward strand.
GGGCGTCGCGCCGCGCGACGAGTCGGCGGCAAGCGCGGCCTGCGCGGCGTTGATCGAGTACGCGATATAGGTGCCGGCGCCGCCCGGTGCGTTGATGCCGTAGTACTCGTTCCCGGGGTAGGTGGCGCCGCTGCACGTCGACCAGGAAGACGCCTCGACGAGCTTCGAGGTACTCACGAGCGTCGACGCCGTGTCGCTCGAGCGGTAGTCGCTCGACAGGGGAACGGTCTGGTAGCTCGCGTAGTTGGACGAACCGGTGGGGTAACTGACATCACTCGAGTCGAGGTACCACTGAGGGAACGTCGTCGAACCGTTCGTGTTGACGGCAACCGTGACGTTGCTCGAACCGGTGATGGCGTTCTGGTTCTGATAGGCGAGGGTTCCGACGAACGTGACGGTGTATGGCCCGTTGTTGTTCCCGGTGACGTTGACGTTGTTCGCGCCGATGCTGGTGAGGGCGCGAAGGTCAGTCTGAACGGTCGCGGCGGTGGCGTTGTTCGCGATCGAAACCGTCGTCTTGGAGTTGAAAGTGAGCGTGAAAGCCGACGTGTTGGTGTGCGTGACGGTCTGGACCTCGTCCGCGATACCGGAAGTCGGCTTGTACCAGCTCGGGGTGCTCGCGCCCGAGATGCCGCCCGGGCAGCCGAGCTCCAAGGCGTTGTTCGTGTAGGAGCTCGACGAGTCATGTGTGTAGGCGGTTGGGCTCGTGATCCCGGGGAACGTGTAGAGAGCCACCTCGTCGAGCGGATTCGCGACATTTCCCCCGGTTGCCGCGCCACAGGTCGTCAGCGTGGGATTGCAGGGACTCAACGAGTTGAGGAGTGCCCGGACGCCTTCCTTCGCGCAGTCGAGCTTGGTCGCGCCGCTCGAGATTCCTACGACGGTGTTCCCGCACGCGCTGCTCATCGACGCAGTCGTGTCGAGGACCACAGCGACATCCAGGGGGTGTGCAGAGCCTCCGTGCATGCTCGCCGTCGACGATGCGCCGACCGCTGTGAAGCTCGTGAGGCCGAGAACCCTCAGGAAGGTCGTGTTGACGGTGGCGCTCTCCTTCACCTGAATCGCGTTGCACGAGCATTGCCCCGAGCCGGATGGACAGCTGAGGCCGGTGCTCGAAAGGCACTTGTAGGTCACGGTCGGGGTGGCGGCGATCATGCTCGCTGTGTGGGCGTTCAATTGCCCCGCGTAGGCGCTGTACGCCGTCACATCAGTGTTGGCGGTGTTCGTCGTCGGGAGATCCTGCGCCGCCGCCAGTGCCGCCGCGTCGACGGCTTCCTGGAGCTGCCGCTGGGCGACGTAGATCCGGCCGATGTCGATGGTCAGGCCTGCAAATCCACACAACACCACGAGAAAGAGCACCATGATCACGATGACCTGGCCTTCCTCGCGGCGCGTGCGGCGGCGGATCGTCCCTGCGGAACGACTCAAGCCGTCTTGCTTCCTGGGCAGCTCTCTACGCGCTGGCATCGCAGTCCTTGCTAGTACGCCACAGTCCGTCCGCTCTCCTGCATCGGCACGGGAGCGGTACTCCTGTAGCGCCAGTTTGGGCTGGAGCCCGGCCGGAGCGGCGTCAGGCGACGGGCAGGGCGCGCGCTTCTGACGCCAGCGCGACCAGCGCGGCATACCGGCCGCCGGCGGCGACGAGCTCGTCGTGCGTTCCCCGCTCGACGATTCGGCCGCCATCCAGGACGACGATCTGGTCGGCGTCGCGAACGGTCGACAGGCGGTGGGCGATCGCGATCGTCGTCCGCCCCGCCGCGAGGCGGTCGAGCGCCTCCTGCACGAGCCGCTCAGTGCCTGTGTCGAGCGAGCTCGTCGCCTCGTCGAGAATCAGGATCGGCGGGTTCCGGAGGATCGTGCGCGCGATCGCGATGCGCTGCTTTTCGCCGCCCGAGAACCGATAGCCGCGCTCGCCGACGACGGTCTCGTAGCCCTCGGGCAGCGACACGATCAGATCGTGGATCCGAGCGGCCTCGGCCGCTTCGCGCAGCTCCTCGTCGGTGGCGTCCGGCTTCGCAAAGCGCAGGTTGTCGCTCACCGTCGCGTGAAAGAGATAGGTCTCCTGCGAGACGACGCCGACCATGTCCGACAGCGCCGTGAACGTGAGGTCGCGCACGTCGACGTCACCGATCGCGACCCGGCCGCGCTCGACGTCGTAGAGGCGAGCGGCGAGATACGCGAGCGTCGTCTTCCCTGAACCTGTCTCGCCGACGATCGCGGTCGTCGTGCCGGCAGGGACGGTGAACGAGACGTCCTCGAGCGTCCAGCGCTCCTTGTCGTAGCGGAACCACACGTCGTCGAACACGACGTCGCCGCTGCGCCCGATCGCCAGCGCGTTCTCGCGCTCGGCGATATCGATCGGCTGGTCGAGGTACTCGAAGATGCGGTCGAAGAGCGCCAGCGACGTCTGCACGTCCAGGCCGACACCGAGCAGCGATCCGACCGGAAAGAAGAGCCTCGTCTGCAAGGTCGTGAAAGCAACGAGCGTCGGCACCGAGATCGCGTGCGACCACCCGTGCGCGAGCGCCAGCCCACCGAACCAGTACACGGCGGCCGGCATGACGGCGAAGCTCATCTGGATCGAGGACATCACCCAGCGCCCCGCCATCCGCTGACGGACTTCGAGGTCGGCCAGCCGCTGCGAATCGGCTTCGAACCGGTCGGCGAGCTCGCTCGTCCGGCCCATGGTCTTGCCGAGCAGGATCCCCGAGACCGAGAGAGACTCCTGGACGATGCTCGAGAGGTCGGCGAGCGTCTCCTGCGTCGTCTTGGCGATCTTCCGGCGCTCGTTACCGACCTTGCGCGTCAGCAGGACGAAGAGCGGGATCAATGCGAACGCAAAGACCGCCAGCTCCCAGTTCAGGAGCAGCATGCCGACCATCGTCGCCAACACCGTCGTGACGTTCGCGACGATCGTGGTGGCCGTCGTCGTGACGACGCTCTGAACGCCGCCGATGTCGTTGGAGATCCGCGACTGCACCTCCCCGGTGCGCGTACGTGTGAAGAAGGCGAGCGAGAGCTGCTGCAGATGGCGGAAGACGGCGGCGCGCAGGTCGTGCATCACGCGCTGGCCGACCTGGTTCGAGAGCAGCGTCTGCCACACCCCGATCACGCCGGTGGCGATCGCGATCGCGATCATCCCCGCCGCGAGATACGAGAGCCGCGTCGTGTCGTTGTGCCCGATCGCGACCAGCACGCCGCGCAGCAGGAACGCGGGGATCACACCGAGCGCGGCCGAAAAGACGATCAGAGCCAGGACCGCTGAGAGGCGCCAGCGGTACGGCAAGAACAGACGCGTGATGCGTCGTCCGTTCGCCCGCCTGACCGCGCGGTCGGCGGGCCGTTCGGGCGGCTCAGTGACGCGAGAGGAACCGAAGGTGCGGGCCATCAGCCCAGGGTACGCATGGGATTGCGGCAGCCGCACCGACCCCGGAAACGCCACGGGAGGCCCGAAGGCCTCCCGCGCGTTCCGCTCCCCTTGCCGGACTTTCGAACTATGAGATTCCTGCGCCTGTCCAGGTGTAGGTGAAGTTCCAACTGGTCGCGACTGCTGTGTTGGGCGAGCCGTTCGGCGTGACCCTCATGTTCACCGTTTGGCCCTGGGTCAAGCCAAGCGTCGCGTTCGAGGTGCAGTTGGTGGTGCTGGTGCCGCTGATGGTGCAGGTGAGTCCGACGACCGAGTTACCGACCATCACATCGAACTGCCAGCTGCGGCCTGCAGAAGCACCGGTACCCGCGCTGATCGTCACCGACATGCCTGTCAAGTTCCCGGCGCAGTTGACGGTGTGGTTGCCGTTCGTAACCGTCGTGTTCATTGCCACCTGCGGCGCGATCAGCGAACCGTAGGTCACCGACGAGTTGGACATCGCGGCACCGTTGCTGCCGCCCACGATGGTCTGGGTGCCGCCCGCGAAGCACGCGCCACCCGCCCCGGCAGGACCGGTTGCGCCGGCCGGGCCGGTTGCGCCCGTCGTGCCTGCACCAGTCGCGCCAGTCGCACCGTTCGCGCCGGTCGCGCCGGCGACGCCCGTGGCTCCGGTCAGCCCCTGCGGGCCGGTGGCGCCGGTCAGCCCGGCCCCGGTGGCGCCGGCAACGCCGGTGTCACCCTGCGGGCCGGTCGCGCCGCCCGGCGAACCCTGCGGGCCTTGCGGGCCGGTCGCGCCGGTGGTACCCGCGCCGGTTGCACCGGTCAGGCCGGTCGCGCCGACGACGCCGGTCGGGACCCTGGACGCCGGTGGCGCCGGTCACACCCGCACCGGTTGCGCCGGACACACCGATCGCTCCGGTCGGGCCCGACGACGCCGGTGGCGCCGGTGAGACCCTGGATGCCGGTCGCGCCGGTCGCACCCTGCGGGCCGGTCGAGCCGGTTGCACCCTGCGGGCCGGTCGGGCCCTGGAGGCCGGCGGCCGAGACCGTCGAGCCGTTTGCGACCGTCCCGCCCTGGCCGACGGTGTTGCCGTTGCCGAGCCATGTGAGGGTCACATGCGCGGTGTCAGCCTTCGCGGTGACCGTGTAGTAGCCGCCGGTCTGGATGAAGACGACCTGGCCGACCGCGATCCACGACGAGTTCGTCACCGCGATGCTGCCGGTGCTGGCGTTCGCCGCAGGCTGTGTGAAGTTCGCGCTGGTTGTCGTGAACGCGTTGACGCCGGTTGCACCGGTCGCACCCAGCGCGCCGGTCACACCCTGAACGCCGGTCGCACCCGTCACGCCGACGCCGGTGGCACCGGTCGCGCCGTTCGCGCCGGTCGCGCCCATCGGACCCTGCGGGCCGGTCGCTCCGGGCAGACCCGGGCCAAGCGTCCAGCTCGCCGCGATCGACGCGGTGGCACCGCTCGCGAAGTGCGTGGAGATGTTCAGCCGGTCGCCGCTGTTGTAGGTCACCTGGTCGACGCTGTCGGTGCAGCTGTTCTGCCCGTTCGGGATGACGCAGCTGATCGCCGTGACGGCCTCGTTCTTCATGACCGTGACCGTGAGCGGCCCACCGGTGTTGTTCGAGTTGAGGTTGAACTGCAGGTCACTCACGATCTGCGACGAGCTGAACGTCCGCTCGTTGGTCGTCGGCCCGCCGGCGACATTGGTCGTCTCGGCCGCTGCCGTGGTCGCGGTGCGGACGTCGTTCGAGCCGCCGCCGCGCACAACCCCGAGCTCGATCGTGTCGCCTGCCGTGACGGCCAGGTTCGCGTTGATCGTGCACGTGGCAGTCGTGGTCGAGCAGGACGACCGGTCGTCGCACCGTTCCGATACAGCGTCATCGTCATGGTGTTGGTCGGAGCCGACGAGAACGTGAACGTCGCGGTGTTCAGCGTGCCCGAGTTCGCGACGGTGGTGTTGTTGCACGTGTTGACGTTCGTGCTCGAGCACGTGGTCGAGAGCGAGACGTAGTTCGTGGTCTGCGCGAACGTCGTGCTCGGCGCGGCGCCTGCGAAGTTCGCCGTGCCCCCGGTCGTCGCCGAAGCAGACGAGTCGGGGCTGAAGTAGAGGCAGGTCGAGGTGCTCGTCGAACCGGTCGCGCACGTGTTGGTGGCGGTGGCCGACGAGGGGAAGACCGAAGTGCTGTTGCTGTCGCCGCCGGCCGAGTAGAGCGGCAGCAGCGACGTACCCGCTGCACCAGTCGCGCCGGCCACACCGGTTGCACCCGTCGTGCCGATGCCCGTTGCGCCGGTCGCGCCCGAGGCTCCCTGCACGCCCGTCGCGCCGGTCAGACCAGCCGTGCCGTTCGTGCCGTTGGTGCCCGCGGTGCCGGTTGCGCCCTGGAGGCCGGTTGCTCCGGTCAAGCCCGAGGCTCCCTGGAGTCCGGTTGCACCGGTTGCACCCTGCGTGCCGGTCGAGCCCTGCAGACCGGTCGCGCCGGAGCCCGTGTCGCCCTTGGCGCCGGTTGCACCCGCGGTACCCGTGTCGCCCTGACCACCCTGGCCACCCGAGGCACCGGTGACGCCTGCGCCGGTGTCACCCTGCGAGCCGGTCGCACCCTGCGAGCCGGTGTCGCCCTTGAGACCCTGGCTGCCCGAGGCCCCCGTGTCGCCCTGGCCACCCGAGCCGCCCTGCGAGCCGGTCGCACCCTGGCCGCCCTGCGAGCCGGTCGCGCCTGCGCCCGTGTCGCCCTTGGCTCCGGTTGCGCCTGCAACGCCGGTGTCACCCTGACCACCCTGCGCCCCGGCGGGACCCTGAGTGCCGGCCGGGCCCTGAGCTCCACCGACGCCGGTGTCGCCCTGGACGCCCTGCGAGCCGGTGTCACCCTTCGCGCCCTGCACGCCGGTCGCGCCGGTCAGACCGACGACGCCCTGGATGCCGGTGTCGCCCTGACCACCCTGCGCACCCGTGTTGCCCTGAGCGCCCTGGGTGCCCGTGTCGCCGTGTGTGCCCTGGCTGCCGGTGTCGCCCTGCCCGCCCTGCGTGCCGGTGTCACCCTTGACGCCCTGGATGCCGGTCGCGCCGGTCAGACCCTGCACACCCTGAATACCTGTGTCGCCCTGGCCACCCTGGGTGCCGGTGTCGCCATGCGTGCCCTGGATGCCGGTGTCGCCCTGGCCGCCCTGCGCGCCGGTGTTGCCCTGGCCGCCCTGGATGCCGGTGTCGCCCTGACCACCCTGCGCACCCGTGTTGCCCTGACCACCCTGAATACCGGTGTCACCCTGGCCGCCCTGCGTACCGGTGTCACCCTTGACGCCCTGGATGCCGGTCGCGCCGGTCAGACCCTGCACACCCTGAATACCTGTGTCGCCCTGGCCACCCTGGGTGCCGGTGTCGCCATGCGTGCCCTGGATGCCGGTGTCGCCCTGGCCGCCCTGCGCGCCGGTGTTGCCCTGGCCGCCCTGGATGCCGGTGTCGCCCTGACCACCCTGCGCACCCGTGTTGCCCTGACCACCCTGAATACCGGTGTCGCCCTGGCCACCCTGCGTACCAGTGTCGCCGTGCGTGCCCTGCGCGCCGGTGTCACCGTGCGTGCCCTGGATGCCGGTGTCGCCCTGGCCGCCCTGCGTACCGGTGTCACCCTTGACACCCTGCACGCCGGTCGCCCCGGTCAGACCCTGCACACCCTGAATACCTGTGTCGCCCTGGCCGCCGGTCACGCCGGTGTCGCCCTGACCACCCTGCGCACCCGTGTTGCCCTGACCACCCTGGATGCCGGTGTCGCCCTGACCACCCTGGACGCCGGTCGCGCCCGTCAATCCCTGGATCCCCTGGATGCCGGTGTCGCCCTGGCCGCCGGTGACGCCCGTGTTGCCCTGGCCGCCCTGAATGCCGGTGTCGCCATGCGTGCCCTGAATACCCGTGTCGCCCTGACCACCCTGCACGCCCGTGTTGCCCTGACCACCCTGCGCACCGGTGTCACCGTGCGTGCCCTGGACACCCTGGACGCCGGTGTCGCCCTGACCACCCTGGACGCCCGTGTTGCCCTGACCACCCTGCGCACCGGTGTCGCCATGCGTGCCCTGCGCACCGGTGTCGCCCTGACCACCCTGCGCGCCACTCGCACCCGCAGCGCCGGCAGCACCAGCAGCACCCGCGGCGCCGTTCGCACCGTTCGCGCCTGTGTCGCCCTTGTCGCCCTGCACACCGGTGTCGCCCTGGACACCCGTGTCACCGGTGGCGCCGTCGGCACCGTTCGCGCCGTCGTTCCCGTTCAGGCCGTTCCGGCCGTTGACGCCGTTGTTCCCGTTGGCACCCGGCAGGCCGGTTGCGCCCTGAGGACCGGGAACGCCGGTCGCACCCTTCAGACCGGTCGCGCCGGTCGCACCCTGAACGCCGGCCGGGCCGGTGAGTCCCTGAATACCCTGGAGGCCTGTCGCGCCCGCAGCGCCGGCGGCACCGGCCGCACCAGCTGCGCCGGCAGCACCCGCTGCACCGTTGGCGCCGGTTGCGCCGGCGGCACCCGTTGCGCCAGCAGCACCGGTTGCACCGTTCGTGCCACTGGTTCCGTTCGTGCCGGCAGCGCCGGTCGCACCCGTCGAACCTGCGGCGCCCGTCGAGCCTGCTGCACCGGCCGCACCGGCAGCGCCCGCAGCTCCGTTGGCGCCGTTCGCGCCGGTAGCTCCGGTAGCGCCGTTCGTGCCGTTCGTGCCGGCAGCGCCCGTGGCGCCGTTCGATCCGTTAGTGCCGTTGGTTCCGTTCGCGCCGGTAGAGCCGCGAGCCCCGGTCGCCCCGGTGGCGCCGTTCGAACCGTTCGTGCCGGCCGCGCCAGTCGCGCCGGCCGCACCGTTGGTTCCGTTCGTGCCGTTGGCACCCGTCGAGCCGCGGGCACCCGTCGCGCCGGCCGGGCCGGCAGCGCCCGTGGCGCCGACCGTTCCCGGAGCGCCCGTGGCACCAGCTGCGCCCGTCAGTCCAGTCGAGCCGCGCACGCCTGTCGCTCCCGTTGCACCAGTCGCGCCGGCAGCCGAGGTCCAAGTCAGCTGCTGCTCGTTGGCGTTGCACGCGGAGGGAGCCGCGCCGACCCACGTCAGCGTCGGCGTCGTCGACAGGACACGAATGTTCCCCTTGCTGCTGTTGTTGGCGATCGACACGCACACGACAACAGTCGTTGCCGTCACAGGAGCGGCAGCAGCGCCGGCGGCGACCACGAGGGCGCCGGCGACGAGAGCCGCAAAGCTAGTGAGGAGTCCTGCCGACCGCGTAAACACAACCATCACCTTTCGTTGGGACCTCAGTACCGGACGGGGAGCTGCGTGCCCGGAAACGACAAAGGGACGGGGAGTCCCGAGCGCAACGTAGGCGGGCCTTTTCTAGGCGTCAACGGCGTTTCGGCCACAACTAAACCAACGGGTGGGAGGGTCTAGCCGAACGTAATTCGGCTGGAAAATGGCCCTCGAGAGGTCTCGGAAGGCATTTTCGACCGCTTCGCTCGAGCGGGCGCCCGGAGTAACGAGTCGGGGGCCCTTGCGGGCCCCCGAGCACTACTTTTCGTCTCCGGCCGCTTAGAACGGCTCGATGATGATGCGGGAGGCTTGGAAGACCGCCGTGCCTCCGTCAGATGCCTTGTAGTTCGCCGTGAACGTCGTCGTCCCATTCGCCACTGTGACGAGGTAGACCGCCGTGGTTGCCACCGAGTTCCCGTCGACCCGCTGTGTCCCGACGCCGTTGTTGTCGGATGCGGTCGTGATCGACGCACCGTTGTTGGCCGTGAAGCTCATGTAGAGCCGTCGTTGCTCGTGGCGTTGCTGCACGTCGTCGTCAGGAAGACGAGGACCGTGTGGGAACCAGACACCGTCACGGCTGTGGTCGCGCCACCCGCAAGCGCGCCATAGGTCGTCGCCGTGGTCTGGAATTTGCCGTGCCCGCCGTGCCGCCAATCGGGGTCGAGGCGGCGGGCCCACTCGGACCGGTCGGCCCCGATCCGCCCACAGCACCAGCCGTTCCCTGAATGCCCTGGATGCCCTGAGTTCCCTGAGTACCTTGCGGACCGGTCGGGCCCGTCGCGCCGCCTGGAGTACCCGGAGCGCCGGTGTCGCCCTTCGGACCCTGGCTGCCGGTCGCGCCGGTCAGGCCCTGGATGCCCTGAACGCCGGTGTTGCCGGTAGCGCCAATCACACCGGTGTTGCCCTGCACGCCCTGGTTGCCCTGAGTGCCCTGGGTGCCGGTCGCGCCGGTCAGGCCCGTGTTACCCGTGTTCCCCTGCGTGCCCTGGATGCCCTGCGAGCCGGTCGCACCGACGTTGCCCGCCAGGTTGATGTTCCAGCTACTGAGGAAGCCCGAGCCGCCAGTGGTATCGACCGTGACGATGAGGTTTCCGGTCGAGCTCGTGTAGGTGGTGACGACACCCTCCATGTAGTTCGCCGCCGAGTTGCTGATCCGGACGCGAGCTCCGACGGTGTACGCGAGACCCGTCTGCGTCGTGAAGGTCTTCGAGCCGGTACCGATGAGGTTCGAAGAGGTCGAGGTCGCCGTGTAGCCGGGGCCTGTGTTGCCGGTCGGGCCGGTCGCGCCGGAGTTCCTGGACACCCTGGACACCCTGGATGCCCTGGATGCCCTGCGAGCCGTTGTTGCCGGTCGCGCCGGTCGCCCCGCTCGTGCCGTTGGTGCCGTTCGTGCCGTTGCCGCCGGTTGCACCGGTCAGGCCCTGGAGGCCCTGGAGGCCGGTGGCGCCCTGGACGCCCTGGCTGCCGGCCGAGCCGGTCGCCCCCGTCAGGCCCTGTGCGCCCGCAGCTCCTGCGGCACCCGCGGCACCCTGAGCACCCGCGACGCCGGTGTCACCCTGGTTGCCCTGAACGCCCTGGCCGCCCTGGGTGCCGGTCGCGCCGGTGAGTCCAGTTGCGCCGTCGACACCGTTCGTTCCGTTGGTGCCGGCCGCCCCGGTCGCGCCGGTGACGCCGTCGACACCATTCGTGCCGTCGGTGCCGTTTGTGCCGTTGGTGCCGTTCGTGCCGGCCACGCCGGTGTCGCCGGTCACACCGTCAACACCATTCGTGCCGTTGGTGCCGTTCGTTCCGTTCGTGCCGTTCGAGCCGGCCACACCGGTGTCGCCCGTCACACCGTCAACACCATTCGTTCCGTTGGTGCCGTTCGTTCCGTTCGTGCCGTTCGAGCCGGCCACACCCGTGTCGCCGGTCACACCGTCGACACCGTTCGTACCGTTCGTGCCGGCCGAACCCGTGTCGCCGTGCGTGCCCTGGTTGCCCTGGATGCCGGTGTCGCCCGCACCACCCTGCGTGCCGGTGTCACCCTTGCCACCCTGCACGCCGGTCGCGCCGGTGAGGCCGATCACACCGGTGTCGCCGGTCAGGCCGGTGTTGCCCTGGCCACCCTGCGTCCCGGTGTCGCCGTGCGTGCCCTGAATGCCCTGGATGCCGGTGTCGCCCGCACCACCCTGCGTGCCGGTGTCACCCTTGCCACCCTGCACGCCGGTCGCGCCGGTGAGGCCGATCACGCCGGTGTCGCCGGTCAGGCCCGTGTTGCCCTGGCCACCCTGCGTACCGGTGTCACCGTGCGTGCCCTGGTCGCCCTGGATGCCGGTGTCGCCCTGGTTGCCGGTGAGGCCCGTGTTCCCCTGACCTCCCTGCGTGCCGGTGTCACCGTGCGTGCCCTGGATGCCCTGAATACCGGTGTCACCCGCACCACCCTGCGTGCCGGTGTCACCCTTCACACCCTGGATGCCGGTCGCGCCGGTCAGACCCTGCACACCCTGCACACCCTGAATGCCGGTGTCGCCCTGACCACCCTGCGTCCCGGTGTCACCGTGCGTTCCCTGGATGCCCTGGATGCCGGTGTCGCCCGCACCACCCTGCGTGCCGGTGTCACCCTTCACACCCTGGTCGCCGGTCGCGCCGGTCAGACCCTGCACACCCTGCACACCCTGAATGCCGGTGCCGCCCTGACCACCCTGCGTCCCGGTGTCACCGTGCGTGCCCTGAATGCCCTGGATGCCGGTGTCACCGGCACCACCCTGGGCGCCGGTGTTGCCCTGGCCGCCCTGGACGCCGGTCGCGCCGGTCACACCGGCACCCGTGTCGCCCTGGCCGCCGGTCACACCGGTGTTGCCCTGGATGCCCTGCACACCGCTGACGCCCGTGACGCCGGCGCCGGTGTCGCCCTTGGCGCCGGTCGAGCCGCGCACACCCTGAGCTCCCTGAACACCCTGCGGGCCCTGAGCGCCCTGCAGACCCTGGAAGCCCTGGATGCCCTGCTCACCCGTGTCGCCCTGAGCACCCTGATCGCCGGTCGCGCCGGTCAGACCCTGGATGCCCTGCAGACCCTGGAGACCGGTGTCGCCCTGGAAGCCCTGCGACCCGGTGTCGCCCTTCACACCCTGGACGCCGGTCGCACCCGTGACGCCGGCACCGGTGTCGCCCTGCACACCCTGTGAGCCGGTGTCGCCGTGCGTGCCCTGAACACCCTGGCTGCCGGTGTCGCCCTGACCACCCTGCGTGCCGGTGTCGCCATGCGTGCCCTGGATGCCCTGGCTGCCGGTGTCGCCCTGCACACCCTGCACGCCCTGGTTGCCCTGCACGCCGGTGTCGCCCTGACCACCCTGGCTGCCGACCGGGCCCGCGACACCCTGCACACCCTGCGCGCCCTGCGCGCCGGTGTTGCCGAGGCTGCCCTGCGAGCCGGTGTCGCCCTTGACGCCCTGGCCGCCGGTGGCGCCCGTGACGCCCGCGCCGGTCGCGCCCTTCGCGCCGGTGACGCCGGTCGCGCCGTTGTTCCCGTTGTTGCCGTTGATGCCGTTGTTGCCGTTCAGGCCCTGGGGGCCCTGCGGACCCTGCGAGCCCGAATCGCCCTGTGCACCCTGGGCGCCGGTGTCACCCTGCGGGCCGGGAGTACCGGTCGCACCGGTCAGGCCCTGGAGGCCGACACCGGTCGCGCCCTGCGCACCGTTCGAACCCGTAGCACCCTGCGCACCCGTCGCACCGGCGCCGGTGGCACCCGTGAGGCCCTGAGCTCCGGTGTCGCCCTGACCACCGGCAGCACCGGCAACACCCGTGTCGCCCGTGTCGCCCTGGCCGGTCGCACCGACGGCACCTGCCGGGCCCGCGGGACCAGCTGCACCGTTCGCCCCGTTGGCACCGTTGGCACCAGTCGCGCCGGCCGCACCCGCTGAACCCTGCGCGCCGGTCGCACCGTTCGCACCGTTCGTCCCGTTGGCACCGGTCGCACCCGCGGCGCCGGTCGCACCTGCCGCACCCTGCGGGCCGGCTGCACCGTTCGTCCCGTTGGCGCCGTTGGCACCGTTGGCACCAGTCGCGCCGACGGCGCCGCTCGCGCCGATCGGACCCTGCGGACCGGCCGGTCCGGCAACACCGGCAGCGCCCGCTGCACCGGCTGCGCCAGTTGCGCCGGCAGCGCCGGTCGCGCCGGCAGCGCCGTTCGTTCCGTTAGTCCCGTTGGTCCCGTTCGCGCCGGTCGAGCCACGAGCTCCCGTCGCGCCTGCTGCCCCAGCAGCACCGGCAGCTCCGGCGGCACCAGTAGCGCCGGCGGCACCGGTCGCGCCATTGGCCCCGTTCGTTCCGTTCGTCCCGTTTGTGCCGTTCGTCCCGTTGGCGCCGGTCGAGCCGCGCGGTCCCGTCGCGCCTGCTGCTCCAGCTGCTCCGGCCGTGCCCGGCGCACCCGTCGCGCCCTGAGCACCTGCCGCGCCGGTGGCACCGGTCGCACCAGTCCCACCTCCGGTGGTCCACGTCAGCGTCTGAAAGCCCGAGCCTGTGCAGGCAGAGGGAGCCCCACCAGACCAGCTCAGGGTCGGACTCGTCGAAACGATCCGAATGTCCCCCTTGTTCGAGCCGCTGATGTCGACACAAGCATTGATCGTCGTCGCGGTGATCGCCGAAGCGCCACCCGCAACGACAAGAGCTGCGACTACAAGAGCCGCGAGAGTTGTCAGATAAACCGCCGACTTACGAACCACAACCGCCGCCTTTCGTTGGGACCTACGGGACGGACCTCTGAGGGAGGGCCGTGCCGGAACGTAGGTGGGCCCCCGGAGACCGTCAATCGGCCTGGCGGCAGAACTAAACAAAGGGGTGGTAGGTCCTAGCCGAACGGAAAATCCGTGCAATAGAACCAAATCCGTGTTGTATGTCGAACCTCTGAGCGTGTCTCCGATCGTTCCGAGTCGAGTGCGGCGGAGGGAGTCGAGACCCCCTCCGCCGCCCTAGCGCATGTCCCTACTTCGAGCAGATCGCATACACGGTCTGCGACGAACCATCCGTGTTCGCAGCTTCCCAGCCGGTCGCCTGGCCGCTGGTGATGATGTTGCCGGCCGCGTTGATCGGAGCCGAGATCTGCATGTGCGCATTGCTGTTGTTCTCGTTGCCGCCGCCGCCGGTGGCCACCGGGGTGGCAGCCGGGCACTGCACCTTGGCAGTCGTGGTCGCGGTGGCCGAGACAACGACCACGCTGGAGGCAACCGACGGGCCTGTCGCACCCGCCGACCCGTTCGTTCCGGCAGTTCCCTGCGGGCCGGTCGGACCGGTCGCGCCACCCGGCGTGCCCTGCGGGCCCTGGATGCCGGTGTCACCCTTGACACCCTGGAGGCCGGTCGGGCCGGTCGTGCCCTGCGAGCCGACCGGGCCGGTTGCGCCGGTGTTGCCCTGCGGGCCAACGGCGCCCGTCGGGCCTTGCGGGCCGGCGGTGCCGCCCAGTGTGAAGGTCGCCGTGACGGTGGTGAAGGTGTTGGTCCCTGCCGTCTTGACGATCCGGATGTTGATCAGGTCGCCGGCGTTGAACACGACCGAGTGGGTCGCGTCGGAGCACGTCGTCGGATTCGACGCGGAGCACGTCAGCGCCGTCGCGACGCCGTTGTCCATGACCGTGAACTGATACGTGTTGCCCGAGCTGGTGGTCGACAGCGTCGCCGTCAGACCCGACACGAGCACCGTGTTCGGCATCGTGAACTGGCCGTTGGTGCTCGAGGTAGTCGGAGTGACCGCTCCGAGCACGCTGCCGTACAGCGTGTTCGAGGTGTTGATCGAGGTGCCGTTCGTCGTTCCCGCGCTGCTCCACGAGCCCGTTCCGTTGGCTCCGTTGGAGCCCGCCGTACCGGCAGCACCCGTCAGGCCGGTATCGCCCTGGCCGCCGGTCGCGCCGGTCGCACCACCCGGATCGCCCTGCGGACCCTGAGCACCCGTGTCGCCCTGGCCACCCTGCGAACCCTGAGCTCCGGTGGCGCCGGTCAGACCCTGAGCACCCTGCGGACCCTGTGCGCCGGCGTCGCCCTGACCGCCCTGCGCACCGACGGCACCCGCAACACCGGTGTCGCCCTGGCCGCCCGGGATGCCGGTCGCGCCGGTCAGACCCTGGACGCCCTGCACACCCTGCAGACCACTGTCACCCTGGACGCCCTGCTCGCCGGTCGCGCCGGTCAGGCCGGTATTGCCCTGGTCACCCTGCAGGCCCGTGTCGCCCTTCGCGCCCTGGTCACCCTGGACGCCCGTGTCGCCCTGACCACCCTGGCTGCCGGTATCGCCTTTCACACCCTGGTCGCCCTCCACGCCGGTGTCGCCCTGACCACCCGTCACGCCGGTGTCGCCCTGGCCGCCCTGAGCTCCGACGGCGCCCGCGGCACCCTGCGTGCCCTGAGCTCCCTGCGCACCGGTGTCGCCCTGACCACCGGTCACACCGGTGTCGCCCTGGCCACCCTGCGTACCGGTGTCACCGTGCGTTCCCTGAATGCCCTGGATCCCGGTGTCGCCCTGACCACCGGTCACGCCCGTGTCGCCCTGACCGCCCTGAATGCCCTGGTCACCCTGCACGCCGGTGTCGCCCTGACCGCCCTGGTCACGCCGGTATCGCCCTGGCCACCCTGGACGCCGGTCGCGCCCGTCAGACCCTGGATGCCCTGAATGCCCTGGATACCCGTGTCGCCCTGACCACCCTGGATGCCGGTGTCGCCCTGGCCACCCTGGATGCCCTGGATACCCGTGTCGCCCTGACCGCCGGTCACGCCGGTGTCGCCCTGGCCACCCTGGACGCCGGTCGCGCCCGTCAGACCCTGGATGCCCTGAATGCCCTGGATACCGGTGTCACCCTGACCACCCTGAATGCCGGTGTCACCCTGGCCACCCTGAATGCCCTGGATGCCGGTGTCGCCCTGACCACCCTGGATGCCGGTGTCGCCCTGGCCACCCTGCGTCCCGGTGTCACCGTGCGTTCCCTGAATGCCCTGCTCGCCGGTGTCACCCTGGCCGCCCTGGATGCCGGTGTCGCCCTGACCACCCTGCACGCCGGTCGCGCCTGTGACGCCCGCGCCGGTGTCGCCCTGACCACCGGTCACACCCGTGTCGCCCTGGCCACCCTGGACGCCGGTCGCGCCGGTGACGCCGGCACCCGTGTCGCCCTTGGCGCCGGTCGCGCCCTTGACGCCCTGGACGCCCTGGACGCCCTGCGGACCCTGAGCACCCTGCAGACCCTGGAAGCCCTGGATGCCCTGCTCACCGGTGTCGCCCTGAGCGCCCTGATCGCCGGTCGCGCCGGTCAGACCCTGGATGCCCTGCAGACCCTGGAGGCCGGTGTCGCCCTGGAAGCCCTGGATGCCGGTGTCGCCCTGACCACCCTGCACGCCCGTCGCTCCCGTGACGCCGGCACCGGTGTCGCCCTGGCCACCCTGACTGCCGGTGTCGCCCTGGCCACCCTGAATGCCCTGTTGGCCGGTGTCGCCCTGGCCACCCTGCGCGCCGGTGTCGCCCTGACCACCCTGCGTGCCGGTGTCGCCATGCGTGCCCTGCGCGCCGGTGTCGCCCTGACCACCCTGCGCACCGGTGTTGCCGAGCTCGCCCTGCGTCCCGGTGTCACCCTTCACACCCTGGACGCCGGTCGCTCCGGTGACGCCCGCGCCGGTCGCACCCTTCGCGCCGGTCACGCCCGTCGCACCGTTGTTCCCGTTGTTGCCGTTGATGCCGTTGTTGCCGTTCAGACCCTGCTGGCCCTGCGGACCCTGCGGGCCGGAATCGCCCTGCGGACCCTGCTCACCGGTATCACCCTGCGGACCCGGGTCACCGGTCGCGCCGTCGAGGCCCGGAAGGCCGGCACCGGTCGCACCCTGTGCACCCGTGTCGCCCTGAGCGCCCGCGACGCCGGTGTCACCCGTGTCGCCCTGGCCGGTCGCGCCGGCGGGGCCGGCGGGGCCAACCGTGCCCTGCGGTCCCTGCGGGCCGGCCGAGCCGTTCGCGCCGTTCGCACCGTCGGCACCGGTCGCGCCCGCAGCACCAGTGGCGCCGGTGGCACCGGTCGCACCGACCGGACCCTGCGGCCCTGCCGGACCGGCAACGCCAGTCGCGCCTGCCGCACCTGTCGCGCCGGCGGCACCCGCAGCACCCGCAGCACCCGCAGCACCCGCGGCACCCGCCGCGCCCGTAGCACCCGCGCCGCCGGTGGCACCTGCAGCGCCGTTCGTCCCGTTGGTTCCGTTAGTCCCGTTGGCGCCGGTCGAGCCGCGGGCTCCCGTCGCGCCCGCCGCACCTGCGGCGCCCGCGGCGCCGGTGGCACCCGCTGCGCCGTTGGTGCCGTTCGTCCCGTTCGCACCGGTGGAGCCGCGCGGTCCCGTCGCGCCGACTGCACCGGCCGGACCGGTCGCACCGGTCGCACCAGTTCCACCGCTTCCGGTGGTCCACGTCAGCGTCTGAAAGCCGGTGCCCGTACACGCAGTCGGACTCCCGCCCGACCAGGTCAAAGTCGGAGTCGTCGAGACGATCCGAATGTCTCCCTTGCCCGAGCCGCTTGTGTCGACACAGGCGTTGATGGTCGTCGCGGTGATGGCAGAGGCGCCACCCGCAACGACGAGAGCGACCAAGAGGGCCGCCAGACTTGTCAGGAAAACCGCCGACTTGTGAACCACGACCTGCCACCTTTCGATTGGGACCTACGGGACCGGGCCGTCGCTCGCAAGGTGCGCGAAAGAGAGGGCTCCGGGCCGGAACGTAGGACGACCAAAAAGGGGCGTCAACGGCTCAGAGGCGGAACTAGACCATGGTATGGCCTAATTCTGTACGTTCGAAAAGTCGTGGAAACAAGCCAAAAAACCGACCGTCCCGGACGGCCAGAACGGCGAAGACCGGCACTACACCACGGTATGAACCATCGCGCGCGGGGCTCCCGAAGAGCCTCTCGCCGGGCTAGCCGACGGGGCGGATGTGACCGGACGTGGCGACCGACAGAGCGGTCGCCGGCGAGGGACTATAAACCTCAACCTGATAGTTAATGTCCGGGAAGGCGAGGTGAATGCTCTTCGGATCCTTCGCATCGACGAACGCGATCCCGCCACCGGGAATCGCAACGGCTGCGTTCCCCGCCACCTTCTGCAGCGACGCGTACGCACCGATGAACGGGTAGGTCGCGACGGTCAGGTACTTCGCCGACGCGGTGCCCGCCTTGACGCTCGGCGGGAGGTACCGGACGTACACGTTGCCGTCCGACGTCCGGCGCAATTCATAGAGCGTGTGTGCCTTCGCGCCCGCCCAGTAGATCGGCTGCCCGTGCACCGCGTTCAGCGTGGCGGTGAGCGTCTTCAACCCCGACACGGAGAGCGCGACCGGTGCGACAGGCGAGACCGACACGGTCGGCTGCGCTGCGGGCTTCGAGCTGCCGCTGTTGAAGATGAGCCACACGGCAGCACCCGCGATCGCGAGCAACACGACCGCGCTGCCGATGAGAGCAGCCAGGCGGCGCGGCGACGGACCATCCACAGGGGCCGGCCGCCGACGGGGCTCGATGCTGCCAGAGGTACGCGACACATTTGCCATGCAATTAACCCTTCGACCGTTTCGACAACTCCCGCGCCCCCTGAAGGGGTGATCCGGTGAAGAGGTAATTCGCAGGGCCTTAAGCAATCCCTCCACGCTGCCGATAGCGGTGCAGGAATCGAACACGGAAGGAAAGAAAACGAATGAGCGCTGAGCCGAAGCACGTTATGACAGAGCCACTTACCCGCAGACCAGCCCCGGCCCCGCAGCCGCCGGCGCGCACCGGGACGTTCCGGATCGCGGCCGTCGTGGTGTTGGTCGTGGTAGCCGGAGTCGTCATCTGGCTCGCTCTGCGCGGCAACGGCGGCTCGTCCGCATCACATCCGAGTTCCAACGTCAGCGCCGTTACTCAGGCGCAACTGAACACCCTCGCGACCTCGCTCGGTCATCCGATCTTCTGGGTCGGCCCGCGCGCGGGCATGACATATGAGCTGACACAGAGCTCGAACGGAAATATCGCGATCCGCTACCTGCCCGCAGGTGTGAAGGTCGGCAGCGGCAACGGCTACCTGACCGTCGCGACCTATCCCTTCTCGGGCGCCTACGCCGCGCTCCAGGTCGTGAGCCGCCAGGGCGGTTCCACGCCGGTCAAGCTCCCGAAGGGCGGCCTCGCCGTCGTCTCGAGCAAGAGCCCGGACAACGTCCACGCGGCATACCCGTACGTCGACTTCCAGGCCGAGGTCTTCGATCCGACCGCCGGTCAGGCCGAGTCGCTCGTCGCGGCGGGCAAGCTGACCACCATCGGCAACCTGGACGCCGGGTCCGCCCCGCATCCGGTGGCCGCCTCGGTCGCGAAGTTGAAGGCACTGTCGACCTCGCTGGGCCAGCCCATCTACTGGGCCGGTGCAAAGGCCGGCACGACCTATGAGCTGACGCAGTCCACGTCGGGCGTCTTCGTCCGGTACCTGCCGAAGGGCGTCCAGGTCGGAAGCTCGCAGCCGTACCTGACGGTGGCGACCTATCCCTTCCAGGGAGCGTTCGCGGCCCTCCAGGCCCTGTCGAAGCAGAAGGGCGCGCACATCGTGAACCTGAAGGGCGGCGGGATCGCACTCGTCGACTCCTCCGACCCGAAGAGCATCCACGTGGCGTTCCCGAGCGTCAACTTCCAGATCGAGGTCTTCGACCCCACGCCGTCCGTGACTCGCAGGCTCGTCACGTCCGGCCATATCGTCACCGTCGGCTGAACGGAGCCCGCTCCCTCCGTGACGGGAGGACGTAACGCATGACATCCCGCCACACAGCCAACGGACGCATTTGGCTCCTCGACTCTCCGATGGGCCTGGCCGCAATGTTCGCGGCCGGGCTCATCGTGAGAGTCGCACTCGCCCCGCACCTCGGCTTCTACGGCGACCTGCAGCTGTTCCAGCGCTGGACGACGTCGCTCTCGCAAGTCGGGACGCACAAGTTCTACGCGCAGGCCGGCTTCGCCGATTACCCGCCGGGCTACCTCTATGTGCTCTGGGTGACCGGGAAGATCTCGGCGGCGCCGAGCTATCTGCTGATCAAGCTGCCTGCGATCGTCGCGGATCTGGGACTGGCCTGGATCGTCGGCACCCTCGCCGAGCGGCTCGCGCCCGACTCGCTGCGGGAACGGCTGCCGGTGCGCGCACTCGTGGCCGGTGGCGCCGTCCTGTTCAACCCGGCGTTTTTCTTGCTCAGCGGCGTCTGGGGGCAGGTCGACGCGGTGCCTGCGATGTTCGTGCTCTGGACACTGCTTCTGCTCTACACCGGGCCACAGTCGCTGAAGCGTGAGATCGCAGCACTCCTGATCTTCGCCGTCGCGATCGCGATGAAGCCACAGGAGGGCTTCGTCCTGCCGGTGATGCTCTACGCCCTCTACCGGCGCTATCTCCACCGGCAGTCGTTCTCGGCTGCGGTCGACGGCGCTCTCAGCATCGCGATCGCCGGCGCGCTCTCACTCGGGCTCTGGGCCGTCTCGGGTCTCCCCTTCGGGCTCGGCCCGGTCGGGCTCGTCCACTTCTACAGCAAGAGTGCGTCCGTCTATCCGTACACGAGCGCGAACGCGTTCAACCTGTGGGGCATCGTCGGGTTCTGGCGGCCCGACAAGATGCCGGTGAACGGGACGCCCACCTGGACGCTCGTAGGCATTCCGGCGCTGTATCTCGGCTGGTTCCTGTTTGCGGCCGGGACGGCGTTCGTGCTCTGGCAGACGCACCGTGCGATCGAGCGCGGGGCGCACGAGGCACGCACGTTCATGGTCGCATCGGGCGCCGTCAGCCTGCTCTCGTACGTCGTGCTGACGCGCATGCACGAGCGGTACATGTTCCTCTCGCTGGCGTGCCTGGCACCGCTCGCCTTCCACCGCCGCTTCCGCTGGGCGCTGGCAGGCCTCTCTGTTCTCTATGTCGTGAACCTCTGGTGGGTGTTCGCGTACTTCAACATCGGCTGGCACGTCCAGGCGTTCCACTACCAGCCCGTCTTCGACTGGCTGTTCGGCGGACTCGGCGTGGACTCGTGGCAGCGGAAGGTCCTGTCGCTGCTCGTCACCCTGATCGGCCTGTCCGTCGTCGCCATGGGCGTGCGCTGGATGGCGGCCGTGGGCGCGGGCGAGCCGGCGTTCGTCGCCCCGGCCGGGCCGCTGCCCGACGGCGACGAGACCGATGCGGAGCCCGAACCTCAGTGGGACGACGACCTCGAGCCGGCACCGGCGGCTGCACCTGCGCCGAAGGCTGCACTTGCGTCGAAGGCGTGGCCGGCGATCATGACGTTCTTCCGCGCCGACCAGGACGCGGCGAACGCCGTCCTCAGCGCGAGCCGCTGGGCGCGCTTCGGCCCGTACTCGCTCGTCGGCGCCGTGTGTGCGTTCGGCCTCTGGATCCTGCACAGCGAAACCAAGCCCGCCGCGAACCTGAACGACAGCGCCTTCCACCTGCAGATGGTGCGCTGGGCGAGCACCCAGATCCACGAGGGCCACGTCCCGCTCGACGGCTGGTTCCCCGACCTGACACTCGGCTCGTCGTTCTTCCACCACTACCAGAGCCTCGCCGAGACCCTCACTGCCTATACGGCGATCGCCCTCGGGGTGAGCGACCAGACCGCGTATCTCTGGTTCATCTACCTGTTGCTCGCGCTGTGGCCGCTCTCGATCTACTGGTCGGCGCGGCTGCTCGGCTGGGCGCGCTGGACTGCGGCGGCCGCCGCCGCGGTGTCGCCGCTGATCGTCAGCGCCGGCGGCTACGGCTACGAGCACGGCAGCTACACGTGGCAAGGCTACGGCGTCTACTCGCAGGAGTGGGCGATGTGGCTGCTGCCGCTCGCCTGGGGCTTCACCTGGCGGGCGGTATCGCGGGGCAAGCGCTACCCAGCCGCAGCCGTCGCGATCGCCCTGACGATGGCCTGCCACTTCATCACGGGCTACCTCGCGATCCTCACGATCGGCGTGTGGGTGATCGTCGCCGGCGCCGGCTTCCTGCGTCACGTCGGGCGCGGCGCGATCGTGGCCATCGGGTCGATCCTGATCGGGTCGTGGTTCCTCGTGCCCCTGATCGCCGACACCAAGTGGACGACGCGCAGCGAGTACTACCAGGGCACGATCTTCAACAACTCCTACGGCGCGGAGAAGGAGCTCGGCTGGCTGTTCAGCGGCAAGCTCTTCGACTACCAGCGCTTCCCGATCCTCACGCTGCTGTTCCTCGCCGGCGTCGGCCTGTGCGGATTCCGCGCCCGCACCGATCCACGCGCTCGGGCGCTGCTCGCGGTCTTCGTCGCCAGCATGTTGCTCTGGTTCGGCCGCCATGGCCTCTGGGGCCATGTCCTGATGCTGCTGCCCGGGATGGGCGACATCCAGATGCACCGCTTCGTCATGGGTGTCGATCTGGCCGGCATCTTCATTGCAGGCGTGGGTCTGGCCTGGCTTCTGCGGCACGCCTCGGTCCTCGTCGTCCGGTTCGCACCGAGGTACGGCGCGGCGTTTGCGGCGGTCGCCTCCCTGGCGATCGCGATCGGGGTGCTCGCCCCGGCCTGGACCGGGCGTGCCTCATACGACCGGCGTGACGCCGCGCTCATCCACGAGCAGCAGGTCGCGGACGCCACCGACGGGCATGACCTCGACAAGCTGATCGCGATCATCAAGGCGCGCGGCGACGGCCGCGTGTACGCCGGGCTGCGGAGCAACTTCGGCCACACCTACTCGATCGGCGAGGTGCCGGTCTACGCCTACTTCTCGGACCACGATGTCGACGCGATCGGCTTCACGTTCCGCACGCTCTCGTCCCTCTCGAACGACGTCGAGGCGGCCTTCAACGACGCGAACCTGGCCCAGTACCAGATGCTCGGCGTCAAGTACGTGGTGCTCCCGGCCGGCCAGAAGCCCGACGTGCCCGCAACCCTCATCGCGTCGAGCGGACGCCACCGGTTGTACGAGGTCGCGAACACCGGCTACTTCCAGGTGGTCGACGGCGAAGGCCCGATCACGGCGAATCGCACCGACCTCGAGCAGCAGACGCGGTCGTGGCGTGACACCGACCTGGCGTCGAAGGCGATCTATCCGAGCATCGCGTTCGGTGGCTCCCCCGGCTCCCCGGCGACCTTCTCGGGCTCGAAGCCGCCGGCAGGCTCGCCGGGCGCGGTGCTGTCGTCGAACGAGCGGCTGCAGGACGGCGAGTTCAACGCCACCATCCAGGCGAACCGTTCGGCCGTCGTGATCCTGAAGGCGACCTACGACCCGCGCTGGACGGTCACCGTCGACGGCATCCCCGCCAAGCCCGTGATGATGGCGCCCAGCATCGTCGGCGTGGATGTCTCGGCCGGCCACCATGTCATCGCCTTCCGCTACAAGTCGTACGACCGCTACCCGTACCTGTTTGCGCTCGGAGCGCTCGCGCTGCTCGCACTTGTGGCGCTGGGGCAGGGCTGGCTGCCCGCAGGGTTCTTAGGAGCTTCTAAAGCCCGGACGCCCGCCGACCGATACGAGTCGTAGTACACAGAACAGCGTCGGAACTGCGAAAGGCTGGAACTCGTGCCTACTTACTCACTGGTCGTCCCTGCGTATAACGAGGAAGGGGTTGTCGACGAGCTCGTCGCTCGCCTCAGCGAGCTGATGGACGCCCTCGATGGTGACGCCGAGGCGATCATCGTCGACGACGGCAGCCGCGACCGCACGTACGAGCTGCTGTTCGCCGCCGCCCAGCACGATCCCCGTTTCAAGCTGGCACGCCTCTCGCGGAACTTCGGCCATCAGATCGCGCTGACCGCCGGTGTCGACCTTGCCGCGGGTGACGCGGTGATCGTGCTCGACGCCGACCTGCAGGACCCGCCCGAGGTTGTGCTCGAGCTCGCCGCTCGCTGGCGTGAGGGCTTCGACATCGTCTACGCAATCCGCCAGGAGCGCGACGGCGAGACACGGTTCAAGCGGGCGACCGCCGCGTGGTTCTACCGCGGCTTCAACAAGATCTCCGAGGTCGAAGTGCCCCTCGACGTGGGCGACTTCCGCCTCGTCGACCGCAGCGCACTCGACGTGTTCAACCAGATGCGCGAGTCGAGCCGCTTCGTGCGCGGCATGTTCAGCTGGATCGGGATGAACCAGACCGGCGTCGAATACCACCGGGCCGAGAGGTTTGCAGGCGAGACGAAGTACCCACTCCGCAAGATGCTGCGCTTCGCCGCGACCGGCGTCACCAGCTTCTCGGAAGCGCCGTTGCGGCTGGCCCTGAACCTCGGCTTCATCGTCTCGTTCGTCAGCTTCGTCGTCGGCGCCTTTGCAGTCGTCGCCAAAGTCGCCGGGATCTTCACCGTCCCCGGTTGGGCGTCGATCGTGGTTGCCGTCACGCTGATCGGCGGCATCCAGCTGATCGTGCTCGGTGTGATCGGCGTGTACATCGGCGACATCCACGCCGAGGTCAAGCGTCGTCCGCTCTACATCGTGAACGAGCTCGAGAACTTCGACGAGGTTCCCGACGTACCGGCCCGCGGCATCATCGCCGGCCGCCGCACGCGCAGCCGCGTTCGCGTCTAGCAACCGAGTACGCAGTGGCGGCGTGAGCCGATCGCCTATGAGTTTGTGCGAAGCGACAGACATGTCCGTCGGACGATGTGATCTGTCCACAACCACCGTCCCGCCGGGCCGGTAGTCCGCAAACCGCCCTCCCAGGGCAAGCCCAGAACCCGGTCCCAGCCTGTGGACGGTTTGTGATGGCGGCTGCTGCCAGACATGTCTCGGTGCGCCAACACCCGAAAGTGAGCTTTGTGACACCTGGTTGGCAAGGAGCGGATCGCGCGGACGAAGCGGGGATCCAGTGCTTACGCGGGGCGCGTTGCGCGGACGACGTACACGGCCAGCGCGGCGCGGCTGAGCACCGGCAGCCGCTCGACGACCGGCTCGACGGCCTTCAAGAGCCGCGCGGCAGGCGCAGGGCAGAAGAACGGTACGAGCCCTGCCCAGAGCCTGGTGTCGATCGTCATCCCGCCCGAGCGCAGCCACGAATCGATCAGCCGCGGCGAGTACGACTTCTCGCCGTGCTCGCGGTGATAGGACGATACGCGCTCGATCACCTTCAGAACCGGGTTCAGACCATTCGGCTCGATCAGCAGCACCTGGTTGGCGACGCGGCACATCGACCGCACGACGCGGCCTGGATCGTCGGCGTGATGGAGTACCCCTCGCGCAATCGCGATGTCGAACCGGAGGTTGCTCTCCTCGAGCCAGTGCTGGTCGCCGACCTCAAAGCGGATGTCGGGGTTCCGTTCCGAGGCGAGCGCGATCGCCCGGGCCGCCGGATCGATGCCCACGATCTCGCGCGGCTTCGCACGGGTGACAAGCTCACGCGTATAGGCGCCGTCGCCGCAACCGACGTCGATGACGGAACGGCCGGCGAGGTTCCCATAGCGAAGCGTCACCTCGGTGAGGCGCTCGTTCGCGAGGTGGCTGCTCAGGCCGGCGTTCGCCGAGTAGCGGTAGCCCTCGTTCACCTCGACGTCGTGATCGAACGGCGCGACGCCGCGGCGGTCGTCAGACACTGGTCTTTCTCCTGGCGGCTCGCCGGGACGTGAGCTCTTCATAGAACGAGCGCAGCTCCGGCTTGTCAAGGAACCAGTCGATCTGCTTGCGCAGTCCCTCCTCGAACGTAACCGTCGGCGCCCAGCCCAGCTCGCGTCTGATGCGACTCGAGTCGGCCACCCACACGCCGGTGTCCCAGACCTTGGCCGGCATCGTGCCCCAGTGCGGCTCGACCTGCACGTCGAGGAGTCTGCGGGCGACCGCGACAACCTGTGCGAGCGTGATCTGCACGCCGCTGCCGACGTTGAAGATGGCGTCGGGCTCCACATGCTCGGCGCTCGCCGCACGGACGAAGGCGTCCACCACGTCGTCCACATAGATGAAGTCGTGCGCGGCATCAGGAGAGACGAGCGGCGGCAAGTCGCCGTCGAGCCCGCGCATGATCAGATTCGGGAGCAGGCGGCCGGGCTCTTCCCAGGGCCCGAAGGTCGAATAGAGGCGGAGCGTGACGACGCGGTTGCCGCTGTTGCGCGCGTAGAGCCGGCACAGCAGCGTCGCCGACACCTTGGCCACGGCGTAGGCGCTGTTCGGCGACGTTTCCTCGTCCTCGCCGGGCGCATGGTCCTTGAAGCCGTACTCGGACGAGGTGCCCGCGTAGATGAGTGCCGCGAAACCCTGCCGCGTCGCGGCCTCGAGCAGGTTGGCGGTACCGACCACGTTGACGCGCAGGATCTCTCGGACGTCGCCCTGCCAGGAGTACGCGCCGCGCGCCGCGAGGTGGAAGATCCACTCGGGCCGCGCCTCCTCGATCACCCGCGTCACCGCGTCCGGGTCCTCGAGATCGGCCTCATGCAGGTTGGCATGTTCAGTGAGGTCGGAGATCCGCCACTGACGAGAGCCGGGCCGGTCGAGCAGATGCACCTCGTGCCCGTCGGCCAGCAGACGCCGCGCGACGTTGGCGCCGACGAACCCGGCGGCACCCGTGACGAGGGCGCGGGTCACGCCGTACCCGACTCGGGCCGCTGGGCGATCATGAACTGATTGCCGAGCTTGACGGAGAGGCGAAGGTTCTCGAGCCGGGCTGCGTGCAGCGCGGCGGCCGCGGAACGCTTGACTGCTCCGGGCAGCGGCAGCAGATGCGTGAGGTAGCGCAGGCTGTAGGTGTTCCGCACCGCTCCCCCGCCCCGCACCCTGTATCCCTGCGCCTCGAGCAGGCGCGCGAGCGTCTGCCGGCTGTAGAGGTAGGTGTGCTCGATGTCCACGATCGGGCTCTTCTCCTTGAGGAGGCGCGCCGAAAGGGCTCCGGCGTCGTGGTTCAGGCAGAGTACGAGACCGCCGGGCCGGAGGATCTCGAAGCACTCGCGCAGCACCGCGCCCGGGTCGGGCAGATGGTCGAGGACCTGGAAGAAACAGACGACGTCGAAGCTCTGCTCCTCGAAGAGGCCGGGGCGCATGATGTCGACGACGATGGCGTCCCCAAGCTCGGCCGGTGCCTGCGCGACAGCATCCGTGCTCGGCTCGACGCCGCGAACCGTCGCGTAGCCCCGGCGGCAGGCCTCCTCGAGAAAGAACCCGTTGCCGCACCCGATCTCGAGCAACGCGTCTTTTCTGCTCCAGTACTTCTCGCACTCGGCCAGGTAGCGCCCGTATGTGCTCGACAGGCTCCACGTCTCCTCGCCGTAGTGGAACTCGCTCCGGGCGTATAGGTCGGACAGCACGTCGTCGCTCGCAACAGGGTCCGACCGGAACAGGCCGCAGGTGAGGCAGCGCACGAGCCGGTAATGGATCCGGTCCGGATTCCGCCGCGCCGAGAAGATCTCCGGCGTGAAGGCGCCCGCGTCGAAATTCGCCGGGTAGACCGTCTCCGAGTTGCCCTCCGTCCCACAGATCGCGCACCGGGTCGCGACCAGCGAGAGTCCCTTCTCGAGCACGTCAGGCAACCTTGGCTTCCGCCTCGTCCCGGACCGGCGCGTTGATCACGTTCGACACGACATACGCCGGCCGCCGCTTCACCTCGTCGTAGATGTGTGCGAGGTACGAGCCGATGATGGCAAGGCACAACAGCTGGATGCCGCCGATGAACAGGATCACCAGGATGATCGTGGTGAAGCCCTTCGGCACGAGACCGGGCGAGGTCAGCCGCAGCGTGATCTGGGTGAAGATCGCGATCAGCGTCAGGCCGACGGTCGACAGCGCGAGCCACGTGATGAAGTTCAACGGCGCGTATGAGAAGGAGAAGATCGCTTTCCGCGCCCAGCCGAGATTCCGCAACAGCGAGTTCGTCGACGTTCCGAACGGCCGCTCCGGCCGAACGTACGCAACGCCCGTCTGCTTGAAGCCGACCCACGCGCGCAGGCCGCGCAAGAAGCGGTTCGACTCGGGGAGTGAGTTCAGCGCATCGACGACCTTGCGGTCGAGCAGCGAGAAGTCGCCGGCATCGAGAGGGACGCGCACGTACGACATCGAACGGAAGACGCGGTAGAACAGTTTGTAGAGGATCTGCATCGTCCGCGTCGTCTCGCGCTTGATCCGCTTCCCGTAGACGACCTCGTAGCCCTCCTGCCACTGCACGGCGAAGTCGGCGATCAGCTCGGGCGGGTCCTGCAGGTCGCCGTCGAGCAACACGACCGCGTCGCCGGTGGCGATCCGCATGCCGCTCGTGAAGGCGCTCTGCGATCCGAAGTTCCGTGCGTGCGTGACCACGGTGACGTGACGGTCGCGCGTTGCGAGCTCAGCGAGAACCTCCTGGGCGTCGTCGGGGCTGCCGTCGTTGACGAAGATGATCTCGTAGTCGACGCCGAGCTTCTGGAAGACAGCCGTCAGCCTCTCGTGCATCTGCGGCACCGCCGGCGCGTCGCGGTAGCAGGCGATGATCGCGCTGATCTTCTTGTTCGCCAGCGCCAAGCGCGGCAGCTCTCTCTCGGCCAGCATTTCCACGCTACCTGCCTCCTCCGGCATGGACCGGCTGCCTGAGTGCGGCTGTGGCGGTCCTGGCGATTCCTTCTGCGCTGAGGCCGTGGAGTGAGTGGAGCGCTTCCCGGCTGCCGGTCTGACCCCGGGTGACGCGGCTGACGCCGCAGCGCACGACCCTGCAGTCGAGGCCTTGCTCGCCGACGACTTCGCAGACGAGAGAGCCGACGCCTCCGACCAGATAGTGCGACTCGATGGTGAGGGCAACGCGCACGCGGCCTAGAACATCGACGAGGTCGTCGACCGGCGCGGGGTTGAGCGTCGACACGACAACGACGGTGGCGGCAAAGCCCTGCTCGACCAGCAGCTCGGCGGCCTGAACGGCCTCGCGGGCGACTCCGCCCATGGCAATCAGCGCCACGTCGCTGCCGTCGCCGATCACATGCGCCCGCCCGGTCTCGAACCGCCCGTGCAGGCCCGGGACGAGTTGGCCGCTCTTCTCGAGGCGCAGATAGACAGGGCCGCGAATTGCGCCCGTCGCTCGAACCGCGGCCTGAGCCTGCTCGCCGTCGGCGGGCACGAGCACGGTCAGTTCCGGTTGAGCGCGCATCAGCGCGACGTCCTCGAGGGCGTAGTGCGTCATGCCGTTCGTGCCGTAATCCAGTCCGCCCCCCATCCCGACGACACGTACCGGCAGGTCGTGCAGCACCGCCCCGTTGCGGATGAACTCGTACGGACGCATCGACGCGAACGTGGCGATGGAGTAGATGAAGGGGACGAAGCCAGCCTCGGCGAGCCCGGTCGACATTCCGGCCATGTTCTGCTCGGCGACGCCCGCATTGAAGAAGCGGTCGGGGAAGCGCTGGGCGAAGGGCTCGAGCGCACCGAAGCCGAGATCGCCGGTCAGAAGCATGACGCGCTCGTCCCGCTCGGCCTCCTCGATCAGCGCGCCGACGAATTCGTTTCTCATGCGCGGGCCTCCTCGAGCTCACGAAGCGCGGTCGCGAAGTCGTCTTCGGACATCGGCAGGTAGTGCCACTTGATCTCGCTCTCCATGTAGGAAACGCCCTTGCCGAAGGTCGTCGCCGCGAGGAGTACATGGGGCGGCCCTTCGGTCTGTTCGAGGTCATCGATGACGGCGGCGAGCGCCTCGACGTCATGCCCGTCGACCTCGTGCACGTCCCAGCCGAAGGCACCGAAGCGATCGGAGAGTGGGTCGAGATCGAGCACGTCGCGCGTGTAGCCGAACGCCTGCTGGCGGTTGACGTCGATGATCGCGACGAGATTCGAAAGCTTGTGGTGCGCCGCGAACATCACGGCCTCCCACAGCGACCCCTCGTTGCACTCCGCGTCGCTGGCCACCACGTACGTCATGCGCGTCGAGCCCTGCAGACGTGCGGCGAGCGCAGCGCCTGTCGCGATCGAAAGGCCCTGGCCCAGCGAGCCGGTCGAGAAGTCGATGCCAGGAAGCGCGTGCTCGGGGTGCGCTCCGAGAGCGGTGACCCCGGTGCAGAACGTCGACAGCTCGTCGTCGCTCAGCCGGCCGGTTGCGTTGAGCGCCCCGTAGAGGGCAAGCGCTGCGTGGCCCTTGGACAGAACGAAGCGATCGCGGTCGGCTTCGTCACCACTCGAGCTTCGCAGGGGCCCGGCGAAGAGCGCGGCGACGATGTCGGCAATCGAAAGGCTCGAGCCGATGTGGCCGACGTTGGCGCGGCGCGACTGCTCGATGATGACCCGCCGGATCCGGTAGGCGAGCTCCAAGGCGTTGGGTTGGGTGACAGCTCCGTTTGTTCCGCTCACACATACCGTTGTCGGCATCGCGCCCGCGGATCTAGAGGGTTCTTGTTCGAGAGCCCTTTTCAGCCTGTCAACGGAGCTGTGCGAGTCCCTGGAGGTCGAGAACCGGCTCGTTCGCAGGGAAGCTCGTCGTACCGGGCGCGAAGCCGTCGACGATCGGCCGGGCGCCCACGGGGCCTAGCCGGCCTTCCTCGCGCAGGATCAGGTCCAGGGACGGCTCGAGCACCCACGGGCGCGCGGTCGACGGGAGACCGAACTCGTCGTAACCCGTTGTGCTCGTCATGCCTCCGTACCAGTTGGTCTCGACGAACGCCACGCGCGCCGGACTTGGCGGCAGCGCCGCGATCTGGCTGCGGAGCATCCTCAGCTCCGTCATCTGAGGCTCGACGATGAGACTCGTCGTGTTCTTGGCGGCGAAGAAGACGCCGGCGACGACGAACGCGCCGAGCAACCCGACTGCGATGACACGGGCCTGCGCGAGCGAGCCCACACTGATGCGGTCACGCAACGCATCCCGGAGCGTCAGCCAGATGCCGACCGCGCCGAGGCAGAAATACAGACCGAGCAGCGCCGCAAGCGCGGCCTGCGTCCGGAACGGCGCCCACGTGTCGGTGATCACGAGATTCGGCAGATAGGTGAGCGGAACGAGCACCACACCCACGGCGATCAGAAGAGCGGGGTTGGCGGCGCGGCGGACCACCCACAGCAGCATGCCCCCTGCGGAGACCACCGCCACCACGAGCGCGAACCAATGTGCAGGAGTCAGGTTGAAGAGGTTCACGGCCTGATAGAGCGGCCCGTCGAGGAACCAGTGCAGCCTGGCGATGACGTGCGTGTTCAGGTGACCGCGGGACGCGCCGATCGTGTTGGCGCCCATGAAATGGACGGTCAGCTTCAGCTCGACGTACGCGAGCGCCAGCGACACGAAGCCCACGCCGAAATGCAGCTTCACCAGCCGCCAGGCGCGCCGGGAGTCGGTGACGGCTCCGACCAGGGCGATCGCGAGGAACACCCAGAAGAACATCGCGGGCGGCTGGTAGATCAGCAGCGCCGCGAACAGGAAGAGCACCGCGCCGACGAGTCGGTCGACCAGGATCTCGCGGGGGCCGTCTACGGCGGTGACGACCAGCACGGACGCAATGGCCGCCAGGATCGCAGCGATCGGCGCGATGAACAGGACGGCCCAGCCGGCATAGACCTGGGACGAAGGCAGCGTGCAGATGAGCACGGCAGCGAGCGCTGCGATCGTGGACTTCACCCCGGACCGGACGAGTGCCCAGTGCAGGAGCAGCGCGAGGACGACGAGCCCGACGACGGAGATGAGCCGAACGAACCGGAGGTTGTCGATCGCGCCGGCTGCGCTGAACACGCCGTCACCGAGCAGACCGGCGAGCGGACGTCCACCGATCGCGTTCGCATCGAAGATGTTCTTGCCGAACTGCGAGCTCGGCTGCCGGCTCACCGCCATCCAGAGAATCGAGTAGTCGTCGCTGAACGCGTACGGGACGATCAGCACGGGGAGAAACACGCCGGCGATCGTGACGGCGATCAGGGCGGGCGTCGCGCGAACCTGCGCGACGTATCCACGCAGCGCGGAAGGTGCCGCGGGCGGCGTGAACAGCGCGGTTTCCAGAGGTGCCTCCGGGGCGTGAACGGACATCGTCCTCACCGGCGGCATTCAAGGCGGATCACCGACCTCCTTGCATCCCCCGTCTGAGGAGGTGGCTGTCTAGAGCCATTCCTCCGGGCGAAAAGCCCGCTTTAGAGCCAGTCGGACGAAGCCGGTTCTGCTGCTTCAGGCTGAGCTGGTTCTGGCACAGCCTGTTCGGGCACAGCCTGGTCGGGCACAGCTTGTTCGGGCACAGCCTGTTCGGGCGGAGCTGCTTCGGCCCGAGTTTCGTCAACCGCGGGCACCGGATCGTGCATCAGCTCGGGCGCGGGTGTCGAAGGGGCGGCCGCGACAGCCGACTCCGAGGTCTGGGTCTCCTCGCGCGGTGCGCCCGGCTGGCGGTGCGAGTACCGCCCGATCAACCCGACGAGGCCACCGGCAACAGGCGCCCGCTGCGGAGCTGCATCGGGCGCTTCTTGAACCGGCTGCGCCTCGGGTGCCTGGGGCTCCCAGACGACCGGCTCCGAGACGAGCGGCTCCTGCAAGGCTGCGATGGGATTCGGCTGCGAAGCGTCGCCCCGGGCGGGAGCTTCGGCTTCGGGCTCGGCAGCCTGCGCCTCCACCTCGGTGGACGCCTCGGCCTCGACCTCGGCCTCGGGCAGCCGCCAGGCGAGATCATGGCCGTGCTCTTCATGGCCATGGTCATCAAGGGCATGTTCTTCAATGTCGTGCTCCTCGAGATCGTGTTCCTCGAGGGCATGCTCGGAGAGGTCGTACGTCGACGTGTCCTGGCCGATGTCAGAGCCGCCGGCATGGACGAGTTGCCGCCCGGCATGGACGAGCGCCTCCGCCTCCTCGCGTTCCCGCGCCTCGGCCAGCTCATGCTCGCGTGCGTCCTCGGCCTGCGCCTCGCGCCACGCGCGCTGGGCCTCTTCAATCTCTGCTTCTTCGCGGCGGGCCGTCTCCACGCGCTCGAGCTCGCCGATCAGGGCGGCCAGCGCAGCGTCAAGCGCCTCGAACCCGGGCGCTGCTTCCGTCTCGGGTTCCGCCTCCGCAGCCGCCGGAGCGACCTCGTCGGCCACTTCCTCGTCGGCCGGTTCCTCAACGGCTGTCTCAGCGACGACTGTTTCTTCCGCCACGGGCGCCTCGACGACTACAGCGACAGGCTCCTCTTCAGCCACCGGCTCCTGCACCGCAAGCTCCTCGGCCAGTTGCTCCGAAGCGGCAGTCTCGCTCGCGTCCGTCTCCCGCTCCCACTCGGGCGCGGCGACCTGCGCCGACTCGGTCGCCGTCGCGCGACGCCAGAGGAACAGAGCCAGGACGGCGAGGATCGCCAGCAAACCGAGCGCCTTGCGCCGCTTGGCAGGCGCGGCGGCCACCAGCACGCCGGCGCCGAGCAGCGCAAAGAGCGCATCGCGCGCTGCTCTTTCGTCGGAATATCCGCGCCCTGCTTCCACCTGCACCCGAGCCTCTCCCCAGACACTCACGGCGTTACAGGCGCACAATACCCGCAAATTGGGGATTGTGGGGCCGAATCACGCGGTATTTCGAGGCCGTTCGAGCCTTCAAAGCGCCGGGTCTTCAGCCAGGACCGGCGCGATGCGCTCGGCCCGGCGCCGGCGTGCCGCGGCCCAGTCGCTGAGCATCGCGCCGGCGAGCACCACCAACCCCACACCGAGGCCGATGAGCACTGCGGCGCTCGACCCGGGGAAGTCGATCAGCTTGAACCCGCTGAGCGTCAGTGTCGTCGCGAGCGCGACCCGGATCGCTCGATCCGGCAGCCGCACCGTGAGATTGCTGCCGACCAGCACTCCAGGGATCGAGCCGAGCAGAAGCCAGGCGGTGGCCGACAGGTCGACGTTGCCCGCGACCAGATGGCCGATTCCCGCAACCCAGAGCAGAGCGGCCGCGTGAAAGAGATCGGTCCCGACGATCTTGGCCGCCGTCAGCGGAAAGACCAGCAGCATCACGAGGCCGAAGAACGTGCCGCTGCCAACCGAGGTGAGGCCGACGATGAAGCCGCCGGCGAGGCCGAGGCTGACAGCGATGATCTTGTCGCGCCGCGCCAGGATCAGCGGTACGTCGGGCTTCGCGGCCGTACGCACGAACGCCTTGAGCAGGAAGCCGATCCCACAGGCGACGAGCGCGTAGCCGAGGATCTGCTGCTGGACATGCTGCACTCCCTTGCCGTAGTGGCGATCCAGCCAGCTGCCGAACGCGACTCCGAGCAGCGACATCGGCGCCGACCCGAGCAGCATCCAGAGCGAGAGCCGCGCATGGACATGGCCGAGCTTGCGGTGGCGTGCGGCGCCGAACGACTTGAAGATCGCGCCGTGCAGGATGTCCGTCCCGATCGCGACGCTCGGCTGGAAGCCGAACAGGAAGATGAGGATCGGCGTCATCAACGACCCGCCTCCCATACCGGTCAGCCCGACGAGGGTGCCGATCAGCAAGCCGGTCATCACGAATTGCCAGGTCACCCGGCAGACGGTACCACCCTAATGCTTGCGATAAGACCTGCTCATTTGCTCGGCCTTCGCCGTTCGCGCCGGCGAACGAACCCGGACTCAGACGAGCGACGTGCGGACGAGGCGTCGGCCCCGGCCCTGAATCCGCGTGATCGTCCCCCGGATCCTGCACGGCTGCCCGGCGGCGAGCGCCTCGCGCAGCCCGGCGATCGGAGCTGCCTCTTTGACGAGAACACGGTGCCCCTCGAGCGGGCCGGTCGCCACGCGCAGCCTCAGGACATGGCCGTCGGCGGCACGTCCCTCCACCGCGTCGACATCGAATTCGTAGGTCCCCTCCTCGAGCGTATACGGCTGCGTCCGCCAGCCCTCATCGGCCCGGCGTGTCAGGGAGGTGGCGCTATCCATACGTCCACCGTTCGTCCCGCGCGGCTTGGCGCCTGGAAAGCTCAAGATTTCCTGCACGCGAGAGAAGCGTGGACGCCCGGCCCATGTATTTCAGAGTCCCCCCGGACCCTGAACGGATCAGGACTTCCTCTCAGCCAAGAGCGCGCCGGGCGCCCACGCACCTCTCATTCGGCACGAAGTTGCAAATGGTTCAATCCCTCACAAGGGTGATTCGACCCCGGATCCACCCACAACCACCTGTGGGAAGACCTGTGGAAACCGGTGCAATCAAGCGCGTTTTCTGTGGACACCTGAACATGACCAAAACGGTCACTCGGGCCAGGGATCGAGCCGGCGGCCCCCGAACCCGACATTAAACGCGAGGTCGGAGCGCTCCTTTGGCCCTTCGGGGTCGGGGCTACTCCCTTGGCCTCCGCAGTCGTCCCCAGGCTTCAACGAGCGCCCCGCGAGGGGCGCTCACGTCTTCTCGGGGCCGCCGCTCGACCGCCGGGCCTGCCTGATCCCTCGGGCGAGGGATGACTCGCAAGGCCCTTCTGTCGAGACCTGTTTCAGATGCTGGGCCTCTGGACACATCGGGTGCCGGCGCTGGCTGCGGCTGTTGCCGTGGCAGCGCTCGTCGTCGGCAGCTCGAGCGCCGCCTCCCAGCGAGTCGACCCCTTGCTGGCTCCGCCCGCCGCCTGTCCGGGCAGTGCGAGCACGAGTGGCAGCGCGCTCGATCAGATGAACGAGATGGCCTGTCTGATCGCCTTCGCCCGCGGCGGCGCCGGTGCGCCGCAGCTGAAGGAGTCGAAGACGCTCGACAAGGCGGCAACGCTGAAGATCGACGCCGACATCCGCTGCGGCCAGTTCAGCCACACGCCCTGCTCGGAGCAGTTCGCGAGCACGTTCGTCGCGGCAGGCTACGCCCTCGGCGGCAACTATTCGATCGGCGAGAACCTCGCCTTCGGCCAGAACCGGGCGGGCTCCCCGCGCCAGATCATGGCCTCGTGGCTCGCCTCCCCACCCCATCGCCAGAACCTGCTCTCGGGCGATTGGAAGTCGTTCGGGCTCGGAGTTTGGACCGGCAAGTTCCTGGGCTACGCCGGCGTCGCGATCTGGGCCAACGAGTTCGGCAGTCGCTGAGGTAGGGACACTACTCTTCTAGCCGAACCCGGTTAGACAGCCTGATCGGCTGAAATCCCCGTCATGTCGACCGACGAACACACCATCCCTCCGCTCGTTCCCGTGCTTGAACGCACGGCGATGCCGCGTCTGCGCAACGGCATACGCCGGTCGCTGCGCATCCTCAGCTACGTCCTGCTGAGCCTGGGCGTGCTGGCGTTCGTCTGGGCGTTCGTGATCTGGAAGTGGAACGACCCGTTCACCGCCCTCTACACACGCTACGAGCAGAGCAAGCTCAAGGTGCAGTACGTCCACACGCGCGAGCAGGTGCTGAAGACGATCGTGCCGATCAATCCGACTGCGTCGATCTCGGACGAGAAGCATCAGGTCTCGCTGAACGCAGCCCGCTACCGCGCCGGGGCGAAGGACGACACCGCGATCGGCAAGATCTCGGTGCCGCGGCTCCACCTGAACATGATCCTGCTGAACGGGACCGACGAGAGCTCGCTGATGCGCGGCCCCGGACGCGACCCGCGGACGTACATGCCGGGCCAGGGCCAGCTCGTCTACATCGCAGGCCACCGGACGACCTACCTCGCCCCGTTCTCGCACATCGACCAGATGCGGAACGGCGACCTGATCACGCTCACCGTGCCCTACGGGACGTTCACCTATCGCGTCTACACGCACGTGATCGTCCCCGCCACCGACCTCGCCCGCTTGAAAACATTCGGTAAGGATGTTGTAGTGCTTCAGGCGTGCCACCCCCGTTTCTTCGCGACGCACCGCTACCTTGTCTACGGTCGCCTCGTGCACGTCGCCCCCACACGCGGTAGGCCCTACAACCTTTGATGATCGATCTCCACTCCCACGTTCTCCCAGGCCTCGATGACGGGGCTACGGGGATCGAGGGAAGTGTGGAGATGGCCCGGGAGGCCGTGGCCTGTGGAATCACGTCGCTCGCCGCCACGCCGCACGTCCGCGACGACTACCCGACGACCGCGGACGAGATGCTCACCGCGCTGGCCGCCGTGCGCCACGCCGTCCACGACGCCGGGATCGACCTGGACGTCCTGCCCGGCGCCGAGATCGCCTTCGACCAGCTGCACACCCTCGAGGCAGAGGACCTGCGTCCGTTCGCCCTGGGCGGCAGCCCGAACCACCTGCTGATCGAACTGCCCTTCTTCGGCTGGCCGCTCGATACGGCCGACCAGCTTCGGCGGCTGCGCGAGCTCGGCTACACGGCCGTCCTCGCCCACCCGGAGCGCAACTCGGCCG
Organism: uncultured Thermoleophilia bacterium; assembly: GCA_963812995.1. Lineage (GTDB taxonomy): Bacteria > Actinomycetota > Thermoleophilia > Gaiellales > Gaiellaceae > PALSA-600. The sequence continues at coordinate 264,739 of CAWEXL010000003.1, forward strand.
TCCAGGAGTCGCCCCAGCGGCTCGCCGCCCTCGTCGAGGCGGGCGCCCTCGTACAGTTGACAGCAGCCTCGATCACGGGCGACTTCGGAGGCGCCGCGGAGCGCTCGAGCCGGACTCTGCTGTCGGCCGGCCTGGCGCATCTCGTCGCGACCGACACCCACCGCGCGCACGGCCGCGGAACCTCGTTCGGACCGGCGCTCGAGTCGCTCCGCAACCCGGCACTCGCCCGGTGGCTGACAAGAGACGTGCCGGCGGCGATTCTCGAGGGTTCGCGGTGCCCCGCGCGGCCGGCGACGAAAACCGGATGGCTCGGAAAGAGGCTGCACAGGGGCACAATGGCTTCCCGGCCCGCGATTTTACGCAAACCCGCGTGAACCAGGTCCTGCATTTTCCGGTAGCTTCCTCCATCGGGGGGTACTTCGGCAGCCTCGCCATGAGTCAAACGGAGGAGAAAGGGAGCTTCGTGTTCGGTCGGAGGAACACCGCCGATGGCGGCTAGTGACGTATCGCCATCGTTCAGGGCCGATCGAGACACGGTGATAGTGGCGACGCGGCCGTTTGCGGCTGAGCGTCCCTCCGGAGCACTCCACCGGGCTGTCATCGAGCAGGTCGGTCGCGCCCTGGCGATTGTGATGCCACTTGTCATAGCGGCGGTCCTGAGCGGTTGGTCGGAGCCCCACACCGTGGCCCTTGCGTTCGGCGCGGGCGGGGTCTGGTTCGCGTGCGTCAACGCCTCCTTCTCGTCGAGCCGGACGACGCTGTACGCGCTTGGGCCGCGGGTCGCGGTCGTCCGCGGCGCGCTCCTCGGCCTGGTCGCCACCACCGCCCTCGGCGTGTGGCTGCCGTCGCTCTCGTTCGGCATCGGCACGTCGCTCGCCGTGGCAGCCGTGATCCTGCTGCTCGTCTCGGCCTGGGAGACCGTCGTGACCCGGTCGCTCACGCCGCCCACCCGGCTTCTGGTCGTCGGGCCGCGCGACCCGTGCACCGAGCTGATCCGCGAGCTGAACACCAGCCACGAGACGCGCTTCCAGCTGATCGGCGTGGTCGACGACGCGGAGGACGCGCAGAATCGCGGCGCGCTCGTGCTCGGCACCACGGCCGAGCTGCGGCGCATCGTCACCGAGGCCAAGCCGGACCTCGTCGCGCTCGCACCGGGCTGCAACCGTCCCGAGACGTTCACCCAGCTCCTCGAATCGGCCGCGTCCGGCTTCCGGGTGCTCGAGCTCGCACAGTTCTACGAGCACGCGTTCGGCCGCGTTCCCGTCCGCGACCTGACCCGGGCGTGGTTCATGAGCGTGCTGCACCTCTACCAGCGCCCGTACGCGCGGTACACCAAGCGCACGTCCGACATCGTCGGGGCAGTGCTGCTGCTCGGGATCGCGCTGCCGCTCTTCCCGATCCTCGCCCTGCTGGTGCGCTGCACCAAGGGCCCGGTGCTGCTGCGCCAGACCCGCGTCGGCGAGCACGGCGAACTTTTCCTGATGTACAAGTTCCGCACGATGCGGGTCGACGCCGAGGCGCCCGGCGTCGCGGTCTGGGCGACGAAGAGACGATCCCCGCGTCACTTCCGTCGGGCGCATCATGCGGCGGTTCCGCCTCGACGAGCTGCCGCAGATCTGGAACGTGCTGAACGGCGACATGTCGATCGTCGGCCCGCGGCCCGAGCGGCCCGAGTTCATCGACCAGCTCCTCGAGTCGGTCCCGTTCTGGGCGCGCCGGCACCTGGTGAAGCCGGGCATCACCGGCTGGGCTCAGGTCAAGCGCGGCTACACCGCCGACACCAAGGGCAGCCTCGAGAAGCTCTCGTACGACCTCTGGTACATCCGCCACCGGAGCCTCACGACCGACGCCGTGATCTGCGCGCGGACACTCGCCGCGATCCTGCGCGGCGAGCCGTATCCGCGCATCAAGAAGACGGCCCGAAGACTTCGACCCCGTCGCGACGCTGGTCCATCACGCGCCGCCCACGCTGGTCGAACCCGACCACGCCTGACCTCATGGCTCGCTGGCTGACCACGCCGGGACCCGGCACGTCCGGATGCGCCTCCTCCCCGCGGACACTTGCCCCTCAAGGAAGACAGCCCGCCTGTCGATTGAGTTCGCATGACGGTTCCAGAAAGCGCCGAACCGAGCTATTCTTTCGACCCCCGACCCGGGGGAGGTTGAGCTGCCTACCACCGAGCCCGCCACCCACGAGCATTCCGACCTGCGCGAGTACGTCGTGCTGCTGCGTCGGCACGCGCTGCTGATTCTGTTCGTCACAGCTGGTCACGGCAGGCGCGACCTTCCTCTTCTCGGTGCGCATGCCGAAGCAGTACACGGCGGGCACCACGCTGCTCTACTCGCCGACCGGCACCGCAACCGGGACGGACAACGATCCGACCCGCGCGATCGCGACCCTGGTCGGCATCGGATCGTCGAACACCGTGCTCGCGCCGATCGCGAACCAGTACAAGCTGGGCATCCAGTCGCTCAAGAAGTCCGTGAGCGTGTCGGGCGACACGACATCCGACCTGCTCCGGATCTCGGCGACCTCCGAATCGCCCGCGAAGTCCGCGCTGCTCGCGAACAGCATCGCCCAGTCGCTGATCGCGAGCCGCCTCACGCAGCTGAAGGCGCTCCTGCAGGCGCAGGCCATCGCGCTCCAGCAGCAGCTTCAGACATTCGCCGGCAAGGTCGATCCGAGCTCGGTCGCCGCCGCGTCCGCCGTGCGCGCACAGCTCGCACAGGCGCGGGCCGCGCTGAGTGTCTCGAACCCCGATCTCTCGGTGCTCACCGCAGCGACGAAGCCGCAGAGCCCCTCGTCGCCGCATCCGACTCGTAACGCAGCCATCGGCCTGCTGGCCGGACTCTTGCTCGGCATCATGCTCGGCGTGCTGCGCGACCGGCTCGACCGCCGCACCCGCGGGATCGACGAGGTCGAGGCTGTCTACCGCGCACCGATGCTCGGCATGGTGCCGTTCACGAAGCGCCGGGCCCCGCGCGCCGAGCTCCTGGCCGACTTCTCGGGGTCTGGCCTCCTGGCAGACGCGTACCGGACGATCCGAACGAATCTCTCGCTGTTCCGGCTGAACAGCTCCGACAGTACGGTCGTCGTGATCACCTCCGCGGTCGCCGGGGAAGGCAAGAGCGCCGTCGCGGCAAACCTCGCGCACGCGCTGGCTGTAACAGGCAAGAACGTGCTCGTCGTCTCGGCCGACCTGCACAACCCGACGCTGCACGAATACTTCGGCTTCACCGGCACCGAGACCCCTGCGCCGGCCCCGCTGCAGCGGATCGACCTCTCGCGCGCCACGAGGACGACGCCCCCCAAGAGCGCGTCCGGTCTCGTCCAGGTTCTGGCCGGCGACCTCACGCTCAGCGAAGCCGTCCGGATCATCCCGCTCACGCAGCGCGAGCGCTCGAGCGGCGGGTCACTGGCCCTGCTGGCCAACAGCAGCACGTTCTTCGACCCGGCAGCCCTCTTCAGCTCCGGCCAGATGAACCGCTTCCTGCAGCAGGCCAAGCAGAAGTACAACGTCGTCGTGCTCGATACGCCGCCGCTGCTCGTGAATGCCGATGCGGCGCTGCTCGCCCAGAGCTCCGACGTGCTCGTGATGGTCGCGCGCCTGAACCACCTGACGCGGAACCAGGCTCGCCGCGCCGTCCGTGTGATGTCCGCGACGCGCATCGCGCCCACCGGGATCATCGTCACCGGCGACATGGACGAGCCGAGCTACGGGTACGGCTACCGGTACGCAGCGGAGAAGTTCGAGACCGACGAAGCCGAAGGCATCGGCACCGCGGTCGAGAAGCCCCGCCGCGGCCGCCTGTAACCCGACCCGCTCTGGCTAGTTTCGCTTCGAGAGCTCGAGCAGGAGCTCTTCGATGCGGTCGTGCATCGGCTTGATGCCGAACCGCTCCTCGACGAGCTTCCGTCCCGCGCGACCGCGCCGTGCGGCCTCTTCGGGATCCGACCAGCACGCGACGATCGTCTCCACCAGGGAAGCCTGATCCTCGGGGTTCGCGAGCCAGCCCGTCTCGCCGGCCACCACGACGGACGGCGTCCCACCGACGCGCGTCGCAACGACGGGCCGCGACAGCGACAGCGCCTCCAGCGCGACGATCGGCAGCCCCTCGCGGCGTGACGGAAGCACGACGATGTCGGCAGCCGCCATCTGGGGCGCGGCGTTCGGCACCAGGCCGATGAAGTTCACGCGATCGGCGATCCCGAGGTCGACGGCCAGCTGCTGGTTCGCCTCGTATTCCTCACCGATGCCGACCACCATCAGGCCCACCTTCGGGAGCTTCTGCGCCAGCGCAGGGAGCGCGCGGAGCAGCACATCGGTGCCCTTCTCGGGCTGCTGTCTGGCCACCACGGCCAGGCTCGGCTCACCGACCTTGGCGACCGGCCCGATCGCGAGGCTCTGCTCGACGATCTGTGCAGCGTCGACTCCAGGACTCAGCACCTCGACCGGAGGCGCCCAGGGATAGCGCTGCAGGCCGGCCGCGGAGGCCTCGGAGACGGCGGTGAGCTTTACGCCCGACGCACGGAAGAGGATGGAAGCGAGCCGCTCGTCGGTGTGGCTGATGCCGTGCACCGTGACGAGCATCGGTGAGTTGTGCGACGCCAGGCGCGCCGCCAGCGCCGTGGCGACCGACTGGGCGTAGATCACGTCCGGACGGAACTCACGGACCGCACGGCGGATATGGCGTGCCCAGGGCAGCAGATTCGTGAGCCCGGGGGTCGCACCCGGCCGCTCGTACAGGTCGACTCCCGCCTCGCGCAGAGGCCCCGCCTGCAGAGAGAGGTAGCCGTACGCGACGCCCACCGTGTGTCCGCGGCCCTGCAGCCCGAGCGCCGAGTTGACGGTAAGCCGCTCCGCGCCGCCGGTGCCAAGGCTGGGCGTGACAAAGAGAATCCGCATCGGGCGTGGACAGTACTTATCGAGTCGGCAGCGAGCGGAGGATCAGTGCTTGGCCCGCATATGCAGGCCCTTCGGGACGAGGAGGAACGCGTGCTCGGTGCCGTTGATCGTCCCGACGCCGACGATCTCGCCGCCGGCGTTGACACCCGTGGCGTTCTCGAGCACCCAGCCCGAGGAGCCTGCGATCAGCGTGTTCAGGTCGATCATCGTTCCGCGCTGGTCGAGGAAGGCATGTGCGGCACCACCGGCGATCTGTGCGGTCCCCACGGTCCGGCCGGCGGCGTCGAGCGCGTTCGCCTGGCTCGTGAGGCCGCCGAGCGTGCCGAGATCGGTGAGCGTGCCGGCTGTGTCGAGGAACGCATGGCTAGAGCCGCCTGCAACCTGAGCCCAACCGGCGACCATGCCGCGATCGTTGATCGCCTCGGCCTGTCCGGGGGCGGTGCCGAGGCTGGTCTGGACGCCTCCGGCAAAGAGGAACGGAGGCAACGTGTTGACGAACGCCGAGCCGACGATCGCGCCGTGGCGGTTGATGTCGCGCGCCTGAGGCTCGTCACCCGTGATGGGAAGCGTTGCGAATGAGCCGCCGCTGTAGAGGAAGGCCTGCGAGTCGCCGCTAGGGGCGAGGACGTCGCCGACGATCTGGCCCGCGTTGTTGATCGCATACGCCCAGCTGCCCGGTGTGTACGAAAGCTTGGTGTCGGGATCGATGTCGGTGAGCTGGCCGTGGGCGTAGAGGAACGCCTGCGGCGCGACGATGTCAGTCGAGGAGTTCAACGACGGCGTCAGCGCGTCCGACGACCCGACGATCTGGCCCCGGTCGTTGATCGCGTTCGCGCGGCTGTTCGTCCCGCCCGGCAGGACGCCGAGATCGGTCATGACCCCGTGGCGCCAGAGGAACGCATGCGAGGCGCCGTCACCAGCCGTCGCCGCATAGCCGACGACCGCACCCGACCGGTTGATCGCCGTCGCGAAGCTCGACGTGCCGCCGAGCGTTCCGAGGTCGACCACGGAGTACTGAACGCGCGTCGCAGACGACCGGTGCAGAGATGCGCCGCCCGGCGTCGCGAGCAGAAGCGTCGCTGCGAGGACTGCGAATAGCGTTGCGAGGCGCGGCATCGGTACCCATCCTCCTCTACCCGCCCCACGGCGTCTCAAACCGTTGGTCCAGTCTTCCCTGGACCTACCGAGCAGCGGCAATCCGCTCCATGAACTCGAGGCGCGCTGCTTCCTTCGCGTCGGCGCCGACCAGGGCCCCGGCGACCTCGCGCGGCACGCGGCGGCCGACCACCGTGCCAACCCAGCGGCGTACGTCATCGATGCCGTCGGCCACGTTCGACTCGGTGTTCGGCAACTCGAGGACGAACCAGTGGGGCTCGGCGGTCAGGTCGGGATCCTCGTGGGCGAGCACGACGGGCAACCCGTACGCCATGTACTCGCGCAACTTCAGCGGCGAGGCGCCCTCGACGTCCTGGCGGTGGAGGGCGAGGGTGCCGATGGCGAAGTCGGCGCGCGCGATGATCGGCTCGTACTCCGCGCGAGACAGAAAGCCGTGGATCGACAGATTCGGCGGTGCGGGAAGGCCGACGTCGGCCGCGGAGGGGCCGACGACGTCGAAATCCATCTCGGGCAGCGACTCGGCCAGCAGGCGAACCTTGTCGACGCCGTGCCAGGGCAGCCCAGCACCGCCCAGGAAGATGCCGCGCGGCCGCGCATTGTCCGGCGCCGGCAAGACGGGGAACGCGCCGATGTCGATCGAGTTGCCCATCACGACCACCGGGCGGCCGAGCCGCTCGAGCACCGGGTCCTCGGCGTTGGCACTTGCGACCGAGACGAACCCGTCGACCCGGCGCAGCAGCTGGTCGCGGCTCCAGTGGCTGTAGGCCCTCGCGCGGGCGTTCCGCAGCGCGTACTCCTTGACGCTCTCGTTCAGCTCCATCACGACCTTCGGCCGGTCGAGGGCGCGCCACAGCGGCGGCAAGAACAGGTCGTAGCGGATGTAGACGACCTCGGGCGCGAATGCCCGGACCGCCGCGGCCAGCCGCCGCGTTGCAGTCAGCCGCTGGACGAGATTCGAGAAGTCGAAGGTCGAGGACGTGAGCCATGACTCACGCGGCTCGGCGGGCCGCGGCGTCAGGCAGAGGATCTCGACGGTGTGACCAGCGGCGCGCCACTGCTCGACCTGACCAGCGATCTTCTTCGCGACCCCGTCCTGCACGTAGGCATCCCAGAAGCAGACGTAGGCGATTCTCATGCCGGCCCACCGTATCCGGGCGCCGTCTGCGACCGCCGCCGCCGCTGCTCGCGCCGGTAGGCGAGCGACTGATGGTCGAGCAAGCCGTGCAGCTTGGCCGAGAAGACCCGCGGCGAGTCGCCCCAGAAGACCAGCGTCCGCCGCAGCAGGGCCGGCGACCCGGCGCGCCGGTTCACGCCCGCGTCGGTGGTCAACGCGGCGCGGTAGCCGGCGGCGCGCACGAGCTCCACTTCCCGCCGACCGAACAGCCCGGCGGGAAAGCAGAAGCTGGTGACCGGGCGGCCAAGCCTCGCCTCGAGCTCCGTCTTCGACCCGGCGATCTCGCGACGGGCCGTGTCGTCGTCGAGACTCGGCAGCCAGGGGTGGGTCACGCTGTGTGCCTGGATGTCAACCAGGCCCCCGGCGGCGAGCCGGCCGAGCTCCTCCCACGTCAGGGCGGGCGGCGGGTTGTCGTACCAGTAGAAGGTTGCGTCGCCGTCGATGATCCCCGTGGGCACGTAGATCGTGGCGGGGAACCCGAACCGCTCGAGCACGGGAACGCCGTTCTCGAGCACGTCCAGGTACCCGTCGTCGAAGGTGATGCAGATGCGCTGCCCCGGCTCCCCCGCTTCCAGCAGATCGAGCGCCCGATCGAGCGGCACGACCTCGACGCCGGTGGCGGCGATCTCCTCCATCTGCCGGGCAAAGGCCTCGGGATGAACCGACAGATCGCCGGGCTCGTCCGACACCCGGTGGTAGCCAAAAATGCGGATTCCGGCCCAGTTCCCGGGGTGGCGCAGCCGTCCGTAGCGGAGCCGCGACCCCTGGTAGGCGCGAACCGCCAGCTGCGACAGGCCGCCCGCCGTCACCTCGGGAGACTGCCCGTCTCCCGGGCGGGCTGTGACATCGCCATGCTCCAGGTAGCTTAGTGACCTCGCGCCGTCCAAATTTGGCTCAAGTGACTGGGCCGAACGTTCGATGGTGATTCCACACGTGTCCGTTCTGCACAACCACAACCGCAGTCCCGGCTCCGGCTCTCTGGCGGGACAGCTGGGCTTCATCGGCGCCATCACGGCGCTGCCGGTTGCGATGGCCCTCGCGCTCGCGACGTTCGACAAGCGTCCCACGATCGCCCTGGTGCTCATCCTCGCGCCGGTGGCCTTCGTACTCGCGCGGCGCTCGATCGCCTATCCCGTGGCACTGGGCGGCATCCCGACCCTCGTCATCGCGCTGCTCGGGCGCGATCCGTTCCCGCACGGCCTGGTCACGGCGCTCTTCTTCGTCTGGACAGTGCTCGCGATCGTCCTGACGCTGCAGGCCAACGAGCATCGGCTCCCGATGCGCCTCCTGGTCGCCACGCCGGTGCTGGCGTCGGTGCTGTTGACGGTGGAGCTGCTCGTGCGGCTGTCGGCCTCGCAGGACTCGAGCTACGGCACGACCAAGCTCAAGCTCTTCATCCTCGAGAACGTGACCGTGCTGATCGCGGGAGCGCTGATCGCACAGACACGTCCCCACTTCGACCGCTTCCTGTCCGCGACCCTGGTGATCGCCGGCGCGAGCGGGCTCGTCCTCTTGTGGCGCCTGAGCCACGGCCAGGCGGTGGCGGTGTACGACAGCCGCTTCACCCTTTCGCTGCAGCAGAACCCGATTCAGCTCGGCCGTCAGGCCGGCGACGGATTGATCATCGCGACCTACCTGGTGCTCGTCGGCAGCAAGTCGTCCAGACGCGCGCTTGCGGCTGTGATGGTGCCGGTGCTGGTGATCACGCTGCTCGCCGCCGGCTCACGCGGTCCCGTGCTGGGGACGTTCGCCGGTCTCGTGGCGCTCTTCGTCGTGCTCGCGAGCGACCGGTCGGCCCGGAGACGCATCTTTGCGACGGCCATCCTCGGCGTGAGCGCCGCGCTGCTCGTGACGCAGCTGCTGCCCGGGCAGAGCCTGCAGCGCTCGCTCTCGTTCCTGACCGGGTCCAGCAGCGGACTCTCGTCGAACGGCCGCTCGCAGCTCTGGTCGCAGGCCTGGCATCTCTTCACGGCACACCCGTGGCTCGGCATCGGGACGGGCAGCTTCGCCAAGTTCCAGCCGATCGTGGACTACCCGCACAACATGCTGCTTGAGGCTGCCGTGGAGCTCGGTCTGGTCGGACTCCTCCTGGTCGTGGCCTTCGTCGTCTCGTCGTGGCTGATGCTCTCGCGTGCGCGGAAGACTCTGGGCATCGGCGAGACGCAGACCGCCGTGGTGATCTCGCTGTTCACGTCGGCCCTCGTGAACGCGATGTTCTCGGGCGACATCCCGACCAACGCGAGCGTCTGGCTGTACGCCGGGCTAGGAGTCGGACTCGCGAGCCGCAACTGGCAGGCTGACGTCGGGTCCCGCGGCACGTTGCCGGCGCAGCGCAGCTAGCGGACTGGCCGCAATCCGGCCGACGGCCGACCGTGCCGACGGCGGCAATGCGAGCCAGCTCCAGACGACCGTCGCCACGGCGATGACGACGTCGCCTCCGACGCGCACCGAGGACGAGTCCGGGAAGATCATCGCCAGCACGAACGCGGCAGCAAGCAGCACGATCCCGGGCACGAACTCGCGACGGATGTGCCAGCGGATCCGGCACACCCAGAACAGCACCAGTGCGTCGGCCGTCGCCCGGAGCGTCCAGGCGAGCGCTCCGCCCTCGACGCCGAACGACTTCAGGCTGATCCAGAGGACGACGAGGAACGGCAGAACCTCGAGGAGGTGGATCTTCGCCGGGACGTCAGGCCGGCCCGAGGCCTGAAGGTAGACGTTCGGGATGTAGGCGAGCCCGTTGATCCAGGCACCGAGCAGCAGGATCTCGCCGATCCTTGGCGCCGACGAGCCGAGGCTCGTGCCGACCCAGATGTGCAGGAACGGCTCGAAGACGAGGATGCCGATGATCACCAGGGGTGTGAGCACAGCGAACAGGGCGTCGACGACCTCCTGCGCGACCTGCTCGGCGCCGGCGCGAGCGAGCGTCGCGATCCGGGGGAACGCCGTTCGCGAGAAGCTGATCGGGATGACCCAGATGCGCGTCGCGAGGTTGAAGGGCACGCCGTACCTCGTCACTCCCCCGGCCCCCACCGTGGCGGCGACGGCCAGTCGGTCGAGGATCGTGAGCAGCGGGGCGATGACGCCCGTGACCGAGATCCACGCGCCGAAGCGGAACAGCCGCGACACGCGCGCCCGTTCGAACCTCACCTGGCGCGCCGGGATGAGCAGGACGCACCAGACGAACGAAACGAGCGTCGTGAAGAACTGCACGGCAACGGCAGATCCGATCAGAGGCACCAGCTTCGGGCCGTTCCATTCGGCGACACCGAGCGGGATCAGCTGGAAGAGCACGCCGTACAGCACCGTGTTCACGTTCGAGGCGACGAAGCGCTCGCGGCCCTGCAGAGCACCGGTGAAGACGGACGAGACCGTGACGAGCGGCACGGCCAGCGCGAGGAACGGCAGCGCGCCGGTCACCTCGCCGCGAAGCTCGTGCGGCATCTTGAAGACGTACTGCACGAGGACGTAGGCGACCGGCAGCAGCACCAGCCCGCCGATTGCTCCGAGTGCGGCGTTCACACCGGTGGCCGTCCAGAACACCGCGCTCGCCGCCTCGTGGTCTTCCGGCGCGATCTTCGCGATCTCGTGCGTCGTCGCCCGGCCGAGGCCGAGATCGAAGACTCCGAAGTAGCCGAGCATGATCCAGACGATCAGGAGGACGCCGTACCGGGCCTGGCCGACCAGTGTCAGGTACCGGGGGATCGTGACCAGCGAGACGAAGAGCGGGAGCGTGTAGCCCGCCAGGTTCAGCAGCGTGTTGGTCCGCAGCCCCCTTGTGTGCGAGTCGGATGTGTGCGCGCCGGACTCCTGACCCTCGTCAGTGCTGCTCACGTGCGCCTACAGTCCGCGTCAGTTCGACGCTGGATAGATGTGATCTCCGCGCCCCAGCCCCGAGGCGGCCCGATACAGGGAGTACGACAGGGTCGTTCCGTTCCATGCAAAGAGTGCTTCGCCAACGATCGTGTTTCCCCCCTCCTGGTACGCGCCGCCGTGATTCGGTGCATTCGCCGCGACCGCGACCGCAAAGGGCCCGCGCAGGACGTTGTGCGAGAGATCGATCTGGCTGAGCGTGGCGCCGGTGAGGTCGACGTCGATCCCGTGCGCATCGAACACGTTGCCGGTGATCGAGAAGTTTTCGACCGGGGGGCGTCCGGTGACGGCGTCGGCGTCGCCAGAGAAGTAGAAGGCGGTCTTGACGCCGGAGATGCGATTGTCGGTGACCTGGGTCGTGCCGCTGCGGGTGTCGAAATCGAAGTAGGCGATGCCGACCGGGCCGCCCGTGATCGTGTTGTGGGCCACGTGGGCGCTGTCGGACCGCAGCGAGACACCGTCGGCCTGGAAGCCCGAGATGGTGTCGTGGACGATCGTCGTCCGACGCCCCTTGTCGTAGATGCCGTGCGCACCCCAGGTGATCGCGGGGTTCCAGCCGGTGTCCGCGATCGTCGAATTGCTGATCGTGATATCGGAGCCCCAGACGAAGATCCCGGAGTCGCCGATGTGGTGGAGGCTGGTGCGGGTGATCGTCCAGTCGCGGTCGGCCCGGTTGGAGATGTTGATCGCCCCCTGCGGCGTGTCGTGGAACGACGCGTTGCGGATCGTGATGCGATAGGTGCCCGACCCCTCGGCCGACGAGGCGAACAGGATCTGCGAGCCGGTGAAGTCGAGGTTCGCAAAGACCAGGTCGTGCCGGCCGGCCGGGATCCACACATCGGTACCGCCCTTCAGCTGCGCGCGGCCGCCGCCGTACGAGGCGAACCGGATCGGCGCCCCGGCGGTTCCTGAAGCCGGCGGCTCGAGCTCGCGGTCCGAGAACACCTTGCCGCCCTGGAACAGAACCCTGTCTCCGGGCCGAAGATTGGCGCGGTCGACACGGTCGATCGTGCGCCAGGCGCGCGCCGCCGACCGGCCCGAATGGCGGTCATCGCCCGACGGGCTGACGTAGTACGTCGTGCCCTCCACCCCGGCTGCCGCGGCCCTCGCGTCCGACCCCCACACGCCGGCAAAACGCGCGACGGCGACCAGACAAACCACGGCTCCGAAGGCAAAAAGCGTCGCGAGGATTCGGCGCTGAGATGGCATCAGAGTATGAGGAGACACCCCACGCAGACGGGGAACCCCTGTGCCTGAAGTCTAGCCGCTCCTCTCGGGAGGACCTGTCCACGCCGCGCGAACGAGCAGGACCAACGGCCGGTGCGAACGACCCTCCGGACTGCTGCGATCGCCGCTCGACCAAAACCCGAATTGACAATGTAAAGGTCGAAAAAACCGCTTGAATCCAGGGGTTTTTTGGGGTTGACGGCCAAGCCGCTCCCTCGCATGAGGTATGGCAAGCCTCCAGGGGAGGCCCGAGTAGAGAGGCATGAGACGCCTATTCCTATTCGCATTAGCACTGCTCGCAGTCACCGTTCCGTACTCGTTCGCCGGCTCTTCGTCGACGACTTACTACGTCAGTCCTTCAGGTTCGGACTCCAACTCCGGCTCCGCGTCAGCGCCCTGGCAGACCATCGCGCGCGTCAATCGCGCATCCCTGCAGCCAGGCGACACCGTCCTCTTCCAAGGCGGCCAGACCTTTTCCGACGCAACCCTCTCGCCGTCCACTTCTGGATCCGCTTCTGACCCGATCACGTTTGGTTCGTATGGCACGGGTAGGGCGCAGTTGAATAACGCGATCGATGTCTGGATCCCGCCGGCCGAGCACGACCTGACCTTCACCAACCTCGACTACACCGGCTCCCAGATCCTCTTCGCCTCCGCCGCCTCCGGCACAGGCACCTACAACATCACCATCTCCAACTCCGCCTTCCACGACACCCCCCAGGCAGCGATCAACATCTCCCAACACGCAGACCACGACTGGACGGTCAGCAACTCGACCTTCACCCACACCGGCGACTCCGCCATCTTCATCTGGGGCTCCAACGACACGATCAGCCACTGCACGATCACCGACACCGGCTGGAACCCCGCCATCACCTGGGGCACCCACGGCATCTACGACAAAGGCCCCGACAACACCATCGCCGACAACGACATCTCCAACGACAGCCGCGGCCAAGCCATCTCGATCCGCTTCCACGGCGCCCGCGTCTACGGCAACACCATCCACGACACCGCCTACGGCATCGCCTTCTTCGACTACGACACCACCAGCGGCCCGCAAGGCACCAGCTACATCTACGACAACCGCTTCTGGAACATCACCGGCTACGGCTTCTACTACTCAAACCAAACCGACCCACAAGGCAACGCCCCCACCGTCAACTTCGTACTCGCCTCCAACACCTTCACCTTCAACAACTCCACCGAAGCCGTCAACGTCTCCGAAACCCCGCCCGGCGCCAACATCACCCTCGCCAACAACATCTTCACCGGCAGCTACGGCAGCGCCTACCGCGGCTGCAACACCTGCACCGAAAACAACAACGACTGGTACGGCGGCTCGAGCAACGTCCCGAGCGGCAGTGGAGATCTGCACGTGAACCCGAACCTCTCGGCCGCTGCAGCGCTCACTCCCGCGACGGGATCGGGCGTGATCGACGCCGGCACCAGCAGCGTCAGTGGGCTCAGCTACGTCGCTGCCTGTGACGGAGCCCCGCTGCACTACTGCGGCGCCAGGCCCGACCAGGGCGCCGGCGAGGCGCAGTTCGGCACGACTGCTCCTGTCGTGACGTCGAGCCCGCCGACCGTTTCGGGACCGTCGGGCGCCAGCGGCATCGCAGGCCCGTCCGGTGCCTCCGGCGTACGCGGAGCCTCGGGCGCCTCGGGCGCCTCGGGTGCTTCGGGTGCTTCGGGTGCCTCGGGCACGACGCCTCCCACGACGGGTTCCACGCCGCCCAGTTCGGGCGACGGCCACGGCGTCGTCGTACCCGATCCGACCACGCCGCTTCCGACCGCTCCCGCCTCGGTGCACTTCACCGCGACCCGGAGCGGCGGCAAGCTCTCGTGGCTCCCGCAGGCCGGCGACACCAGCTTCCGGGTGCTCGTGAACGGCAACGTCATCGCAACGACCGCCACGCCGCTGTTCAGGTTCCACCGGCTGGGCTGCGATGCGACCTTCACCGTCGGTGTGGCGGCCCTCAACGCGGTCGGCAACGTCTCGGCGACCGTTGAGATCCCGGCGCACACCGCTCCGTGCACGACGACCGCGCTGACCACGCTCGGTCGCGACGCGGCGCGCGGTGGGCCGCACGATCAGGCCTTCCGCAAGACGATCCGGGTGCTGAGGCAGCAGTACGCTCGCCGCAGCAGTCGCACCTGAGCCACACCACCTGAAATCGGCTCTTTGCGAGGGCGCGAGGCCGGTCATTTGACCGGCCTCGCGCCGTTCTGTGCCGAAACTCAAGGTTCTCGCGGAGCGACCGATAGGAAACCTGATGTTCGTTTTCAATCGCGCCGAGTCTCAGAGCGATCCTGCCGTCGACCCAAACGGCGCAAAGGGTGTCGTACGTCCGTTCCGTGGCGCCCATGCAAGCCCGGCGACACTCCGCGGACAGGTCTCGCTGCGTCAGAATGTGGGGCGCTTCGCCCTGGTGTGGATCGCGGCGTACGTGATGCTTCGAACGTCGTCGTCGGTCGCCGGGGCAATCGGCCAGGCGGCGCTGATCACGGCGGTCTGGCTGACGTTCGCGCACTGGGCCGGCCAGCTCTTCCGGGTGATGACGTTCGCCGCCGGCGCGTTCGTCGTGGCTGCCACCGCTTCGCTCGCCGGCCTCGCGACGATCTCGGCGCTGAGCTACTGGGCGCCCGGGCTGAGCGTCGACCACACGACGCTCGCCGCCGTTGCCGGCATCAGCTTTCTCGCGCTCGGCGCGTGGGACTACTTCGTGCGCACCCAGGCCCGCGCGCCTCGCCGCGTCCTGATCATCGGCGCCGGCCCCGCAACCGCGAAATTCCTGGACGACCTGGGCCGCGAGCCCGCGGCCGGACTCGACGTGATCGCGATCGTCGACGACCACATCGAGGAGAGCCTGAGCTCGCGCGTCCTGCATCAGGCGGCCCTCAAGAACCTGTCACCCACGATCAGGCGGCTGTCCCCCGACCTCGTGGTGATCGCAGTACAGCGCGGGCGGCCCGAAGTGTTCGGTCAGCTCCTGGCGGTGGCGAATGCCGGCTTCCAGGTCGTCGGGATGCCGGAGATCTACGAGTTCGCGTTCGGACGGCTCCCGGTCGAGGAACTGACGCCCGCCTGGTTCATGAGCGTCCTGCACGCCTACAACCGGCCGGCGAACCGCTTTGCCAAGCGGGCCTTCGACGTCGTCGTCGCGCTGGGCGGCATCGCCGTCGCCCTCCCGCTCGTGCCCGTCCTGATCCTGCTGGTCAAGCGCACGCCGGGCCCGCTGTTCTACCGGCAGGAGCGCGTCGGCGAGCACGGCCGGACGTTCACGATGCTGAAGTTCCGGTCGATGCACCGCGACGCGGAAGTGAAGGGCCAGGCCCAGTGGGCCTCCGAGAACGACCCGCGCGTGATTCCCGGCGGCCGGCTGATGCGTCTGCTCCGGCTCGACGAGCTGCCGCAGTTCTGGAACGTGCTGCGCGGCGAGATGTCGATCGTCGGCCCAAGGCCGGAACGGCCTGAGTTCCTCGACCACCTCGAGTCCGAGGTGCCGTTCTGGACGCAGCGGCTGCTGCTGCGGCCGGGCATCACCGGCTGGGCGCAGATCCGGGCGGCCTATGCGGCCGACGCCCTGGGCACGGTCGAGAAGCTCTCGTACGACCTCTGGTACCTGCGCCACCGCAGCATTGCGCTGGACACGATCATCTGCCTGAAGACGTTCCCGCGCATGGCGATGCTGCGCGGCGCCCGGTAGAGCAGCGGAGAAAAAGAACGGCCACGCGACTTTCGTCGCGTGGCCGGAAACTGCGCCTGCTTGGGAAGCGGTCTACCGCTTAAGCGGTCGGCTGCTTGCGGGTGACACGGCGGAGGCTGAAGCCCATGCCGAGGAGCACGACGCCCGCGCCTGCCACGAAGCCAAGATCGAGGCCCGTGAAGGGGAGGGTGGCGGTCTTCGCCGCAACGTGCTTGACGACGACCTTCTTCGGCGCTGCCTTGGTGGTCTTCGCCGAAAGAACGGCCTGGACGGACGCGCCCTTCTTGCCGTATGCCGCCTTCGCCGAGCTGTTGCCAGCACCGAGCGCCGAGGAAGCGAACACGGCCGTGAGCACAACCGCAATCATCACAATCATTGCTCTCATTTTCATCTCTCTCACTCCGTAGTCCGACAGGACGGTGCCGATTGGAACAGAGTCGAAGAACCTCTCTCGACCTGCAGGCTCACGATGTCAACGATACACCATCAAGTCGCTGCCCCTCTGTCGAGGTCCTAACCCCCCCAGCGGCTAGGTGGGAAAATCCGCAAGAAGCCTTCGATCTGCTTCGTTTTCGGCTTGAAAGCTCCTCTATTGGGACGCTTCGAACTCGCGATCGACGGCATCCGGGTCGATGCGCCGCCCCGCTTCGAACGTGCGTGAGACCGACCTGACGATCTCTTCGCCCGGATCCAGCTGCCGTGCGCGCTCCAGCGACGATGCGGCCAGCGCGTGGCGCCCGGTCAGCGAAGCGGCGATACCCAGCTCGAGGTTCGCGTACCAGTCGTCCGGGTTGCGCTTGACCGCAGCCTGGAACCGAGCCTGCATCAGCGGGTAACGATGCAGCCGGCTTGCAATTGCACCGGCGAGCACGTCGGCGGCATCGTCGAGAGGGTTGAGGGAATGCGCGGTCTGGAGCGTCGAGAACGCCGCGGCCGGATCGGTGCGCCAGTCGGCCGTCGCCTGCTGGATGTCGCGCTGCGCGAACCAGGGCAGCGCGAAGCTCGCAACGGCCACGAGCGTGGCCGCCGTCCCGGCGCCGGCGAGCACGAGCTTCCAGCTGCGCCCGAACGCGGCGCGCACGTTCCCTCGCGGTGCCAGGCCGCACGCGGTTCCGAAGAGGGCCATGCCGAGCACTCCAAGGGCGGGCATCTCCCAGAGCCAGTCGACGAGGCCGTGCAGGATCCAGACCGAGCCGCCGACCGTGAGGATCCCCGCGAGATCGCGCTCCGGGCCGGGCGGTATCCGGAGTACCGCGGCCACCAGCAGCGCCAGGAACCCGGCGAAGAGCGCGGTACCGATGATGCCGGTCTGCGAGAGCAGGCGGATGAAGAGGCTGTGTGGGAACAGCGGCTCCTCCTGGCTGTGCCGTTGCTGCAGATACGGCACGAGGAAGTTGTCGACGCCGATTCCCTGCACCGGATGCCGCTTGAACTCGATCAGGCCGACGCGCCAGAAGTCGTAGCGATTGCTGCCCAGACCGCCGAAATGCGAGGCAGCCCCCACCGACTCGCCGCCGTATTTGAAGCTGTGCCAGGCCGAGCTGAGCTTGTCCCAGGGGCGGACCACGGCGGCAGAGCCCACCGCGGCCAGCACGACGGCGAGGACGACAGCCAGCCCTGCGCGGCGCATGAACTGCGGTGAGACACTCACGCGCTCGTCGAGGGCCGCGTAGAGCCAACCTGCCCCGACGAGCAGAGCGGACAGCAGCAGACCAACGTAGAGCGCGTGGCGGATCGCCGCGGTGAAGACCGCCGGGTCGCCGTCGTGAATGTGCAGAACGGCGAGCAGCACCGGCACGACGGCGACGCCGAGCAGGCTCAGGGCCGCCAGAGACCGGAGGCGGTTGGGCACGAGAACGAGGTACACGATGACGACGGCGGGCAGCGTGTACGCCGAACCCCGGCTCTCGGTGAGCAGGTTGAGCGTGGCGTTCAGGCCGGCCAGACCGAAGGCGAGGCCCCGGGCCGGCGCGGGGAGCCAGGGCCGCGACGCCAGGCCCACGCACAGCCACGTGAGGATCATAAACAGCGCGCCCGTGGCGTTCGGGTAGCCGAGCGGCTCCGAGAGTCGAGAGCCGATCAGGAAGCGCGACGGATCGCCGGCGTGCAGAACCTGGAACACGGTGATCACGCCCTCGACCGCGACGACAGAGGCGAGCGCCAGGATCGCGGGCCAGAGCGCCCGACTCGTCGCACGCCAGCCCGCGAGCACCGCGAAGACCAGGACGTACAGGAGCGTCTCGTTCGAGCCGTCCCACGCGTCACCGCGAGATGCAGCCCAGAGGATCGTCGCGAAGCCCCAGACGGTGAACGCACCGAGGCACGCGAGCGCGGCGAGCGTGACCCGCGGCAGGCCCGCGAACTGCCCCCGGGCCGACACGGCGAGCGTCACGGCGACCGCAAGCACCGCCAGGCCGATCGGATACCAGACCGTGACCGCGAACGCACCGTCGCGCTCGACCATGAACGCAACCAGCGCGAACACGAGCGCCAGCGGCACCCCCTGCACGGCGAGCTCGGCTCGGGGTTCGCGCACGGGCGGAAGCGTACCGTCGGGGTCGCACGGCTACCCTTGCCGCGTGCCCGGCAGGCGTCCACGACTCCTCTACGTCGTGACGCTCGCCGAGGTCGGCGGTGCGCAGACCTACGTCCGCGAGCTGCTCGCCGCCACGCACGAGGAGTTCGACGTCAGCGTGGCCTCGCGCGGCGACGGCCCGGTGCGCACCACGGCCGCCGAGCTCGGCATTCCGTTCATCCCACTGCGGCACGTACGCCGCGATCTCTCGCTCGTCCACGACCCGCTCGGCCTGCTCGAGCTCACACTGCTGTTCAGGCGGCTCCGGCCCGACATCGTGCATCTGAACAGTTCGAAGGCGGGCATCCTCGGCCGCTTCGCCGCGGCGTTCGCACGCGTCCCAATTCGCGTCTTCACCGCGCACGGCTGGGCCTTCAAGGCGACGAGCGGCACTGCAGCACAGCTCTATCTGTGGGCCGACCGCCTCGTGCGCCCGCTGACCACGATGGTCATCTGCGTGTCGCAGACCGAGTTGCGCGCAGGCCTGGCGGCCCGAACCTGCACGGCAGCGCGCTCGATCGTGATCGCGAACAGCGTCGACGTGGACAACGCCCCGCGCCACACGGCGCACGCTCCGGGGCCGGTGCGAGATCATCAGCGTGGGCCGGCTCGCCGAGCCGAAGGACTTCGCGACCCTGATCGCGGCGATGGCGCGGCTTGCTCCCGGCTCGGCGCAGCTACGCGTGCTCGGCGACGGCCCCCTGCGCGCCGCACTCGAGGCGCAGATCGCCGAGCTGGGTGTCGCCGAGGCTGTCGAGCTCGTCGGCGAGGTGCCGGACGTGCGTCCCTACCTCGCCGAGTCCGACGTTTTCGTCCTCTCCAGCCGGTCCGGAGGGCATGCCGCTCTCGGTGCTCGAGGCGATGGCCGCCGAGCTGCCCGTTGTCGCATCGGCCGTCGGGCGGCCTGAGCGAAGTCGTCGTCGACGGAGAGACCGGGCTGCTGACCGAGGCCGGGAACGTCGACAGCCTGGCCGGCGCACTGGCGCGGGTGGTCGACGACCCGAAGCTGCGAGAGCGGCTCGGCAGGCTCGGACGGCAGCGCGCCGAACAGGAGTACGCCCAGTCCCGCTGGCGAACGGCTCACCTCGCCCTCTACCGAAAGCTGCTCGAAAATAAGGGTCTTGCGCCTATCGCCAGCCGGCAAAACGCCGATTAGTCTCAGAAGAGTGCAAGTCGTCGTTGAACAGGCCGAGGTGACCGCGTGCTGATCGTGCGCGGAACGAAGGCGTCCCTGACCCGCGCGCGGGCCGTCTCGTGGCGCGTCCGGGGGCGCAACCTGCAGGGCGGGCTGCGCATGTTCCTCTACCACCGGGTCAGCGACGATTCCGACGCCCTCGCGCTGAAGCCGGCCAAGTTCCGCGCGCAGATGGAGCACCTCGCGTCGGAGGGCTATCGCGCCGTCGACGCCGTCACGGCTCTCGACCTGCTCTACGCGGGCGAGCTCGAGCCGAAACAGGTGGCATTGACCTTCGACGACGGCTTCAAGGACATCGAGGAGAACGCGCTGAAGGTGCTCACGGAGCTGGGCTTCTCGGCCACGGTGTTCGTCGCCACCGAGGTGATCGACGGCACGGCCCGATATCTGTGGGCGCCCGAGGATGCCCGCCTCCTCGACTGGGACGACATCAAGCGCCTCGACGGCGAGGGAGTGCTGCACTTCGAGCCGCACACCCTCACCCACCCGAACCTGACGACGCTCGGCGACCGCGAGTGCCGGCACGAGATCGAGGGCTCGAAGGCCGCGCTGGAGCAGCAGCTCGGCCGCGAGACGTTCGCCTTCTGCTACCCGGGCGGCTTCGTGGGCGGCCGCGAGCGCGACCTGACGGAGGAGAGCGGCTTCCGCTACGGCATCACCTGCGAACCGGGCCTGAACAGGAACGGTCTCGAGAAGGAAGCGACCGACCCGCTCCTGGTGCGCAGGGTCCAGATCGACCGCACCGACAGCCTGGGCGACTTCGCCGCAAAGGCGCGTGGAAGTCACGATCGCGGTCTGATCGGCCGGGGCTATTACCGGCGGCTCCGGTACGGCTCGGCCGTCTGAGCAGACCGGTACCTGGTTTGTAATCCGGCGGCCGCGGCTACGGTTCGCCTAAGCAATGGCTCCCTGCACCTTCGACACGATCACCTCTGCTGCGGAGTTCGAGCCTCTCGGGGCCGAGTGGGACGCCCTCGTACGCACCATGGCCCGGCCGAGCCCGTTCCTGCTGCACGGGTGGCTCGTCGAGTGGTGGCGCCACTTCGGCACGGGTGCGCGGCTGGCGGTCGCCGTGGCGCGACGCGACGGCCGGCTCGTCGGAGCCGCCCCGGTCTTCATCAAGCGGTCGGGCGGCTTGCGGGTCGCCCGGTTCCTCGGGGGCCACGAATCGGCGCTCGCCGACCTGCTGCTCGCGGAAGGCGAGGACGAATCGACCGCGCTCGGACTGGTCCAGGAGCTGCTCAAGCAGCCGTTCGACTACGCGGACGTCTTCGGCCTGCCCGCCGACTCGGCGTTCGGCCGGGCCTGCGCACGCAAGCTGCGCCTGGTCGAGCGGGTCGAGGCACCGGTGCTGCTGATGCCCGAGGGCTGGGACGCCACGTACTCGGCCAAGACGAGCTCGAAGAAGCGCAATCTCCACCGGCGCCGCCTGCGGCAGCTCGGTGAGGTCGGCGAGGTCGAGTTCGTCGTCGGCCGCACGCGCGAAGAGCTCGAGCCGCTGCTGGAAGAGGCGTTCCACCTGCACGAGCTGCGCTGGCGCGGCCGTCCCGACGGCTCGACGTTCGGCACCGAGACGGGCCGCGTCTTCCATCGCGCCGCGCTCCGGCGCCTCGCCGACGACGGGGTCTTGGAGCTCGTGATGATGCGCGTGGGCGGCCGCCCCGCCGCGTTCCACTACTTCTTCGCGCTCGAGGGCACGATGTTCGTGCACCGGCTGGCGTTCGACCCGGCGTTGGCGCGCTGCTCGCCCGGGCTGGTTGCCACGCTCGAGACGCTCCGCACGGCCTCCGAGGACGGTCTGACGCGCGTCGAGTTCCTGGGCGGCGACGAGCGCTACAAGCTCGAGTTGGCCGACCATCTCGAGCCGCTCTACCAGGGGGTGGGGCTCGGCCGCAACCCGCTCGGCTCGCTGGCGGCGAACCAGCGACTCGCGCTGATCAACCTGCGGAAGACGCTCAAGCGCTCCGACCGGCTGCAGCGGCTCTATCTGCGCGGGTTCGGTGGGCTGCTGCCGGGAAGGCGCCGCGGAGCCGCCGAGACCGGCGAATCCGAAGCGCCCGCCGAGTAGACCTCTAAACTCGGATCCTATGGACGCTCCTTACGCCTTCAAGCACGAGCTCGACCCCGATCTGTTCGCCCTCGACCGGCTCGAGGTGCTCTTTCGCCGCGCTCCGGCAGGCAAGGCCGCCGTGCAGTTCGCCGACCCGGGCCGCGAGCGCGCGCCGGGAGCCGAGCCGACGATGACCACCCTGCAGGGCTCGCTCGCCGACGACCTCGCCGCGCGCCGCCTGCACGTCCACATGGAGGATCTGCACGAGTGGGCGCCGGAGTACGACGCGGCTCGCGCCCAGGTCCTCGAGGCAGCGGGCATCGATCCGGGCGAGACGCACTACGGGAACCAGACGGTGATCCGCATCTTTACGGCCGAAGTGCCGGTGTCGCTCCACGGCGACGGCGAGACGCAGCTCGACTGTGGCGTCGGCGCCGGCGGGCGGAATGTGTGGCACGTCTATCCGCCGAGCGGCCTGTCGCAGGAGGAGAACGAAGCGCTTCTGCGTGGCGGCCACTTCGTGCCCTGGCGCGAGATGCCCCTCTTTCAGTCGTACGACCTCCATCCGGGCGACGGCTTCGCGGCACCGCCGCGGTGGCCGCACTGGATCGAGCATCCCGGCCCGGATCCCGCCGTCAGCTTCGAGGTCGGGTACTGGACGGCCGAGGACATCCGCGCCCGCAAGGTGTGGGACGTGAACTGGCTGCTCCGCAAAGCGAAGCTCTCGCCGCGCCCACCTGGCGAAAGCGAGGCCGGCGACCGGAGAAAGCGCAAGGTCTTCGACCTGATCAGCACCGTCACCCGCAAGGGCGGCGAGTACCGCGGCCTTTAGTCAGACGGCCTTCAGCTAGCCGACCGGCGACCGCCGGCGAGGCTGCGCAGGGCAAAACCGAGGCCACCCAGGACGGGTTTCCGGTCGTGGCGGTCGTACCCCTCCAGGTGGGTGCGGTGCAGCAGGTAGTCCGAGGTGAACGAGCGCAGCGTCGAGCCGAGCTTCGGTTGCGGCGGGGGTGAGCCCGCGATCGCACCGACCATGAGGCGCAGGTCGCCGGCGAGCCAGCCCAGGCGCAGCCCGATGACCGGGCTCGGTGGCGTCGGGATCGTGCCGCCCCGCGCCCACTCGAGCTGCATCAGGGGGAAGTCGACACCGGCACGCGTCGCGAGCTCGACCGACTGGGAGATGCGCGGGTTGATCTCCATGAGTAGAGGCCGTCCGCGGGCGTCGCGGCGAAACTCGGCTTCCGAGTAGCCGTCGAGCTGGATCTCGGAGATCAGACGCTCGGCAAAGTCGAGCGTGTCGTCGGCGGGAACCATCGTCCGCCGCATGACGGACGACCCGCCTAGCGGAGGCCAGGTGCGGTCGACGACCATCGCGACCCGCACGAGCGTCCGGCCCTTGTCGCGGAAGAGCTTGATCGTCTCGCGGGCGCCCGAGGCCAGCTCCTGGACCAGCACGGGAGCGTCGGGGCGCACGAGCCCCCGGCCGATTTGCTGCATCTCGCCGGCGTCCCCGACGTACAGGGGCGAGACACGCTCCCCTCCCGAGCCGATGGAGCGCCACGACGTCACCGGCTTCAGCACCAGCGGATACCCGATCTCGGCTCCCGCCGCTGCGAGTTCATCCGGGTTCGTGACGGCGAGCGAGCGGGGCACCGGGATCCCGAGGGCTTCGGCCACCTCGAGCGTCCGCTCCTTGCTGAGCGCGATCTCGACCGCTTCGGGCTCACCCAGGGCGGGTGCAGTGAACCGTCCGACCGCGGCCCGGTTGCGGTGCAGAACCTCGACGCTCGCATCGATCGACGCGATCGTCGCGCCGGCAGGCTGTTCGGCAAGCGCCGCGATGAGAGCGTTCCGGAAGGCTTCGAAGTCGGCCTCGGGATCCGGCAGGATCACCCGGCGATCGGCGTAACGCGTTCTCAGGCCGGACGCACGGCCGTCTCTTGCGGCGACCGACAGCGAACGCCCTGCTCGCCCCAGGCTCCGGGCGATGCACAGTCCGGCGCGTGTGTCGAGATCGAGAACGAGTGCGTCGACGCTGGCTGGTCCCGGCACCCGTTCCGCTCAGACGCCGCGGTACTCGATGCCCTTGCGCGTGACGGTGCTGATGCCGTCAAAAACCCGCTGCTTCAGCTGGTCGCGGCTGCCGCCAGGCGGCCCGGGCTTCCGGCCGGCCTTGCGCAGCAGCCAGTTCACGTCGTACACCTTGCGCGCATGGACGCTGTCCGTCGTCCAGAAGCCGATCTCGAAGCTGACGACCGGGACGTCACCTGGGTGGCTCAGCCAGTGCGCCCAGCGCGACGGCACGAAGCAACCGTGTCCCGGCGGAATCCGCAGGTCCTGGTCGTCCCAGTCCCGCCACTGGAGAAAGAAGTTGCCGCGCAGCAGGCGCTCATGCTCGTCGGTCGTCATCGCCGACGGGGGTCGCACCCACCAGATCGTCTCTCCGGCGATCGTCGAGACGAGCTTCACGTCCGGGTCACCATGCAGAGCGACGGTCACACCCGGAGAGAAGACGCGCACGACGGTCTCCGGCCGGATCCTGCCGAGCGCCGGGTCCGGACCTGCGACTTCGAAGATCTGGTCGAGGCAAGCTTTGTACTCTGGGCCACCAAAGCGGTCTACGTCCATGATCCGATACTGGATTGGCCGCCGCATCACGTCCTCGAGGATCGGGTAGCTCGGGCTCGAGTAGATGGGGTCGTTGCCGTAGCGCTGGCGGCCCGGGTCCGCGAATTGGACCTTGAGCGTCCCGCGCCGCGCAGCCTCCTGGCAGAGAGCGTCCAGACGGTCGCCGGTGAAGAGCGCAGGGTCGAGCTGATGCTCGAACAGGCCCGGCGTGTCAACGGAGCGGTAGGTCTTCTGGGGAGTCGTCATGGACAGCGGCGGACTGATTCCGGGACGTGCAGAATTCTCTCGACACACCTCGCGCCAGCCACGTGGTCGTACGGGTACTTTACCGACCTTCGAGACATCGGACGCGGGAAGGAAGCGGCGTGGCTGAGCAGACAGGAAGCGGGCAGAACGAAAGCAACGTGGCCATCATCGGCGCGGGCCCGTACGGGCTCGCCGCAGCGGCGCATCTGCGAGCCGCGGGAGTCGAGACGGTGTCGTTCGGCGAGCCGATGTCCTTCTGGGAGCGGAGCATGCCGACCGGCATGCTGCTCCGTTCGAGCCGGCGCGCGTCGAGCATCGCCGACCCGCACCGCAAGCTGACGGTCGACGACTGGGAGCGGGAAACCGGGACGACGCCTCTCGATCCTCTGCCGCTCGACAACTTCATCGCGTACGGCAACTGGTTCCGCAGCCGGGTGCTGCCCGACTGCGACACCCGCAAGGTCACCCAGGTCGACACGACGTCTGGCGGTTTCACGCTGACGCTGGCCGACGGCGAGACCCTGCGCGTGAAGCGCGTCGTCGTCGCGGGCGGGATTGCCCCGTTCGCAGCGAGACCCGAGCAGTTCACGAGTCTGCCGACCGAGCTCGCATCGCACTCGTCGGAAGTCCGAGACGTCGCCGCGTTCGCAGGGCGGCGGGTTCTTGTCGTCGGGGCAGGTCAGAGCGCGCTCGAGGACGCCGCCCTGCTGTCCGAGGCAGGCGCCGAGGTCGAGCTCCTGGCGCGCGCGCCGTCGGTGCGCTGGCTCCAGCCCGATCCTCCCGGCGAACCGGGCCCGGTTCGTCGCGTGATCGAAGGGCTCAGCCGCCCACCAAGCGATTTCGGCCCGCCGGGACTGAACTGGATCGGCGGCGTTCCGGACATGTTCCGGCGCATGCCGAAGCGCCTTCAGCCCGAGATCGCGATGCGCTGTATCCGGCCGGCGGCGTCTGCCTGGCTCGCGCCGAGGGTGACCCGCGTGACGCTGACGACGGGCCGCTTCGCCACGTCAGCCGTCGCGGCCGGAGACCAGCTCGAGGTCACGCTCGACGACGGAAGCCGGCGGCAGGTCGATCACGCCGTGCTGGCGACCGGCTACCGCATTGACGTCACGAAGTACGGCTTTCTCGGCGCGGGGCTGCTCCGCTCGCTCGATCTCGTCAACGGCTATCCGCGCCTGTCGATCGGCCTCGAGTCGTCGATCCCGGGACTCCACTTCGTCGGCGCCCCGGCGGCGGCGACGTTCGGGCCGGCGATGCGCTTCGTGACGGGCAACTGGTACGCAGCCCCGGCCATGACGCGCAAGGTCACCGGCAAGCCGCCGCTCGTCGTTCGCCCTGCCTGGTAGAGGCCGCTAGACGGAGACGTCGGAGTGCGCGCGGCCCGGCATGACCGCGACGTCGGCGGCAGGCTCGCCCCGGCGCTTGAGCCAGGTGCGGAAGATGAGAATGGTGCGGGCGACGAGCGGCCCGGGATCGGTCAGCTGGAAGTGCGGGTGCACGACCCGGCGCCGCGGCCGCAGCACCTTGGCCGCTGCGCGGAGATGGCCCTTGCTGACCTGCCAGAGGAAGTGGCGCAGGTCGGCGTCCTCCCACCGGTAGTAGACGCCGACACGGGCTTCGGCCGGTACGGGATCGAGCCCGCGCAGCCAGTCGAACAGCAGTGCCGGGAAGTTCGACCCAGCGGCGATCGGCAAGGCCAGCCAACCGAACAGGCGCGGGTTGAAGTCGATCGCCAGCAACCGGCCGCCGCCGAGCTCGAGCAGCTCCAGCTCGAAGATCCCCCAGTAACCGACGCCCGCGAGCAGCTCCTCGACGCGGCCCGCAAGTCCTTGTGGGGGTGCGATCGTCCGGCAGTACGACGTCGCGCCCTCGTCCACCGGCCAGCGGCGCTGCCACCGCACGGCCGAGAATCCGAGCAGCCCGTCCGGCGTCATGGCGCCCGAGCAGGAGACGACGGTTCCGCCGCGCTCGTAGCGCTGGACGATGTAGGGCGACTCGAGCCCGGCGAGGGCGTCGGCAAGACTTTCGGGGTCGGTGACGAGCCGCACCGGCATCCGCCTGAACCCGGCACCGGCGGGGATGAACGACCGGGCCGACTTGACGATCAGCGGAAAGCCGAGCTCCTCCGCCGCTGCCAGGCCCTCGCCGGCGTCGTCGCAGATCACGCTGGCCGGGGCGCCGAGATCGACCGACGGGGACTCCTCGATCAGGAGGCTCTTGTCCAGGCAGGCGCGGACGGTTTCACGATCGGGGAGGACGAGGCGCACGAGTCCTTCGAACCGCTCGCGATGCTCGGAGATCAGCCAGGTCGTGACGTCGGTGCTCGCCAGCAGGAACGCGTACTGCTCCCGCTCGAGCTCGTCCTGCAGGCCACGGAGAAAGGCCTCCGGCTCCTCGCGGGGGTCGGGCAGCGTCAGCCGGCGGTGACACGACCTGGACCAATGGCTGGGTGCCGGAGTCGCGCCGGCGACCGCGGTGACGCGGTAGCCCGCGCGCGCCAGGCCGCGGCACGCAGCGAGCGACGACCGCTCCTCCGCATCGGTGATCAGCACCGACATATCCGGCGTGAAAGCGGAGCGAGCCTGGCTAGGTGAGCGTTCCACCACCGGCCGCCCTCTGCCCGAAATCCGAGTCACCACGGTTGAAGAGTCGCCGCGCAAGCTTAAAGGCGGCGAAGATCGGCAGACCGACGAGAAACGCCAGCGCAAACTGGACGCCGGTTGCGGCGAAAGAGCGGGCCATGCAGCCGTTTCTATCAGCTATCCGAGTGGCTCAACCCATACGTTTGGGTGGGCTCCAAGTCCCTGGACATCCTGAACGTTTCGATTACTGTGAGATTGTGCAAAACCGGCAGATCGTGGAAGCTATACCGCAGGACGAGAACCGCACGGGTCGCACGGCAGGCCCCGTGGCGGCACCTGCCGAATCGCGGCGGGGCATTCCGCTGATCCACCCGCGGGTCGTTTTCGCCAAGGTGCTCCGCAGGCTGTGGTCGACGCACCGGGCGATTGCCGTGGTGCGGGAACTGACGCCGGAGCGCGACCCGTCGAGCGCCGGCCTGAGGGTCGAGTTCGTGCACCCGGATCTCTTCGAGCCGCTGCCGCGTCTCGTCGAAGAAGCCACCGGCGTCGAGTATCTCTACGTCCGTCCGATCGAGCGCACGCGGGTCGCGCGCGCCGGGACCGTGTCCGTCGCGCGAGACGCTGACGGCGAGCTGATGGCGTTTCACTTCATCCACGAGACCGGCAACCACGAGGCTCTCGACCAGGTCGCGCCCGGGATGTACCCGCAGATGCCGCCCGACGAAGTGCTGACCGAGGCCGTCTACTGCCTTCCGGCCTTCCGTGGCCAGGCGATCGCCGCAAAGCTGCTTGCCGCGACCGGGGCGCGGCTGGCGGCGCGCGGCAAGCGCCGGGCATGGGCGTACCTCGACACCTCCAACGGCGGGGCGTTGCGGATGTTCAACCGGGCCGGCTACCTGCCCTCGGGCACCGAGCGGGTCGACCGGTATCGTTTTGGACGATTCAGTACCGAGTTTCGTGAACTGACGCCGAAGACTGCGGAGGAATGGGATGCGGAAGTTGCCGGCTCGCGGGAGCGGAGGGGCATGAGCAACACGGTCAGCCTGCGCGGCCGCGATCAGGCAAGCGTCCTGCCTCGCGAGGACTTCGCTCTCGAGGCGGACCTCGCGAGCGTCGGCCCGAGGCTCAACGCAACCAGCGGTGAGCCGGTCGAGTCGAAGCTCGTCCTCTACTCCGACCGGACGACGGAGATCGGCATCTGGGAAGTCACGCCGGGAACGTTTCCCGCTCGCAAGGACGAGGTGTGCGAGCTGATGCAGTTCATCGCGGGGCGCGGAACCATCACCGACGCAACGGGAACCACCGAGATCCGCCCGGGCGTCACCATGTTCACCCCGGACGGCTGGTCCGGCATCTGGGATGTGCAGGAGACGGTGCGGAAGACATATGCGTTGCATCGCACGACGTCGCTCTCGCACCATGCGATCCAGGCCGCCTCGCGGCGCATCCGCGCCAAGCTCGCGCGCGGGTAGTTCGTTCCGGCTACTTGTCGAAGAGCTCGCGCACGCGCGTCGCGGTGAAGTCCGCGCCGAGGACGAACCGCGAGAGCGCGCCGAACCGGTTCTCGGCGGCGTAGCCGACGAAGATCACGTTCGGGTCGGTCGAGCGGAAGTAGCGGTCGAGAACCGGCCACCCGTTGCGGATCGCGATGCGGGAGCGAACCTCGGGGGCCAGAAACTCGAGCCGGTCGAGGTCGAAGCGGTAGCCGGCGGCGATGATCACGTCGTCGACCTCGCGCTCGGAGCCGTCGCTGAGCCGGACGAGCAGAGCGTCGCCTCGCTTCTCGACGTTCACGACGGTGCAGTGCTCGGTGATCTTGACCTCGCGCTCGGTGATCTGCCGTAGCCAGGGCGAGCCGCCGGACCGCAGCAGGCGCCCGGTCAGCTTGCGGCGGGTCGACTCGGGGAGGGCCGCGAACAGATCGGGATGGATCGCGAAGCGGTTCAGCGGCGGCGGGCCGTACCCGACGACCGGGTAGGCGAGCTTGTAGAGCTTCTGGCGGAACGGCGTCCGCGGGTGATGCGGCTCGCGGTCGGCGAACCACCGCACGTTCGACCGGGTGACGAGCTCGACCTTGGCGCCGGCGTGCGCGGCCAGGCCTGAGCTTTCGAGTCCCGCCTGGCCCCCACCGACGACAAGCACGCGCCGGCCGGAGTAACGCTGGGCGTCGTCGGGGCTGCCCGTGGCAAGCGCGACCTCGCCGCCGAAGAGCTCCTTCAGCGGAGCCGGCACGTAGGCGAACGGCATGACGCCGACGGACAGGACGATCGTGCGGGCGTCGACCTCCGCCCCGGCCGCGGTCGTCAGGCGGTAGCCGGAGCCGTTCAGCTCGACGTGCGCGATGTCGCTCGAGTCCCGATCGGCCACGAAGCGGTCGATGAACCACTGGCTGTAGCGGAGAAAGAGCTCGAGGGGGATCGGCTCCTGCCGCGTCTCGTTCGCTGCCTTGAGCCAGCGATCGATGGTGCCGGCGCCGCCGGGAGCCGACAGCGAGGTTTCGTCCCACGCCGAGCGCATCAGCATCTCGCGCGGCATGCGGTGCCGCCAGGTCTCCATCTCCGTCCCGAACACGCGGACGGCGCGATCCTGGAGGTGCGCGGCGATCGACAGGCCGAAAGGCCCTGCCCCGATAACGGCTACATCGAGCTGGTCGGCCACGCCGCGGGCCATGCTAGCGACACCCCTCCCGGGCGCCCGCGGGCGGCTGTCCTGCGGAACGAGGGCGCGGGCCTAGTTGAGGGTGGCGTCTGCGAGCCAGGACACCGTGAACGTCCTGCCGTCGGGCGACGCCGAGCCGGGAGCGGCCCCGGCTTTCGACGCCTCTCCCGGGGCTCCGAAGAACGAGTGGTATCTCGCGTTCGGAACCAGCTGGATCGGCAGCGCCGACCAGGCCGGGTCGGTGAGCGTGCCCGGATGGGTGTTCGCGACCGCGGCGAGCCTTGAGAACGAGACCGACCCGAAGTTCGCGAGCGGCAGCACCCGGCACGCCGTACCGCACTCCGATGGGGCCTCGGCGATCCACTCGGCCGACGAAACGTCGGGATTCACCGCTGTCAGGTGCTTGATGAAGTTCGTCCCGCGGGTGCGGTCCTTCACCTGTACGAGGACGTCCGACCCGTTCACGACCACGGCCGTCGTGACGGTGTCGCCCGGGTTGATCTTCAGGTTGATCTTGACCGAGGGCGCCGGGACGATCTCGTACCAGGCGAAGTACGACGGCGTGCCGGCGTCCGTGCAGTCCGACTCGGTGCCGACCTGCTCGAGCGCCGTCGACGACGTCGCAAACCCGCCGAGACCGACCCAGAAGGCCGAGTACTGCGCGGACTTCACTCCGGCGCAATTCGCCTTCGGCTGCACCCAGGTCGCCGTGACGTCCGAGAACGCGAGCGGCTGCGCGGGCACGGTGCCCGCGATCGTCGCCGGGTCGCTGATCGCATAGCCGGCCCAGTTCGAGCTGACCGAGGGCGACACATCGTGCGTTGCCGCGTCAGCCGTTGCTGCGACTCCGCCGCAGACGACCCCGCCGAGCACGACAAACGTCGTGAGCGTCACGAGCAGCTTCATCGGGGGACAGGTAAGCATGCGCAGTTAAGTAGTGCGTAAAGACCTGACCGGTTCGCCGTGGGCGTCGAACCGGTTCGGCGGCTGCCTCCGCAGGTGCGTGACATAGGGTGCCGGGCATGACCAACGCAACCATGCAGACCAACCACGGCACGATCGAGCTGGAGCTCTTCGCCGCCGATGCCCCCGCCACCGTCGAGAACTTCATGAAGCTGGCGCGCGAGGGGTTTTACGACGGCGTCGTCTTCCACCGGGTGATCCCGGACTTCATGATCCAGGGCGGCGACCCCACCGGCACCGGCTCGGGCGGCCCGGGCTACAAGTTCGCCGACGAGTTCAACCCGAACAAGGTCGTCCGCGGCGCGCTCGCAATGGCCAACTCCGGCCCGAACACGAACGGCTCGCAGTTCTTCATCGTCACCGCCGAGGCCTGCCCCTGGCTCGACGGCAAGCACACCGTCTTCGGCCAGGTCACCTCGGGGATGGACGTCGTCGATGCGATCTCCGGTGTCGCAACCGGCCCCGGCGACAAGCCGCGGGACGAGGTGCGCATCGAGTCGCTGACGATCACGGATTGACCTACACGCCGGCCCGATTTCTGGCGGCGTTCATCCTGGGCGTCGTCGTCGGGACGGCTGTGTTCTTCCATGCCGACCGGAACCGCATCAAGCGTCCGTCGGCATGGGCGAGCTTCGCCTTCTTCGCCCCGCTGATCGGCCTGGTCTCGTATCTGCTCTACGTGAGGCGCCTGCGCCGCCGGCGCTTGTAACGGCACAACCAGTCGCGTCCCGAGGTGCGAACCGCGGGTGCCTGGCACCGCCGTTCAGACGCGTCCCGAGAGGCGAACTGCTGGTGCCTGGCACCGCCGTTCAGACACGTCCCGAGGGGCGAACTGCTGGTGCCTGGCACCGCCGTTCGGGCGTGTCCCGAGAGGCGAACTGCTGGTGCCTGGCACCGCCGTTCAGACACGTCTCGAAAGGCGAACTGCCGGTGCCTGGCACCGCCGTTCGGGCGTGTCCCGAAAGGCGAACCGCTGGTGCCTGGCACCGCCGTTCGGGCATGTCCCGAAAGGCGAACCGCTGGTGCCTGGCACCGCCGTTCAGACGCGTCCCGAAAAGGCGAACTGCTGGTGCCTGGCACCGCCGTTCGGGCATGTCCCGAGGGACGGGCCGGCTCGTCAACTCCGCCCGGCGAACGCGGGCGGCGGATCCTGCCGGGTCAGGTCGAGGGAACGCTCAGACGCAGTCGCGGAGGGCCTGAGCCTCGGGGAGCGACTCGAGCTTCTTCAGCGTGTTGTTCTCGATCTGCCGAATCCGCTCGCGCGTCACGCCGAAGGCCTTGCCGACCTCCTCGAGCGTGCACGGCTGTCCGCCGGTCAGCCCGAACCGGAGCTCGATCACGCGCCGCTCGCGCTCCGGGAGAGACGACAGCGCGTTCTCGATATCCGACCGGCGCAGCGTCAGCGAGGCCGCTTCGTCGGGCGTCTCGGTGTTCTCGTCCTCGACGAAGTCGCCCAGCTCGGAGTCCTCCTCCTCGCCGATCGGCTTCTCCAGCGACACCGGGTGCTGCGCCATCCGGAGGATCTCGCGCACCTCCTCGGTCGACATCTCGAGCTCCTCGGCGATCTCCTCCGGGCGCGGCTCACGGCCGAGCCGCTGGACGAGCTGCCGCTCGATGTGCACGACCTTGTTCAGCTTCTCGACCATGTGCACCGGGATCCGGATCGTGCGCGCCTTGTCGGCGATCGCACGCGTCACCGCCTGCCGGATCCACCACGTCGCGTAGGTCGAAAACTTGTAGCCCTTGCGGTAGTCGAACTTCTCGACGGCTCGGATCAGTCCGAGCGACCCTTCCTGGATCAGGTCGAGGAACGAGAGCCCGCGACCCAGGTACCCCTTCGCGATCGAGACGACGAGGCGCAGGTTGGCCTCGATCATCTGCGTCTTGGCGCTCATCTCGCCGCGCTCGATCCGCTTGGCCAGATAGACCTCCTGGTCGGCGGTCAGCAGCGGCACCTTGCCGATTTCGCGGAGATAGAGCCGCAGCGAGTCGAGCGACGGCTCGACGGTGAGGTCCAGCTTCGGCGCCGGAACCTTCTCCTCCTCGACGAGCGGCTGCTCGTGCGGAAGCGTCTTGTTCTGCTCTCCCTCGACGAGCTCGACCCCATGGTCGATCAGGTACGTCGTGAAGTCTTCGACTTGCTCTTTTGTAAGTTCGACTTCCTCGAGCCCGTTGACGATTTCGTCGTAGGTGAGGAAGCCCTTTTTCCTTGCCCGAGTCGACGAGCTTCTGAAGCTCCTCGACGTCGGGAAGAGCAATGTCGACAGTGAGCACCTGAGCACTACCTCCGGCTACTACGCGGGTTGACAAGACTGATCTACCAACACCGGAGCCGGCACTCTCACCACCCGGCTCACCTATGACGGCCGGACTCTACACACAGATTCACCGAAGCGAAACGAAATTCTTTCATCACGCTAACGTGACGTCTTCGTGGAGACCGGACTGGCAGGCAAGCGGGTACTCGTCACCGGGGGCTCGGGCGGCATCGGGGCAGCCTGTGTGCGCCTGCTTGCCGCCGAAGGCGCCGAGGTGATCGTCCATTACCACCAGGGCCGCGAACGGGCCGAAGCGGCGGGCGGCGCGGCCATCGCCGCCGCCGATCTGACGGACGAGGCCGACGTCGAACGCCTCTTTGCCGAGGTCGGCCCCCTGGACATCTGCGCCGCGATCGCCGGCGTCTGGCCTGCGGGCGATGTGCCCGTCTGGGAGCTGTCGCTCGAGCGCTGGCGGCAGACGCTCGACGCGAACCTGACCGCGACCTTCCTCACCGCCCGTGGCTTCCTGGCGCAACTCGGCGACCGCGAAGGCTCGCTCGTGCTCTGCGGCTCGACTGCCGGCCTCATCGGCGAGGCGGGCCACGCCGACTATGCCGCCGCGAAGTCGGCGATCCTCGGCGGCCTGCTCCTGTCGCTGAAGAACGAGGTCGTGCGCCGGCACGGCCGCTGCCGTGTGAACGCCGTCGCGCCCGGCTGGACCGAGTCGCCGATGACCCGCGGGTTCGTCGACGACGAGCAGGTGCGCCGCATCTCGAGGACGATGGCGCTGCGCAAAGTCGCGCAGCCCGAGGACGTCGCAGCGCAGGTGCTGGCGCTCGCCTCGCCCGTGGTCTCAGGCCACGTCACCGGCCAGATCGTGACCGTCGCGGGTGGAATGGAGGGACGCGTCCTCCATGAGGAATAAGACCTCGTGCTGACGTTCGCCGTCGCCCTTGCCCTCGCGGTCGTCAACCCGCCCGCCGCGCACCTCGGACTCGGGCAGACGCGCGCGCCGCTCGCGATCTCGTCGTGGTGCTGGTACGGCCACTGCGGCGCGCCGCTCACCGCGTCGACACGCGTCGCAGTCGTGCCGCGCGGCTTTACGGTTCACTGCTTCCTCGCCTTTGAGCCCAAGCAGGCGACGCTGACGGTGGCCGGCCATCCGGTGCCTATCGCGATCAACGGCAACGACCTGACCTGGCGCGTCTTCAAGACAGGCGGGATCACACTGCGCGTGCAGAGCAGCGCCGGCTGGATCGTCTACGTCGGCAGGCTCGCACTCGAGCGAACGTAGTGCCGCTCGACTTCGAGACGCGGCTGCGGACGGGTGCGCCGCTCGTCGCCGACGGCGGGATGGGCGTGCTGCTCCAGGCCGCCGTTGCGGGTCTGCGCTGCCCCGAGGAGGCCAACCTGCGCGCACCCGAGAGCGTGGTCTCGCTGCACCTGGGCTTCATCCGTGCCGGGGCGGACGTGATCGAGACGAACAGCTTCGGCGCGAACCGCCGCAAGCTCCGCGGCCATTTCCTCGAGAACGAACTGGGCGCGATCAACGACGCGGCGGTGAAGCTCGCCCGCGAGGCCCGAGAGGTCTCCGGCCGCGAGGTGTACATCGCAGGCTCGATCGGCCCGATCGGGGACGTCGACGATCGCGAGGACGACCGCGCCGCGCTCTTCGCGGAACAGGCGACGCTGCTCGAAGGCCGCGGCGTCGACCTGATCGTGCTCGAGACGTTCTATGACCTCGACGAGCTCGTCACCGCCGTCGAAGCGGTGCGAGAGGCCGTCTCGCGACCGATCGTCGCGCTGATGAGCTTCGACTCGGACGGCGAGACGCTCGGCGGCGTCCACGCGGCCGATGCGGCGGAACGCGTGCGCGGGCTGGGCCTCGCCGCGTTCGGCGCGAACCACGGTGCCGGGCTGCGGGCGGCGCTGCGCGCGCTCGAGTCGATGTCGGGCGCCGGCACCGCGCTCGCCGCCCTGCCCAACGTGGGGCTCGCGTCGATCGTCGGCGGCCGCATCGTGTACCCGCACGCCACCCCCGAGTACTTCGCCGATTTCACCGCGCACGCCGAACGGCTCGGCGCGCGGCTGATCGGCGGCTGCTGCGGTACGACCCCGGCCGAGATCGCCGCGATTCGCGTCGCGGTCGACCAGCACCACGAGCCGAGCACCGCGATCGCGCCGCGCCCACGGGAGCCCCGTGCGTCGTCGGCGCGCGACGCGTCCGAGACGAAGCTGCAGCGGATGCTCCAGGCAGGCGAGTTCGTCGTCTCGGTCGAGCTCGACCCCCCACGGGGTGGCAATGCCGAGGCGCTGCTCGCCGTCGCCCGCGAGCTCGCCGCGTCAGGTGCCGTGGACGTCGTCGACGTCAACGACAACCCGATGGCCCGCGCCCGCATGAACGCGCTGTTGGCCTCGATCGCGATCGAGCGCGAGAGCGGCCTGGAGACGATCCCCCATGTGACCCCGCGCGACACCAGCGTGATGGGGCTGCAATCGATTTTGCTCGGCGCCCACGCCGACGGCATCAGGAACATCCTCGCCGTGACCGGCGATCCGCCCGAAGTCGGCGACTACGCCGGCGCACGCGGCGTCTACGAGGTCGACTCGATCGGGCTCACCCACATTCTCGGGCGGCTGAACGACGGCACCGACTTCAACGGCCGCGAGATCGACGCGCCCACCTCGTTCTTCCCGGGCGTCGCGGTGAACCCCACCGCAGACGACCTCGACGCCGAGCTCGAGCGGTTCACACGGAAGATCGAGGCCGGCGCGCAGTTCGGCATGACCCAGGCGCTCTTCGACCTGGGTTTCCTCGAGCGCATGCTCGAACGCCTCGGCGGGCGCAGCCCCATCCCACTCCTCGTCGGCGTCTTCTACGTGCGCAGCCACCAGCTGGCGCAGCGCCTGCACAACGAGGTGCCCGGCATCTTCGTCCCGGAAGCCGTCCAGGCCGCCCTGAGAGACGCCGGCACGGGCGCAGCCGCCGTCGGCCTCGAACTGGCGCGTGAGCTCGTCGCGGGCGCCCGCGACCTGGCCGCCGGCGTGTACGTGATCCCACCGTTCCGCCAGCCCGCAGCGGCTCTCGAAGTCCTCTAGGAGGGCTCCTAGCAGCTACCGGTGGAGACAGTCTGGTGTGCGTCGGCGAGAGCGCGCATGATCAACAGCGCGGGCGTTCCGAAGCCCGCACGGGCGCCGACACGTGCTGCGAAGATCGTCGACTCGACCTGGCCTTTGACGTTGATCGCCGGTCCTCCCGAGTTGCCCTGGCGCACGAGCCCGTTCAGGGAGGTCACTTCACGGAGGTTCCCCGAGACGAGGACGTCGGCCGTCACGCCGATCCGCGCGGGCTGAACGTTGAACGGCCCGTTTTCCGGGTAGCCGAGAATGTCGACAGGATCGCCCTGCGTGGGATTGACGGCCGGGAGCGGGGCGGCAAAGAGCGCCGGCACGCGCAGGACAGCGATGTCGTCGTGCCGGTTCACGACGAGGGGATAGGCGACGTGGCCGTTGACCGTGATTCCATGCCCGCCCGCCACCACGTGCGCCGCGGTGATCACGAGGTGGGCTCGGGCGACCCAGCCACTGCCTTCGATCCCGAGCCCGCAGGCGGTCGTGCGCACGCGCACCACGCTGTGGCGCAACAGGGCGACACTGGCCGGAGCCAGCACGTGTGCGGGAATCGGTGCGTTGGGCGTCACGAGCCCGTTGACCTCGGGGAACGGATCGACGCGGGCGAACGCCCGGAGAATGGTGCGCGGCGAGACGGTCGTGTTCAGTCGCTTCAGAATCACCGACTGTTCGACCTGCTGGTGCAGGTTCGGCAGGCCGGGAACCGCGTTCGGCAGCTGCAGCGCCGCTGCGCCGGCAACCCAGACGACCGCGACGCCGAGCACCGCTCCGACGACGAGGCCGCCGAGCGAGTCGAGCAGGCCGATCGGAGGCACGACGTGCAGGGTCTTGCGCGCGAACGAGCCCGCCAGGTGGGCGATGGACTGCAGCAGGATTGCGCCCACCACCGCGCCGCCGAGGCCGATCAGCGGCGTGTAGGGCGACGAGGAGCCGCCGTGCAGCACATGGGGCGCCGCGCGTGCTCCGATCGTGGCGCCGGCCGCGAGCCCGGCGAGCGAGAAGATGGTGAGGACGAGCCCGCGTCGCAGCCCGGAGAGCGCCCCGAGCCCGATGATGCCGAGCGCGATCCAGTCGACGAGATGCATCGCTCGCCGGAGGGTAGCCGGGTTGTCGGCAGGCGAAATCGCACGCCGGTACACTCCCGCCGAA
The DNA here is from genome assembly GCA_963812995.1 of uncultured Thermoleophilia bacterium. Classification (GTDB taxonomy): domain Bacteria; phylum Actinomycetota; class Thermoleophilia; order Gaiellales; family Gaiellaceae; genus PALSA-600. The sequence continues at coordinate 302,182 of CAWEXL010000003.1, forward strand.
TCGGGGGCGTAGTTCAGCTGGTTAGAACGCCGGCCTGTCACGCCGGAGGTCGCGGGTTCGAGTCCCGTCGCTCCCGCTCGTAAAAGCCCTGCAAAGGCAGGGCTTTTTTGTCTTCCCGACCTGATTTCGACGCTCCCCTGGCTCGCGGACCTTCCCCCTCAAGGACATGATCGTTTTTGGCGCGCGTGTCAAGCGCCGCGAGATGAGGGACGGGTTAAGCGATGCTGAGTTAAGCGACGACTAGTTCGAAGACCAGCTCGCGCCGCCGTTCGTCGACACCCAGCCGACGGACTTCGCCGGAGCCGACCCGAAGTCCGTGCCGGTGACGATCAGGCGGGGCCAGCGCACGAGCAGCTCCTGCGCGAGGATGTCGCCGGACTGCGCCGGCAGGGTCACGAGCTGGGTCGTGCCGGAACGGATCACGGCGACGCGCGGGTTCGTGTCCCAACCCTGGCCGCCGACCCGGTTCGACACGAGCGCGGCGACGCCTCCGGGAATGGTGGCGGCGTCGACGATCGTGCCGTTGCCGAGCTTCAGCGCGACGTGCGTCTTCGCCGACTTGCCGGGAAAGTTCGTGAGGGCGTGCAGCGTCCCGCCGTCCCACCAGTAGACGTTCGTGCCGCTGCCCGTGAAGTCGTCGTCGACCAGCTCCGTCTCGTGCCACGTGCGTCCGCCGTCCGACGTCCACAGCTTCCGCGTGTCGCACATGCACTTGCCGGGCGAGGTCGACACGTCGATCACACCGGCGGTGGCCGAGAGACGGACAACCGCGTTGGCGGGCTGCGAATAGATCCGCCGCCAGGTCGCGCCGCCGTTGTCGGTCGAGTACACGCCGTCGCCACGCCCCTCCCACTCGTGCTTCGCGTCGAGCCGACTCACCTCGGTTGTGGTCTCGGCCTGGGCCGGCGGCGACTCTGCGCTACCTGCCGCAACGCCCGCAGCGGCGAACCCCTGGACGAGCCCGGTGTAGGTACCGATCACCAGCCTGCCGTTGACGACGGTGGGCGCGGTGAGCGTCAGACCGCCGAGCGGGAGCCGCTGTTCGAGCCTGCCGGTCGTGGCGTCGTACCCGTTCAAGGTGGTACCGGCCGTCTTGTTGACGGCAAGCCAGACGGTGTTGCCCGCGACCGTCGGCGAGCCGTTTTCGGTGATCGTGCCGAGCGGGATCTTCCAGCTGGCCGTCGGCATGCAGTCGGCCCCGATGGCGATACGCACGAGATGAGTTCCGGTCGCCGAGTAGAGCGACGACAGCGTCTGGGACCAGGCGAGCTGCGTGACCAGCGGATTGCCCGGGTTGAACGTCTCGAGCGGCAGTTCCCAGATCGGCCCGGCGGCGATGCTGCCCGCCCGCCAGCCGTAGATGGTGTCGTCCTTGTCGTCGGTGACGACGAGCTCGCCGCAGCCCTTGCGGGTGATGACGAGGGGCGAACCGGTGAGATCGAGGTCGAGCGGCTTGACCAGGTCAGGGGGGTGATTGGCGGCCCGCACGGTGAGATCGGGCGCGAGCTCGACGAGATGCTCGCCGTAGCCCACGTACTCGTTGGAGTTCGGCCCGACGTTCGTCCCGCCCCCGAACGCGTTCGAGGTCGCCGTGAAGAGGGCGCCCTGTAGCGGGCTGTAGGCGAGCCCGCCCCAGCCCCACGGCCCACCGCCGCCGCCGAGGGACGCGGGTACCGGCACCCAGTCGGTCACCGCCCTCGTCTTGAGGTCGACCCGGTAGATGCCGCCGAGGCTCGGTGCGTCGCAATAGGCGGCCACCGGCACATACACCGCACCGTCGACCAGCGTGAGACCCGCCCAGTCGAGCTGCTCGTCGTCATCCGTGTAGACCTGCACCGGCCAGCCCGCCTGTTCCTTGCCGGTCGCAAGCGAGAGCGCGTGCAGCCGGCCGAACGCATCGGCGACGTAGAGCGTGCCGGTGGACGGGTCGATGACGCCGGTGCCGGTGACGCCGTAGCCGTCGAGCTGCTTGCAGGACTGGGTGAACTGGCCGACGTCGGTCTGCCACCGCTCGAACCCGTTCCCGTCGAACGCGACCACGAGACCCGACGACGTCGCCACGTAGTACGAGCCGTTGGCCGACAGCACCTGATTCGTGATCCGGCCGGGCAGCGGCACGACGAACCGCCGCTGCAGGCTCGAGACCGACGAGGACGCCGCGTCCCAGCGCTCCTGCCCGTTCCCCCAGCCCAGCCAGCTCCCGCTTCCGCTCGAGCCTGCGACGGCACCGCCGGCGAGCGACGCGAAGAGCAAGACGACTGCCGCGGCCGTGAGCGCACGAGACAAAATCCACCACGGCACGATGGATATTCTTACCTGACCAGGGAGTCGAGACGCGCCGCTAGGCGGCGTAGTACCCCTTGCCCGGCGCGTAGTGGAGGGTCTTGCCGGCGCGCAGCTTGACGTTCTTCTTGTAGGTGAAGAAGCGGGTGCCGCTCTTGACCTTGAGGTGCGTCGCCGTCTTGGTGCGAGCTGGCGCCGTCTTCTTCGAGGCGGTCTTCTTGGAGACCGACTTCTCGGCCGCAGTCGAGCTGGCGGTCTTACCGCCGGCCGCCAGGCGGCTGGTCACCGCGGACGACAGCGTCGCGATGGCGCCCAGGTCGGGGCTCGACCCGCAGTAGTGCAGGAAGCCTCCGTCGCAGACGGCCTTGTAGGTGAGCCCGCGGACGAGCGGCGTGCCGGCTGCGCGAACGGGTGAGCTTGCGGCGGCCGACAACTGCGGGGCAGCGGACAGCGCCGGGTCGACGTGCTTGTCGCCCTTGCCGTTCGGAATGTTGAAGTGCGCGCCGTACCAGTCGTTGTTGTTTTCGGTGCAGGTGTTGCAGCCGCGGTAGGCGCTGCCGTAGCTGCCGGTGAAGATGTTGTTGGCGAGGGTGATGTTGGCGCCGGGCGGGGTTTCGGAGACGTTGACGGCTTCGGTGGAGTTGTTGAAGGTGAAGGTGTTGGAGGCGAGTACGAAGTTGACGGTGGGGGCGTTGCCTTGTGGGTCGGTTTGGTTTGAGTAGTAGAAGCCGTAGCCGGTGATGTTCCAGAAGCGGTTGTCGTAGATGTAGCTGGTGCCTTGCGGGCCGCTGGTGGTGTCGTAGTCGAAGAAGGCGATGCCGTAGGCGGTGTCGTGGATGGTGTTGCCGTAGACGCGGGCGCCGTGGAAGCGGATCGAGATGGCTTGGCCGCGGCTGTCGTTGGAGATGTCGTTGTCGGCGATGGTGTTGTCGGGGCCTTTGTCGTAGATGCCGTGGGTGCCCCAGGTGATGGCGGGGTTCCAGCCGGTGTCGGTGATCGTGCAGTGGCTGATCGTGTCGTTGGAGCCCCAGATGAAGATGGCGGAGTCGCCGGTGTGGGTGAAGGTCGAGTTGCTGACCGTCCAGTCGTGGTCTGCGTGTTGGGAGATGTTGATCGCTGCCTGGGGGGTGTCGTGGAAGGCGGAGTTGGAGATGGTGATGTTGTAGGTGCCTGTGCCGGAGGCGGCGGAGGCGAAGAGGATCTGGGAGCCGGTGTAGTCGAGGTTGGTGAAGGTCAGGTCGTGCTCTGCCGGCGGGATCCAGACATCGATCGCGTTATTCAACTGCGCCCTACCCGTGCCGTAGGAACCGATGGTGATCGGCGCCGCACTGGTTCCCGAGCCCTGCGGTGAGAGCGTGGTGCCCGAGAACGTCTTGCCGCCCTGGAACAGAACCGTGTCGCCCGGCTGCAGCGATGCGCGATTGACGCGCGCAACGGTCTGCCACGGCGCAGCCTCGGTGCCGGCATTGGAGTCGGAACCGGTCGGACTCACGTAATACGTCGTGCCCGAAGCCTTCGACGAGGAGCCCGCGAACGAGTACGGAACGGCGACGACGAAGAGGGCGAGACCGAGGAGAAAGAGGCGGCGCATGTCATTGTCGTCGGCGGGCAAGCGGCCGTCGGCTATCACTCGTTCGAGGCACGTCGGCCCGGCTTTACGAACGAATCCGGCCGAAAAACGGCTTGGAACGGGAGAACGCGCCAGCCGGGGAACGTGCTACGGATTCACGGTGAACGTTGCCTCGATCGTCGGTGCGCGCCCGAATTTCGTGAAAATGGCCCCGGTCATCGCGACGCTGCGGCGGCGCGACCCCGGCGGCCGCCACCGGGTCATCCACACGGGCCAGCACTACGACCCAGAGATGTCCCAGATCTTCTTCGAGCAGCTCGGGATCCCCGAGCCCGACGAGCTCCTGGGCGTCGGCTCGGGCTCACACGCGGTGCAAACGGCGAGGGTCATGGAACGGCTCGAGCCTCTGCTCGTGGCCGAGCCGCCCGACGTCCTCCTCGTCCCGGGCGATGTGAACTCCACGCTCGCGGCTGCTCTCGTCGCCGCCAAGCTCGGCATCCCGATCGGGCATATCGAGTCCGGCCTGCGCAGCTTCGACCGCACGATGCCCGAGGAGATCAACCGGATCGTCGCCGACGAGTTCTCGCAGTATCTGTTCGTCCACTCGGCCGAGGCGATCGGGAACCTGCACGCACAGGGCATCGGCGACGACCGGATCTTCTTTGTCGGCAACACGATGATCGACAGCCTGATGGCCGTCGAGGAGCGCTTTCGAGCCCTGAACACGGCGCGCGACTATGGCGTCGAGCCGGGCGAGTACCTCCTCGTGACGCTGCACCGGCCCGCGCTGGTCGACGGCCCGCTGCTCGGCGACGTGCTCGAGCAGCTGGCGGTGGTCGCCCGCGACATTCCCGTGCTGTTTCCCGCGCACCCGCGGACACAGGCGAGGATCGGCGATCGCACGTTCGACGGCGTGACGATCCTGGAGCCGCTCGGCTACCTCGAGTTTCTCTCCCTCGAAGCCGACGCCCGCGCGGTGTTGACCGACTCCGGGGGCGTCCAGGAAGAGACGACCTATCTGGGCGTGCCGTGTTTTACGCTTCGCGCGTCGACCGAGCGGCCCGTGACGGTCGGCGTCGGGACGAACACCCTGCTCGGGCTCTCGCCGAGCAGCATCAGCAGCCTCACGACGCTCCTGGCCGAGGCCCCGTCCCAGCCCGGTGCCGTTCCGGAGTTGTGGGACGGCCACGCCTCGGAGCGGATCGTCGACGTGCTGCTCGGTTCAGCGGCCGCCTGATTTAGAGACGCTGCTCAGAAAAGCAGCGTCAACAGAACGACGATCGCCACTGCCGCCAGGACGTAGAGTGCGGCGGCGCCGATCGTCCAGACGAGCTTCGCGCCGAAGTAGAGCAGCGCATTTGCGACCAGCGAGCCCGTCGCTCCGCTCCCCACCACCGCGGCGGAGGGCGCAACCGGTCCCGAGCTCCAGATTCTGGGCCGCACCAGCACCCGAATCGCTCCACCGTTCCGCGCCGCGCGCTCGGGCAACCCGAGCGGCCCCGGACTCCAGACTTCGGGCATCGGCAGGGCCCGAATCGCGGCTGCACGCTGCGATTCCGGCAGCACGAGCACCAGCTCGGGTGACAGCGACGTGGGCATGGGAACTCCGGTCCTTCTGCAGGGAAGACTCGTTCTCCTCCCATCGGCACCCGCCCGGGAACCCTGGAGAGCCGAAGGTGACCGGAATTACGTGTTGCGGACGCGATTGAGCCAGCCCTGGCGCCTGGGCGGCTCTTCGTCGCCGACGCTCTCGCCCAAAGCTCGTGCTCCGGCGGCGAGGTCGGCCGGGGTGAGCGGCATGAGCTCGGCGACGGAGAGCGATTCGACGTCGCCGGTGCCGAGCCGCAGTGCCTGGGCATTCAATGCCTGCTCGAACAGCGTTCGTGCAAAGCGTGCGTTGCCGAATGACGTGTCGCGCTCGGCTCTGGCGAGGATCGCGCGAAGCGCCTCCTCGGCTCCGTCGCCGAGCACGTACTCGGCGTCTCGGGCGAAGCGACTGAAGATCGCGACGAGCTCGTCGGTCGAGTAGTCGGGGAACTCGATCTCACGGGAAAACCGCGACCGCAGCCCCGGATTCGACTCGAGAAACCGCCGCATCAGCTGCGGATAGCCGGCGACGATGACGACCAGGCGGTGGCGGTTGTCCTCCATCCGCTTCAGCAGCGTCTCGATGGCCTCGTCGCCGAAGTCGAGCTGGTCGCCCTCGCGCGCGAGTGCATAGGCCTCGTCGACGAAGAGCACGCCGTCGAGAGCGCGCCGGATGACGCGGTCGGTCTTGATCGCGGTCAACCCCACGTACTGCCCCACCAGGCCGGCCCGATCGACCTCGATCAGCTGGCCCCGCCGGAGGAGCCCCATCGAGCGATACATCTCGGCGAGCAGCCTGGCGACCGTCGTCTTGCCCGTGCCTGGGTTGCCGAGGAAGACGAGGTGCTGGGTGGTCGCGACCTCCGACAGGCCTGAATCCTTGCGCCGCGCCTGAACCCTCAGGAACGCGACGAGCGCGCGAACCTGTTCCTTCACGGACTCGAGCCCGGGCAGCGAGTCGAGCTCCGCGAGCAACTCGTCCAGCGGGCGCGCCGGCTCCTGGCGCCGCAGGAAATCGACGTCGAACTGCTCGCCGACCTGCACGCGAACCTGCTCGCCGAGCGTCCGCAGGGACTCCAGAGGATTGGGCACAACATGACGGTACCCGTTGCTCCGGCGGCGCGAAGGCGCCTGGTACCCTTAAGTTACTTAATGGTTCAGCCGATTAACGATTCGATGGAAGTCGCCGGCCGCCTCCGCACAGTCCTGCTACGCCTTGCGCGCGAGTTGCGCCACGAGATCCACTCGCTCGGCGTCACCGGCGGCCAGGTGAGCCTGCTGGTCGCGATCGAGCGGAGCCCCGGAATCACCGCCTCGGCCCTGGCGGAAATCGAGCGCGTCTCCGCGGCAGCGATGTCCGGCCACCTGAAGCGCCTCGAGGCCACCGGCCTGATCGAGCGGACGCGCGCGAGCGACCGCCGCCGGGTGGGGCTGACGATCACGCGCGACGGCACGAAGGTGCTGCGCTCGGTGCGCCAGAAGCGCACGGCGTGGCTCACGCGACGCCTGGCCACCCTCACCAGAAGCCGAGCGCGAGGCGGTCGAACGCGCGATCGGGCCGCTCGAGAAACTGCTCGAGGGAGCAGAGTGACCGTCCTGCGCCTCGCCTCGGCCCGCACGTTCGCGAGCCTGAAGCACCACCGCAACTACCGGCTGTTCTTCTTCGGCCAGCTCACCTCGGTGGCAGGCACCTGGATGCAGAACATCGCCCTCGCGTGGGCGGTCGTCCAACTCGCACCACACGAGAAGGGACTCGCCGTGGCGATCCTGGCGATCTGCCGCTTCGGGCCGTTCACGCTGCTCGGCCTCTTTGCCGGCGTGATCACCGACCGCTTCGACAACCGGCGCACCGTGATCGCGACGCAGTCGGTGCAGATGGTGTTCGCAGCGGTGCTCGCCGTGCTGGCCCTGAGCGGCCAGCTGACGCTGACCTACCTCTACGTCATCGCCTTCGTGACCGGCATCGCGATCGTCTTCGATGCGCCGTCGCGCCAGAACCTGACCTTCCAGATGGTCGGCCGCGACGAGCTGCCGAACGCCGTGGCGCTCAACTCGAGTCTCTTCAACACCGCGCGCATCTTCGGCCCGGCACTCGCGGGCATCGTGATCGCGGCGGGCGGCACCGGCTGGTGCTTCGTGATCAACGCCGTGAGCTTCCTCGCGGTGCTCGGGAGCCTGCTCGCCATGCGCGTCAGCGAGCTCTTCCCCCTCGAGGGCAGACGCCGGCCGACGATCTGGCGCGGCACACGCGAGGGCCTTTCCTACGCGAGGCGCTCGCGGACGGTGCTGGTCGTGCTGGGGATGATGGTCGTGTTCGCATCGATCTGCTTCAACTTCAACGTCCTGCTCCCGATCCTCGCCAAGCAGACGCTGGCCGCAGGGCCGCAGACGTTCGGCATCGTCTCGGCGTGCTTCGGTGGCGGCGCGTTGCTCGGCGCACTCGGCACGGCGGCGCGGACGCAGACCCGCTGGCGCGCGATGTTCATCGGAGCCGCGGGCTTCGGCCTCTCCGAGCTCCTGATCGCACCGCTGACGAGCATCTATGCGGTGGGCGCGCTGCTCTTCGTCTGCGGCCTCTTCTTCACGACCTACACGGCGAGCTCGAACACCGCGATCCAGCTGGCGAGCCCCGACTACATCCGCGGGCGAGTGCTGGGCCTCTACTACTACGCGTGGAACGGCCTCGCGCCGATCGGATCCCTGGTCGTCGGCTGGCTCTGCGACCGCGGCGGCACCGAACTCGCCTTCGGCGTGGCCGGCGCGTGCGCGATCGCGGTCACGGGCGCCGCGGCTGTCGCGGTCAAGCGGCCGGCTCGACCGGCACCCGCCCGCGACGCCGTCCAGCCCGTGCCGCAGCGACTCGCCGCATAGAGATTAGGGTGCGCCGGTGGAGGTCTTCCGGACGCCCGACGAGCGGTTCGCGGCTCTGCCCGACTTCGACTTCGAGCCGCACTACCTCGAGCTCGACGGCTTGCGGATGCACTACCTCGACGAGGGCGCCGGCGACCCCGTCCTGCTGCTGCACGGAGAGCCCACCTGGTCGTTCCTCTACAGGAAGGTGATTCCGGAGCTGCGCGCAGGCCACCGCTGCATCGCTCCCGACTACGTCGGCTTCGGGCGCTCCGACAAGCCGACCGACCGCACCTGGTACTCATACGACCGGCACGCCGAGTCGATCGCGGAGTTCGTCCGCCGGCTCGACCTGCGCCGGCTCACCGTCGTCGTGCAGGACTGGGGCGGCCCGATCGGCTTCCGGCTGTGCGTCGACGAGCCCGAGCGCGTCTCCCGCCTCGTCGTGCTGAACACCGGCATCGGTGCGCGCGCCCCGAACGACGAGTGGCTTCGCTTTCAGGCGTTCGTGCGCCGCGTCGACCTGGACATCGAGGCCGGGCAACTGCTCCGTCTGTCGCTCGTCCAGCCTACGAGCGACGACGTGATCGCTGGGTACGACGCACCCTTCCCGACCCGCGAATCGCGGGCGGGGATCGTCGCGTTCCCCGAGCTCGTGGCCACGACGAGCGACCACCCCTCGGCAGCCGCGATGCTCGACGTGCGTGCGAGGCTCGGCGCGTTGGACACTCCCGCGCTCGTCCTCTTCTCCGACTCCGACCCGATCTTCTCGCGGGCTGCGGCCGAGGCGATGGCCGAGCTCCTGGCGAAGGCCGACCTCGACCCGCCACTCGAGGGTGCCGGGCACTTCTTGCAGGAGGACCGGGGCGAAGCGGTCGGGGCGCGAATCGCCGATTGGCTGGGCGAACCTAGATGAGCCCGGCGCGCGTCGCGTAGGCCGACGCCGCGGCCCGCGTCGAGAGCGTCAGCTTGCGCAGGATGTTCGCGATGTGGCGGTGCACCGTGTGCTCGCTCAGCACGAGCGACGAGGCGATCTCGCGATTGGAGAGGCCGGTCGCGACGAGCCGCAGCACCTCCGTCTCCCGGGCCGTGAGCGGGGAGTCGCCGTCGGCCCCCGCGTCCGCCGTGCTGCTGAGGAAACCGGCAAGCGCCCGCTGAAGCTCGCGCTGGTCGCCCACCCACGGGAAGTGCGAATCGCCCGCCAGCGGCATGAAGCGCGCGTTCGGCAGCTGCGCCGCGAGCTCGCGCCCGAGCTCGATCGGCACGGCGCGATCGCCGCTGCGGTGCAGCACCAGCGACCGCGCGGTGACCTCCGGCAGGACGCTGCGAATGTCGGTGGCGAAGTCGAGCTCGAGGAACGCAGCAGCCGCCTCGCCGGTCGACGTGCGGCGGAGATACCGGCTGAGCTCGGCGAGGCGCTCACCGCTCGCGCGCGGAACGAACAGACTCGCCAGCACCTGGGCGCCCAGCCCCCAGTTCCCGCGAACGAACTCGACGAGCGAGGTCTGCGCCTGCTTGGGAACATCGTGGCGGCTGGCGAACGCGCCGAAGAACACGATGGCGTCGACTCGCTCCGGGCGGTCGCGCGCGTAGAGCGTCACGCTCGGAGCCGAGCACGACATCCCGAAGAGCGTCGCCGGCTCCGAGCCGAAGACCTCGTGCACGGCGGCCAGCGACCGCACCTCGAGCGCGAGCGACGCCGGCTCATCGGCCGTCCGGTCCGAGAGGCCCGTCCCGAAGCGGTCGTAGCGAACGACCTGGTGGGTCTGCCCCAGCTCGGTCAGGAACCCGCGCAGCTCCGCGTCCTCCCAGTCGGCTTCGAGGTGACTCACCCAGCGGCGCCCGAGGATGAGCAGCGGCCCCTCGCCGACGGTCGCGTACGCGAGGCGATGGCCGTCGACGCGAACGAAACGGATGTCCTGTTCCACGACGTCCGAACCTTACTGGCCCGAACGGGCCATACGCAAAAGATGGCCCCGGACGGCGAAGCGGCAGGCCATGCGCGGCTGGAATCATCGAAGCATGCACTCGCAGTTCGCCGCCGGGGTCACGATCAGGCCACTTCGCCGTGGCGAGACGGACGTGGTCCAGTGCGTCTTCGACCAGCTCGGAGCCCGCTCGCGCCAGCTGCGCTTCGGCGGCGCCAAGACATCGCTGTCAGTTTCCGAGCTCGCCGAGCTGACGCTGCTCGACGACCGCCACCATGCGCTCGTCGCGTTCGCCGACCGCGTCCCGATCGGGATCGCCCGGCTGGTTCGGGACGCCGACGACCCGGCGACCGCCGAGGTGGCGTTCGCGGTCGCGGACGACTGGCAGGGCCGCGGCGTCGGCACCGCGCTGCTCGAACAGCTCACCGCCGATGCCCGCGCGGCGGGCGTCACCCGGCTGCGGGCCTTCATGCACACCGAGAACCGCCGCTCTCTCAGCCTGATCCGCCGCGTCGCGACGGTGATCGAGACCCGCTCGTCGGGCGCCGAGCTCGAAGTCCTGGCCGTACCGGCCTAGATCGTCCAGGTATCGCCCGAGGAAACCAGGGCCTGCAGATCGCCCGCGCCCGAGGCGGCCGCGCGGTCGAGCTGGCCCTGCACGAGCTCGTCGTACGAGTCGCGCTCGATGTCCCGGAACACGCCGACCGGCACGACGCCGTGCGTCGAGTCGGTGACCCGGGAGAGCGCGAAGGCGGTTGCGAAGTCGGTCTCGTCGTGGACGATGCCCGTGTCACCCGCCGGCTCGCCGTGCTTCAGATACAGCCGGTTGTCCTTCTGGTCGCGGACGAAGTCGAAGGCGCCGTCGTTGTAGATGTTGCAGTTCTGGAAGATCTCGACGAACGCCGCACCTCGGTGCGCAGCCGCCCGGCGCAGCACATCGGTGAGCCCTTGCTTGTCGGTGTCGATCGCGCGCGCGACGAACGTCGCCTCGGCGCCGAGGGCCAGGCTGAGCGGATTGAACGGGTAGTCGACGCTGCCGAGCGGCGTCGAGCCGGTGACCTTGCCCTGCTCACTCGTCGGCGAGTACTGGCCTTTCGTGAGGCCGTAGATGCGGTTGTTGAACATCAGGATCTTGATGTTCACGTTGCGGCGCAGCGCGTGGATCAGATGATTGCCGCCGATCGACAGCGAGTCGCCGTCGCCCGAGACCACCCACACCGACAGGTCGGGGCGCGACACGGCGAGCCCGGTCGCGATCGCCGGCGCGCGCCCGTGGATCGAGTGCATGCCGTAGGTCTGCATGTAGTACGGGAACCGCGCCGCGCAGCCGATCCCGGAGATGAACACGATGCGCTCGCGGGGCAGCCCGAGCTCCGGCATGAAGCTCTGCACCGCGGCCAGGATCGCGTAGTCACCGCAACCCGGGCACCAGCGCACCTCCTGGTCGGACTTGAAGTCCTTCGTGGTGAGCTTCAAATCGGTCATTCGGCCTCGATCGCGCCGATCGCTGCGGCAATCTCGGACGCCGTGAACGGCTTGCCGCGCACGCGGTTGTAGCCCTGCGCGTCGACGAGGAACTCGGCGCGCACCAGCTTGCACAGATGGCCAAGGTTCATCTCGGGAATCAACACGCGGTCATAGCTTCGCAGTACGTCGCCGAGGTTCCGCGGAAACGGGTTCAGCCAGCGCAGATGCGCGTGCGACACCTTGCCGCCCGCGTTCCGCACCCGGCGCACCCCGGCGGTGACCGGGCCGTAGGTTCCGCCCCACGACAGGACGAGCACGTCGGCGCCCTCCTGGTGGTCGACCTCGAGATCGGGCACCACGATCCCGGCGACCTTCTGCGCGCGCAGCTGCGTCATCAGGTCGTGGTTGTCGGGGTCGTACGACACGTTGCCGGTCTCGTTCGCCTTCTCGAGGCCGCCGATGCGGTGCTCGAGCCCGGGCGTGCCCGGGATCGCCCACGGCCGCGCCAGCGTCTCGGGGTCACGCTTGTACGGCAGGAACTCCGTGCCATCGGCTGCAGCGAACTCGACCTGAATCGGCTCGAGCGTCGAGACGTCCGGGATCCGCCACGGCTCGGCGCCGTTCGCGAGGTACGCGTCGCTGAGCAGATACACGGGCGTGCGGTAGGTGAGCGCGACGCGCACCGCCTCGATTGCGGCGTAGAAGCAGTCGCCGGGCGTCGACGGCGCGAGCACGGGCACCGGAGAGTCGGAGTTCCGGCCGAAGAGCACCATCAGCAGATCGCCTTGCTCGGGCTTGGTGGGCATGCCGGTCGACGGGCCTGCGCGCTGGACGTCGATGATCAGCAGCGGCAGTTCGAGCGTGACGGCCAGCCCAACGGTCTCGGCCTTCAGGACGATGCCGGGCCCGGCCGAGGTCGTCACGCCGATCGCGCCGCCGAACGCCGCGCCCAGAGCAGCCCCAACGGCGGCAATCTCGTCCTCGGCCTGGAACGTCCTCACTCCGTACCGCTTGTGCTTCGCCAGCTCCTCGAGGATCGACGAGGCGGGCGTGATCGGGTACGCCCCCAGGAAAAGGTCGAGGCCGCTCAGCTTCGACGCTGCGATCAGGCCGTACGAGAGCGCCGAGTTGCCGGTGATCTGGCGGTAGAGCCCGGGCGGCAGCTTCGCCGGCTTCACCTCGTACTGAACCGAGAACGCCTCCGACGTCTCGCCGAACGCGTAGCCCGTCTTGAAAGCCTTGATGTTCGCCTCGGCGATCTCGGGTCGCTTCGCGAACTTCTTCTCCAGGAACGCGAGCGTCGAGTCGACGGGCCGGCCGTAGAGCCAGCTCATCAGGCCCAGCGCGAACATGTTCTTCGCCCGCTCGGCCTCGCGCGGCGTCACACCTTCGATCTCCTTCAGCGCGCCGACGGTCATCGAGGTGAGCGGGACGTGATGGGCCTGGTACCCGTCGAGCGTGCCGTCCTCGAGCGGGCTCACGGCATACCCGGCCTTCTGCAGATTCCGGGCCGTGAAGGCGTCGGTGTCGACGATCACCGTGCCGCCCTTCATCACGTCGCGCAGGTTGGTCTTCAACGCCGCGGGATTCATCGCGACCAGGACGTCGGGCTGGTCGCCCGGCGTGAGGATGTCGTGGTCGGCGAAATGCAGCTGGAACCCGGAGACACCGGGCAGCGAGCCCGCCGGGGCGCGGATCTCGGCCGGGAAGTCGGGGTAGGTGGAAAGGTCGTTGCCGGAAAGCGCCGTCTCGGAGGTGAAACGGCCACCGGTCAACTGCATGCCGTCGCCGGAATCTCCGGCGAAGCGAATGACGACCGACTCGAGCTGCTCGACCGGCTTGGTACCCACTGCCACTCGTTATAGCAACCCGCCTGCCTGGTGGGAACCGCGTGGGAACTGCCCACCGCCCTCGCGACCGGCCCGCCGAGGAGGGCCAGGCCGTGGCCGATCGCGAGGAGACGGGCGTCAGATCAGCGCCGGCGGCGAGGCCCTTGCATCGCCGCCGGCGCCGCTACGGCCCCCAGGCCGAAGAGCGAGGAACCGCCCCCGGTAGTCACGCTCATTGCCTGGTGCGGGGCCGAAGTCGTCAAAGCGTCAGTTGGTCGAGGAGTTGGTCGAGGTCGGTGCGCCGCCGAGAACCGGGCGGAGCTTCGCGCACGCGGCGCTGGCCTTCGCGAACACAGCGGGACTGCTGCTCGAGCCGAGCTTGACGCCGTGCTTGGTGAGGCACTGGGTGTATTTCGCGAACGCGGGATTCCGGGTCGCTCCCGTTCCCCCGCCCCCGCCCGCCCCGCCGCCGCCGAAGCGGCCGGTGCCCGCGGGGAGCTTGCTGCGACAGGTCGTGAACGCCTTCTGCTGCGCCGCGGTCAGGTTCCGGCCGAAGAAGCCGCCACGCGGACCCGAGCCTCCCCTCGGCCCCGAGCCGCTGAAGCGCGGCCGCGCGCCGGACGCACCGGCCGGCCCCCGAGGCGCCTCGCGGCCGGCGACCGAAGCCTCCGAAACCAGTGGTCGCGATGCCGTGCGCCTTCAGGCAGCTCGTGAACGCGGCGAACGCCGCACTGCCGGCACCACCGGCTGCGGGACCGCTCGCAGCCGACGTCGTCGTCGTGGGCGGAGCGCTCGCGTTGCTCGAGCCGCCGCAGCCGGCCGCGAGCAGCGCCAGCGGCACGACGACCAGCGCCAGCGCACCCGCGGTACCGAGCCTCCGCAGCGGACTAGCCATTTGCGCCACCCGCGATCGTGATCGCCGCTGCCGTGTAGCTGCCGTTCTTCGCCTGGACGCCCGTCACGGTGACGGTGTCGCCCGGATGGATCGTCTGAACGGAGCCGCTGACGGTTCTGGTCACCCGCGAGGCGGGCGACGTGTGCACGAGCACCGTGTTCCCGGTCGAGTCGGTGACGTAGAGGCTCGACCCCTTGATCAGGGTCACGGTCCCGGCCGTGCCGCCGCCCGCGCCCGCACCGCCGGCGAAGAAGCCGCGGCCCCCACCGGCGCCTGCTCCGGCTCCGCCGGTCCGCAGCCGCGAGGCGAAGGCGCTGAAGGCGGAAGCCGTCCCGGTTCCGCCGGTCGTGGACGAGGACTTCCCATAGTGCTTCTGCACCTCGGCGCCTGCGATGAACGCGCCACCGGCCGCAACCGCGAGCACGAGGATCGCGGTGAGGATCGGCAGTCGCCGTTTGCGGCGCGTGAGGATCTCGGCGACGAAGTCGTCGCCGCCGTCAGCTGTCAGCTCGGGTTGGATTGTCGTCATCGGTGTCGCTCCTACTCGTAACGAAGGGCCTCGATCGGACGAAGCGCCGCGGCCCGGTTTGCGGGATAGATGCCAAAGAAGAGGCCGACGGCGACACCGACGCCGAAGGCCAGCGCGACCGAATACGGCGCGATCACCGGCTGGACGCCGACGATCTTGAAGCGGCCGCCGATCAACCCTGCGACCACCCCGGTGATGCCGCCGAGAATCGACAGCAGCACCGCTTCGGTGAGGAACTGGCCGAGGATGTCGCTGCGCCGCGCGCCGATCGCCTTGCGAATGCCGATCTCACGTGTCCGCTCGGTGACGGTCACCAGCATGATGTTCATGACCCCGATTCCGCCCACGAGGAGCGAGATCGCGGCGACGGCGGCGAGTAGCACCGTGAACGTGTGGTTGCTCGCACTCGTCGTCTGCAGCAGCGCCGATTGGCTGAGGATGCTGAACGCGGCGCTGCCGTCGCTGTTCGCGTGGTTCGGCGTGAGGATCGCGGTTGCCTCGGCGTCGGCGTTGTCGACCGCCTTCGAGGACGTCGCTTCGAGCACGATCTGGCTCAACTGGCCGCTGTGGCCGACGAGCAGGTCCTGTGCCGTCGTGAGCGGGACGATCACGATGTCGTCCTGATCCTGGATCCCGTTCGAGCCCTTCGACTTGAGCACGCCTTCGACCTGGAAGCTCGAGCCGTTGAGCTGAATCGTCTGGCCGAGCGGATCGGTGGTTGTGCCGAACAGGTTCTCGACGACGGTCGTCCCGATCACCGCAACACGCGCGTGATCGGCCTCGTCCTGCGGCGTGATGAAGGTGCCCTCGGTGACGGTCTCCTTGCGCGCCTCGGCATACGAGGTTGTCGTGCCGATCACCTGCCCTGGCGTCTCCGTGGCGACGCCGCGGGTCGCCGTGACCGAGCTGCCGTTCACGACCGGCGACACGGACTTGATGTCGGGGGCGACCGTCTTGTCGGACAGCGCCTTGACGTCCTTCATCGTCAGGAACGTGAAGCTGGTCGAGCCGGCGGAGGCGCGGCCGAAGCCGCGGCCGCCGGCCTGGACGGTGAGCAGGTTCGTCCCGAGCCCTTCGATCTGGGTCTGCACGGCTGAGGCCGAGCCGCGCCCGACGGCGACGAGGATGATCACCGAGGCCACGCCGATCGTGATCCCGAGCAGCGTGAGCAGCGAGCGCAGCCGGTTCGCCAGCACGCCCTGCACCGCCATCCGCAGAGCCTCGAACAAACTCATACGCTCACCCGCTCCTGGGTCGTCGCGTGCGGCCGCGGGATCGGCCCCTCGACGGGGGCCTGGCGAACGTCGGAGACGATCTCGCCGTCGGCGAGCTGGATCACACGCTTGGCACGATCCGCGACGTCGCGCTCGTGGGTGATCATCACGATCGTCCGGCCGAGCGCGTTGAGGCGTCCGAAGATATCGAGCACCTCCTGCGTCGAGGCGCTATCCAGGTTGCCCGTCGGCTCGTCGGCGAGCACGATGGCCGGATTGGTGACGATTGCCCGCGCGATCGCCGCGCGCTGCTGCTGGCCACCGGAAAGCTCGGAGGGGGCGTGGAGCGCGCGATCGGCGAGCCCGACCGCCGCGATCGCCTCGAGCGCCCGCGCTCTCCGCTCGGCGCCGTGCACGCGCGCATAGATGAGCGGCAGCTCGACGTTGCGCACGACCGACGTGCGCGGAATCAGGTTGAAGCTCTGGAAGACCAGGCCGATCTTGCGGTTCCTGATGTACGACAGCTCGTAGTCGTCGAGGTCGCTGACGTCGATGCCGTCGAGCAGGTAGCGGCCCTGGGTGGGTGTGTCGAGGCAGCCGATCAGGTTCATCAGCGTCGACTTGCCGCTGCCCGAGCTGCCCATGATCGCGAGGTAATCGCCCCGGTCAACCCGGAAGTCGATGGTGCGCAGCGCGTGGACGGCGATCTCGCCGAGCCCGTAGATCTTCGAGACGTGCGAGAGCACCATCAGCGGCCGGCCCGAGACCGGCCGGCCTTGCGCGCTCACCGCCCGCCGCCGCCGCCGAGCCCGCCGCCGCCGCCGAAGAAGACGCCGGCACCCCCGCCGCCGAACGTGCCACGCCGGGTCGACGTCGTCGAGGTCGTGCTGGTCAAGGCGCTTCCCGAGCTGAACAAGGTGGCGCCGGTGGAGGTGACGACCTGCTGGCCGGCCTTCAGCCCGCTGACGATCTGGGTCGACGTGTCGCCCTTCAGACCTGCGACGACGGGTGTCGTGGTCTGCTTGCCGTTCGCGACGACGGTCACCCGGGCGTTCGAACCGGAGCCGGTGACCGCGGCGGACGGCACGTTGAGGGTGTTGTCGGCCTCGGCGACCGTCACGCTGACGCTCGCCGACATCCCGGGCTTCAGCTTCGGCTCACTCCGGTCGAGCGCGAAGGTGACGGTGTACTCGACGACGCCCGACGAGCTGGTGCCGGTCAGATCGACGGCGATCACGTGCGCCGCGAGCTCTTCGGCCGGCAGCGCCGACACGGTGACGGTGGCCGGCTGCCCGACGGCGATGTTCGCGACGTCGCTCTCGCTGAACGCTGCGGAGACCTGCAGACCCTGAAGGCCGATCAGCGAGACGAAGCCCGACGACGAGGAGCTGCTCGAGTTGCTGCCGGTCGACGACGACGAGGCGGAGGACGACGAGGAGGAGGACGCCGAGCTGCTCGTTCCCCCACCCGAGGCCGTGCCGCCGACCATGCCGTTCACGGCCGAGACCGTTCCGGCGACCGGTGAGCGCAGCGTGGTCTGCGCCAGGGTCAGCCGTGCGGCTGCGAGCGCGATCTGCGCCTGGGCGACGCCAGCCTGCTGCTGAGCGATGGTCGCCGGCGTGGCGGGCGCCTGCTTGATCTCGGTCGAGAGCGCGGTCGACTGAACCGACATGCGGGCCGACGTCACCTGCTGTTCGGCCTGCTGGATGCTCTGGCGGTCCTTGATGAGCGTGTTGGTGCGGTTCGTCTTCGCCGTGGCGATCCCGGTGCGGTCGCTGACGATGCGGGCCTCGGAGCTGACGATCGACGCCTGGTCGGCCTTGGCCGTGTTGACGGTCGCCTGAGCGGTCGAGAGGGCGCTCTGATCCTGGGTGAGCTGGTAGCTGTCGGCCGACTGCGTCTGGCTGAGCTGTTGCAGCTCGACCGCGACCGCGTTCAGATTCGCCTGGTCGTTGTTCGCCCGGCCCGTGTAGAGCGCGAAGTCGGAGGCGTCATTGTTGGCCTGGGCCGTCGCGGCCGCAGCCTTGTCCGCCGACAGGTACTGGTTCCACTCGGCCTGGCTGGTCTGGAGATTGCCCTGCGTGACGGTGTCGGCGTGCTGCTTCGCCTGATCGGCGGTGACCGCCGTCTGGGCGGTCGTGACTGCGGTCTGGGCGGCCGCCAGGTTGGCATTCGTGCCGAGATCGGTCTTGAGCTGCGCGACCGCGGTCCGCTCGCTGCCCTGATCGGTGCGGAGCTGCCGCTGGGCCTGCGCGATTGCCGTCAGCGCGGCTGCGTCGTCCTGTTTCTGCTGCTGCCGGATGTTCGCGAGCGAGACTTTCGCCGTCGTGATCTGGCTGCGAGCCTGGCGCAGCGACAGCGCATCGGCGGCCCGCTGCGTCGCGGTCTCGCCGGTCAGCGTCTGCTGGAGGTTCGCCTGCGCCGTCTTGAGACTTGCTTCTGCCTCGCTGACGGCCGCCTTCGCGTCGGTCGGATCGATGCGGCCGAGGATCTGACCCGCCTTGACGTGCTGGCCGACCTTCACCAGCACGGCGCTGAGCGTGCCGGACGTCCGGAAGTTGACCGAGAGCTGCGAGGCGGCCTGCACGTTGCCGGTCGCCGAGACGGACGAGAGGACAACGCCTCGGGTGACTGCCGCCGTGCGGATCGACGCCGTCGTCGCGGGCGTCGAGGACGAGTTGACCGTGAAGTACGCCCCGACGCCGAGGGCGATGACCGCAGCAGCAAGCACGGCGTTCACCCAGCGATACCGCGAGGGAAGGGAATGGGGTGCCGACGCCGCCCGAGGCAGGCGACCGGCGAGGCCGGAGAAGACGCTCACCGGGCAAAGCTCTCAGGCGAAGCTCTGACTTCGATAAGGAGAAGCTGAGAGCGAGCTAATAACTTGGTACGCGGGGCTTAGAGCTCAGTCGACAGCCGCGGCAGGTTCCCCTGCCGCGACGGCCGCGGCCGCATCACCAGCGCGTGACCCGGTGCGGAGCGGCGTCTCGCGGATCATCCACGCCAGCAGGAACGACACGACGCTGATCACGCCGGCCATCAGGAACACCGGATGGAGAGCCGCCGCGAACGCGTCCCTGAAGGCGGTGCGGGCGACCAGCGGCAGGTGGCGGATGACGTCGGGACTCGTCGTCTTCGGCACGTGGACTCCCGCAGGCAGTCTCTTCGCGAGCTCGGTGCTCTCGCGCGCAGCGAAGACCGCGCCGAAGATCGAGACGCCGATCGAGCCGCCGACCTGGCGAAACAGCGTCGAGCCGCTCGTGGCAACGCCCATCACGGCGAACGGCACCGAGTTCTGGACGGCGAGCACGAGCACCTGCATCACCATCCCGAGCCCGAGCCCGACGATCGCCGCGTAGAGCATCGCAACGGCGCTCGGCGTGTTCACCTGGAGTTGCGTCAGCAGCAACATGCCTACCGACATCACAGCGGTACCAGCGACGGGGAACGCCTTGTAGCGGCCGAAGCGCGAGATCAGCTGGCCGCTGACGATGCTGGTCACCAGCAGGCCGGCCATCAGCGGGGTCAGCTCCAGACCGGAGCGGGTCGGGCTCGAGCCCTTCGTGATCTGGAAATAGAGCGGCAGATAGGTGATCGCGCCGAACAGCGCGAACCCGACGACGAAGCCGACGGCGCTCGTCACCGCAAACGTGTGATTCCGGAAGAGCGAGAGCGGCATGATCGGCTCTTGCGCTCGGTGCTCCGCCCAGACGAACGCGGGGACGAGCACGGCGCTGAGCACGATCAGCCCGACGATCTGCACCGATCCCCACGCCCACGTGTTGCCGCCGAGGCTGGTGAAGAGGACGATCGCGGACAGCGAGCCCGCCAGCAGAACCGCGCCCAGGTAGTCGATCGAATGGTGGCTGGTGGCCGTCCGGGTGTGGAACGCAGCCGCAATGACGGCGAGCGCGATGACGCCGATCGGCAGGTTGACATAGAAGATCCAGCGCCACGACAGGTTGTCGACGAAGAAGCCGCCGAGCAGAGGCCCGATCACCGTCGAGACGCCGAAGACGGCACCGAAGAAGCCCTGGTACTTGCCCCGCTCCCGCGCCGGGATGATGTCCCCGATGACGGCCAGCGTGACGACGATCAGCCCGCCGGCGCCGAGACCCTGGAGTGCTCGAAACGCGATCAGCTGGGTCATGCTCTGCGCGATGCCGCAGAGCGCGGAGCCGATCAGGAAGATCACGATCGCGGTCTGCAGAACGCGTTTGCGCCCATAGAGGTCGCCGAACTTGCCGTACAGCGGGCCGACGACGGTGGCCGACAGCAGATACGCGGTGACGACCCATGAGAGATGCGAGAGCCCGCCGAGATCGCCGACGATCGTGGGTAGTGCCGTCGAGACGATCGTCTGGTCGAGTGACGCGAGCAGCAGCACCAGCATCAGCGCCGTGAAGATCACGCGGACGCGCGGCTGTGGCACGGGTGCTGCGTCGGGCGCTGCGGCGGGGTCGGTCATCGCCACAGAATAGCTAACACAACACAACTATTGTTGTCTGCAACAATGTCGAGCAGAATGGCTTCCGTGCAGACAACAGCTCCCGACCTCACGACCGACCGCTTGATCGGCGAGCTCTCCGCACTCGTCGGTCGCGTGATGCTGGTCGCACGCGGAGGCGACGAGGGGCCGGCCCTGACGACGACGCAGCGTCTGGCTCTCTTCGAGCTGAACGCGTCGGAGTCGCTGCGGCTCAACGAGCTCGCCGAACGGATCGTCACCTCTCCACCCACGGCCAGCCGCGCGGTCGATGCGCTCGTCTCCCTCGGCTTCGTCGAGCGCGTTCCCGACCCACGCGATCGGCGCGCGGTGCAGATCCGGGTCACCGACTACGGCCGCGACAGGGTCGCGGAGCGAGTCGCACGCGTCGGCGAAACGCTCGGCCCGGCCCTCCTCACGCTCCCGCCGAACGACCGCGAACGGCTCGTCACGCTCCTCGCCCGGCTGAACGCCGCGCTCGGCCGCTCGCCGAGCTGACCCTCGTCGCGCCCGGCTCCAGTCAGCTGACCGCGCTAGCCATCCTTGTGCTTCATCGCTGACTCCTTTCGTTGAGCCTCGGCCAGCGTGAGCGCGCCCGTGCAGACTGCGCGGTTGAGCTGGTTCTCGATCCGGTCGACCTCGGCCGCGCGCGGGTACGGCTCGGGCCACAGGTTGCGGGCGTCCGTCGGATTGCCGCCGAGCTCGAGGCTGACGAGGTGGTCCTCCTGGAACGCCGAGAGCGCGCCGCGGAGTCCGTACTGCCGGAGCTGCACCTCCTTCAGGTGATTCGTGTACGAGACCGGCGGCCGCACGGTGCTCGTCCACCCGCGGACACAGATGGTCGAGCCGATCGTCCCCTGGGTCACCGCCGGGTTCAGAACGCCCGGAGTGCGTGCCCAGCTCGCCCGGACGACCGACGAGTGCCCGGTGCTGCTCCGGTGCAGGACGAGCAAGAGCACGACCGCGGCGCCGGCGGCGAAGAGCGCGAGTTCGACGAGTGAGAAGCGCACTCGAGCAACGGTACGAATCGCTCAGCGGCCCGCAAGGGCTGTTCGTCTATTGGCACACAATTGTTTCAGTTGCGTTCCAAAGTGCCCCTCGGGCGGTGTCAAACTGGGAGCGTGTACACGATCCGCCCCGACCTCTATGACGTCGTCTACTCCTACAAGGACTACGCGGCGGAGAGTGCCCGGATCGGGCAGATCGCCCTCGCGCACAACCCGCAGGCACGGACGCTGCTCGACGTCGCCTGCGGCACCGGCCGGCATCTCGAACACCTCGGTGCGACCTTCGAGACGGCCGGGATCGACGCGGACGCAGCGATGCTCGAGATCGCCCGCGCCCGGCTGCCCGGCGTCCCGCTCTCGATCGGCGACATGCGCGACCTCGACCTCGGCCGTCGCTTCGACGTGGTCACATGCCTCTTCAGCGCGATCGGGTTCGCCCATGACCTGGACGTCCTCGGCCTGGCAACGGCGGGTCTCGCCCGGCACGTCGCCGACGGGGGCATCCTGCTGCTCGAGCCGTGGGTCACGCCCGAGGCGTGGGTCTCGAACCGGCCTCACGCCCTGGCGGTCGAACAGGAGGGCGTGGCGGTCGGGCGCGTCGCGCTGAGTGGGCGCCATGGCCGAATCTCGACGGTCGAGCTGCAGTATCTGGTGGCAACGTCCGAGGGAATCGAGCAGTTCGCCGAACACCTCGAGTTCGGCCTTTTCACCCACGACGAGATGCGGCGTGCGCTCGAGGCGACCGGCCTGTCAGTCGCGCACGACCCCGAGGGGCTGATCGGACGGGGCCTCTGGCTCGGGATGCGATGACGGTTGCACTCACGCCACTTCAGGCGAGCTGCGGCGGTGAAGCGGCGCTTGCTCGTGGAGCGGTATCTGCTTGTGAACCGGTGCGCCGGCTCGCAGCGTCGCCCGCAAGCGCCCAGACGACCACCGCGATCCATGGGATCCCGATCACGTCCGTCTGGAGGCCGAGCGCAAGCACGACCGCAAAGGTGGCAGCCAGCCAGGGCAGCCACGCAAGCCGCCGGAGCAACGCGAGCGACCAGGCTGCGAAGAGGAGTCCGCCGACGAGGCCGGTCTCGACGCCCAGCTCGGTGTAGGTGGACTCACCGGCCAGCACCGTGACATGGGTGCGCGACGCGGTGACGCCGGCGTTGCCGAGGCCGAAGCCCCACGGGTGGTGGAGCACGGTGCGGATCCCGTCGCGCAGGCTGGCGAGGTGCTCGCTCGTGGAGGCGTCGTTCGCACTCGTCGCATCGTTCGAGGCGGGGCCGACGGTCTTGGCGTGCTGCTCCTGCTGGTGGAGCTCGGTCGCGGTGAAGTGCGTGCGCGGGCCGAAGTGCGTGTACTCCTTGACGAAAGCGAACCCGACCACGGCGACGAGCACGGCCAGCGCGACAGGCCGCGCCCGGCGCCGCAGCAGGGCGATCACGAACAAACCGAAGACGAGGCCGAGCGACGCGGCACGGGTGTGCGTCCACAGCAGCGCCGCGAACAGGAGCAGCGCCACCGGCGGCCCGTAACGGCGGCGGAGCGGCACGTGAAAGAGCGCGACCAGCAGCAGGTAGCCCGTGGCGAGAGGCGAGAGGAACGTCGAGGTGAGCCGGCGGAAGACCTCACCCCCACCCGCGTTGTAGACAAAGTTCTCCGGCAACCCGGACAGGCCCGAATAGCGCAGGCCGAGCTGATCCTGGAACCACCCGGCGGTGCCGTTGTGCCGCCACCAGGAGAGCGGCACGAGGTAGACGTCGGCGAGACCGTAGGCGGCGACGCCGGCCGCAGTGATCAGAACCGTCCGGCAGAGCCGCGAGCGCTCCTCCGCCGACAACTCGAGCCCACGCCCCAGGAGATACGCCGCGACCGGCAGCAGGTCGTGCCGCGCGGCGAAGACCACCCCGCGGTGCGTCGCACCGCCGCCGAGCCACGACTGCGGGATGAGGCCGTAGACCAGAACGAACGCCGCGTAGGCCAGCGCCAGCCAGTCAGCGGCGATCGGCTTGGGCAGCCGGCCGCGGCGTGCCCACGCGACCGCTGCGAGGCGAGCCGACGAGCAGAAGGTCCTTCCAGGCGGCCACCGCCGACAGTTCGTTGCCGCGCAGCCCCGCGTGCCAAAGCTCCGCGAGGACCAGATTGTGGAGCGCGAGCCCCACGATCAGGACATGGAGCGCCCAGACGGGCCTCTGGAACCGTGCCGAGCTCAGAGCGGGCCGATCGCGATCAGCGTCATCCCGCGGTTCAAGACGCGGACGGGGTAGGGAAACAGCGCCGCGAGCTCGCCTGCGGACAACGGCTCGAGCACGTCGTGGAAGCCGCGCGCCCGGAGGATCGGGTCGCGCACGCCGCGCGGCAGCCAGTGGGCGAACGGGACGAGCGAGTGCACCTCCAGCGGGAAGCGGCTGTTGGGCGTCGTCACGAAGACCTGCCGCGCGACGCGGCAGAGCTCCCGGCACGAACCGGCGCTGGCCCTCCCGGCCACCGTCGACGTGCTCGACGACGGCGTTCGAGAACGCCAGATCGAACTCGCCGTCGCCGAAGGGCAGCTCGCGGCCGTCGGCGCGCACCGCCCGGACCGCGGGGAACGCGGTGCGGAAGCGGTCGAGCTCGGTGATGCCGACGCCGGTGATCTGCTGCGGCCACGGATACAGCGCCTCGAAGAAGTTGTCGGACGAGCCGTCGCCGAACGGGGCATCCGTGACGCCGACGTCGACGACCGTCGTGCCGGGCCCGGGCCGAGCGCCTCGAGAAAGAGCCGGAGCTTCTGCTCGCGGCTCCGCATGGATACCCGCGACGCGACCCGGCGCAGCATCGGGCAAGCCTAAACGGACGATGCTTGTGAATTGTTTGCCCGCGTGCCGCGGCTTTCGCCTTCCGCAGTGATTGACGCCGTCTGCCTGCGTGAGCAAGATCGACCGGGTGCGGCAACTCCCCGTCCAGGCGCGGCTCTCGCCCCGTGGCCCGTACTCCCTCCGCGTCTCGAGCCGCCACGCGGGAG
Organism: uncultured Thermoleophilia bacterium; assembly: GCA_963812995.1. Taxonomy (GTDB): domain Bacteria; phylum Actinomycetota; class Thermoleophilia; order Gaiellales; family Gaiellaceae; genus PALSA-600. The sequence continues at coordinate 326,822 of CAWEXL010000003.1, forward strand.
ACGCCACGCGCGAAGTGCGCGACGGGCTGCTCCGTGTCGACGATCACCGTTGCCGACCGGCTCGAGCGGGTGCAGGCGCAGCAGGCGCCTGACGGCTCGATTCTGGTCGCGGCCGAGAGCGACGCAGGCGTCGAGCATGTTCGCTTCGTGCTCGGTCTCGACGACGACCATTCCGAGTTCCTCAGCCGCTTCGCCGCCGACCCACTGCTCGGTGAATCGATCCGGCGCATGCGCGGCCTGCGGCCGATACGAACGGCGACCGTGGCGCACGCGCTCCTCCGGGCGGTCGCCGGCCAGCTGATTCAGGCGAGCCGCGCCCGCCAGATCGAGCGGATCGTGGTTCGCGCGTGCACGCCCGAACTCGACGGGCTGCATGCCGCACCGACCGCGGCCGACCTCGGCCGCTTCTCGCCCGCGGGCCTTCGCAATCTCGGCCTCGGCGCACGGCGCGGTGCGGCACTCATTCGCCTCTGCCGCGGTCTCGACCTCGAGGGGCTGAAGAACCTGCCGACCGACGTCGTCGCCCGGCGCCTCGAGCGCGAGCGCGGACTCGGCCCGTGGTCGGTGGGCGTCGTTTCGCTGGAAGGGCTCGGCCGGTACGAGCGCGGTCTGGCCCGCGATCTCGGCCTCGTGAAGCTCGCCTCCACGCTGTGGGGGCGGAGGGTCGAGGCCGAAGAGGCCGACGTCCTGCTCGAGCCCTACGGCGAGTGGGCCGGCCTGGCGAGTGTCTATCTGTTGGCCGGGGCCGCCGCGGGTCTCGTACCCTTGCGACAGCATGAACATCGCGAAGCAGCATGAACATCGCCACTCCGCCTGAGTTCCTCGTCGTCCGCGATCCGGCGGCCGACGTTGCCTCGCAGCTCGCCCAGTACGCCACGCGCGGCGGCACGATCGTGCTCACCGGAGGCTCGACACCTGCGCGTGCGTATGAGCTGGCCGCCGAGCTCGAGCCGGACTGGAGCGCCGTCTCGCTCTGGTGGAGCGACGAGCGGTGCGTGCCGCCCGACGACGAACGCTCGAACTACGGCCTCGCGCATGAGCACCTGCTCCGCCGGCTGCGCGTGCGGCCAGGCGAGATCCACCGGATCCGCGGTGAGCTCCCACCGGGCGTCGCTGCGGACGAATACGACCAGGCTCTGAGCGGCGTCGCACTCGACTTCGTCTTGCTCGGCCTCGGCAGCGACGGCCACATGGCGTCCCTCTTTCCCGGCTCGCCGCAGCTGAAGGTGCGCGACAAACGCGTCACCGAAGGGCCGGCCGGCCTCGAGCCATTCGTCCACCGCGTGACGATGACACTGCCGACACTCAGGTCCGCCGCGAAGATCGCGTTCCTCGTCACCGGCGAGAGCAAGGCCGACGCCGTGGTCGCGGCCTTCGGGGGCGACGTGTCGCCGGACGTTCCCGCCAGCCTGACCCGCCTCTCCCAGGTGCCCGTCGAGATCTACCTCGACGAAGCAGCAGCGAGCAAGCTTTGACCGCGAATCGCGTCGAAACCACGCTCAAGCTCGACCGGCCCGAGCAGCTGAAAGCGCTCGGCCACCCTCTGCGGTTGAAGGTCCTCCAGGTGCTCGGCTCCACCGAGGAGCCCCTGACGAACCGGGAGCTCGCCGCACGTCTCGAGGTCGATCCGGGCCACCTCCACTTCCACGTCCGGATGCTCCATCGCGCAGGACTGATCGAGCTGGCAGAGGCGGGCGGCGGCCGCGAGAAGCCGTACCGGCCGGTGGCCACCCACCTCGAGGTCGGCCCCGAGATCCGCGCGTCAGGCCTGGCGAGTGATTTGCAGGCAGCGCAGCTCCGCGAGCTGACGCGCGGCTTCGAGCTCTTCGCCGCGCGCGGCGAGTTTCGTTCGGCGCAGGTTCACGTCTCGATCGACGAGGAGACTCTCTGGTCCCTCGTCAGCGATCTGGTCGACCGCGTGACCGAGGCCGAGGACGAGTCGCAGCCCGCTCACTCGATCACGCTGGCGTTCCATCCGGCGATCGACAGCGGCGACCCCGACTGACCCGCGGCGCCCGGTGACCGCCGAGACGTTCACGCTCACCCGGTCGGGCGACGTCGCGGTCGTGACGATCGACGACGGATCGGGGCGCCCCACCGTCCTCGGCCGCGCTGCGCTCGAGTCGTTGGAGCGCTGCCTCGAGGCGCTCGAACAGCAGGACTGGCAGGCGCTCGTGCTCACCGGCAAGCCTGGCTGCTTCGCGGTCGGCGCCGACATCTCGCAGTTCTCGGCGCTCGCCACGGCGGACGCAGCGCGCGAGGGCAGCCGGGCAGGGCACGCGCTGTTCGGGCGCTTGCGCGCGCTCCCGTTCGTGACCGTCGCGGCCGTGAACGGTGCGTGTCTGGGCGGCGGACTCGAACTCGCCCTGCACTGCGATGCGCGGACCGTCGCGGCCGACGTCCGCCACGCCGGCTTCCCCGAATGCTTTCTGGGCCTCGTCCCTGGCTGGGGAGGGACGCAGCTTCTGCCGCGGCTCACGGGCGCGCAAATCGCCGCGAAGGTGATCGTCGAGAACGCGATGCGCCAGAACCGAATGCTCGACGCGCAGAGGCTGCTCGAGTTCGGGATCGTCGACCGGTTGTTCGGCGCCGAGGCGTTCGTCGAGGAATCGATCGCCTGGGCGCGCGAGCTTGCCGTGAGCAGGCCACCCCGCGCCGGCGACCCGTTTCCGGACCGCGGCGAGGCCGGGGAGATCGTCGCGAAAGCCAGACGTGCCCTCGATGACACCGTCCACGGAGCCGCTCCGGCCCCATACAAGGCGCTCGACCTGATCGAGGGAGCAGCCGGCTGGACATACGAGGAGGGCATCCACGCCGAGGCCGCGGCATTCGCCGAGCTCCTGCCGGGCGACGAGGCGCAAGCGTCGATCTACGCGTTCCAACTCGTCGAGTTCCGGCAGAAGAAGCTGCCCGGCATCCCGAAGGTCGAGCCGCGGGCCGTTGGCAAGGTTGGCATCGTCGGCGCCGGACTGATGGCGACCCAGCTCGCTCAGCTCTATCTGAAGCGGCTCGAGGTGCCGATCGTGATTCGCGACATCGATGAGGGACGGGTGGTTGAGGCAATCGACACGCTGCGTGAAACAGCGGCCACGCCCGAGCATGCAGCCCTTGTCTCGGGCACGACCGGCTGGGACGGATTCGCCGACTGCGATCTGGTGCTCGAAGCGGTGTTCGAGGAGCTGGCCGTGAAGCAGGACGTCCTGGCGGCCGTCGAGAGCATCGTCACTGCGGAGTGCATTCTCGCCACGAACACGTCGGCGCTCTCGGTGACGGAGATCGGCGCGCAACTTCGTCATCCCGAACGACTCGTCGGCATGCATTTCTTCAATCCGGTCGCGCTGATGCCGCTGGTCGAGCTGGTGCGAACCGACGCGACCGACGACGTGACGCTCGCCACGGCGGGAGTCGTGACGAAGGGGCTCCGCAAGCGCGGCGTGCTCGTCGGCGACGCCCCTGCCTTCGTCGTCAACCGCGTGCTCACGCGGATGACGTGCGTGCTGATGCAGGCGCTCGAGCACGGCAACTCGGTGGACGAGACCGACGAGGCGATCCTGCGGCTGGGCATGCCGATGGCGCCGTCCGTCCTGCTGCAGCTGGTTGGGCCGCGCGTCGCCAACCACGTTCTGGAAGCACTCCACGTGGCCTTCCCGGAGCGGTTTCCCCTTTCGCCGACCCTCGCGAACTACGCAGACGGGCGCGACGAGATCGTCGTCACTGCCGATGCGCCGCTCGCGGTCGACGCCATCACCGCGGCCGTGCTCGACGCGCTGGCGGACGAAATCGCGCACGTGCTCGACGACCGGGTCGTGCCGAGCGCAGCTGACGTGGATACCTGCCTGCTGCTCGGCGCCGGGTTCCCGTTCTGGCTCGGCGGCATCACCAAGCACCTCGACCAGAACGGCGTCTCGCAGCGCCTGTTCGGCCGCCCGCTGGCCGAAATGGGGGATCCCGCACAGTAGGGGTAGCTTTCCGACCGAATCATCGGCTATTCTCCGTTTTGCGCCCTGCCCACGGTATTCACCGTCGGGGCGGCCCTTTGAGGAGGCGGCACGGTAAGCGGTGCCGCACGCATTGCAAGAAACGATCACGCTATCTCCGCATCAATCGGAGGCGGCCGCGGCGCTCAGCGCCGACGCCCTCCGCGCCGAAGCCTGGGCGGGTGAGCCGTTCCTTCGTCCCGACGAGGATCCCGAGGCCGTTCTGGCGCCGGGAACGGCCCGCCGGATGGCGCTCGACGACGCGCTCGAGGAGATGGCGCGTGGGCTGAAAGCGCCGTCGGCGCAGTGGCGCGTCCGCTACGCACTGATGCTCGGCCTCGAGCGCGTGCTCTCCGACAAGCCCTCGGCCCTCGCTTCGGGCACCGAGTTGCGGCGCCACCAGATCGACGCGCTGGCCGGAATGCTCACCGAGTTGATCGCGGCCAACCAGAAGGAGCTCGAGAGCGCGAACGGCCACGCCGAAGAGGTCGCCGACGAGGACGACGAGACCGATGACGACCTGCCGCTCGATCCCGCGGCGCTCGAGGACGACGAGCCGGAACCCGTCGTCGTCGGCGAGGATCTCGGCGCGATCCGGCGCTACCGCTTCCGCCACCCCACCGCATCCGGCAAGACGATCGCGGCGGCGGGCTTCGTCGAAGCAGCGCGAACCGAAGGCGTCCTCATCCTCACTCACCGCCGGCTGCTCGTCGACCAGTTCCGGCGCGAACTGAAGGAGCACGGCTACGGCGACCGCCTGACCGAGGCGATCCTCGAGGGCCAGAAGGCTGCACGGCCGTCGAACCCGATCACGATCCAGACGTATGCGTGGTTCGCACGGCACGTCGGCGAGATCGACCGGGATGCCTACCAGCTCGTGATCTGCGACGAAGCACACACCGCACTCGGCGAGAAGACCTCGGCGGCGATCCGTTCGCTGCACGAGCCGGTCTTCATCGGCATGACTGCGACCGAGCAGCTGATCGCGAAGCAGGTCTCGGACGTGTTCCCGGCCTCGGTCGACGACCTGCCGCTGGCCGACGCAGCGCGGCGCGGGCTGATCGCACCGTTGCGCTGCCTGCGGGTGCCGCCGGTCGCGGCGATCAACCAGGTGCCGATCGTGGGCGGCGACTTCGAGGAGCGTGCCCTCGCACAGGCGCTCGACCACGAAGCGCTGAACATGGCGGCGGCGACGCTCTATCGCGAGCGGTTCGGCGACGCGCCGGGCATCGTCTACGCCGCGGGCGTCGACCACGCCTACAACCTCGCGATCGCGTTCCGCGCAGCCGGCATCAAGACCGAGGCGGTGTCGGGCCGGACGCCACCCGTCAAGCTGGCCGAGATTCTCGCCGGCTACGAGCGCGGCGAGATCGACGTGCTGATCAACGCGATGCTGCTCGCCGAAGGCTGGAACTCGCCACGCGCCACGGTCGTCATGCATCTGGCGCCGACGGCGTCGAAGCGCGTGTACCAGCAGCGGATCGGGCGCATCATGCGCATCCATCCGCGCAAGGAAGCCGGCATCGTCGTCGACTTCACGCCCAAGGCGGCCACGCACAGCGAACGCGTCGTCTCACTCCATTCGTTGCTCGACGCGGACTTCTACCGCGAGGGCGCACGCGTCACACCCGCTCCGCGCCGGCGCGTCCAGCGGCGCGCACGCCGCAAGTTGACTCCGGCCTCCTGGCTCGTGCCGGTGACGCCTGACGTGCTGCGCCGGAAGATGGTGATCGCGCGTGAGTGGCAGCGCGTCGATCCGAAGTTCCTCGACGACGAGGAGCAGGAGTTCTGGGGCGAGATCGCCGGGCGCCAGCTGCGGTTCGAAGACCGCACGGCGTTCGTCGAGAAGCTCACCCAGCGCGGCGCGTCGAAGCGGGCGATGGAGAAGTTCCTGTCGACCGCCGCCGCGCAGAACCCGAATCGCCGACTGCGTTTGATCGCGCTGGCCGACCGCGTCTCGATGCGTGTCGAGCGTGCAGACTTCGACGACCTCGTCACGCTCGTGTCGCAGGCGCCACCGTGGGAGAAGGATCGTCCGGTCGGCGTTCGCACGATGCTGCGGGCAATCGCCGAGTCGAAGCCCGACGCCCCGGATCAGATTCTCGCGCGGTGGACGTGGAAGCTCGCGCGCGCGGTTCGGAAGCAGCTCGACCGGAAGGCGTCGCAGGAGTTCCCCGACGCGAAGCGCCTGCTCGGTGCGCTCGCGAACTCGCGCGGCCATCGCCATGAGGAGAACGCGGCCAAGCTCGTCAACGCGGCCCTCGACATGCCGAAGGAGGTCGGCGCAGCGCTGCTGGCGTCGGCCGAGGGGTACACGCCACGCGCCACCCAACTGCTCGAAGCGGCGCGCGAGCGTCTCGGCTCGATCCAGGAGGTCGCAGGCTGGATCGCCGACAATCTGCCGCAGCCGAAGCAAGGCCCGGCGCGCACGCGCCGCCGCCGGCGCCGCAAGCGCCGCGGCCCCGAGACGCAGCCGGCCAACGCACCCGCCGGCGGCGCGGTGGTTCCGCAGCCGACAGCGGGCGGAGAGCAAGCTGCCGACGGCGCGGTCGCGTCACCGAGCGACCCGCAAGGCGAGAACCACGCCGCAAACAGCCAGACCGCCGCGCAGTCCCCTTCACCGTCTTCGTCAGCATCGTCTTCGTCGAACCAGCCTTCGTCGAACCAGCCTTCGTCGAACCAGCCTTCGTCGAACCACCGACGACGCCGCAGGCGCCCACCGCGCAAGCCAGCTGAGCACGCCACCGGCGAAGCCGCGCAGATCGACTCCACCGAGAACGGCGCAAGCGCGGCCCCGGCGAGCGTCCCCGAGCCGCCGCAACCGCCCGCGCCCGAGCGCACCGAAGACGCCGCCTAGTCCTTCAGGGCTTGGCTGTGGAGCGAATGTTGCACTTCTGTAACCCTGGTCTGACCCCACAGTAGGCCCTGCAAGGCGTGTCTCTTCGGCACACCCAACCTAAGGATTCTGTAGGGATGATGCGGGGTAGCCACGCAGGCGAGTTCTCATCGGCAGACTTTCCACAGCCTTTGTCTGACGCCAGAGCTCTCCCGGCAAGGCACGTTCGTTCTGACCAACCCGTAACGACCGGCCGGCCGTAGGAGTCACTAGAGCATGCTGCTGCTTCTCGTCATCGGCTTCGCCGCCGGCGTCACCACTTCGATCTCGCCTTGCGTCCTGCCGGTGCTGCCGGTCCTGCTGGCGGGCGGAGCGTCCGGGCGCAAGCCGTACCGGGTCATCGCGGGGCTGATCACCAGCTTCACCGTCTTCACCCTCTTCGCGAGTTGGCTCCTGACCCAGCTCGGACTGCCTCAGGACTTCTTGCGAAATCTCGCGATCGCGTTCTTGTTCGTCGTCGCCGCGATTCTGCTCGTCCCGCGATTCGGGATGTTCATCGAGCGGCCGCTCGCGGTGTTCTCGCGCTTTCAGCCGCGAAACACCGGCGGTGGCTTCTTCTTCGGAGCCGCTTTGGCCCTCGTCTTCGTACCTTGCGCCGGCCCGGTTCTGGGACTGATCAGCGCGAAGGCGGCAAGCGAGCACTACGGCCCACGCGTGCTCCTGCTGACGTTGGCGTACGCCATCGGGGCCGCTGTCCCGATGCTCGCAATCGCCTACGGAGGACGCGAGGCTTCGGCCCGGCTTCGCCAACATGCACAAACGGTTCGGCTTGTCTCCGGGCTGGTGATCGGTCTTGTCGCGCTGGGACTCGTATTCCATCTCGACGACAACCTCGCCAAGTTCACGCCCGGTTACACGACGTTCCTGCAGGACAAGATCGAGAACAGCAAGTCGGCTCAGCGCCAACTGGCGAAGGTTCGCGGCGGCAAGGCTTCGCTCAAGGCCGTGGCCGCACCGAAGGGTTCGACCGCTCTGCCGGATTACGGCGTTGCGCCGCCGATTCACGCCGACGGTGCCTGGATCAACTCGCCTCCGCTGAATCTCGCGGCGCTGCACGGCAAGGTCGTGCTGATCGACTTCTGGACGTACTCGTGCATCAACTGTCTCCGCACGCTCCCCCACCTCAAGGCGTGGTACGCCGCGTACCACAAGGATGGGTTCGTGATCATCGGCGTCCACACACCCGAGTTCGCCTTCGAGCACGTCACCTCCAACGTCCGCGCGGCCGTCAAGCGGCTCGGCATCGACTACCCGGTCGTCCAGGACAACGCGTACAAGACCTGGGACAACTACGCGAACGAGTACTGGCCTGCCGAGTACCTGATCGACAAGACCGGCCACATCAGGCACACCGAGTTCGGCGAGGGCTCATACCCCGAGACGGAACAGCTGATCCGCTCGCTGCTCGGGGTACACGGGGCCACCGACGCCAAGGCGCTCCCCGACACGACACCGACCGCCGCGATGACTCCCGAGACCTACCTCGGCGTGGCGCGGATCGCGAACTACGTCGGGTCGGATCTCGAGCCGAACAAGATGGCGAGCTACTCGTACCCAGTGAAGCCCCTGGCGGAGAACCTGATGGCCTACAGCGGGCGCTGGAACGTCGGCGCGCAGCAGATCGTCGCGGGCCCCGGTGCCGCGCTCCGCCTGCACTTCCACGCCCAGGACGTCTACATCGTGCTCGGCGGCCACGGCACGGTGCAGGCGCTGGTCGACGGCAAGCCGACCCGTACTCTGAAGGTCGACTCGTACCGTCTCTACACGGTTCGCGCGTCACATGAGACCGCAGACGGACTGCTCGAACTGCGCTTCACGCCCGGTATTCGGGCGTACTCGTTCACGTTCGGCTGAGCCGAGTAGCTACGACTCCGGGTCGGTGTCGTTTTCGCGCTCGAACAGGAAGCGACTCAACTCGGCCGCGATCGACTCGCCCGTCGGAACGTCCGCGTCGTCGACCAGGTCGTCCGTCCGGCGCTCGAGCTCCTCGACGTAGGACGCCGTCTCCTGGTCGGTGGCGACCGCCTGGCTCACCTGCCGCGAGTACTCCTCCGACGCCTCCTCGAGCTCGGCGGTGTCGACGTCGGCGCCGAGCAGGCCGCCGAGCCGGTCGACGAGCGCCTTCGCCGCGCGAGGGGACGGCGTCAGCGAGACGTAATGCGGAACAGCCGCCCAGAGGCTCGCCGAGGCGATGCCGGCCCGGCCGCACGCGTCGTGCAGGACGCCGACCATGCCGGTCGGGCCTTCGTAGCGCGACGTCGACAGCCCCAGCTGGTCGATCAGCTGCGGATCGGTCGCGCTGCCGGTGACGGGCGAAGGCCGGGTGTGCGGCACGTCGGCGAGGAGCGAGCCGAGCGTGATCACGAGCTCGACGCCGAACTCCTCGGCGAGGCGGGTGATCAGCCCGGCGAACGTCCGCCAGCGCAGGTTGGGCTCGATGCCGAGCAGCAGAATCGAGTCGCGGCCCGCTCCGGGCAGCGGAGCGTGGAAGAACGCGTTCTCGGGCCACTCGATCTGTCGCGTGACCCCTTCGATGAGCGACACCATCGGCCGCGTCGACTGGAAGTCGTAGAAGCCCTCGGGGTCGATGTCGGCGAACTTCGTGCCCGCCCATGCACGCGCCAGATATGCACCGGCGAGCGACGCGCCCTGGCCCCCGTCGTTCCAGCCACGGAAGGCTGCGATCAGCACCGGCCGTTCGAGCTGCGGGCGGCTCGTGATCCGGAGCTCGTCCGTCATGACATCAGTCTACGCCGCTCTGAGCGGACGCCAGAGCGAAAAGACGAAGGCCGTCATCGCCCCCCACACAATCGCTGCGTTCGACACGTGGATCAGAACGAGCCACCAGGGCAGCTTCGTGCGGTACTGGATCTCGCCCACGATCATCTGCACGGCGAGCGCGGCGAGGACGAGCAGCGCGCCGCGGAGGTGACGGCTGTGCGTCCGTGCGAGCCAGACGAGGAACAGCGCGAACGTGATCCCGAACACGGCAGTCGCTCGCACGTGCCAGTAGACCGCCGGCTGGAACGACCAGACGCGCCGCACCAGAATGCTGCCCGCGTGCGGCCCCGCCGCTGTGGCCAGCGTGCCGGAGACGACGAGCACGCCGAGCGCGACGCGCCGGGATCGAACGCCGCGCGCCGCGCCCACAACGGCAGTGACGGCCGGTCGCGGCCACGGACGAGCGCGGTCGCCTCGACGGCGAGGACGATGCCGACCGACAGCACGACCAGTGACAGCAGAAGATGGATCAGGACGACGTACGGGTTCAGATGCGAGAGCACCGCGATCGCGCCGAGCGCGCCCTGCGCGATGACGCCGAGAAAGGTCAGTAGCGCCAGTCGCCTCATGCCCTTCGGGACATGCGCGAACCGGGCGCCGAGCCAGGCGGCAAGCGCGACGATTGTCGTGAGACTCGCGATGATCCGGTTCGAGAACTCGATGAACGAGTGGTAGCCCTTCTCGGGCAGCTTCACGGTGCCGGTACATCCCGGCCAGTGCTCGCAACCGAGGCCCGACCCCGTGAGGCGGACGGTCGCGCCGGTGGCCACGATCACGATGAGCATCACCGCGGTCGCGACGGCGAGGCGCCGGTACGCGTCCAGCGACAGCTCGACACCCCGGAGACGGGCCACCTGTGAGACTCCCGTTCCCACGCGCCGCCACTGTACCCCCGGCGCCGACCTCTTCTAGAGCCGATTGACGCTAGGCGACGAGCACGAGACCGTCGCCCGCGACCACAGCGCCGATTCGCGCCAGGAACACCCCGGCCCGCGCGAACTCGGCCTCGAGCACCGGCCCCTTGTCGGCCGGGAGCGAGACGAGCAGCCCTCCCGCCGTCTGCGGGTCGTACGCGAGCTCGACGAATTCCGGCGGGACGTCTGCCGCGTCGACCGGCGCGTAGGCACGGTTGTTGCGGGTACCGGCGGTCGAGATGCCCGCGCGCGCGGCGTCGAGTGCGCCGTCGAGAGCCGGCAGGCGCTGCGCCTCGAGCAGCAGGCGAACGCCGCTCCGCGACGCCATCTCATGCGCGTGGCCAAGCAGCCCGAACCCCGTCACGTCGGTCACTGCGTTCGGCTCGAACCGCCGGAGCAGGTCGGCGGCCGCCCGGTTCAGGGTGCACATCGTCTTCACGGCCTCGGCGGGATCCACGAGACCCCGCTTCGCGCCGCCCAGCACCAGCGCGGTGCCGAGCGGCTTCGTCAGGTAGAGCGCGTCGCCGGCGCGCGCGGTCGACTTGCGCCAGACAGCGGCCGGGTGGACGGTGCCAACCACGGCGAGCCCGTACTTGGGCTCGGCGTCCCTGATCGTGTGGCCGCCCGCGAGCACCGCGCCGGCGGCTCGAACCTGGTGCTCGGCGCCGTCGAAGATCGCGCGCACCGTCGCCACGGGCAGCTCCTCGGGCAGCGCGGCAACCGACAGCGCAAGGAGCGGCAGTCCGCCCATCGCAAACACGTCGTTCAGCGCGTTCGTCGCCGCGATGGCGCCGAAGTCCCTCGGGTCGTCGACGATCGGCGGAAAGAAATCGATGGTGAAGACGATCGCGCGCTCATCGTCAAGCCGGTAGACCGCCGCATCGTCGGCGGGATCGAGCCCGACCAGCAGGTCGGCGGCCTCGGCCGGCACGAACCCGCGCAGCAGCTCCTCGAGCCTCGCGGGCGAGTACTTCGCCGCACACCCGCCCGCGGTCGCGAGGTCGGTCAGCGCGGCAGTTGCGGCGTCCACAACCGGCACGTTAGACGGAGACGGCGGCCAGAGGCCGCCGTCATCCTGGGGAGAGGAAATGGTCTTGCGCTGATGCGATTCGCGGCACAACAGCGGATTCCTCTAGATTCAGCAACCGACATGCCGAGCGCACTCGTCACCGGCGGCTCGTCGGGCATCGGCCTGGCGATCGCCCGGATGCTGCGCGAAGAGGGGTTCGACCTGACGCTCGCGTCGCGGACGCAGGCGAAGGTCGAGGCGGCCGCTGCCGAGCTCGGCGCCTATGCGATCACCGCGAACGTCGGCGTCGAGGAAGATGCGGTGCGCATCGTGCGCGAGCACAACGAGCGCTTCGGCGGCCTCGACATGCTCGTCAACTCCGCAGGGGTCGGCATCGCAGGCACAGCCGAGACCCTGCAGGCAAAACACGTCGATCTGCAGTTCGGCGTCAACGTCCGCGGGCTCGTGCTCGTCACGCGCGAGGCGATACCCCTGCTCAGAGCCTCACGTGGCTGGATCGTGAACCTCGCCTCGATCGCGGGCACGATCCCGACGTCCGGGCTCACCGTGTACGGCGCGACGAAAGCCGCTGTGATCCACCTCACCCGGTCGGTCAACGCCGAGCTCGACGCCGACGGGGTGCGGGCGATCGCGATCTGCCCGGGCTACGTCGATACGCCGATGGCCGACCTGGCGGGACTGACCGGCGACGAGATGATCCAGCCGGAGGACTGCGCCGAGGTCGTGCGGATGTGCCTGCGGCTCGGCCCGCGAGCGCGCGTGCCACAGGTCGTAATCGAGCGCGTCGGATCGCGCAGAGGCGAAGCCTAAGATCAACACAGAGGCGAAGTCTAGGTCCTGCGAAGAGGCGAGAGGTTGGAGCGATCGGAGGTGCGAGAGCCGGCTCCCCGCCGATCCCGCCCGCACTGACTGCCTTCGATCCGGCCTACAGCGGGCCGTCCCAGAATCCGAACGCGGGGCCCATCACGTGATGGATTCCGCCTGTCTTTGCACCGATTGCGGCCGCCACGGTCGCTGCGACGACGTACGCGATGCGGTGTCGGCGAAGCCTGAATACGAGTCTCGTCACCGGAGACGCCACCTCTCTTTCTTTGTCTGGACTCAGAACCGGAAGTCTTGAAGTGCTTCCGCCGCGCGCCGGTACAAGACCGCGGCACGCCGCTCGTCTCCCCGTTTTGTCGCGAGGTCGCCCTGACCGATCCAGGCTGCCGCCCGGTGCGAAACCGACGACAACTTGGCAAACGACTCCTCAGCTTTGCCGAGCTCCTGCTCGGCCTCGTCGAGCCGGCCCTGCTCGAGCAGCGCGCGGCCGAGGACGAGTTGCGCGTTGCCGATCTCGTCGAGCATGTCGTCGCGGCCGCCGAGAATCTCGAGTGCGTGCCGCGCCTGCTCTTCCGCCGTGCGGTGGTCGCCGGTGCGCAGGTGCACCTGCGCGAGAGATGACACTGCTGTCGCCGCGTCCTCGTCGCGTCCGACCTCGAGCGCCACCGAGAACGCGTGCTTGAGATGCTCGACCGCCTGCTCCGGCTTGCCGAGCAGGAACTCGAGCCCTCCGAGGTTGTTCAAGAGGCGGCCAACGTTCACGCGGTCGGCGAGCTGCTCGTACTGGTTCTTCGCCCGCTCCGCGTACGTGCGCGCTAGCACCCAGTGGCCCCCGCGCTCAGCGAGGACCGAGGCCTGGAAATACGCCTGGCCGAGGGCGCGACGATCCTGCAGCGCGTCGGCGAGCTCGAGCGCGCGCTCGACGTCCTCGCGGGCGGCCTCGTAGTCGCGCTGGCGCCGGTAGCAGCGCGAGCGCCACGCGAGTGCCGAGAAACGGAGCTTGTCGCAGGGCAGACCCGAGCGGTCGGCGAGCGCGAGCGCCTCGTCGAACAGGCTGACCGCCGTCGAGATGCTGGAGAGGAGGTACCGGCACACGCCGAGGCGGTAGAGCACCTCGGCCCTGTCGACGTCGGTGAAGCTGTCGTGCTCGACGATCGCCCGGGCCTCATGGAGCAGCGCCATCCCCTCTTTGACATCGCCGCGGAGGGCAAGGGCGAGCGCCTCGCCGTTCAGCACGCGGACATGAAGCTCGAGCGCGCCTGTGCCCACGACGAGCGGCAGCGTGCGCTGATACTCGGCGATCGCCTCGTCGAAGAGGTGCTCCTCGGTGAGCGACTCGGCCCGCGCCAGCAGCGCCTCGGCCTTCGCTCGCTCGTCGACGGAGACGCCGGCCGCGAGAAAGCCCGAATCGACGCCGAGCCTGCGCGCGAGCCACTCGACCGTCTCGACGGTCGGGCGCGTCTTGCCTCGCTCGATCTGGGAGACGTATTCCTTGGAGAACCGGTCGCCCGCAAGGTCGGTCTGCGTCAGTCCGGCGCTGATGCGCAGGGCGCGAAGCCTGTCTCCGAGCGTCAGCCCATTCCCCGGCGTTCCGACCGAGGCGGTCGGCGTCTGCGGGCCACCGGCTTGCAGGCGACTCGCGGTTTCCCGCCTTCCCGGCCTTCCCGACCTTCTCGTTCTGCGCGCGTCGGCATCAGGCATTCAGAATGCCCGACACTTCACCTGACCGCAATCCCCCAAAAGGGACATCCCTCAAAAGAGGGACTGTTGAGCCAATAATACGTCAACAAGCCATGTCCGTAAATCACTTGACCGGGTTACTTGACATCGTCCAAAGCGGACCCTAGAGTGAGCGAACCTTGCACAACGGCCTAGCGGCGGAAGTGCAAGGGAGCGCCTAAGGGCGAAACACCGGGAGGGTGGCTGGGCCGCAGAGCCGAATGCTTCCGGAGACGCCTGGAGGAGCGCTCCACCTGAACGAAAAGAGAAGGGTCCCCGGGTGCCGCAGCCGGGGGCCCCTTCTCTTTGCGTTGAGAGCTCGTTACATGATGAGCCTGGCCGGACGGCACAGGCTTCATTGTGAAATGAGCTCTTAGGCCCGCATCCAGCTGCGGCGCGACGTTCGCACACGCTCGAGATCGTCGCCGAGAAAGCCGCCGAGGCGATGATCGATCGTGCCGAGCAGTCCACCGGCGACAAAGATCCAGGCCTCGGCCACCGGGTCCCGGTCGGCGTGAACGACGCCGCTGGCCTGACCGTCACGGATCACGTCGGCGAAGAAGGCGTGCACCTCCCGCACCTGCTTGCGCAGCACCTCGGCGACCACCGGGTCGTCGCACTCGTTCAGTGCGCGGATCCACAGATCGACGAGGCGAATGTTCGCCCGCTTCGCCATCCATGCGTCGGCGATTGCCCCCAGCGACGTGTCGGGACTGTCCGCGATCGCCTGCTCGGACAACTCGCGCAGCGACCGCCACGCCTCCTCGAGGCACGCGAGATAGAGATCGCGCTTCGACCCGAAGTGCCGGTACAGGATCGGCTCGCTGATCCCCGACTCGCGCGCAATCTCGGCCGTCGTCGCGCCGCGATAGCTCGACTGCGAGAACACCCGCGAGGCCGTATCGAGCACGACCTGCCGCCGCTCGCCGGCCGACAGCCTCTGCTTGGATGCCGTCACGCAGCCTCGACGGCGACCGGCGCTGCCGCCTCGCCCGCTTGGTGGTGCTGCGGCTTGCGGATCATGGCCGTCGCGACGACCGCCCCCGCCAGGGCGAGCACCGCGGCGATGCGCAACGCGTCGTGGAAGCCATGGAGGAATGCGAGCTTCGGGTCGTCGCCCGCCGCGAGCGACGAGGCCGACGCCGACGCGACGACCGCACCCATGACGGCGATCCCGAGCGAGCCGCCGACCTGCCGCATCGAGTTGAGGACGGCCGAGCCCACGCCGGCCTTGTCGACCGGCACCGAGCTCATCGCGGCAGCGGTCGTCGGCGTCATGGTCAGCGCCATCCCGGAACCACCGATGAGCAGCCCGGGCAGCAGCGCCCAGAACGACGCGTGCTCGCCGAGCCGCGAGTAATAGAAGAGCATGATCGCGAGCAACCCCATGCCCCCGCCGACGAGCCAGCGCGAGCCGAACCGGTCGGACAGCTTCCCGGCGCGCGGGGCGATCAGGATGATCAGACACGTCATGGGCAGGAACGACGCTCCCGACTGAACGGGCGAGTAGTCGAGCACGTTCTGCATGTAGAGCGAGACGTAGAAGAACGTCCCGAACATCGCGAGGCCCACGAAGAGCATCGCGGTGTTGGCGCCGCTGAACGTGCGGTTGCGGAAGAGCGAGAGGTCGAGCATCGGCAGGCGCTGTCGCAGCTCGAGCAGGACGAACGCGACGATCGCGATCGCAGCAACGGCGAACGAGCCGAGGATCCGCGTCGAGCCCCAACCGTACGAGTTCGCCTCGATGAACGCATACGTGAGCGCAAACAGGCCGACGGCCGACGTGACCAGACCGGGCACGTCCGGGCGCTGCTCCCTCGACGTGTCGCGCGACTCGTCGATCAGGAACGGAATCGCCAGCAGGCCGGCAATGCCGATCGGCACGTTGATGAAGAAGATCCAGTTCCAGTTGACGTGCTCGGTCAGCAGGCCGCCGACGAGCGGGCCGATCGCGAGAGCCATGGCCGAGACGCCGGCCCAGATGCCGATCGCCTTGCCGCGCTCCTTGGGCGGGAAGGTCGCGGCGATGATCGACAGCGTCGCCGGGTTGATCATCGCGCCGCCGAAGCCCTGCACGACGCGCGCGCCGATCAGGAAGCCGCCGCTGGTCGCCAGGCCGCAGGCGAGGGACGCGCCGGTGAAGACGACGAGCCCGGCCATGAAGATCCGGCGCCGGCCGAGCAGGTCGGCGAGCTTGCCACCGGTGAGCATGAACGCGGCAAAGGTGAGCGCGTAGCCGGCGACAATCCACTCGAGCTGCGAAAGGGAAAGACCGAGCGAACGGCGCATCGACGGCAGCGCCACGTTCACCACAGTGTTGTCGAGCATGATCATGAACAGCCCGACGGCAACTGCACCGAGCGTCCACCACTTCTTGTTCTCCGGCGTCACAAAACGCTGTCTCATCGAATCGCTCCTCGGGGGCTAAGTTAGTCCGCACTAGGTTAGCAAGCGCTAACGAACCCCGCAAGCCTTCGCTCCGCCAGCAATACTGCGCGGCGCATGAGCCCGAATCGCCTGCGCGCCGCGTTGATCGCAGCCCTCATCCTCGCGGCCGTGCTGAACGTGGTCGGCATGAAGGAGCACTCGCGATTCGTGAGCTGGCTCTCGTTTGCCTGCTTCCTCGTCGCGGTCTTTCTGTACGCCGGCTGGCGGCGCGAAGTCTTGCGCCGCCGCCGTGCTAGGGTTTTAGACCGAGAGGCTAAAACTCCCGAGTCCGAAACCCCGTATGAGACTGGCACTCGCACAGATCAATAGCGTCGTCGGCGACATCGACGGCAATGTGCAGCGCATCGCGTCGTGGCTGGAGCGTGCCCGCGAGGCGAACGCCGATCTCGTCCTCTTCCCCGAGCTCGCGGTCACCGGCTACCCGCCGGAAGACCTCCTGCTGCGCCCCGGATTCGTGCGCGCAGCCCGACGCGGCGTCGACGAGCTCGCGAAGCAGACGCACGGCCTGACGGCACTCGTCGGTGCACCCCACCTCGACGCCGACCTCTTCAACGCGTGCTTCGTCCTCGCGGACGGCGCCGTGCAGCAGATCTACCGCAAGCGCTTCCTGCCGAACTACGGGGTCTTCGACGAGGACCGGTACTTCGCCCGCGGCGGCGATCTCCTGCTGCTGCGGCTCGGCGACGGGGTGGTCGGCCCGACCATCTGCGAGGACATCTGGCAGCCGGGGCCGCCCGCGACGGATCTCGCGCTCGCGGGAGCCCAGCTGATCGCGAACATCTCGGCGTCGCCGTTCCACGTCGGCAAGGACCGCGAACGCGAGGAGATGCTGCGCGTCCGCGCCCAGGACAGCTCGTGCTTCGTGGCGCTCTGTAACGCCGTCGGCGGGCAGGACGAGCTGATCTTCGACGGCCACTCGGTCGTGATCGACGACGAAGGCGAGGTACTGGCGCGCGGCAAGGGGTTCGAGGAGGAGCTGCTCGTGCTCGACATCGACCCGGTGGCCTCGGTCGGCCGCAGGCTCCGCGACGTGCGCCGCCGGGCGCTCGGGCGCGAGCGCGGCCCCGTGCAGGCCGATGAGGTGGAGCTCGCCCCGCCGCGAGCCCAGACCGACGTCCGGCCCGGCGTGCTCGCTCCGCAACTCGGCGACCTCGAGCAGATGCGCCTGGCGCTCGAGCTCGGACTGCACGACTACGTGACGAAGAACGGGTTCGGCGACGTCGTGATCGGGATCTCGGGCGGGATCGACTCGGCCGTCACGGCCGCGCTGTGCGCCGAGGCGCTCGGTGCCGACCGCGTGCACGGCGTCTCGATGCCCTCGCGTTTCTCGTCGCCGGCGACGCGATCGGACGGAGAGCGCCTGGCCGCGAGTCTCGGCATCGACTTCCGCGAGATCGCGATCGAGGAGATCGTGGGCTCGTTCGGCGCGGCACTTGCGCCCTCGTTCACGGGACGCGAACCCGACCTCACCGAGGAGAACCTGCAGGCCCGCGCACGGGGGACGCTGCTGATGGCGCTCTCGAACAAGTTCGGGTGGCTCGTGATCGCGACCGGGAACAAGTCCGAGCTGTCGGTGGGGTACTCGACGCTCTACGGCGACCTTGCCGGGGGCTTCGCGCTGATCAAGGACGTCTACAAGACCGACGTCTTCCGCCTCGCCCGTCACCTGAACGAGCGCGCCGGCCGTGAGCTGATTCCTGCGTCGATCATCGAGCGCGCGCCAAGTGCGGAGCTTCGAGCGGATCAGCTCGACGAGGACTCGCTGCCGCCGTACGCGCAGCTCGACGAGGTGCTCGAAGCGTATGTCGAGCTCGACCGCTCGCGCGAGGAGCTGTTGCAGGACGGGTTCGATCCGGCCGTCGTCGAGCGGGCGCTCGCCATGATCGACCGGGCCGAGTACAAGCGCCGGCAGGCACCGCCGGGCGTGAAGCTCCGGCCGAAGGCGTTCGGCCGCGACCGGCGGACGCCGATTACGAACCGCTACACGGGGTAAGCGCTGCTAGACGAGGCGCTGTAGGACAACGCCCAGGATCGGGATCGCCAGCGTGAGGCTGTAGCTCGTCCAGCCGACGACGACGAGCGTCGGGCGGGTGCGCGGCTCGCGGCCTTCCCGGATCTCTGCCTGCAGGCGCGGGCCGAGGACGAAGTTGTGCAGGTACGAGGCGATGACCAGCCCGACGACGAGCACGACCTTGACCCAGAAGACGATCTGGAAAGCCTGCCGGCTCTCCCAATCGCGGGCAGCGAGCGCCACGCCGGTGAGAACAGCCACGAGCAGCGCGCCGTAGCCGAGCGGCCGCCAGCGCAGGCCGAGCTCCTTCATTGCGCGGCCGCGCGCCTCGCCTTCCAGCGTCTGCACCGCCGGCACCCCGACGAAGACGAGTGCGGTCGAGCCGCCCACCCAGACCGCCGCGGCCAGCAGATGGATCGTGACGAGCACGGCGAGCATCGGTCGTCAGGGTACGTGGCTCAGTTCGCGCAGCACCTGAGGAAGGTGCGGCGGGGCGATCTCCTCGGGCGGCAGGCGCTCCAGCTCGGCGAGCGTCCACCAGCGCAGACCGGCAACACCCTCGGGCGCCAGGTCGATCGTGGGTGTGGGGTCATAGGCCTGAACGCGCACCAGGTGGAAGCGTGCGTGCTGGTGCAGAAGTCGCTTCGCCCAGGGAAAGACGTGGTCGTGCTCGAGCACGACGGGGCCGAGCTCGAAGTCGGTGAGGCCTGTCTCCTCGAGCAGCTCGCGGCGTAGCGCCTCCTCGTCACTCTCCCCGGCCTCGATGCCGCCACCGGGCGTTCCCCACCAGCGGGCTCCCGTCACCTGGTTCGTGAACTCGCACAGGAGGATGCGGCCGTCGGGGTCGAGCACGATCGCGCGGATGGCACGGCGCGGCTCCGGCTCGATCCAGGTGCGGAGCTCACGGAACCAGCGCAGGCGCTCCTCGTAGGGAACCGCGGCGTTGGCCGGCGAGGTCGATGGGAGGACGAACAGCCCGGTGCCGGGCGGCAGCGTCCGGAGCTGCGGGCCGAGATCGGGCCGCTCGTCGAAGAGCCCACGGTAGGCCTCCTTGCCGACGAAAGCGACCGTGCGCGGAGTCAGCTCGCGCGCGAGGCGCTCGAGGCGCGGACGGTCGAAGTCGCCACGGCGCAGGTCGCCAGAGCCGGGTGTCGTGCGCGCGGCTGCGTTGGTGACGCCGAAGCCGAGCTCGAGCAGGCCGAACTGCTCCTGCGGGTCGTACAGGCGCGGCGTGAAGCCGGCGTCGTGCAGCAGCCGCCAGAAGTCATTGCGGGGGTTGGCGAAGTGCGCCGCGGCGGCTGCCGAAACACGGCCGGGGTTGATCCCGCAGAAGACGCAGGCGAGCCCGGGCCCGAGGACGTCCGGGATCGCGCTGAGTTCGCTAGCTCCGCCGTCGGCCACGCGGCGTGCAGCGCGGCACGGTCTGCGTCCAGGTTGCAGTGCAGACCCACGAGCTCGGCAGCGGCGGCGGGGGCTTGCGACGCGACACGGTCGGGCGCCTGTGGTGGCGCACCGTCCATGACGCGCAGACGCGGTTCATGCCGCCTCGACCTCGAGGTGGTCGCGGGCGTCGAGTTTCTCCTCGAAGAGCTCCCGCAGACGCTCCCCGCTCGGCCCCAGGCGCTGGGCCCGAGGAGCGAGCGTGCGGACGACCGTCACGCGTTCGTCGCTGTGGCCGCCGTAGCACCGGGCGTAGCATTCGGCCTCGCTGAGCGTTCTGAGCCTCATGGCGCCGGACAATAGGACCGGGGCCGGACGGACCCAGTACGGTTCGGGCCGTGCCGACGCAGGCAAAGATCCTCGAATACGCCGTGACGATCGACCGCGGCGGCCGGATGACGATCCCGGGCGGCGCCCAGATCGCGCCCGCCGAAGGGTGGTCCGCCGACCATCTTCTGCTCGCCGCGCTCGTCCGTTGCTCGATCGACAGCCTCACCCATCACGCGCGCCGCGCGGGTCACAGCGTCGTCGCGGCGGGTGAAGGAAGCGGGCGGGTGACGAAGCGCGAGACCGACGGCCGGTACGCATTCGTCGAGCTCGCGGTCCGGATCGACGCCGAGCTGGAGCCGCGGCTGGCCGACCCGCAGGAACTGCTGGCGAAAGCGGAGCGCGACTGCTTTGTCGGCGCGTCGCTGACGATCGTTCCGAGCTACGAGTGGAACCTCGCGTGACGGCGACGGGGGCGACGACGATCGAGGACGTCCGCGCGCGGTTCTCGGCGCTGCAGCGGCCCCTGGCGTTCTTCGACGGGCCGGGCGGCACCCAGGTTCCGGACTCGGTGATCGCCGCGATCGCCGACTACCTGCGAGGGTCGAACGCGAACCTCGGCGGCGACTTCGACACGTCGCGGACGAGCGACGCGCTGCTGCTGGGCGCCCGGGCCACCGCGGCGCAGTTCCTCAACGCCTCCGCCGACGAGGTGACCTTCGGACAGAACATGACGACGCTGAACTTCGCGCTTTCGCGCGCGGCGGCCCGCGAGTGGGTCGCAGGCGACGAGGTGGTCTGCACGAAGCTCGACCACGACGGCAACGTCTCGCCCTGGCTCGAGCTCGCGCACGACAAGGGGTTGATCGTGCGGTTCGCCGAGGTCGATGACGAATGCCGGCTGGATCTCGACCACCTTCGCTCGCTGCTGTCGGCGCGCACGCGCGTTGTGGCCTTCCCGTGGGCGTCGAACGCGGTCGGAACGGTCACGCCCGTCGCGGAGGTCGCCGCGCTGGCGCACGAGGCGGGCGCGCTCGCGTGGGTCGACGCGGTGCACTTCGGACCGCACGGTCCGATCGACGTCCGCGCGGCCGGTGCGGATGTCCTCATCTGCTCGCCCTACAAGTTCTACGGCCCGCATCTCGGCCTTGCGTTCGGGCGGCGAGAGTTGCTCGAGTCGTGGCGGCCCTACAAGGTGCGGCCGGCCGACGACGTCCCGGTGGGGCACAGCTTTACGACGGGGACACTGGCGCACGAGCTGCTCGCGGGCTTCGTCGCTGCGGTCGAATACCTGCGCGAGGTCGGCTGGGACTTCATCCTCGAGCACGAGCGCGCGCTCGGCCGGCAGTTTCTCGAGGGGCTACCCGAGACGTGGACGCTGCATGGGATCCCGACCGTGGACGGGCGGGTGCCGACGTTCGCGATCACGCATGAGGGAGTCTCACCCGCGGCCGCGTCGCGCTTCCTCGGCGACCGCGGGTTCGCGGTTTGGCACGGCAACTACTACGCGGTCGAGATCATGCAGCGCCTCGGGCTTCCCGACGGCGCAGTTCGGGTCGGCATCGTGCACTACAACACCGCCGCCGAGGTCGAGAGTCTGCTCGCGGCCCTCGCGGAGCTCTAGCCGGGATAGGTGGCGCCGCCGGCCTCGGCCCAGCGTGAGCCGGGCGTGCGGCGGATCGGGTCGGGGTCGATCCCCCGCGCCTCGGCGACCGCCAGCGTGAGCAGCTGGAACGGGATGATGTCGACCACCGGATGGCTCGTCGCGAGCAGGGTCGTCTCGCACCCGAGCGTCTCGAGCGCGCGAACCGCGTCGGCCGCGCGCTCTGCGGCGCGGCCCTCGCCTTCGAGGACGTAGGCCCGCACCGATTCGTCGACGGCGGCCAGATGGCCGTGCAGAAGCTGTTCGGTCTCGAACGCGAACGCCTCGACCCAGGCTCCTTCGCGCAGCTTCAGGGCAGCTTCCTGCGCGGTCGGCCAGTCGCGCCCCGCGCCGATGATCAGCACCCGCTCCTGGCGGAACGGCTCGGCTTCGTGGAGCAGCGCCTCCTCGACCGCCGCCGGCAGCTGGCCGATCTCCTCGCCGTGCAGTGCCTGCAGAGCCGCGACGGCGCACGTGTAGCTCGCCGTGTGGCACCACGAGCGCTCGAGCTCCGGCGTGGCGAGCACGACCTGGTCGACGAACTCGGCGAGCGGTGAGTCGATACGGCCGGTGACGAGCCACACGTCGCCGCCGAAGGCACGCTCGGCCTCCATCGTCAACTCGGTCTCGCCCTCGTGCGAGACGCAGACCATGATGTCGGCGCGCGGCGGGGAGAGCACCGCTTCGAGCGCCTGCACGGCCCAGCCGGCGGTCTGGGCGGCGTGGAACGACGTCCCACAGCCGACGTGCACGACGGTCGCGTCGGCCGGCAGGCGCAGGTTGGTCGGAACCTGCCGCAGCCACGCAGGCTGGGCATGAACCGCCTGGTGCATGTGAGAGTGCTGCGTCTCCTCGGCGGGCATGACCGCCTCTATACCATCGCCGGCGTGTTCCATGTCATTCCCAGCCACCTGAGGAGTCTTCCCGCATGAGCGTCTACGAGCGCCACGCCCTGTCCAACGGCCTGCGCGTCCTCACCGCGCCGCTCGGCCATGCGCAGTCGGTCGCCTGCTACATCTTTCTCAACGCGGGGTCGCGCTACGAGGACGCGTCAAACCGCGGCATCGCCCACTTCGCCGAGCACATGTTCTTCAAGGGCACGGAGCGGCGGCCGACCGCGAAGGACATCTCGCTCGCGGTGGAGGGCATGGGAGGCGAGTTCAACGCCTTCACGTCGAAGGAGTACACGGCGTACTACATCCGGTGTGCAGGCGAGCAGCGGGACACGGCGCTCGACGTGCTCGTCGACATGGTCAGGCATTCGCGCTTCGACCCGGAGGAGATCGACCGCGAGAAGGGCGTGATCGTCGAGGAGATGAACATGTACATGGATACGCCGCGCGACTATGTCGGCTCCGTGTACGAGGAGCTGCTGTTCGGCTCGAACCCCCTCGGCTGGGAGACGCTCGGGACGAAGGCGACCGTGACCGCCGCGACGCGGAAGACGTTCACCGACTACATCGACCACTGGTACACGCCGCAGCGCATGGTGGTCGGGGTTGCGGGCATGGTCGGCGACGACCTGCTGCCCCGGCTGGAGGAGCTGCTCGGCGATCTCGGCGGAGACGGCGCCGACACGCCGGTACCCGCCGACATGCCTGCGGGCGACGGGCCGCGTGTACGGCTCCACCAGAAGGATTCCGACCAGGCGCAGGTGTGCCTCGGTGTGCCGAGCTACCCGCTCGAGCACCCCGACCGGTACGCGCTGCAGCTGCTGGCGACGGTGCTCGGCGGCGGGATGTCGTCGCGCCTGTTCCTCGAGGTGCGCGAGCGCCGCGGGTTGGCCTACTACATCTTCGGCTCGAACAGCTCGTTCACGGATGCGGGGACGCTGTATTCGCAGGGTGGCGTCGACCTCGCCCGGGTGGACGAGGCGGTCAAGGTGATCGCCGAGCAGTTCCGGCTCGTCGCGAACGAGCGCGTCCCGGACGACGAGCTCGAGAAGGCGCGCGCACTAGCCAAGGGCCGGTTCGTGCTGCAGACGGAGAGCCCGAACGGCTTGCTGCTCTTCGGCCTCCGCCGCGAAGTGCTCGAGGGTGCGGCTATCGAGCCGGAGGAGCTCCTGTCGGGCCTCGACGCCGTCACGGCCGACGACATCCAGCGCGTTGCGCAGGACGTGATCGGCTCGCACGGTCTCAACCTGGCGCTGGTCGGGCCGTTCGACGACGAAGAGCGCTTCGCCAAGTTGCTCGCGTAGTCGCAGCGAAGAAGCCGACGAAGACCAGGGCGACGCCCCAGAAGGCGAGCTCCTTCAGGTACCAGTGCCCGAGGATCGCGGCTCGCAGCAGAACGCCGCGCCGAGACGCCGACGAACCACGTCTGGACGAAGCGCCCGCCGAAGAGCGCCGACGCCGCAAACCACCCGGCGAGCAGCGGCAGCGCGTCGCCCGCATAGCCGCCGACCGACACGTCCCCGTGGTGCGACAGCTGCCCGATCGTCGCAAAGACGACGATCGCGAGCCCGTCCGCCACCACGTACCGGCGAGTCACGCTCAGCCGCGTCTGGTCGCCCCGAAGCACTCCACCCAGCGTACTGGCCGAATCGTGCTCAACGGACACAGCCAACCGGACAGGTCACAAACGGCCACTGTCCCCAGGTGCGCACCGTGGGGTCAGACCAGGATTTTGAAACCGAGCTGGGAATCGGCCCGGCCGGACAGGCCTCCGGTGGGCATGACCCGTCGTCAAACAAGGGTGTCTGAAGAGCGACCCGATTTCCACAGGACCCGCGTTTTGCAGGTCATTGGTGGAGTCGGCGCCCGAAATGGGCTCGCCTGCGGAGGGCATGGCCCGTCGTCAAACGAGGGTGTCGAAAGCGTGACGAACCGTCCACAGGCTCGTCGGGAGCGCGGCGAAACCTTCCACAGGCTCGCGCCTTTCGGCGGTCAGTCCTCGTCGGTTTGCTCGGCGTGCTCGCGCTTGCGGATCTCGTCGACGACGGTCGGGTCGGCGAGGGTCGTGGTGTCGCCGAGGGGGCGGTTTTCGGCCACGTCTCGCAGGAGGCGGCGCATGATCTTGCCCGAGCGGGTCTTGGGCAGCTCCGGGGTGAAGACGATGTTCGCCGGCTTGGCGATCGGGCCGATCTTGGCCGCGACATGGTTCCGCAGCTCCTCCATCTTCTCCACCGAGCCCTCCGCCCCGCCCTTCAGCGTCACGAACGCGACGATCGCCTGGCCCGTCATCGCATCGGCACGCGCCGCGACCGCCGCCTCGGCCACCTCGCGGTGGTCGACCAGCGCCGACTCGACCTCGATCGTCGAGATGCGATGGCCCGAGACGTTCATCACGTCGTCGACCCGGCCGAGCAGCCAGAAGTCACCGTCCTCGTCCACGCGCGCGCCGTCGCCGGCGAAATAGACACCCGGATACTTCGACCAGTACGTCTCGCGATAGCGGGCGTCGTCGCCGAAGATGCCGCGCAGCATCGACGGCCACGGCTTCTTCAACACGAGGTAGCCGCCGCCGCCCGGCCCGACCTCCTCGCCCGCCTCGTTGTAGATCGCCACCTCGACGCCGGGGAACGGACTGCGTCGCGGACCCGGCTTCGTGGTCGTCACACCCGGGAGCGGCGTGATCATGATCGCGCCGGTCTCCGTCTGCCACCACGTGTCGACGATCGGGCAGCGCCCCGCCCCGATGTTCTCGTGGTACCAGACCCACGCCTCGGGATTGATCGGCTCCCCCACCGACCCGAGCAGCCGCAGCGCCGACAGATCGTGCGCCTGCGCGTGCTCCGGCCCCCACTTCATATGCGTGCGGATCGCCGTCGGCGCCGTGTAGAGGATCGTCACCCCGTAGCGCTCGGCGATCTCCCACCAGCGATCGCGCTCCGGGAAGTCGGGCGTGCCCTCGTACATCACGCTGGTCGCGCCGTTGCAGAGCGCGCCGTAGACGATGTAGCTGTGGCCGGTGATCCAGCCGATGTCGGCCGCGCACCAGAACACGTCCTCGTCCGGCTTCAGATCGAAGACGTAGTGGTGCGTCGTCGCGACGCCGACCAGATAGCCGCCCGTCGTGTGCGCGATCCCCTTCGGCTTCGCGGTCGTCCCCGACGTGTACATCAGGAAGAGCAGATCCTCGCTGTCCATCGGCTCTGGCGGACACGACGCCGGGTCGCTCGAGACCCGCTCGGCCACCTCGTGCAGCCAGTGGTCGCGCCCCTCCGTCATCGGCACCTCATTGCCCGTGCGCCGCACGACCAGACTGCGCCGCACCCGCGGCGCGTCGGCCATCGCCTCGTCGGCGATCCGCTTCAACGGCACCGTCGAGCCACGCCGCCAAGCCTCGTCCTGGGTGATCAGCACCTCGCAACCCATGTCGTTCATCCGCGCCGACAGCGAGTCGGCCGAAAATCCGCCGAAGATGACCGTGTGCGGCGCGCCCAGCCGCGTGCAGGCGAGCATCGCCACCGCGAGATCGGGAACCATCCCCATGTAGATCGCGACCGCCGTGCCCTTCACGACGCCGAGTTCCTTCAGCGCGTTCGCGAACGAGACCACCTCGCGCTGCAGATCCGCATACGTGATCGCCCGCCGGTCACCGACCGGCTCGCCCTCCCAGAAGTACGCGACCTTCGCCCCGCGGCCGGCCTCGACGTGCCGGTCGACGCAGTTGTACGACACGTTCAGCTTGCCGCCGAGGAACCACTTCGCATACGGCAGCTCCCACTCGTACAGCGACGTGAACGGCTCGAACCACGTCACGCGCTCGCGCCCCTCGCGCTCCCAGAACGCCTCGAACGGCTCGTCGTAGATCGACGCGCTCCGCATTCGCCTGCGGCGGCGAACGCGGCAGGCGGCGGATACCGCCGCTCCTCGAGGAACAGGTTGTCGATGTTCTGCGACATCAGGGCGTCAGCTCGTAGGAGAACTGCGTGAGATTCTCGGCGCCGTCCTCGGTCACGAGGACGAGATCCTCGAGCCGGACGCCGCCGTAGCCCTGCCGGTAGAGGCCGGGCTCGACGGTGACGACGTCGCCCGCCTGGAGGGCCTCCCGCGAGGTCAGACCCAGGCCGGGCTCCTCGTGCACCTCGAGGCCGACGCCGTGCCCGAGCCCGTGGAAAAAGCCGTCGGCGAGCGGGACGCCCGGCTGCTTCGTGCGCTGCGTCGGCTCGCCGGCAGCTTCGAAGAGCTCGCACGTCCCGTCGAAGATCGCGCGGCCGCTGACGCCGGGCCTGATCTCGGAGATCGCGCGGTCGAGCGCCTGCTTGCAGAGCCGGTGCCACTCGGCGACATCCGGGGCGATCTCGCCGACGACGAACGTGCGCGTCATGTCGGCGAAGCAGAAGCTCTCGGCGTCGCGCGGCCACAGGTCGATCACGACCGTCTCGCCCGCCTGGATCTGGCCGCTGCCCATGTCGTGGCCGACGGCCGCCTGCGCGCCACGCGCGACGATGCAGTCGTCGGAGGTACAGCCGTGCGCGACGAACGCCTGGCTGATCGCCGCTTTCACGCGCTCGGACGTCAGCGGCTCGCCGTCGACGTTCAGCCCGGCCCGTTCGGCTCGGCGCGCCGGAGAAGGTCGCGCGCCGCGGCCATCCCCGCCTCGGCCGCACGCTGGGCTCGGCGAATACCCGCCAGCTCGGCCTGCACCTTCGAGCGCCGGCGTCCGTCGAAGAAGTCGCGGTTCGGCTCAGCTCGACCCCGGCTCCCCGCAGCAGATCGGCCAGCGCAGAGGGGAACGACTCCGGGACGAAGGCGGCCGAGACCCCGAGCGCCTCGACGGCTCGGACGGCGATCTGTTCGCCGATCTCCGCATACGACAGTCCGCCCGCGGCCAGCTCGTCGAGCCGAACTCCTCGCGGGGATGCAACTCGAAACCGCCGATCTCACGGAGCCGTGGGATCTCCATCGACCGATCACGATGTGCTTCGTCCCGTCCTTCTCGGCATAGAGGAACGGGTCGGGTACGCCCAGCGGCACCTCGTGGCGGAGCTCGGGCGAGCGAAATGTGTCTGCGTAGATCAGGACATCGGTCATGCGCACGACTCTAACTACACTCAATCGTCGTGGACGCTCAGACACGCGCGCTCGAGCTGGTCACGGCGTACGACGAGGAGCTCCGCCGCCTGTTGCCGGAGGGCGCCGACATCTTCGACGCCCATCTGCATCTCGGCCACGACATCGACGGGATGGTCGGGGACTACGACCGCCTCGAGTCGCTGATGGCGCGCTACGGCATCTCGCGTGCCTTCATGTTCTGCCTCGACGAGCCCGACCGGCACCCGGGCTTCCGGGCCGCGAACGACCGGACGCTCGCATTCGCGGCGCGCAGCGACGGCCGGCTGATCCCGTTCGTCCGCCTCGACCTGAACGAGTCGCCGATCGAGGAGGCGGTGCGCTGTCTCGACCTCGGCGCCCGCGGGATCAAGCTGCACCCGCGCGCGCAGAAGTTCACCGCGAGCGACGCGCGGCTCGAGCCGGTGTTCGCGCTCGCTGCCGAGCGCGCGGTGCCGATCCTGATCCACGGCGGCCGCGGCCTGCCGCCGATCGCCGACGGGCTGCGCGGCCTCGTCGACCGGCACCCTGGCGCGACGCTGATCATCGCGCACTGCGGGATCGCCGACCTGGGCGCGCTGGCCGCGGCGATGGCCGGCCGCAAGGGCGTCCTCTTCGACACCTCGGTCTGGAGCCCCATCGACCTGCTCGACTTCTACCGCCAGATCCCGCCCGAGCAGGTCGTGTACGCCAGCGACTATCCGTACGGGCAGCAGCCTGCGTCGCTGCTGATCGCGATGAAGACGGCGCAGCTCGCGGGCTACACGGAGGCGCAGGTGCGCGCGATGCTCGCCGGCAACGCGAACGCCCTCGCCGACGGCGACGAGCTGCCCGACTCCCACCCAGCCCGTGGGTCTCGACACGTTCTCGCAGCCGATGCAGCTCGCGCGGATCCACCAGTACCTCTCGATGGCGACGCCGCTCCTCTGGTCGCGCCAGCCCGACACCGTCGGCGTCCTTGGCCTCGCAATCGCACGCTTGCTCCGAGCGAAACGGCCACATCGCCCTCGTCGACCGGATCCGCGAGTTGCTCGAGGCGGCGCAGGACCTGTGGCTCACCGTCCCCGAGCTGACCAACGAGGCCGACCGGCGCGACGCGACCCGGCTCACCTTCCGCCTGATCCACCTGGCCGACATCGAGGCGGTGACAGCCGCTGCGTGAGCTCAAGGTCAACGAGCACAGCTACGAGATCCACGCGCCCGTCTCGGCGACGCTGGCCGAGACGCTACGCGACGAACTCGGGCTGACGGGTACGAAGATCGCCTGCGGCGAGGGCCACTGCGGCGCGTGCACGGTGCTCGTCGACGGCATCCCGACGC
This sequence comes from uncultured Thermoleophilia bacterium, assembly GCA_963812995.1. Taxonomy (GTDB): domain Bacteria; phylum Actinomycetota; class Thermoleophilia; order Gaiellales; family Gaiellaceae; genus PALSA-600. Next base: position 356,085 of record CAWEXL010000003.1, read on the forward strand.
TCTCGTGCATCACGCTCGGTGCACGGCGTCGGCGACCGGGCAGTGACGACGATCGAGGGACTCGGCAGCGCATCCGCTGATCGAGTCGTTCGTTCGCGCCGACGCGCTGCAGTGCGGGTTCTGCACACCCGGCCAGATCGTCTCGGCCGTCGCGCTCGTCCGTGCCACACCCGAACCGACGACGCCGCAGATCCGCCACGCGATGGCCGGCAACCTCTGCCGCTGCGGCGCGTACCCGAAGATCGAGGAGGCCATCCGCACATGGCAAGACTGATCCGCACCGAGAAAGAGGTCGAGGGCCGGTACGAGGAGGTCTGGCTGGTCGTCGACGAGGACGGACTCGACCAGTGGCCCGAAGGCCCGGGAGAAGTCGTCGGGCGCCCCGCCACCCGGCAGACAGGTCACCTGCGTGCGCGCGGACAGGCGCGCCTACACCGCCGATCTGCAGCTGAACGGGATGCTGCACGCCGCCGTGCTGCGCTCGCCGCATCCGCACGCGCGCGTGCGGCGCCTCGACCTCTCGCCGGCGCTCGCAATGCCGGGCGTTCACGCCGCGATCGGGCCAGATGACAGCTCGGCCCTGGCCTCCGAGGCGGGCTACGAGGGCACGGCCGTCGCCGCTGTCTGCGCCGACACGGTGCCCAGGCGCTCGCGGCCGTCGCGGCGATCGAGGTCGAGTGGGAGGTGCGCGAGCCGCTGCTCGACCCCGACGAGGCGGTGGCGCGCGAGAGCTTATCGGCGAGCCCCGCAACCGCGCGCGCGGCGACTTCGAGCGCGCGCTCGCGCGAGGCCGACGTCGTCGTCGATGGCGAATACCGCACCCAGGTCGTCGTCCACAACTCCCTCGAGACGCACCAGTCGGCGGCCAATGGGTCGGGTGACACCCTCGAGGTCCACATCTCGACGCAGTACATCTGGGGCGTGCGCGCGAGGTCGCGGACGAGCTCGGGCTGCCGCCCGACAAGGTGCGCGTGATCTGCGACTACATGGGCGGCGGCTTCGGATCGAAGAACGACGCCGGCGACTACACCTTCATCGCGATCGAGCTCGCGCGGCGCACCGGCCGCCCGGTCCACTGCGCGCTGTCGCGGCGCGAGGACGGCGTGATCGCCGGCAACCGCAACGCCACCATCCAGCGGCTGACGATCGGCGCCCGCAGCGACGGCACCATCACGGCGCTCGGCGGCGACTATGTGAACGCCGTGGGCTGGGACGGCTGGTCATCGCCGGTGGACGGCCCGATGACGCTGCTCTACGCCTGCCCGAACGTGAAGACGACCGTCTACGGGGCCAAGCTGAACCTGCCGCCGATGAAGGCGTTCCGGGCCCCGGGGTTCGTCGAGGGCACCTTCGGGCTCGAAAGCCTGGTCGACGAGCTGGCGGCCAAGCTCGGCCTCGACCCGCTCGAGGTGCGCCGGCTGAACCACACCGAGCACGACCCCACGGACGGCAAGCCGTTCAGCAGCAAGAACCTGCTCGAGTGCTATCGCCGGGCCGAGCCCCACTGGGAACGCCGGCACCAGGTGCGAGCACGCTCGACCGACACCGTGAAGCGCGGGGTCGGGATGGCGTCGCAGATCTGGTACGGCGGCGGCGGGCCGCCCTCGTATGCGTGGATCCGCGTCGGCTCGGACGGACACGCCACTGTCGTGACGGCGATGCAGGACATCGGCACGGGGTCGCGCACCGCGATGGCGATGATCGCCGCCGAGGAGCTCGGACTTCCCCTCGAGCACGTGACGGTCTCGCTCGGCGATTCGGCGCGCGGGCCGTTCGCGTCGATCTCGGCGGGCTCGTCCACGATCCCCTCGATGGGGCCGGCCGTGCGCGCGGCCGCCGCCGACGCGAAACGGCAGATCATCGAAATCGCAGCGCAGCGCCATTCGCTCGACGAAGCGAGCCTTGGCCTGGACGGCGGCGAGATCATCTCTGCCGATGGCAGCTTCCGCGCACCGCTCTCGGAGTTGCTCGAGCTGCTCGGCAACTCGCAGATCCTGGGACGCGGCGCGCGGGGGCCGAATCCGGCCGGCATGCAGGTCCTGACGTTCGGGGTGCAGGTCGCCGAGGTGGCGGTCGACGTCGAGACCGGCGAGGTGTGGGTCGACCGGATCGCTGCCGTGCACGACGTCGGACGGGTGATCAACCCACTCGGCGCTGCAAGCCAGATCGAGGGCGGGATCATCCAGGGGATCGGCCACACGCTCAGCGAAGTGCGGCTCGACGACCCGCGCACCGGGCGCGTGCTCACCAGCGGCCTCGACGCCTACAAGCTGCCGACGATCGCCGACGTGCCGGAGATCATCAGCGAGCTGGTCGACATTCCTGACCCGCACCTGACAAACCTCGGCTCGAAGGGGCTCGGCGAGCCGCCGATCGTCCCGACCGCCGCGGCGATCGCCAACGCGATCCGCGACGCGACGGGCGCCGACATCCGCTCGCTGCCGATCACCCGCGAGGAGATGCTGCGGGCTCTGCGCGAGGCCGCAGAGCGCGGACGTACGGGGACCCTCGACCGGCAGGAGCGCCAGCAACGTGGAACTCCGGCAGGCGTCTAGCCTCGACGAGCTCCGCGGGGGCCTGCCGATCCACGGCGGGACGGAGGTCGTACCGCTTCTCCGCGCGGGCTTGCTCGCGGGGGACAGCCTCGTCGACGTCCGCGGGATTGTCCCGAGCGGCGTGCGCGGCCGCACGATCGGCGCGGGCACAACGCTGGCCGCGCTCGAGGCCGACGCGACGATCCCGGCAGCCCTTCGAGAGGCGTGCCGGCTCGCGGCGAGCCCACAGATCCGCAACGTCGGCTCGCTCGGCGGCAACCTCCTGCAGGCGACCCGCTGCTGGTACTGGCGGCTCGATTTCGCGTGCCGGCTCCATGGCGGCAGCGAGTGCCACGCGATCGAAGGGGAGCACCGCGAGCATGCCGTCTTCGCCAACGATTTCTGCGCATCGGCCCACCCCTCCGATCCGGCGGCTGCGCTCCTTGCCCTCGACGCAACGCTCGTCACGACCGCGCGACGGCTCCCCATCGCCGACCTCTTCCACGTCCCGAGCGACGACGACCGGCGCACGACGACGCTCGCGGAAGACGAGCTGATCCTCGAGATCGAACTGCCTGCTTGCGAAGGCTCGGTCTACCTGAAGGCGATGGAGCGCAAGCTCTTCGGCTTCCCGCTCGTCGGCGTCGCCGCGGCACTCGTCGCGGGCGAGACGCGCGTCGCGCTCGCCGGCGTCGCGCCGGTGCCGTGGCTGCTCGACGAGGACGGGTTCGACTCGGCAACACCGCTGCCCGGAAATGCCTACAAGCTCGAGATCGCGACCGCGCTCGTGCGCCGCGCACGTGGACCCAACTCACCACAGCGTCATGAGGCGCCGTGTGCAGGTCGCGGCAATCCTGGCGGGAACTGCGCTCGTGCTCACTGCCTGCGGTGGGAAGAAGGCCGCGACCACAACCAGCGGACCCGGCAATGCGAAGGCCACGCCCGGGATCGCGGTGGTGAAGACGAGCGAGGGCACGTTCTCGATCAGACTGGACGTGAAGGACTCGCCGCACACGGTCGCCTCGTTCGAGCAGCTGGCGCGCAAGAAGTTCTTCAACGGCACGATCTTCCACCGCATCGTTCCCGGCTTCGTGATCCAGGGCGGCGATCCGACCGGTACCGGCAGCGGCGGGCCCGGCTATTCGACCGTCGACGTGCCGCCCGCGAACACCACGTACCTGCACGGGACCGTGGCGATGGCGAAGACCGAGACCGACCCACCCGGCACGGCCGGCAGCCAGTTCTTCGTCGTCACCGGCGCCAATGCCGGTCTGTCGCCGATCTACGCGGTCCTCGGCCACGTCGTTTCGGGCCTGGCGTCGTCGACCGCATCGGCACCTTCGGCAACTCGCAGACCGAGAAGCCGACGAAGCGGATCGTGGTCGAGAGCATCACGATCAAAGCTGCTTGATCGGGATAGCGTGATCGCAGCGGTCGTCCTGGCTGCCGGCGCCTCGACCCGGTACGGGCGCCCGAAGCAGTGGGAGCTGCTCCCGGCGGTGCTCGAACGGCTGGAGCAGTGCCGGCTGGACGAGGTCGTCGTGGTCGAAGGCGCCCACCCACTCGCCGGTCCTGGCATCCGGCCGTGCGTGCACTGCGCCGACTGGGCGCGCGGCCCCGGCGCGTCACTGCGCTGCGGACTCGGCGCGCTCGACCCGGGCGTCACCCATGCGGTGATCGTGCTCGCCGACGGGCCTGAGCTCGACCCGCGCGCCGTCGGCCGCGTCCTCGAGCATCGTGACGACGCAGAGGTCGTGGCCGCGACCTACGACGGCGTCGCGAAACCACCCCGTGGTGTTGGCGCGCAGCGTCTGGGCGACGATCCCCGACGAGGGAGCGCGCGCGCTCGACCCGGTGCTCATCGACTGCAGCGACCTCGAGCCGCCCGGCGACATCGACGTCCGAGTGCCTAGAGCGGAGTTCTGAGAGCGACGAGCCGGGCCTTCAGCTCGGGCGACATCGCCTCGGAAAGCTCAACGCGTACGTAGTGGCGGAGCCGCTCCTCGAAGCGGTAGCGCTTCGCGCACCATCGGCAGCGCTCGAGATGAACCTGGGCCTCCTCAACCTCGACCTCGGACAACGTGCCGTCGAGATACGGCTGCATCATCTCTTCGCACTTGTCGCATGGATCACTCAAGCCGGCACCGCCCTATCAGCCAGGTTCTTCTTGAGAATACGCCTGCCACGGTGCAAGCGCGACATCACGGTGCCGATCGGGATGTCGAGGATCTGCGCCGCGTCGGCGTAGCTGAACTCGCCGATGTCGACGAGCACGAGCGTGTCGCGGAAGTCGTGCGGCACATCGGCGAGCGCCTCGACGATCGAGTCCTGGCTCAGCTTCTCGAGCACGCGCTCCTCGTCGGGGTTCTCCTCGGGCGTCGCAGCCTCGAGCGAGTTGTAGAGGAAGTAGTCGGCCGCCTCGTCGATCGACGTGGTCTGCGGCGTCCGCTGCTACGCGCCGGCCCCGGTCGATGTTGAGGTTCGTGAGGATGCGGAGCAGCCAGGCGCGCATGTTCGTGCCGGGCGTGTACGACTGCCACGACCGGAACGCGCGCTCGTAGGTCTGCTGCACGAGGTCCTCGGCTTCCTCGCGGGAGCCGACGAGCCTCCGTGCCACACGGTAAACCTGGTCGGACAGCTCGAGTGCCTCCTCTTCGAAACGAACACGGTCCCGCGCAAGCTGCGCGAGGCGGCGGGTGTCCTCGGCTGTCGGTGTGCTCTCGCTCATCGGACCGGCCACCCTAGCAATGCGTTCCAACGCTGCTCAGGGGAAGCGCATTCCCCCTGCTCAGGTGAAGGCAAGCTCGCGAAAGCCGCCGCGCGCCATCGCTTCGAGCAGCGCTTCGCGCGTCGTGAGCTCGTCGTCGTAGGCGACCATGACCTGCCCCATCAGGGTGGCGTTGGCGGCCTCGAGACCCTGGTGATTCTCGAGCACCTTGCCGAGTCGCATCACGCAGCGTTCGCAGCGGATGCCGCTCACCTGGATCGTCTCGGAGACAACCGCCATTAGCTACGTCGCCGCCTTGACCTATGCCGTCTTGACACCGTGCACGGGCGGCCCGCGGCGATCCACGCGTAGTACGACGCACTGGGCCCGTACTCGGAGCGGTAGCCGACGACGCGCGGGTTGCGGCCGACGTCGCGCGCACGCGCCGCGTGGCGCAGCAGGTTCGGGTCGTCCGACTCCTGCCAGACGAGGATCAGGTGCGCGGCCGTCATGAACTCCGCGACGAACGTGCACCCCGAGGCCGGACACGGGAACGGGTTCGTACGGACGCAGAACCAGCCGTCGTAGTCCTCGCCCTCGTCGTCCTGCCACAACTCCTCGTCGACGAGGTGTGCCTCCTCGAAGACGATCTGGCCGCGCTCCATGGCGGAACAGAGTAGACGGGGCAGGACGCCACCCGGAAGCCCCCCAACCCGAAGCGGCGAAAGAAGAGAGAGACCGGTCGCGGCCCGGGCAGGCGGGCGGGCCGCGACCGGCCTTTCAACCCGACAGGCAGCTTGTGCAGCCCGCCGGACCCTGACCCGTTATCCCGGGCCGAGGCTTGCTCGCCCGAAGGCGAGAAAACTTGACGTGCGCTCTCCGGTCACGGCGTCGCCTCCGGACGGTTGCCGAGCTTCGCCGTGACGTGCTTCAACTTGCCGTGCCGGTAGATCTCGAGGGTGAGCTTGTCGCCGGGCTGGTGGCCCGCGATCGCGTCGAGCAACTCCTCGGGCGTCGTGACCGCCTGGCCGTCGACCTTCGTGATGATGTCGCCGCCGAGCTGGTACGTCATGCCCTGCACGACGACCTTGGTGCCGCCGGGCACGATCCCGGCCTTCGCGGCGGCGCTGCCGGGCGTCACCTGCTGCACGAGCAGCCCTTGCCGCGTGGGCAAGTTGAAGATCCGAGCCAGCCGCTGCGTCACGCCGAACGTGTCGACGCCGAGATACGCATGCAGCGCCTTGCCACTGGTGATCAGCTGCGCGGCGATCGTGCGCACGGTGTTGCTGGGGATGGCGAAGCCGATGCCCACGTTCCCCTGGTCGCCCGTGCCGCCCGTCGTGATCTGAGACGTGACGCCGATCACCTCGCCGCGCATGTCGATGAGGGGGCCGCCGGAGTTGCCGTGGTTGATGGACGCGTCGGTCTGGATCGCGTCCTCCTGCGACTGGTTCGGCGAAGAGATGTGGCGCTGCACCGCACTCACGACGCCGGCGGTGAGCGTCCGGGTGAGCCCGAACGGGTTGCCGATCGCGACGACCGGCTGGCCGACGACGACCGTCGACGAGTCGCCGAGCGGCAGCGGCGTGAGAGCGCTGGCGTGCGCGTCGATCTTCAGGACAGCCAGATCGGTCGACGCGTCCTTGCCGACGACGGTCGCCCGAATCTCATCCTGGCCGCTGAACGACACTTGCACCTTCTGCGCGCCGGCGATCACGTGGTAGTTCGTGACGATGTGGCCGGCCTTGTCGATGACGAACCCGGAGCCGAGCGCCTGAGTCGTCGTCGTCTGCGGGCCGAAGAAGCCGAAGGGATCCGCCGGGGCCGTGCGCACGCTGGTCGCGGTGATCTCGACCACGCCGGGCGAGTCGCGGCGGTAGACCTCCGCGTCGCCCATCGAGCCCTGGCTCGCCTGTCCCGTCGCGAGGGACACATTGCCGAGGCCGCCGGGCAGCGGCGCAACCTGCTGGATCGTCGTGCGGCTGCCCAGCTTGCCGAATAGATCGGCGCCGCCGAGTGCGACCGCGCCGCCTGCGGCAGCTGCGACAGCCAACGTTCCGGTGCGGGTGAGAATGCCTGCGCGACCCACCCCGGCGTTATAACCGCCCGGGTGTTGCACGACTGTTGGCCGCGATTAACGGTGCATTAAGCGCACCACGCCGGCGCCACGGTCAGCCCCCGCCCGATGGGCTTGCCAACACCCGGATCCGATGCTACAAACCCGCCTGCAGGGCAGCCCAAGCTTGGCTGCTCACACCGGAGGCTCTTGTTCTTGTCGCGACGGAATCAGGGGGTGTGGGGTGACGGGGTTGCTTTCAATCAGCGTTGCGCAGGACGGTCCCGCCGAGGTTGTCGCGGTGAGCGGTGAGGTCGACCTCTCGAATTGCGAAGAGCTCGCCGACGCGATCACGAACCTCAACGGTGCTCACGCTGTTGTCGTCGATCTGACCTTGTGCACGTTCTTCGATTCGTCGTGCCTGGGCGTCCTCGTCCGGTACGCGAACCAGGCGGCAGAGGCCGGTACGTCGTTCGCAGTGCGCGCCAATGAACACGGCCGCAAGGTCATCGAGCTGACGAACCTCACCGAGAAGCTCGGAGTCGCGCCTTAGAGCTCGCCACTCGGGAACAGGAAATCCATGCGCACCGTGGTGCCGACTCCCAGGGACCCGGCGAGCTCGAATCGGTCGGCAACCGTCTGCATCAGCATCACACCGACGCCGAGCGCTTCGACCTCGGGATGTAACAGCGGGCCGACACCCCGGTCGCGAACGACAACTTCAACTCCGACGTCGCTCGAGGCAATCGCTACTTCGACGGCGCCGGCCCGGCCGTCTCTGTAGCCGTGGCGGACCACATTGGTCACGGCTTCCGAAACGGCGAGCTCGACGTCCGCAACAGCGACGCCGGACGACTCGAGCGCGGCGCGCACGGCGTGCCGTGCCTCCGGGACGCTTGCGGGTACGGCCGGCAAACGGAAGTTCCAGGCTAGCGAGGTCGCCATCCCACTTGCTCTTCCAGGAACGCCGGGTTCCTAAACGTCTGGTGTGCCCCTTTTGAGATCAGGGGGGCTTTGGTGACCGGGAAAAAGAGAGAGCACGACCCGGAAGGGCAGGCGGGCCTCCGAGTCGTGCTTCGCGGTCAATATGGCAGCCGCGCGTTGAGCCACGGTTAGGCGTTTGTAGAGAAACGAGCCAGCCGGTCTCGCCCGCCGGGGCGCGCCCGCGCCGGCTCCCTTACCTAGACCTCGCCGGCGACCTTGTTCAACAGGGACTTGACGTTTGTGCCCGTCAGCGAGAGTCCCGCGATTGCGACGACGGCGACGAGCGAGATGATCAGGGCGTACTCGATCAGCGCCTGGCCCTGCTGCCGGGACGCCCGCTGCCGGACCTCCAGCACGCCCATGGCGAGCCGGCCGAAGATGAGGTGCACACGATTCATGTCGTGTCATTCGGCCGTCACAGCCACAAACTTTCGTTTCCTCATGATTTCTTGAACTTCTCGGCGCCCGGTTGCAGCGGCATGTTTCACGAACCAAGCCGGGGGTAATCACCTTTGCGAAAGGTCAGTCGGGCCTCGCGGGCCATACGGCTGACCTTCGTTCCGTCTCCCGCCGGTAGTGAGCACGTCGGGAGATGCTGGATGCGGGGCCGCCCCGTGATGCTCTCGACCGGGGCGGCCTCATCCATCTAGGGACTCGGGCAACAGGCGCGAACTACCTGTAGATGGCGACTTCCGTGCCCGAGGGACGGTCCGGCGGGATCGATTCGGACCGCATCGCACGAGGAGTGATCGAAGCTCTCGTGTTCGTCGTCCTGCCCTGTTGTCTGCTGCTGGTGATCGCGTTCTTCGCGCCGCGGGCGACGTATGCCTCGGATTTCCATCCGTTCTGGCAGGCGGCGGGCGACGTCGTGCACGGCCGCAACCCCTATACGCACCCGGTCTCGTTCAACTCGCTCGGCACCCCGGAGTCGCGGTACATCTATCCGCCCGCCGTCGCCGACCTGCTCGTGCCGCTCGCCCCGCTGCCCTTCCTGGCGGCGGCGATCGTCTTCCTGCTGGTCTCGACGGCGGCGATCCCGCTGTCACTGTGGCTGCTCGGTGTGCGCGACTGGCGCTGCTACGGCATGGCATTCCTCTGGATCCCGATCGACCACGGGATCCGCCTCGGGGCGCTGACGCCGCTGCTGATCCTGGGCATCGCGACGTGCTGGCGCTACCGCGATTCGGCTGTCGCGAGCAGCCTCGCCTCGGCGCCCGTCGTGGTCACGAAGATCTTCATGTGGCCGCTGCTCGTCTGGCAGGCCGAGCGGGGAACGCCGCGCATGATCCGCTCGATCGCTGCCTCGCTCGTCGGCTTCACGCTGCTCCCGTGGGCGACCATCGGCTTCAAAGGGCTCGTCGGCTATCCCAAGCTGTTGAACAACGAGGCGAGCTTCTGGGATCGCGGCTATTCGCTCAGCGCCCTCGGCACCACGATCGGACTGCCCGGAACGGCCAGCCGGCTGGCCGCGACCGCACTGGCCCTGCTTGCCTGCGCGGCCCTCGTGCTCGCCCGGCGGCGCGCGCTGATCGACGACCGCGAGGCGCTCGCGCTGGCGATCGGCATCGCGATCGTCTTTTCACCGGTCAGCTGGCTGCACTACTCGGCGCTCCTGCTCGTTGCTGCGGCGCTCCTCAGCCCGCGCCTCAGCGCCGCGTGGCTGCTGCCACTCGGCTTCTGGATCTCTCCGTTCGAGGAGGCCGACGGGACGGTGTGGCGCATCCTCTTCGTGCTGGCGCTCGACGTCGTGACCCTCGCGATACTGATCCGGGTCTACCGCTCGGCGCCCGAGCGCTCGACGACTACAACAACGTCGCCGCGAGCGGCTCTGCGCCTGCAGCAGTGACGCGGTAGGCCGTGGCATTCGCCCGGCACGCGACGACCTGCTCGAGTTTCGTTCCGACGTAGTGGAGCCCCACGCCGTCGTCTGCGGCGATGCCCTCCGGGAAGCCCGACGTCACGAGCTCGCTGTAGCGCGGCCGGCGCGCAGGCTCGCCGTCGAAATGAGGGCACGCGCTGCCCGCCAGGAACCCGAGCCCGTCGGCGAGGCCTTCGAGCTGCGGTCCGAACGAATCGGTGACGCCGGCCTCGTACCAGCAGATCATCCCGGCGCTCCCGCCTGTGAGCAGCACGCCGGCTTCCCACGCGTCGCGCAGGATCGCGTCGAAGCCCTGCACCCGCCAGATCGCCAGCATGTTCGCCGTGTTCCCGCCCGACACGACGACGATGTCCTGGTCGAGGATGTGCTCGCGGAGATCCGGGCGCGGCCACGGAAAGAACTGGGCGACGGAGAGCTCGCCGTGCCGCGACCACGGCCCAGCCAGGAAGCCGGCGATCACATCCTCCGCGTCGCCGACCGCAGTCGGAACGAAGCAGATCTTCAGGCGTCCGCCCCGGGTCAGAGACACGACATGATCGACCAGACGCGCCGTCTGCTCCTCGCGTCTCGCCGCCACCCCCGAGGCCGACGATCTGCTGCACAACCGTCACGGGGAACAGTCTAGGCGCGTCGTCTGCTTACAATCGAGACATGGCGTCGCCGTCACAACTACGCGTCGGGGACCGCTCGTACGGCATCTACCGCCTCGGTGAGCTTCAGGCCTCGTACGACGTGGCCCGGCTTCCGTACACCCTGCGCGTGCTGCTCGAGAACGTCCTTCGGAACGGCGACGACGCCGACGTCGAGGCGGTCGCGCGCTGGGACGCCAAGGCCGAGCCGGCCAACGAGATCTCGTTTTCGCCGTCGCGTGTCCTGATGCAGGACCTCACCGGTGTGCCCGCGGTGGTCGATCTGGCCGCGATGCGCAATGCGATCGCCGACCTGGGCGGCGACCCCTCGAAGGTCAATCCGCTGATCCCGGCGGAGCTCGTGATCGACCATTCCGTCCAGGTCGACCTGTTCGGCTCCGAGCGCGCCTTCGGGCGAAACGTCGAGCTCGAGTTCGAGCGGAACCGCGAGCGCTATGCCTTCCTGCGCTGGGGCCAGCGCTCGTTCAGCGACTTCAAGGTCGTCCCGCCGGGCACCGGCATCTGCCACCAGGTGAACCTCGAGCACCTCGCCCGCGTCGTCGACGACCGCGACGGCGTGGCTTTCCCCGACACCCTCGTGGGCACCGACTCGCACACGACGATGGTGAACGGCCTCGGTGTGCTCGGCTGGGGCGCGGGCGGGATCGAAGCCGAGGCTGCGATGCTCGGTCAGCCGCTGTCGATGCTCGTGCCGCAGGTGGTGGGCTTCCGGCTGACGGGCGCGCTGCGCGAGGGCTCGACCGCGACCGACCTCGTGCTCACGGTGACCGAGATCCTGCGCCGCGTCGGCGTGGTCGGCAAGTTCGTCGAGTACTTCGGCAACGGCCTGGCCGCGCTCCCGCTGGCCGACCGGGCGACGCTCGGGAACATGTCGCCGGAGTACGGCGCCACCTGCGGCTTCTTCCCGGTGGACGACATCACGCTCGAGTACCTGCGCCTGACCGGCCGCAGCGACCGAACGGGTGGCGCTGGTCGAGGCGTACTGCAAGGAGAACATGCTGTGGCACGACGCGTCGGAGCCCGCGACGTACACGCAGGTCGTGGAGCTCGACCTCGGCGACGTCGAGCCGTCGCTTGCCGGGCCGCGCCGCCCGCAGGACCGCGTGCCGCTGAGCGACGCGAAGCGCTCGTTCGACGAAGCGCTGGGCTCGTTCGGCGTCGACTACCGCAACGGCTCGCACGACCAGGCGGTCGCCGACACGTTCCCCGCGTCGGATCCCACGACCGAGCAGCAGCCGGGCGGTGTACCCGAGCCGGTCGCGGACGGGCCTGCAACGGCCACGGTCGTCGCCCCGAAGCCACGATCCGTCCCGGTCTCGTACGACGGAGCCGAGTTCGACCTCCACCACGGAGCAGTCGTGATCGCTGCGATCACGTCCTGCACCAACACGTCGAACCCGGCCGTGATGATCGCGGCGGGGCTCGTTGCCAAGAAGGCCGTCGAGCGCGGGCTCACCCGCAAGCCGTGGGTCAAGTCGTCGCTCGCGCCGGGCTCGCGCGTCGTCACCGAGTATTACGCGGCCGCCGATCTGCAGCGGTACCTGGACGAGCTGGGCTTCCAGACGGTCGGGTACGGCTGCACGACGTGCATCGGCAACTCGGGTCCGCTGCCCGACGAGATCTCGCGCGCGATCGCCGACGGCGACCTGGTCGCCTGCGCGGTGCTTTCGGGCAACCGCAACTTCGAGGCGCGGATCCACCCCGACGTGAAGGCGAACTATCTCGCGTCGCCGCCGCTGGTCGTCGCGTACGCCCTCGCCGGGACAATGGACATCGATCTCGTCACCGAGCCGCTCGGCCAGGGGTCGGATGGCGAGGACGTGTATCTGCGCGACCTCTGGCCGACCGCGCACGAGGTGTCGCAGACGATGGCCTCGTCGATCACCGGCGAGATGTTCCGCGACACCTACGCCGACGTCTTCACCGGCGATGCGACGTGGCAGTCGATGCCGGCACCGGAGGGCGAGCTCTTCGACTGGGATCCCGGCTCGACCTATGTCCGCCGGCCACCGTACTTCGAGGGGATGTCGCTGGAGCCCGGCACCGTCCCCGACGTCACGGGTGCCCGCTGTCTCGTCTGGCTTGGCGACTCGGTGACGACCGATCACATCTCACCGGCCGGATCGATCAAGCTCGAGTCGCCCGCGGGCACGTACCTGCTCGAGCACGGCATCGAGCGCGCCGACTTCAACTCGTACGGCGCGCGCCGAGGCAACCATGAGGTGATGGTGCGCGGGACCTTCGCGAACGTGCGCCTGCGCAACCGGCTCGTGCCCGGCTCGGAGGGGACGTGGACGGTGCACGTGCCGAGCGGCGAGGAGATGACGATCTTCGAGGCGTCCGAGCGCTACCTCGCCGAGGGCACGCCGCTGGTCGTGCTCGCGGGCAAGGAGTACGGCTCGGGCTCGTCCCGCGACTGGGCGGCGAAGGGGCCGAATCTGCTCGGCGTGAAGGTCGTGATCGCCGAGTCGTACGAGCGGATCCACCGCTCGAACCTGCTGATGATGGGCGTGCTGCCGCTGCAGTTCCTGCCCGGGGACACCGTCGAGAGCCTGGGCCTGACCGGGCGCGAGGAGTTTCAGGTGGTCGGCGTCGAGAACGGTGAGGCGACCGAGGTGACCGTGCGCGCGGGAGGGACCGAGTTCCGGGCGCGCGTGCGTCTCGACACGCCGCGCGAGCGCGAGTACATGCGCCACGGCGGGATCCTCCGCTACGTGGTGCGGCGCCTTCTGCAGGCCGAGTAGCCTTTCCGAACCGGGGTGCCCCGCCTGGGGCTGAGAACACACCCGTCGAACCTGATCCGGGTCATGCCGGCGAAGGGAGCGCTTTCCAATTGAGCGGTGAAACTGGCCAGAACGGTGAAACTGCGTGGGGCATCGAGCCCGTCCCCGAGCGGCTCCGGACGCTGAGCCTGTTCGACGGCTTCCTCTTGTGGGCGAACCTCTCGGTGTCGCTGCTCGTGATCGTCGCGGGGGCGCTGCTCGTCCTGCCCGGCTCGAGCGGCGGACTCGGCCTATCGCTGCCTGAGGCGATCGGCGCACTCGTCGCGGCGGCGGTCGTCGGGAATCTGATGCTCGGCATCGGCGGGCTGATCGGCGCCGACGCGCGGGTGCCGGCCATGGTGCTGCTGCGCGCGCCGCTCGGACGGCGCGGCTCGTATTTGCCGACCGGGCTGAACATCCTCCAGTGCCTCGGGTGGTCGGTCTTCGAGCTGATCGTGATCGCGACCGGTGCCAGCGCTCTCTCGCAGCACGTCTTCGGGTTCGGCGGCGTGCCGTTCTGGAAGATCCTCTTCGGCGCCGTGGCGACAGCTCTGGCGCTGCTCGGACCGGTGGGCTTCGTGCGGCGGTACGTCCGCAAGTTCGCGGTCTGGATCGTGATCGCGTCACTGCTCTATCTCTCGTGGTGGTCGCTGCACGGCCAGCACGCGATCCGTCTGTGGCACCAGCCAGGTGCGCACGCGTTCTGGCCGGGGTTCGACCTGGTGCTCGCGAGCATCGTCAGCTGGACTCCGCTCGTCGCCGACTACACGCGGTTCGCGCGCACGCGCTCGGCGGGGTTCTGGGGGGCCGGGCTCGGGTACTTCATCCCGACGATCCCGCTCTTCGGCCTGGGCGCGGTGATCGCCATGTCGCGGCACATCGGTGACGCGCCGTCGCTGCTCACCGCGATCGCGTCGGGCGGGGCGGCGAGTGTCCTCGCGCTGCTCGCGCTGACCGTGGACGAGAGCGACGAGGCGTTTGCGAACGTCTACTCCGGCGCCGTCAGCCTGCAGAACCTCATGCCCGGTGTGCCGCAGCGCGCACTCGTCGCGGGGACGGCAGCCGTCTCGACGATCGGCGCCCTCGCGATCGACCTGCGCAACTACCAGCCGTTCCTGTTCCTGCTCGGCTCATTCTTCGTGCCACTGTTCGGCGTGCTGCTCGCCGACTGGCTGCTGGCGGGGCGCCGCTACGAGCGGGACGACATCTTCGCGGTGCGCGAGGTGCGGCTCGAGATGGTGCTGGCGTGGCTCGCCGGCTTCGCGTTCTACCAGTGGCTGTACCCGGTCGGCCCACGGTGGTGGACGAGGATCGTCGCGCACCTGCATCCGCACGCTCTGCCCTGGGGCGGGGCCTCGATGCCCAGCCTGGCCGTCACGTTCGTCGTGGCGCTGTGTGCCCGCGCGCTGGTGCAGCGCAGGGCGATACTCGCAAGCGCGTGATCGCGCTCCTCGGAAACCTCTGCCGCGACGTCTTCCCCGACCGCCCACCGGCGACCGGCGGCGGGCCGTATCACGGCGCCCGTGCGCTGCAGCGGCTGCGGGTCCCGGCGCGGATCATCACCCGGTGCGCTCCGGCCGATCGCGACGAGCTGCTTCCGCCGCTCGTGCGGCTCGGCACCCCGGTGCGCTGCATCTCCGGCCGCACGACGGCGTCCTGCGCGATCGACAACGACGGTGACGAGCGGCACATGCGGCTCGAGGCGATCGGCGACACGTGGGAGGCCGCCGACGTGCCGGAGCTGCCGATGAGCGTTCGCTGGATCCACATCGCGCCGCTCGCGCGCTCCGACTTTCCGGCGCGCACGCTCGGCGTCCTCTCCCGCCGCTATCGCATCTCGTACGACGCCCAGGGGCTGGTGCGGGTGCCCGAGGTCGGCCCGCTGCGGCTCGATGCCGATTTCGATCCGGCGGTGCTCGGCTTCATCTCGATTCTGAAGGTCGCAGAGGCGGAGGCCGACGTGCTGGGCGACCTCGACAAGCTCGGGATCGGCGAGATCGTCCTGACGCGCGGGTCGCACGGGTCGACGGTGATCACGCGCGGCAGGCGCGAGAACATTCCGGCCCATCCCCTGTCCAGCGACCCGACGGGCGCGGGCGACGCGTTCGCCACCGCCTATGTCGTCGCCCGCAACGCGGGCTTCACCCCGGCCGGCGCGGCTCGCCGCGCGACCGCGGTCGTGGCGTCCCTGATGTCACCCGCATGATCGCGATCGCCGCCACCACCCACGGCGCGTTCGCGGTCGATCTCGAGACCGGCGAGGTCGAGCCGTGGGAGCACGAGCTGTCGGCGCAGCCCGAGCCCGTCCTCAACCTGCCACGCGTCGTCGCGGCTGCGGCCGCGGGTTCGACGATCGCTGCGGTGGTGGATGCCAAGCCTCCACTCCTCGTCTCACACGATGCGGGCGTGACGTGGCGCGACTCGGGCCGTGGCTTGCCCGCGGGGCGCGCGGTGGCGATCTCACCGGCCGATCCCGACCTGATCGTCTACGCGGCGCGCAATCGGCTCTATGTCTCGGGCAACGGCGGGCGCTTCTGGAGCGCGCTCGACGCCGAGCTGCCGGAGATCGCTTCGCTGGAGCTCAGGGAAGCCTGAAGTCGCCGCGGGCGACGACGACGGCCGAGCCCCCGACGACGACGCGCTCGATCGCGTCCGCGGTGCCGTCGACCTGTGCGTAGAGCGTCGACGGACGCTTGATCTCGGCGCCCTGCGAGATCTCGATCTGCTCCCCGAAGGCGATGCGGCCGTGGCGGGCGAGATGCACCGCGAGCGGGCCTGCGGCCGAGCCCGTGGCCGCGTCCTCGACGACGCCGTGGGAAGGTGCGAACATCCGCGTCTTCCACCGGTCGCCGTCCCGCGCAAAGCAGTTCACGCCGTCGTTCGTGGCGCGCTTCATCGCCGCGAAATCGGGTGCGAGCGCGGCGACCTGCTCCGGCGAGTCGAGTTCGACGTACACGTGGCCCGGGCCGAGCTCATACCGCTCGACGGGCAAGCCGGAGCGCTCGACACCGACCGAGGCCAGGATCGCCTCGACGTTCTCGGCGGGCGACCAAGGCGGCAGCGGCTGCTCCATCCGGCCGAAGACGATCTTCGGTCCCTCCCGCTCGAGCTCGACAGGTACGACGCCGGCGCCCGTCTCGAGCCGGATCACGATCTTCGACAGCGGTCCCCCGAGCACGAACGCAGCACCGAGTGTCGGGTGGCCGGCGAACGGCAGCTCGAGTCCCGGCGTGAAGATCCGGATGCGCACGTCGGCGTTCGGCGCCTCGGGCGACAGGACGAACACCGACTCGGCGAAGTTCATCTCGCGCGCGAGTGCCTGCATCGTCTCAGTGTCCAGGTCGCGTGCGTCCGTGAACACCGCGAGCTGATTCCCCGTCAGCGGCGTGTCGGTGAAGACGTCGCAGACGACGTAGCTCAGACGACGCATGCAGGGAGCCTAAATGCCGAGGGGCGCCTCGCGGCGCCCCTCGTGCTCGAACCGGTGAGAGCGGATGTGGCTAGGTCTTGCCGTACTCGGTGTCGGCAGGAAGCAGGAACTCGCCCTCCTGCTTTCCCTCGAGCGCAGAGAGCTCGTCGTCGGAGCCCATCCGGACAGGACCCTTGAACCACTTGCTGGCCGAGAGCACCCACCAGCCGCCGAACAGCAGCAACGCACCGCCAATCGTCAGCGGGGCGTAGTTGGCGAGGTTCCAGTTGAACTTGGGGGAATTGTTCCCGGGAATCCCGGCCGGCACGGTCGGCAGCATGAACACGATGAAGATGAACGCAACCCAGGCGATCGCGATCGGGTTGATCCACTTGTAGTGCTTGCCCAGGCTCCACGCGCCCTTCTCGAAGCTGTCTCCTTGGCGGTAGCGCAGGATCACCGGGAGGATGAACGCGATGTAGAGACCCGTAGTGCCGACGGACGTGCCGACGAAGTACCCCGCTCCCGAGTTCCAGTAAGTCGGAAGAAGCAACAGGAACCCGGCGACCGAGACAGCCACTACCGACCAGACCGGAACGCGGTGCCGCGAGACCTTCCGCCAGGCCTGATGGCCCGGCACAGCCCGGTCGCGCGAGAACGCGAAGAGCATCCGCGAGCCTGACGTGACGCAGGCGGTGAGGCAATAGAACTGCGCAGCGACGATGATGAAGAGCAGGAACTCCGCCCAGTGCGTGCTCATGGACGTCTGCCAGATGTACGTCACGACGTTGGCGCCGGCAGTCACTGCGTCATTGGTGTTCGGAACCGCGAACGTGACGGCAACGAGCAGGACGAACCCGGCGACGACGGAGACGACGACCGACATCAGCAGGCCGACGGCAGCGGCGCGCGATGCCTTGTGCGTTTCCTCGGACATGTGTGCCGAGGCGTCGTAGCCGGTCAGCGTGTACTGCGCCATCCCGATCGAGCCGATGGCGAAGACCATCCAAAAGGCGATGCTGCTGAAAGTATGGCCAGAGAAGCCCGAGGCGTTGAGCGTCTTGCCGAAGACGTAGCCAGCTGATTGATGATGGTCGGGAACGAAGATCAGCGCCAGGACGATGATGGCGACGCCGAGAAGATGCCAATACGCGGAAATGGCGTTGAGGTACGACGTGATCCGCACGTCGAACACGTTGACCAGCGCGGCAAAGACCAAGACGACGACGAAGACGTAGAAGATGTGCTGCCGGTCGTCTGTGTAGGACCAAAGGAGATTGAGGAGCGCTGTCCCGAAGATGGCGAGCCCATACCCGACCGCGCCGATGATCCCGATCAGGCCGATCAGGTTGAACCAACCGGTGAACCAACCCCAGCCGGCATGACCAAGCTTGGACGACCAGTAGTACAACCCGCCCGCGGTCGGATAGGTCGAAGCAATTTCGGCCATCGAAAGAGCGACGAACGTCGTGAAGACACCGACGACGACCCAGCCCCACGTGACGGCAACCGGCCCGCCCTCTTCGAAGGCGATGAAGTACGAGGTCAGACAACCCGCGAGAATCGAGATGATCGTGAAGCTGATCGCGAAGTTCCGGAACGCTCCCATCGCGCGCATCAGCTCTTGCGCGTAGCCGAGCCGGTGCAGGAGCTTTTCGTCCTCTGTCAGGTGCGGCCCGCCGGTTGCAGGCCCTCCACTACTCATACTTCGGCCTCCCTCTTGGATGACTGAAACCGCTCTCACCGGAGCGAGTGTCTATTCACACTGGTTTGCAGGGATCTTGTCAAGGCTGCGGGCCGAATCGCCTGCGTCGCGCCGGGGCCGAATAGAGTCAGCGTTGTCCACTCGTGACGCCGGTCATCCGGGTCCCACCGAAGGAGGCTTTGCCCAGTGCTGACGCTTGAAGAGCTTCGCGCCGATTCGACGATCGACACGGTGATCATGGCGTTCACCGACATGCAGGGGCGGCTGCTCGGTAAGCGCCTGCACCGCGACTTCTTCTTCGAGCAGGTCGACCACGGGCACGGCACCGAGGGCTGCAACTACCTGCTGGCGATCGAGATGGAGATGGATCCCGTGCCCGGCTACGAGCTCGCCTCGTGGGAGCGCGGGTATGGCGACTTCGAGCTCGTCCCCGACCTGACGACGCTCCGGCGGATCCCGTGGCTCGAAGGGACGGCGCTCGTCCTGTGCGACGTGGCGTGGGGCGACGGCTCGCCGGTTCGGCCCTCACCTCGCCAGGTGCTGCGCGCGCAGCTGGAGCGCGCGGCGGCGCTCGGGTTCGACGTGAAGGTCGGGTCGGAGCTCGAGTTCTATTTGCTGCAGGAGACCTACGAGCAGGCGCACAAGCAGCACTACCGCGACCTGACGCCGTCCGTCCCGTACATCCTCGACTACCACATCCTCGCCTCGACCTATTCGGAGCCGCTGCTGCGGCAGATCCGGAACGGGATGCACGCATCGGGCATGCGCGTCGAGACGTCGAAGGGCGAGGCGTGGCCCGGGCAGCAGGAGATCAACTTCCGCTACGACGACGCGCTGGTATCGGCGGACAACCATGTCGTCTACAAGAACGGCGCGAAGGAGATCGCGCATCTGAACGGGTGCTCGATCACGTTCATGGCGAAGCCCGACCACACGTGGATCGGCAGCTCGTGTCACATCCACTCGTCGCTTTGGCGCGGCGAGGAGAGCGCGTTCGCGGGTGAGAGCGACGTGTTCCGCCACTACCTGGCGGGGCAGATCGCGTGCGGCCGGGAGCTGGCGATCTTCTTCGCTCCGAACATCAACTCGTACAAGCGGTTCGCGGCCGGCTCGTGGGCGCCGACGACGCTCGCCTGGGGTCACGATAACCGCACGTGCGGCTTCCGCGTCGTCGGGCACGGGGCGGGTCTGCGCGTCGAGACGCGGATCCCCGGTGGCGACGTCAACCCGTACCTCGCGTTCGCGGCGCTGATCGCGGCGGGGCTCTACGGCATCGAGAACGCGCTGGAGCCGGGCGCCGCGCTCGAGGGGAATGCGTACGTCTCGGAAGCAGACCGGTTCCCGTCGACGCTCCGCGATGCGATCTCGGCGCTCGAGAACGGCACGATGGCCCGCACGGCGCTCGGCGACGACGTCGTCGAGCACTACCTCAACTACGCCCGCACCGAACAGGCACTCTTCGACCGTGTGGTCACGTGCTACGAGCGGGAGCGGTTCTTCGAGCGGGGGTAGGCGCGCGTGAGCTTGCGGCCCGTCATCGGGATCACGACGTATCTGACCACGGCGAAGTGGGCGCAGTGGGAGCTGCCCGCGGCTCTGATTCCGGCGTCGTACGTTCGTGCGGTCGCGCTCGCCGGCGGCGTGCCGCTGCTGGTGCCGCCGACGGGCATCCCGGGTTCACGGAGATGCTGGACGTTCTCGACGGGCTGGTTTTCTCGGGCGGCTCGGATCTCGATCCAGAGCTGTACGGCGAGCAGGCGCATCCCGAGACGACCGGAGTGATTCGCGAGCGGGACGACTTCGAGCTGGCGTTGATGAAGGCTGCGTTGGAGCGCGACCTGCCGGTGCTCGCGATCTGCCGAGGCTCGCAGGTGCTGAACGTCGCACTCGGCGGTGGCATCGAGCAGCACGTGCCCGACCGCGTCGGGACGAACGTGCACAAGGAGACGCCCGGTGTGTTCTCGGAGCACGCGGTCTCGGTGACAGCGGGAACGCGGCTGGCGGCGATCGTCGGTGACCGGACGCAGGTGAAGTCGAGCCATCACCAGTCGTTCGACGGCGTCGGAGCGGGCCTGCACGTAACCGCGCATGCCGAAGACGGCACCCCGGAAGCCCTCGAGGACCCAACGCGCGGCTTCACCCTCGGCGTCCTCTGGCACCCCGAGGAAGGCGAGGATCTCGCCCTCTTCGAAGCGCTGGTAGCCGAAGCCGCCGAACACCGCGCCAACCGCGCCACCTGACGCGCGCAGCTCGTCGCCGGACAGGCCGCTAAACCTGACCCGCGCAGCCAGGTCCAGTCGTCAAACAAGGGTTACAAGAGTGGAACTTTGCTTCCACAGCCCTGAATCTGGGCGATCCTGCCGCTACCGTCGATCGAGATGGCAGAGAGACCGTTCGAGCCCGGCGGCTTCTACCACCTCGGAACGCGCGGCAACTTCGGAGAACCGCTCTTCGAGCTGCCCGAGCATCACGAGCTCTATCTACGACGTTACGCACGCGTGGCGCAGAAATACGGCTGGACGACGCTCGACTGGTGCCTCCTCTGGAACCACACCCACTTCCTGGTCAAGCTAGGTGACCATGGACTGTCAAATGGAATGCGCGAGCTGAATACCTGGTTTTCTCGCCGCCTCAATCTGATTCACGGCCAGACGGGCAAGGGGCATGTCTTCCGGCATCGGTTCAGTGCGAAACACATCGACAGCGATGCCTATCTCCGCGATGTGTGTCAGTACATCCCGCTGAACCCGGTGCGAGCCGAGCGATGCCAACGACCCGAGGACTGGCGCTGGGGCGGATTCCGAGCGAACATCGGGCTCGAGTATCCGCGACCGTTTCATTCTCCCGGAGAGCTCCTCAAGCTGTTCGCCGACAAGCCGGATCCCGCCCGCCGGCGCTACCGGGCGTTCGTCCACGACTGGCATGTCCGGGACGGACTCGCCCAGTCGTCAAACAACGGTGTTGGGAGTGCGACGTGATTGAATCGAGCGTATGACGCTGACCGTGATCAACCCGGCGACCGAGCAGACGATTGCGACGCTCGAGCAGGCTGGGGTCGAGGAGACTGACGCGGCGGTGGCTCGTGCTCGGCGGGCGTTTGCCGGCTGGCGCGCTGTTTCGCCCGCCGACCGGGGACGGCTGCTGCGGCGGCTTGCGACTCTCGTCGAGGAGCACCGCGAGGAGCTCGCGCTGATCGAGTCGCAGAACGTCGGCAAGCCGATCGGCGGCGCTCGTGGCGAGGTCGGCATGGTCGCCGACGTCTTCCACTACTACGCCGGCGCCGTCGACAAGCACCACGGCGCGACGATTCCGGTCGGCAACGGCGTCGACATGACCTTCCGCGAGCCGCTCGGCGTCGTCGGGCTGATCGTGCCCTGGAACTTCCCGCTCAACATCGCCTCCTGGAAGCTCGGCCCGGCCCTCGCCTGCGGGAACACGGTCGTCATCAAGCCCGCGGAGCTGACCCCACTGTCGCTGCTCCGGCTCGCCGAGCTGATCCTCGAGGCCGGCATTCCCGAGGGCGTCGTAAACGTGCTCGTCGGGAAAGGGTCGGTCGTCGGCCAGCGGCTCGTCGAGCACCCCGACGTCGCCAAGGTCGGCTTCACCGGCTCGACCGAGGTCGGCGTGGGAGTCATGCGCGGCGCCGCCGACACCATCAAGCGCGTCACCCTGGAGCTCGGCGGCAAGTCCGCCAACGTGATCTTCGCCGACGCCGACCTCGAACGCGCCGCCGCCGCAGCCCCCTACGCCGTCTTCGACAACGCGGGCCAGGACTGCTGCGCCCGCTCGCGCATCCTCATCGAGCGCAGCGCCTACGACCGCTTCGCAACCCTTTTCGCCGAGGCGACCGCGAACGTGAAGGTCGGCGACCCGCGGGACGAGGCGACCGAGATGGGCCCGCTCATCTCCGCCCAGCACCGCGCGACCGTCGCAAGCTTCATCGACGACGACACCCGCGTCGCGTTCAAAGGCGAGACGCCGGACGGCCCAGGGTTCTGGTTCCCCTGCGTGCTCGTCGAGGCGACCAACGACGACCGCGTCGCCCGCGAGGAGGTCTTCGGCCCCGTCGCTGCGCTGATCCCGTTCGACGACGAAACCGACGCGATCCGGATCGCCAACGACACGCCGTACGGCCTGTCGGGCTCGATCTGGACGCAGAACGGCGCACGCGCCTTGCGCGTCGCCCGCGCGCTCGACGCCGGCGTGCTCAGCGTCAACTCGAACAGCTCCGTCCGCGTCTCCACGCCCTTCGGCGGCTTCAAGCAGTCCGGCTTCGGCCGCGAGCTGGGGATGAACGCACTCGACGGCTACTCGGAAGTCAAGAACGTCTTCTACTCCACGGAGGGCTGAAACAAGCATGGGACGCCTCGACGGAAAGGTCTGCGTGATCACCGGTGCCGGCGGCGGAATGGGCCGCGAGGCGGCAATCCTCTTCAGCGAGGAAGGCGCTAGCGTCTGCGCCGCCGACGTCAACCTCGAGGCGGCCGAAGAGACCGTCTCCCTGACCCGCGACGCCTTCGCACACCAGGTCGACGTCGCCGACGAAGCGAGCGTCAAGGCGATGATGGACGCGACGGCCGAGCGCTACGGCGGCATCGACGTCCTCTACAACAACGCCGGCATCTCGCCGGCCGACGACGCCTCCGTCCTCGACACCAGCGTCGAAGCATGGGAGCGCGTGCAGGCCGTGAACACCCGCGGTGTCTTCCTCTGCTGCAAGCACGGCATCCCCCACCTCCAGAGTCGAGGCGGCGGCTCCGTGATCAACGTCGCGAGCTTCGTCGCCATCCTCGGCGCGGCGACCAGCCAGATCTCCTACACGGCCTCGAAAGGCGCGGTGCTCGCCCTGTCCCGCGAGCTCGCAGTGCAGTTCGCGCGCGAGAACATCCGCGTCAACTCCCTCTGCCCCGGCCCCGTCGAGACCCCCCTGCTCCTCAGGATCTTCGGCGACGACCCCGCCGCCCTCGAACGGCGCCGCATCCACTGGCCGATGGGCCGCCTCGCCAAGCCGCGCGAGATCGTCAACGGCGCCCTGTTCCTCGCGTCCGACGAGTCGTCGTACGTGAACGGCACGACATTCCTGGTCGACGGCGGCCTGACCGCCTCGTACGTGACGCCTGTCTAATGCGCGTCTGCCTCATGATCGAGGGGCAGGAAGGCGTCACGTGGGAGCAATGGCTCGCGCTGGCGCTCGCCGCCGAGGCCGCCGGTCTCGACGGGCTCTTCCGCTCCGACCACTACCGCTCGATCGTGCGCGGCGACCCCGCCGGATCGCTCGACGCCTGGGCGACGCTCGCCGCGCTCGCGGCCCGCACCGAGCGCATCCGACTCGGGACGATGGTCTCGCCCGTCACGTTCAGGCCCGCCGCGGTGCTCGCAAAGAACGTCGTCACCGTCGACCACGTCTCGCACGGCCGAGCCGAGCTCGGGATCGGCGCAGGCTGGTACGAGTCGGAGCACACGGCGTACGGCTTCCCCTTCCTCACCTCGCGCGAACGCCTCGACGAGCTCGACCGGCAGCTCGAAGAGATCGTGCGGCAATGGACGACGGCGGACGACATCTGGCCGAAGGCGGTGCAGCAGCCCCGGCCGTGGATCATCGTCGGCGGCCGGGCCAAACCGCGCACCGTACGCGCCGCGATTCGGTTCGCGGACGAATACAACACCGTCTTCGCCTCGGTCGACGAGGCCCGCGAGCGCCGCGCGGTCGTCGATGATGCGGCGCGCGAGGCGGGCCGCGAGCCGCTTGTCTTCTCCGTGATGACCGGCTGCGTCGTCGGCCGCGACGAGGCCGAGGTAGCCGACCGCCTGCGGGCCTTCCAGCCGACCGTCGGCAGCGGCGACACACCCCAGATCTTCGGCACCGTCGACCAGGTCGTCGCCACGCTGCGCGAATACGAGGCGGCCGGCGTCGAGCGGGTGATGCTGCAGCACATGACGCACGAGGACGTCGACATGGTCGCCGTCCTGGGCGAAGTCGCCACCCAACTACGCTAAAGCCCGTGCGCGTCTTCCTGGTCCGCCATGCCGAGGCAGCGCCCGGCGATCCCGACGAGCTGCGCCCGTTGACCGAGGCCGGCCGAACCACGGCGCGGCTCCTCGGAGAACAACTCGCCGTGGAACACCCCGACGCGGTCGTTTCCAGCCCGTTGCTGCGAGCGCGCGAAACCGCCGAGCGGATCGCCAAGGCAACGCAACTCGCGGCAGAGACCGACGCTCGGCTCGCTCCGGGCGCCGACGCACAGGCCCTCCGGGCCGCCGTCTCCGGACGCGGCGAGACGGTCGTCGCCGTCGGCCACCAGCCCGACTGCTCCGAGATCGTGCTCGAGCTCACCGGCGAGCGCGTGTCGTTCGCTCCCGGCGCGCTGCTCGAGGTCGAGCTTTGACCGCGGTCGAGGTACGCGGCCTCCGTAAGCGCTACGGCAACCTGGAGGCGCTCCGCGGCATCGACTTCACGATCGAAGCGGGCGAGGTGTTCGGCCTGCTCGGCCCAAACGGCGCCGGTAAGACCACGACCGTCGAGATCCTCGAGGGCTACCGCGAGTGGGACGAAGGAACGGTCGCGGTGCTCGGCGTCGATCCCCAGCACGCGGGCCGCGACTGGCGCGAGCAGGTCGGAGTGGTGCTGCAGTCGTCGTCGCTGTATCCCTCTCTGACCGTGCGAGAGAGCCTGGCCGTCTTCGCCGGCTACTACCGCAGCCCACGCGACCCGGGCGAGGTGATCGAGATCGTCGGTCTCACCGACAAGCGCGACGCACGCGTCCGCACCCTCTCCGGTGGGCAGAAGCGCCGGCTCGACCTCGGCCTGGCGCTCGTGGGCGACCCCGAGCTGATCTTCCTCGACGAGCCCACGACCGGCTTCGACCCGGGAGCACGACGGAGCGCGTGGGAGACCATCCGCAATCTGCGCTCGCTCGGCAAGACGATCCTCCTGACGACCCACTACCTCGACGAGGCCGAGCAACTGGCCGACCGCGTCGCCGTGCTCCGCGACGGCGTGATCGTCCGCGAGGGAACCCCCGCGCAGCTGACCGGCGGCGCCGCGGTCGAGACCGAGATCCGCTACCGCCGCGCCGGCGAGACCGTGATCGAGCACACCGCCGAGCCGACGCGCCGCCTGCACGAGCTCACCGAGGCGGCGCTCGCCGAGGGCGGCGAACTGGAAGGGCTCGAGGTCAGGCGGCCGACCCTCGAGGACGTCTACCTGGAGCTGACCGCCGAATGACGCTCTTCTGGCGCGAGCTCCGCACAGAGCAACTCCTGTTCTGGCGGAGCCGTGAGGCCGCCCTGTTCACGTTCTTCCTGCCGGTGATCTTCTTCCTCATCTTCGGCTCGATCTACGGCAACAGCCGGATCACCAAGGAGCACATCAAGGCCGCTCCGTTCCTCGAGGCCGGAATGATCGGCTACGGCGTCGCGTCGACGGCGTTCGCCGGACTCGCGATCACGATGGTCGTCCGCCGCGAGAGTGGCGTGCTGAAGCGCGTCCGCGCGACACCGCTTCCGCCGGCCACCTACATCCTCGCCGTCCTCGCGTCGACCTTCGTCGTCTTCCTGATCGAGGCGGTGCTGATCATCGGCATCGGCCGGCTCCTCTTCTCCGTCGGGCTCCCCAGCCGGCCGTTCTCGCTGTTCGTCGCGCTCGTGATCGGTGCTGCCTCGTTCGCGGCGATGGGCCTCGGTCTGACGGCTGCCGTGCGTACGGCCGAAGGCTCCTCAGCCGTCGTCAACGCCGTCTATCTACCGATGGCGATCATCTCGGGCACGTTCTTCACCCCGAAGGAGTACCCGGAGTTCCTGCGCGTGATCGCCGACGTGCTGCCCCTCACCTACTTCACCAAGCTGACGCGCGACGTGATGGTGCGCCACCACCACCTTTGGGCCGAGAAGGGCTCGCTCGCCGTCGTGCTCGCCTGGGGCGCAGTCGGGCTCGTCGGCGCGATCCGCGGCTTCCGCTGGCAGCCGCGCGAAGGCTCCTGACCGGCGACGCGGCTCGAGCCCGGGTTGCTTCCAGGCCCTGGATGGGTTCAGGATCCCCTTGTCAGGGACAACGACAAACGGGGGGTGGGCATGGATTCCGTGCTGAAGGAGTTCAAGGATTTCCTGATGCGGGGAAACCTGATCGAGCTTGGCGGTGGCGTTCGTCATGGGCGTCGCCTTCGCAGCAGTGCTGAACGCGTTCGTGAGCGACCTGATCATGCCGATCATCGGTGCGATCTTCGGCAAGGTGGATTTCAGCGATCTGACGTTCACGATCCACAAGTCGCAGTTCCTCTACGGCTCGTTCATCACCGCGGCGATTCAGTTCGTCAGCATCGCGGCGGCCGTGTTCTTCTTCATCGTCAAGCCGGTCCAGGTGATGCAGGCGCGGCGCGCCACCGGCGAAGAGGCACCGCCCCCGAGCGACGAGGAGCGGCGCCACCAGGAGCTGCTCGCAGCTCTCGGCAACATCGCCCGCTAGCGCACACCGAGGTCTGGAACCTGGTTCCGCACGGGCGGGGCCAGGTTCCGGTTCCTTACCGCGAAGAGGAGTCGTTCAGCCGCTCGGCGACCGTCGCGAGGACTTTCAGCGCGAGGTCGGGCTGGTCCTTCAGCAGCGAGCGGAAGTCGCGCGCCGTCAGCGCGAGCACACGGCTCGGCTCGGTGAGCGTCACTGTCGCGGTACGCGGGCCGTCGTTGAGCAGCCCGATCTCGCCGACCATCTCGCCCGGCCCAAGCTCCCGCAGCTTCCGGCCGTTGCGCCGCACGACCGCGCCGCCGCTCAGCAGGATGAAGAACTCGCGCGCAGGCTTTCCCTCGACGGTGAGCTCCTTCCCTTCGCGAAGGTCGATCTCGTCGGCGACCTGCGCGATGGTGGCGAGCTCCTTCTTCGTGCAGCGGCTGAAGAGCGGCACGGCACGCAGCAGATCGCTCTTCGACTGACGGGAGAGCCTCACCGGGCGAGTATAGAACCCGGCCTCCCTGCTAGCTACAGGTCGAGCACAAGGCCATCACGCGCGACCTCGACGCCGTCGGGCGCGGCCCATTCGACCGAACGATGCGTCAGCACGAGCCGCCTCGCGTTCGCGCGCTGTGCCGCGTCCTGCGCTTCGGTGGCCGTCAGGTGGCCGACGAGCTGCCCCACTTCCGTCTCGGCGAGCGTCGCTTCGCAGAGAAACAGATCCGCGTCTCGCGCGATCTCGATGAGCGCGTCCGAGGGCGCCGAGTCTCCCGAGTACGCGAGTGCCTTGCCATCGCGCTCGACGCGCAGCGCGAACGCGGTGACGTCGTAGTGCGGAACGAGGCGGGCGCTGACTGCGAAGCCGGCGACCGCGAACGGACTCATGCTCGTCGTACTCGCGGAGCCTGAACGCCTGGGCAAACGCACCGGCCGGCGCGGAGCGCTCGAACTCGCTGCGGGTACCGCGCGGCAACCACAGCTCCGGCCCCTCGAGGCCGCGGCCGGGCCCGCCGAGCAGGCCCCAGGCCCAGCCCCAAAGATCGCCCGAATGGTCGAGATGCAGATGGCTGAGCACGATCCCGTCGACGAGCGGCCACGGCTCCGCCAGCCGAAGCCGCGACAGCACGCCCGGCCCGCAGTCGAGCAGCAGCCGATTCCCTCCGGCCTCGACGAGGTAGCCGGACTGGGCGCCGCCGGGATTCGGCCACGCGGGGGAGCATCCGATGACGGTCAATCTCACGATTCGCAACCTTGGCGTGCGACGGACGGGTTCCTGCAGGGCGGCCTACGATCGCACGTCTCTAAGATCGACCCGTGGACGACGCGCCGGCCGGACTGACGGATGCGCAACTCGTCCAGCGCTGCCGCGACGGGGACACTGCGGCGTGGGATGCGCTGGTCGAGCGTTTCTCGCGCTACGTCTATGCCATCTGCGTGCAGGGCTTTCGGCTGCCGATCCACGACGCAGAGGATGTGTTCCAGGACGTCTTCACCAAGGTCTACGAACAGCTTGGCCGCCTGCGGGACGACTCCGCGGTACGGCCGTGGCTCGCGCAGCTCACCCGCCGCACGTGCATCGACCGT
This sequence comes from uncultured Thermoleophilia bacterium, assembly GCA_963812995.1. GTDB lineage: Bacteria > Actinomycetota > Thermoleophilia > Gaiellales > Gaiellaceae > PALSA-600. The sequence goes on from CAWEXL010000003.1 coordinate 384,795, forward strand.
CTTCGCGCGGGGGCCCGCGAGGTCGCCGCGGAAGACGTCGAGCCTGAAGGGTACGACGACGCGCTCACGCTTCTCGACGAGGCGCTCGATGTCCGCGCGTGCCTCGAGCAGCTGTCCGCGGACTGCCGCGAGATCCTCGACCGCTTCTTCGCCCGCGACGAGAGCTACCAGTCGATCTCGGCGAGTCTCGCCCTGCCGGCCGGCACCATCGCAAGCCGAATCTCGCGCTGCCTCGAGAAGCTCAAGGCCACGATGGAAGATTCAACGGTCCCGACCCGTCCGGTAGACAGGTGAGTCGAGAGATGAAGAGCTACGAAATCGACGAGATCGCACGGCTGCTCGCGGCATTGCCCCCGGCGCCCGAAGGCTGGGTAGCCGCAGCGCAGCAGCTTCCGCAAGCGCGTGCCGCCTTCGATTCGCTGCTCGCGCGGGCGGCGGCCGACGCAGAGCTGCGAGCGCGTCTCGTCGCCGATCTCGAAGCAGCCCTCCTCGAGGCGGGGATCACGCCCACGCCGAGCCTCATTGACCTCGCCCGACAACGTCTGCAGTCGCCCTGAGGTGATGCACACATCGGGCCTGGCCGGACCTGGGCGGACCGCCGACCCGTTCGAGCTGCAGGCACTGCTCGGGGCGCTGTCGCATCGCGATTCGGCGCCGGCGGCAGGCTCGGCTGCCGCGATCGTCGCGGCTGTTGCTGCGGCCATCGTGGCCAAGGCCGCGTGGCGCGCGAACGACCTCGGAGCGGCCGCTCAGGCCCTGGCCCTCGCGGGACGCCTGAACGCTCTCGCGGTGGCCGACGCCGACGTCTTCGCCGTCGCGCGCGAGGCGCTCCAGGAGGTGGCGCAGCGGACCGAGGACACGTTGCCGGTTTCCAGGTCGCGCGACTTCCGGCTCGGCCGCACCCTCGCCGAAGCTGCTGCCGTGCCACTCGCGATCGCGGAGGCTGCCGCCGACGTTGCACTGCTCGCAGCGGAAGTCGCGCGCAACTCACACGAGTCAGAGCTGCGCGAGGATGCGACGTCGGCCGCGATGCTTGCCGAAGGCGCCTCCAGGGCAGCGGCACATCTGGTGACGATCAACCTCGGGTCGCGGCCAGGCGACATCGCCGCGGCGCGGGCTGCCGCGGCCGCCGCCTCTGCAGCCTGGGAGAATTAGGCGGCATGCTCGACGAGGACCTCCCTGCCTGGTCGCTGCCGCGGGCGGCCGCCGAGGGAATCGGCCTCGAGAATCTGTTGCCCGACCGTGTCGACCGCGAATGGGCGCTCGCCGGCTCGACCGGCCGCGGGGTGAAGGTCTGCGTGCTCGACAGCGGCGTCGAGCGCGGCCATCCCCTGATCGGCGAGCTCGCAGGCGCCGTGGCGATCACCCTCGACGAAAACGGCGACCCGGTCGCGGAAGAGGATGGCGAGGGTGACCTTTGCGGCCACGGCACCGCCTGTGCCGGGGTCATCCACGACATCGCGCCCGACGCCGAGCTGTATTCGGTGCGCGTCCTCGGCGCGGGATTCAGAGGCTCGGGCGAGGTCCTCGTCGCGGGCCTGCGCTGGGCGCTCGAGCAGGACTTCGACGTCGTCAACATGAGCCTCTCGACGACGAAGAGGCAGCTCGGCGACGCGCTGCACGGGCTCGTCGACTCGGCGTACTTCAACCGGACGATCCTCGTCGCCTCGGCGCACAACATGCCGGTGGAGTCGTATCCGTGGCGGTTCTCCTCGGTGATCTCGGTCGGGAGCCACGAGGAGGATGACCCGCTGTTGTTCTACGCCAACCCCAACCCACCGGTCGAGTTCTTCGCGCGCGGCGTGGACGCCGAGGTTGCATGGCTCGGGGGCGGCACGATTCGCGTGACGGGCAACAGCGTCGCAACGCCGTGCATCGCCGGCATCGCAGCGCTGATCCTGGCCAAGCACCCCGGACTGACGCCGTTCCAGCTGAAGAGCGTCATGTATCTCATTGCAGCGAACGTGGGAAGGAGCTAGAGCGTGAGCGACGACCGGCTCGACGCAGCGGTTTCCGCGGGGGTTCTTCCGTCCGAGGATCAGTTCGGGCGGCTGCTGCACTCGATCGTCGAGGTTGCGCGCGCGATTCTCGGCGCCAGGGCGTCGTCGGTGTTTCTGTACGACGAGGACACCGACGAGCTCGTGTTCGCCGCCGTCGCCGGCGAGGGCGCGCAGCTGATCGGCAAGCGCCTCCCGTCGTCGACGGGAATCGCGGGCTGGGTGCTCGCGTCACGGACGCCGCTGATCATCGAGGACCTCGAGAACGATCCCCGCTTCGCGCGTGAATTCGCAAGCAAGACGGGCTACGTGCCAAAGGGGCTGATGGCCGTGCCCCTGCTCGACGAGGAGCGCGTGCTCGGCGTCCTGCAGGTACTCGACCGGCCGCAGCGCGAGCGGTTCTCGCTCAAGGAGATGGAGCTCCTCGGGCTATTCGCGAATCAAGCAGCGATCGCCCTGAGCCTGTTACGCACGACCCGGGCCGCGCGCGCGTCGCTCGCCGGCGACGGAGAACTGGCCGTCGTCGCGCGGGTCGCGGCGGCGCTCGAGCGTCTCGAGGGGCCGCAGCGCGAGGACGGGCTGGCGCTCCTGGCTGCGCTCGACGCCGTACTCGGCTCCTCGTAAAAACATCCGTACAAACGGCTGAGGCCCGGGGAGCTCCCCGGACCTCAGCCAAAGCGGTAGTGCCCCAGCGCGTCCTACAGGCGCTTGAAGTGCGCCTCGACGTCGTCGCTCTCGCCCTCTGCGGCGCCCGAGAGCTTGAAGCCGGCAGGCTTGAAGTGCCCCTCCACGTCCTCGGTCTCGCCTTCCACAGCCCCGGAGAGCTTGAAGCCCGCCGGCTTGAAGTGAGCGTCGACCTCTTCGTCGTCCTGCTCCTCGATGATGGTCTCGTCCGACATCTCAAGTCCTCCTCGCTCAATCCGCGGAATGCGGATATCTGCTCACTAGACGGAGCTGGCTGCCTCGATCTTCCCTCGAATCGCACTCCGGCGTCAATTGCCGCGGACCTCGACCGTCAGCCTTCCCGCTAGCGTGACGGTCGAGGACGTCGATGCGACGTAGGAGAGATCGCCTTGCGGTACGACATGAGGGTGGCAGCGTGATCGCAGAGCCTGCAACCACGGGGCTCGACCGCCCCGACGCCTACATCCCCGGAGACCGCCGCCGTGCGATTGCCCGCGGGGAGTCGCTCCCCGACCGCGTGCGCGGAGCGGCCCTCTTCGCCGACATCTCCGGGTTCACGCCGCTGACCGAGGCGCTCGCAGCGGAACTCGGCTCGCAGCGGGCGTCGGAGGTGCTCACCGGTCACCTGAACCGCGTCTTCCACGCGGTCATCTCCGAGCTCGACCGCTACGGCGGCGACGTCATCTACTTCAGCGGCGACGCGATCACCTGCTGGCTCGACGGCGACGACGGCTCGCGCGCGACGGCGTGCGGCCTCGGCATGCAGGCCGCGATGGCCCGCGAGAAAGACATCACCACGCCGAAAGGCGCCACCCTCGAGCTCGCTCTCAAAGTCGCGGTCGCGGTCGGAGCTGCGCGCAGATTCGTCGTCGGCGACCCCGATATCCAACTCATGGACGTGCTCGCGGGTGGCCTCGTCGACAGCCTGGCCGACGCCGAGCACCTCGCTGAAAAGGGCGAGGTGGTGGTCGACGCGGCAGCGGTCGAGTCGTTGCGCGCAACCGTGCGCTTCGGCGAGTGGCGGAGTGACCCCGAGAGCGGCGGGGCAGTCAGCGTCGTCGAGAGCCTGCTCGCCGACGTGCCGCCGTCACCACGGCGGGCCGACGAGGAGATCCTGGCGGATGAGCTCGCACGCCCGTGGCTGCTCCCCGCCGTCTACGAGCGCTTGTCGACCGGCCGCGGGGAGTTCCTGGCCGAGCTGCGGCCCGCGTATCCCGTGTTCGTCAACTTCGGCGGGATCGACTACGACGCCGACGAGTCGGCGAGCGACAAGCTCGACGACTTCGTCCGCGCGGCGCAGCGAAGCTTCGCCGAGTACGGCGGCAGCGTGCTGCAGCTGACGCTGGGAGACAAGGGCGCATATCTGTACGGCGCGTTCGGCACCCCGCTGGCGCACGAGGACGACGCCGCCCGGGCGTGCGCGACGGCCCTCGCGCTGCGCGGTCTCGCGGAGTCGACCGCCGCGCGCGACATCCGCACCGGCATCACGTACGGCCGCCTGCGCAGCGGCACCTACGGCCACGAGCGCCGCCGGACGTTCGTCTGTCTCGGCGACGCGGTCAATCTCTCCGCCAGGCTGATGTCGAAGGCGCCGGCCGGTGAGATCTACGTCTCCGAGCTGGTTCGGCACGCCGCGGGCGGCAGCTTCAACTGGGAGAAGCTCGAACCGCTCCAGCTGAAGGGCAAGTCCGCCGAGGTGGCTGCGTTCGCGCTGACCGGCTGGTCGGGACACCACTCGCGTCGGGTGATTCGTTACGAGCTCCCACTCGTCGGGCGTACTGGCGAGCTGGCCGCGCTGGCCGCGAGCCGTGCCGAGGCGGCCGCCGGGCGCGGGCAGATCGTCGGAATCTCGGCCGAGGCCGGGATGGGCAAGTCGCGGCTGATCGCCGAGTTCGTCCGCGCGACGCGGCGCCAGGGCCGTCGGGTCGCGATGGGCGAGTGCCAATCCTTCGGGACAACCACCCCCTACTTCGTCTGGCGCGAGATCTGGCGGACGCTCCTGGGTGTCCCCGAGGACCTGCCCGCCGCCGAACAGGCCTCCGCCCTCGAGGCGGCGCTGCGTGCGGTCGAGCCGGATCTGGTCCTGCGCGTCCCGCTGCTCGACGCCGTGTTCGGGCTGTCGATCCCGGACACCGAGCTCACGAGCTCGTTCGACGCCAAGCTGCGCAAGACCTCGCTCGAGAACCTGCTCGCCGATTACCTACGGGCGCGAGCCGCCACCGAGCCGCTCGTGCTGGTGCTCGAGGACTGCCACTGGCTCGACCCACTCTCACGCGACCTGCTCGAGGTGATCGCGCGCGCCGTGGCGGCGAGCGCCGTGCTGCTGGTGCTCGTCTATCGGCCCGAGGCCGCGTTGCCGCAGGGACTTGGCCTGGCCCAGCTCCCGCAGATCGTGGAGCTGCCGCTCACAGCGCTCGAAGGTGGCGAGATGCACGAGTTGGCCCGCGGGAAGCTCGCGCAGCTGCTCGAGGACGACACGGTGGCCGCGGAGTACCTCGTCGACCTGGTCGTCGACCGCGCACAGGGGAACCCCTTCTATGTCGAGGAGCTCCTGAACTACGTCCACGCGCAGCAGATCGACCCGTCCGACGAGAGCGCGCTCAGCTCGCTCGAGCTTCCCGGCAGCCTGCACAGCCTGGTCCTGAGCCGCATCGACACGCTCAGCGAGTCGCCGCGGCGGACGATCAAGGTCGCGAGCGTCGTCGGCCGCGTCTTTCGGGCCCCGATGCTGCCGGGGATCTACCCCGAGCTCGGGACCGTCGGTGACGTGCGCGCGCACCTCGGCACGCTGCGGGTGCTCGATCTCGTCACGCCCGACCGCGAGGAGGACGAGTCCTACCTCTTCAAGCATGCGGTGACGCAAGAGGTCGCCTACGAGAGCATTCCCTACGCGCTCCGGGTCGATCTGCACGGCCACGTCGGACGTTTCATCGAGGAGCATGACCCGGAGGCGATCGACCGGAACATCGACCTGCTCGCGTACCACTTCTGGCACAGCGACGACGAGCTGAAGAAGCGCACGTACCTGCAGCGCGCGGGCGAGGCGGCGCAGGCCGCGTATGCGAACGCCGCGGCGATCGACTATTTCGAGCGCCTCGCGCCGCTGCTCGACGAGGCCGACCGGCCCGCGATCCTGCTGAAGCTCGGCAAGGTGCTCGAGCTGGTCGGCAGCTGGGCCCGTGCCGAGGAGATCGAGCTCGAGGCGCTTGCCCTCGCCCAGGCCGCCTCCGACGAGGAAGCCGAGGCCTGGTGCCGGACGGGTTTGGCCGAGGTGATGCGCAAGACCGGCCGCTACGACGACGCGACCGCAGCGCTGGACGAAGCCGCCCGGCTGTTCGAGGGCCGCGGCGACGAGCAGGGACTGGGTCAGGTGCTGCATCTGGCCGGCACGATCGGCGCACAGCGCGGTGACTACGCCGCTGCCCGCGAGCGCTACGAGACACAGCCTCGTGATCCGCGAACGTCTCGACGACAAGGCCAGCATGAGCAGCCTGCTCAGCAACCTCGGCGTCGTCGCCGAATACGACGGCGACTACCCAGCGTCACGCGACTTCCACGAGCGCGCACTCGCCCTGCGCCGCGAGTTCGGCGACCGCTGGGCGATCGCCGTCTCGCTGACGAACCTCGGCATGATCGCGGTGCTGCAGGAGCGATACGACGAGGCCCGTCGCGAGTTCGACGAGGCGATGCGGCTGAACCGCGAGGTCGGCGATTCGTGGATGGTCGCGATCAGCCACAACAACCTCGGGAACGCGAACCGCGGGCTCGGCAACCTCGACGAGGCGCGCCGCCAGTACGCCGAGAGCCTGCGCGCGTACCGCGGTTACGACGACAAATGGGCGACGGCGTTCCTGCTCGAAGACGTCGCCTCGCTGGCGGCGATTGCCGGGGAGTTCGAGCCGGCACTCGAGCTGGCCGGCGCGGCCGACGCGATGCGCAACGAGATCGGGAGCCCGCGTGGCCCGGCCCTCGATGCGGAGCTCGACCGGCGGCTGCAAGCGGCGCACGAGGCGCTCGGAAACGCGGCGGCGGACGCGGTCCGCAGCCGCGGCGCGAGTCTCGATCTACCGGAGGCACTCGACGCCGCGCTCGCGTTTTGCGTTGTCGCCACCGGCACTGGTTGACTTCGCAACTGGGGCCCAATATCGTCGGATGTGGGTGGAGAGGTGATGCTGGGTAGTCGGTGGCCAGGTCGCGGCGTGGGGCTCGTGACTCGTTGCCATGCGCTCGCGGCCCTGACGCTTCTGGCTGTCGTGCTGATCGCGGGCGCGACCCGCTCACCTGCGCGCGCCGACCCGCCGCCCGCCGCCGTCGTCCTGAACGGCAGCTTCGAAGACGGGACGCTCAACAACCAGGACGGTTTCGACGACCTGACGGCACCCTCCTCGGCGATCACCAACTGGACGGTCGCGGGACCGGCTCTGTGGACTACATCGGGGGGCACTGGAACGCTGCCGACGGCTTGCGGTCGGTCGATCTCGACGGAACCGGGCCCGGGTCGATCAGGAGCGACCCGATCACAACGGCGGTTGGCCAGAGCTACACGGTCAGCTTCCAGTACTCGGCCAACAGCGACGGCGGCTCGACGCAACATGCCCTCGGCAGCTGTGAGTGGGGCGGGCACCACCATTGGTCTGCCGATCACGCACTCCAATCGCCGAATTCGAGCCCGGGCATGGGCTGGACATCCGATCAGGTCACAGTCACCGGGACCGGGTCGGACACGTTGAGCTTCGCCTCGCTGGATGCCGCGAGCGACCCGCTACGGCATCGTGATCGAGCAATGTCTCGATCAGCCCGGCGCTCGACTGTCCAGCCGACGCTGACGACGACGCCGACTCCGAGTCCAGCCACGCTCGGAACAATGCTCTCAGACTCGGCGACGCTGACCGGAACCGCCTCAGGCGCCACCGCAGGCGGAATCTCACGTTCAACGCCTACCTCGGCGACAACACCTGCGGCAATACGGCGGTCTACACCGAACCGGTCACGGTCAACGGCGACGGGACGTACTCGAGCGGGACGTTCCAGCCCAACGGGCCGGGCACCTACTACTGGACGGTCGCCTACTCGGGTGATCCGCTGACTGGAACACTGTCGGCCAACTCGCCTTGCGGTACCGAGTCGACCGTCTTGTCGCCGGCACCGCCCGGGTGGACCGGGAGCGGCACCGGCACAACGAGTGTCCCCAGCGACGGCACGAATGGGACGGCGCAGTTCTCGTACAGCTACAACAACCCGTGCAACTGCGGCGCGAGTGGAACCTGGACGTTCCACACCGAAGCCAACTCGAGCGGGCAAGTCGTGTTGCCGTGGACGTACACAGGTCTGCACGCGTGGTTCCAGGTCACGGTCGGCCTCGACGTCTTTGTCACACACGGGACGACGACGACCACCACCAACCTGATCACTGCCGGTCCCACGAGTTGCTGCACGACCCCGTCGAACGGCTTCTCGTACTCCGGAACCCAGACGCTCACCGTCGTGGCCGGCGACACCTATGGATTCGTGATGCGTGGAAGCAACTTCGACTCCAACTCCTTCCTGAAGGGGACGTTGACGGTCGGCACGACGCCCGCGACCACGTTCTCGACCACCGCGACACCTGGGCCCGTGACCCTCGTCCCTGGACGAGTAGATCACGGATACGGCGGCGCTCGGGGGAGTCGGTAGCGCAGGCGGGACGATCACGTTCAACGCCTACGCCGTCCCGGACTGCTCGACGTCGCCGATCTACACGCCACCGCCACGGTGACCGGAAACGGCAGCTACTCGGCTCCCGGGTTCAAGCCCGCCGAGCCGGGAACGTACTACTGGACCGCGAGCTACAGCGGCGACCCTGCCTCGAACACACCCGGCGCCAGCGAGGCCTGCGGCGGGCGAACGAGTCGACCCAGGTCAACGGCCCCTCGAACGACGCATGGACGCGCGCCCAGCTGATCTCGCTCGACGGCAACGGAAACGGCGCGGCGATCGGATCGCTCGACCTCTCGGGCCAGGCTCGCTGGTACAAGGTCGCCGGTCACGCCCGGGGGCACCGTCCAGGTCGACCTCACAGGGCTGCCCGCGAACTACGACCTCGCGCGTCTTCAGCGACATCGCGCAGGCGTTCAACGCGCTCACCGTCGCCCGCTGCGAGCTGCAGACGCTGTCGGCCGAGACCGGCAACGACGCGTTCAGCCCGTCCGTCTTCAGCCCGTCGGTGTTCAGCCCGTCCGTCTTCAGCCCGTCGGTGTTCTCACCGTCGGTCTTCAGCCCGTCGGTGTTCTCACCCGTCGGTGTTCAGCCCGTCGGTGTTCTCGCCGTCGGTCTTCAGCCCGTCGGTGTTCTCGCCCTCCGTGTTCTCGCCCGTCGGTCTTCAGCCCGTCGGTGTTCTCGCCCTCGGTGTTCAGCTCCGGACCCGCACGGCCTACACGGGCGCCCAGGTCCGGAGCCTGATCGCGGTCTCGGCCAACGACGGCACGGCGAACGAGCACGTCTTCGCCGACATCTGGAACAACACCGGCTACTTCTACATCCGCGTCAACGGCCGCAACGGGACCTACGACCCGGGTGCGCAGTTCAACGCTCGCCGTGCACGAGAACACCGGCCCCTGCGCGGCGTCACCACCGAGCAGCGATGTCGCGCTCCTCGCCGGCGTCGCGTGCCGGCTCGAACCTGCAGACCCTGATCCTCACCGACTACAGCCGCATGACCGACGACGGCCAACTGACGGCGATGGAGCACGAGCTCGACGACCTTCGCCGGCGCCTCGGTCGACGGCGCGATCGTCGAACGTCGAGCCAGGTCAGCCCGCGCGTCGCGGCGCTGAACACCCAGGCCGACGCGCAACCCGGCTGCCCGTACGCCAAGAACCTCGTCGCGGACGCGATCCGCGACATCGTCACGCAGCTACCGCGCCGCGAACCCGGGCCTGAAGTACATCGTCATCGTCGGCGACGACCACGTGATCCCGTTCTTCCGCTACCCCGACACCGCCGGGATCGGCCCCGAGTCGGACTACTCTCCGCCCGTGCTCGACACGAGCGCCTCGCAGGCGAGCCTGCAGTCCAACGACGTGCTCTCGCAGGACGCCTACGGCGCCGACCAACGTGCTGCACCTGAAGGGCGTCGACCTGCCGGTCCCGGACCTCCCCGTCGGCCGGCTCGTCAAGACGCCGACCGAGATCATCGGGATGCTCAACGCCTACATGGGCCTGCACGAACGGCGTCGTCGCGACGCCGACCTCGTCGCTCGTCACCGGCTACGACTTCATGGCCCGAGAGGCGAACGCGGTCGAGACCGACCTGAGCGCCGGCCTCGGCTCCGGCGCGACGAACGACACGCTGATCACAGCCGGACAGGAGCACCGCCGCCGAGCACCTCGTGGACGGCCACCCAGCTGCAGACGCAGCTCCTGGGCAAGCGCCACGACCTGATCTTCCTCGGCGGCCACTTCAGCGCCAACAACACGCTCGCCGCCGACTTCTCGACGACGATGAACGCCGACCGCGCTGGCCGAACTCGACGCGTCAACCTGACGAACTCGATCGTCTTCAGCGCAGGGCTGCCACTCCGGCTACAACATCGTCAACAGCGACGCCGTACCCGACGTGACGCAGACGCTCGACTGGAGCGAGGCGTTCGCGCAGAAGGGCGCGACGCTGATCGCCGGCACCGGCTACCAGTACGGCGACACCAACTTCCTGGCCTACAGCGACCAGCTCTACGCCGACTTCTCCCACGCCCTGCGCATGGGCACCGGCCCGGTCGCGGTCGGGCGCGCGCTCTGATGCAGGCGAAGCAGACCTACCTCGCCAACACGCCGAACCTGCAGGGGATCGACATCAAGTCGCTGCTCGAGTCGACGCTCTACGGGCTGCCGATGCTGAGCGTCGAACATGCCCGGCGGCCGGGCCACGCCAACACGCTCCGTCGACTCCGATCAGCCCGACTGCGCGTCAGCGACCGATCCGGGCGACACGCTCGGCCTCACTCGACCGACGTGACCTACAGCCCGGCGCTCACGACCGCACACGACGGCGCTCGACCGACCAGAACGGCAACGCCGAGCGTCGACGGCCACCTACCTGAGCGGCCCGAACGGCGTCGAGACGAGCCCCGGCGCGCCCACGCTGCCGCTCGACGTCCACAACGTCGGCGCCGCCGGCACAGGTCCTGCGCGGCGTCGGCTTCCTCGGCGGCACCTACACCGATCAGCCCGGCATCACGCCGCTGACCGGCGCACCCGCGACCGAGCTCAACGGCGTCCACTCGACCTTCGTCTCGAGCGCGTTCTTCCCCTCGCGGCTCTGGACGGTCAACTACTTCGGCGGCCTGACGCGGCGGCCCCGCCGAGCACGCTGCTCAATCTGACGCCGGCGCAGTACAAGTCGGACGCGCCGGGCATCCTGACCGACATCCAGCGCACCTACTCGACCGTCGGCCTGCGCCTCTTCTACAGCAACAACACGATCGATCCACCTACGGATCAGCGAACACGCCGGCGCTCGCCGCGCCGCCGACGATCTCGCGCGTCGACGCGACGTCCGTGCCGGACGGGACTACCGTCACCTTCAACCTCCACGTCGTCGGTGACCCGTCGGCCGGCATCCAGCAGGTCTGGGTGACCTACGCCGGCGTCGACCCGCGGCCAGTGGGAGTCGCATTCCTGACACACCCAGGACCCGACCGACTCGACGCTCTGGAGCGGGACGCTGACCGGGCTGAGCGTCGACGCAGGTCAACGCGATGCAGTTCATCGTGCAGGCCGTCAACGGCGTCGGCCTCGTCTCGCTCGACGACAACCAGGGCAGCTACTACCAGCCGGACAAGATCCCGGCGGCGCTGCAGACCGGGACGGCCGGTCTCACCCCGACCAGCCTCACGCTCACCACGGCGCCGGCCGCCGGCGCCTACGGCTCCTCGGTCCAGTTGGCCGCGACACTCACCGGCGCCGGCCTGCCTGTCTCCGGCGAGCCCGTGAGCTTCACGATCGGCGGCTCGTCACAGACCGCGCTCACGCGTCAACGGCGTCGCGACCGTGCAACTGCCGCTCGTCGACCTGCCGGCGGCGTATCAGCTGACTGCCGGGTTCGCGGGCGACGCCACCCACTTCGGCTCCTCCGCCTCTGCCGGATTCACGATCAACAAGCTCCCGACGACCCTCACCATCGCCGGCGGCGGCTCCACCGCGTTGTCGGCCGGAGTGGACACGGGCATCAGCGCCACGCTGCTGAACGGCTCGGTCGGCCTGCCGCAGAAGTCGGTGGCCTTCGTGCTCACGCCGACCGGAGGCGGCGCCGCTCTGATCCAGACCCGCGATCACGAACCTCAAGGGCAAGGCATCGCTCGGAATCGTCGGGCAACTCGGCCCGGGCAGCTACAGCGTCTCGGCCTTCTTCGGCGGCGCAGTCGGCGCCCACGTCACGCTGCCCGCCGACCCGGTGTACGTGGGCAGCTCCAGCGCATCTGCCGCGCTGACCATCAAGGCCAACCAGCTGACGAGCGGCACGACCACCTGCAACAGCTTCTTCTCCGGTACCGGCGCCGGCGTCACCGTGCCCGCGGGCGCCGTCTGCACGCTGCTTCCCGGCACCAAGGTCACCGGCAACGTGCAGGTGTCGCAAGGCGGCACGTTCGTCGACCAGGGCGCCACGATCAGCGGGAACCTCCAGGCGACGAATGCGGTCGCGATCACAGTGGTCGGCGGCACCGTCAACGGCAACCTGCAGGCGACGGGCGTGGGCGCGATCAGCGTCAGCGGCGGCGGCACGATCGGCGGCAACCTGCAGGTGACCGGCGAGACCTTCGCACCCGCGGGGGGCCACAACGCACTGTGCAACACCAAGGTCAACGGCAACGTGCAGGTGACGGGCAGCAGTGCCAGCTCGCCGTTCGACATCGGCAACACGGGCGCATGCGCCGGCGGGGCGGCACTGACGGTCGGCGGCAACCTGCAGGTGACGAGCAACGCGGGCGCGTTGCTGATCGCCGGCAACACGGTCAACGGGAACATCCAGGTGCAGAGCAACACCGGCGGCGGCAGCCTGACGAAGAACAGCGCCGGCGGAAGTTGTCAGCTCGGCAGCAACAATCCGAAGATCGTGGGCACCACGAACACGGCCCGCGGCAGCAACTCCTGCAACGCCACCGCCTGATCGTCAGCCTGACATGAGCCGCCGGACGGCGATGAGTTTGCGGCCGTCCCGCGGTCTCAGTACGCGTGACGCTGTTACGTCGTACCGGAGGCAGCCGCGACCGCCTGGGACGAGCGCTCGAACTCCCCGAGCCCGTGCTCGAGCAGCTCGTACGCCCGCTCGAGATCGCCGCGCAGCCGCTCGACCGCCGCCGGGCCGTGCAGCCCGTCGAGGGCCTGCATGCGCGCGGCCCTGAAAACCTGTCGGTGCACGCTGACGAGCAGGCCGGCCGTGATCCGCGCGTCCCGCTCGTCGATGTCGAGCTCGGCCGCGATCGCCTGGGTGAGGATGTGCACGAAGCGCGCCATCACCTCCAGCTCCTTCGCCTGCAGAGCGGTCGACCCCTCGATGATCCGGGCGAAGACGACGAAGTTGGGGCTGCAGAGCCGCGGGCATTCCCGCACCTGGAGGTTCCGCAGCGCGCTCAGGATCGACTCCCCCGGCTCGCGGTCGCGGATCGCCGCGACGAGCGCCTCGGCCCGCTTCGGCACCTCGTCGAAGAAGAGATCCTCCTTCGTCGGGAAGTAGTTGAAGACGGTCTTCTCCGAGACGCCGGCCGCCGCAGCGATCTCGGAAACGGTCACCCGGTCGAAGCCGTTCTGCGCGAACAACCGCATCGACTCGTCGGCGATCGCCTGGCGCGTACGCAGCTTCTTGCTCTCCCGGAGCCCCACCTCGTCAGTGTAACCCGTTAGTTACAGTTGCAGAAATCATTCAGTGTCTGTACGTTTCTCGACCTCCCAGGTCTCGCTCGGAAGGAGAACGGCTTGCTCTCGCGCCTCGCTCATCTCATCGCCCGTCGTCGCTGGTGGGTCATCGGCATCTGGATCGCGCTCACGCTGTTCGGAGGATTCGCCGCCGGACAGGTCTCCAAGCGCTGGTATCAGAGCTTCTCGATCCCCGGCAAGTCAGCCTATGAGGCGAACCAGCGGACGCTGAAGGCCTTCGGCATCGGCATCCGCCCGCCGAACGTCGTCGTGTTCCACACGGCGAGCGATGCGACCAAGAGCGACGCGATCCGCGCGGCGATGCAGCGGGCGGCGAAGGCGAGCCCCGGCGCGCTGACGAGCTCCTACTATCTCGACGGGCAACCTGATGTACGTGTCGAAGGACCGGCACACGACGTTCATGGAGATCTACCCGGCGGGGCAGGCGACGTTCGACACGAAGAGCGGCGCCGCTGCGACGCAAAAGGCTGCGGCCGCCGGACTGCCGGCGGGCATCAGCGTCCACGTGACCGGGCACGATCCGCTCGAGGAAGCCAGCTCGCACGGCTCGACGGGCGGCGCCGAGCGTGCTGCTCGAAGCGGTGATCGGCGGCCTGGGCGCGCTCGTCATCCTGCTCTTCGTCTTCGGCACTCTGCCGGCGGTGTTGATGCCGATCGTCGTGGCGATCGCGGCGATCCTCAACACCTTCACGCTCATCTGGGGCCTGACCTACATCACCAACGTCTCGATCATCGTGCAGTTCCTGATCGGGCTCGTCGGACTCGGCGTCTCGATCGACTACGCGCTGCTGATGATCTTCCGCTTCCGCGACGAGCTGCGCGAGGGAGTCGATGTCGAATCGGCGCTCGTCGAGACGATGACCCACGCCGGACGCTCCGTGATCGTCTCGGGCTCGACGGTGGCGGTCGGCCTGCTCTCGATGATCCTCCTGCCGCTGCCGTTCATCCGCTCGATCGGCATCGGAGGCATGCTGATCCCCGCGGTCTCCGTGATCGCGGCGATCACGCTGCTGCCGGCGCTGCTGGCGGTGCTCGGCGAACGGATCAACAGCGTGCGCGTGATGCCGCGGCGCTTCGCCGACAGCGGCCACCCGGAGGACGGCGCCTGGGGGCGCTGGGCGCGGCTCGTCCTGCGCCGCCCGGTTCCCGTCGCGATCATCGGGATCGCGATCGTCGCGGTGCTCGCCGGCATCGGCACGCAGCTCAACCCGAACGAGTCGCAGCTGAAGAACTTCCCCGGCTCCGGCGATGCGATCGTCGGCCGCGCCGAACTCGACCGCGGCGGGCATCAGTCCCGGCGTGATGAAGCCGTTCGACGTCCTCGTCGAGCACGGCGGCAACGCATCGGCGATCGCCGCGAAGCTGCGCAGCGTTCCGGGTGTCGTCGGAGCCACCGCCCCGCCGACGTGGAAGCGCGGCTCGGACTCGATCGTCGAAGCCTTCCCCACCGTCGATGGCGCCGCGCCCAAGATCCAGGGGATCATCAACAGCGTCAACCAGGCGCTCGACGGCACGAACGGGACGCTCGGCGGCACCGCCGCGGCCGACCGCGACTTCGTGCACGCCGTGTACGGCAACTTCCCCTACGTGCTCGCGTTCGTGATCATCCTGACGCTGATCCTGCTCGCCCGGGCCTTCCGGTCGATCGTGCTGGCGATCAAGGCGGCGATCCTGAACCTCGTCTCGCTCGCCGCCGCGTTCGGGATCATCGTGTTCATCTTCCAGAACGGGCATGGCTCGTCGCTCTGGAACATCACGGCGACCCATGCGATCACAGCCTGGATTCCGCTGATGATCTTCGCGTTCCTGTTCGGCCTCTCGATGGACTACGAGGTCTTCATGCTGACCCGGATGAGGGAGGCGTACGACGAGACCGGCTCGACGGAGAAGGCGATCGAGCTCGGCCTGGCGCGAACCGGCAAGCTGGTCACCAGCGCAGCCTTGATCCTGATGTTCGCGTTCCTCGTCCTCTCGTCGAGCCCCGGGTTCGAGATCAAGGAGTTCGCGATCGGCCTGGCTGCCGGAATCATCTTCGACGCAACGGTGATCCGCGCTCTGCTCGTGCCTGCACTGATGCGGCTGCTCGGGCCGGCGAACTGGTGGATGCCGCAGTGGACGAAGTCGCTCCTGTTCATTCGCACACCTGAGCCTGCCCCGGAGGTTGCGGCCGAGAATCTGTAGGCCGCACGCCGAAAGGCGCTCCGCTAAGCCAACGGCCCAAACGGCCGATATAGGGGTACGCCGTGAATGCGGACTCCAAAGCTGGTCGCGCCTGGCGCGCCGTTCGGCGTGCCGTGGTTCAGCTGCGGACCCGTGAGCGGGAAACGGCGCGAGACAAGCTCCGCCACGCCGAGGCGAAATACCGCACGCTGGTCGAGCAGCTGCCTCTCGTCACGTACATCGACGCGCTGAACGCCACTGCAAGCGGGCTGTACGCGAGCCCGCAGATTCGCGCACTGCTCGGCTATTCCCCCGACATCTGGGTCGACGATCCCGAGATCTTCGTCAGGGTGCTCCACCCCGACGACCGCGATTGGGTGCTCAGGCTGGTGGATCACTGCAACCGTACGGCCGAGCCCTTCCGCGCCGAGTACCGCCTCGTTCACCGCGACGGGCGCGTGGTGTGGGTGCAGGACGAGAGCCTCGTCGTGTGTGACGAGGACGGGCGGCCACTCTTCACCCAGGGCTATCTGCTCGACGTGACCGAGCGCAAGGGGGCCGAGCAGCGCCTGGTCGCAGAGCAGGGCGTCGCACGCGTTCTGGCCGAGGCAACCGGACTGGCCGAAGCGACGCCGGAGCTCACGGCGGTGGCCTGCGACGCGCTCGGCTGGCGTTCGGGCACGCTCTGGATCCTCGACCGCGAGGCCGACGTCCTCCGCTCGAGCGACGCGACGTGCCGCCGCGGCGAGGGTCTCGCCGGCCGGGTGTGGGAGGCGCGCGAGCCGATCTGGGAGGAGGCCGGGGAGCCCGGCACGTTCGCCGCTCCGGTTCTGCTCCGCTCGGAGCTTCTCGGTGTGCTCGAGTTCAGCGGCCTGCGCGAGCCCGACGAGAGCCTGCAGGTGACGGTCAGCGCGATCGCCAGCCAGATCGCGCAGTTCGTCGAGCGCAAACAGGCCGAGACGAGGCTGTGGCATCAGGCGCTCCACGACGGCCTGACAGGCCTGCCGAACCGAAGGCTCTTCCACGATCGCGTCGGCCAGGCCCTCGAGCGCGCGCAGCGCACCGGTGGCTCACATGCCGTGCTGCTGATGGACCTCGACCGCTTCAAGGAGGTCAACGACACCCTGGGCCACGACTCCGGTGACGCACTCCTGAACGAGCTCGGCGAGCGGCTCGAGTCGCACATGCGGTCGGTGGACACCGTCGCCAGGCTCGGCGGTGACGAATTCGGCTTCCTGCTGAGCGACGTCGACTTCCTCGAAGCGAGGGAGCTGGTGGGCCGCATCCAGCGGGCGCTGCACGATCCGTTCACGTTGCATGACCTGCCGGTGCACGTCGAGGCGAGCATCGGCATCGCGCACTTTCCCGATCACGGCGAAACCGTCGACCTGCTGCTGCAGCGCGCGGACGTCGCGATGTACGTCGCCAAGCGCTCGGGCAGCGGCGTCGCGGTCTACGACGTACGCAAGGACGACCACACACCGACGCGTCTGACGCTCATCGGGGATCTGCGCCAGGCACTCGAGCGGCGCGAACTGGTCGTCCACTACCAGCCGCAGGTCGATCTGGCGACCGGCCGGGTCAGCGGCGTCGAGGCACTCCTGCGCTGGGAGCATCCGGCGCGCGGCCTCCTCCAGCCCGACGACTTCATGCCGGTCGCAGAGCGAAGCGGCCTGATGGACCGGCTCACCCGCTACGTCATCGACGAGGCGCTTCGGCACCAGCAGATGTGGCGTCACGCGGGCCACGAACTGCCGGTTGCCGTGAACGTCTCGATGCTCAACCTGCTCGACCCGGCGTTTCCGACAGACGTCCTGGCCTTGCTCGACCGCTGGGGCGCACCTGCTTCGTCGCTGAGCCTCGAGATCACGGAGCACACGGTGGTCGCCGACCGGGTTCGGGTCGAGGAGGTGCTCAGCTGGCTGGCCGACTGCGGATTGAAGATCGCCATCGACGATTTCGGCACGGGGTACTCGTCGCTTGCACTGCTGCGCCGGCTGCCGCTGCACGGCATCAAGATCGACCGTTCATTCGTCCGGGCGATGACGAGCGACCACGATGATGCGGTGATCGTCCGGTCGACGATCGAGCTCGCGCACAACCTCGGTCTGAAGGTGATCGCCGAGGGTGTCGCCACCGCCGAGATCTACGACGAGCTCGTCCGGCTGGGCTGCGATTCGGCGCAGGGTTTCCACCTGGGCGCGGCGCTCCCTGCGCGCGAGATCGCGCTCTGGCTCGAGGATCAGGATCGCGCCACTCCCCCGCCTCCTGCCCGACGCGGCCTGCCGCAGCTTCGGGCGCGCTACACCACCGAGCCCTAGAGACCCAGTCCCGACCGCACCTTGCCCGCAAGCGCAGCCTCGCCGTTCGGCGTCAGATGCGGGAAGTCGTTGAGAACAGCGAAGAAGCTGTATTTCATCGTCGCGTGTGCCGAGATCGGCCCGACCTTCAGGGTCAGCTGCCTCGTGCCGGAGCCTGTCAGCGGGGCCTCGACGTTGCAGGCCGGGGCCGGCCGCTGCGGCACGCAGAGCGTGTGCGGCTGGAAGTCGAAGTGCCTGCCCGGCAGCGGCACCCCGTGCCAGTTGACCGTGACGTCGCCCTTTGCGCGAGGGGCGAACACCCAGCCGTCGCTGCTCGACGCATAGTCGCGACAGAAGTCGTGGCCGGTGAGATCGAAGGGGACGAACGTCGCCTGCTGCGACGTCGCGACCGTCTGCAGCGTGGCGTTCAGCTGCTGCAGAACGCCGGCCGCGTACTGATACAGGCTCTCCTGGAACACCCCGACCTGCTTGTCGAACCGGCGTGTGACCAGCGACACGGCGAGAGCTTTCGCACCACCCTTCTTGAACAACTCGTAGGCGTACAGGTACCTGACGGTCGAGCACAGCGATCCGGGCTTCGAGTCGACGAACTGCGGAATCACGTTGCCGTAACCCGTCACGGCGATCTTCGCGGTCGGGTACATCGTCTTCACCGTCGACAGGACCGTCGCCAGGTTGACGGCCAGCGCCTGGAGGTGAGTCGCGAGCTGCGCCTGCGCACACGGATCGGGCTCGCCCGGCGAGAGGGGTAGGCCCAGCGTGAAGACGAGGGCGCGGAAGCAGTCCGAGAAGTGGATGTCGTCGGCGCCGACGGTGATCGTCACCACATCCGCCGAAGCCGGCCCGAGCTTCCGGGCGGCCGGAATCTGCTGCGTCATGATCGACTTGCTGACCCTGCACTCCGACGAGTCGGTGCCGGGCGCCGCCGCAGTCCCCGCCGCCGCACACGCGCCGGTGATCGAGAAGTTGTAGGACGAGCCGCCAAGCCGCGACGCGAGAACGGCCGAGTAGGCGGCAGGGTTGTCCGGGAACCCGTGGTCGGCACCCGAGCCCTCGCCGGCCGCGAGCGAGTCACCGAACGCGACGACCGTCTTGGGCGCGGCGCGATGGGACGCAAGCGCACCGGGAACGGCAATGACGAGCAACATGCCGGCCAGCCCCAGGAGCGCCACCCACCGTGCGGGCACTGCGAACGTTCTCCCCACCTCCTGAGTGATACGCCCAAAATGTGATCGAACCCCTAAGGCAAATGGCAGTCGCCACTTCCGGTCAGCGCTACGCTCTGAACCCGCAAGCCCTGCTCACAGGGCACCCGCCCCCGTAGCTCAGTGGATAGAGCAGCGGTTTCCTAAACCGCGTGCACAAGTTCGATTCTTGTCGGGGGCATCCGCTTCACGCCTCACACGGCCTCGCGCCGCGGCAAGCTGTTAACGCACAAGCCCAACAGCCTCAGACACTCGCAATCGCGCAGACCGAACCGCAACCGGCAGGCAAAGTCGGCTTCCCAAATTGTGTGCCGGCGACGATCGGATTGCTCGAGGCCGGGGCATCTGACGCAAGAAGTCAAGACGAGAGGTTCCCGAGCAACGTCGCCCGTTCACACACGAAAGCCCGGCGGACCGCTGCCATCGCGATTCTTGGGGCACAATCGGCGTCGGTGGCGACATGGCCTCGGCGTTGTGTGTGGCTGTTCGTTGGCGGTGTGTTGGCCTGGGTGCTCGGGTTCACCGGGTCGACGATGGCCGTCCCGAGCGCGCGGCAGCTACCAGCGCTCACCGGGGTGACGTTCCAGATTGTTCCAGGGTCAGGATTCGTGGTGACGCCAGTTGCCCGGGGGCGCGATGGTGCGTGGTTTGCCTCTGCTGAAATGACGCCGTCGGGCGTGGACACGGTGCGGATGTACCGCTGGGACGGCGCGAACTGGCGGCCGGACGGGGTGGTGCCGATTCCAGAACTTCCCGGAATCGGGCGCGGCGGCGGATTGCTGCAGCCGGTCAAACTGACCGGTTCGGGCGCTCCCGACTTCACGCTGGTGGGTTACGGAGCCGACACTCGGTGGTTCTCGGTCGTCTCGCGCATCGGCGGGAGGTGGCACGCGGTCCCGTTCGCATACGGCGGCGGAACGGTCGCGATCGACGCCTACGGTGTGCGAGCGGGGCTCGTACGAGCCGAGGCAAACGCCTGCGGCTGTGCGGTCGGGCCGGAGACGTACTCCTGGTTCCGCTTCGAGAGCACGCGATTCGTCCCGACGTCCCCGCCGGGTCCCGCACCCGTCTGCAATGGCGCGTCTCTTAACGGCGCCGAGCGGCTGGAAGGGCCGTATCAGGCGACCGACCCGCTGCTAGGCCATCTCGCCTCGGCGTTCATCGTCATCCGTTTTGCCTGCCAGGACGGGTGGGCGCTCGCAGACGGCTCACAAGCGGGAAAGCCTGGGCTCGCGCTCTATCAACAGCAGGGACGGGGTTGGCTGAAGGTCGCGGTCGGCTCGACAACGGCGCTCGGCCGGTACGGAGACGAGTTCGCGCTCCCACGCTCGGTCCTGCTGACGCTTGCCGCGAAGATTGATCAGGTACTTGCGCCGGCACCCCGGTTCACGCAGTACATGCCATCCGCGCTCCCTGTCCCGAAGAGCCCGGCATCCGACCGGACGCCCGCCGAGATTGAGGTCAGACCGGGCATGTCGTACACCGACAGCTGGTCGTCGTACACCGCTGCCAACCAGAACTGGTTCGTCGCCCTGCTCGAGTCGAGCCGACGAAGGGCCGGCCGCGAGGTCACGCTCGACGCAGACGTCTTTCGCTGGCAACGCTCAGCTTGGGTCCCCGAAGGGAACGTCCACCTCGAGCTGACGAGCAGCCACCCGGAGAGCGGTGTCGAGTTCGTCTCGACTGCCTCGCTCACCGGTGCAACCGACTACGTCGTTGACGCGTCTCGCGATCCAAGCCGGAAGGTCGTGATCTCGAATGTCGGCGGCAAATGGCATGTCATCCTGTTCCAGACAGGCGGCCGGACAACCGCCGCGATCGACGGGAACGGCAGCTCGAACCCCCACGTCATCCTGAGCGACACACGCACCAGGCGCCTCGTCTACCGCTTCCGAAACGACCGGCTCGAGATCGTCCGCGACCAACCCCTGCCGGGGTGCGGCGTCGCCGCGCTCAGCAAGCGGCTCCTTGGCCGCGTTCGGTTCACGCGGAGCGCCTGCGCCTACGGCTGGGCACTCGCCCTTGGAATCCAGAAGCACAAGCCCGTCGCCGTACTCTTCAGCTTCTACAACAACCGCTGGATGGTCTACGACAGCACAGCACCCGCGAACATCTACAGCCGATTCGGATCCGGTGGCGCCATCGCGCCCTGGCTGCTCGCCGCGCTCACCCAGGGCGTCCGTCACTGACGCAGGGCAGATAGACCGCGGCAGAGCGCGCCGAGGTCACTCGCCGGGAACGATGAGGCCCGACTCGTAGGCAGCTACGACGGCTTGGGCACGGTCGCGGAGGTTGAGCTTGTGGAGGATGCGGCCGACGTGCGTCTTGGTCGTCTGGGGTGCGACGACGAGCGTCGTACTGATCTCAGCGTTCGATAGGCCGCGGGCAACCAGGCGCATGACCTCGCGCTCGCGCGGGGTGAGAACGTCGAGCGAGATCGGCTCTGCGCGCACACGGTGCGGCCGTGCGACCAGATCGGCGATCAGGCGACGCATCACGGACGGCGAGACGAGCGCGTCTCCTGCGGCGACGACGCGGACGGCGTGCACGAGCTCCTCGGCGGGTGCATCCTTCAGCAGGAACCCGCTCGCGCCGGCACGGAGGGCGTCGTAGACGTACTCGTCGAGGTCGAACGTCGTCAGCATCAAGACGCGCGGCGGCCCATCGGAGGAGTGCTCCAGGATGCGGCGCGTAGCCTCGAGGCCGTCCATCACCGGCATGCGGACGTCCATCAGGATCACGTCCGGCTTGAGCTCGTCTGCGAACCGGACCGCCTCGACGCCGTCGGCCGCCTGACCGACCACGGTCAGATCGGGCTGGGCCGCGAGCAGGGCGCCGAAGCCCTCGCGCACCATCGCCTGGTCGTCTGCGACGAGGCACGAGATCGGACCGTTGGTCACGGCGCCACCTCCGTCAGCGGGAGAACGGCGGAGACGACGAAGCCACCGAGGATGTTCTGTTCGGCCGAGAGCGATCCCCCGAGGAGCGCAACACGCTCCCTCATGCCGGCGATGCCATGGCCCGGCCGGCCCGCTTCGAGCGGTGCCGGACCAACCGTGATTGGCGGACCGTTGACGATGTCGAGTCGGAGAAGTTCCGGGTCGCGCTCGACCGCAACCTGAACCCACGCTCCGGGGGAATGCCGGCCGGCGTTCGAGAGCGCCTCCTGAACGATGCGGTAAGCACAAAGCCCGACCGCATGGGAGACCGCGGTCTCGCCGTTCGCGGGCATCGAGAGATCCACGCTCACCCCGGCACGTCGCGACGCTTCGACCAGCGCCGCGACGTCGGCGAGCTTCGGCTGGGGCGCACGCTCGGCAGGCCCGTCGCTGCGAAGAACCCCGAGGAGCCGTCGCACGTCGTTCAGCGCTTCCCGCGCGGTGGCGCTCAACGCGGCGAACTCGGTCTTGGCGCTCTCGGTCAGGTCGTCCAGTCGGTACGGGGCAGTCTCGGCCCGGACGGCGATCAGCGACATGTGGTGGGCAACGACGTCATGCATCTCGCGTGCGATGCGGGTGCGTTCCTCCAGCACCGCCCGTCGACCCTCGTCGAGCTCGCTCTGCGCGATCTGCTCGGCGAGCGCATTGCCCGCCCGGCGCGAGACAATCGTCGCGTCGAGGGCGATCTGGACCACGAGCAGCGCGAGCGTGGTGAGCAGCGGCCGTTCCTGCCCCCGCATCAACGCCCAGACCGGCAGCAGGTTCAGCAGGGACATCGCCCAAGCGGCGGCACGCCCGTGGCGGAGGCCGGCGACCCAGTAGCAGATCAGGACGGCGATCGCGAGAGGGGCTCTGATCGCGTGGTCAGAATTGATCAGCGGCGGGAGCAGCAGCAGCGCCACCCAGCCGATCCTCCACGCCAGTAACGGGCATCGGATCGAGAGGAAGAGGACTCCGACGACTGCCAGGACATCGGCTGTCTTCGGCTCGGTGGGGCCAAAGCCGGAACCGTTGGGTGTGACGAAGACGTTGCCTTGCCGGGCAGCCTTCAGGATCCCGATCAGCGCGATGAGGAGCAGCGCGAAACCAATCCACGGCGCCGCGGCGCTCAGAAGCTTCGCCGGGCGGGAGCGAAGGGTGGGTGGCGGGTCGCGGGCGACGAGAACCTTGACGAGCCCGCGCCAGAGCTCGAGCGCCGAGCTACGGACGAGCTCTTCGACGCGGGTTGATGACGGCGTTTGCGTCACGCCTGAAAAGGTACGTCGGCACAGCCGATCTGTCGTCGTGCCAGAGGCTGTCGTACCTGGGGACTATGGCGGCGCAGACGTCTCGCCGGCATACCCCTGCAGCGCGACGGAGAAGTTGGCTCCCGGCGGCGATGACAGCGCCGAGGCGAGCTCCTACCGTTGCTTGAATGTCGCGGATCGGCCGCGGCGTCTGACGAAGGAGCCGCGTGGACACCATGATTCGGTTCGAAGAGGTGAGCAAGAGCTACGACGGCGGACGGCCCGCGCTCGACCGCGTCAACCTCGAGATCAACTCTGGCGAGGCGGTCGCGATCATGGGGCCGTCTGGCAGCGGCAAGTCGACGCTCCTGAACCTGATCGCGGGGCTCGACCGGCCGACGAGCGGCAGCGTCACCGTCGCCGGCACGCGGATCGACGAGGCCGGCGAATCCGGCGCGGCCCTCTTTCGACGCAGCCGCGTTGGGATGATCTTCCAGTTCTTCAACCTGCTCGACGATCTCACGGTCGTGGACAACGTGCTGCTTCCGGCACAGCTTGCGGGGATGCGGGCAGCTGAGGCTCGGGCTCGTGCGGACGAGCTGCTCGGGATGCTGGGGATGGCTCCGCGTCGGAACGCCTACCCGGCGCGGCTCTCAGGCGGGGAGCGGCAGCGGGTCGCGATCGCCCGTGCGCTCGTGAACAAACCCGCGCTGCTGCTCGCGGACGAGCCGACCGGAGCGCTCGACACTGCGACGGGCGACGAGATCGGAGCGCTGCTCGCCGGGCTGCACCGATCAGGCCTGACGCTCGTGCTCGTCACGCACAACACCGACCTCGCGGCCCGTTATGCAAGCAGGACAATCGAGCTCGTGGACGGCCGGATCGCCGGCGCTGCGAAGCGCGACCTGCACGAGGTCGCGGGATGAGCTGCGCGGCGATCGTTCGCGCCGTACGAGGCGGGATCGCCCGTCGACGGCTGCAGACGGGCGTGGTTGCGCTCGTCGTGCTGATCTCTACGGCCTCCACGGTCGTAGCGCTTGCGCTCGTCGTCAATTCGGACGCTCCATTCGATCACGCCTTCGCGGCCCAGCGCGGCGCCGACATCGTCGCGACTCTCGCATCGAACGTTGGGGCGGCAAGCATCGCGCGGACGGCGCATCTCTCCGGAGTCACGGGCGCCGCCGGCCCCTACGGCGAGGTGACGGTGACGGGAAAAAGCGCCGGGATGAGCTTCGGGCCGCAGACACTCGTCGGCCGCGCCACTCCCGGTGGGACCGTCGACGCCCTCGTGATCCAGGATGGACACTGGGCCACACAGCCTGGCCAGGTCGTGCTCGCCACCGGCGACAACGGCCTCGGATTCTCTGTCGGCTCCACGATGACCGTGGGTGCCGGCACGCACCGGCAGAAGCTGACCGTCGTCGGCCTCGCGAACTCGATCACCGGCTCCGCCTCGGGGTGGGTCGCCCCCACCGAGATTCCGCTTCTCCGGGCCGCGGGCGGAACAAGCGCCACGCAGATGCTCTACCGGTTCGCCGACGCCAGGATCGGCGCGCCGCTCCACGCCGACGTGGCCAGACTCACGGGGGCTCTGCCGCGCGGTGCGTTCGCCGGAACGATGTCGTACTACACCGCCAAGGTCGAGGAGGACGGCAACATCGCCCCGTTCGTCCCGTTCTTGCTCGCCTTCGGGATCCTCGGGATTGTGATGTCGGTGCTGATCGTCGCGAATGTCGTCAGCGGCGCGGTCGTCTCTGGGTACCGGCGGATCGGGATCCTGAAGAGCATCGGCTTCACGCCGGTGCAGGTCGCCGTGGCATATGCGGCCCAGGTTGCGCTCCCGGCCTTCGTCGGCTGCCTCGTCGGAGTCGTGGCCGGCAACCTGCTCGCAACTCCACTCCTTCGGCAGAACGCCAGCGCCTACGGCGTCGGTCGGCTCGGCGTCCCGATCTGGGTCGACGTCGCGGTACCCGTCGGGACCCTCGCTCTGGCCGCCGTCGCCGCGCTCCTGCCCGCCCTGCGAGCCGGCCGCCTCAGCAGCGTTCGAGCGATCGCGATCGGACGGGCCCCTCAGACGGGCCGCGGCTACGCCGCACACCGGCTGCTCGGCCGGATGCCCCTGCCGCGCCCCGTGACAATCGGGCTCGCCGCCCCGTTCGCGCGACCATCACGCACCCTGCTCACGCTCGCGGCAGTCCTGCTCGGGGCGACGGCGGTCACGTTCGCCGTCGGACTCACCTCGTCCCTGCAACGGCTGCTCGACGGGATCTCACACCAACAGGCGGAGCCCGTGCAGATCCAACTGCCTGGGACCGGCTTCCAGGGCGGCGCACAACAGGTCAAGATCGGCCCGAAGCATTTCAAGGCAGGGCCGTCCACCTCCGAAGCGCCGCACGTTTCGACCGCGACAGCGGAGCGTAAGATCCTGGCCGCAGTCCACGCCGACCCGGCGACACTCCACGTCGTCGCTCAGGCAGACGACTCCGTGAGCGTGTCGGGGCTTTCAGACCAGGTTCTGGTCAAGGCGTTCCGCGGCCCAGCAGCCTGGACGGGGTACGACTTCGTCAGCGGCCACTGGTACACGGGGCCGGACCAGGTGCTTGTCCCAACCGGCTTTCTCACGCAGACCGGGAAGTCGGTCGGCGACACGATCTCTCTCTCCGAGGGGCGCAACAAGCTCCGCGTCCGGATCGTCGGCGAGATCTTCGACACACACGACCGTGGCCTGAATCTCGTGATGAGCTTGACGACCTTGCGCAAGCTCCATCCCGGCGTCGCCCCCGACCAGTTCGACGTAGGCCTGCGACCTGGCTCGTCGACCAATGCGTACGTGAACGCCGTGAGTCGGCGGCTCGGCCCCGACTACGGCGTCGACCTGAATACCCGCGGCCCCGCAGTGGTCGACGCAATGATCGGCCTGATCGGCACACTCGCCGTGCTCCTCGCTGCAGTCGCCGCGCTCGGTGTCCTGAATACGGTTGTCCTGAATACCCGCGAACGCGTCCACGACATCGGCATCTTCAAGGCGGTTGGGATGACGCCGCGACAGACGACCGCGATGGCCATCTCATGGGTAGGCGCTATCGGCCTCGTTGCAGGGGTCATGGCCGTCCCGCTCGGAGTCGCGCTGCATCACGAGATCCTTCCCGCCATGGCGGGAAGCGTCGGTCTCCGCCTGCCGGCGAGCTTCCTAAACGTGTACGGCCCGACAAAGCTGCTCGTGCTCGGGTTCGCAGGAGTGTTGATCGCGGTGGTCGGCGCACTCGCACCGGCGACGTGGGCCGCGAGGATCAACACTGCGACCGCCCTACACACCGAGTGAAGCCCGACCGGCTCGCAGGGCCGGCCGGGCTTCGTCGGCGCCCGCGAGAGACCAGGGTCTTCTGTCTACCCTCGGACTACCGCGAGCGCGGATCGGGTGCGCATGACCGCCTCGCGCCTGCTGCGAGCTATGCGATGATCGTGCTCGTGCGCATCCGCCACCGCACCGCTGGGAGCCTGCGCTGAGCCTGGAGCCGGGCGCCGTCGATGTGGTGCGGCGCTTGTACCAGGCGGTCGCTGAGCGGGACTTGGATGCGGCGCTCGACTGCTTCGCCGAGGACGCGGTCTGGGTGCTGCCGGGTCGAAGCGCGATCTCCGGCGAGCACCGTGGCCGAGCAGCGATTCGCGACGACTTCCTCAGCAAGATCGGGCCTCTGTCGGGCGGAACGTTCAAGGCCGACCTCGTCGACGTCGCCGTCGGCGATGCCCACGTCGTCGCCGTCCAGCACGCGACCGCGGAGTTTCGCGGCAAGGCGCTGGACATCACCGCTTGCCAGCTGATTCGCGTCTCCGATGGGAAGATCGGCGAGATACGCGGGCACTACTCCGACCAGTACGCACTCGACGACTTCTGGTCATGAGGGTCGTCGCCGCGCGCGTGCTCGAGCGCCTGGCGGACGTCTGCCCGCAGATCGGGCGCCGACCCCGGCGGCTCGATAAGTTCACCCCCTGACAACACAAACAGAAACGAGATCATGAGTCAGCCGTTTTTCCCCGACATCGATGGCCGCATCCCCTCCGCGAGTGCCTCCTCCAGCGGGACGCTCGCTTTCAGGGCGTACGACCCGGACCGGCCCGTTCTGGGGCGGCGAATGGAGGATTGGCTCCGCATCAGCGTGGCGTACTGGCACTCGTTCGCCTGGGACGGACGCGACATGTTCGGCTCGGGGACTCTCGGACGGCCATGGCTCGACAGCGGGCTGGAGCCGATGGACGCCGCCCGGATGAAGATGGCCGCGGCATTCGAGTTCATCGAGAAGCTCGGTGTCCCGTTCTACTGCTTTCACGATGCCGACGTCGCGCCGTCCGGCCACAGCTTCCGCGAGTTCAAGAACAATCTCGACGCGCTCGTCGACGACGCGCTGGGCTACCAGGAACGAACGGGAGTCCGGCTCCTCTGGGGAACGGCCAACCTGTTCACGGACCCGCGCTACCAGGCCGGTGCCGCCACGAACCCGGATCCGGCCGTGTTCGCCTACGCGGCGGCTCAGGTCGCGAACATGCTCGCGGTGACGAAGCGTCTCGGCGGGCTGAACTACGTTCTCTGGGGCGGCCGGGAAGGCTATGACTCGCTTCTGAACACCGACCTGCGCCGCGAGGGCGACCAACTGGCTCGCTTCCTTCACCTCGTCGCCGAGGAGAAGCACAGGATCGGCTTCGAGGGAACGCTGCTCATCGAGCCGAAGCCGATGGAGCCGACCAAGTACCAGTACGACCACACGGTCGCGGTCGTTCATGGCTTCCTCGTCCGGCACGGGCTCGAGAACGAATACAAGGTCAACATCGAAGCGAACCACGCGACCCTGGCCGGGCATTCGTTCCATCACGAAGTCGCATATGCCGCGGCCCACGGCCTGCTCGGCTCGATCGACGCCAACCGAGGGGACCCGCAGAACGGCTGGGACACCGACCAGTTTCCAAACTCGGCGGAGGACCTCGTGCTGCCGATCTACGAGCTGCTGCAGGTCGGCGGCCTCGGTAACGGGGGATTCAACTTCGATGCCAAGCTACGCCGCCAGTCGATCGAACCAACCGATCTGTTCCACGCCCACATCGGCGGGATCGACACCCTCGCGCGCGCGCTCGTCGCCGCGGGGAAGCTCGTCGGCGACGGAACTCTGGCGCGCATGAAAGCCGAGCGCTATCACGGTTGGGAAACCCCATTGGGTGGCGAGATCGCCGACCGAGCGACGCTCGCTTCCCTCGCGGAGCGGGTCGAGTCCGGCGAAATCAACCCAAAACCGCAGTCGGGACGACAGGAACTCTACGAGAACGTGGTCAACGCAGCTCTCTGGGACGCCTGACAAGGGCCAACCACCGCGCCAGAAGGGCCACCCACGCGTTCCACGGCACGAACGCGGGATTCAGGTGAGTGCTGACTCTGCCGATACGTTTGCAATGGCAGATGAATCGAGGGTGGAGGCCGGCGAGGCAACGATCGATGCGTTGCTCGACGATCGGCACCTGCTCGACACGCTCCTCGAATACTCGCCCGATCACATCTACTTCAAGGACCGCGAGAGCCGATTCGTTCGCGTCAGCCGCTCGCTGGCCGAGTGGATGGGTTTGAGCGACCCGGTCGATGCGATCGGAAGATCGGACGAGGAATTCTTTGCCGCCGCGCATGCCTGGAAAGCCCGAACGGACGAGGCCGAGATCATGGGCAGCGGGCACGCGCTGGTCGGAATCGAGGAGTGCGAGGTTTGGCCCGACGGGCGCCAGACCTGGGTATCGACAACCAAGGCCCCGTTGCGTGACCAGACCGGTGCCGTCATCGGCATCTTCGGGATGTCCCGCGACATCACAGCTCGCAAGCTCGCCGACGACTTGCTCGCAGTCCAGGCGGCGACGCTCGCCGAGCAGGCGCAGATGCTTCGCGACCTGGCGGCCCGAGACGAGCTCACCGGTCTCCTCAACCGCCGCGGATTCTTCGAGGCCGCGACTCGCTCGATGGAACTCGCGCGAGAAGGGTCGCTGCACGCGACGATGCTGTTCGTCGACCTCGATGGTCTGAAGCGGATCAATGACCGATCCGGGCACGCCGTCGGCGATCGCGCACTGGTCGCTGTGGCCAATGCCCTTCGTACTCTGACCGACACGGGACGGATCGCGGGCCGAGTCGGCGGCGACGAATTCTGCATCCTCGAGACCGCAGCGCAAGGCGATCCGATCCTGACCGAAGAGGTCGTTCAGACCGCAATCACGGTCGCCGCAGTTGCAGCCGGCCTGCCGCAGTTGGCCGCCTCGATCGGGAGAGTCGAGGCTTCCCCCACCGCAGACCTGAGCCAGCTGATCGAGATGTCGGACATCGAGATGTACGCGCGCAAGCGCGACCGAACCTCACCCGCCGGGACCGCGCTCGGTCACTCCTTGGTTGCGCCGCCCACAAGCCCGCGCACGAGCGCCCGCTGAGAAACGACGAAGACGACCGCGACGGGAAACGCCGCGAGCAGCGTCGCGAGCGCGACTCCGGGCTGTGACGATCTGAAGAGGTCCGAAAGCCCCACCTGAACTGGGAATTTCCTTTCGTCCGACAGGACCACAAAAGGGAGAAAGAAGTTGTTCCAGTCGGCGACGAAGCTGAAAAAGAAGACGAGGGCGATGATCGGCTTCGCGAGTGGGAGCCCGATGCGGCGGAAGGCGGCCCACTCGCCACAGCCGTCGACCCGTCCCGCATCCAGCAGCGCAGGCGGAAGCGCGGTCGTGTAGTAGATGTACGCAAGGTAGGTCCCGAAAGGGAAGAACGCGAACGGCAAAATGATCGAGAAGACGCTGCCGATCAAGCGCATCGCATTCAACTCCAGGAAGATCGGAAGCACGAGCGCCGCCGCCGGCATGAGCATCGCGATGAGCGTGAGCTTCAGGATGAGCTTCCGCCCACGGAACGTGCCGAAGGCGAGCCCGTAGCCGGCCGGGACCACCGTCGCGAGAGTGATCGCAGTCGCACTCAGCGCGTACAGAAGCGAGTTTTCCACCCAGCGCCGGAAGATGTGGTTGCTGAACGCGTCCACCTGTCGCCACGCGGCCCACACATTGTGGAAGCTGCCAATCGCGAATGGGCTCCGGCTTACGAGCTCGGGGTTGGTCTTCGTCGGGGCAAGTACGAGCCAGGCGAGCGGAACGACGAAGAACACCCCGAACGCGAGCAGCACCATCATGCGCACTGCCAGTCCCAGTCGACGCGAGGAGCTCTCCGAGGGTTTGGCCACGCGGGTCATTTCGTTGCTTGTCCGGGCGTCGCGGAGGTGGCAGGCTCACGCAACAGCTGCCGAAGAGCGGGCGCCGGGGTACATGCTCCGGAGAAGCCGCACGGCACATCGTCCCACGACCGACGCGGGGTCTCCCGATCGTCGATTAGCGTCCTCAATCAGCGCCAGGAGCGGCTCGAGCGAGTTCCCTCCGAAGCGTCGTTCATTCGCCGTAGATGGCCGCGCCGGTATCCGGGTCGAAGAAGTGCAGCGCCTGTTGATCGACGGCGACCTCGACGACGTCTCCTTCGACAACACGGGTCTTTGGACTGAAGCGTCCGACGAGCGCGGCCAGGGGCGGTCCTGCCACAGCCTCGGCCCGGCGGATCGCACGATCGTCGCCGACGTCCTCGGCCAGATCACGCATATCGTCGGTCATCGCCTGTTGCGCAGCGATCGTGAAGTGGACGAGCACCTCGGAGCCGAGGGCTTCGCGCAGCGTCACTCGTCCGGGAAGACGCGGTTGGCTGCTCTCCGCCAGCGCAGCGTCCTCAAGGTCCTCCGGCCGAATGCCGACCAGCACGGTTCGATCGGCGTAGGAGGCGAGATCTGCGTGCCGCGCGATGGTCGCGTCGTCCAAAGCGATTGCCGTCTCGCCCAGGAGCACGACGAAATCACCACCGCGTTGCTCGATTCGCGCCTCGAGCATGTTCATGGCCGGGCTGCCGATGAAGCCGGCAACAAACATGTTGAGCGGGTGGTCGTACAGATCCTGCGGCGATGCGACCTGCTGCAGCTCGGCCTTCCGCATCACCGCGACGCGGTCGCCCATGGTCATCGCCTCGACCTGGTCGTGCGTGACGTAGATCGTCGTCGTGCCGAGATCACGTTGAATCTTCTTGATGTCAGCCCGCATCTGGACGCGCAGCTTGGCGTCGAGGTTCGAGAGCGGCTCGTCCATGAGGAAGGCCGCGGGCTGGCGGACGATCGCGCGGCCCATGGCCACGCGCTGACGCTGGCCTCCGGAGAGAGCACGCGGCTTCCGGTTCATGTACGGCTCGAGGTCGAGGATCCGCGCCGCTTCCGCGACACGGCGCCGGATCTCGGCCTTCGGCACCTTCGCGATCTTCAGCGGGAACCCGATGTTGTCGTGAACGCTGAGGTGGGGGTAGAGCGCGTAACTCTGAAACACCATCGCGATGTCGCGGCTCTTCGGCGACAGCCCGTTGACGACGCGCTCGCCGATCCGTACCACACCGTCGGTGATGTCCTCGAGACCCGCGACCATCCTCAGCGCGGTCGTCTTGCCGCAGCCTGAGGGCCCGACGAGGACCATGAACTCGCCATCGGCGACTTCGAGGTCGAGCCCGTCGACGGCGAGCGACCCGTCACCGTACGACTTCGAGACTCGTTCAAATGTGACGTTGGCCATCGATTACTCCTTTACCGCTCCGCCGACAAGACCCCGCACCAGCGCTTTTTGTGAGAGCACGAACACGATCGCCACTGGCAGCACGGCCAGCAGGGTCGCGAGCGCGAGCTCCGGCTTGAAGATGTGAACCGACTGTCCACCGCCGCCGACCGCCGGATTGAAGGAGGGCGTCGACGAGAGGAGGTCCCAGAGGCCGACCGTGATCGGGTACTGGTTCGAGTCCGCAAGGACCACGTACGGCAGAAAGAAGTTGTTCCAGTCGGCCACAAAGCTGAAGAAGAAGACGAGCGCGACGATCGGCTTTGCGAGCGGGAGCGCGACACGTAGGAACGTCTGCAGCTCGCTGCAGCCGTCGACCCGGGCGGCGTCGAGCAAGGCGGGCGGGAGCGAGGTCGTGTAGTAGAGGTAGGCGAGGTAGACACCGAACGGGAAGAACGAAAACGGCAAGATCACCGACAACGTGCTCCCGATCAGGTGGACAGCGTTCAGCTCGAGGAAAATCGGGAGCACGAGCGCGGCCGCGGGAACAATCATCACGACGAGCGTCACCGAGAGCACGAGCTTCCGGCCTGCGAATCTCCCGATCGCGAGGCCATATCCGGCAGGCACGGAGACCAGGAGCGTGATCGCCGTCGCGGTCAGCGCATAGAAGAGGGTGTTGCCGATCCAGCGGCGGAAGATGTGACTGCTGAACCCGTTGAGGTGCTTCCACGCGAGCGCGACGTGATGAAAGTCCCCGAACGAGAATGGGCTGCTCGTGATGAGCGCCTGGTCGGATTTCGTCGGAGCGAGAAGGAGCCAGATGACGGGTCCGATGAAGAAGATCGCGAACGTCACGAGGATCGCAAGGCGCATGCCGAGACCGAAGATGCGAATCTGCATCAATCATCCGCCTTGAAAAGCCCGGTGCGCGTGACGATCAAGACCGCAGCGACGAGCCCGATCGCGAGCAGGTCTACCGAGATGGCGGCAGCGCCGTTGAAGTCCGCGTACCGGAAAGCCAGCTGATAGGCGAGCTGGTTCGCGGACCACGTGTCTGGGACGAGGCCGAAGCTGGCGGTTTGCACGACCTGAGGCTCGACGAAGAGCTGCGTCCCCGTCGCGAACGAGAGGATCACCATGTAGGCGATCCATTTGCGCATCAGGGGCAGTTTGAGGCGGAGGGCGATCGCGATCGGCCCGGCGCCGTCGATGCGGGCCGCCTCCTCGAGGTCGTGCGGAATCGTGTTGAGCGCGCCGTACATGACGACGATCCAGCCACCGGCTCCGGTCCAGAAGGCGATCATCGCGAAGATGAACGGCAGGTTTCCGGGGGCGATCGACTGGGCGAAGATGTGCGCTCCGAGAACGTCATGGAGCACGAATGAGGCGGGGCTGACCGACGGATCGAGCATGAAGAGCCAGACGAGGACGGCCGCCGAGCCGGCGAGGGCGCCCGGCATGTAGAAGAGGAAGCGGAAGGTTGCCGAGACCCGGTTCGCGCGGCCGTGCAGAAGGAGCGCGAGGCCGACGACGAAGATCATCAGCGCGGCGAGCCAGACGCACGTGTACACGAGTACGTGCTTGAACGCCGGCACGAAGCGAAAGTCGTCGTACGTCCGTACGAAGTTGTGAAAGGCGACCCAGCCGCCGCCGACGTTGGTGAAGGCGAGGTCGAGCGCGTAAATCGTCGGCGCGATGCCGAAGACGATCAAGAACGGCAGGTACGGCAGGACAAACGGTAGACCCTGCAGACTGCGGGGGCCACGCCTCGACGTGGCCCCCGCAGCTTGCGATCTTCTGACGAACGCCGCCAAGTGCTACTTCCGGACGACCTTGTAGCCGGCTGCCTGCGCGTTCTGAGCGAGAGCGTCGCCGAACGCCGGTAGCAGGGAGCTCAGCGACTTGCCCGCGACCAGCTGGGTGACCACGGTGTTCGACCACACGGGCTGATCGGGATACGTGACCATGTTCCAACCCTTCCACACCAGGTTGGCGGCCGCTTTCATCGCCGGGCCTTCGGGGGCGGCGAAATACGGGTCAGCGTTCAAGGACTTCAACCACACGCCGGCATCGGGACCGTACGACGGGTACCCCGGCGCGAGTGACCCGACCTTCCCCTTGACCGCAAGCGACGTCGTGGCCCACTTCACGAAGTCGACGGCAGCAGCCACGTTCTTCGTGTGCTTGGAGACGATCCACGGGCCACCGCCGACCTGGCCGGTCACGAGCGGCTCCGTGTTCCAGTTCAGGGGCAGCGTCGCCGTCAACTCGCCGGCGGGGACGTGAAGTGTGCCGCTGAAGATGTCCTTCGCGTACCACACCGGTCCCGGCATCATCAGGATCTTGTCGTTGGCTCCGCCCCACTTCGTGGCGAAGTCAGCGGTGAAGACGCTCTCGGGCGGAACGACGCCGCTCTTGATCAGCGGGTCGAGGAGGCTCGCCATGCGTGTGCAGTGGACGTCGCCCGAGTTGATCCTGACGGTGTTCGGTGCGATGACCTGCGAGATCGGGCACTTGTCGGCCCACAGGTAGAGCCAGGCGCCGTACGAGTCGCCGATGTTTCCGATGATGTAGCCGGGGTGCTCGGTCGCCACCTTCTGGCCGAGCGCGGCCCACCCCTGCCATGTGGTCGGAACCGTGTAGCCGAACTGGGTCATCAACTTCTTGTTGACGTAGAGCACCTCCTGGGCGAGGTTGTCCTGGAGGCAGACCAGATGGCCGTTGACGGTGCACTGGGCGAGCGACGGCGCGGGCCAGCCCTTGAGCAGGTTCTTCGGGAAGACGCCGTTGAGATCCATTGCGAAGTCGAACGGCTTTTGCCCCATCCAGACGGGGTCGTTGGCCTGCTCGCTGAAGATGACGTCCGGCCACCCATGGCCCGTGCGGTTCCACAGCGTGATCTTCGTCTGCATCGTCGTCGCGCCGTTGCCGTCACCATCGAACGTGACGATCTTCACATGCACGTTCGGATGCGTCTTGGCGTACAGCTTCGCGACGGGCAGGCGCACGGCGTCGACCCACACGGTGATCGAGCCCGAGGGGCCTGCTTTTGCAGTCGCGCCACCCGTGGTCGCCGCGATGAGCGCAGCGGCTCCTGCGACGACGACCAGCGCGAGCGTTAGCCACTGACGTTTGAACTTCATCTGCGGTCAATCCTCCTTCGAGTTTGCTGACTTGAGTCAGTCGTGGTTCAACTACGTGCCGTTGCGCGAAGCTCGTGAACGAATTCGGGCAACGCGATGCCGGGTGCCACTGGTGCCTGCACGAGCCCATCGGGTCCGACACGCGCCTCGCGCGTGACCGGGTTCGACGTGACGAGCGATTCGTAGTAGGTGCAATTCGGGATGGCCATGCAGAGATGCACGGCCGACTCGGTCGGTCCATGCACTTCGGCTCGGAGGCGGAAGGAGTCGGCGAGATGCGCGATTCGCATTGCGCCGGTCATTCCGCCTCGGTGGTTGGCACTTGTTCGAACGTAGGTCGCGCAGCCGGAGGCGATGAAGTCGGCGGTGTTCAGGTGGCTGCCGTCCGAGGTTTCACCGACCAGGAGCGGTACGTCGACCTTCTCCGCCAGCCAGCGATACGCGGTCACGCTGAACTCGCGCATCGGCTCCTCGTACCAGCGGTAGTCGGCCTCGGCGAGCGCTCGACCGAGGTAGACGGCGTCCGGAAGGTCGAAGCCGGCGGAGCCGTCGTACATCAGGTCGATTTCCGGCCCGACGTGGTCGCGAAGACGCTGGCACAGGTCGGCGTCGGCACGCGCGTCTCCCCACGCGTGCAGCTTGATCGCCGGGTAGCCCAGCTCGAGACACTGGTCGGCGACGTCGAGGAACTCCTCGACCGTCGCGAAGGTGGTCGTCGATGCATAGGCGGGGATCGAGTCGCGGTAGGTGCCGAGCAGGCGGTGCACGGGGACCCCGAGGACGCGACCTTCGAGATCCCACAACGCCACATCGACGATTCCGAGGAGCCAGATCGGAAACTCGTCTGTGCGGTCGAGCTCCCAGAGGCGGTGCCAGAGCCACTCGCGGCGATCGGCCTGTTCGCCGACAAGCTCTTCACGCAGGACGCGATCGACGATGTCGGAGAGCATCGGGCCGCTCCACTCGTGGTAGGCCTCGCCCACCGCTCCGTCGTCTGTCGTGATGCGGAGCACTGCCGTTGTCCGAGCCGGGTGAGAGCCGCGGAGACCCCGTCGCCACAGGAACGGCGGGGTCACCGCGGGGAGAGGGACGAGATCTACGTCGATTGCTGCGATGCGCATTGCGGGAAGATCATCATACGAATGATCACCTGCTGTCAAGGGCACGCGAGGTTAATTTGCTCCGGCCGGCCGACCCACGTCGAACGGCAGAGGCTCAGCTGAGAACGCGGTTGCCACGGGGGCGGGCGCCACCTGACCTCCGCACTTCATGAACATTCCGGCCGTCGGTGAACGGCGGCCAGGTCAGCGTCTCGCTATTTCGCAGTGCGTGGACGAACTCGACGCTGCGGGTCGCCATCGCTGTACCGGTCTCTTCCGGCCGCGATCAGGCGCACGCGTCAGCGGGTCGCCGCTGCTCCGCGTTTCTTTCTCTCATCCCAGCGAGCCTCGATGTGAGCGGAGATCCGCTCGCCGGCCAGTTCGCCGTCGCGAGCGGCGAGCGCCTCGAGTATCTCGCGATGCTCGGCAAGAGTGCGCTTGAGCGCCTTCCGTGGGGCGCCAGACGCGAGTGGAGCCGTTGCGCCGCCGTGCCGGTGGATGACGCGAACGATCGTCAGCGCGATTTCGTTGCCAGAGGCTCGCAGGATGATCGCGTGGAAAGCATTGTCGAGGTCACGGAAGCGGTCGTAGTCGTTGTACGACCTCTCCATCTCGTCGGCGATTGTTTCGAGCTCCGCCAGCTCGACGTCCGTCAGACGAGTTGCCGCTTCGCGCGCCGTCTCGCGCTCGAGGACGCGCCGGACAGAGATCAGATCGTCGAGCAGCGTCATGTCGTTGTCGTAGGCAAGCGCGATCTGGAGCACGGCCGGGTCGAGGAGGTCCCAGGAGCTTCGCGGCTGAACCCGCGTTCCCCGGCCCTGCTCGACGCGCAGAAGGCCACGCTCCTCGAGCAGCTTCAACGCCTCGCGAACGACGGTCCGGCTGAAGCCGAACTCCTCGCAGAGCGCCGGCTCTGTCGGCAGGACATCGCCCTCTCGATACGTTCCGCCGACGATCAGATTCGCGAGCTCCTCGACAACGACCGAAGCGAACCGGCCCGGGCGTCGATGCCGAAGCTCGTCGCGGCGGGACCCGCTAACCGACTGTTGAAGACTTTCCATCACGACTCATCATATGGTCGTATGACGAACAAGAAGAGGCACATGGTCGTAACTCTGCCGGATCGCGGGCGTGTTGGAGCCCCCGGCGTGGCAACGTCGCCGGAGGCTCCCTGCCGCCATCAGGAGGGTTGATGACGTGTTCTGCGATGCGGCTAGGCGCTTCTGAGACCGATGCTCACGTTCACGGAGCCGGCCTACACCGAACTGCGCGCGCTCATCGCCAGTAGTTGCTCGGGCGCGTGCCTTCGCTCGTGGCAACGGGCAGAACAATGAGATTGGCCGGCTCGGGCGGCGGGTCGACAGCAGCGAGGCTCGCCGGTGCCTCGGGCCGCGCCACGCGTGACCGAGGGCGTTTGAACCATCGCTGACACCAGCTTGTGCGTCCGCCGAGCGGCGGCACCTGGGGTTCGCTTTCGACGACTCGCAGGGTCAAGGTGCCTCTGCCTGAACGTGGATGACGAGACAACTGCGAGGGTCGATGGGAGGCAGTGCTCGAGACTCCGTCGGGATCTCGATGTGCATCGCTGCCAACAATCATCATACGAATGATCAGCTGCTGTCAAGGTCGAGACCGCGGGACGTCCTGGTCGACCTCGAGCGGCGCGTCGCTCCGTAACAGGTGCGCCAGCTTCAGCTCAGCCCAGACTTCAACGGGTACACCGGCCCGATACAACTGGACGTTTTGCTCGATCTGCTCTGGGGACCGCGCGCCGACGCAGACGCTGGCGATCGCCGGGTGTCCGAGCGGGAACGCGATTGCGGCGGCCGGGAGTGACGTGCCCGCGCGATCACACACGTCGGCTATGCGGCGTGCCCGCTCGAGAAGCGACCGCGGCGCCTCTCCATACTCGTACTTCGCATCGTCGGTCGGAACGGAACGCGCAAGGAGCCCGCTGTTGAAGACGCCGGCCGCCACGACAGCGACGCCTCGCTGCATGCAGACGGGAAGCAGCTCATCGAGGGCGGCCTGCTCCAGCAGCGTGTAGCGACCAGCGAGCATCAGGAGATCCATGTCGGTATTTCGGGCGAACTCGGCCAACATGGACGTCTGGTTCATCCCTGCGCCGATCGCTGTGACGAGACCCTGCCGGCGCATCTCCTCCAGCGCCGGGTAGGCCACGCCGAGAGCCTGCTCGAAGTGATCGTCGGGATCGTGCAGAAAGACAATGTCGACACGATCGAGCCCTAGCCGCTCGAGACTGCTCTCGAGCGAGCGAAGCACCCCATCTCGGCTGAAGTCCCAGACGCGCCGGTGCGTCCCCGGAACCTCGAACCCGTCGTCATCGAGAGGACGCGCCGGGGAGATCGGCTCGAGACGTCGGCCGACCTTGGTCGAGATGACGTAGCCGTCTCGTGGCCGATCGGCAAGAGCCTTGCCGAGTCGCCGCTCGGAAAGACCGAGTCCGTAGTGCGGAGCAGTATCGAAGTAGCGGATCCCGCACTCCCAGGAGGCCTCGACGGTCGCGTTCGCCTGCTCGTCGCTGATCGCGCGGTACAGGTTCCCGAGCTGGGCACAGCCCAGCGACAACTCGCTGAGTTGCAACTGGCCGCCGGGCAGACTCCGCGACGCCATCGGGCGGCCGCCCGGCCCGGCAGGCGGCCGCACCGGGGCGGTCATCGGTCGATCCTCGCGCCACGACCACCGACGAGGCGTTCGACGTCGGATCGGGTCGCCATCGATGTGTCGCCGGGAGTGCTCATCGCGAGGGCCCCGTGCGCGACCGCGTAAGCCAGTGCGAGATCGA
Source organism: uncultured Thermoleophilia bacterium (assembly GCA_963812995.1). Classification (GTDB taxonomy): domain Bacteria; phylum Actinomycetota; class Thermoleophilia; order Gaiellales; family Gaiellaceae; genus PALSA-600. The sequence continues at coordinate 423,927 of CAWEXL010000003.1, forward strand.
GATCCATACCTTCGAGCAGCCCGTAGATCAATCCCGACGCGAACGAATCCCCACCTCCCACCCTGTCGAAGATCTGGAGACCGCGCATCGGTGCTGCGACGTGGAAGCTCTCACGGCTGCTGCAGACGCCGCCCCAGTCATTCACCGTCGCCGTGTGTGCCTCACGGAGAGAGGTCGCGACGGCCGCCAGATTGGGATAGCCCTGGAGCACCTCTCTGTGGAGCCGCTCGTACGCGCCGACGTCGAGATCGGTGTGCACCTCGTCGACGCCGTCGATCGCGAAGCCGAGTGCAGCCGAGAAATCCTCTTCGTTCCCGAGCAGCACGTCGACGTGTTCGACGAGCTCACGATTTGTGGCCGCAGCCGCCTCGGTGCCGCCGATCGCCTTCCAGAGCGACGGTCGGTAGTTGAGGTCGTACGACACGGCGGTTCCATGACGGCGCGCGGCCTGCATGGCCTCGAGAGCGACTGCGGCGGTGCTGTCGGAAAGCGCGGCGAAGATTCCACCGCAATGGAACCAACGCGCACCGTCTCGGCCGAAGACAGCGTCCCAGTCGACGTCGCCAGGCTTCATCGCCGCTGCTGCCGAGCGCCCACGGTCGGAGCAGCCGAGGGCCGCCCTTGGGCCAAAACCACGCTCGACGAAGTTGAGGCCGTTGCGAACCCCGCGCCCGGTGCCGTCATAGGGCAGCCACGTGACGTAGCGCTGGTCGACTCCGCCCTGAAGAACCAGGTCCTCGAGCAGGCGACCGATCGGGTTGTCGGCGAACGCGGTCACGACCGCCGTCCGCAACCCGAAGCACCGTCGAAGTCCCCGGGCGACGTTGTACTCGCCGCCGCCTTCGGAGACGGCAAAGGCGCGGGTATTCGCGATTCGGCCGTCGCCCGGATCGAAGCGGAGCATCACCTCGCCGAGCGCGACAAGGTCGAAGCGGCAGTCCACGCTCGGCCGCAGAGTGAGGAGCGTCACGGCCGCGCCTCGACGGCAGCACGTGCCCGTCGCGTGATTTCGTCGAATCGACGCTCGCTCAGCAATTGTCGATCGCAGATCCAGCTGCCTCCACAGGCGACCACCGACGGAACCGCCAGGTAGGACGCAAGGGACGACTGCTCGATGCCTCCGGTCGGAATGAATCGCGCCTCGGGAAACGTCGCCGAGATGGCACGAAGGAACGAGGGTCCGCCCAGGGTCGCGGCCGGGAACACCTTGACGGTCGTCCGGCCAAACCGCAGGGCACGCCCGAGCTCGGAGGGTGTCGCGATGCCGGGGAAGAACGGGAGGCCGAGCCGGCCGCAAGCCGACACGACAGCGAAGTCTGTCCCGGGTGCAACGGCGAAGGCGGCTCCGGCCTCCGCAGCCGTCCGAGCCTGCTCGACCGTCAGGACCGTCCCGGCACCGACGAGCATTCCCTCGACGCGCGCCGCCTCTCGGATTGCGGCGGCCGCCGCGCTCGTCCGAAATGTGATCTCGATGCACGCGATTCCTCCGTCGAGCAGCGCCGAGCAGAGATCGGCAACGACCGACGGCTCCTCCAGGGCGACGACCGGCAGGATCCTGGCTGCTGCGAGCGTTTCGGCGACGGCCGCTTCGTCCTGCGCGGCGCGAGCGGCGGTCATCGTCCGAGCCATCCTCCGTCGACGGGAAGAGTTACTCCGTGCACGTAGTCGGAGGCCGACGAGCTGAGGAAGACGATCGCGCCCGCGATGTCCCCTGCTTCCGCCCAGCGGCCGGCAGGAATGCGGGCCAGGATCTGCTCGTAGCGACTCGAATCGTCTTGCAACGCCTGGGTGTTGTCGGTCCGTACGTAGCCCGGGGCGATCGCGTTCACGTTGACGCCCCCCGCCGCCCACTCGTTGGCAAGGGCCTTGGTCAGGCCGGTGATCGCCGACTTGCTCGCCGTGTAGCCGGGGACGTTGATCCCGCCCTGGAACGAGAGCAGTGAGGCGATGAAGACGATTTTCCCGTGGCCACGGTCGAGCATCCGCCGGCCGAACTCGCGCGAGAGCACAAACTGGGCGCTGAGATTGACCTCGAGGACGCGATCCCAAAGGTCATCTGGATGCTGGGCGGCCGGGACACGCTCGATCGTTCCGGCGTTGTTGACGAGGATGTCGATGGGCCCGACGTCGCGATCCACTTCGGCAATCAGCGAATAGACCGTCGCCCGATCGCCAAGATCGCAGCGATAGCCGCGGAAGCTCCGACCCAGGGCTTCGATCTCCCGGCCAACCTCGCTGTCGTCCTCGAGAGAAGCACTGACGCCGACGACGTCAGCTCCTGCGGCGGCGAGTGCGACTGCAGCAGCGCGCCCGATTCCGCGCCGAGCCCCTGTTACGAGCGCCGTCCGTCCACTCAGATCGAACTGAGAGAACGTCATCTCGGTCGGCAGTCGACGAGGATCTTCATCGCCTGCCGACCAGACCGCAGTTCATCGAACACCGCCGGCACGCGCTCGAGTGGCTCGACGGCCGTGATCAGCGGCTCGAAGTCGACGGTGCCGCTCGCCAGCAGCTCGAGAGCAGCCGCGAAGTCCTCCGGCTCGTACACGCGCGCACCTCGAACCTCGAGCTCCTTCCAGAAGAGATCGAAGAGCGCGACCGGTTTTGGCTCCGGGAAGATCGCGACGACGACGATTCGGCCTCGCAGGCAGGCGTGTCTCGTTGCAGCAAGAATCCCCGCCGCGGATCCGGAGACCTCGAAGACGACATCCGCGCCTACCCCGTCAGTCGCGTCCGTGACGGATGCTTCGACATCATCGGCCAGCGGGTCGAACGCTGCGAAGCCGTACCCGGCAGCCAGACGGCGGCGAGGCGCATCCGGTTCGACGACCATCACAGCGGCGCCGCGCGCGGCGGCGACAAGCGCGATCATGATCCCGATCGGGCCACCGCCGATGACGACGACGGACTGGCCCGGCGTCACGTCTCCGCGGCGGACGTCGTGGCAGGCGACCGCCAAAGGCTCGGCAAGGGCTGCGAGTCGCAGATCGAGACCGGCGGGCACTTTGTGCACGGTGAAGGCCGGGACGGTCCACGAGGACTGAAGGGCTCCCGGAGCGTCGATGCCGAGAAACCGCAAGTTGCGGCTGATGTGGCTGAAGCCCCGATCAGCAGGCGACTCGTCGCGCGCATCGAGCGGGCGCACGACGACCGGATCGCCGACACCTAATCCGCTGACACCACTGCCGACCTCGGCAACCGTGCCGGCCATCTCGTGACCGATCACCTGGGGCGGGCGAATGCGGGCGTCCATCGCGCCGTGGGCGATATGCAGATCGGTTCCGCAAATGCCGCAATATGCGACATCGAGCCGAACCTCTCCCGGTCTCGGTGCCTGCAAAGACGACTCGGCGACGGAGAAGACTCCGTCCCCTTCGTAGCGAGCAGCGCTCATCCCGCTCGCACGACCGGCGCCGTTCTCGAACTGGTAAACACGTGCTGCCGTGCCGCCGAGGAGAAGATCGGTGTCATCAGGCGCGACACGAGCGACGACGTCCGCCATGGCGTTCCACACCCGGTCGTAGTCCCCGTTGAGAAGGGCGACCGGCCAGTCTGTGCCGCACATCAAGCGGTCAGGCCCGAATGCATCGACGGCGACCTCGACCGCAGCGGCGAAATCACCGGCCGTCCAGTCGTGGCGCGTCAGCACCGTGTTCAGCCCGGAAACCTTCGCATAGACATTCGGTGCCTCGGCGGCAGCGCGCAATCCGTCCTCCCACCCAGCCAGATCGCCATCGGGTAGGGGCGGCTTGCCGAGATGGTCGAGGACCATCACGAGCCGCGGGAACAGCGCTGCCAAGCGAGGCAAATCGTCTAGATGACGCGGATAGACAGCCGGAAGCTCTAGCAGGACTCCTTGTTCCTCGAGGATCTCCAGCGACTCGAGAACTGGCTCCCGCATGATCCAGTGCGGGTCCGACTCGTCATGAATGAGATGGCGAACGCCGCGCACTTTCGGCGACTGCCGCAGCGCCGCCAGACGCTCGCGGGCTCGGGCCGGATCGTCGAGGGGGAGCCAGACCGTCACAGCAGCAATCCACTCGTGGCGATCGGCTTCTTCGCAGAGATAGTCGGTGTCGGAATCGAGGCACGCCCCCTGCACGAGAACCACCGCGTCAATCCCGTTGCGGGCGAGCAGCGGCTCAAGATCTGTAGGCCCGAAGCTCCGTCGAATCACCTCCATGTCCGGAGTTGTCCAGGGCTGCGGAGTGTGGGCTTCATCCCAGAGGTGGACGTGCGAATCGACCTTCACCGCGAAGCACACCCTCCGACACGCCAATTCATCATACGATCATATGAGATCGGGAATCGGGAGGCAAGAAAGCGCGAGCCGATTGGACAAGCACGGGGCCAGAGCCCAGTATCGCGTCCGGTGATCGCGCTCCACTCACTCCTTCGCGAAGGCCTCGAAGACCGCTACGACTCCGCACATGCGCGGATCCCGGACGATCTGCTCGCGGCGCATCAGCGTGCCGGCATCCGCGACTGGCAGATCTGGCGCAGCGGTCGCCACCTCTTTCATCTTGTCGACTGCGACGACTTCGCAGCGGCACGCGAGCAGCTCGAGGGCGATCCGGCCAACGAGCGCTGGCAGGCTGTGATCGGTGACTACGTCGACCACTTCGAGCTGACCGACTCAGGCGAGTGGGCGTTACCGCTGGTTTGGCGGATGCACGACCAGATCGAGGATTCCCAACGCGAGTCGCCGTAGGCTCTGCCGCGTCCCCGGGCGTTATCGTTTAGCGGTGGCCGCCTACTCCGTCACCCGCTTCGACGGGATCGACGAAATCGAGGACGACGGCGCGCCGTACCGCCCCGTGAGACGGCATTTCGGAATCTCGTCCTTCGGTGTCAACAGCTTCACCGGCCGCCGGACTGGCGACCGGATCATCAACGAGCACTCCGAGGAGGACGACCAGGAAGAGCTGTACGTCGTGCTCGAGGGCCGCGCGACCTTCGAGCTCGACGGCCGGCCGGTGGACGCGCCGGCGGGGACGCTCGTCTTCGTTGAGCCGGGCGTGAAGCGGACGGCGTTCGCGGAGGAGGACGGGTCGACGGTCGTCGTCGTGAGCGGCAAGCCCGGCAAGGCGTACGAGGCCCTCGACTTTGAGGCCTGGTTGCCGTTCCAGCCGCTGTACGAGGCCGGCGACTACGCCGAGGCCGCCGACCAGGCCCGCGGAGCGATCGAGGCGAGCCCCGAGGCGCTCGGAGCCTTTTTCTATCTCGCGTGCTGTGAGGCGCTGGCCGGCCGCGCGGACGACGCGGCGCGGCATCTGAGGCACGCGCTCGAGCGGTCGGATCGGCTGCGAAGCATCGCCCGCCGAGCCTCCGACCTCGACTCGATCCGCGACCGGCCCGAGATCGCCGAGCTACTCACCGGGTAGAACCCCGAGCCAGCTCCGCAGTCGATGGTGTCTCTCGTCTTATCGACGGCATAGACAGTGTCGTCGCCTGGGTCGGCGAAGACGTGGTCAACTCCTGGGCCTGGGTAGATGACGTCGTTTCCGGCGTTTCCAAGCCGCCGGCGCAAGTTCGATCCTTGTAAGGTGATCACTCGATTCGCGCGCTTGTTTGTGGTCGCGAGACGCCTCTCGCGCCGGACCCCGTCAGATGCGGGGCTCATAGTTCGCACGAGCGCATCAGCGAGGAGGAGCAATGTTCGGACAAAGCAAGAAGACGGGAATCATGTCGGCCACGGCCGACCGCATGTCGCCCTACGTCGATCGACTCACGCACAACGACAAGCTGCGCCGGCAACTGGCGACCGCGATCAACGGCCAGATCGCAGCACGTCAGCGGTCGAAGAAGCGGAAAACCGGAATCCTCGGGACAGCAGCGAGGTTCGGCTCCAGTCCGGCGCTGAGAGCTCAGGTGCTCGAAGCGGTGTCCGGTGTGCACATGATCCGAGGTCGGATGCAGAAGAACCATCACCACAAGGCCCGCAACTCAATGCTGGCCGTGGCGGGCGCGGGGATCGTTGTGGCCGCCATCCCGAGACTTCGCCACAGCCTGGCCGACGCAATGCACCGCAAGGGCGACGACTGGGGATCTGACATCAGCGAGAGCGGCTCGGATGAATGAAGTGACCGTCCGGGGTGCCGCGGTCCGCGGCACCCCGGACGCTCGGGGCTATTCGGCGGGCTTCGCCGCGGTCGTTGCGAGACCCGCCACGACCGTGTCGACGAGTTCGCGTAGGAAGCGCTCGTTGAGAGGGGCGTGGCCGTGCAGGAGGCGGTGGTAGAGCGGCCCGTAGAGCAGGTCGAGCGCGAGCTCGATGTTCGTCGTGGCCGGCAGCTCCCCGCGTTCGATCGCGCGCAGGAGAATCGGGCGGGCCTGCGCCCGCCTCGGCTCGACAAATCGCTCGAGGTACAGATCGGCGAAAGCCGGGTCGGTCTGCGCCTCCGTGACCAGCGCTGCGATGACCCGTCCGTACGGCCGCTTGCCGACCAGGCGGACCCAGGGGCGCAGCAGCGACAGCAGGTCGGCTCGTAACGACCCCGCCCCCGCGGCAGACGGTCCGACCGCCCACTCATGGTGCAGCGCATCGAGCGCGAGTGTCTCCTTGGTCGGCCACCAGCGGTAGATGGTGGCCTTACTGACGCCGGCCAACTCGGCGACCGCATCCATGCTCACCGCCGCGAGACCACGCTCCAGAAGGAGGTCCGCAGCCGCTGCGAGTACCGCATCGCGCGCCTTCTCGCTGCGCGGCCGCCCCCGCTTCGGCAAGCCGCGCACCGCTTCCTGGCTCATGCCTCACATCCGAGATCACGAAAGCCGCCGCTGATCTGTGTCTGCTTCCTCGACATCTTCCTCGACATCCTCCTGTCCTCCACTCTACCTGATACGAAACTGATAGTCTAGTTTTGTTATTTGGATGACCGATCTGGTCATTCCTACCGCAGAGGAGGAGCACAATGATCTCGCAACTCGAATTCGACCCCGGCGACTACCACTTGCGAGTGATGATCGAGGCCATGGAGCGCGACGGCAGATCCGAGCACGCCATCACCGACGCCGTACGAGCCGCAGCCGCCCCGAGTCCGGCAGCCGAGCCTTCCGCGACCAAGCATCGCGCTCGAGGTATGGGCGAGCGCAGCTTCGATCGCTGGATGCAACGGCTCCGGTCACGCGCTGCCTGATCGAGAGAGGAAAAGACCATGGAGACGACATTCATCAAGACGTCCGCACTCGGGAAAACAGGCACGCTCGGCTTCGTCGGGCTCGGTCACATGGGCGGAAACATGGCCGCCCGGTTCCTCGCGGCCGGCTACACCGTCTACGGTGAGTCACGCGATCGCCGCCACGCCGACGAACTGATCCGCGAGGGACTCGTATGGCGCGATACGCCGCGGGCAGTCGCCGAGAGCGTCGACGTCGTCTTCACCTCCGTTCCCGACGATGCGGTGCTCGAGTCCGTCGCCTCCGGGCCCGACGGAGTCCTCGCCGGCCTCACAGCGGGAAAGGTGTGGATCGACGTGAGCACCGTCAGCCCGCAGGTCAGCCGCGAGCTCGCGAAGCGCGCGGAAGCCCAACAGGCCGCGATGCTCGACGCGCCCGTTTCGGGAAGCGTCCCCCAGGTCAAGACCGGAGCGCTCACGATCATGGTCGGCGGCGCCGAGCAGGCCTACGCGCGGGTCGAGCCGATCCTGCGGGAGCTCGGCACGCCGACGCATATCGGCGAGAACGGGCAAGGGCTCGTGCTCAAGCTCGCGATCAACATCAGCCTCGCCGTACAGATGCTCGCATTCGCCGAGGGCCTCGTCCTTGCCGAACGTGCAGGCATCAGCCGTAAACGCGCCGTCGACGTCATGACCCAGAGTCCGATCGGCTCGCCCATGCTCAAGGCGCGCGTCGACCTCGTCCTCGACCTCCCGGAGGAGGCCTGGTTCGACGTCGGCCTGATGCAGAAGGACGTCGCGCTCGCGCTCGAAACGGGACGGGAGCATCAGGTTCCGCTGCCGACGGCGGCGACCGCCGACCAGCTCCTCACGTTGGCGAGGGCACGCGGCTACGAGCGTCGAGACATCGCAGCGCTCCATGAGCTCCTCGCCGGGCTGGCCGGCGACATCGCTTCGCCGGCATGAAACAGGTGCCCGATGCCGTCCGCCAAGGGGCGGTTCAGCGCTCTTGGCGGGCGGCGGCCCGAGCCGCAGGGCCGAGGGGGAACGAGCGACTCACGGCGTCGACAGGACTCATCCTCCTCGTCCTGCTCATCGTGGAGGCGGCGACGACACTCGAACTCCGGTCGTACCTGCCGGAGCACATCTTTCTCGGACTTCTGCTGCTCCCACCGATCGGCCTGAAACTCGCCAGCACCGGCTGGCGATTCATCCGCTACTACACCCACGCCGAGCCCTACCGACGGGAAGGGCCACCGCACCCACTGCTGCGAACGCTCGCCCCGCTGCTCGTCGCATCCACGCTGACGCTCTTCGGAACAGGCGTCGCGCTGCTGATCGTCGGACACGGCGGCGGGCTGTTACTCACTCTGCACGCGGTCAGCTTCGGCGTGTGGGGCGTCGTCATCATCGTGCATGTCCTCGCCTACGTCGCACGCACGTTCCGAATCGGCCCAGCCGACTGGCTCCCCGGCGCGGACACGGTCGTCGCAGGCGTACGGAGCCGCCGCGCCGCGCTCTTCGGCGCCGTCCTCGCAGGCGTCGTCCTCGCCCTTGCCACCTACCCGGCACAACAGAACTGGCTCAATCACCGCCACCGGCACCACCACACAGACGCCTCACGAGCGCGTGCGCACGGTCAATTCTCGTCGGATGCGACCGCCAAGCGGTAGGTGCGAAGCGCAGTACCCGCGAGCACAGCCGCCTGCTCGCTCGGCGTGAGGTCGTCGATGGCCCCGAGCACCAGCCCGAGAACGTCTTCGTAGCTCGCGGCCAGCAGACAGACGGGCCAATCCGATCCGAACAGGACACGATCCGGCCCGAACCACTCGAGCGTGCGGTGCAGGTAGCCGACGAGCTGATCCGGATGCCAGAGCTTCCAGTCGGCCTCGGTGACCAGTCCGGAGAGCTTGCACACGACATTGGGTAACGACGCGAGCCTCGAGAGCTCGTCGGACCAGGCGCGGTCATCGTCGCTGGTGACGGGCGGCTTCGCGAGATGGTCGACGACGAAGCGCATCTCCGGATGGCGTGCCGCAGTCTCGAATGCGGCTCGTAACTCCCTGGCTCGAACGAGGAAGTCGTAGGCGAGCCCTGCCTCGGCGACCGCGGCGATCCCCCGCTGCACGTCGCGTCGGAGCAGCCAGTTCGGGTCGGGCTCGTCGTGCACCTGATGACGCAAGCCCACCAGCCACTCGCCGCCGGGGCCCGCACGAAGCTCCTCGAGCACATGAGAAGCTCCCGGATCGGCGAGGTCGATCCAGCCGACCACGCCAAGAACGAATGGCGTTGCTGCCGCCGTTTCGAGTAGCAGGCGAGACTCGTCGAGAGAGGAGCGCGACTGGACGAGCACCGTGCCCGCGACGCCGTTGGCTCGCAACACAGGCCCGAGATCAGCCGGCTCGAACCGCCTCCCGATCGGAGCAAGCTCGTCCGTCAGCCATGGGTAATCGGCGAGCGCAGGGTCCCAGAAATGCTGGTGGGCATCGACGATCACGGCGCTGGTCGACGAAGAGGGGGCTTAGCGACCGTCGCCGGCGTTCTCATCGGCCGGAAGAGGCACGTCGTCGGCAGGGCCGAGGTGCTCGCGGAGCCAGGCCTCGTTGCGCGCGATGTGGATCAACGTCGCAGCGCGCGCCAGGTCTGCGTCCCCCGCCGCAATCGCGTCGTAGATGGCCGTGTGCTCGGCGCGCGCGAGGTCGAGCGCCATGCGATTTGCGATGCCGTGCCAGAGCCGGGCCCGCACGGTCCGGGTCGAGACGCTCTCGAGCAGGGCGCGCAATACGGCGTTCTCCGTCGCCTGGCCGACCACATTGTGGAATGCGGCGTCGGCCTCGACGAGCTCGTCGGCGCTGTCGCCCGCCGCATACATCCGGTCGAGCTCGCGGCGGAGCCGCTCCTTCATCTTCGTGTCGGCTCGGGCTGCGGCGAGCGCAGCCGCCTCGGGCTCGAGCAGACGGCGAACCTCGAAGAGCTCGAGCACGGTTCGGCCGCGCAGGAGGTGGGTCGCCGAGAGGATCGGCTCGAACAGCTCGCCCGGCTCGAGACTCGCGACGTAGGTTCCGTCGCCCTGCCGCACCTCGAGCACCCGAGCGAGCGAAAGGGCTCGAACCGCCTCGCGGAGCGAGCTTCGCGACAACCCGAGCTGTGCCGCGAGGTCGGGCTCGCGCGGCAACCTCGTGCCCGGCCCCCACTCTCCGGACACGATCAGCTCGCGAATCGACGCGATCGCATCGTGGGTCACACCCACATTCCGGCGGCTCCCGCTTGACCTGGTCTCCGACATCGGCGTGATCCTAACCCCTTCGGTTCATCCTATGTATGTGACGCAATCTGTCGATAATCGCCGAAACTCGCGCGAGAATGCAACTTGGCCTTGACATTCGTCCGATGTTTGTTCTAAAAACGCTCTGATGTCATTGCGGATCGAGCGTGTCCACACCTACGACGTGCGGTTTCCCACGTCCGTGACCGGTGCCGGCTCCGACGCCATGAACCGCGACCCCGATTACTCGGCGGCGTACGTGGTGCTCGAGACCGACGATCCGGCGGGGCCTTCCGGGCATGGGCTCACGTTCACCCTGGGCCGCGGCAACGAGATCTGCATCGCCGCGATCGAGGCTCTCTCCCACCACGTCGTCGGCGTTCCCGTCGACGAACTGACCGCCGATCTCGGCGGGCTGTCGAGGCGCCTCGTCACCGACACCCAGCTTCGCTGGCTCGGGCCCGAGAAGGGCGTGATCCACCTGGCGACCGCGGCGCTCATCAATGCCGTCTGGGATCTCTACGCGAAGCTCGAGGGCAAGCCGCTCTGGAAGCTGCTGAGCGACCTCTCGCCCGATGAGATCGTCGCCTGTATCGACTTCCGCTACATCGACGATGCACTGTCGCCGGCCGAGGCGCGCGAGATCCTCGTCCGCAACGCCGAGACGCGAGCCGACCGTGAGCGCTTCGTCACCGCGAACGGGTTCCCGGCCTACACGACGTCGGCGGGCTGGATCGGCTACTCGGAGGAGACCCTGCCACAACGCGTGCACGAGGCCCTCGCCGCCGGCTTCACACACCTCAAGCTGAAGGTCGGGGGCGACCCCGCGGCCGACCTCCGTCGCGCCCGGATCGTGCGCGAGGCGATGGGCGCAGAGCATCGACTCTCGCTCGACGCGAACCAGGCGTGGAGTGTCGGCGAGGCGATCGACCGGATCAAGGAGCTCGCCCAGTTCGACCCGTGGTGGATCGAGGAGCCTACGAGTCCGGATGACGTGCTGGCTCACGCACGCATTCGGCACGAGATTGCGCCGATCCGCGTCGCGACCGGCGAGCACATCCAGAACCGCGTGATCTTCAAGCAGCTCTTCCAGGCGGAGGCGATCGACGTCTGCCAGATCGATGCCTGCCGGGTCGGCGGCGTCAACGAAGCCCTGTCGATCCTGTTGCTCGCGGCCAAGTTCGACGTGCCCGTGTGCCCCCACGCCGGTGGCGTCGGCCTGTGCGAGTACGTCCAGCACCTCGCGATCTACGACTACCTGTGCGTCGGCGCGTCGCTCGAGAACCGCGTGGTCGAGTGGGTCGACCACCTGCACGAGCATTTCCGCGACCCGGCGATCGTCGTCGACGGCCGCTACCAGGTACCCCAGGCTCCCGGCTACAGCATTGAGATGTTGCCCGAGACCCTCCTCGAATACGCGTTCCCGAACGGGCCGGCGTGGTCGTCGCCCGGCCTCCTCGTGAGGTAGACCGATGGTGACAGTGCCAGACGCCCAAACTCCTCTCCCCGACGCCGCCGCGCGTGAACAGCCGGCGTTCACGGGCCGCTACCGCCTGTTGCAGGGCGGCCTGCTCGCGCTCAGGGCGGGTCCGGCTCTCATCCTCCTGATCCTCGTTGCCGTCGTGAGCCTGACGACGCCGGTCTTCTTCACGAGCCGGAACATCGGCAACGTCTTCTCACAGACCACGGTCATCGCACTGCTCGCGCTCGGGCAGTTACTGGTCATCGTGAGCCGCGGGATCGACCTCTCGGTCGGTTCGACGGTCGCCCTCTCGGGAGTCGTCGGCGCCGTCGTCTTCAGCCATGTCCACTCGACCCCGCTCGTGATTCTGGCGGTACTCGGAACCGGGCTCGCGGTTGGCCTCGCGAACGGACTCGTGTTCGTCATCGGGCGGGTGCCGCACCCGTTCATCGTCACCCTGGCCAGCCTGAGCATCGTGCGCGGGATCGCGCTCTGGGCGGCGAATGGAACCCTGATCTCCGGGATGCCGAACTTCGTCGACACGCTCGGCGGCGGTTCGATCCATTGGCTCCCGTACGCGTTCTTCGTGCTGGTCGGCGTCGCGCTCCTGACCCTGGTCCTGACCACTCGAATGGTGTGGGGGCGCTGGCTCTACGCGATCGGCGGAAACCCGGAAGCAGCGCGACGCGCCGGGATCCCGGTCGGGCGGGTCTTGGTCTCCGTCTACGCCCTGAGCGGTCTCGCGGCGGGCATCGGCGGGCTGCTCACCGCGGGCCTCATCGCCGGCGGCTCACCGACGGCCGGCGACCTCTACGAGCTGAATTCGATCGCGGCGGTGATCATCGGCGGCGCAGCGTTCGCGGGCGGCCGCGGCAACGTCGGCAATGCTCTCGTCGGCGCATTCACGATCGGCGTGATCAACAACGCGCTCAACCTGCACAACGTCAACGCCTTCTACCAACTGATGGCGATCGGCGTCGTGGTGCTGATCGCCGTCGAGAGCGACGTCGCGCGCGGGTTCGTGGAAGCGCGCGTCCGGGTCGCCCGGGGAGTGAGGCACGGATGAGCGCGTTGACCACACCGGCCCTCGCCGTACGCGGCGCATCGAAGCGATTCGGCGCGGTCGTCGGGCTCGACGGCGTCGACGTGCACGTCAACCATGGCGAGGTGCTCGCGCTGCTCGGCGACAACGGCGCCGGCAAGTCCACGCTCATCAAGTGTCTCAGCGGCGTCCTTCGCCTCGACAACGGCGCGATCGAGATGGACGGGGAGCTCGTCTCCATCCACTCACCGGCCGAGGCCCGCAGTCGCGGGATCGAGACCGTGTACCAGGATCTCGCACTCTTCGACAATCTCCGCCCGAGCGACAACTTCTATGCGGGCCGCGAGCTCGCCGGCCCGAAGTGGCTGCCCCGGTCGCTGCGCTTCTTGAAACGGCGCGAGATGGCCGACGCGACCAAGCAGACCCTCCAGCGACTCCAGGTCGCGCTCGACCATGACGGTGTCGTCGGGCTGATGTCGGGCGGCCAGAGACAAGCGGTCGCCGTGAGTCGAGCGGCCGCGTTCGCGTCGAAAGTCGTGGTGCTCGACGAGCCGACGGCTGCGCTCGGCGTCCGCGAGTCGCGACGCGTGCTCGACCTCATCCTCCGGCTGCGCGACGAGAACAAGGCCGTGATCGTCGTCTCGCACGCGATGGATCACGTGATGGAAGTCGCAGATCGCGCCGTGATCATGAGGCGCGGGCGCAAGGTCGGGGAGATGGTCCCGAGCCAAGAGACCTACAAAGAGATCGTTTCGCTGATCGTGGGAGGTGGTGGCTAGCGAAGCGAGCCGTACCCCGTTCTACCGGCTTGTCCGCGACAACACGTGCGTGGTCTCGGACACACAAGGCAGGAGCTCGACGCCCCGCCGAGCCGCAAATCCTACGCACGCCCCTCACGAAAGGATTCGACGATGTCGAAGACACGGCTGACTGCCGGGATGCTGCTCGTCCTCGTTGCAGTCGCCATCGCTGCGGTCGCGTCGGTCAGCGCAACCGCGAAGCCGGCCAGGACCCAGGCCGCCAACATCAAAGTCGGCTTCATCACCAAGTTCCCGGTCGGCTTCTACTTCACCCTGGTCGATGGGGCGAAGTCGTGGCAGAAGACCCACAAGAACGTCAGCGTGACCTACGTCCAGGGCAAGTCGGCGACGGACGATGCCGGTGAGATCGCCGCGATCCAGGACATGGTCGCCAGCGGTGTCAAGGGAATCGCGATCACGCCGACCAGCCCGGCCGTGATCCCCGCGCTCAACAAGGCGGTGAAGGCCGGCGTGAAGGTCGTGTTGATGGACAACGACCTCCCGACCTGGCACCTGAAGTCATCGGTCGTCGCGACGAACAACTTCGTCGGCGGGACGCTCGCAGGGAAGTACCTGGCGACCAAGCTCAAAGCGGGCGACTCCCTGGGCATCCTCGAGGGAGTCCCGGGCGTGCCGGCCCTCGACCAGCGGGTCACGGGAATGCTCGCGGGCCTCGGCTCGCTCAAGGGATCGGTCAAGGTCGTCTCGAAGCTCGAGACCGATTGCGACCAGACCAAGGGAGCGGCGGCAGCCCAGACGATGCTGACCGCGAACCCGCATCTGACCGCGATCTATGCGGCCTGCGGGCCACCGGTGATCGGCGCGATCCAGTCGGTCAAGAACGCCGGGATCAAGGCCGGCGGCATCATCGTGGTCGGGTTCGACGGTGACCCTGCGCAGTTCGCGGCCGTCAAGGCCGGAACCGAGAACGCAACGGTCGTGCAGCATCCGGCGAAAATCGGCTCGCTCGGCATCGCAACGCTGTACGCAGCGCTGCAAGGCCAGAAAGTCGCCAAGAACGTCGATACGGGCACGGCATTGATCACCAAAGCGAACGTGAAATAGACGCCGACGAGACGTGGTGGGTTTCCGGACGTGCTGCCGGAGGCCCACCACGTCGACGGCCTCGCCGACTGCCGTGCAACGCTTTCTCGTGACAGGCGCTCATGGCTGCATCGGCTCATGGGTGCTACGCCAGTTGGTGCGCGAAGGCGTCGAGGTGATCGGCGCCGACGCTGACCGTGCCGAGCATCGAGTTGGGGCACTGCTCAGCCGTGAGGAGCTCGAGCGGGTGACGTTTGTCGAAGCCGACATCTCGCGCCCGGCCGACGTCGATCGCCTCTTCGTCCACGAGCCGACGCACGTTATTCACCTCGCTGCGCTCCAGGTGCCCGGCCTGCCGCGCCGACCCTGTCCGCGGCGCGCAGGTGAACGTCGCCGGGTCGATTGCGCTCTTCAGCCGCCGCCGCCGAAGCCGGCCTGACGACATCGCTGGCCTATGCAAGCTCGGCAGCGGCCTTCGCGGCCGCCGACGGAGACGGCGCGCCGCCCAGCGCACCGAGTGGACAGCCGGAGACGCACTACGGAATCTTCAAACTCGCGAACGAGGGCAGCGCACGTGTCTTCGCGGCCGAGCGCGGAGTGAACAGCGTCGGCCTCAGACCGTACGTCGTCTATGGGCCGGGCCGAGACCAGGGGCTGACGTCCGCGCCCACCCAGGCGATGCGGGCTGCAGCCGACGGCGCAGGCTTCATCATCCCGTACTCCGGCAACAGCGAGATGCAGTTCGCGCCCGACGTGGCCGCCGCCTTCATCGCTGCCGCCCGGTCGTCGCATGCCGGGGCGACCGTGCTCAACGTCCCTGGCACGAGCGCTTCGGTCGACGAGGTGATCGCCGAGATCGAACGAGCCGTTCCCGAGAGCAGGGGCCGCATCGAGAGCCAGGGGCCGCCGCTGCCGTTTCCCAAAGAGCTCGACTCGAGCGCGTTTCGCGCCGTCGTCGGAGAGGTGCCGGTGACACCGCTCGCCGTTGGCGTTGCCGAGACGATCCGGCGCTTTCGGAGCGCCAGGTAGCCGGCCTCAAGCACCAGCCCGCTCGGCCTCCCGAATGTCGGCCAGGAGGGAGTGCGCCTTCTCGATGAGGGGGACGATGCCCTTCGCGTCGTAGCGGAGAAGGCACGCTTCTGCCTCTGTCTCGGCCTCGACAGTGCGTCCCGCGCTCAGGAGGATCTCAGCAAGCGTGAACCGCGCGTCGAGCGTGAGCGGGACAGGCATGTCGCCATCGAGAGCGAGCGAGGCACGCGTCAGTTCCTCCGCTTCGCCCAGCCGACCGCGCCGGGCGGCGATCAGTCCCTCGAGAGCGACGCCGTCCGCGTCATCGTGGTTGCCGACCGCCAGCCACTCCTCGGCTTCGTCGACGCGTCCCTGGGCCGCGAGTGCCTCGCCGACCAGAAGCGCCTGCGACGCGTGATACGTCCGATCTCCCATCTCCTTGAGCGCCGTGTAGGCCGCACGTGCTTCACGCTCGGCCCGTTCGAAGTCGCCGGCCAGCATCGCGACAAGAACAGCGACGTCTGAGCTGTGGGCTTTGAGATGGCGGAGGCCGAGATCGTCCATGATCGCTCTCGCCGCGTCGATCGTGTCCCAGGCCGCAGCGAATCGGCCGGCCAGTCCTTCCAGGCCGCCGATCCGCACGAGGCAGTTCGCCCTGCACACGTCCGTTCGACGCGTCGTCGAGGATCGTGCGGCAGCGGGCGAGCGCCGGATCGACAGGCTCCGGCCCCCAAAGCGCGATCGACCCGATGTGCCGGATGATGGCCGCCTCCCGCCGCTCGTCACCGGCCTGTGCGCGCGTGGAGAAGGGCACGTTCCTGGAACTCCGCTCCGGTCTCGTAGTCGCCAGACCATCTCTTGAGCAAGCCAAGGAGCCGCAGTGCGTCCGCCGCCCCGCGATGATCGTCGGCCTCTTCAAAAACGGCCACGAGTGGGTCGATACTGCGTTCGATGGCCTCGTGTGCCAACGCTCCCTGGGTTTGCGCCTGAACTGACGCGAGGCCGACCCGGGCTCTGGCTTGCAGGAGCCCGCCGCCTTGCGGGCAGAGGCCGCGCGAGCGTCTCGTTCGAGCAACGACGCCGCTTCGTTCAGACGGCCACCTTCCAGCCACGCCTCGCCAAGCTCGACCTCGAACTCGAGCCGCTCGCTGTTGCCTTCGTCGAGGAGGCCTGCCGCCCGCTCCAGAAGATTGCTCGCACCGTTCATGTCGCCGCGATCGAGCGCGCGCCTACCGGCGGCTCCGAGCCGTGCGCTGGCCCGAGACGGCGAGCACCTCTCCGGGCTGGCCGAGCTCCTGCCTGAAGCGATGCGCCTGCTCCAGGTGGTAGCCGAGGAGTTCGTCCAACTCGACGAGATCGGCCCCGTGTTCGGCGAGCCAATCCGCGAAGCGCTCGTGGAGGTCGGCCCGGAGCGCCTTCGGCAGCGCGTCATAGGCAGCCTCCCGAATCAGCAGATGGCGGAAGCGGAACGCATCCTCACCCGGAAGCTGCGCCTGTTCGGTCCGAATCAGCTCCTTCCGCACCAGCGCCGTCAGGTGCGCGGTCAGTCCGGTGCCTTCCGCGCTGAGAGCCAGGACCGCACCGCGATGGAAGATGCGGCCCTCGACCGCGCCGCGTTGCAGCACGTCCCGCTCGGCCGGATCGAGCTGGTCAAGACGAGCGGCGAGCAGCACCTGAATCGTCGACGGAATCGTCACCTCACGGTCACCCGACTCCTGCAGCAGCGCGACGATCTCCTCGACGAAGAGCGGGTTCCCTTCGGAGGCCTCCAGGATCCGCGCAGCGAGACCTTCCTCCAGCTGCGCCAGGCCGGCGATCAGGAGCTCCGTCTCCCTCGGCGCGAGCGGTTCGAGCAATACGGTCGTCGAGTTGACCTTGCCGCCACCCCAGCCCGTTCGGCGGTCGAGCAACTCCGGCCGAGCCATGCACAGCAGGAGAATCGGGCGCATCGCGAGCAAGATCGGCCACATGCTCCACGAGGTCGAGGAAGGTCTGCTCTCCCCAATGCAGATCGTCGAAGACACAGACGAGCGGCCGCTCCGCGGCGGCGACCTCGAGCTGCTTGCGGAAGGCCCACGCGATCTCCTCGCTCGAGGTAACACGCTGTTGATCTCCGAGCAGGGCGTGAGTCGTCTCAGCGACGACCGGGTCGAGATCCAGCGCAGGGAGCTGCTTGATGACCTCCACCACGGGCCAGTAGGTGATGCCGTCCCCGTAGGACAGGCAATGACCATGCACGACCGCTACATCGCCGAGCGATGCCAAGAACTCGGCCGCCAGACGTGACTTGCCGACCCCGGCCGGCCCCAGAACGGTGAACAGCTGACAGGCACGCTCGGAGAGCACGCGCTCCCAGACGCTCTCGAGCTGGCGCCGCTCGCGTTCGCGGCCCGACCATCGGCGTATCCGCATGCCGAGCCGAGACCCACCCCACCCCGAACCGAGAGCAACAGGTAAGCCGCAACCGGCTTCGCCTTGCCCTTCAGCGCCTTGGGCTCAAGCGCAGCCACCTCGACTGCGTCTCGCGTGAGCCGAAACGTCTCTTCGCCGATGAGAATCTCCCCAGGCTGAGCAGCCTGCTCCAGCCGAGCGGCGACGTTGACTGCGTCGCCGGTCGCAAGCCGCTCCTCGGTGCCGGTCACGACCTCTCCCGTGGTGACCCCGATGCGGCCCTGGAGTCCCAACCCAGGCAAGGCATCGCGCATCTCGACCGCCGCACGCACAGCGCGCAGAGCGTCGTCCTCGTGCAGTACCGGCACCCCAAAGACAGCCATCACGGCATCGCCGATGAACTTCTCGACCGTGCCGCCGTGACGCTCGACGATCGCCTTCATCCGCTCGAAGTAGCTGCGACAGCAGTGCCCGCAGCGCCTCAGGGTCGAGCCTCTCACCGAGTTCGGTCGACCCGGTCACATCACAGAACAGCACCGTGACCATCTTGCGCTGCTCGCGGGGCGGCGCAGCTACAAGCAGCGAGGCGGCGCAGGAGTCACAGAAGCGAGCGCCCTCGCGATTCTCGACACCACAACGAGGGCAGACGACCATCGGCCGAGTCTAGGCAAACCTGCTCCTTGTTTCCCAAAACGGGTGCACTGACCCGATCGGCCGGCAACTCTTCACTCGTTGTGCTGCGGACTGGTCAGCCGGCCGACTGAGTGCGCGGAGGCAACGACCGGCGCAGCGAGAGGGCCGCAATGGTCGCGAGGCACGCAGCGGCGGTGAGCGAGTAGGCGGTGAGATCTCCGGCAACGTGTGCGATCTCGCCGCCGGCCGCCGACCCGACCACGATTCCGACCCCGGCCGCGAGGTTCATCAGCGCGAAGCCCAGAACCTGAGCGATTCCCAACTCTTCGTACGCCTGTGAGAGATACGCCATGGCAGGCCCCCAGAGCACGCCGTAGCTGATGAGCGCGGAGACAACCAACACCGAGAGCACCCAGACGTTCCCCGCCGACGGGACCGCCAGGGTGACGGCGAGACAGGCGAGCAGGAGCAGTCGGATCGCGCGCAATCGCCCGCGCCGGTCGGCCCAGCGGCCGACGAACGGACGGGCCAGGACTCCGATGGCCGCCGCCACGAGATAGGTGCCCGCGATCCCGAGCGGGCCCCACCCAAGCCGGTGCAGACGAAGCGGTGCCAGCACGCCGATCGTCCCAAGCAGCAGACCCGGCAGGAAGACAAGCCACTGACCGCGCACCAGGTCGAGCGAGCCGTGTGCCCTACGCAGGACCGCCAGCGACTGCCTCTCGACGTCTTCCGGGCGAGGAAGCCGTGCAGCGGCGATCGCGAGCAGCAACGCGCAAACAGCCACACCTACGAATGCCTCGGCACGACCCACCAGCGCGCCCAGGCCCCCGACCACGGGTCCCAGCATTGCGCCGGCCGCTCCCGCGCCCGCAAAGAACCCGATCATCTCGCCCCGGCGCTGCCGCGGGGCAGCCTCGACCAGCCAGGCAATGCCGCTCGCCCAGCACACCGCCCCGGCGGCGCCTTGCAAAAAACGAGTCGCCAGCAGGCCTCCGTAGTCGTCGGTCACCCCGAACGCGACGCTCGTCGCCGCAAGCGTCACCAAACCGAACAGGGCCGACGGTTTCACGCCGACCCTGGCAGCGAGCACGCCGCCGGGGACAGCCGCGACGCCCAGGCCGATCGCGTACATGGCCACCAGCAGGCCCGACTGACCCTTCGACAAGCCCAACTCCTGCTTGAACGCCGGCAGCACGGGGGCCAACGCCGAGTACAGCAGCGTCTCCAAAACCGCCATCGCCGACATCACGAGAGCCAGACGACGCATGGCTCAACCCTAAACCTCCCGGCGTCCCTTGTGCAGCATGAGAACTCGAATCGCACAATGCGGGCTTGACGGAGGCCAGCGAGCGTGTTTGACTCGCAACCTTGAGCCCGATTGCCGACGTTCCGCGACTCCCGGGACGGAGCTGCCCGCCTCATCTGGTGGGTGCGCCGGTCGAGCGGCAGCGAGCGCAGCTGTGAGCATCTACGTCCCGAGGAGGCGACCTGAATGACCGAGTACTCCGCACCGAGACCCGACCCCCAACCGGGCCTGACACGAGATGAGCTGCTCAAGCGGGCCGTCGTGGGCGGCGCCGCCGTGTTCCTCGGTGGTTCGTTGGCGAGCGCGGCCGACGCTGCGATCCGCGCCACCCCGAAGCGCGGCGGAACCTTCCGTCTCGGCGTCTCGGGCGGGTCGGCCAGCGACTTCATCGACGGCCAGAACATCGTCACCCGCGCAGACCAGGCGCGCATCGTCACGGCGTGGGAGACGCTTGTGGGCTTCGACTCGAACTTCAAGCTCGTGTTCAACGGGCTCGCCGAGGAGCTCGCGCCCGAGAACAACAACGCAGCGGTCTGGACGATCCGCGTCCGCGACGGGATCGAGTTCTCGAACGGCAAGACCCTCGGCGCTGCCGACGTCAAGTACTCGCTGCAGCGGCTCGTGAACCCGAAGCTCAAGCTCTTCGGCGGCGCGGCCCTGTCGTCGCTGAATCCGAACAACATCAAGATCCTCGACAAGCGCACCGTTCGCCTCTTCCTGAAGCGGAAGGACGTGACGATCCTCGACGCGCTGGCGCAGTACGTCGCGGGCATCGTCCCGTCCGGGTACAGCCCGAACGCGATCGGCAAGGCAAACCCGAACGTGGGCACCGGGCCGTACGTCCTGAAGAGCTTCTCGCCGGGACAGCAGAGCGTCCATATGCGCAACCCGAACTACTGGCGCCACGGCCAGCCGTACTTCGACGAGGTCGAGATCATCGACTTCCCGGACGACACGGCGCGCGTGAACGCGCTCCTCGGTGGCCAGATCGACGCGGCGACCGACGTCCCCCCGGCCCAGGTCACGGTGGTTGGCGGCCATTCCGGCACGAAGGTGCTGGAGTCGCCGAGCGCCGCCTGGACGCCGATCTGCATGCGCGTCGACGCTGCCCCCTTCAACGACGTGCGCGTGCGGCAGGCGATGCGCCTCATCGCCAACCGGCCGCAAATGGTGGAGCAGGCACTGGCCGGACACGGCCACATCGGCAACGACCTCTACGCACCGTTCGACGAGGTGTTCGACCATGCGCTGCCGCAGCGCCATCAGGACATCGACAAGGCGAAGTCGCTCCTCAAGGCCGCCGGCCAGTCGAGCCTCACGGTCGACCTGCAGTCGACGAACGGCGCGCTCGGCATGAACGAGGGAGCTCAGGTCTTCGCGCAGCAGGCGAAGGCCGCGGGCGTGACGGTGAACGTCAAGATCCTCGACAGCGGCGCGTTCTACAGCGCGCAGTACCTGAAGTGGACGTTCTCGACCGACTTCTGGGGCTCGCGGAACTACCTCTCCCAGGTGGCGGCGGGCAGCCTGCCGACGTCACCGTACAACGAGACCCACTGGCCCGACTCCGCCGACTCGAAGTTCCTCTCGCTCTACAAGCAGGCGCTGGGGACAGTCGACGACGCGAAGCGAACACAGATCGAACACGAGATGCAGACGCTCGAGTACGACAACGGCGGCTACATCGTCTGGGGCTTCAGCACGCTCCTCGACGGCTACAGCACCAAGGTCGCGGGCCTGAAGCCGGGGAACAAGGGAGTCCTGCCCCTGAACGGCTTCGGCAACGGCTACCGGACGATCTGGTTCGCGTAGCGGCGCACGTGCAGGAAATCTGGAGCGGCGGCGAGCGATGAGTGCCTTGACCGGACGGCGCTCATCGCTCCCGGCGCGCCTGTCGTTGCCGGGCGGTATCTGGGGGTTCGTCCTGCGACGGACACTGCTCGGCCTGGTCACGCTGTTCGTCGTCTCGCTCGTGATCTTCGCGGCGACCCAAGCGCTGCCGGGCGATGCAGCCCGGGCGATTCTCGGGCGGAACGCGACGCCGGAGTCGCTCGCGACGCTGCGCCACCAACTGCACCTCGACCAGCCGGTCACCGAGCAGTACACGCACTGGCTTCGCGGCATCTTCACGGGGAACCTGGGCCAGTCGCTCGCCGCGAACGAGCCGGTGACGAAGTTGATCGGCAAGCCGATCGAGAACTCGGCGTTCCTGATGCTGCTCGCCGCGGTGGTGAGCATCCCGCTCTCGATCGTGCTCGGCTCCGTCGCAGCACGCCGGCGAGACACGGCCTTCGACCACGTCGACGTCGATCGGGCTCTTGGCGCTCGCCGCGCTGCCCGAGTTCGTCGTCGCCATCGCGCTGGTCGTGCTGCTCGGGACGACCGTCACGCAGATCCTGCCCGCGGTCTCGCTGGTGCCGCCCGGCGACGCACCGTGGAAGCATCTCAACGAGCTGGTCCTGCCGACGCCGCACTGGTGCTTGCGGTCAGCCCGTACGTGGCGCGGATCATGCGCGCGTCGATGGTCGAGGTACTCGAGAGCGACTACGTCGAGATGGCTCAGCTCAAGGGCCTGCCCGAGCGTGTCGTTCTCTGGCGCCACGCGTTGCCGAACGGGATCGCTCCGGCGATCCAGGTGATCGCACTGAACCTCGCCTATCTGGCGGGCGGCATCGTCGTGGTCGAGCGAGTGTTCGACTATCCGGGGATCGGGAACGCGTTCGTCGACGCCGTGTCGAACCGCGACCTGCCGGTCATCCAGGCGCTCGCAATCCTGATCGCCGCTTCGTACGTCGTGCTGAATCTGATCGCCGACATCGTCACGATCCTGGTCAGCCCTCGCCTGCGGACGTCGCTGTGAGCGAAGTCGCAATACCCGCCGCTGCGGCCGCGCGCCCGCGAGACCGTCCACTCGTGCTGCTCTTCCGTCGCGCGTGGCGGCTGGCGCGGACGCGGATCGGCGTCGCGCTCGTCGTTCTGCTCGTCGGGGTGGCCCTGATCGGCCCATTCTTCGCGCCGCACTCCCCGACGGCATTCGCGGGTGCGCCGTACACGGGGCCGGGTCACGGCACGGTCCTCGGGACCGACAACCTCGGGCGCGACGTCCTCAGCCGGTTCCTCTGGGGCGGCCGTTCGATCCTCGGGCTGGCCGCGGCGGCAACGGCGATCGGCCTGGTGCTCGGCACGTCGATCGGGCTGCTTGCGGCCTACTCGCGCTCCCGCCTCGACGATCTGCTGATGCGGACGATGGACGTCATCCTCGCGTTCCCGTCGATCGTGCTGGCACTCGTCGCCGTCTCGACTGTTGGGCCGAAGCTCTGGCTGATCGTCGTCGTCGTCGCGGTCACGACTCTTCCGCGGGTCGCGCGAGTCACGCGCGGCGCGGCACTCGAGATCGTCGGGCGCGATATGTGCAGGCCGCCGAGGCAATGGGCGAGTCGCGTCGCAAGATCCTGTCCGGCGAGCTGCTTCCGAACATCACGGGGCCGTTGATGGTCGAGGCCAGCCTTCGTCTGACCTACGCGATCGGGCTGATCGCGGCGATGAGCTTCCTCGGCTTCGGCCGTCAGCCACCGGCTGCCGACTGGGGGCTGATGATCAACGAGAACCGCCAGGGCCTGACCGTGCAGCCGTGGGGAGTGGTGATGCCGGTGCTCGCGATCGCCTTGTTGACGATCGGCACGAGCATGATCGGCGACGGTCTTCGCGTGCGGCCGCCGGCATCGACCGCGGAAACGAGACCGAGTGAGCGATCCCGTCCTCGTCGTCCGGGACCTGCGAATCGACGTGGCCGGCCGCGGGATCGACATCGCCGCTGACATCTCGTTCGAGATCGGCGCGGGCGAGGTGCTCGGACTGGTCGGCGAATCAGGCTCGGGCAAATCGACCGTCGGATTGGCACTGCTCGGCCATACCCGTCGAGGGGCGAAGATCGTCGGCGGCGAGATCCGCGTCGAGGGCAGAGACATCCTCACCTGCTCGCCGGCCGAGTTGCGCGCGCTACGCGGCGGGCACCGTCTCCTATGTCCCGCAGGATCCGGCCTCCGCCCTGAACCCGGTTCTGCGCATCGGCACCCAGCTCGAGGAGACGCTCGAAGCGCACGGCTTCGGCGCCTCACGTGACGAGCGCCGCGCTCGCCTCCAGGAGATGCTCGCCGAGGTTCTGCTTCCAGGCGACCCACAATTCCTGCGCCGCTACCCGCACCAGCTGTCAGGCGGCCAGCAGCAACGAGTCGGGCTGGCCATGGCCTTCGCGTGCCGCCCGCGTGTGATCGTTCTCGACGAGCCGACCACCGGCCTCGACGTCACGACCCAGGCGCACGTGCTGAAGACAGTGCGTGACCTGTGCGACGCCCACGGTGTCGCGGCGCTCTACATCAGCCACGACCTCGCCGTCGTCGCCACGCTCGCCGACCGGGTCGCCGTGATGTACGCGGGCCGGATCGTCGAGAACGCGCCCGAGCGCGCGCTGTTCCGCAACGCCGGCCATCCGTACGCCAGACGGCTCGTCGAGGCGATCCCCGAGCTCTCAGGCCTCCACGCGCTCGAAGGGATCGCGGGCACCGCTCCCCGGCCGGGCCAGAGGCCGGTCGGCTGCTTCTTCGCCCCGCGATGCTCATTTGCGATCGACGCCTGCACGGCGTCGTTTCCACCCGTCGACCGCATCGCAGACCGCCACGAGGTGCGCTGCTTCCGGCACGCCGACGTCCAGGCCGCGGGAGTGCGGGAACGGCGGCTCGCGCCGGAACGGCAGGTCGCCGACCCGGCGTCCGTGCTGGTCGAGGTGCGGGGAGTCAACGCCGCGCACGGAGCACGGCAGGTGCTCTTCGACATCGACTTGACCGTGAAGCCGCGTCAGTGTGTTGCCCTGGTCGGCGAGTCGGGATCAGGCAAGACCACACTCGCCCGTTGCATCGCCGGGCTTCATCGCGATTTCACGGGCGACATCACACTGCATGGCAAGCTGCTTCAGCGCGGTGCGCGCGACCGCGACCAGGACGCGCGCCGGAACCTCCAGTACATCTTCCAGAGCCCGTACAACTCGCTGAACCCGCGCAAGACGATCGGACAGATCGTCGGCCAGCCGGTACGCCTGTTCTTCGACCTCGACCACCGCGAGGCCTCGAACCGCGTCGCGGCGACGCTCGAACGAGTTCGGCTCAATCCTTCGGTGATGCCGCGGTACCCGCACGAGCTGAGCGGAGGTGAGCGCCAGCGGGTCGCGATCGCCCGTGCCCTCGCGGCCGAGCCGACGCTGCTCGTGTGCGACGAGATCACCTCGGCGCTCGACGTCTCGGTGCAGGCCGCGATCATCGACCTGATTGCGGAGCTTCAGCGCGAGATGCAGCTCGGGCTGCTCTTCGTCACGCACAACCTCGCGTTGATCCGGACGATCGCCGAGGAGGTCGCGGTGATGAGCGGGGGCACGATCGTCGAGTACGGCCGCGTCGACGACGTCCTCGACGATCCCCAGGATGCGTACACCAAGGCGCTGCTCGCCGACACGCCGAGCCTGGAGGCGGCGCTCGCCGTCGAGGGCTGAGAGACGCGGGTGACGACCACCACGCAGGCCGGCGGCAGAGTCGATCCGGGTTTCGAGGCGGTTGCCGACGAGTTCGAGCAGCTGCTGCGCGCCGACCCGGGTCAGGGAGCCGCGTTCGCCGCAGACGTCGACGGACGGCCGGCGGTCGACCTTTGGGGCGGTTTCGCCGACGAGGAGCACGGCGTGCCCTGGCGCAGCGACACGATGCAGCTGATCTTCTCCGGCACCAAGGGTCTCATCGCCACCTGCATCCTGCTGCTCGTCGAACGAAACGCGCTCGAGCTCGATGCTCCGGTCGCCGCCTACTGGCCCGAGTTCGGGGCCGCGGGGAAGGGACAGGTACTCGTCAGCCAGGTGATGTCTCATACCGCCGGCGTGCCGGGCTTGCGCGAGGGGTTCGTCGCAACCGATCTTCTCGACCGCAACCGGATCTCCGCCGCGGTCGCGGCCGAGGAGCCCTTCTGGGAGCCCGGGTCGCGGCTTGCCTACCACGCCCTCACCTACGGGGTGATCTGCGGGGAGCTGATCCGGCGCGTCGACGGGCGGAGCCCCGGGCAGTTCTTCGCCGAGGAGCTCTCGCAGCCACTGGCGCTCGAGCTTTGGATCGGACTCCCCGCTCGACTCGAGCCACGCGTCGCAGTGCTTCGCCCGGCCGCCGACTACGGCCCGACATATCTCGGCGACGAGCCGGAACCCCTACTCGCGGCACTGTATGGCGACCTCATGACCGGCGAATTCCGCTGGAACGACGGCGCCCTGCACGAGGGCGAGATTCCGGCTGCCAACGCCATCGGCACCGCACGCTCGATCGCTCGGCTCTACGGCTGCCTCGCGCGCGGTGGCGAACTCGACGGCCTGCGGCTCCTGTCGGACGAGACAGTGAACCTGGGGCGGAGCGAGCTTGCGCGGGATCTC
Source organism: uncultured Thermoleophilia bacterium (assembly GCA_963812995.1). Lineage (GTDB taxonomy): Bacteria > Actinomycetota > Thermoleophilia > Gaiellales > Gaiellaceae > PALSA-600. The sequence goes on from CAWEXL010000003.1 coordinate 450,453, forward strand.
TGTGCCGTGACACAGCGCCCGTACGCGTTCGGGGTGGGCTTCGAGCTCAACACCGAACTGGGCAGGCTCGGCCCTCCGGCCGACGCGTTCGGGCACACCGGATCGGGCGGCTCGACACACGGCGCCTGGCCGAAGGAGCGCGTCGGCTATTCGTTCGCCATGAACGGCCTCCAGCCGGAAGCGCGCGACGAGCGTGGCCCGAAACTGCTCGCCGCGCTCCACGCTGCACTCGGCTAGCGGCTACTCGCGCCGGTCGCGCTCGAGCGTCGTCCAGAAGTCGTCGCCCGTCCCGATGTACCTCCGGGACCCGGCCGGATGGTCCCACCGCGTCACACGCCCGGTGGCGAGCGCGTGCGCGACGAGCCGCCGGTCGGACTGGCTCGCACGCACCGTGGCGTCGAGCGCCTCCAGGTTCCAGCGCGTCGCGGCCGCAGCAGTCAGCGACTCGACCTCAGACCCGCCGCCGAGCGGCACTCGCTCGTCGGGATCCGCGGCGACGTCGTACGCAAGATCAGGCTCGCCAAGCGAGCGGATCAGCTTCAGCGAACCTCGAACGAGCGTGACCTGTGGGGCCTGGACGCCCTCGGCGAGGTACTCGAGCGGCACGTCCCGGTGCGGCGCGCGACCTTGCTCGAGCGCGCCCATCAGGCTGACGCCGTCGAGCGACGGTACCGGCTGTCCCGGATCGGCGACCTGAACGAGGGTCGGAACAAGATCGAGGAGCGAAACCGGCTCGGTGACTCGCGCGGCCGTGAACGTGCCCGGCGCGTGCACGATGAGCGGCACCCGGATCGAGTCCTCGAACGGGGCCATCTTGTACCAGAGCCCGCGCTCGCCGAGCATGTCGCCGTGATCGGAGGTGAAGACGGTCGTGGTCTCCTCTGCCAGGCCGCCCTCGTCGAGCGCCCGCAGGAGGGCACCGACGTGATCGTCGATGAGAGAGACGGCGCCGTAGTAGCCGCGCCGGGCACGCTCGGCCTGTTCTGGCGTCACCTCGGTCGTATCTGCCCCGACCATGGCTCGGAGCCTCTGGGTGGGCGGATCGCGCGGGTCGGGTGGCTCCGGGAAGGCGGGCGGCGCGATCGCCACCCCGTCGTAGCGCTGCCAATGCTGGCGCGGCACCTCGTACGGGTCATGTGGGTGCGTGAACGAGACGACAAGCAGGAGCGGCCGAGGGTCCGCGCTCGTCTCGGCAATCGCCTGGCAGGCGCGGGCGAGCACCTCTTCGTCGTATGCGAGCTGAAGCGTGGCGCTGATCGGGCCGGCACGCAGCACGCTGCTGAGATCGTGGTACCAGGGCAGGCGCTCGCCGTCCTGGAGCTCCCAGTCCGGGATCCAGTCGAAGCCGGCGGGGTAGACGTCCGTCATCGGCCGCTCCTCGAATCCGTGGAGCTGGTCCGGGCCGATGAAATGCATCTTCCCGGTGAGCACGGTCCTGTACCCGCGAGCCCGAAGTCGGTGCGCCAGGGTGGGAACTCCCGCCGGCACCTCGCCGGCGTTGTCGAAGGCGCCCGTGCGGGACGGGAGGAGGCCGGTGATCAGCGACGCGCGCGAGGGGACGCAGAGCGGTGAGGCGCAGAGCGCACGCTCGAACACGACGCCGTCGTTGCCGAGGGAGGTCAGGTTTGGAGCAAGGGTCGTGCGGTTCCCGTACGTGGGCAGGGCCTTCGCCGAGAGCTGATCGGCCATGATCAGGAGGATGTGTGGGTGCGGTCGGCGAGAAGGCACGAGCTTCCTGCGCATCGTTCCATGCGGGGTGCTGCGCGCGGCTGAGACCCGCACGCCGGAGTGATCGACTCGACGCCGGACGGCCCGGCTACAGTCCGGCCACGGTGACCGACCAGCTGTCGCGGAAGGCGTTTCTCGAGCGGTCGGGACTAGCGGCGCTCGGCGCTGCCGGGGTGTACGGGGCCTTCGACTCGATCGCGACCGCCCCCGCTCGCGCCGCCGGCACACGCAAGGGGCTGCCACCGGAGCAGCATCTGATGGAGGACATCCGGGTGATCACCAGCGACGGTGTCGAGGTCAACGTCCAGCCGCTGCATCACCAGGTCGTGACGGCCAACCTCACCACCGGGACGAGCCGCACCGCTCTCGCCGACGCACGCCGGGCGCTCGAGGAGGCGCTGCTGTCGATCGAGAGCCGCTACGCGCCGAGCGCGAGCGGCCTCGGCCTCGTTGTCGCGTGGGGTACGCCGTACTTCCGCCGCTACGTCCCCAAGGTTGGCCGGAAGGCGTTTCCGGCGTACCTACCCGTCGACCACGAGGCGTCGCAGACCGCGGGGAAGCCGGTGCCGGCGTTCTTCGACACCCAGCGGTTCCCGAGCGACCCGGGTGACGTGCTGCTCGAACGGAACGACCTGTGCGTCGTCATGAAGAGCGACGTCCTCGCGCACATCACGGACGAGTCGACAGCCCTGTTCAAGGCGCTCTCCGGCCTGGTTCACATCACGAGCGTCCGGCGCGGGTTCGTCGGGGGGAGCGTCGCGGGCGGGCCGAGCTTGCCAAAGTCCCTGGCGACGAGCGCGAAGATCGAAGGCGCGTCGCTGATCCCCGAGACGGCTCAGCTCTTTCTCGGCTTCACGTCGACGCAGCGCGCCTCGCAGGGCCCCGACCGGATCGCGAACTTCGAGACCCTGCCTGGCCTGACCGACCAGTGGCCGAACGGCTACTTCCGGCACGGCACGACACTCCACGTGTCGCATCTCTACGAACACGTCCAGGAGTGGTACGAGGTGAACTCATTCCCGATCCGCATCTGGCTTGCCACGGACCTCTCACGGAACGCGAACTTCATCGACGAGACCACGCTGACGCTGCCGGAAGGGCCGGCCGACGTGCAGAGCCAGCAGCTCGTCGAGCAGTTCGCGACCGATCCGACGAACGGCCTCGTCGGCCACAGCGCCTCGATGCAGCCGGTGAACCGTCTCCCGTCGGCCGTGCGCGACAACTACGGCGTCGAGCGCCCGGCAGGCACGGCGATCCTGCAGCGCGTCGATTTCAACACCCTCGACAACCCATTCCAGTTCACCTCGCGGCCACGGGTCGACCGGCTGTCGAACACACCGTCGGCGGGCCTCCACTTCCTGGCGTACGCGCCGACGAGCGACTTCTTCCGGCGGATGCGCCTCGCGATGGACGGACGCTATGCCGACGGCACCGTCCTGCCGATCCCGCCCCGCTCGCCCGCCATGGGGCTGAACGGCGTGCTGCGCACCACCCACCGCCAGCACTTCCTCGTCCCACCGCGCGCGCACCGGTCGTTCCCGCTCAGCGAGCTTCTCTGAGCCGCGCCGCTCGGCGACGCCGCCGGGAAGGTCGGCCGGCCCGAGCGACGGGCCGGCCCTCCAACTAGTTCACAACGGGCTGCCAGGCCGGCTCGAGTTGCTTGCCGCCCTTGTGCAACGCGTGTTGATGCGTGCCGTCCGCGTTCATCACGAAGACATCCTGCTCGGCGTGCTGGGAAAAACCGAAGACCCGCACGAACGCGATCTGCTTGCCGTCGGGCGACCACGCAGGGCCGAAGTCACGGTTCGAGCCGTGGGTCAACCGGTGCTTGCCGGTGCCGTCGGCATTCATCTCCCAGATCGCGGTCGGCGTGCCAGGGTTGCCGTCGTCGTAGACGAGCTTGTGTCCGTCAGGGCTCCAGTCGACACCAACGTGTGTCACGTGGTCGGTGGTCAACTGGACCTGGTGCGTGCCGTCGGCGTGCATCACCCAGACCTGTTCGACGCCCGTGCGATCGCTCGTGAAGGCGATCTCCGAGCCATCGGGCGACCACACCGGCTGGTCGTTGTTGCCGTCGTTCGCCGTCACACGATGGAGAGCTGTGCCGTTTGCCTTCATGACCCAGATGTCGTCTTTCGAGCCCCCGCTTCTGTATCCGGCGAACGCGATGCGCGAGCCATTCGGGGAGAAGTCGGGGAATGTCGCCGTGCCGTTCATGTGGGTGAGTTGACGTTGCCCCGTTCCGTCGGCATTCATGAAGAAGATCTCGAACCTGCCCTTCGCCCGGTCGCTGCAGAACGCGATCCGGCGCCCGTCAGGGGAGTAGGCCGGTGCCGCATTGAAGCTCGGGTCGGTCGTGAGCTCGGTGAGCCCACTGCCGTCCGGGGCCGCGGCGTAGACGGCAATGCCCCCTCCCCCGGTTGGGAAAACGCGATCTGGCCGTTCCGCCCCTTGTACGTTGCGCTCGCCGAGCCGGCGAGAGCGACGGCGGCGAGAACGGCAAGCGCGAGTGCGATCCGCATGACGCCTCCTCCTTTCGATTTCGATGCGACGGCATCGTCGGCCCGGCGAGTAGACAGGCGGTCGATGGACGGTCAACATCCAGCACATGCAGATCGAGATCCGCCTGCTCGGCGTTCTCGAAGCCTCCGCCGACGGCGAGGAGCTCGATCTTGGCCCCGCGCAGCAGCGCACCCTGCTGGCGCTGCTCGCGCTCAACGGCGCAGCGGGCGTCGAGGTCGACGCGATCGTCGACGTGCTCTGGCCGTCGTCGCCGCCGGCATCGGCGACGAAAGTCGTCCAGACATACGTCTCGCGGCTTCGGAAGACCCTGGGCGAGGCGGCAATCGAGCGCCGCGGGAGCGGATATCGACTCTCACCGGCCGCGGTGGTCGACGCCGCGCAGTTCGAGGAGCTTCTGCACGCCGGACGGCCCCGCGACGCCCTGGCGCTGTGGCGCGGACCTGCCCTCGCCGGGCTCGACTTGCTCGGCGCTGACGCCGCGCGACTCGACGAGCTACGGCTCCAGACGATCGAAGCCGACGCCGAGGAAGCGACGGCGGCCGGGGATGCCGACCGCGTGATCCCCGAACTCCGGCGTCTGGTGGCCGACTATCCGCTGCGCGAAGGGCTCGTTGCCCGTCTGATGGAGGCGCTGTACAGCTCGGGGCGCCAGGCGGAGGCACTCGACTCCTACAGGGAGGCGCGCTCGCGGCTGGCCGACCAACTCGGCCTCGAGCCCGGCTCTGGACTACGCACGCTCGAGCGCCGCATCCTGACGCAGGATCCGACGCTCCTCCCCACCCGCCCTCCCGTCCACGAGCCGGAGCTTCGCGCCTCGCGGCGCCCACCTCGTCGCCGCCTGATCGCTTGCGCCCTCGTGCTCATCGCTGCGGCGGCCGGTGCGGCGGCGGTGCTTGCGACAGGGAGTGGTGCACACCCGGTTGCGATCCGCCGCGACATGATCCTGCGCATCGACCCGGCAACCAACCGGATCGTCGAGGCGATCCCTGTCGGGCGTGCCCCGAGTGGCATCCTCGTGCACGGCCGCTACGCCTGGGTGGCGAACGAAGGCGATCGGACGCTCACGCAGGTCGACCTCGAGACCCACACAGAGCGCACGATCGGCGGCGTCTCGGGCGTCGGCTTCCTCGCTCGGGACGACGCCGGGAACATCTACGCATCGGGCTGGGATTTCCCGTTCGTCTGGCGCATCGGCCACGCCTCGGGCGAGGTCGACGATCGGTTTCGCGTCCGCACGCGCGCCGTCGGGCTCGCGATCGGAGGAGGCTTCCTGTTCGTCGTCGACCGCCTTGCAAACGGCGTGACGAGCATCGGCCTCGCACCTCCCCATGCGGAGCGCTTCGTTCATGTCGGAGCCGATCCGCTCCTCGCGGCCTTCGGGAGCGGCGCACTCTGGGTCGCCAATTCGGACGCAGGCACCGTCTCCGTGATTCGGCCAGGCGTCGAGCGACCCCACACCATCGACGTCGACCCGAACCCCTACGGCCTCGCCGCCGGATTCGGCGCCGTCTGGGTCGGCAGCAACCAGAACGCCGTCGTGTTGCGCATCGACCCTGACACCCTGCGTGTCGCCAAGCGCATCGACGTGACGATGAACAATGTCAATCCAGGCCTCTACGCCGTCGCGACAGGTGCCGGATCGGTCTGGGCGCTCAACCAGGACGTCCCGAGCATCGAGCGCATCGACCCGCAAACGAACCGCGTCGTCGCCACGATCAAGCTCCCCTGGAACGTCTACCCGAGGCAGCTCTCGGCTGACGGCAAAAACGTCTGGGTCTCGGTCACCGCTCCCGGCGAAGGGCCCTGACCCGGCGCGGACAACGCTAGTGCGAAACCCGTGCGTCTTTTGGGCGTTTCCGAATTACAATTCGCTCGTTCGAAAGGCGCGAACCCGGACATCGGTTCCGGTGGCGAGCCTGAGTCGCCGGAACCGAATCGAGGGGGAACGCTCGGCATGAAAAGAACGATCTGGTACGCGGCTGTCCTGGCTCTGGCGATTCCGGCTGCCCTCTCGCTGCCGAGCTCCTCGTTCGCGGGTGCGGGCGCGAAGACGCTCGCGATTGCGGCGACAACGCCGTTCCGCGACACAGACGTCACGCTCGCCCGGGGCCAGCACGCGACGATCGCGGCGACCGGAGTGATCTCCTACGGCAGCGGCAACGCCGCGTGCGCCGGATCGAACATCACGCCGAACGGCTGCTCGGCCGAGCAGATCTGCCCGGTGCACGGCGGCTGCGGCGCGCTGATCGGCCGCATCGGCAACGGCAAGGCCTTCATCGTGGGCGAGCACAAGACGGTCGAGGGCCCGGGGGCGCTGTGGCTCGGCATCAACGACCAGGCAGGCGCCTACGGCGACAACAGCGGCGCGTTCCACGTCACGATCACCGTTGGCCCGGGCGAGGAAGTGGCGAAGGTGCTGCAGATCTACAGCGGCCACCTCTACGTGCGCCGTGACGGCAGCGACCGCGTCTCCGCACTCCAGGTCGGCGAGCTGATCTACGTGGGCGACGAGCTCCTCACGACCCAGGACGGTCGCGTCGCACTCGAGTTCGAGATCGGCGGCCGCGTGAAGGTCGGCCCGGGAGCGACCGTGACCGTCACCGGCGAACGGAGCGTCGACGGCGGCAAGGAAGAGGACACCAGCCTCAAGTTCGTGACCGGCGGCGGCAAGCCGAGCCGGGTCGAGATCCAGACGAACGGCGGCGTCCTCGGCGGCATCAAGGGCTAGCCGCCCCTCACAAGCCGGAGACCGAGAAGCCGGTTCAGGCAGGATGCGACGGTGGCCGGCGAGCGTCGATACCTCGAAGCGATTCTCAACGCGAACGTCTACGACGTCGCGGCCGAGACGCCGCTGCACGAGGCGAAGCGCCTGTCCGCTCGCCTCGACAACAACGTCCTGCTGAAACGCGAAGACCTGCAGAGCATCTTCTCGTTCAAGATCCGGGGCGCCTACAACATGATGTCGCGCCTCTCGCCCGCTGCGCTTCGCCGAGGCGTCGTCGCGGCCTCGGCCGGGAACCACGCCCAGGGAGTCGCACTCGCGGGTCGGCGGCTCTCGAGCCGCGTCACGATCGTGATGCCGGTGACCACTCCGCAGATCAAGGTCGACGCCGTGCGGGCTCTCGGAGCGGAGGTCGTGCTCAAGGGCGAGTCCTATGACGAGGCCGAGACCGAAGCGTGGCGGATCTCACGGCGCAGGCATCTGTCCTTCGTCCATGCGTACGACGATCCGGACGTGATCGCCGGCCAGGGAACGGTCGGCATGGAGATTCTCCGTCAATGCCACGAGCCGATCGGCGCCGTGTTCGTCCCCGTCGGCGGCGGCGGCCTGATCGCCGGAATCGCCGCTTATGTCAAGGCCCTGCGGCCCGAGACGCGCGTGATCGGCGTCGAGCCGGTCGACTCGAACGCCATGGAGCGCTCGCTCCGCGCCGGGCGGCGGGTGAAGTTAGCCCAGGTCGGGCAGTTCGCCGACGGCGTCGCCGTCAGCAGGGTCGGCAGCGAGCCGTTCCGCCTCGCCCGGCTCTACGTCGACGAGATAGTGCTAGTCGACACCGACGAGATCTGCGCCGCGATGAAGGACGTCTTCGAGGACACGCGGGCGACCATCGAGCCGTCCGCTGCGCTCGCGATCGCGGGGGCGAAGCGCTACGTGGAGGCCCGGCAGTCCACGGGAGAGACGCTGGTGGCCGTCGTCTCGGGCGCGAACGTCAACTTCGACCGGCTCCGCTTCGTGGCCGAGCGCGCCGAGCTCGGGGAGCGGCGGGAGGCGATCTTCGCCGCCACGATCCCCGAGCGTCCCGGGAGCTTCAGGGAGTTCTGCCGGCTGATCGGGCGGCGCAACATCACCGAGTTCAACTATCGCTACGACGATCGCGACACCGCGCACGTCTTCGCCGGACTGGAGGTGCGCGACCAGGCCGAGTCGGCGCAGCTCCTGGCGACGCTCGAGCGCGCCGGCATCCCGACGCTCGATCTGACCGACAACGAGATGGCGAAGCTCCATATCCGCCACCTCGTCGGCGGCCGGGCACGCGCAGCCAACGAGATCCTCTACCGCTTCGAGTTCCCCGAGCGGCCCGGCGCTCTGATGGACTTCCTCGACAGCCTCGCAGCGACCTGGAACATCAGCCTCTTCCACTACCGCAACCACGGCGCCGACTACGGTCGCGTCCTCGTCGGCATCCAGGTTCCGCCCGCCGAGCGCCGCGCCTTCCGCGACTTCCTGCGCAAGCTCGGCTACCCGAACTGGGACGAGACTCGCAACGCCGCGTACCGGCTCTTCCTCAGCGGGTGACGAGCGCCGGCCGGCTGCCGAAACGGGTGACGACAGCCGGGGTCGATCCGCATAGGACATGGAGGGTGAAGTCCCGGATCGCCTTGTGTGCGACGGCCGCCGTCGTCTTCGGCACGTGCGCCAGTCTCGCGGCCGGCGCTCCCCACGCGAGCCTGCCGCCGCTTCCCGCCCGCTGGCCGGCGAGCCTGCAGCTCGGCATGGCCGATTCGCCCGGCGGAGCGCCCGCGCTGCGGCGCGCTGCCCCGTTCGGCTTTCGCTACCAGTATCTCGCCGGAGGCGTCAACACCGGCTCGGGCTGGTCGACCTGGAACCCGGCCGGATCGTTCGTGACGCGCTACGACACCGAGACGTGGGCAGCCGGAATGATCCCGGTGTACAGCTACTACCAGCTGCTCCAGTCGAAACCGGCCGAGCCCGGCGGCGAGGATGCGGTCGACCTCGCGCATCTCGACGACCCCGCGACCATGGCCTCCTACTGGGCCGACGTGCGTCTCTTCTTCGAGCGGGCGCACGGGAGCAAGACCGTCGTGCTGCATGTCGAGCCTGACCTCTGGGGCTACATCGAACAGGCCGCGAGAGGCGACAACGCCGCGACGGTTCCCGCGGTGGTGCCGGGGAACCTGCCGCAGACCGCGGCCGGATTCGCGCAGGAGTTCGTGAAGCTGCGCGACGCGCTCGCGCCGAACGTGGTCCTCGCCTACCACATGAGCGGCTGGGGGACCAAGCACGACATCCTCTACGAGAAGCCGCCCAACGCAACCGTGCGCGCGTATGCGACCCGCTCCGCCGCGTTCTACCGGTCGCTGGGAGCGCGATTCGACGTCTCCTTCGAGGACTTCTCGGATCGAGACGCCGGCTACTACCAGGTCGTCGAGCACAACCCGAACACGTGGTTCAAGCCGGCCGACTTCGCGCGGCACCTGCTCTATGCCGCGACCTTCGTGCGGCTGGCGGGGATCCGCATGGTCGCGTGGCAGATTCCGCTCGGCAACACCGTGATGCGCACCGAGAACAACACGAACGACCACTACCAGGACAACCGCGTGCAGTGGCTGCTCGGCCCCGACTCGCGGGCGCACCTGCGCGCGTACGTGGCGGCCGGCTTCGTCGGCTTCCTCTTCGGCCGCGGGGCCGACGGCAACACCTGCGCCTGCGACGCCGCCAACGACGGAATCACGAACCCCGCGCCGATCGACGGCAACACAACTCTCTCGACTTCACCCGACGACGACGGCGGCTACTTCAAGCAGCAGGCACGCGCGTATTACAAGAGTGCCGCGCTGCCGTTGCCACGCTGAACCGTCTAGCCGACGAGGAGCACGAGCTTGCCGCGAACGTGGCCGGTCTCGCTGAGCCGGTGCGCCTCGGCGATCTGCTCGAGCGCGAACGTCTGAGCCACGGGAAGCGTGAAGCGGCCGGCATCGATCAGCGCGCCGATCTCGTCGAGCGCGTACCACGCACGCTTCGAATCCGGACCGCCCGTCATCTGCACGCCAGTTTCCTGCGAGCCTGCGTAGTCGGCGATCGTCACCACACGCCCGGGGCTGCCCGTCAGCTCGACCAGCGCGGGCAGCGCGCCGCCGCCGGCGTCGTCGATCGCCAGATCGACACCATCGGGAGCCAGTTCGCGAACGCGCTCGACCAGCCCTTCGCCGTACGTCGTCGGTATTGCACCGAACACGCGTAGGTAGTCGTGGTTGGCCTCGCCGGCCGTACCGATCACCTTCGCGCCGCGCTCCCGGGCGAGCTGGACGGTGGCGATTCCGACCGCGCCGGAAGCACCGTTGACAACCACTGTCTGCCCCTCGCCGACACCGAGCAGGTCGAGTGTCCGAACGGCGGTCTCGACCGCGACGGGCAGCGCGGCGGCATGGGCAAAGTCGAGCGTCGACGGGATGCGGGCGTAGTGCTCGAGTACGGCGAAGTCGGCGGCGCCGTTCTTGGTGGGTCCGAAGACCGCGTCGCCGACGGCGATATCGGTGATCTCGGCGCCGACCTCGTCGACCACGCCCGCGACCTCGACCCCGGTCCCGCGCGGGAGATCACCGCCCAGCATGCCCTGCCGGTGCTTCCAGTCGATCGGATTCACGGCGACGGCCTTGACGGCGACGCGGATCTGCGTGGGCGCCGCGTGCGGCTCGGGAACGTCGACCAGCTCGAGCACTTCAGGCCCGCCAAAACGCTTGAACTGGACTGCTCTCATCAGGCTCAACGTAGCCAAGCCAGACGACCTGCGGTAGCGGCCCCGAAGCCGTAGTCTCCGCCGTGGGACATGGCCGACGCGAACGAGCGCAACGTCGATGTGGTAGTCGTCGGTGCCGGATCGGCGGGCGCGGTGGTCGCACGCAGGCTGGTGGACGGCAGCGACGCGCGCGTGCTCCTGCTCGAAGCGGGTGGGCGCGACGAGAATCCCGCGATCCACGATCCGGGCCGGCTCCACGAGCTCTGGCTCTCGGAAGTCGACTGGGCTTACGAAACCGTGCCGCAGGTGCATGCGGCCGGCCGACGGCTGGCCTGGCCGCGCGGCCGGGTTGTCGGCGGCTCGAGCTCCCTCAACGCGATGATCTGGGTGCGCGGCGCCCCGGCGGACTTCGATACGTGGGCGTATCTCGGCGCCGACGGGTGGTCGTGGGAGGACGTGCGGCCGGTGTACGAGCGCATCGAGCGGCGGGAGCCAGGCGAGTCCGGCACGGTGAGCCTGCTCACCACGTTCGAACCCGACGCCATCCATCTGTCGATCGCAGAGGCGGCACAGGAGTGCGGCATTCCCCTCAACCCGGACTACAACGGGGCGTCGCAGGACGGCGTCTCGTTCATGCAGTACTGCATCCAGGACGGGGTGCGCCATGGCACCGCGTCGGCGTACCTTCGCCCAGTCGAGGGTCACACGAACCTCGAGCTCGTGACCGGGGCGCTCGCGCGCCGTCTGTTGTTCGACGGCACCCGCTGCGTCGGCGTGGAGTGGTCGCAGGACGGGCGGATCGAGCGCGTGCGGGCACGGGAGGTCGTCGTCTGCGGCGGGACGATCGGTTCGGCCCAGCTTCTCCTGCTCTCGGGGGTCGGGCCTGCGGATCACCTTCGCTCGCTCGGCATCGACGTCGTCCTGGATCTGCCCGGTGTCGGCGAGAACCTGCACGACCACCTGCTCTCCCCCGTCATCTTCAGCGCCGAGCGCGAGGTCGGACCACCCTCCCCCGGCCTGCCGGCCTGCCAGACACATCTCTTCTGGCGCTCGCGGCCTGGACTGCCCGTGCCCGACATCCAGCCGATCCATTTCATGGTGCCGATGTACGAGCCGTGGATGGAGGGCCCGGGCAACGGCTTCACGCTGCTCGGCGGGATGGTGCGTCCCGCCAGCCGCGGCTCGCTGCGCCTCACCGGACCGACGGCGGAAGACCCGGTCGCGCTCGACCCGAACATCCTCGCGTGTGACGCCGACCTCGACAGCCTGATCGCAGCCGTCGACCTGTGCCGCCGGATCGGGGCGGCGCCCGCGCTGCGCGACTGGGGCGTCACCGAGAGGTACCCGGGGCCGTCGGCCGACACGCCGGACGCGGCGCGGGCGTACGTGCGCGAGACCGCGATCACCTACCACCACCAGGTCGGGACCTGCAAGCTGGGAACCGATGCAGCAGCGGTCGTCGATCCCCGGCTCCGGGTCCACGGAATCGAGGGCTTGCGGGTCGCCGACGCATCGGTCATGCCGATGGTGACGACCGGAAATACGAACGCCCCGTCGATCATGATCGGCGAGCGTGCCGCGGAGTTCCTGCTTGCCGATGCCTGACGCAAGCACGATCCTCGAAGCGGCAGGCCTCGCGCCCTCGGAGGTCGCGGCGTGGCGCGCCAGCGAACCGGACGCAGCGGCCGGCTTCGAACAGGCCGGCGCCGCAACGTCCACGCACCTCGCCCTTGGCGACGAGCTGCTCGGACGCCTGCCGGGCCGCCGCGAACGGAACGACAAGGAGGCCGAAGCCGCGGCCTTCCTGAAAGGGTCGCTCGACACCGGGCGCGCGCGGTTCCTGCGCACCCATGCCGACGCGATCTACGCCGCGCTGACCGACGACCTGCGCCGGCCGGTCCGCGACGAAGAACTCGTCTACGCCGCTGCCGACCGCTTTCCGGGACTCGTGCCGACACGCGCGCAGATCGCAGTCGAGCGGACGAGGGCGCTGCCCGACAAGGAAGGCATCGAGATCGCCCAGGGTTTGTTTCTCTCGTTCATGCTCGCGTCGCCGCGCTGCGGGGCGCATCTCGTCTGGTCGATGCTGCGCCCGACCGAGGCGGCGCTCGAGCGGCTCGACGAGTTTCAAGCGACCGGTGTCGCCGATCTGGGCGGGACGTACCTCGAGCGCCGCGGACGCGCGGCGTATCTGGAGATCCGGAACGATCGCCATCTGAACGCCGAAGACTGCGACACGTTGCCGATGACCGAGACCGCGGTCGACCTGGCGCTGCTCGATTCCGTGGTGGAGGTGTGCGTCATTCGCGGCGCCGTCGTCACGCATCCGCGCTACGCCGGGCGGCGCGTCTTCGGCGCGGGCCTCAACCTCACGCACCTGTACCACGGCCGCATCGACTACCTCTTCTTCGTCACGCGCGACCTCGGCTACGTGAACAAGCTCTTCCGAGGGCTGAGCGCCGAGGAGCACCGCCCCGGCGAGCCGGAGGAGACGACCGAGAAGCTCTGGATCGCGGGCGTCGAGACGTTCGCGATCGGCGGCGCCTGCCAGATCCTGCACACAGTCGACCACGTGATCGCGACACGCGGAACACGGCTCTATCTTCCGGCACGCAAAGAGGGCATTCTTCCCGGCGCCTCCAACCTGCGGCTGCCCCGCTCGGTCGGGGACCGCCTCGCGCGACAGGCGATCCTGTCCGGGCTCGAGTTCGAGGCCGGAACGCCGCACGGCGATCTGCTGTGTGACGAGGTGGTCGACTCGTCCGACGACATGGACGCCGCGATCGCGCGCCGCGTCGACGCGCTGACGAGCTCAGGGCTGGTGAATGCCGCGGGCAACCGGCGCGCCCTGCGGGTCGGGGCCGAGCCACTCGACGTGTTCCGGCAGTACATGGCCACCTTCTGCCGCGAGCAGGCTATTTGCCATCTGAGTCCTGCGCTGGTGCGCAACCTCGAAGAGCACTGGAACGCCCATGAGCGCCGCCTCTGAGATCTGGAGCAAGCTCGAGCAGCTGCCGCGCGCGGAGCTCGGCGCGCTGCAGCTCGAGCGGCTGCGGGCGACGTTCGGGCTCGAGCTCGACTCGCTCGAGCAGGTCACGGACCTGCCGTTCATCGACAAGTCCCGGCTTCGGGAGGCGTATCCCTACGGGCTGTTGCGGGTGCCCGTGACGGCGCTCGCGCGCCTGCATGCCTCGAGCGGGACGCACGGCAAGCCGACAGTGGTCGGCTACACGGCCGCAGATCTCGACGCCTGGACCGAGTTGATGGCGCGGAGCATGACGCTCGCCGGTGTGCGGCCGGGGATGCTCGTGCACAACGCGAACACCTACGGCTTGTTCACGGGAGGCCACGGCTTCCACCAGGGCGCCGAACGGATCGGCGCGGCAGTCCTCCCCGTCTCCGGTGGGTTCACGGCCCGGCAGGCGATGCTGCTCCACGACCTCGGCGCGCAGGTGCTGGTGGCGACGCCGTCGTACGCCCTCGTCATCGCGCAGGCCGTGCACGACGCGGGGATCGATCCCGCAGCGCTGCAACTCGAGCTCGGTCTGTTCGGCGGCGAGCCGTGGACTGCGGGTCTGCGCGACCAGATCGAGCGGGCGCTGCCCGGACTCCGCGCCGTCAACTTCTACGGGCTCTCCGAGATGTGCGGGCCGGGCGTGGCAACCGAGTGCGTCGAGGTCCGCGACGGCCTCCACGTGCACGAGGACCACTTCCTCGTCGAGATCGTCGATCCGGACTCGGGCGCCCCGCTCGGTGAGGGCGTCGAGGGCGAGCTCGTCTTCACGACGCTGCTCAAAGAGGCGATGCCGCTACTCCGCTACCGGACCGGCGACATCGCCTCGGTCACCTTCGAGCCATGCCGCTGCGGCCGCACGACGGCGCGAATCCAGGGCCTCCGCGGCCGGCGCGACGACATGATCATCGTGCGGGGCGTCAACGTGTACCCGTCGAACGTCGAGCACGCGCTCCTTTCCGTTCCCGACGCCGCGCCGCATTACCAGCTGCTCGTCGAGCGAAACGGGACGATGGACGAGCTCACGGTCCAATGCGAGGCCGCCCACCCAGGCGTGGATCCCGCCGTCCTGCGCACGACCGTCGAGCACGTGCTGCGCGAGCAGCTCGGCATCCGCGTCGGCGCCGACGTCCTCGAGCACGGGCGGGTACCTCGCAGCGAAGGCAAGGCGGTACGCGTCGTCGATCGGCGCTAGCCGCTCGGCTCGGCAAGTCCCTTCGCGGTTCGCGTATGTTCGCGTTCCCGCCGCTCGAGGAAACAGGAGAAGCCCGTGTCCCGGCCGATACCGCTGCAAGCGCCGCCTTCTGACCGCCCCGCCGTCGACGCCAAGCTCTGGACGAGCGTGATCGCCGAGGTCCCGCTCTTCGCGGGCCTGAATCGACGCCACATCCGGAAGGTGGCCGACACCGGCCGGATCGTCCGCTTCCACCACGGCACCGCGATCATCAAGGCCGGCGAGCCGGGCGATGCCTTCTACGTGATCATCGACGGCGAGGTCTCGATCCGGCGACGCGGGCTCCCCGCACTGTCGCTCGGCCGTGAAGGGTTCTTCGGCGAGATGGCGCTCCTGGACGGCGGCGCACGCTCGGCGACGGTGACCGCCAACGGCCCCGTGGTCTGCCTGGCGATCACACGGACGCGTTTTCTCAAGCTCCTGCGCGACGAGCCGACGATCGCCATCGCATTGCTGCAAGAAGTCGCGCAGCGCCTGCGGGGCCTGCAGCAGTCAGCTCTCTAGGTTCGCCTCGACAGCGGCTCCGGTGACGGGGTCGAAGAAGCGAAGATGGCGGGGCTGGACCGAGAAGTAGATCGGGTCGTCCACCCGGACGGTGGCGCCGGGATCGACGCGCGCAATGCCCGCGCCTGCAATCTCGAGCGTCCCGGCCGCCAATCCGCGCGCCTCATCGTCGAGTGCCTCCTCGGGCTCGACCCTTCGCGCGTCGATCGTGAAGTGCACGAGGATCTCGGAGCCGAGCGCCTCGACCAGGTGGACATGTCCCGAAAGAGCGTGCGCGTCTGCGGTCGCCGGCTCGAGATGCTCCGGCCGCACACCGACGATCACGGTGCGACCCTCGTACGCGGCGACCGGCGGATGGTGACGGGCAAGCTCCTCGGAGTCGCACAAGGTCTGGCTTCCGAGCCGAAGAGCCCCGCGGGCGACGGTCGCCTCGTACAGGTTCATCGAGGGTGACCCGATGAAGGCGGCGACGAACAAGTTCGCGGGACGGTTGTAGAGGACCTGCGGCGTCTCGCATTGCTGGATGACACCGCCCTTCAGAACCGCCACACGATCGCCGAGCGTCATCGCCTCCGTCTGGTCGTGCGTGACATAGACGGTCGTGACGCCGAGCATGCGCTGGATCCGTGAGATCTCCGAACGCATCTGAACCCGAAGCTTCGAGTCGAGATTCGAGAGCGGCTCGTCCATGAGGAAGATGGATGGCTCGCGAACGATCGCGCGTCCCATCGCGACGCGCTGTCGCTGGCCACCCGACAGTTGAGCCGGGCGACGTGACAGGTAGTCCTGCAAGCCGAGGATCTCGGCCGTCTCCCCCACCCGGCGCTCGATCTCCGCGGGCGCCGTCTTGCGAAGCTTCAGCGCGAACCCGATGTTGCGGCTCACCGTCATGTGCGGATAGAGCGCGTAGTTCTGGAACACCATCGCGATGTCGCGGTTCTTCGCCGGCACGTCGTTGACGATCCGCCCGTCGATGCGGATCGAGCCGGAGGTCACTTCCTCGAGTCCGGCGATCATCCGCAGAATCGTCGTCTTGCCGCAGCCGGACGGGCCGACGAAGACCATGCGCTCGCCGTCGTGGATTTCGAGATCGACGGACTTCACGGCCTCGAAGCCGTCGGGAAAGCGCTTGGACAGCTGCTCGAGCTCGATCGACGCCATCGTCACGCAACCACGCGGAGAGGGGAACCCGGCGTGATCTCGACCGAAGCCGCGAACTCGACGGTGGTACGGCCTGACTCCTGGTGGACGACACCTTCGATCGCATCGTCTCCAAGCGTGATGGCGGAAGCGGCGGTCGATGGCACCGACAGCCGGCGAAGGGTCAAGCTGCCCGAGCGGATCTCCACACTCGTCGACTCGTTGCTTCGACGGAGCACGCCCCAACCCGAGTCGACGCTGAAGAAGCAGGCAAAGTCGCCGGCCCTCCAGCGCGGTTGCAAGCCGAGCGCTTCGTCGGGTGCCGAGTAGGAGAAGCCGGAGAACGCGAGCAGCAGGCTGTATGAGGCCATGCCTCTGGCGTAGTGGTTTCCGCATTCGATCTCGCTCCACGGATTCCGCCGTTCACCCGTGTATCTGGCGCGTGCGGCGGTGACGATGTCGAGTGCAGCGTCGACGTCGCCCAGATAGACGAGCAGCGCCGCGACCTCGTACTCGATCCCCGTCCACACCTCGTCGGAGTACGGGAACGGAAACGCGGGCCGGCCGCCGCGCGGCCATGAAGCGAGCAGCAGCCCGCCTTCGTCCTCGTGCGCGAAGATCCGCTGCGGGTTCGAGTGATCCCACAGATCGCGCCGCCAGTTGTGGCGGTAGATGGCCCGCGCTGCGCTCGCGACGTGCTCCGGATCGAGATGCAGGGGAAGATCGAGCATCTGGCTGTACCACTCGCCGATCAGCTGGTCCGAGAGACAACCAGTCCCGACCTGGTATGGCGGCTCGGCCTGGTCGTCCGGCCATTCGTGGGTCGGAGGCAAGGGCGCTGAGTCAGCCGCGGCCGGGTCGACCCGCTGCTCGTAGTACTCGCCGTTGAACAGATGCTCGTCGATCCAGCCGGCGCCCGAACGGGCAAGCGTGCGGCACCGTGCGGCGAACTCCGCTTCGCCCAATCGGTCGGCGAGCCGCGCTCCGGCCTCGAGCGCACCCAGGTAGAGGATTCCGGTCATCGGGTTCGGCCCGAAGAACTCGATGTCGTACGTGTTGTGCTGCAACCCTTCGGCGACGCCGTCCTGATCCTGATCCCACGCGACCCAGGCGTATTCGAGGGCTCGCCGCGCCGCCGGCCAGACCGAGCGCAGCCAGGCGTCGTCCCCGCTGATCCTCCAGTCGCGGTACGTGCGCAGTAGCGTGCCGAATTGACCGTCGGCCGCAGCAGGAAAGACCGGCTGGGGTCGCGTGCCGAGGGGCAGTGGCGTCCTGAACGTCATGTGACCGTCGTCCTGCACGTCGACCGCAAGCTCACTGCTTCGCGTCGAACGCTCGAGCGCCGGGAAGAGGTACGGCAGCGCCTGGGCGTAGTTCCAGACGTGCGTGCACGTGCCCTCGCACGATCCGACCGTGTTGTCACAGCCTTCCCAGGCCCAGAACGTGCCGTCTTCGAGGCGGAGGCACGTCGTCGACTTCAACGTCGACAACTGCGAGGTGACGGCGTCGAGCACGGGCTCCGGCAACGTCGACTGCCACAGCGCATCCGAGAACTCCCGGGTCCGCTGCTCGAGCGGTTCGGCCTCCGCGGCGACGTGCTCGAGGACGGCCTGGGCATCCGCGAATCGCATCGCATAGTGGTTCCGCCACGTCGGACCCCCCTCCGGAATGAAGTCAAAGAGGCCGTCCCAGTACTTCTCGAAATTCGGCGTGTGCCAGGCGAGCCAGATCGGCAGGCGAATCGTCGTCCCGGGCTCGATCCGCGCGGAGAGCGCAATCGTTCCGACATCGCACCCTTCCTCACGACGAGCCGGTTCGCCGTCTGCGCGGAACGAGTCGGTGCTGATCTGATCCCAGAAATCCTGCAGGCTGTCGAACCAGGCGCCGCGACGCCAATGCGTCTGCACTCGGACCTGCTCATGGGGCGTCCCGACTGCGAGCGAACCGAAGCGCGGCGATGAGCTCGCGTGTTTCTCGGTCGACAGCCGAAGCCCGCGAACAGCTCCGGTGTCGAAGGGTTCGATCAGACCACCGCCGATATCGGGATGGCCGACGCGGTTTTGCAGGGAGGCGTACAGCGTCACGTCCACGGCGCGCTCGAGCGGGTTGCCGAGAGTCGTGGTCAGCCAGGCGAGCGGCAAGCCCGACGCGTCGGCGTCGAGCGGTACGAAGGGATTGAACGCCTCGATCGAGACGTCGAGCGGCACGTTCGGGTCGGTGAGCGTCACCTCGGCGAACGGGAAGCGTCCGACGAACGTCGCGCCACGAAAGTGCGGAAGTCCGGTCCCCGACCGGCGGATGCCTTCACCCCGCGCGTCGCGCACCATCCCGCGGCCGGCAAGCGGCCCCTGCAGGGCCCGGGCGAACATGCCACCGCCGTCGACAGAGCCGTGCAGCGCGAGGAACGTGTAGTCGAAGTCGAAGCCCTTGTCCGGGCGGTTGAACACCTCGAAGTCGCGGAGGCGGCCTGCTCCGTCGATCGAGATCGATCCGGCCCCGATCCCACCGAGCGGAAACGCGATGTGCCTCAGCTCACCTTGCCTCCGCACGCGCGGGTGTGCCGTATCACCTGCGGTTTCGTCCATGTGCGCTCCGATCACGTCGAAGAGGAGAGAGCGATCCCCCGCACGAGGCTTCGCTGGAAGAGAAGGAAGACGAGCAGCGACGGGATCACGCTCATCGTGACCGCAGCTGTCAGCACACCGGTCGACGTCGAGCCGGCCTGGCCCTGCAGGAACGTCATGCCGAGCGGAAGCGTCATCTTCCCCGGGGTGTTGATGACCACGAGCGGCCAGAGAAAGTTGTTCCACGTTGCGTTGAAGGCGAGGATTGCGAGCGCGGCGAGTGCGGGCCGCGTCATCGGCAACATGATCCGCAGGTAGATCTGCAGGTGGTTCGCGCCGTCGAGCTTCGCCGCGTCCTCCATCTCGCGCGGCACCCGCTCGAAGAATTGACGGAGGAGAAAGACGCCGAAAGCGCTCACGAGGCCGGGCAGCACGAGCGCGGTGTCACTGTTGACCAGGCCGAGCGTCCGCATTAGCAGGAAGAGCGGGACGACCGTCACCGTGTTGGGGATCATGAGTGAGGCCAGCAGGACGACGAAGAGCACGTTCTTGCCCGGGAAGCGAAGCCGAGCGAACGCGTACGCGGCCAGCGAGCAGGTGATCAGCTGGCCGGCGATCGTCACGGACGTCACCCAGATGCTGTTGAACAGAAAGCGCAGCATCGGCACCTGCGCGAACACCGCCCGGTAGTTGTCGAGCCGGAAGCTGTGCGGAATCAGCGGCGGCGGGACATTGAGGAACTCCTGCGGCGTATCGAACGAGAACGCCACCATCCACACGAACGGGATGAGCGACGCCACCGCACCGATCGTGAGCAGCACCGCGATCGCCGTGCTGCCGCCATAGGCGCGCACCCTCACTTGTAGAACACCCAGCGCTTCGAGCCGCGGATCTGAATCGCCGTCAGCACGAGCACGATCACGAACAGCACGAGCGAGAGGCACGAGGCGTAGCCCATCCGCAGCGACCCGAACCCTTCGTCGTACACGTACATCAGGATCGTCCGGGTCGAGTCTCCCGGGCCCCCTTTCGTCAGGACGTAGATCGAGTCGAAGACCTGCGACGCGCCGATGATGGCGATCACGACGGCGAAGAAGATGCTGGGGCTGAGCAGCGGCAGCGTGATGTTCCGGAAGGTCTTCCAGGCGCCGGCCCCGTCGACCCGTGCTGCCTCGTACAACTCACGCGGGATGCCCTGCAGGCCTGTGAGGAACACGATGATGAAGAAGCCGATGTTCTTCCAGACGTCGATCATGATCACGGTCGGCATCGCGGTGCTCGACGAGTTGAGCCACTCGAGGCGGGGGAGCCCGATGCGCTGGAACTCGTAGTTCACAACACCCAGGTCGGGCTGCAGCAGGATGTTCCAGAGCACCGCCGCGACTGCGGTCGACATGACGAACGGCAGGAAATAGCACGATCTGAGGACGGTCGACAGACGGGCCCAGCGCAGCCGGTTCAGGCCCACCGCGATCAACAACCCGAGACCGATGTTCAGCGACTCGGCGCCGGCGGCAAAGAGGCCGGTGTTGATGAGCGTGCGGAACGCGAGGTGGTCGTGGAAGAAGCGGCGGAAGTTCGCGAGCCCGACGAAGCGGGCCGGGGTGAACAGGTCCCACGAGAAGAAGCTCAGCGTCAGTCCGTAAATCATCGGACCGAGAATGAAGATCGCGAAGCCGAGCATCGTCGGCGCGATGAAGAGGTAGGCGACGAGCGCCTCCCGGTTCCGAGAGGTGAGGAGCGGACGGCCCGAGCCGTCCGCTCCTCCATGTCCGTTCGGGAAGAGGCGGGGCCTCCCAAGCGACAGGCCCCGCCGTTGGCTCACGAGTTGAGCACTCCCGTCATCTCCTTCTGCATGGCAGCGCAGGCTGCCGGAACCGACATCTCGTTGGCCATGACCTTGCTCATGTAACGCGTTGCGATGTTGACGAGATCCGGGTAGTGCACGCCGGCCTGAACGGGCTTGGCGACGTTGAGCGAGTTATAGAACGTGGCGTAGTTCGAGGGGGGTGCCATGGCGGGCTTGATCGCCAACGACCGGCGCGCCGGGATGCTCGACGATGCCGCGCTCGCATTCACGAGTGCCCCCATCACCTGGGTGCTCGTCATGTACCGCACCAGCGCCCAGGCAGCCGCCGGATTCGAGCTATGAGCGGTGATCCCGTATCCATCCGATCCGAGCGTCGTGCCCGGGGTGGTCTTGTACGGCAGCGGAGCCACCTGGTAGCCGGTGTACTTGGCCGGCTTGAACGCCTGGAGCGGCCACCTGCCGGCATTGAACATCGCCACCTTCCCGCCCATGAACAGATCGTTCACGCTCGTCGTCGAGGGCTGCGGGGCGACATGGTATTTCCACACCAGATCGTGCAGGAACTGAATCGTCTGCTCGACCTTCGGGTTCGTCACCTGCGCGTGCTTGAGGTCAGGCGTCAGGAGACTGGTTCCGTTGCTGTACAGCCAAGCTTCGAGCGAGAACCAACTGGTATCCACGTAGGTGCCGTAGACATCCGGCGTGCCGTCGCCGTTCGTGTCCTTCGTCAGAGCCTGAGCATCGCGGAGATAGTCGCTCCACGTCCAGGACTTCCCCCAGGTCGGCGATGGGGCAGCAAGATGAGCGGCGCCGAAAAGCGCCGGGTTGTACCACATCTCCTCGTCATTCCAGGCAAACGGCAACTCGTACTGCTTGCCCTGGAACTGCAGCGCCTTGAGCAGAGCGGGGGATACGTCGTGCAGATAGTTCTTGAGCTCAGGGTTCGCCTTGTCCTTTTGCAGGTAGCTGTCGAGAGGCGCCAGCACGCCGCGCGAGGCGAGCGACGGCACGCCTTCCGTGGCGATCCAGATCACGTCGACCTTCTGGCCGCCGGCGATCAGGGTTGCGACCTTCGTTGCGTACGAGCCCCAGTCGTCGAGGGGCACCGGGATGTAGTTGATCTTGACATTCGGGTACAGCTTGTTGAAGCCCTTGAAGTAGTTCTCCCACTGGCTCTGCGGTGCGAACGAGCCGTAGACGAACCCGACGGAGCCCGAGATGCTGTCGTTCGCCCGGTCCCCCGCGGCGCGAGACGGCGTCGCGGAGACGGCCACCGCAGCACCACCGGCGACGGCCGTGACGAGCGCCGCGACGACGAAAGCCTTGAACCGCCGGCCAACGTGCAGGCGGTTCCCGGACCGGTCGTGAGCGTGGCGTGCAAACACGTACCTACCTCCTCTCCCGACCCTCGAAGCGACTGGCCGGTGGTTGTGTAATCGGTTGCACAGCGGGAGCGAAAATAACACGGGTATCCGAGCCAGTCAAGCGCTGAAGTAATCGTTCTTTCTCGCTTTGCGATTTGAATCCATCGATGTTAGGCTCGCGCGGTCAATGGTTGTGAAACCGTGTACATGCATGGCGGTCCGACGGTGAGACAGGACAGCTCACCGCCGACCATGCGCCAGGTCGCCGAGCTCGCGCGGGTTTCGACCGCGACCGTCTCGCGCGTCCTCAACGGTGCCGAGAACGTTCGCCCGGAGCACAAGCGCCTGGTGCTCGAGGCGATCGAGCGGGTCGGCTACCGGCCCAATCGGATCGCGCGGAACCTGCGCCGCCAGCAGGCCGAGACGATCGGCGTCCTGATTCCCGACATCGAGAACCCGCACTTCAGCGAGTCGGTTCGCGTCTTCGAGGACGCGGCGTTCCGCGCCGGCTACCGCCTGATCCTTTGCAACACGGACGAGACGCTGGAAAAGCAGCGCGCGTACGTCAAGGTGCTCGCCGACGAGCGCGTCCTGGGGGCGATCATCGCGCCCGCCGAGCAGGGAGCCGCAAGTCTCAGCCCGCTCATCGAGCTCGGAATCCCACTGGTGATCTACGACCGGCAGCTCGCCGACGCGATCGCCGACACGGTGCGCTGCGACAACATGGCGGCAACACGCCAGGCGACCGAACACCTGATCTTCCTCGGGCACAAGCGAATCGCCTTCGTGGGAGGTCGCACCGACGTCGAGACCGGGGCGGAGCGCCTCGCGGGCTATGCGAACGCGATGCGCGCGGCCGGCCTGACGCCGTTCAGCGTGAACGGGGGCTTTCGCGCGGAGCTCGCCGAGCACGAGGTGGCGTCTCTGCTGCAGCTCGAGGAGGTGCCGACCGCGCTCGTGGTGGCGAACAACCTGATGGTCGTCGGCACACTGCGCGCGATCCGCCGGGCCGGACTCTCGATCCCGGACGACGTCGCGATCGTCGCGATCGACGACCCGCCCTGGGCCGAGCTGATCGACCCGCCGCTCACGGTGGTCGCGCAACCCGTGCGGAAGATGGCCGAAACCGCGATCGCACTCCTGCTCGAGCGCATCGAGAACGGCCGCTCCGAACCGATCACCGCAGTGATGCCACTCGAGCTGCGCATACGCGAATCGTGCGGAATGCGCAGGGCCGCCTCCGACGAAGTGACCTCCTGATGCCGACCGTTGGCCTGCTGACCGTCTCCGACGGCCGCCCGGCCGTGCACCGGACGATCGCCGGGTTCGCCGCGGGCGTCGAGGATCGAATCGCGGCACACCTCCAGGCGGCAGGCCACACCGTCGTGCGCGGCACCGCCATCATCTCGTCGAACGAACTCGCGGTCTCGGAGGCACGCAGGCTCGCTGACAACCGGCCCGACCTGACGATCGTGAACATCCCGGTCTGGGCCTTCCCTCACTTCACCGCCCGGGCGGCCCGCGAGATCCCGGGACCGCTCCTGCTGTTCTCGAACGTCGATCCGCAATATCCGGGCATGGTCGGCATGCTCGCCGCAGCCGGTGCGCTCGACCAGATCGGCCGGAGCTACGGACGAGCCTGGGGAAACATCGACGACCCGCGCGTCGGAGCCCGCCTCGAAGCTCAGATCCGTGCCGGCCACGCGGTCGAGCAGCTGCACGGCGCGACCTTCGGGCGGATCGGTGGGCGCCCGATGGGGATGTACACGGCCGTGTCGAACCCCGACCGCTGGCTCTCGCAGTTCGGGATCGACGTCGAGGAAATCGATCAGTGGGAGCTCGTCCGCCGCGCGCCCGAGATCGATGCCGGAGCCGTCGCGGACGCACGTGAATGGCTGGAGCGGCACACGGCCGGCGTCCACTACGACGGCGAGCGGCTGACGCCGGAGCTCCTCGAACGCCAGATCCGGGCGTACTACGTGATGCGCGCCCTGATCGACGAGTGGAACCTCGACTTCTGCGGCATCAAGGCGCAACCCGAGCTCACCGACCACTTCGCAACGATGGACGTGGCCGAGGCGTTCCTCAACGACCCGTACGACTGGGACGGTCCGAAGGACTCGATCGTGTGCTCGACCGAGGCGGACATGGACGCCGCGTTGACCATGCAGATCCTCTCGAGCATCTCCTCCACTCCCGCGCTGTTCGCGGACGTACGCCACTACCACGAGGATCTCGACATCTGGGATCTCTGCAACTCCGGCCAGCACGCAACCTGGTTCGCAGCCCGGAGCGACGATCCGTTCGAAAACCTGCGTCACGTCCAGCTCTACCCGGCCGAGTTCTATTTCCCGGCCGGCGGCGCTTCGGTTCACCATCTCGCCGCTCCGGGCCAGTTCACGTTCGCACGACTCACGCGTCTCGACGACCGCTACCGCATGCAGGTTCTCGCGGGTGCGCTCGAGCAGTTCGATGCCGAGACCAACGAGCGCCTGATGCAGGCGTCGACGCCGGTCTGGCCGCATGCGTTCGCACGCTTCGACGCCTCGGCCGACGAGATCCTCGGCCGGTACGGCTCCAACCACATCCATGCAGTTCCCGGGGACCATGTCGATGCGCTCCGTGCGGTCTGCACGTTGTTGCAGGTGGAGTTCGACGGTTTCGGCCGTTTGTGACGGCCGAAACCGTCATCGGCATCGATATCGGCACGTCATCGACCAAGGGAGTCGTCACCGACCTCGGTGGGGGCGTCCTGGCCCGTGCGCAGCGGCCACATCGGCTCTCTCTGCCGCAGCCCGGCTGGGCCGAGCACGACGCCGAGGCGATCTGGTGGGACGACGTGAGCTCGATCTGTGCGGAGCTGGCGCCGGTCGCCGGCCAGGGCTTGCGCGGGATCTGCGTCAGCGGGATCGGCCCGTGCGTGGTTCCGTGCGACGGCGGTCTTCGGCCGCTACGCCCGGCCATTCTGTACGGGATCGACACGCGGGCGAGCGAAGAGGTCGCAGAGTTGGAGGGGATCCTCGGGGGCGATGCGATTCTCCGCCGATCGGGCTCGGCGCTCTCGTCCCAGGCACTCGGCCCGAAGCTCCGCTGGCTGCGCCGGCACGAACCCGAGGTCTGGGCGGCAACCCGAGGCTGGTACATGGCGAGCTCCTTCGTCGCCGGCCGGCTGACCGGCGCCTACGTTCTCGACCACCATTCCGCAAGTCAATGTGACCCCCTGTACGACCTGGCCACCCGCACGTGGGCCGAAGACTGGGTCGACGAGCTCATCCCCGGGGTCGCCCTCCCGGAGCTTGTCTGGCCGAGCGACATCGTCGGCAAAGTGACTCCCGAGGCGGCCCGTGCAACGGGACTGCCGGCGGGAACGCCGGTCGCCGCGGGCACCATCGACTCGTGGGCTGAGGCGTTCAGCGTCGGCGTTCGACAGCCCGGCGACCTGATGCTCATGTACGGCTCGACGATTTTCCTGATCCAGGTCGTCAGCGACCCGACGCCGGCTGCGAGCCTCTGGACGACCAACGGCGTCGAGCCTGGCTCGCGAACGCTGGCCGCAGGAATGTCGACCGGTGGAAGCGTCACCGATTGGGTCCGCGAGCTCGTCGGTGGGCCATCGTGGGCCGAGCTGCTCGCCGAGGTCGCGACGATCCCGGCTGGGGCGCGAGGGCTTCTCGTTCTTCCCTACTTCGCGGGCGAACGCACGCCGATCTACGACCCCCGGGCCCGTGGAATCGTCGCCGGGCTCACGCTCGGACACGGCCGGGCCGAGTTGGTGCGCGCCGCCTACGAGGCGACAGCGTTCGGCACGCGTCACATCCTCGAGACCTTCCGCGACGCGGCGCCGGAAACGCTGCGAATCGTCGCGGTCGGAGGGGGCACGAAGTCTCGGCTGTGGCTGCAGATCGTGAGCGACGTGACCGGGGTTCAACAGGGCGTCCCGCGCGAGACCTCGGGTGCCGGCTACGGCGACGCGCTGCTCGCAGCCATCGGCACGGAGAGCGTCGATCGCGCCACCGACTGGACCGCGATCGAGGAAGTCATCGCTCCCTCCGAGGCCGACAGTGAGATCTACGAGGAGCTCTTCGCCGACTATCGCTCGCTCTATACGGCAACGGCGCCCGTCGTCCATCGCCTGGCCGACCGAGAGCTGGCGCTGTCGTCGTCAAATGCGCTGTCGTCAAATGCGCTGTCGTCAAATGCGCTGTCGTGACGTGCTCCCTCCCTCCGCGCCACAGCCCATTCACAGGAGACGTACAGCCGTCTCGCACCGGCGCCGCCTAGCTTGGGGCCATGGAAAACGAACAGAACACCTCACCCGCTCCGGCCGCCGGCTTCACTCGCAGGCGCCTGCTTCGAAAAGCCGGCGTACTCGGACTGACTGCCGCGGCCGGCGGCGCTCTCGGCGCCGGTCGCAGTCTCGCCACGCTCGACTCGACCGACGCCGTTGCCACCGCAACCGCGCTGACCCTCACCCCCGAACAGGAGGAGGGGCCGTTCTACGTCGCCCTCGACAAGATCCGCAAGAACATCACCGCCGGCCGGCCCGGCGTGCCGCTGAAGCTCGAGATCAAGCTCGTCAACACCGCCGGCAAGCCGATCAAGGGTGCTGCCTGCGACATCTGGCAATGCGATGCAACCGGCGTCTACTCGGACGAATCATCCGAGCAGACGGTCGGCCAGACCTGGCTGCGCGGCGTGCAGTTCACCGATGCGAAGGGCGTGGCGGAGTTCGTGACGATCTATCCCGGGCACTACTCGGGCCGGACGACGCACATCCACATCAAGGCGCACATCGGCGGGAAGGCGACCGGAGGCACCTACGGCGGCGGCCATGTGTCGCACACGGGTCAGCTCCTGTTCAGCGACGCGATCACGAGCGAGGTCTACCGCCTCGCGCCCTACACCTCCGACACTGAAGCCCGCGTCGCCAACTCGGCCGACCACGTCTACACGCAGGAGGGCGGCTCGAAATCGGTGCTCAAGCTGAGCAAGCTCGGCAGCAGCGTCGCCGACGGCTTCCGCGGCACGATCACGCTCGTCGTCAATCCAGCCGCAACGCCCGCGGCGGTCGGGGTGACCAGCCCCTAATCCAGGATTTCGGCGAGGTACTGCCAGTCGCGTTCGAAGCGATACGAGTGCCGGTCAGGCGGGCCTGGTGCCGAGGTCTCGAGCCACAGGACGGTGTTCCCCTTCACCTCGTAGAACGCGTGGATACAGCCGACGCCGGTCCAGAACACGTCGCCGGGGCGGAGTGAGTAGCGCATGTCGTCCGCGACGACGTCGACTTCGCCCTCGAGCATGACGTACGACTCCTCAAAGGGATGGTCGTGCGGGTGCGCGACCGCTCCGGGCTGGTAGCCGACCATGAACATCGTCTGCAGCTGGGCGTCGAGCCGCTTGTCGACCAGCATCTTGACCGTGATGCCGCTGTACGCAAGAGCCGCAGTCGCCATGCTCGCCGAGACCGTCGGCGCGTCGACCGAGGCGCCGACCCTCAGGCGATCGATGTCCATGTCGCTGGGGCTGAGCAGGAAGAAGTTCCGGTTGCGGGGGTCGCGCACGTCGAGGGGAACCGGCTCGGTCGCGGGAGGCGGGCCGAGGAAGAAGGTGTCGGGTGGCTGCCCGGGGCCGCGCGGCCGGGGAGAGACCATCTCGATCCACCGCGACTTCGCCTCGCTTCGCCAGGCATGGCGCGCGCCGACCGGAATCGCGCCGCAGGCGCCGGGCTTCAGCCGCACTGCCGCGTCCTCGAGGTAGAGCACAGGCTCACCGTCGAACACGTAGAACGTCGACTCGAAGGAGTGGACGTGGCAGTCGACGTGACCGTCGGTGAGCTCGATCACCGTCAGGCCGGTGTGGGTCGTCCCGTTGTGGGCGCCGAGGAGCACCGCGCGCTGGAGCCCGCTGCTGCGCTCGGGCAGTGCCGCCTCGAGAGCAATGTCCTCTCTGCGGATCAGAACGTGCATGCCAGATCCGATTCTCGCAGCTGAATGACCCGCACAACGGGGCCGAGCTCACGCACCAGATCGTCCCCCGGGTTCACGCGGTTTCGAGTGTCGCGAGATGACGGCTCTGATATTCCATGAAGCGAAGCAGCCGGTAGCCGGCGAGCGCGTAGATCGAACCGACGAGCACTTCGGCCGCGACGAGGCCGGAGACGCTCGCGAGGGATCGCCCATCGGCAACGCGACGCGCGGCCTCGATGCCGTGCGTCAACGGCAGTCCCTGGGCGATCGTGCTCATCCAGCCGGGAAGCTCGGCGAGCGGAACATTGACGCCGCAGAACACCAGGAGGAGCCCGAAGACGATGTTGTTCAGGGTTGCCGTCTCGCGGACGCGCAGCCCGAGCGCCGCGCTGACGAGGCCGAGGCTCGTGCAGGAGGCAGACGTGACGACGATGATGAGCGCAAGCGACGCGAGCGACGACGGCGGGACATGAATGCCAACGATCGCCCCTCCGACGGTGAGCGCGAAGACCGAGACGAAGGCGCCGTTGGCGAGCACGGGCAGCGAGCGGCCGAGGAAGAGCGGCAACCTGCCGGCGGGAGTCGCCAGGATGTAGCCGAGCGTCTTCTGGTACCGCTCGCCGGCGATCGTGCTGCTCATCGCGAAGATGCACGGGATCGCGCAGTACTGGAGCGCATTGCCGACCACGTAGAACTTGTCGGACTCGACACCGGCCGAACGCCCGATATAGACGAAGAGCAGGATCTGGAAGATCGGCGCAACCAGGAAGGTCGGGACGAAGATCCAGGGCGACAGCCAGTTGAACAGCGCCCGATAGCTGATCAGGCCGCCGACGAAGAAGATCCGCAGGCTCGTCACGTCAGCGAGAGCGTCGCTCGTGTTCGTGCCGCGTCGAGCAGCCGGCCGACGATCAACGCTCCGGTCACCGTGTAGGCGGCCCCGAGCAGCAGGCACATCCCGATGTCGGGCAGCGGCGAGCCGCCGAGCGCGGCCTCGCGGATGGCGCGCATGCCCCAGGTCGGCGCGAGCACCCATGAGATCGGCCGCACCCACGACGGCAGCAGCGAGAGCGGAACGAGGAAGCCGCAGATCAGGAAGACGGGGTACTCGAGCAGGTTCCCGAGCGCCCAGGCCGTCCGGTAGCGAACAAACGAGACTGCGAGCAGGAAGCCGCACATCCCGATCGAGACGATCGCGACCACGACGGCGAGGCAGAACGAGAGCGGATGGACGATGTGGAGCGAGATGCCAAATGCCAGCCGACCCCAGAGCAGCGTCGCGGCCATCGAGTAGATGCCGATCGTCGACATGGCGAGCGTCACCGGCAGCAGCACGAGCGCGAAGTTGGCCGGAGCAGCCACGAGCAGTTCGAGTGTTCCGTGCCACCGCTCTCGCTGAAGTGCAGCACCTGCAGACGTGCTCGTGGCCGACCAGATCCCCATCACCGACGCCCCCAGCGACGCGTACAGGAGTGCGTGCGGGCTTCCCTCTCGGAACAGGAAGAACGCGATGGTCGCAAAGAAGAGCGGGTACAGGATCCCGAGCAAGCTGTTGAACGACGAGCGCGACAGCATCTTGAAGTGCAAGACCCAGCCGACACGCAGCAGTCGCAGCGACCTCATGACGCGCGCCCGATCAGGGCGACGTAGGCATCCTCGAGCGTCGGCTCACGCGCTGCGACGCGCCCGACGGCTGTCCCGTCGAGCATGGCGAGCAGGCTCTGCGTGAGCTCGAGCCCTTTGGCCGACTGCACCAGGAGAACCTGAGCCTGGTCCCGTTCCTCGACCGAGATCGAGGCAACGCCCGGTGCGCTGCGCAGCCGCTCAACGGTCGCCTCGGAGATGCCGAACGTCTCGATCTCGACCACTGTCTTGTCGACCACGATCGCCTTCAGGTCGCGCGGTGTTCCCTCGGCCACGATCTCACCGTTGTTGATCACCGCGATCCGGTCGCACAGGCTGTCCGCCTCGAACATGTAGTGCGTCGTCAACAACACCGTCTTGCCTGCCTCGGTGAGCGACGCGATCATCGCCCGAAGCTCGCGGGCGCCGACCGGGTCGACGCCGATCGTCGGCTCGTCGAGGAAGACCACGGGCGGGTCGTGCAGCAACCCACGCGCGATGTGCAGCCGCTGCCGCATCCCGCGCGAATAGCCTTCGACGCGCTCGCCCTCCCGGCCCTTCAGCCCGACGAGGTCGAGCAGCGCCTCGATCCGCCGCTTCTGCTCGGCCGGCGGCACCGCATACAGCTCGGCGAAATACCGCAGGTTGTCGAGCCCGGACAGCCGCTCGTACAGCCCGCGCTCGCCTCCGAACACGTAGCCGATCCGCTTGCGGACCTCACGCGAATCCTTCACCACGTCCAGGCCGAGAACCCGCGCCGAGCCCGACGTCGGGATCAACAGCGTGATCAACATCTTGATCGTGGTCGTCTTCCCGGCACCGTTCGGACCGAGCAGGCCGAACAGCTCTCCCTGCGCGATCTCGAACGACACGCCGCGTACGGCCTCGATCTCGACGGTGCGACGGCGAAGAATGCCCGTCGATGTGCGATACGTCCGCCGCAGGTCGCGGACCTCGACGACCGGCGCGGTGTGACGGTCGGCACTCCACCCT
Source organism: uncultured Thermoleophilia bacterium (assembly GCA_963812995.1). Lineage (GTDB taxonomy): Bacteria > Actinomycetota > Thermoleophilia > Gaiellales > Gaiellaceae > PALSA-600. The sequence goes on from CAWEXL010000003.1 coordinate 481,394, forward strand.
CCGACCCTATCGAGAAAGCGTTTGGCTCCCTGGAGCAGTCGCGCTCAATAGGCGATGGACGGCAGCCAGGCGCCGGCCGGCTCGGTGTAGAGCCCGAGCGTCATCAGGGTCGACTGCTGGACGATGCGCAGGCCGTGGGCCAGGCACCAGCCGAGGAGCTCGGTGTTGCGCGAAGGGACGATCACGCCGAGACCGATGAACGCCTCCGCGGAGCCGAGCAGCGCGATCAGATCCTCGTTCGTCTCCCCGACCGCGTGCCAGCCGTAGCCGAAGCCGGTGGCGTACCCGGAGATGCGTCCGGGACGCTCGACGACGGACGCGCTGCCTGTGGCGACGGCGTCACGGAGCTCACCGTCGCGGTCGTGGCCGTGGACGCGCACGCAGAGCTCGCGGCAAGCGGCGAGGTCGGCCTCGCGGGCAGCGCGGACGCCGAAGCCCGGAAGGGAGAGCGCAGGCGCGGGGCCCTGCAGGACCGAAAGCGGCTCGCGGACGCTGAACCCGAGCTTCGCGTAGAGCGCGAGCGAGCGATAGTGGTACGCGGTCTGCACGAGCCTGACGCCGGCGACACCGCGGTCGCGCTCACGCCGCAGCAGGGCCTCCATCAGGGTCCGGCCGACGCTGTCGTCCTGGGCCTGCGGATCCACGACGACCGGGCCGATTCCCGCGATGATGCCGCGCTCGTCGACGAAGGCGCAGCCGAGCACGTCTCCGGCACGCTGGGCGACGAGACCGGTGAAGCCCGGGTTCGCGAGCATGTTGCCGATCGCGAACCGCGTGAAGTCGGGCGAGCCCGGCTCGACGGGCAGGTTGTGGTCGTTGGCGATCGACGCGAATGCGTCGTAGAAGATCCGTCCGCAGGCCTCGACGTCAGAGGCGGTCGCTGAACGGACGGTCAGGCTCGGCTCGGCGGTTTCAACGGTTTGCGCGTGTGCTCTCATCGCAGTCCTCCTGCAATTGGTGTCGGAGAGGCGATGGTCGTCGCGCGGCGCCGTTTCGGCCATCCCGAATTCTTGGGGGTAGGGTTCGTGCAAGCCTCGACCTGCCAGGGAGCTGACCGCAACGAGCGCGACCCAACGGACGTGGACGCACGAGCGGGTCCTCGACGACCTGCACCGGCTCGCCCTTCGCGCGCCCGGCCGGGCGGAGTTCTTCGACGAGGCGGCGGCCCGGCTGAAGCGCGCAGTCCCGTTCGACGGCGCCTGCTGGCACACGCTCGACCCAGGGTCGGATCTGATCACCCAGCACCACCTGCAGGACATCCCGGACCGCTTCCCGGTGCTTGCGCACAACGAATACCTGGTCGAGGACGTGAACAAGTTCGCCGACCTCGCCGCCGCCGAGCGCAAGGCAGCAACGCTGAGCGGCGCGACGGGCGGCCACCCGGAGCGCAGCCCGCGCTTCCGCGACCTGCTCAGCCACGCCGGGGTCGGCCCGGAGCTCCGGAGCGCGTTCGTCGCCGACGGCACCACCTGGGGGGCCCTGATCATCGTTCGGCGAGACGGCCGACCCGAGTTCGAGGAGCGCGACGTCGACCTGTTTGCGGACGCGTCAGGACTATTCGCCCTTGCGGTCCGCCGCGGCCTGGTCGCAGAAGCCTGCGAGCCGCAGGAGACGCTGCCCGACGCCCCGGGGGTCATCGAGCTCGACGCCTCGGGCAACCCGATCCGGACCTCGTCGTCCGCCGAGCCGCTGCTCGCAGAGCTCTCGGGAAGCACCGCCGAAGCGGGTATCCGCTCGGCGGCGATTCTCGCCGTCGCGAGCGCGACGAGAGCAGTCATCGCCAGGGGTGACGCGGCAAGCGCCGCGACGCTGCCCAGCTCGACCGTGAAGACGCCCGCCGGCACCTGGCTCGTCCTCCACGGCGGGCTGCTCGGCCCCGCGCGCTCACAGCAGGTCGCGGTCTTCATCCAGCGCGCGCACCCGACCCTCGTCGCCCCGCTGCTCCTCGCCGCCTACGGCCTCACCCCGCGCGAGCAGGAGGTAGCGCAGCTCACGCTCAGAGGGGCAACAGCCGCCCAGGCGGCGCACCGACTCGGAATCTCGCCCCACACCATCAACGACCACCTGAAGGCGATCTTCGAGAAGACCGGCACCCACACCCGTGGGGAGCTGTCGGCGACCCTCTTCTTCGGCGAGCATCTCCCCCGCATCGAGAATCGCGTCCCGGTCGGCGACGACGCCTCGTTCGTCGATGCGCCACGTCCGCGCGTGCCCGACAACGCCGGCTGACGGCTCGTCCTGCCTCAGACGCAGTCGGCGTCAGCGGGCAACACGGTCGGGCGTCGCGCGGTCCATGCTTCGGAGCAGGCGCGTGATGTCGGTCGCGGGCGCGGGGCGGCCGACGTGGTAGCCCTGGATCAGGTCGCAGCCGAGGCCCGTCAGCCTGTCGTAGGCCGCCTTGGTCTCGACCCCCTCGCCGGTGACCTTCAGCCCGAGGTCGTGGCCGAGCGTGATGATCGAGCGGACGATCGCGGCGTCGTGGCTGTCCGCCTCCATATTGGTGACGAACGAGCGGTCGATCTTGATCTGGTCGATCGCAAGCCGGGCGAGGTGGGCGAGCGACGTGTAGCCGATGCCGAAGTCGTCGATCGCGATCGACACGCCGAGCGTCGCTCAGCTGCTGGACGACGGTCTTGGTCCGCTCCGGGGTCGGCGGCGATCGTGCTCTCGGTGATCTCGAGTGTGAGACGGTCGCTGGGGATCTCCCACTGTGCTCAGGAGCTCGGCGATCTGCTCCGGCAAGCGTCAGGTCGTGCAGATTCCGCATCGAGAGGTTCACGGCGACGTTGACGACGTCTCCGTCGTCCTGCCAGCGCCGGCATTGGGCGAGGGCCTCCTCGAGGACGAAGCGCGTCAGCGGCTCGATCAAGGCAGTCCGTTCTGCCGCGGGGATGAACTCGGCCGGGCCGATCAGGCCGCGCTCCGGATGCTGCCAGCGCACGAGCGCCTCGACACCGGCGAGCCGGCCGCTGCGTGCGTGCGACCTTCGGCTGGTAGTGGAGGCACAGCTCGCGCTCGCGAATCGCGCGCGGCAACTCGGAGAGCAAGGTCAGGCTGGCGCTGTCGTGATGGTCGAGCTCCGGCGTGTACAGAGCGTGTGTCGCGCCCTTCTGCTTCGCGAGATACATCGCGACGTCGGCGCGCTGCAGGAGAACGTCGACATCGCTGCCGTGCGTCGGGTAGTCGGCGATCCCGATGCTCGCCTCGACATGCAGCGGTAGGCCGTCGACGAGGAACGACTCGTCGAGCGCGGCCAGGATGCGCGTTCGACGGCCGGTTCGAGGCCGCCCGCGCGTTCGACGAGATCGGGGATGAGCATGCCGAACTCGTCGCCGCCGAGCCGCGCGATCGTGTCGCTGTGGCGGAGAACCGAGCGCAGCCGTCGCGCGAGCTCGACGAGCAGGAGGTCGCCGTAGTGGTGGCCGAGCGTGTCGTTGATGTCCTTGAAGCGATCGAGGTCGATCATCAGCACCGCGAAGCCGGAGTCGTCGCTACGACTGGCAGCGATCGACTGCTCGATCCGATCGCGGAAGCAGGCTCGGTTCGGAAGCTCCGTCAGGCTGTCATGGAGCGCCTGGTGCCGGTTCTGCTCGGCGAGTGCACGCAACTCGGCCTGCGCGCGCTTGTAATCGGTGATGTCACGGCAGATGCCCTGCATGCCGACCGGGCGTCCGTTCTCCTCGATCAGGCGGCTCGAGACGTTGAGGACGACCGAATGTCCGTCCCTGGCGATGAATTCCTGCTCGAACGTCGTTCCGGTGACCTCCCCGGATAGCTTGCGCTGACCCTCGCGCACCGCGATCTCGTACCCCTCCGCGGTCATGTAGCCGCGCAGGTTCGAGCCGATCAACTCGTCGCGTGAGTAACCGAGGACACGCTCGAAGGCGGCGTTGACCTCGGTGATCTCGTCCTCGAGCGACACCGTCGCGATCGGCTCGTTCGCATTCTCGAACAGGTCGTGGTAGCGCTGCTCGCCGCGGCGAAGCGCCTGCTCCGTGAGCGAGCGCTCGAGCGCGAGACCGACCACATGCATCGCCGTTCCGACGAGCTGCAGATCATGGGAATCGGGACCGCGAGGCTCGCGGTAGTACATCGCGAACGTGCCGAGGAGCGTGTTGTCGCTGCCGAAGATGGGTGACGACCAGCAGGCGCGCAGGCCTGCTCCGAGCGCGAGCTCGCGGAAGTCCGCCCAGAGCGGATCGTTTGCGATGTCCGAGACGACGACCTGCTCGCGCCGATATGCGGCGGTGCCGCAGGAGCCCACCGCGGGGCCGATCGCGACCCCGTCGATCGCCTCCCGGTAGTGGACGGGAAGACTCGGGGCGGCGCCGTGCCGCAAGTGAGCGCCGTCCGAGTCGAGCAGCAGCACCGAGGCCAGCACCTCGGACGACTGCTCCTCGACGAAGCGGGCCACCAGGTCGAGCAGCTCGGACAGAGGCGTGCCCTCGGCGACCAGCGCCAGCAAGCGTGCCTGACCCGCCGAAAGCGTCTCGGATCGCCTGCGATCGCTGATGTCACGCGAGATCGCCGAGACGGCGATCAGATCGCCCGCAGCGTCGAGGATCCGCGAAACCGTCGTCTCGACGTCGATCCGCACGCCGTCCTTCCGCAGGCGCACCGTCTCGAACGGCGCCACGCGGCCGGAACGCTGCAGCTTCTCGTTGACCCAGGCGAGCTCGCCCGCGCGGTCAGGGGGCTCGAGGAGGTGATCGAGCGGCCGATGATCTCCGCCGCCTCGTAGCCGAAGATCCGCTCGGCCGCGGCATTCCAACTGGTGACGATTCCCTCTGGCGTCCGGCTGATGATCGCGTCGAACGACGAGGCGATGATCGCCGAGCTTTCCTGCAATGCCGCGTCGCGGCGCAAACGGTCGCTGACGTCGCGCGCATACGCCGTGAAGACCGGGGGGCCCGGCATCTCGGCGCGGACGATGCTCAACTCGATCGAGAACTCGCTTCCGTCGGCGCGCACGGCCGGCACCTCGATCCGCCGGCCCAGCACGGGCCCCTCGCCCGTCGCGAGGTAGTGCTGCAGCCCGCGTACATGTGCCGCGCGGAGTCGAGGCGGAACGAGCAACTCGACCATCTGCCGGCCGAGCACATCGCCGCGCACATGGCCGAAGATGCGCTCAGCGGCCGCGTTGAACTCGGTGATCCTGCCCTGGTGATCGATCGTGACGATGGCGTCGAGTGCGGAGTCGAGCATCGCCCGAACGCGGGCCTCGCTCGTCTCGAGGGCCGTTTCGCGCCCTCCCGGGACTCCTGTCTCCTCCGCTGATTCGTTCGGTTCGGTTGACCGTTGATGCATCTGCAACAGCATCGGCATCGACCGTCCGGCACTTGATCTTCCCGGCCCCCGGCCGGCTCGTCGTGGCAGGGGCTACGCGGGAACGCGGTAGAGCGCATAGCGCGCCCGACCGAGGACGTGGAGCGTCCGCTCCTCGGCCGTCGTGTCCCACCCTGCGACGCAAACGTAGAGCCCGAGCGACGGGCACCGCCGCGCCGGGCGGACGACCGTGAGCTCGCACGAGAAATTCGGGAACAGGCGGATGACGCGCGGCGCCTTGTTTCCCGTCTGCACGGCGGGAGCGATCGTCGGCGAACCGAGGCCGTTGCAGACCGCTGCCGCGACCGTCCAGCCCCGCTTCGTCCAACGCCTCGGCGGCGCGCGCATCACCCGCGCCTCGGCGTGAGCTCTCGACCAGGCCGCTACAGGCCTGCTACCGGCTGCGGCATGCGAGGTGTAGGCGACCGCCAGAGCCGCCAGGACACCGAGGCCAACCAGCGCAACGTGCCTCACGATCGGTCAACTCTAATGCCGCTCGGGCGTTCCGGCTACCGCCACGGAGGCGAGCCACAGGAACCCGAGAACGAGGAAGGCGAACAGCGCCGGGACGCCGACGATCCGCCCCCAGCTCGAGTGCAGCCCGACCGTGGCCACGAGCCCGACGCCCAGGCAGACAGCCGCGGCGGAGAGCAGCGGGAACGCCCGCGGGCTGGCGGCGAGTGGACGCTCGCCCGAGGCCGGCGGCGCCGCGTCGAAGCGGCCGCGCAGCACCAGCGAGTACAGCAACGCGAGCGACGGAATGAGAAGCACGGCGCCGATCGCGAGCGAGACGAGAAGCGCGAGCAGGGTTGCCCGTCCGGCAGCAGCCTGGTCGATCGTCAGGCCGGGCAGCAGGTCCGGCCGCTGCGCGATCCCCCAGCCGGCGACGATGGCTGTGACGGCCAGGGCCGCTGTCACTCGCGCAATGCCGTAGCGACGCCGCCATACGAAGACGACGGTCGCGGCCCCACCGATCGCCGAGGCGGCGACGGCGGCGACACCGGCGCCGCTCGTCAGCCCGGCCCAGATCGGCCGCGCGTCATGGCGCACCACGATCAGCCCGGCGAGCGCCGCCGCACCGGCGACGACGGCCATCACGAGCGCGCGCATTCTGAACGCGCGCTCGAGTTCCGGCTGGTCGAGCCGAACGGCGTCGGCCGCGAGATAGACGGCGGCCAGGTACGCGGCCGTGGCGACCGACAGCACGCCGAGCGTGATCGACGTCGGGTTGAGCCAGCTCGCGAACAGGGCACCACCGGCGTTGCCGACCGGGACCCGCCCCGATGCGATGCCGCCGATGATCGAGCCGAGCGCGAACGGTGTGAGGACCGACGAGGTCGCGAACACCAGTTCCACGAGACGCTCCTGCCGCGCGGATGAGGTCGCGGAGCGCAGGGCATAGGCACTGCCACGGAAGACGATGCCGATCCCGGCGAGAAAGAGCGGGATCGAGAGCGTCGAGGCGATCGAGCCGAACGCCGTCGGGTAGGCCGTCCAGCAGACGACGAGCACGAAGATCAACCAGACATGGTTGGCCTCCCAGACAGGCCCCATCGCGTGGTGCGCATGCTCGCGCAGGGCACGGTCGCGCTCGCTCCCGCCGCCGAGCAACTGCCAGAAGCCCGCGCCGAAGTCCGCGCCCGCCAGCACCGCGTACGCCGCGAGGCCGATCAGCATCAGGACGACGGGAGCCTCAGCCAGCGACATCGGTGGCTCCTTCCGGTGCTCCGGGCTCGAACGGCGCGCGCGAGAGACGGCGCAGCAGCCATGCCACCGCGACCAGCAGGCCGGCGTAGACGATGGCCAGCGTCGCATAACCGACCGGAATCCCTCTCGCCCCCGTGACCGCGGCCGACGTCCGCATCACGCCGTACACGATCCACGGTTGCCGTCCGACCTCCGTCGTGACCCAGCCCGCGATCAGCGCTACGACCGAGAGCGGACCCGCCGCCACCACGGCCCAGAAGAACCAGCGTGACGGCGCTCTGGCAAGCCCCGGGAGGCGGCGCAGCCGGAACCACGTCGTCGCGTAGACGGCGCCGAGCAGCGCCAGGAACGAGCCGATGCCGACCATCGTCTGGAAGGCGAACCGAACGACGTTCACCGGCGGCCGGTCGTTCGCGGGAACCGAGTCGAGGCCGCGCACCGTCGCGTTCGGATCGTGGAACGCCAGCAGCGACAGCAGCTTCGGGATCCGGATCCCGTATTCGATCTGCCGGCCGTCGTACCAGCCCAGGAGGTGTACGGGCGCACCCTTCTGCGTCTGGGCGAGCCCTTCGAGGGCCGCGAGCTTCACGGGCTGCGTGCGGGCGACATCGCGCGCGGCCCAGTCGCCGACGACGACCTGGATCGGCGAGGCAAGTGCAGCGGCCGCCAGCGGGATCACCAGCGCCACCCGGTTGTACCGCGTGTCGCGCCCGCGGAGCAGCGCCCAGGCGTAGACGCTCGCGGTAAGGAAGCCCGCGACGATGTAGCCGGCGAGATACATGTGCACCAGCTCATGCCAGAAGTAGCTGTTCTCGAAGAGCGCGGCGAACGGGTGCACGTCGACCGCATGGCCGTTCCTCAGGACGAAGCCGCCAGGATGGTTCATCCAGCCGTTGACGGCGATCACCATCAGGGAGCCCGTGAACCCGGCGAGGATGATCGGGATCCCGGTCAGCAAGTGCGCCAGCGGGGAGAGACGGTTCCACCCATAGACGTAGATGCCGATGAAGATCGCCTCGACGAAGAACGAGATGCCCTCGATCGCGAAGCCGAGGCCGAACACCGCTCCGAAGGTGGCCATGAAGTTCGGCCACAGGAGCCCCATCTCGAAGCTCAGGATCGTGCCGGTCACGACCCCGACGGCGAACAGCGCGAGCATGATCCTCGACCAGCGCCGCGCGAGCGTCTTGTAGAGCGGATCGCCCGTGCGCAGATGGAGCCACTCCGCGAAGACGACGAACGCCGGGAACGCGATCCCGAAGCAGACCAGCGGGATGTGCGCGGCGAACGAGAGCGCCTGCATCTGCCTGGCCTGGAAGAGATAGGCCTGGTTCGCGGAGCCGAACGCCGAGCTGCCGGCAGCGGCGAGGAACACACCCCAAGTGTGCCTTCACGCCGGAGTCGGGCAGCGGGCGAACTGTCAGGCGGCGATCAGCCGGTTCCGACCGTCGCGCTTGGCGAGGTAGAGCGCCCGATCGGCCCGGCGGGTCAGCTGCTCGGCGGTCTCGCCCGGCTCGTACTCGGCCAGACCCGGCCGAGCAGGTGACCGTCGGCGTCGACGACCGGAGCCGCTCGACGACCGCGAGTTGCCTCGGGAAGCGAGCACGCCGGCAGGAGAACCGCGAACTCCTCGCCGCCGTAGCGGGTGAGCACGTCGTTGGCGCGGAGCTGCGCCCGCCAGGTGATGCGCGGCCTCGCGCAGAAGGGCGTCGCCGGCCGGATGGCCGTAGCGGTCGTTGTAGCTGCTTGAAGTGATCGAGATCGAGCAGCGCGATGCAGAAAGGCTGCTCGGGGTGCTCGTCGACCGGCGCTGACGGCGGCCGTCCAGACCTGTGCGTCCCAGCTGCGGCGGTTCGGCAGCTCGGTCAGCTGGTCGGTTCGGGCGAGCTGGTCGAGCTGGGCGACGAGGTCTGCGCGCTCGATCGCGGCGCCGGCCTCGGCTGCGAGATAGGAGATGACAGTCGTGGTGCGGTTGTCGAGCTGGTTCGCGCGAGCTTCCAGCCGATGCAGAGGATCCCGACCGGCTTGTCGTGTCGCAGGATCGGCTCGAACACGACGGACTTCACGCCTGCTCCCTTCGATCAGAAGCGGTGAGAGGCCTGCGTGAGAGTCGGTGTCCGTGATGAACACTCGCTCGCGCGAGTAGAACGCGCGGAGGCTCGCGTCCGGCTGAACCTCGGCCTGGATGCGTTCGAGGGCGAGCGGGATGCCCGCGGCGCCGGTGACGGAGAAGCCGCCCTGCCCGTCGGGCTCGACCAGCGTCGCGAGTGTGGCGCCGGCGCCGCTCACGGCCGCGACGCAGATCAGGTCGCGCGCGTCGGCGGCCGTCGAGATCTCGCGCGCGAGCTGGGCCATCGCCTGCAGCGACGCGCTGGGTGTCCGCGAGCTCCTGCGCGTGCAGCTCGACGATGCGCCTCCTGCTCGCGGCGCGAGCCGGGCGCGCCGCTTGATCTCTGCGACGAGCGCGTTCACCCGATAGCCGACGATGGCCAGGACAGTGTCCAGAGCAACGCCGCCCGCCATTGGTCGATCGGTAGCGGTCACCGCCGACCAGAATGATCGGCAGCGTGAGGACCGCGACCACGCCGGCCAGGGCGAGCGCGAGCTGGCGGCGGGTTCCGAAGAGCGCGACCCAGAACACGGGCATCACGCACAAGTGCCCCGTAGCCGGAGGCGCGCCGCCGTTGGCGTCTCGCAGCAGCGCGATGACCACGAAGTACGCGAGCGGCACCGCCGGATGCGTCCAACCCGGGAGGCGTCGCCACGGCACCGCGAAGCCGACCACGACGAGCGCGAACGTCATGGCGCCCGCGGCGCGCACCTCCCAGACCGGCCGCGCGGTGGAGCCGGGTGACGCGAGGAGCAGCGCGAGCAGCGTCATCAGGGCGAACGGAACCAACAGCCTCACTCGGGCCGCGGCAGACACCGAACGCTGACGCGTTGCCATCAGCGCTCTTATCGACAGGAACGGGCTCCCGCTCCAGCACGACGTCCCCCGGTCGCCGAGCCGAAAATCGAGCCGGCTGGTGCGCCTACAGGTCTGCCGTCCCGTCATCGAGGCGGCCGGCGCGCTCGTCGCGCCCGAAGGCGAATCGGCTCAGATCGACGCCTCCGTCATCGATTCATGACTCCTAGGCAATTCCTATCATGGTGTCACGGTCAAAACCAGTCTCCAGATTCGCTCGTAGCTTCGCTTGATCGGAATTAACGCCGGGGATGCGACGAACGAAAGGGAGTTGATAGTGTGGCCTGGCCACACGACACTGCCTAGGCGTTGCAGGTGCGTAGGTGCCAGGCCTCATTCTCGGAACAGGAGCTCAATCCACGTGTCTGCCTCCATCACTAGAGGGCAACTGCTCTCCCGGAGCGCGAAAGGCGGCGCCACGCTTCTCGTCGCAGGTTCCGCGCTGGGCCGGTTCGTCGAGACCGCGTCGGCTGCTCCGTTGCCGACGGGCGATCTCGCGTACGCGCGGCTGCTCGTCGGCGTCGAGCTGCTCGCGTCGGACTTCTATTCGCAGGCGATTGCCGCCGCCAACTCGACACCGGCGGTCGCGTGGTATCTCAAGCGGGCGTACTTCAACGAGCAGGAGCATTACCAGTCGGTTGCCGGAATTCTCAGCGGCGCCGGCCAGACTCCGGCGATCTCCGGAGACATCGACTTCAGCTACCCGGCCGGAACCTTCGACAGCCAGGGGTCGATTGCCAAACTTGCGCAGCAGCTCGAGAACCTGAGCCTCGGCGCCTACCTGGGTGCAGTCGCCGGCCTACAGACCGCGGCGCTCACCGGCGGACTCGCGCAGATCGCTTCGTGCGAGGCCCAGCACGCCGGGTACTTCACGACGCTGCTCGGCGGCAAGACGTTCAGGAGCTCCTTCCCGCCCGCGCTCACCATCGACCAAGTGTCGAACACTCTTGACACGTTCACGGCATAGGAAAAGGAAAGGGGCCACGTTGCGGTTCTCTCGTTTCACCTCGTTGCTCGCGCTGGTCGTCCTTTGTGGGCTTCTCGCCGCGAGCGGAGCCCTGGCCCGGGCAGGCCACGCGACAGCGGGGATCACGGTCTTCGCGGGCTCGTCGATGACGACCGTGCTGCCGCAGATCGACCCGGGCAACACCTATTCGTTCGGCAGCTCGACGACGCTCGGGACACAGATCAAGAACGGTGCCCCGGCGGATGTCCTGATGTCCGCGAACACCACGGTGCCGGCTTCGCTCTACGCAGCAGGCGTGGTCGAGAAGCCCGTGAACTTCACGCGAAACACGCTGGCCGTGGTCGTGCCGAAGTCGAACCCGGCAGGCATCAAGTCGATCTACGACCTGACGAGGCCGGGGGTGAAAATCGACGAGGCCGCCTCGTCGGTTCCCGTTGGCAGCTACACCGTGCAGGTGCTGACCCAGATGGGGATCAACACCCAGATCCAGGCGAACGTCGTCAGCAAGGAGACGTCCGACGCCGGCGTCGTCGCGAAGGTGGCGCTCGGCCAGGTCGATGCCGGGTTCGTCTACCTCTCCGACTACGTGATCGACCCGACGGAGCTGACGCTGATCAAGGTGCCTGCCTGGGCGCAGCCGAAGATCACCTACGCGATGGCGATCGTCACGAAGAGCCCGAACCAGGCGGCCGCGCAGGCCTGGATGGCCAAGGTTCTGAGCCCGGCAGGCCAGGCCGTCTTCGTGAAGGACGGCTTCCTGCCCCTCACGGCGCCCGTGCCGACGATCACGAAGGTTTCGCCGGCGCACGCCAAGGTGGGCGCGACGGTCACGCTCACCGGCACCAACTTCACCGGGACCACGTCGGTCACGATTCAGAGCGTGCCGGCGAAGTTCAAGGTGGTGTCGGGAACGAAGCTGACCTTCACGGTCCCGGCCAAGGCGAAGTCGGGAACGATCAGCGTCACGAACCCATCCGGGACGGCGACATCGAAGCCGTTCACGGTCGGCTAGCGAAGAGGCGACTCTCGCGTGGAGCCCGGTGGGCAGGCGGTTTCGCAGCCGCCCACCCACCGGGCGGCCCGAGGCCCAGGCTGAGATGCCCGTGTAGGGTTTGCCTAGGCGGGTTTGCCCAGGTCAGAGCTGGCACCTCGCAGGAGCCGAGCGAGAAGGAGGAGCGAATGCCGCGGGAGTACTACAGCATCGGCGAAGCGGCGAAGATGCTGGGGATCAGCGTCGACACCCTTCGCCGCTGGGATCGCAGCGGCCGGATCAACACGGAGCGGGACTCGAGCAACCGGCGAATCGTCCCCGCCCAGGAGATCGACCGCCTGCGCGGCGACCAGGGATCCGTCCACCTGACGGCGCGCAACCGTTTCAACGGCATCGTCACCGACGTCAAGATCGACGGGCTGATCGCCCAGGTCGAGATGGTCGTCAGCGATCCCGTCCGGCTCACCGCACTCGTCACGCGCGACGCCGTCGACGAGCTCCAGCTCCGGCCGGGCATGGCGGCGACGGCGATCGTCAAGTCGACGTCGGTGATGGTTCAGTACTACGCGAAGTAGCCCCCATGCTCCACAGAAAAACGGTCGTTCGCGGGCTCCTTGCTGTGCTGTTCTTCCTCGCGATCCTCGTCGCGGTCGGGTTCCTCGTGGTACCGGTCGTCGCGATCTTCACGCACGTGCCGCCGGGCCGGCTGCTGCACGAGTTTTCGAATCCGATCGTCACCGATGCGCTCGTCGTCAGCCTGAAGACGACGCTCGTCGCGCAGGCCGCGATCCTGCTGCTCGGCACGCCGACCGCCTACTTCCTCGCTTCGCGCAGGTTCCCCGGGCGGCCCGCTGCTGGTGACCTGGTCGAGCTGCCGATCGTGCTGCCGCCCGCCGTCGCCGGCATCGGCCTGATCCTCGCGTTCGGCCGGTTCGGCCTGCTCGGGATCGACGTTCGACGCGCTGGGGATCAACGTGCCGTTCAACCAGGCGGCGGTCGTGCTCGCGATCTCGCTCGTCGCCGGGCCGTTCTACGTGCGGCAGGCGATCGCGTCCTTCGAAGCCGTCGACACGAATCTGATCGCCGCGTCGCGCACGCTCGGCGCGGGCCCGCTGCGGACGTTCTTCAAGGTCACCCTGCCGTTAGCGCGGAGCGGCCTCGCGGCCGGCGAGGCGCTCTCGCTGGCCCGGGGGCTGGGCGAGTTCGGCGCGACGATCATGTTCGCGGGCAACCTGCAGGGGAAGACCCAGACGCTGCCGCTGGCGATCTACGCGGAGTTCGAGGCCCAGAACGGCCTCGACATCGCGATCGCGATGAGCGCGCTGCTCGTGATCATCAGCCTCGCGATCCTGCTCGCGCTGAAGGGGACCGGGCTCTGGGAGCGCTCGCGGCCGTCGGTGCTCGCGATCGCCGGCCCGGTGCCGGAGTAGCGTGCCGACGCTCTCGGCGAACTTCGAGCTTCCTCTGCGGTCGTTCGTCCTGAAGCTCGCGCTGGACATCGAGGGAACCGTCGCGCTCGTCGGCCCATCTGGGGCCGGCAAGACCTCGGTGCTCAGGGCGGTCGCCGGGCTCGATCAGGCCGCCCTCGGGACGGATCGCCCTGGACGGCGACGTCTGGCTCGACTCGGCGAAGGGTTGTTCCGCAAGCCCGACGAGCGCCGGGTCGGCCTCGTCTTCCAGGAGTACGCGCTCTTTCCCCACATGAGCGTGCGCCAGAACATCGCGTACGCCGGCGAGGAGCCGCGCCGACGAGTATCTCGAGCGGTTCCGCATCGCGCACCTCGCGAACGCGCGGCCGAACGAGCTCTCGGGCGGCGAGCGCCAGAGAGTCGCCCTGGCGCGGGCGCTCGCCCGCGATCCTGGCGTGCTGCTGCTCGACGAGCCGCTCTCGGCGCTCGACGCGACACACGAAGATCGCGGTTCGCGGCGAGCTGCAGGAGTTGTTGCGCGAGTTCGGCTTGCCGACGCTGCTCGTCACGCACGACTACGAGGACGCGGTGTCGCTGGCCGACCAGGTCGGCGTTCTCGTCGACGGAACCCTGCGCCAGTTCGCCTCACCGCAGGAACTCGTCTCGCATCCGGCTGACGCGTTCGTCGCCTCGTTCACCGGCGCGAACCTGCTCCGCGGGACCGCGCGCACGAACGAGAGGACGACCTGACGCTCGTCGAGCTCGAAGGCGGTGCGACCGTCTACTCCATCGACCACGCCGAGGGTCCGGTCGGAGTCGTCGTCTACCCGTGGGACGTTGCGGTCGGGCACCGGCGTCAGCCCGACTCGGCGATGAATGCGATCGAGGACACGGTCCGGTCGGTCGTCCACGTCGGGAATCGCGTCCGCGTCCGGATCGGCCCGGTCACGGCGGAGGTCACGGAGGCCTCGGCCGAGCGGCTCGGGCTCGTCCCGGGGGCGAAGGTCGTCGCGTCGTTCAAGGCGACGGGGACGCGGCTCGTCCCGTACGCGTGAAGAGCGCGCGGCGGCGCCCCGTTGCGTCATGATTTCGAGATGCGAGTGGCCCTGGCAGTTGCATGCGCCGCCGTACTCGGCCTCCTAGCCGCGGCTCCGGCTCCCGGCGCCGATTCGCCCATTCCGGCTACAGATCACGCCGCGATTGGGGTGCTGATCGACCACTTCGTCAAGGACGTCGTCAAGCGGCAGGACCTCGCGGCGGGCTGGCTGCTCGCCGACCACAACCTGCGGGCGGCAACGACGCGGGCAGCGTGGATCCGGGGCACCGGGGTGAGCGTGCCGAGCTTCCCCGCACGAGGAACGGACTTCCGGAACGCCTGGACGGGAAAGCTCGTCTCGCCCGATCGCGCCATCCTGGCGCTGATGCTCTTCCCGGCGAAGGGCCACAAGGACGCCGAACAGACCGCGATGACGGTGGACGTGCGCCGCGTCGGCGGGCGCTGGCTCGTCGACGAGCTCTACACCGCGGCAACGTTCGGGTCATACGGCATCAAGGGCCCGGCCGACTACGGCCCCGGCGGTCGCAAGGCGCTCGCGGCCGGGAACTCCCAGCGAACGCAGCGCCTGTGGCTCTACGGCGTGCTCCTCGCCGTCGCGGCGCTCGTCGTCGGCGTGCCGGCCGGCTTCTTCGTCGCCGCGAAACGCCGCGACCGGCGGGCGTACCGCGCCTACGTCGCGGCACTCGGGCCGCCCAACGACACAGCTCGCCGCAACACCGCTCCCCGCAATACAGCCCGCGGCTGACGCGGAACTGCTTAGGCGCGCGGCGTCGCAGCGCCGCGATGGGCGACGAGGAAGAACTGGCCGCCGACCCAGGGGGTGAGCACGCCCGCATCGCGCTCGGCTGCGGCCGCCCTGTGCGAGGTGATCCCGGCGACGATGAAGCCTGCCTCGCTGAAGATGCGCGCGAGTGTCCGTAGGCTCGGCCGGTGCACGAACACGCCGTCGGACAGGCTCTCGTCGCGCCCGAGCCGGCCGCTGCCGATCAACCGCCGCACGATCAGGCCGGGCAGGAGCCTGTTCATCGCATAGGGCGAGCGGGCGCTGACGACGAGACAGCCGCCTGGCCGGAGCACACGCGCGAGCTCTCCCGCGCAGCGGCGCATCCCGTCGAGCTCGAGGTGGCCGATGCCGTTCCCGGCGAACAGGGCGCCGTCGAAAGAGTCGTCCTCGAACGGCAGCGCCACCGCGTCACCTTCGACGAAGCGCGCGTCGACGTCGACGCGCGCCGCTTCGGCGCGTGCCTGTTCGATCATGCTCGCGCTCAGGTCGACACCCGTGACGCGATAGCCCTGCTGCGCCAACGCGATCGCGGTGCGACCGCCGCCCGCGCCCACGTCGAGCACCGCGGCCTCCCGTGGAAAGAACCTCCGGGCGAGCGCCGCTTCGGCTGCCGTCAATCCGACCTCGCCGTACTTGCGCACGACGTCCGGACGTTCGTAGAAGTCCTTTACCGAAGCTCTCTCGCCGATCAAAGCGCCTGACCTCTCTCCCGAACCTGAGAACTCCCCCGGAGCGCAACCATACCCCAGGTCGGAGCATCGGTTCCAGTGCGGGTGTCTGACACGTCTCAGAGACGTGTCAGACACAAGATCCGCCGCGACCAGCCGCGCCGTAGACTCGCTCGCATGACGTTCGAGGTGGCCGCGGAAGCGTACGACCGGTACATGGGCCGCCACTCGGCGCAGCTGTCACCGCAGCTCGCGCGGTTCGCCGGGATCGCCGCCGGCCGGCGGGTGCTCGACGTGGGCTGCGGGCCTGGAGCACTCACGGCGGAGCTCGTCCGGCAACTCGGGACGCAGGACGTGGCGGCCGTCGACCCGTCCGAAGCGTTCGTCGCCGCGGCACGCGACCGCTTTCCGGCCGTCGACGTGCGCCACGCGCCCGCCGAGCGGCTCCCTTTCGACGACGCGGTCTTCGTCGCCGCGCTCGCACAGCTCGTGGTGCACTTCATGACCGACCCGGTCGCCGGGCTGGCGGAGATGCAGCGTGTGACCGTCTCGGGCGGCACCGTCGCCGCCTGCGTGTGGGATCACGCGGGCGAACGCACGCCGATCGCCACGTTCTGGCAGGCCGCGCGAGAGCTCGATCCGGGCGTGAACGACGAGTCCCAGCTCGCCGGAGCACACGAGGGCCACCTCGCCGAGTTGCTTGCCGCCGCCGGTCTGACCTCGGTGCGCGAGACGACACTCACCTCGTCGGTGCGGTTCGCGAGCTTCGACGACTGGTGGGAGCCGTTCACCCTCGGCGTCGGCCCTGCAGGCGCCTATGCGGCGGCCCTCGACCAGCAGGAGCGCGACGAGCTGCCAGGCCCGCTGCCGACAGCTCCTGCCGAGCGCGCCGTTCACGGTCGACAGCGTCGCGTGGGCGGCCCGCGGAACGGCGTGAAGAAAAGATGTGAAGGGCAGCGCGCCCTCCGAGTGCGAGGTTAGGATCGCGTTTGTGGCGATTCGCCCGTCCACCGTTCGGAGACAGCTCACCGAGCCCGAGCCGTGGATCCTGCTCACGCGGCGCCAGCAGTCGCTTGTACGGCTGCAGCACGCGAACCCCGAGGTGTGGTGGTGGCGGTTCGACGGCAGCCTCGCCGTCTGCGTCGCACCGCCCCTCGATCGCGACGACCTCTGGCGCAGGCCGCTCTAGCACCTTTCTTAGAGCAACCGGTTTAGCCGCTCTTTAGGTCAATCGGGAACACTGCGAAGGTGTTTCCTCGCACCACCGTGCTGATCGGCAGCGTCGCGCTCATCGCGGCGGTGCTTCTCTCTACGCGCGCGGTCTCGGCGTCGCCGGCTGCCACGATTCCGGCAGTCGACCGCGGGATCGTCGACGTCGATACGAACCTCGGCTATCAGAACGTGGCCGCGGCCGGAACGGGCATGGTGCTCACGAGCACCGGCCAGATCCTCACCAACAACCACGTGATCCGCGGTGCGACGACTATCCACGTCATCGTTCCCGCGACGAAGCGCAGCTACTCGGCGACCGTAGTGGGCTACGACGTCGCGGGCGACGTCGCCGTGCTGAAGCTACAGAGCGCCTCCGGCCTGCAGACCGTCTCGTTCGGAGACTCGGACAAGCTGAAGCGCGGCCAGGCGGTGACGGCCGTCGGCAACGCCGGCGGAGCGGGCGGGGCTCCCACCGTCACCAGGGGAACGATCACGGCGCTCGACCAGACGATCACGGCCAGTGACGAGGACGGTCTGGCCGAACAGCTGCCCGGCCTGATCGAGACCAACGCGGGCCTGCAGCCGGGCGACTCGGGCGGGCCGCTCCTGAACTCATCCGGACGGATCATCGGAATGGACACCGCCGCGTCGAGCAGCTTCACCTTCCAGCCCGGGAGCAACGGCGGCTACGCCATCCCGATCAATCGCGCCCGCGCGCTCGCGAAGCAGATCACCGCCGGACGTTCGTCAGCGACTGTGCACATCGGTGCGACCGCGTTCCTGGGCGTCGATGTCCAGGCCTCGGGCTACTACCAGGGCGGCAAGCTCAGAGCTGGGGCGCTCGTCGTCGGCATCGTCCCCGGCTCACCCGCCGAGCGCGCCGGGCTCGTCGACGGCGACGTCCTGATCACGCTCGGCGGCCACCAGATCGCCTCAGCGGCAGCGTTGACGGGCCTCGTTTTGCGCAACCCGCCCGGCACCAAGGTGAAGGTCGGCTGGGTCGACCAGGCCGGAAACGCCTCGACCGCCACGCTCACCCTCGCAAGCGGTCCGCCTCAGTAGCACCCGGCGCCAGCGACATGACGTCGTCGGCGGCTTCGATCAGCACGGGATCGTGCGTCGCACAGACCACGGCCAGCCCACGCTCGTGCGCGGCGCGCGCGAGCAGGCCGCTGCACAGGCGCGCGTTCTCCTCGTCGAGGCGGGCGGTGGGCTCGTCGACGAGCAGGAGCTCCACGTCGGCAGCCAGCGCGCGGGCGATGGCGACGCGCTGGCGCTCCCCTGCCGACAGACGCCCGACGGGAACGTCGAGCCGGCGTTCGAGACCGACCTCGACCAGCGCGTCGCGGGCGGCTGGACCGCCGTCGTCGGCCCCTCGCAGGCTCAGGCCGAGCCGAACGTTCTCGAGCGCCGTGAGATACGAGATGAGGCCCGGCTCCTGCGTCACGAGAGCGATGTGCCGGCGGCGAAGCTCCGCCAGCTCGGCGCGTCCGAGCCCACCCACCGGTGTCCCCGCCACGGTGACCTCCCCGGCGGTCGGTCGCTCGAGCCCGGCCAGCAGATGCAGCAGAGTCGTCTTGCCGCTGCCCGAGCGCCCGACGAGCGCCGTCAGCACTCCGGCCTCGAACTGCCGGCTGACGTCGTCGAGAACGACCCGCACCCCGTGGCGCTTGCCGACCGCGTGCAGCTCCGCCACGACCGGCCGCGTCGCTATCACCGCCGCGCGCACGGACGACTCGAGCACCGACGCCTCGAGGGCGGCACCCGGCTGGAGAACGATGCGTCCGTCGAGTGTCTCCGCGGTGACGAGACCAGGACCGCCCGCCTCGCGTAGGACCGCCTCGGGAAGACGCAGCCAGCCTCGGGCCACCACCAGGGAGCGCGGCTGCCCGGGCCGCGCCTCTTCGACGACCCGGCCGTCACGCACCACGAGGATCCGGTCGGCGATCGAGGTCGCCGCCGCGTCGTGGCTGACGATCACCGCCGTGCCGCCCGACTCGCGCACGAGCTCGCCGAGCATCCGGTAGATCACGGCCGCGTTCTCGGCGTCGAGCTCGCCTGCGGGCTCATCCGCGAGCAGCAGGCTGGGCCTATGAGCGACGGCCGCACATACGGCGACGCGCTGCTGCTCGCCGCCCGACAGGGTCGCGGGGTGGTCATCGGCACGATCGAGCAGGCCGACGCGAGCAAGGAGCGACAGAGCCCTGCTGCGGCACTCGGCGGGGCCGAAGCCGAGGAGCTCGAGCTGCAGCGCGACGGTCTGGCGGCACGTCAGGTCGGGCGAGAGCGAGCGGGCGTAGTGCTGGTCGAGCAACCCCAGGCGCCGTGCCCGAAACGCGGCTGCGGCGGCCGAGCCGATGCGCGTGACGTCGGTGTCGAGCACGCGAGCCGTTCCGGCCGACAGGGGCTCGAGTCCCGACAGCACGCGCATCAGAGTCGACTTCCCCGATCCGCTCGGACCGAAGACGACGACGATTTCGCCTTCTTCGACGTGCAGCGTCAGACCTTGCAGCGCGACCGTCCCGCCGTCGCCGGAGTCGTAGATGCGAAACGCGTCGCTGACCCGAACAGCCATGCTCATTCGAGACTCCAGGAAGGACGCTCGGGTGTCTCGCCCGGGAAGGCGAGGCGGGTTGCCAGCTCGACGACCAGCGCCACCACGATCACGAGCGCCCCGAGGCCCAGGGCTGCGAGCAGCCAGGGCGGGTCGAACCGCAGCGGCGGCTCGGGTGCGCCGGTCGCCGCCGAGATGCGCACGAGCGAGACGACGAGCCGCGACAGCACCACGCCGAGCACGGCGCCGCCCAGCGCTCCGAGCGTCACAAGCACGATCGCGCGCAGCCGAAACTGCATCCGCAGCACGGCCGGCGCGACGCCCTGCGCCTCGAGGTCGAACAGCTCGCCCCGCTCGTCGTTCAGCTCGTTGACGAGGGCGAGCCAGAACCCGATCGCCGCGAGCAGCAGCGCGACCACGGCGGCGACGCCGACGGTGAGCGTCGTGCCGCGGGCGAGCGGATCGGCGGCGAGCGTTCGCTCGATGTCACGCCGCGAAGCGAGGTCGAGCGCCGCAAACGGCGGCTTGGCCAGCTCGCCCGCGACCCGCCCAACAGCACTGCGGGGGACCGACAGCCACACCTCATCCGGTGTTCCGGTGCCGGGGAGACTCGCGTTAAGAGCGGTCGCAAGGCGGCTCTCATCGGCGATCACGAACCCTTCATCGGACTCCTGCGCGTCGGGGAAGCGCGTCGCCACGCCGACGATCTGCGCCGGCACCTGCGCCTGAGGAAACGCCAGAGTCAGTGAGCCGCCCGGTCCCGCTCCCTGGGCGACCGCCGGACTGACGATCACGCGTAGTGGCCGGTTGTCCGTGGCCTGCGGCAGCCGCAGGAGCATCGTCAGGTCGGAGGTGAACGAGTAGGAAACCGTGCGGCCGGCCAGCGCAGCGCCGCCGAGCGCGAGCCAGCCGTGCCACTCGGTGAGCACCTGGGTGTCCGCCGACAGCGAGCCGAGCGCCAACGAACCCGAAGGCGCCGACGCGACCACCCCTTCTGCCTCGCGATGCTGCAGGACGTACGCCGCAGCGTTGGTGAGCGAGATCTCGAGTCCCACGATCTGCCTCACTCCGGCGGGAACGGTTGCGCTGAGCTGCCAGGTGCCGGGGCCTTTTTGCCCCAGCGGGAGCAGCACCACCCGGTGTTCGGCATCCTCGGCCGCGAGGTCGAGCCGGACGGCGACGCCGCGGATGCGCACGGGCAGCGAAACACTCGTCGCTCCGGCCGGCAGCGCCACCCCGCGCAACTGTGCAGGCCCGTCGGCGCCAAGCCGTCGCGCCAGCTCCGCGGGTGAAGTGGACGAAAAGTCGGAACGCCAGTGCAGTCGACCGAGCGCCGTCGCGGACAGGCCGAGAACGGTCGGGCTCAACACAGCGGCACCCGAGCCGGGGACGCTCGCGGTGCGGCGGATGACCGGATAGACCTGCGTGCCCGGCGCAAGCCGCGCGTACCGAGCCGGCGACGCGGCGTCGAGCGGCAGCACGAGCCGCGAGCCCTCGCTCAGCGTGAAGTCGAGGGGAACGACGTACGCCGCCTCGTCACGGTCGCCCTGCTCGAGCGTCGAGCGGTAGCCGGCCGCGAAGAGCGCGAGTCCGAGGCTGACGAGCAGAAACGCTGCCGTCGCAACCGTCCGCGACGGTGCCCGGGCGAGCGCGAGCAGCGCGAGCCGGGCCGGCAGGGGCCCGTTCCTGGCGAGGCGCTCCGACCGGCGCATCAGCGGGCCGAGAAGACGGCCCGCGGCAACTGCAGCCACGAAGCAGATGAGGCCGGGCAGAAGCAGGAGCAAGGTGGCGTTGCCGCCCGACGCCGCGCTTGCGCTGAGGCCGCCTCGCGCCAGGCCGAGCCCGACTGCGGCCAGCGCACCGAGCGCCGCCATGTCCAGGGGACGCACGCGCGGCCGGCGGGGCTCGCCGTCGCGAAGGTGCACCGCTCCGACCACGGCGGCGGTCGCCCCGAGCCAGGCAGCTGCGACGAGCGCGACACCCAGCAGTGTCCCGAGCGAATGGCCGAGCGACGCACCGCCGGGCACGCCCGCGCGACGCGCCAGGAACACCACCGCCAGTGCACCGCCGACGACCCCCACGACTGCACCCGACAGCGTGAGCGCCGTCACCTCGGCACCGAGCGCGAGCCAGAGCTGGAACCGCCGCGCGCCACG
The DNA here is from genome assembly GCA_963812995.1 of uncultured Thermoleophilia bacterium. GTDB lineage: Bacteria > Actinomycetota > Thermoleophilia > Gaiellales > Gaiellaceae > PALSA-600. Next base: position 503,189 of record CAWEXL010000003.1, read on the forward strand.
CTGGAGGAGCCGCCGCCGCTCACCTGACAGCCCTCGGCGCAGGCCGATCGCGCAGACGAGCGCGAAGCCGAGCATCAGCGCCGAGACCTCGCCGCCGATCAGCACCATCCGCTCGGCAGCGACGCGGCCCTTCGTCCGGGCGTCGAGCAAGGCCGAGTCGGGGCCGCTCAGCGAGTACAGGTCGCCGTACCGGCCGAGCACCGTCTGGGCCCGCGACTCGCGCGCCAGCAGCCCGGAGATCTGCCAGACGTGCATGCGCCGCGGCACCAGCGGCGCGACCCAGCTGTAGACGCGGTAGAGAGCCGAGAAGGCGGGCAGACGATCGAACGCGCCGGCACCGGAGGCGACGAGGACGGTCGCGGGCACGACGTCACCGCCCGGAGCGGTGGTGAGCGAGTCGCCGAAGACGCCCTTGTCGGGCAGCGTTCCGACCCCGACCCGGACGAGGTGAATCGGCCCCTCGTCCCAGGACGTTCGCCCACCCGGCCCGAGCTGCAGCACCTCACAGCGGGCGGGAACACAGGTGCGCGGCAGCCGACCGGCGCTGAGGTGCACGAGCCCGGCCAGACCGTCGAGCCCCGCAAGCTGGACGAGGCCGCCGCCCACACGAAGCCGCCGGAAGAACGTCCCGCGCAACGGCGCCTCGGGTGTCAGCGTCGCGAGCTGGCGCAGAACCGTGCGGTCGGCCGCGGCGTAGTTCTGGCCCGGAGGCAGGCCGAACGCGTCGACCTCGAAGCTCCGTTCGGACTCGGGCAACGCGGCGACCGCCTTCTGCACCTCACGGTCGCGGGCGATGACACTGCCGCCGAGAACGCTGACGAGCATCGCGACCGACGCTGCGACTCCCAGCACCACCAGCAGGCCCGGGCCGAGATGGGCCCGCAGCCGCGCCCGCGCGACCTGGAGCGGCGCCCGTGCCGGCCACCACAAGCGGCCGCTCAACGCACCGCCCTCCGCCTACGGTACGCGCGCGTCTTCAGGCGGTTGCCGCAGAGCTGCATCGAGCACCAGCTCGCAGAGCGGTTCTTCGAGTAGTCGTAGAAGCTCCAGCCGCAGTTGCGGCACACCTTGAGCCGCGGCCACGTCCCGTCGAGCATCGCCGTGACGGCCACCGCGACGATCCGGTCGAGAGCGGCGTCTCCCGCCGAGATCCGGACCAGCCCAGCCTCGTCGAGCCCGATCGCCAGCGCCGCGGCCGCCTCGTTGACGGTCGAGATCGCAGCGGGCGACGGCTCCTTCCCGTTGTTGGCACGTAACAACGCCCGCAAGGCCTCGCGGAGCTCGAGCGCGGCGCGAAGGTCGACCGGCCCGGAAAGCTCGTGCTGCTCGAGCCATGCGTCGAGCGCCGCCTGATCGGGGAGCCATTCGCTGCCGTTCTCGTGGTCGGCGGTGTTGACGAAGAGCTGCAGGAGCCGCAACGGCGCGGGCGCAGCCTTCGGCAGGTCGTAGAGCGGCACGACACCGGCATCATATGATGACCGGTGTCGCAGCGGCAATCCGACGATTCGCCTGTGCCGAGCGAGGTGTCCCGCGAGTTCAGTGCTGCGCGCTGGTGAGCGCGGCGAGCGTCTTCGGGCCGAGGACCCCGTCGACGGTCAGCTTCTTCGCCTTCTGGAACTTCTCGAGCGCGCGCTTGGTCGCCGGCCCGTAGTGGCCGTCGATCTTGCCGGGCGAGTAGCCAACGGCCGCCAGAGCCTGCTGCAGCCGCTTGACCTGAATTCCACTGTCGCCTGATTTGAGAGCCTGAGTCGGCAGGACGAGGTGCGTGACCTTCGTCTTGGTCTTCGGGGTCTTCTTGGTCGTCGCGCCGGTCGTCGGTGTGTTGACGATCGGCGTCGTCGGCGGAGCGGCCTTTGGCTTGCCCCCGTTGAAGACACCGGCCACGAAGAGCCCGATGACGACGAGCGCAACGACCGCGGCGAGGGCGAGCCAGAGCCTGGGGTTGTTCAGCTCGAGCGGAGTCCGGCGGAACGGCGCGTCGTCGTGGTGAGCTTCGCGCCCGAGCCAGTCATCGGCTCCCTGCTCGTCGGCGAACAGTCCGGCAGTGTCATCGTCCCGCACGACCGGCCGCGGATGTCTGCGCTGTGCGATGTCGTGAGGCGCGAAATCAGTCTCGGCGAACCAATCGTCGAGGTCGGGGTCCCGCTCACGTTGGGAGCCGCGACTTACCATTGTCATGGAACCTTATCGCGCCGCGCACGCTTACGCAGGCTCGGGTTCGGGAGCGGGCTCCGCACCGCTGTCTCCGACGGAATCAACGCCGCTGCTGTCGGCACCGCTGTTATCAACCCCGCCGCGGCTCCCGGCGAGCACGCGCAACCCGTCGGGCGGCAGATACAGGCTCACGGCTTCACCCTGCTCGAGTGTGACGCGCAGCGGCTTGCCGTCGTTCGCCACCGTGGCCTTGACCAGGTCGCCGCCCAGCACCCGCACGTGCACCTCGTGCGAGCCGCCCAGGAACACCGACCGCTCGACCACGCCGGGTAGCCGGTTCTCGCCACCGACCGCATGCGGCTCGATCTCGACCCGCTCGGGCCGAATCATGACCTTCACCTCGCCGCGCGCCTCGACCGCTCCCTGGCTGGCCCGGAAGGTCCGGTCGCCGACCCGGACGGCGCACGCGTCGCCGTCGAGACCGACCGCTTCTGCCGCCAGGAGGTTCGAGACTCCGAGGAAGTCGGCGACGAACACCGTGCTCGGCTCCTCGTAGACCTCCCGCGGCGCGCCGGCCTGCTCGACGCAGCCCTGGTTCATCACCGCGATGCGATCGCTCATCGTGAGCGCCTCTTCCTGGTCGTGGGTGACGAACACGAACGTGATCCCGAGCTCGGCCTGCAGCGACTTGAGCTCGACCTGCAGGTTCTTGCGCAGCCGCGCGTCGAGGGCCCCGAGCGGCTCGTCGAGCAGCAAGACCCGCGGCCGGAGCACGAGCGCCCGTGCGAGCGCGACACGCTGCTGCTGGCCGCCGGAGAGCTGCGAGGGCTTGCGGCGCGCGAACCCTTCGAGGTTGACGAGCTCGAGCGCCTCGCCGACCCGGCGGGCCTGATCGTCCTTGCTGAGCTTCTGGTACTTCAGTCCGAACGCCACGTTGCCGGCCACGTCGAGATGCGGGAACAGCGCGTAGCTCTGGAACACGGTGTTCACGTTCCGCTTGTGCGGCGGGACGCGCGCGACGTCCGTCCCGTCGAGAACGATGCGGCCACTGGTCGGCCGCTCGAACCCGGCGATCATGCGCAGCGTCGTCGTCTTCCCACAGCCCGGACGGGCCGAGCATCGTGAAGAACTCGCCCGGCGGCATGTGCAGGTCGATTCCGTCGACCGCCACCGTCCCGTCGAACGACTTGGTCAGCTCTTCGAGTTGGATCTCGCCTTCCATATCTCTTCTCAGAGCTCCATCGCGGCAAGCGCCACGGCTTCGTCGCCGCCCGCGAACTTGCGGTACGCGAGGTAGGCGGAGGACAGGGTGACGAGCGTGATCAGCAGCGCGACCGTCGCAATCGCGTTCAGGGCCGGGGTCGGCGCCCCGCGTGCCGTGGCGTAGAGCAGCATCGACACCGTCGTCGTACTGGCGTCGCTCGAGAGGTACTGGGTCACGACGAAGTCGTCGATCGAGACCGCGAACGCGATCGCGGCGCTGGCGATGATCGCGGGCGCGAGCAGCGGCAGCAGCACGCGGAACAACTGGTCGCGCGGCGGCGCGCCGAGGTCGGCGGCGGCCTCCTCGTACTCGGGGCCGATCGACGTCAGGCGTCCGCGCACGATCACGACCACGTACGAGAGCGTGAACGTCACCTGCCCGATCGCCTGCGCGGTCGTGCCGAGTCCGATCTCCGGGAACACCCGCAGGAAGAGCAGCAGCAGCGCCACGCCCATCACGATCTCCGGCGTCACGAGCGGCAGCAGCATCACCGTGTTGACGGTGCCGCTGCCCCGGCCGCGCCACCGCTGCAGCCCGAGTGCGAGCGAGACGCCGAGCGGCGTCGCGACCAGCACGCAGATCACCGCGAGGATCAGCGTGTGCTTGAGCGCTCCCTGCAGGGCCGGGTCGTGGAACACGCTGCCCGTCGACCCGGTGAACCAGCGGAACGAGAAGCCCTGCCAGGTCGTCCGCGAGCGGCCCTTGTTGAACGCAAACGCGATCGCGATCACGACCGGCAGCACCGACCAGATGATGTACGCACCGGTGACGACCGCCAGGAAGCGCGGCTTGCCCCAGGGGTTCCTCAGCCAGCTCATGCGGCCGCCGCCTCGGAGCCGGCCCGGCGGGTCTGCCGCAGGTAGTAGAACATCAGCCCGAGCAGGAGCAGGGCGAGCACGAGCGTGAGCACCGCGCCGGTGACCTTCTCGGAGCCCTGGCGCATGAACTCGTCGATCTGGTTGCCGATCATGTTCGTCTGGGTCGACGCGGAGACGAGGTCGGCGGTGTAGTAGTCCCCGAACATCGGCAGCGCGACCAGCACCGTGCCCGCGAGGATGCCGGGCACCGAGAGCGGCAGCGTGACGCGCAGGAACGCGCCGAAGGGGCTGGCGCCGAGATCGCGCGCGGCCTCGATCTGCCGCTGGTCGATGCGGTCGAGCGCGGCGAAGAGCGGCAGGATCAGGAACGGGATATAGCCGTAGACGAGCGCGAGGATCACGGTCGTCGGCTGTCCGTTCAGCCAGCCTCCCGGCTCCGCGAGCAGGCCCAGCCAGAGAAAGACGCGCTCGATGCCGACGTCATGCAGCGCCTTGGTGCCCCAGCCGTCGGGCGAGAGCAGATTGATCCACGCCAGCATCCGCATCAGGTAGTTGATCCAGAAGGGCACGATCAGCAGAACCAGGACGATTCCCTTCCGCCGGCCGGCGTGACGCGCCGCGAAGTACGCGACCGGGTAGCCGATCGCCAGCGACAGCGCCATCGCGATGATCACGAACTTGATCGTCCGCGTGAAGACGATGAAGAACGGCCCGCCGTGCCAGATGTCCTTCACGACGTCGATCGCGTAGCCGACGTTCCAGTGCAGCGGATCCCAGAACGGCACCGGCTGCGACAGCGTGTCCTGGTTCCCGAACGCGACCGCGATCACCGCGTAGAACGCAACGAGGAAGAAGATCGTCAGCCACACGACGCCCGGCGTGGCGAGCGCCCGCCATATCCACCTCGAATGCATCAGCCTGCCTTGAACTTCGCCCAGGCGTCATCCCAGACGCGCTCGCCCTCGATGCTCAACTGCAGCAGCTCCTGGTTCGCCGCGAACTGGTCGGGCCGGACAACCGCATCCGCCAGGCTCTTCGGGATCAGCCCCTGCTTGATCAGCGACTCGGCATCGATCGCGTTCTGCGGCGGCGTGTACCCGGTGAAGTTGACGAAGTTCGAGTAGGCGTTCTTGTCGTCGAGCACGTAGTTCAGGAACGTGTGTGCGAGCACCGGACTCTTGGCCGTACGGCCGATGCAGAGGAAGTCGTTCTGCACGACCCCGTTCTGCTGCGGCGCCCAGTACGAGAGGACGTCGGCCTTCACGCCCTTCGGGAGGTAGTAGAAGGCTGCGCTCAGCAGGTCGCCCGACCACGACTGGTGGAGCACCGTCTTCGCCTCGGGGAGGGTCTGGTAGTCGGTGATCGTGACCTTCGGGTTGCAGATCGAGCCGAGCTGCGCCAGCTCACTCTCCGAGTGCGCGATCGCCGTCGGGCTCTCGGTGTTCAGGTCGGGGCGCACGCCGGAGCGCATCGCGTCGCGCTGCAGCGGCATGCTCAGCGCGTCGCGCTTGTCGTCGAGAATCCCGACGAGGCCGCGGTAGGCCTGCGCATGCCAGAAGATGTCCCACGGGACGTCCATGCCCGCAATGTCTTCCTTGACCTTGTCGTTGCGCCAGCCGATCCCATCGCTCCAGACGACGTAGGGCACCGTGTAGCGGGCGCCACGGTCGTAGAACGGGTCCTGCAGCTCGGGCCAGACGTTCTTCGTGAGGTTCCCCAGGTACGAATGGTTCAGCGGCTGCAGCAGCTTCTGCGCGATCAGGTTGACGATGTTCGAGCCGGTCAGGCCGATGACCACGTCGAACGCGACGGCGCCGGAGGCGAGCTTGGCGATCGCCTCGTCAGAGGAGTTGTAGGTCGCGATCTGGACCGACGTCGAGTACTGCTTCTCGAAGCGCTTGATCAGCGCCGGGTCGATGTAGTCGGCGTAGTTGTAGACACTGAGCGGCCCCTTTTCGATCGGGCGGCCGTCGGCAATCGGCTTGTTGGTCTCGGTGATGGCCCACGTAACCGCGTTGTCGGGGCGCGGCAGCGGCAGCCCACCGGGACCGCTCGGCTTCTGGACGACGAGCGTCGCCGCCTCGCCGGTCAGGCCACCCGCGCCCTCGCCGATCGGTTTCGTCGTGTTCTCGCACCCGGCGAGCGCGCCGACCGAGCCGAGGCCGACCGCGGAGCCCGCGGCGTAGGTGACGAATTGGCGCCGGCTGAGCCGGGAGCGGTCCTTGGGGTGATCCATTCCGACCTCGGCGATTCAACCCTGCGCCGACGCGGCAAGTCAAGCGACTCATAGTTCAGCGTTAGGATCGGCCGGTGCTCGGCAAGCGGCACGAGAAGCGGATCGAGATTCGCCGGCGCGACCTCGACGCGTACGGGCATGTCAACAACGCCGTGTACTCCACGTACCTCGAGGAGTGCCGCGACGAGTGGCTCGAGGGTGCGATCGGGACGGCGGAAGACGAGGGCTGGGACTTCGTAATCGCCCGCCTGCAGATCGACTTCCGCCGCGAGCTCCGCATCGAGGACGACGCCGTCAGCGTCCGCTGCACGCTCGCGAAGATCGGACGCTCGAGCGTGACGACCGGCGAGGAGATCCGCGTGGGCGACGAGATCGCGGTCGAGGCAGAGGCGGTACTTGTCGCACGTGATCCGGAGACGAACCGGTCGAGGCCGCTGTCCGAGCAGGAGCGCGCCGGCTTCGAGCGCGTGCAATGACGCCGGTTCTCGAGCATCTGTTCAGCCCGCTGGCGCTCGGCCCGGTCGAGCTGCAGAACCGGATCGTGTCGACGGCGCATCAGACGTCGCTCGTGCACGACCACCTGCCGACCGACGACTTCGTCGCCTACCACGAGGCCCGCGCGAGCGGCGGAGCCGGCCTCATCGTGATCGAGGCGACAGCGGTGCATCCGTCGGGGCTGCTGACGCCTCACACGCTCGGCGGCTTCCTGCCCGAGATCGCCGCCGGCTACCGGCGGGTCGCCGACGCCGTGCAGCCGCACGGGACCCGGCTGTTCGTGCAGCTCCTGCACGGCGGCCGCGAACAGATGGGTGCCGCCCCGCGCTCGCCGGCTCTCGCCCCGTCGGCGATTCCGAGCCCCCGCTTCCGGGTCGAGCCCCGCCCGCTGACGAGCGACGAGATCGACGAGATCGTCGCGGGACACGCACGCGCAGCCGAGCTGGCCGCCGAAGGCGGCCTGGACGGGGTCGAGATCTCGGCGGCCCACCGCTATCTGATCGAGCAGTTCCTCGACCCGTCGCTCAACCGCCGCGACGACGCCTGGCGCGACGGGGCACGGTTCCTGACAGCGGTGATCCGGGCTGTCCGCGAGGCGGTGCCGGGACTCTGCGTCGGCGTCCGGCTGTCGGCCGACTCGCAGCGCATGGCAGGGATCCTCGCCCTGCTTGTGGCAGAACGCGTCGACTACGTCTCGCTCGCGATCGGCGACTCGTCGACCTACCTGGGCTCGGTCGGGATCGTGCCACCACCTCCCGTCGCGGAAGGAGTGATCGCCGAGCATGCGGGGCCGTTCGCCGGAGCTCTCCCCCGCATCACCACCTCTCGCATCGTCGATCCGGTCGCCGCCGATCGCCTGCTCGCCGACGGCCGCGCCGAGGCAGTGGGCATGACTCGCGCGCTGATCACGGACCCCGACCTGCCGGCGAAAGCCCGCTCCGGCCGGCTGGAAGACCTTGTCCGCTGCGTCGGCTGCAACGCATGCATCGCGCACTACCACGGCGGCACGCCGATTCGGTGCGCGGTCAACCCGGTCACAGGTCGTGAGCTGCACCTCGCACGCACGGCTGCGACGGGTCCGCGCAAGCGGCTCGTCGTCGTCGGCGGCGGCCCCGCCGGCCTCGCCGCTGCGGCCGACGGAGGCAGGTCGGGCCACAAGGTCGTGCTGCTCGAGCGCTCGGGGCGGATCGGCGGCCAGATCGCGCTGGCAGGTGCAGCTCCGGCGGGTGCGACGCTCGCCGCGACGTTCCTGGCGAACGCCGGCAGACAGCTCACGTCGGCAGGCGTCGAGCTGGCCCTCGGGGCAGACGCGACGGTGGCGCATGTGCTCGAGCTCGAGCCGGACGCGGTCGTCGTCGCGACCGGAGCACGTCCGTATCTCGACGCTGCACTGGTCTTCGAAGGCGTCGAGCCGACCAGCGCGTGGCGGGTGCTCGAGGGCCGGCTCCCGCTCGGCGAGACCGTGCTCGTCGCCGACTGGGGCGGCGACCAGAGCGGCCTCGACGCCGCCGAAGTGCTCGCAGCGGCGGGCAAGCAGGTCACGCTGGCCGTCGCCTCGCTAGCGCCGGCAGAGCTCGTGCACCAGTACCGCCGCAACCTGTATCTCCAGCGGCTCTACCGCGCCGGTGTGACGATCCTCCACCACCATGAGCTGGAGTCGGCGACCGGCGATCTGATCCGGCTGCGGAACGTGTTCGCGCCCGAGTTGCTCCAGACCATCCGGGCAGACGCCGTCGTGCTCGCACTCGGCCGACAGCCGGAGGAGTCGATGGCGGCGGAGCTCACCGCGCAGGGCGTCAAGGTTCGCGAGGCCGGCGACTGCCGCTCGCCGCGGTCGCTCGAGGAAGCGGTCCTCGAAGGCACGCTCGCGGCGCGCGAGGTCTTCGCGTAGGCTCGGCGCGCCCGTGATCGTTCCCGAGCTTCCCGCAGAGATCCGCGAGCTGAAGGAGCGCGTCGCCCGCTTCATCGAGCAGGAGGCCTACCCGCTCGAGGCGCGGATCGCCGAGCGCGGCTCCATCGACCACGCCGAGGTCGAGGCTCTGCGGCTCCGTGCGCGCGACGCCGGCTTCGCGATGCTCAACATGCCGCCCGAGCACGGCGGCGCGGGCCTCTCGATGCTCGCCCAGGTCGCGCTCGAGGAGGAGGCCGGCAAAGCGACGAACGGACTCGGGTTCTCCGTGGTCGAGCGCGGCCCCCGCGAGCTGCTGGAGCTCGCCTCGCCCGAGCAGGTGGCCCGCTTCGTCGAGCCCATTCTCCGCGGCGAGTTCCGCGAGGCCTGGGCGCTCACCGAGCCCGGCGCGGGCTCGGACCTCTCGGGGCTGACGACGACCGCCGAACGCGACGGCGACGAGTGGGTGCTGAACGGCGAGAAGTGGTTCGTCACCGCCGAGGGCGAGCCCGGGGTCTACGTCGTCGCGGCGGTCTCGGACGGCGAGCAGCACCTCTTCCTGGTCGAACCGGACACGCCCGGCCTGCGCATCGCACGCACCCCGAGCTTCCTGCACGACCCCTACGTCGACACCCACCCCGAGCTCGTCTTCGAGAACTGCCGCGTGCCCGAGGCCCGGCGAATCCCTGCTGCCGGCGATGCCGGATCGAAGGAGTGGATCCTCGTCGAGCGCCTGTTCATCGCGTCCCGCTGCTGTGGCGCCTCGATGCGCCTGCTCGACCTCGCGAGCGAGTGGGCGCAGGAGCGGCACGCGTTCGGGGCCCCGATCGCCGAGTACCAGGGCGTCTCGTTCCCGCTTGCCGACTCGCTCACCGAGCTGCTCGCCGCGCGCCTGCTCACGTATCACGCGGCGCACGCGTTCGACACACTCGCCGACCGCAAGATCGTGCACGGCAAGGTGTCGATGGCGAAGCTCTTCGCCTCGGAGACGGCCGGGCGCATCGCCGACCGTGCGGTGCAGGTGCTCGGCGGCCGCGGCTACCGCCTCGACAGCCCGGCGGCGCGGCACTTCCGCGAGCTGCGGGTCGACCGGATCTGGGAAGGCACGAGCGAGATCCAGCGGCTGATCATCTCCGGCGGCCTGTTCAAGCGCGGCGCAGCCCCGTATCTCGCCTAGATAGGCTAGACACGCGATGAGCACACGGACAACGGTCGAGCTCGACCGCACCAGGATCGCCGAGTTGATGGAGCGCGAACGGCGCCGCCTGAACGACCGCACGGACGGCTCGCGGCTGTACTTCGAGCGCGCACGGACGTCGCTGGCCGGCGGGGTCGCCTCTGCCTACCAGGAGCACGACCCGTGGCCGATCTACCTCTCGCACGGGCTCGGCGCCCGCGTCTGGGACGTCGACGGGAACGAGATGCTCGACTTCCACAACGGCTTCGGCTCGATGGTGCAGGGCCACGCGAACCCGGCGATCGTCCGCGCGACGCAGGCGCGCGTCGAACTCGGCACCCATTTCGCCGCTCCCACCGAGGACGCGATCATCGTGGCCGAGCAGCTCAAGGCTCGGTTCGGCCTGCCGCGCTGGCGCTTCGTCAACTCGGGCTCCGAGGCGACGATGGACGCGATCCGCATCGCGCGCGCCGCGACCGGACGCGAGACGATCGTCAAGATCTTCGGCTCCTACCACGGCCACCACGACTACGTGATGGTCTCGATCGGGGTGCCGTACGACAAGATCGGCGACCGCGAGAACTACGCGTCGCTGCCGTATGGAGCGGGCATCCCGCAGAGCGTCGCCGACCTCACGATTGCGGTGCCGTTCAACGACGCCCCGGCGATGGAGCGGCGGATCGAGCGGCTGTTCGAGGAAGGCCGGCCGCCTGCCTGCGTGATCATCGAGCCGGCCATGATGAACCTCGGGGTCGTGCTCCCCGAGCCCGGCTACCTCGAGGCCGTGCGCGAGTTGACGCGCCGCCTCGGCGTGCTGCTGATCTTCGACGAGGTCAAGACCGGCCTCTGCATCGCGGCCGGCGGAGCCACCGAGCGCTTCGGCGTGACGGCCGACCTCGTGACGCTCGCCAAGACGCTGGGCGGCGGCCTGCCGAGCGGCGCAATCGGCGGCACCGAGGAGGCGTTCGAGGTCGTCGAGAGCGGCAAGGTCTACCAGGTAGGCACCTACAACGGGAACCCGCTGTCGATGGCAGCTGCCCGCGCGAGCCTCGAGGAAGTGCTGACGCCGGAGGCCTACCGGCACCTCGACGCGCTCAACGACCGCTTGCTCTCGGGCTGCCAGGCCGTGCTCGACAAGTACGGCCTGCCCGGCTATCCGGTCGGGGTGGGCGCGAAGGGCTGCGTCACGTTCTCGCCGGTGCCGATCGTCGACTACGAGTCGTACAAGGAGAACCAGGACGCCGACCTCGCCGACCTGGCGTGGCTCTACAACATGAACCGCGGCGTCTTCATGACCCCGGGACGCGAAGAGGAATGGACGCTTTCGGTGACGCACTCGCTGGCCGATGTCGACGTGTTCGCGGCCGTCTTCGAAGAGATGGCCGCCGACCTCACGGCCTAGTCCTGATCGTCTCGTCTGATGCGTGACCCGAACGGCATCTCCACGACTGAGCTCGCCGAGCGGCGCGAGCGGGTGCTCCGGCATGTCGCCGCCGAGCGGCTGAGCGGCTATGTCATCTTCGACCAGGACTACATCCGCTACCTGACGAACTTCAGCTTCCTCGCGACGGAGCGTCCGGTGGCGCTCGCGAGCGACGCGGCCGGCAACCTGATGGTGTTCGTGCCGGAGTTCGAGGTCGAGCGCGTCCGCGCCGAGACCGACTTCGAGCGCGTCGAGTCGTATCCCGAGTACCCGGGGCTCGAGCATCCGATGCGCATCCTCGCCCGCGTGCTGCTCGACATGGGCATCTCGGGCTCCGTCGCCGCCGACCAGGACGGGTATCCGGGCATCCTCGGCTACGAGGGCCCATCGCTCAGCGCGTCGATCGGCGGGACGGTCTCGGCACTGGCGCCGGTACTCGAAGCCATGCTGGTGCTGAAGAGCGCTGCCGAAGTGGAGTTGATCCGCGAGAGCGGCCGCTGGTGCAGCCACGCGCACCGGCTGTTGCAGCAGTACAGCGTTCCCGGTGCGACGGAAGCCTCGGCCGGGTTGCGGGCGGGGTACGAGTCGACGCTCGCGCTGCACGCGGAACTCGGCGCAACCTACGGCGGCGGCCTCTCGTCCACGGACGGTGTCTCGGCCGGCTATCGCGGCCAGATCGGCAAGCGCAGCTCCTGGGCGCATGCGATCGCACACAACATCGCCTTCGAGCCCGGCGACGTGCTCGTCAGCGAGACGAGCGCTCCGATCTGGGGCTACAACGCCGAGCTCGAGCGGGCGATGATCATCGGCGAGCCGACCTCGCAGATGCGGCGCCTCTTCGACCACATGCTCGGTGCGCGCGGCGGCGGCGCTCGGGGCTCTGCGTCCCGGTGTCACATGCGCCGACGTCGACCAGGCGGTGCTCTCGTACTTCGAGGCGAACAGCATCCTTCACTACTGGAAGCAGCACACCGGTCACGCGATCGGGCTGCGCAACCACGAGGCGCCGTTCCTCGACATCGGCGACTTCACACCGATCGAGCCGGGCATGGTCTTCACGATCGAGCCCGGCGTCTACGACGGAGAGCTCGGCGGCTTCCGCCACTCGGACACCGCGCTCGTCACGCCCGACGGCTTCGAGCTCCTCACGTCGTATCCGACCGAGCTCGACGAGCTGACGATCCCGGCCTAGAGCTCCTCGTCTTCCAGGACGAGATGGACCGGCACCCGCGACCGGCGCTGCACGCGGTAGGGCTCCTGCGACCACATCATGTCGGCGAGCAGCTTGAAGCGGGGCGCGTCGGCGCCCATGACGATCGCCTCGCACCCGAGCCGCTCGGCCTCGCCGACGATCCGCTTCGTCGCCTTGCGCGTGCCGAGAATGTTGCCGTCGGCCTCGACCTTACGCCGCTCGAGGAGCCCGATCACCCGCGCCAGGTTGTCGCGCTGCTCCTGCCACTCTCCCGCGTTCGGACGCAGCCACGGCGACGGCAGCCCGAATCCGACACCGTAGATGCGCGCGACCGCGAACACGTGCACCGGCACGCCCGCCGCCCGCGCGAGCTCCGCGGCCTTCTCGACGGCGGCGGTGGGAATCGGCCGGCCTTCGGTGGCCAGCAGGATGCCGCCGAGCGGCGCAGTCGCCTCGGGTCGCTTGATCGTTCGGCGGCGAGGCATCGCTAGGAGCAGTAAAGCGGAGGGGGCGCCGGCCGGCGCCCCCTCCAGTCCTACTAGTCGCCCGGGCTCGGGATGGCACCGGTCGGCAATGCGACGTCTCGCTTGTCCTCCACGTTCTTGCGGTACCAGTAGAGCGGCAAGTACGAGGCGAGCGTCACGATCCCGATGATGTAGTAGATGAGCGTGTTCTTGCCCGCGAGCGAGCACGGACACGAGGCGTACACCGGGCCGCCGTAGAAGTAGATGACCGCGTAGAACAGAGCGAGTCCCAGCGCGACGTACTTCATGAACTCGGGCAGCTTGAACGGCCGCCTGAGGTTCGGCCGGTCCTGGCGCAGCAGGTAGTAGCCGACGAGCACCGGCAGGAACGAGGCGAGGTAGCCGACGTTCGAGAAGGTGTAGATCTCGACCGCGCCACCCATGAAGACGACGGCGATCATCACGACGACGTTGAACATCATCGACCGGTCGGGCACGCCGTGCTTGTTCTGGTGCTGGAAGAAGCGCGGGAACTGACCGTCGACGGACATCTGGTGCAGGGCACGCGCCGTGCCCGTGATCGCGTTGAGGGCCGAAAGGATCAGCGCGATGATCAGCATCGCGGCAATCAGCCAGTCGATCACGCTCGCGCCGCTCCCGAACACCTTGTCGGCAAAGTGCACGAAGATCGTCTTCGGGTCGGCCGAGCTGCCCTTGGCGCCGAGCACGAGGATGAACGAGATCGGGATCATCGTGTAGATGAACACGCCATATCCGCCCTCGAGGTTCATCGCGATCTTCGCGTCGCGATCCGGGTCCTTGCATTCGCCGATGTAGCAGGCGGCGGCTTCCATCGCAATCACGTTCCAGGTCAACAGGAACGCGAAGGCGAGGTAGATCGTCAGCCAGCCGTGGCCGTAGAGCCCCGAGAAGAACCCGGTGCCGTCGGCCTGGTGGAAGCCGGAGAGATTCGAGGAGTGCGCCACCGACGGATGGAAGATCCAGGCGATTGCCAGGAACGTGAGCGGGATCATCGAGAGCAGGCCGAGCACGGTCGCGAACAGCGCGCCGAAGCGAATCCCGAGGTACGCGGGGATGAAGAGCAGCAGTAGCCCGACGATCGAGATGATGAGCGTCCACCAGGCGATCGGCGTGTTGATGGGCGTGAACCCCTTCTGGGACAGCTTGAACTTGTCCACGATGTAGAACGACGCGAGGATCATGTTCAGCGGCCCGACCGGGAACCAGCCCAGCCAGTACGCCCACGCCGTGAAGCCGTTCACATGCTCCGCGAAGCGCGGCCAGCGGGTCTTGAAGGCCGGGTAGGCGTACGACGGTGAGCCACCCGTCCGCTCCGGCATCATCGCCGACAGCTCGGCGAGGATCAGGCAGAGGAGATAGCCCGAGACCGTGATGATCACGATGCTCGGAATCGATGCCGCCCCGACCGACGACACCATCACCGGCGCGATCCCGGTGACCAGGATCGTGCCTGCCAGACCGATCACGAACGCGCCCCACCAGTTCGTCTCCTGTGGGAGCCCGCCGCCGGCGTAGTCGAGCTCGTCCTGAATCTCCGTCATCTACGCTCCTCCTCCCTCATCATTCGAGCGAAAATCGCGCTGCCGCGCGCACCACCTGCTGTGGCCAACTTGCGAGGGACGGTGGCAGATCGATGCGATCATTACAAGGTGAGCCTGGCAACAGCGATCGGGCGCGAACAGTGGAGACAATGAACACAGAAGAGATCCGGGCGTTTCTGGCAAGCCACCCCCCGTTCGACGCCCTGGACCCCGAGATCCTGGCCGGAGTCGCGGCCACCGCGACGGTCGTCACCTACGCGCCGGGCGAGTACGCGCTGGTGGAGGACGCCGCTCCCGCCGAGCATCTCTTCGTCGTCCGGGACGGATTGATGGAGCTTGTGCACGAGGGCGAGGTCGTCGACGTGCTCGAGCCGGGCGAGAGCTTCGGCCATCCGTCGCTGCTGACCGGGCGCGCCCCGGCTTTCACGGTGCGGGCGGCCCGGCAGTCGGCCTGCTACCTGATTCCGCGCGAGCGGGCGCTCGAGGTGTTCTCCGGTCGCGCCGGCGCGACCTACGTGGCCGCGACGCTCCGGAACTGGCTCGTCCAGGCCGGCCATGTGGTGCACGCCATGCCGGAGCTAGGCACCACGAGGGTCGCCGACCTCGTCACCCGGCCGCCGGTGTTCTGCCATGGCGGCGTGACGGTCCGCAAGGCGGCCCAGACGATGACCGAGCACGACTCGTCGGCCATCCTGGTGCAGGACGGGAACCGCATCTCGATCCTCACCGATGCGATCCTGCGCGAGCGGGTGACGGCGGGTGACGTCACCGTCGAGAACGCCGTCTTCCGCGTCGTGCAGCCGGCGGTCGAGGTCGACCCGGACCGTGGCGCCGTGGATGCGATCGTGGACATGCTCGATGCCGGAACCGACCACGTCGTGGTTGTCGACCGTGCGCGGACCGTTCTGGGCGTGCTGTCGGCGGCCGACCTCGCCGGCCTCGAGACCCGCAGCCCGTTCGCGCTGCGCCATGCCCTGCTGCAGGCGCAAAGCGTCGACGAGCTGGTCGACCGGTCCCGCCGGTTGCAGAAGCTCTTTCTCGCGCTCCTCGGTGCCGGCGTCGCGCCGGTCGACGTCGCGCGCGTGCTGTCTCTGCAGGCCGACACGATCACCCGCCGGCTGATCGACCTTTCGATCGAGCAGCGGGGCCCCGCCCCTGCGCCGTGGACCTGGCTCGCACTCGGCAGCACCGCGCGGCGAGAGCTGACGCTCGGCTCCGACCAAGAGCACGGCCTCGCGTTCGCGGACGACGCGGGGGACGTTGACGGCTACTTCGCGACGCTCGGGGCCGACGTCACGGGTGGGCTCGAACGGTGCGGCTTCCCCGTCGACCCGAACGAGGTCGTCGCGCGCAGCCCGCTCTGGCGGATGAGCGAGCAGAGGTGGGTCGACGTGTTCCGCGACTGCCTCGCGTCGCCCGACCGGTCGCATCTGATCCGCGCCAACGTCTCATTCGACTTCCGCGCCTCGGCCGGCAGCCTCGACGTCGCGCCGCCCCTCGTCGCCGTGCTGCGCGAGGTCAAGGATCACCCCGGCCTGCTGCGACTCCTCGCGCGGTCGGCGACGGGGTTCAAGCCGCCGCTCGGCTTTCGCGGCGCGCTGGTGGTCGACCGGTCGAGCGAAGGGCCTCCGGGAATCGACCTGAAGCACGGCGGGACGACGCCGATCGTCAACCTGGCGCGCTTCTTCGCCCTGTCGAACGGGATCACGATCTCGAGCACGATCGGCCGGCTGCAGGCCGTCGAGGCCATCGGCGCGCTCGACAGCGAGACCACCTCGGCGCTCTGCGAGGCGTTCGAGATCGTGATGCGCATTCGTCTCGAACACCACGCAGCGCAGATCGAAGCGGGCGCCGAGCCCGACAACATCGTCGATCCTGCAGCCCTTTCGCCTCTGACCAGGGCGCACCTCCGCGAGGCGTTCCGCGCAGTCGCGCACGCCCAGAAGCGGCTGGCGATCTACACCCCGCTCGGGGTCTAGGCCTTACGTCCCGGGGATCCAGTCCGTGCCGGCCAGCGGCACGCGGGCCATCGCGGCCGCCTCGACCGTCAGCGCGACGAGGTCTTCGGGCTCCAGGTTGTGCACGTGCGTCTTGCCGCACGCCCGGGCGAGCGTCTGCGCCTCGAGCGTGAGCACGCGGAGGTAGTTCGCGACCTTCCGCCCGGCGACGACCGGGTCGAGGCGCGCGGCGAGCTCTTCGTCCTGCGTCGAGATTCCGGCCGGATCGCGTCCTGCCTGATAGTCGTCGTAGAACCCGGACGAGCTGCCGAGCTGCCGATAGCCCTCTTCGTGCTCGGGGCTGTTGTCGCCCATCGCGATCAGCGCCGCGGTGCCGATCGAGACGGCGTCGGCACCCATCGCGAGAGCCTTGGCGACATCGGCGCCGCTGCGAATTCCGCCCGAGATGATCAGCTGCACCTCGCGGTGCATGCCGAGCTCCTGGAGCGCATCGACCGCGAGCCGGGTTGCCGCGAGCGTCGGGATGCCGGCGTGCTCGATGAACACGTCCTGCGTCGCGGCCGTGCCGCCCTGCATGCCGTCGACGACGATCACGTCGGCGCCCGACTTCACCGCCAGCTGGACGTCGTAGTACGTCCGGGTGGCACCGACCTTCACGAACACCGGCTTCTGCCAGTCGGTGATCTCGCGCAACTCGTTGATCTTGATCTCGAGGTCGTCCGGGCCGGTCCAGTCGGGGTGGCGCGAGGCGCTCCGCTGGTCGATCCCTTTGGGCAGGTCACGCATGGCCGCGACGCGGTCGGAGATCTTGTGGCCCAGGAGCATCCCGCCCCCGCCGGGCTTCGCGCCCTGGCCGACGACGATCTCGATCGCATCGCACCGGCGCAGGTCGTCGGGGTTCATGCCGTAGCGCGACGGCAGCAGCTGGTAGACGAGCGTCTTCGAGCTCTGGCGCTCCTCCTCGGTCATGCCGCCGTCGCCGGTCGTCGTCGACGTCCCGACGGCGCTCGCGCCGATCCCGAGCGCCTCCTTCGCCGGCGCCGACAGGGCGCCGAAGCTCATGCCCGCGATCGTGACCGGGATCTTCAGCTCGAGTGGCTTCTTCGCGAACCGCGTGCCGAGAACGACCTCGGTGCTGCACTTCTCCCGGTAGCCCTCCAGTGGGTAGCGCGAGATGCTCGCGCCGAGCAGCAGCAGGTCGTCGAAGTGCGGCACGCGCCGCTTGGCCCCGAAGCCGCGGATGTCGTAGATGCCTTCGCGCGCCGCGCGCTGGATCTCGGCGATCGCGGTGCGGTCGAAGAGATACGACTCGCGCAGGCCGGGGTGCCAGCCGCCGGCGGTGTCGGTCATCAGTAGGCCCCGGCGTTGTCGATCTTGAAGTTGTAGAGCTCGCGGGCCGAGCCGTACCGGCGGAACTCCGAGACGTCGAGATCCTCGCAGCCGGCGCGGTCGAGCAAGGCGCGCAACTCGGAGCGGTGGTGCTCGCGCAGTTCCTTCTCGATGCAGTCGGCACCCAGCCCCTTGATCGCTCCGCGCACGTAGATGTGGGTCTCGTAGATCGAATCGCCGAGGGCATCCCCCGCATCGCCGCAGACGACGAGGCAGCCGCGTTGCGCCATGAAGGCGCTCATGTGGCCGATCGAGCCACGCACGACGATGTCGATGCCCTTCATCGAGATGCCGCACCGCGCCCCCGCATCACCGTGGACGACAAGCAGGCCGCCGCGTCCGGTCGCCCCCGCCGACTGGCTGACGCTGCCTTCGACCACGACCGTTCCCGACATCAGGTTCTCGGCGACCCCGGTCCCGGCGTTCCCGCGCACGCGGACGGTGGCGTGTTTGTTCATGCCGGCGCAGTAGTAACCGACGTGACCAAGGATCTCGACGTCGACCGGCGCATCGAGGCCGCAGGCCACGGCATGGGCGCCGTTCGGATTCAGGACGCGCCAGCGCCGCGGCGTGGGATCGTCGCCGGCCACGTCGTGCAGGCGCTGGTTCAGCTCGCGGAGCGACGTCTGCTCGAGATCGACGTCGGCCGTCGCCTCCGAGGTCTCGACCGCCATCAGATGAGCGCCCGCTCCTGCTCCCAGGCATAGACCACGCATGGCTCGGGCTCCCACATGCGCGCGTCGGTCGCTCCGGGCAGCACCGCGATCGCGCGGTACTCCGACGCCATCGCCACCCAGTCGTCGGTCTCGGCCAGCACCGCCGGCTTGCACGCGACCGGGTCGCGCAGCACCGCGAAGCCGTCGGCCGTACCGACCAGGAAGGTGTAGAAGCCGTCGAGATCGTCGAGGCAGCCCTCGAGCGCCTGCTCGAGCGTCGCCCCCTCGCGCAGCCGCCACGTCAGGTAGCCCGCCGCGACCTCGGTATCGTTCTCGGTCTGGAACTCGATGCCCTCGCGGCGCAACCGCTGCCGGAGCCGGTTGTGGTTCGACAGCGACCCGTTGTGCACGAGGCAGAGGTCGTGCCCCGTCGAGAACGGATGCGAGCCTTCGGTGGTGACGCGGCTCTCGGTCGCCATGCGCGTGTGGCCCAGCCCGTGGCTGCCCTGGATGTCGCCGAGGGCGAAGCGCTCGACGAACTCGCTCGGCCGGCCGACCTCCTTGTAGATCTCGATCACCCGGCCGGCGCTCATCACCCGGAGGTCGGGCCGGTTCCGACGCAGCCAGCCCTCGGCTTCGTCTGCACTCGCCTCGACGTGCAGCACCGCATGCTTCGCCCGCGTCGAGGTGTGCTCCACCCCGCCGAATTCGCCGGCGAGATCGCCGCTGAGCGCGTTCCAATCCTCACCGGCATCGGCGCTGTACAGCGTGAGCTTGCTCCAGCCCGTCGCCGCCGGGTGACGGTAGACGGCAACGCCCGCGCTGTCCGGCCCGCGGTCGCCCATCTGCTCGAGCATGGCCGCAAGATGCCGCCCGAGCTCCGGCTCGAGCTCCGGCGACTTGCAGAACAGTCCGACGATCCCACACATGCTGCTGGCTAGCTCCTTATGGATGTTTTTGCCATACCGCGAACAGGCGCCGAGACGCAAAGTACTGCGTTCGAGCCGAAACGGCCACCACTCTTGCCTCTCGGCAGATGGAGGTTTCCTCTATGTCGACGGCTGTTCTAGAACCGCGTCAGGTACTCGTTGACCTCCCAGGCCGAGACCTGTTCGTGGTAGCGGAACCACTCGTCGCGCTTCACACGAGCGTAGTAGTCGAGGTAGTCCTCGCCGCGGCCCTTGCCGAGTGCGGCCCGCAGCACCGAGTCGTTCTCGAGCTCGCCGATCGCCTCCAGCAGGTTCGCCGGCAGCGTCTTCAGCCCCCGCCCGGTCAGCTCCTCGTAGGAGTGCGAGTAGAGGTTCTCGGAGTTCGGCTCGCCGGGCTCGAGGCCGTTCTCGATCCCGTCGAGGCCGGCGGCCAGAACCGTCGCGGCCGCGAGGTAGGGGTTCGCCGAGCCGTCGATCGTGCGGTCCTCGATGCGTCCCGGGCCGGGGATGCGCAGCATCTGGGTGCGGTTGTTGTAGCCGTACGAGATCCACACCGGCGCCCACGTCGCGCCGCTGGTCGTCGTCCCGTACTTGAGGCGCTTGTAGGAGTTCACGGTAGGCGCGGTGAGGGCGCTCGACGCCCGCGCGTGTGCCTTCAGGCCGCCGACAAAGCCGTAGGCCGTATCGGACAGGCCGAGACCGCGCGGGTCGGCCTCGTCGAGGAAGAGGTTCTCGCCGTCGCGCCACAGCGACATGTGGAAGTGGCACCCGTTGCCGGTCAGACTCGTGAAGGGCTTCGGCATGAAGGTCGCGATCATGCCGTTCTGCTCCGCGAGGGTGTGGACCATGTAGCGGAAGAAGATGGCGCGGTCACAGCTGACGAGGGCGTCGTCGTACGTGAAGTTCTGCTCGAACTGCCCGTTCGCGTCCTCGTGGTCGTTGGCGTAGTTGCCCCAGCCGAGCCCGTTGCAGTACTTCGAGACGGTGGTGAGGAAGTCGTACCGCCGCGTCAGGCCCGCCATGTCGTAGCAGGGCTTGTCGAGCGTGTCGTAGGGGTCGGCGATCTCGAGGGAGCCGTCGTCGCGGCGGCGGACGAGGAAGTACTCGAGCTCGAGCCCCATCTTGAACTCGTAGCCCATGTCCGTGGCCTTCTTGAGGACGTTGCGGAGAATCGTCCGCGGGCAGTACGGCCAGGGCTCGCCCTCGACGGTGATGTCGCAGGCGAAGCGCGCGAGGTTCGGCTGCCACGGCACCGGCGTGAAGCTGGCCAGGTCGGGCATGGCCGCGATGTCGGGATCGCTCGGCACCTGGCCGATGTCGCCCGCGGCGAACCCGGCAAAGCCGGCGCCCTCGGCGACGAGGTCGTCGAGATTCGCAGCCGGAACGAGCTTCGCGCTCGGGCGGCCGTACAGGTCGACGAACTGCGCAAAGTAGAACTCGATCCCGCGTTCCTTGCCGACCTGCTTGATCTGATCGAGCGTCGCCGCCGATTTGGCCATGCCGCCTCCTCCTCCTCGTGGGTAGCGGCTCTGTCCTACCACCCCGGTCAGTCGCGGGGAACGGGCGATTGCTCCAGTCTCGGTGGCGGCTTAGTGTCGAATGCAACCATGCTCAGCGCGGTGCGCAGGCGCACGAGCTTCACGGCGATCTCGACGGTCAGCCAGTCATCCTTGCGCAGATCGATGCCGGAGATCTCGCCGATCCGCCGGAGACGCTGGCGCAGCGTGTTCGGGTGAACGTAGAGCGCTTCGGAAGTGGCGGTGATGCCGCCGCGGCGCCCGAGGAACTCGTCGAGCGTCTGGAGCAGCGACGCGCCGCGGTTGCGGTCGTAGGCGGCGAGCTTCGAAACCGCATCGATCGTCACGTCGCGCACCGCGGGATCGAGCGCGATCCGGAGCAGGTAGCGATACGGCCCGAGCTCGTCGTAGCTCATCACCGCCGGCTCGCGGCGCAATACGGTGGCACCGAGCAGGGCGTGGCGGGCCTCCTCGAACGCGTCGGCAGCGGCAACCTCGCCGACACAGACGGTCGAGACGCCGATCGACGCGGAGCCGCCCGCGGCGACATGCGCGGCGCGCAGATCCTCGAGCAGCCGCTCGACGCCGGTGACGGGGACGGGCACGAGCGCGCGCAGCGTCTGTTCGCGGCGGTCGACCAGCGAACCGCGCGCCAGCCCGAGCAGCGCGCGCTCGAGCGCGTCGTCCGCCGGCTCGGCGGAGAGCACGACGTGCGGGTCGTTCAGATCGCACCCCAGGCGGGCCGAGCGGCCTTCCAGGGCGGCACCGAGCCGGCGCGCCGCGAGATCTTCGAAGAAATCCTTGATCAGGTTCTTCTCCGCCAGGCGCTCGAGGACCTGGATCTTCTTCAGGGCGACGGCCGCCTGATTGGCGACGGCGCGGGCGAGGTCGAGGTCGGTCGTCCGCTCGGCGATCAGCGCGCCGAGCAGCTCGTCGCCGGCGATCAGCGAGACGGTGATCCGGGGCGCCCGGCGGCTCCGTCCAAGCTCCGGCCCGAGCTCGCCGAGGCCGATCGTGGCGGGCGCGTCCGGCTGCGGCGGGTCGGACCAGCGAAGGCGCAGCCGTTCCTCATCCGCGTCGAGCAGGTACAGACGGACCGAGGCAGCGCCGAGGAGGTCGCGGCTGCGGCGGACGACTTCGGGTCCGAGCGCCTCGAGCGTCTCGGCCGCGGCGACCGCTTCGGCGAGCTCGGTCAGATGCTCCAGCTCGCCGACCCGCAGACGCATCTCGTCGTAGAGGCGCGCGTTCTCGATCGCGCCGGCGACGAGCGAGGCGGACGACACGAGCAGGACGACCTCCGAGTCGGTGAACTCGCGCGGGGCTTCGGTGTCGAGGGTGATCGCGCCGATCGGGTCGCCGCGGCGGCCGAGGATCGGAATCGCGACGAGTGACTGGAAGCGCTCCTCCTCCAGCTCTGCGACGTACTTGACGCGCGGGTCCGCGAGCGCGTTCTCGCGGATGAACGCCGACTCACGACGCTCGATCGCCCACCAGGCAAGCCCCTCGCCCTGCAGGAGCTCGATCTGGTCGACGAGCGACGCATACGGCGCCGACGCCGCCCTGAGCACGAGCTTCTGCCGCTCGCGGTCGAGCAGGTAGACGAAACAGGCGTGGACCGCGCTCGCCTCGGAGAGCAGGCGGACGACGCCCTCGAGCACCTCTCCGAGCTCGAGCGACGACCCGACCGTGGAGATGATCTCATGGAGGAAGCGCTCTTCGACGCGGGCGGATCCGGCTTTGGTCTCGATCAGCCGATTCTAGGGTGTCGCGTCGCAAGACACCCGCATCCGCTTTGGTCGCGACCTACGGATCGCGCGCGTCGCGGGCGGTCGCGACCTCGAGGCGGAACCCGTCGGGATCGAGAAAGAACGTCGCGTAGTAGTCGTGGCGGTACTGCTGGAAGACCCGCGGGGCGTGCAGGATCTCGGCGCCCGCGTGCAACGCGGCCGCGTGGGCGGCGTCGACGTCGTCCCGCGCCCCGACCGCGAAAGCGAGGTGGTGGAGCCCCGGTGCGTAGAGCTCGAACGCCTGCTCGTCGAGCGCCTGCCGCAGCCCGAGCGAGCCGGAGCCCCGGGCAGGAAAGCGCAGGTAGTGGATCTGCTCGCCGCGCTCACCATCGACGAGGAAGGGCTCCTCGAGCCCAAGCGGCCCGAAGACCGCCCGGTAGAAGGCGAGCGACGCCGGCAGATCGCGGCAAACCAGATCGACGTGTCCGAGCCCGACGAGCATCCCGCGCAGTCTGAACCACCCCAGCGCCACCTGCCGAAGAGGCGTGACCCGTCGTCAAACGAGGGTGTCAGAACTGCGACGAACGATCCAAAGGCGCCCCACTCGAGCCGCTGAGACGTCCCGTTCGACCCCGTCCCCCGGGGCGTACTGTGGGGTCAGACCAACGGTGACCGAAGCGTGACCTTCTCTCGACAGCGGGCCGCTTCTGAGGCAGTGACTGCGCTCCGGCCGTTCTACTTGCCCGTTTCGGACGCGTCCACCGGGGCAAGTTCTGGGGTCAGACCACGGGTGTCCGAAGTGTGGCGAACGTTCGACAGGGAGCTGCGGCGGGCTTGCCTTCGTGGGGCATGGCTCGTCGTCAAACGAGGGTGTCGGAAGTGTGACGGACGATCCACAGACTTGCCGTTCGGCGAAGGGTCAGGAATCTGGTTCGGCGGTTACGGGATCGTCCTCGAAGTCTTCGTCGGGGTCGGCGAGGACGATGCGCTCGGGCGGGGCTTTGGGCAGCTCGCTCTCGACATACGCGCGCACGGCTTCGTCGATGCCGACGTCCTTCTTCGCCTGCTCGGAGAGGAACCAGCGATGCTCGAGCACCTGGTGGAAGAGTTCCGGGGCGGGGAGCCTGCCGCCGAGCCCATCAGGCACGGCGGAGACAGTTGGCTCGAAGACCTCGTGCCGCCAGCGGGACGCGACAACCGACTCCGGCAGCGGACGCTTCGCCTCGCGCTCGAGCGACTCGCGGTAGCGCGCGAGGTCGTTCAACATCCGCCGCGCCTGGTTCTCCTGCGCGTCGAGACCGGTCAGGCGCAGCAGCCGGTGACGGTGATGACCCGGCTCGACGACGTGCGGGTCGAGGCGCAGGCGGTAGCCGCCCGGGCCCGCGACGAGCTCGATCTCCTCGACGTCGAAGCCGAGCTCGTTCAGCCGGTGCAAGCGCTCGTCGACCCGATAGCGCTCGTCCGGCCCGAACGTCTCCTCCCGCGTGAGCTCCGACCACAGCGCGTCGTAGCGGGCGACCACATCCTCGCGCGACCTCCTCCGGGTCGAGGCCCGGCGGGCAGGCCGACCTCGGCGTCGACGTCGAGCAGCTCCCCCACGACGTTCGTTCTGCGCGATCTCGATGTCGTACCGACGCTGACCCTCGCTGAGCTGCCCGTGCAGCTCGCCGGTCTCGGCGTCGACGAGATACGCCGACAGAGCTCCGGCGTCACGGCGGAAGAGCGTGTTCGAGAGCGAGCAGTCGCCCCAGAAGAACCCGCGGAGGTGCAGGCGCGCCAGCAGCTCCGCCAAGCCGTTGAGGAGGTGCGTGCGCAGGTCGGGAATCGCGTGCCCGGAGAAGAGCGCGCGGTACGGCAGCGAGTAGTCGAGGTGACGCGTGATCAGCACGGCATCCAGCCCGTCCTGACGCCCGGTCACGAGCCCGACCGCCTCGACCACCGGCATGCCCTGCCCGGCCAGCCGGCGCAGCAGCGTGTACTCGCGGCGCGCCGGCCGCTCGGGAAGCTCCTTCAACGCGTACAGCGCGCCGTCGTACTCGACGAACCGCACTACGTGGCGGCTGATCCCGCGGATCAGATCGACGATCCGCTCCGACTGCCAATCCTCGAGCGGCGAGTCCCACGGCAGGTCGAGGAAGCTCGGGTGGCCGGTGCGCACCACGAGCTGGAACTGCGGCGCGGTCACTTCAGCTGCTGGATCGTCGAGTTGTCGAACGCCTGCACGCCGCCCGGGCTCGCGATCACCGTGTTGTGCTTCACCTGGGCCTCGGCAAAGAAGAACGACTCGATCGCAACTCCCTGTCGCGTCGGATTCTGGTTTCCGTCGACGGTCGCGCCGGCGATCGTGTTGTGCTCGATCTGGCACATCGAGTGATCCATGCAGATGATCCCGATCCCCTTGGCGCCCTCGACGACGTTCTTGCTCGCCATGTCCATCGACATCTCGCCCAGCAGGATTCCGCGCTCGGTCGTGTTGAGGACGTGGTTGCCCATCACCTCGACCATCGACGAATGGGTCGCGATCCCCTCTCGCGTTCCGGCGATCGTGCAGCCCGAGACCATGCTCATCGGCCGTCCCATCGAGTACGAGATGAGAACGCCGCTGACCAGCGGCCCTGCCGGCGAGGAGATCGAGCAGTCCTTGATCATCACGCCGGCATCGAGCGCGCGGATCCCGTCGAGCGTCACCCCGAGCACGCGGACGTGGTCGAGCATCACGTGACTCGCGTGCTCGATGTCGACGCCGTGCTGGCCGCCGATCACGGTGACGTGCCGCAGCGTGACGTGGCTCGCCCGCACGACGATGCCGCCGCGAACAACGCCGCCCACGAGCGTCTCGGCATGCCGGATCACCAGCGGCCCCTGCACCGTTCCGTGGAGGTGGACGGTCGGCGGGCGCACCGCGTATGCGGCACCCAGGCCGGCAACGAGAGTCACGCCGACTGCCGCAGCCGTCAGCAACCCGCCACGCCCGAGCTCACCTCCCGACTCGCCGTAATCGAGACGGAGCCGCGGGTAGACCGCGTGCCCGAGGATCAGCGCGCCAAGCCAGGCAACGCCGTAGAGCACGAGAGCCGGCTTCAACGGCGCGGCGATCCCGGCCCAGTGCATCGCGAGGTAGACGAGCGCAAGCTCGCCGATTCCGAGCGGCAGCGCGAGCCACCCGGGCTGATACGCCAGCGCCCGGTGATAGACGACGGCGTCGAGGAAAAGGCCGAGAACGAGCATCAGCGCGACCAGCTCGATCGCCCACCACCGATGCAGCGCCAGCGCCAGGATGAGCGCGGGCACGACCGACGCCGAGCCGCGACTCGATGCGTCCTCTCAGCGTGTACGACATATCCGGCGGAGGTAGGCGCGGGCAGCGTACTTCGCGCCGGCGATCGTGTCGGCGGCGGGAAACGCCCACGACGCCGCGACGCCGGCGAGCGAGAGCGTGCGACTGTCGTCGGTGAGCGAGGGGACGGTCGAGTCGTCGGCGAGGACGATCCAGCGGCCGGCCGTCTCGAGACCGTGGTCGTCGACGAGCCGCGCGAGCAGCGGATCCTCGCGGAACCCGCGGCGGAAGCCGGTCGCACAGATCACCTGCTCTGCCCCGTTTGGGACGAGCTCGACGCGGAAGCGGCCGTCGCGCTCGGCCTGGACGAGAGGCTCGTCCCAGGCGGCACCGGGCGGGAACGACGGCGCCGACAGCTCCCGGAGCTTCGCCGCGCGCTGCTCGTTGCTCAACCCGTGGTAGGCGGAGAGGCCGCGCTTCGAGAAGAACGGGCGCGGCACGTTCAACGGCCGCCGCAGCGGTTCGCGGCGCCTGATCGAGACGACCTCGGCACCCGCGGCCAGCGCGTTCAGCCACTCCGTTGCCGCGGCCATCCCGGCTCCGACGATCGCGACGCGCGACGCGTACTCGTGCGGCTCGTAGGCGTGAACGGCGTTCGGGTAGTCGGCCGGCCGCGCGAGACCCGGGTGCCCCGTCGCCACCAGGACGTGCGCGTAGGGCCCCTGCCCGTCGAGCTCGAACCCGCCAGCACGCACTGTGATGCGCTCGACCCGCTGCTGCGTGAAGCTGCGGCTCCAGCCGGTGCGCTCGCGCACGTCCTCGGCGTGGGAGAGAAAGGCGTCCACACTGGGGTGATACCGGTTTGCGACGGTGGCGACGAGTGGCCGGAGCGAGCCTGTGCGCTGGGACTCCTTGACCGCCAGGCCCGGGAACGACAAAGCGGCGAGATGACCGTCCGACTCGGAGCGCATCCGCCGCTGGCGAATCGCCGCCGCACGGCCGCGCCACACCTCGGTCGGGTCCTCGTGCGTTCCGAACACCGCGATCTCCTCCGGGCGGAGCCCGCCATGCCGCAACGTGGCGTAGGCCGCGAGCGCCGCCAGCCCGCTACCGACGACGGCGCACCGCCGCGCCGGCTCCACGGCTACTTCACCGAGCCTGCCAGCAGGCCCTGCACGAAATAGCGCTGGAACGCGAAGAACACCGCCAGCGGGATGATCAGCGAGATGAACGAGGCCGGCGCGATCACGTCGATGCTCGTGCCGAACTCGCGCAGCTGCCCGAAGATCCAGACGGTGATCGGCTGCACGTTCTGACCGAACGTCAGCGCCACGATCAGGTCGTTCCACGTCCAGAGGAACTGGAAGATCGCGAGCGAGGCAATGGCAGGCAGGCCGAGAGGCAGGATCAGCCGGAAGAAGATGCGAGCTTCGGACGCGCCGTCGATGCGCGCCGATTCGAGGATGTCCTTCGGCAAGCCGACGAAGAAGTTTCGCAACAGGAAGATCGCGAACGGCAGCCCGAACGCGGCGTGGAAGAGCATGATCCCGAGGACCGTGTCGAACAGCCCGAAGGTGTCGTAGAGCCTGAACATCGGGATCAGCGCCATCTGCAGCGGCACCACGAGCAGCCCGATCACGCCGATGAAGACCCAGTCGCGGCCCGGGAACTCGAGCCACGCGAGCGCGTAGCCGGCCAGCGCGCCGATCACCACGACGATCAGCGTGTTGCCGACCGCGATGTACGCCGTCGTCTTCAGCGCGGTGATCAGGCCGTGGTTGTGGAAGAGCGCGTCATAGTTGGAGAACGTCGCGAGACTCGGCTTCGAGAAGATCTGCCACCAGCCCCTCGAGGCAAGCGTCGACTGCGGCAGGATCGACGTGATGAACAGCCCGAACGTCGGCACGAGCCACAGCAGGCCGAGGACGGCCAGCACCAGATGAACCGGCGCCTTCGCAACCCAGCGCAGGATGGTGGCGGCGGTGGTGCTCTGCGGGTTCGGTACGACTTCGGCGGCGGTTGCGGTCATCACAAGTCCCTCTTGAAGCGACGGATGTTCAGGGCCAGGACGGGGATCACGAGCAGGAAGAGGAACACGGCGATCGCGGAGCCGGTGCCGAAGTCGTTGACGCCGCCGAAGGCCGTGCGCCACATGGCGAGCGCGATGACGTTCGCGTTCGACTGCGTCGACTCGGGCGCGAGCGCGAGCACGATGTCGAACACCTTCAAGACGTTGATGATCATCGTGATGAAGACGACGCTCAGCACCGGGGCGAGCAGCGGCACCGTGACGCGCCGGAAGACCTGCCACTCGGTGCCTCCGTCGGTGCGCGCGGCCTCGAGCACGTCACGCGGCATGGACGCCAGACCGGCGCCGATCACGACCATCGCGAAACCGGCCCAGATCCAGATGTAGGCGATCAGCAACGACGGCGTGATCAAGCTCGGACCGAGCCAGGAGTAGCCGGCAAACGGCTTGGCGAAGGTCCCTTTCCCGACCGCTGCCTGGTACGTGCCCGGCGGCACCTTGGCGAAGTCGAACGTGCCATCGAGCCCGCTCGTGGCGTGCTGCACTACCTTGCCGGCGCTCGAGCGCAGCTCGACCTTGACGCCCGGCAACCCGAGCTCCTGGCTCTCGACCACGCCCGGCTTGCCGCCGCCCGGCTTGAAGTCGCGCCACACGACGCCGACGATGTCGCCGGGCTTGCTGGCAGGGACGATCGCTTGCTTCGCGTTCTTGGGCACGGAGGTCGGAGGGATCCCGGTCAGGCCGAGCTTCGCGACGCCGCCCGGCTGCAACGGCGTCTTCAAGACGAGGCCCGTCGCGGGCGAGCCCGTGAGACCGGGTGTCGAGGGAAGCGCCGTCGGCAGGACGCCGGGGGAGCTCACCGCATCGACCGCGACCCGCGCGAGTGCGTTCAGCGCACCGACATTCGGGTCCTGCTGGTACATGATCCGCCAGGTCACTCCGGTCGCAAACGCGGAGATCGCCATCGGCAGGAAGACCACGGTCTTGAACGCGACCGACCAGCGCACACGCTCGGTCAAGACGGCAAAGATCAAGCCGATCGACGAGACGAACGCCGGCACCACGGCCACCCAGATCGCGTTGTTCTTGATCGCGGTCGTCAGCGTCGCCGTCGTGAACAGGCGCTTGTAGTTGTCGATACCGACCCAGGTACCGATGTAGCCGCTCTGGCCGAAGAAGCTGCGGATGATCGTGTAGACGGCCGGATAGACCATCCACACGGCGAGCACGAAGACGGCGGGTGCCAGGAAGATCGCGCCCGTCGCGTAGCGCCCGAGCGAGTTCCGCCCGGCGTCGGGAGGCGGAGCCGCCGTCACCGGCGGCTCCGTTGCGACTCCTCCCGCGCTCAACGCGCTACTTCCCCTTCTTGTAGGCCGCCGTTGCAGCCGCCTCGAGTTGCTTGGCAATGCCCGTGACGTTGGAAGGCGTCTTCAGGAAGCTCTGGAAGATGCCCCACTCGCCCTGGCCCGTGGTGGCGCCGAAGGAGGCCGGCTGCTCGTCCGACATGTCGAACACCACGGACTTCGCCTGACCGATCGGTGCCTCGGTGGCCTTGGTGATCGCGTCCGGGTAGATGCTCGCCGGCACGTTCTTGTTGCCGGTCCCGAAGCCGCCGATCTTCGCCCACGCGTCAGCCGCCGGCGCGGTCGCGAGGAACTTCACGAACGCCTCGATCGCCGGTGTGTCGCGGAACGTCACGAACAGGTCGCCGCCGATTTCCACGGCACCCGAGTTCGGGCCGGCCGTGATCGACGGGAACGGCACTGCATTGAAGCCCGTCACCGGCTTCGACTTCGTCGACGAGGTGATGACCCCGCCCACGAAGTCACCCTCGAACACGATCGCCGCCTTCGGCGGGGTCGTGAACGCGTTGGTGACGGAGTCGTTGAACCCGTACTGGAGCGCGCCTGCCGCTCCGCCCGCGAGATTGCTCGTGTCGCCGATGATCTTCGCCATCGTCTTCAACGCAGCGATCACGGTCGGGTCGGTCCACTTGATGGTGTGCGCCGAGAGGGCGTCGTACTTCGCCGGCCCGTACGTGCGCAGGTAGATGTTCTCGAACAGGTCGGTGAGCGTCCAGCCGTCCGAGCCGCCGATCGAGTAGGCCGGCGTGCCCGACGCCAGGAGCGTCTTCGCAGTCCGAGAGGAGCTGCGCCCACGTCTTCGGCGCCGTCACACCAGCGGCCTTGAAGGCGGGCACGTTGTACCAGAGCAGCGACTTGTTGGCGGCCTTGAAGACAAGCGCGTACTGCTTGCCGCCGAACGTCCCGAGCTGCGACCACGCGGGTGCGAAGTTCGCACTGATCACGGACTTCGCGTACGTGATCGGCTTCAGGTGTCCCTGCTGTGCGAGCTGCTTGACCAGACCCGGCTGGGCGATGTCCGCCATGTCGGGAGGATGGCCGCCGGCGATCGCCGTCGCGAGGACGGTCGAGACGTTGTTGCCCACCGGCTTGTAGTTGACTTTGACGTTCGGGTAGACCTTGTTGAAGGCCTTGATCACCGCGCCGAAGGCAGTCGCCTCGGAGCCGGTCCAGATCCCGTCGAAGCTGATCGAGCCCGAAACCGCTGCGGCCCCCGTCGCCTTCTGCGTCTTCGACGACGCGCTGGACGCCCCATACGCTGCCGCCGCGATCGACCACCAGCACTAACGCAAGAGCAACGCTGCGCCTTTTAACTACGTATTGCTTCACGCTTGGTCTCCTTTCGTGGAGCCATAGATGCCGTTGCCTGTTGCTGGGTCGAAGAAGTGCAAGGCCCGCGTGTCGACGACGGCCGAGACGGCCTCGCCCTCTGCCACGCGCGACCGGGCCCCGAAGCGGCCGACGATGATCGCTTCGTTCTCCTGGACGCCGATCTGCGGTGCCTCTCCTCCACCCGTGTCCTCCGCCAATTCCCGCATCTCGTCCGTCTCGGCGTGCGCGGCCTCGATCGCGAAATGCGCCATGACCTCCGACCCGAGCGCCTCACGCAGCTCCAGACGGCCCTGCAGGGTCCGTCCGGCCGGCACCTCGGTGACGAGGGCGGCGTCTTCGAGGTCCTCCGGCCGGATGCCGATGATGACCGGCTTTCCCGCGTAGCCCTGCAGCCCCGGCCGGTGCTCGAGCGTCTCGGCTCCGAGCGAGACTTCCTGCTTGCCGATCTTCGCGCGCAGATCGCCGTTCGACTGCTCGATCGTCGCGTCGAGGAGGTTCATCGCCGGACTGCCGATGAAGCCGCCCACGAACAGGTTGACGGGCCGGTCGTAAAGGGTTTGTGGATCGTCGACCTGTTGCAGCTCCCCTTTGCGCATGACGGCGACCCGGTCGCCCATCGTCATCGCCTCGATCTGGTCGTGGGTGACGTAGATGGTGGTGACGCCGAGGTCGGACTGCAGCTTCGCGATCTCGGCACGTGTCTGCACCCGCAGCTTGGCGTCGAGATTCGAGAGCGGCTCGTCCATCAGGAACGCCGCCGGCTGGCGCACGATCGCGCGGCCCATCGCGACGCGCTGACGCTGACCACCCGAGAGCGCGCGCGGCTTTCGCTTCAGGTAGTCCTCGAGCCCGAGGGTCTTCGCGGCGCGCTGCACGCGCTCGTCGATCTCGTCCTTCGACATCTTCCGCAGCCGCAGGCCGAAGGCGATGTTCTCGTAGACCGACAGGTGGGGATAGAGGGCGTAGCTCTGGAACACCATCGCGATGTCCCGGTCGCGAGACGGCACGTGGTTGACCACGCGATCCCCGATCGTCAGAACGCCCTCGGAGATGTCCTCGAGCCCGGCCACCATCCGCAGCGCGGTGGTCTTGCCACAGCCTGACGGGCCGACGAGCACCATGAACTCGCCGTCGCGAATGTCCAGGCTCATCTCGTTCACGGCACGCGTGCCGTCCGGGTAGATCTTGCTGACCCTGTCCAACGCGACCCGTGCCATCTCTTCACCCCTGTCGTCCGAAAGGTGATCTGCGCCCCGACCGACCGGGCCAGAGATGTGAACCTAACAACTAAAGACCACTCCGGCGCAAGGGCCCCGGAACAAATGACGATGCATACGATTGCTGCCTGATCGTTTCGCTGCGAAACGAAGACGAGCCGGCCCGCGAACAGCAGCTGATTCAATCCGCAGGATGGGACGCGTGGAAGGCAAGATCGTCGTCGTCACCGGCGCGGCGAGCGGTCAAGGAGCCGCGGAGGCCGCCGCCCTCGCCGCCGAAGGCGCAGTCGTGATCGCAACCGACCTGCACGACGAGCCGGCGGAGCCACCGGCCGGCAGCTACCGCAAGCTCGACGTCTCGCGTGCCGAGGACTGGGCGAGGCTTGTCGACTGGGCGCAGACGGAGTACGGCCGCCTGGACGGGCTCGTCAACAACGCGGGCATTTCGTTTCGCGCACGACTCGACGAGATCGAGCTCGCCGACTGGGACCGCGTGCTCGCCGTCAACCTCACGGGGACGCTCCTCGGCATCCAGTCCGCGACGCGGCTGATGACCAACGGCGGCTCGATCGTGAACGTCAGCTCGATCGCGGGGCTCACCGGCTACCACGCGGCTGCCTACAGCGTCAGCAAATGGGGCGTCCGCGGCCTGTCGCGCGTTGCGAGCACCGAGCTCGGCCCGCGCGGGATCCGCGTCAACACGATCTTCCCCGGCTTCATCGACACACCGATGACAGCGGGGGCAACCGAGGCGTTCAAGACGGCGAACATCGCCCAGACGCCACTCGGGCGCGCCGGACAGGCCGACGAAGTGGCGCCACTTGTCGTCTACCTCATCTCCGACGAGTCGTCGTTCGTCACCGGCGCCGAGATCGTCGTCGACGGTGGACAGGTCGCCCACGGCGGGGCAATGACTTTGTCAGAGGCAGTTCGCTCCGCGGACTGAGCCGAGTGCAGCTCGAGGTCACGCACTACACCGATCCGGCGTGCCCGTTTGCGTTCTCGGCGGAGCCCACGCGCCTGCGTCTGCGCTGGCACTACGGCGAGCAGCTCGTCTGGCGGACGCGAATGATCGTCCTCACCCTGGAGCCGGGCGAGGCCGAGAAGCTGGCCGAGGGCGCGCCCGGACTGCAGCGCAAGTACGGCATGCCGATCGATCCGGCGCCCTATCCGCGAACGGCCTCGTCCGAGCCGGCCTGTCGCGCGGTCGTGGCCGCCCGCGTGCACGCTCCCGAAGAGGCCGAGCCGCTGCTCCGGCGGCTCCGCGTCCGCACGATGGTCGGCGGCCTGCTCGACGATCCGGATCTGATCGCGGGCGCAGCCTCCGACGTCGGCCTCGACCCGGCGCAACTGGCGAACTGGTGTGAGACCGAAGCCGTCGAGTCTGAGCTCCAGGCCGACATCGCGGCAGCGAGGGCTCCGACTGCGGCCGCCCGCGCACTCGACCACAAGCTCGGCGGGCCGCGCGAGCACCGGCGCTACACCGCGCCGAGCTACGAATTCGTCCGCGAGCCAGGCGCTGCCCCGGAAGTCACCGTTCCGGGGTTCAACCCGGTCGAGGCCTACGAGACGGCGATCGCGAACCTCGCACCCGAGCTCACGCGGCGGCCCAAGCCGAAGACCGTGGCGGAGCTGTTGGCCTGGGCAGACGAGCCGCTCGCGACCGCCGAGGTCGCGGTCATCGCGCAACTCGATCCGATCGCGGCCCGGGCTGCGCTCAGCCGCGTCGCACGGCCGGCCGCCGCAGGTGCGGATTTCTACTGGACGTTGTCCGGCGACTGACCGCCGCCCGGGCGGCCGGCCTCGGTGGCTTCAGGCACCTCCAGCAGCCGGCCCGTCTTGACGTCGTAGACGAACCCGTAGATCGCGATCTGCGTGGAGACGAGCGGGTGGTTGCGGAGCGTGCGCACATCGTCGACGACGCTCTGCTCCCGGTCGGAGATGGGAAGCCAGTCGATGTTGCGCCCCTCGGGAGAGCCCGGGCCCTGCCCCACGTCGTAAACGCCGTCCGGCCCGACCACGGCGGGGTCGAGACTGTGCGCGAACAGGTCGCCCATGAGCTCGTTCGTGACGACCTCCATTCCGCAATCGGAATGATGGATGACGAACCAATCGAGGGTGCCGAGCAGCTTGTGCGAGACGGCCAGCGAGCGAACCGCGTCGTCGCTGGCCCGGCCGCCGGCATTCCGGATCACGCAGGCGTCGCCTTCGCCCAGGCCCGCGAACCGGGCCAGATCGAGGCGGGCGTCGAGGCAGGTCAGCACGGCCACCTTGCGCGCGGGCGCCCGGGCCAGTTCGCCGCGGTCGCCGAATGTCGCGACATGAGCCGCGTTGGCCGCCAGAATCTCGTCGCGAACGGACACCCGGGAACCTCCTGGAAGACGGAACAGCCGGCGACGGCGACGTCACCGAGATCGCTAATGTCAAGTATGTTAAACGCTCATGTTTGAGCCGGACGGCCCGAAGCGGCCAGCCGACGTCCGTATGTCAGCGCGAGGGGAGAAACGATGGCTCTACAACTAGGCGATGTTGCTCCGGACTTCGAGGCCGAGACCTCCGAAGGCCCGATCAGCTTCCACGACTGGCTCGGCGACTCGTGGGCGGTGCTGTTCTCGCACCCGAAGGACTTCACACCGGTCTGCACGACCGAGCTCGGCTACATGGCGAAGATCAAGCCGGAGTTCGACCGTCGCAACGTCAAGATCATCGCGCTCTCGGTCGACCCCGCCTCGCGGCACGAGGACTGGGCCAAGGACATCGAGGAGACGCAGGGGACAGCGCTCAACTACCCGATCATCGGCGACGACACCTTCAACGTGTCGAAGCTGTACGGGATGCTGCCGGCGAGCGTGTCCGGCGATCCGCTCGTGCGGACACCGGCCGACAACCAGACGGTGCGCAACGTGTTCGTGATCGGCCCCGACAAGAAGATCAAGCTGATCCTCGTCTATCCGATGACGACTGGCCGCAACTTCGACGAGGTGCTGCGCGTGATCGACTCGCTGCAGCTGACCGCGAAGCACAAGGTCGCGACGCCGGTCAACTGGCAGCAGGGCGAGGACGTGATCATCGCCGGCTCCGTGTCGAACGACGAGGCGAAGGAGACGTACCCGGACGGCTGGAAGGAACCCCGCCCGTACATCCGGATCGTTCCGCAGCCCCAGTAAGCGGCAGTCAGCCGCCGCTGATGGCGGCTCTGTTCAACCGCCGCTGATCGCGGCGATCACATCGACCCGCGAGCGCGCTTCGAGCCCTGTACCGAGCCCGGCGCGCTCGCGGTCGACGTAGACATGGATGTGCGGCCGCAGCTCCACCGGCGGTTTCGGCCCCGGGACGCACAGCCGGTCGCGCAGGCCCGGCCAGCGCCCCTCGAGCTGCTCGACGGCCTCTCCGACGCTCGCCGCGTCGACATCGAGCCGGCGCGGCAGGTCGCGGAAGAGCGGCAGCAGCGTCGCTGGGAGGTGGACGTCGGCCATCGAATCACCTAGAGATCACGCAACGAGCGCGACCTCGACCGACGAGATGGCGGGGAGGTAGCTCGCGATCTCACTCCAGCTCTCGCCTTCGTCGGCGCTCGCGAACACCTGGCCCGTGCTGGTACCGAAGTACAGGCCCGGCACGTCGTAGGTGTCGATCGCGAGCCCCTCACGGAGGACGCCGAGGTGCGCGTCGCGCTGCGGCAGGCCCTGGTCGAGCCGTCGCCAACTCGACCCCGCATCGCTGGTCCGCCAGACCGCGGCGTGCCCTTCGGGCATGCAGCGGCCGTGCCCGGGATCGAGCGGGATCACGTAGAAGCTCTCGCGGTCGTGCGGGTGGGCCGCTGCCGCAAAGCCGAAGTCGGAAGGCAGGCCCTCGGTGATCTCGACCCACGACCGGCCACCATCGTCGCTGCGATGCATCCCGCAGTGATTCTGCTGGTAGAGGCGATCGTGGTCGACCGGCGACATCACGAGCTTGTGGACGCAGAAGCCGACCTCCGGCTCCTCGCGCGGCCAGTCGGCGCGCAGGCCGCTGTTGCGCGGCGTCCACGAGGCGCCGCCGTCCTCGGTCTCGAAGATGCCGATCCCTTGCACGACGACGAAGAGCCTGGACGGATCATCCGGGTGCGGCAGGATTGCCGGCAGGCCGAGGTGTCCGGGAGGCTGGTTCGCCGGGTCGTTCCAGCCGGTGCGGCCCGGCTGGCCATCGAGGGTGCTGAGCAGCGTCCACGTGACGCCGCCGTCGTGACTCTCGAATACGCCCGCCGACTCGGCGCCCGCAAGCACCCGCCCATGTGCCGCTGCGAGTCCGGAGATCTTCGAGAGCTTCTGTCCGCCGTCGGCGTAGTCGAGCCCCTCACTGGACAGCTCCCAGGTGTTGCCGAGATCGTCGCTCCGCCAGACGCCCGCGCCGTGCCACTCGCTCGCTGCCGCGGCGTAGAAGGCACCCGACACCGGGTCGTGCACGGCGTGGTAGATCGGCCAGCCCTCGCAGTAGGGGCCCCGAATCTGCCAGTCGCTGCGGGCCTCATCGCTCTCGAGCACGAAGCAGCCCTTGCGAGTCCCCACGAGTAGAACTGTCGATGGCATCGGGCCTCGACCCCCCTTCCTGTCGGCGTCGCTGGATACGACGACTCTACGCCCCGAAACTCATCGGTCTCTCGCCAACCCGTTGGCTTGCTTGACCGTTGGATTACGTTACGTATGATACTTGGGCCACCAGCAGACGTGACTAACTGCAGTTGACCGAACGGGGAACGCCACACGTCCTGTGCGGACGGGTGCGAAACCGGGAGGAGCGGCCGTGACACGGCAGAATGGCCAAGCGGGTCGCAGCTTCGAGGCGCCGCATGAGGTGCTGCCTGGGGCGGACGACGCGCAGCAGGCCCAACCGCAGCAAACCGGCGGTCTGCTGTCTCCAGACAGCGGCACCGGCACCCGGGAGCATGATTCGGCTGCGGCCGCGCGTGCAAAGACGACAGCCCAACGCCTGGCGACGGCCGCCCGGCGCGACGAGATCGCACGGGGCCGCGACCGCGCCGCCACCGCCCGAGATGCGCTCGCCGAATCGCGCGACCAGGCCGCCGACGTCCGCGACCACGCCGCCGCGGAGCGCGAACGAGGCGCTGCCGAGACAGGCGACCTCGACGAGGCGATCGCGACGTCGCGAACGGTTCGGGACTCAGGCGCAGCGGTTCGACAGCGGGCGGCGCTTCACCAGGAGTGGGAGCAGATCGGGGTGCCGCTCGACCGAGGAACGGGCAGCCGGCTCCTGGCGCCGGCCGACGTCGCCGGCGGATCGCGTGAATTCACGCTGATCGACAGGAATGGCAACGTTTTGCGCGTCGGCTCTTCACCCGCCTGAACGATCAAGATCGGGCGCTCGGATGCCGATGATGATCGAGGCCCGCTCCGGGCCGACTCGCTCCAGTCCAACGAACGGATTCGGCGATCTCGTGTCTGACCCAGCAGGTTTCGACCATCGGCAGGAACCGCGCCCACAGGCAGGGCGGGCCGAAGCGACCCGCCAGTTCGAGCGGCTGGTCGAGAACATCCCCGGCCTTGTCGTCTACATGGATCTGGTGCAGCCCGACAACCCGGGCTCCTCGACCCCTCTCTACATCAGCCCTCAGATCGAGCAGCTGCTGGGCTACCCGTACGCCGCCTGGCTGACCGAGGACGAGCTGTGGCTCGACGTCCTGCACCCGGACGACCGTGAACGCATGGTGGCGGCCGACGCGAACGCGCGCCGCACATTGTCGTCGCTCTTCGCCGAATACCGGATGGTGCACCGGGACGGTCACATCGTGTGGGTCAGCGAGAAGGCGAGCGTCGTCAAGGACGAGATCGGCGACGCGCTGTACTGGCAGGGCGTGATGGTCGACATCACCGACCGCAAGCTCGTCGAGTCGGCGCTGGCGACCAGTGAGCGGCAGTTCCGCTCGATCTTCGACGCAGCCGCGATCGGCGTCATGTCGATCTCGCTCGACGGCCGGATCCTCGAGGCGAACCCGACGCTCGAGCAGATCTGCGAGTACCCGCCCGGCGCGCTGCAGGGGAAGCTGCTCGCGGACTACCTCGAGCCCACCGATCGGTCGACCGCCGAGCGGTTCTCCGAGCTGGCCGCCGGAATCAGCGACCGCTGTCACCTCGAGCATCTCTTTCGCCGGAACGACCGCTCGCTGATGTGGTGCCGCACGGTCATGGCACTCGTCCGGGACGACGAAGGGCGGCCCGTCCACATCACCGCGATGCTCGAGGACATCAGCGACCGCAAGCTCGTCGAGGCCGACCTCGTCCACCGCACGTTGCACGACCCGCTGACCGAGCTGCCCAACCGGCAGTACTTCCTCGACCGTCTGCGCCAGACGCGGGCACGCCGCTTCTCGGCCGGCGACGGCGTCGCGGTCGTGTTCATGGATCTCGACGGCTTCAAGGAGGTCAACGACTCGCGCGGCCATCAGGCCGGCGACGAATTGCTCCTGGCCGTGGCGCGGCGGCTGCGCGAGGCCGTTCGGCCCTCCGACACCGTTGCGCGGTTCGGCGGCGACGAGTTCGTCGTGCTCGCGGGCGAGGTC
This sequence comes from uncultured Thermoleophilia bacterium, assembly GCA_963812995.1. Lineage (GTDB taxonomy): Bacteria > Actinomycetota > Thermoleophilia > Gaiellales > Gaiellaceae > PALSA-600. Next base: position 541,834 of record CAWEXL010000003.1, read on the forward strand.
GAGTCTCCGACCGACGCGACCCAGCTCGCGTGGCGGCTGACCAACACGCTGCGCAACCCATTTTCGATCGGCGGCGAAACGGTCGCCGTGACGGCGAGCATCGGCGTCGCGTACAGCGCGAACCCCGAAGACGCGGCGGAAGACATCATCCGCAAGGCCGATGCGACGATGTATCTCGCGAAGCGGCGGGGCCGCAGCCGGGTCGAGGTCTACGGCGAGGCGGACGAGCAGAGCGTGGCCTCCTAAAACAGAGCTTCGTAGGAGCTCACCGCTCCTCGAGAAACGCCCTCACCGTTTCGTGGTACTCGGAGACCGGCAGCAAGAACGAGTCGTGCCCGAAGGGCGAGGCAATCTCGCGCAGCACCACCGACGCGCCGGCCGACTCGAGCATCCGGGCGATCTCGACCGAGTGGCGGGTCGGGAAGCGCCAGTCGGTGTCGAACGACACCACCAGCGTCCGTGTGCCTGCGTCCTGCAGCCGAGCCCGCGCAGCCTCGGCATCCGCGAACGGGTCGAAGTAGTCCATGACCCGGCTCAGATAGAGGTACGAGTTCGCATCGAAGCGCTCCAGAAAGGAGCTCGCCTGGTGGTCGAGGTAGCTCTCGACCTCGAAGTCGATCCCGAAGCCGGGGCCGCTTGCGTCGTCGCGAACCCGCCGGCCGAACTTCTCCTCGAGTGACTGCTCGGAGACATACGTGAGGTGGGCCAGCATCCGGGCGACCGCGAGCCCGACGTCGGGGCGCGCGCCCGTGTCGTAGTAGTCGCCCCCGGCGAAATGCTCGTCGGCCATGATCGACGTGCGCGCGACTGCGGAGAACGCGATGTTCTGAGCAGACAGGCGGGACGAGCCGCACACCTGGATGCCCGCGCCCAGCTCGTCGGGATGATCGATCGTCCACTGCAGCACCTGCATCGCCCCGAGCGAGCCGCCGATCGCCGCAGCGAGCCGCTCGATGCCGAGGTACGCGAGCAGCCGGCGGTGCACTCGCACCAGGTCGGGCACGGTGAAGAGCGGAAAGCGCAGCCCGTACGGCCGGCCGGTGGCCGGGTCGAGCGAGGAGGGGCCTGTCGTGCCCTGGCAGCCGCCGAGCAGGTTGGCCGAGATGACGTGCCACCGGTCGGTGTCGAGCGGCTTGCCGGGGCCGATCAGGTTGTCCCACCAGCCGACGCGCGTCGGATCGCCGTGGTGGCCTGCGGCGTGCGCATCGCCGGTCAGCGCATGACACACGAGGATCGCGTTCGACGCATCGGAGCTCAGCTCGCCGTACGTCTCGTAGGCGACCTCGACCGGGCCGAGTCGAGAACCCGAGTCGAGGACGAGCGGGTCGTCACTCGTGAAGAGCACAGTCCGGTTCGTCTCGACCTGGCCGACCGAGCCCGCGGTGAGCTGAGCCTCAGACCGCAACAGGTGCAACCGCCTGGTTCGCGTCGTCGAAGGTGGCCAGCAGTGGCGCGGCATCCATCGCCTGCAGAATGTATAGCCCGGCAACCGCGCGGCCGACCGGGTCGGCACAGCCTTTTCGCCATAGCCCGTCACAGCAGCCGGCGTGAACGCGTTTGCGCTGCGAGAGGAGATCAAATGATTCGTCAGGCCATCCCGAACGAGAACCCACTCGCGCCCTTCTCGGCAGCCGTCGTCGCCGAGGGACGATTCGTCTTCGTCGCGGGCCAGGGCCCACTCCGCGACGGCGAGTACGTCCCCGGCACGGTCGAGGAGGAGACGCGCCTGACCCTCGAGAACCTCGGCGCGGCGCTCGAGGCAGCCGGGAGTGGCTTCGAGCATGTCGTGCGCTGTGGCGTCTGGCTCACCGACATTCGCCAGTTCGCCGCGATGAGCAGCGTGTACGTGACGTTCTTCCCCGACCCGAAGCCCGCCCGGGCCACAGTCGGTGCCGACCTGATCGTCGGCCAGGTCGAGATCGACTGCATCGCCCTGGTTCCGTGAGCGCCGCCTGAGCGCCCGCCTCAGGAGGTGAGGCGGGCGATGATCTGAGCGAGCGAGAGCGGCTCGCGGCCGGTCACCCTGCGGTAGTCGTCGGTCACGACGTCGAGTTCGCCGGCGCGCAGGGCCGCGTAGGTGGTGTAGCCGCTGTCGAGCTCCCAGCCCGTACGGCCGAGCGCGCTCCACCTGGCCTCCCACACGTCCTCGCCGGCCGGCTCGTAGCGGTGCGGCCTGCCGGTCACCTCGGTCGCGATCTCGGCCAACTCGGCCAGCGAGACGCTCTCGGGCGTCGTGATGTCGTAGGTCTGCCCTTCGTGTCCGGGCGTCGTGAGCGCGAGGGCAATCACCTGCGCGAGCTCCGGACGGTACGAGAAGCTCATGCGGCCGTCGCCGCCGGTCTCGCGGGCCACGTCGTCCTCGTCGAACCACCCGAGCACATCGTCGGCGTACATCCCGTTGCGAACCGACGTCCAGGCGAGTCCCGAGCGCCGCAGCATCTCCTCGGTCGCGCCATGCGAACGCGCGTGCAGGAAGATCGCGTCCGGGCCGGCGTTGACGAACGAGAGATACACCACCTGCCCGACGCGGGCCTCCTGCGCCGCAGCAACGAACGACTGATGCAGCGGGACGCGCCGCTCAGGCCCCTCGTGCAGCGACACCATGAACACCCGGTCGCCCTCGCCCAACGCCTCGCGGAGCGCTGCGCGGTCGCCGTACTCGCCCCGCACGATCTCCGCCCCGGGCAGCTGCGGCGCTCGCGCGGGATCGCGTACGAGCAGCCGCATCGGCTCGCCGAGCGCGGCCAGCTCCTCGGCCACCAGCCGGCCGACATGGCCCGTTGAGCCGGTAACGACGATCAACGGGCCGCGGTCATTCGTGACCGGAGACGCCGTGCGGGACGTACGGCTCTTCGACCCGGGCGACGTCCTCCGCGCTCAGCTCGAGCTGCTCGGCTGCGAGCGCATCCTCGACGTGCTGGGCCCTGGTCGCTCCGACAATCGGAGCCGTGACACCCGGCTTGCGCCAGAGCCACGCGAGCGCGAGCTGGGCGCTCGGCACACCGCGCTCGGCGGCCACCTCGGCCACGCGCTCGACGACCGGAAAATCGGCCTCGGGCTTGTAGAGTCCGTCAGCGAACGGATCGGTGTTCGCACGCACGGTCAGCTTCTCGGTGCGGGTGCGATTTCCGGCGAGCAGCCCCCGCGCCAGCGGGCTCCAGGGCAGCACGCCGACGCCCTGGTCGATGCACTGCGGGATCATCTCGCGCTCCTCCTCGCGGTACACGAGGTTGTAGTGATTCTGCATCGAGACGAACCGCGTCCAGCCGTGCGCATCGGCCGCGCTCTGTGCCTTCGCAAACTGCCACGCGAACATGCTGCTGGCCCCGATGAAGCGCGCCTTGCCCGACTTCACGACGTCGTGCAGCGCCTCCATCGTCTCCTCGACCGGCGTGCTGTAGTCGAAACGGTGGATCTGGTAGAGGTCGACGTAGTCGAGCCCGAGCCGGGCGAGCGACGCATCGATCGACGCCATGATGTGCTTGCGTCCGAGCCCGCGGCCGTTCTCGCCGGGCATCGTCTGGCCGTGCACCTTGGTTGCGAGGACGTACTCCTCGCGGGTCAGCAGCTTGCGGAGGACGCGCCCGGTGATCACCTCGCTCTGCCCGCCGTTGTAGACGTCGGCGGTGTCGAAGAAGGTGATCCCGCCCTCGACCGCTTTGCGCACGATCGGCTCGGCCTCGTCTTCTCCGAGTGCCCAAGGCCGGCTCTCGTGGGGGCCGAAGCTCATCATGCCCAGGCACAGGCGCGAGACGCGCAGGCCCGTCTTCCCGAGGTTCACATGCTCCACGTGGCGCTCCTGACTGACTCGCGGACGGAAACGCTGGTCAGCTTACGCGGGCGATCCCGGGTGCCCGCGGGCTCGAGCCGGGCTCACCTGTAGTCGAACCCGCGCCGCGAACGGCGGTCACGTCACGCACGCTCAGCGTCTCGCCGCACGCCGAGCAGGTAGGCGTGACGTGCGTCAGCTCACCGCACGCGTCGTGCACGATCTCGATCGGCGCCCCGTCCGGCGCGGCCCAGCGATCGCCCCACTGGCGCATCGCGGTGACGACGTGCCAGAGGTCTCGCCCCTTCTCGGTGAGCAGATAGTCGTAGCGAACCGGGTGCTCCTGGTACGGGACGCGCTCGAGCACGCCTTGCTCGACGAGATGCTCCAGGCGCTGGGTCAGCACGTTCCGCGCGATCCCGAGCCGCCCCTCGAACTGGTCGAAGCGCGAGTAGCCGAAGAACGCGTCGCGCACGATCAGGAGCGTCCACCACTCGCCAACCGCCTCGAGGCACTGGGCGATCGAGCAGTTCATCCCGGCAAAGCTCTTGCGCTGCATGACGGCAGCCTAGCGGGTTGCATTACGCAACTCAAGTCGTTATCGTCCGCGTTTCATGAAGCAACCCACCAGTCAGGGGGCTTGAAATGGCCGAGGAAACCCGGAACGCCGCGAGACCGGGCGTCGTGCTGGCGGTGGTCTGCTCGGGCGTGATCCTCTCGAGCCTGGACCTCTTCATCGTCAACGTGGCGCTGCCGCAGATCTCCCGCGGCTTTCACGGCGCGAGCCTGTCCGACCTCTCCTGGGTTCTGAACGCCTACGCCGTCGTCTTCGCGGCGCTGCTGGTCCCGGCAGGGCGCCTGGCCGACCGCGCCGGGCGACGGGGCGGCTTCCTGATCGGCGTCGCGATCTTCACGGCCTCGTCCGCTGCCTGCGCCCTGGCGAACAGCGTCGTCCTGCTCGTCGCGTTCCGCATCACCCAGGCTGCGGGCGCGGCACTACTGATCCCGACCTCGCTGGGACTCGTCCTCGCCGCCTATCCGCCCGAGCGTCGCGCGGGCGCGGTTCGGATCTGGACCGCCACGAGCGGGCTCGCCGCGGCTGCCGGGCCGGTGCTCGGCGGCGTGCTCGTCCAGGCGAGCTGGCGCTGGGTGTTCATCGTCAACGTTCCGATCGGGATCGCCGCGATCGTCGCCGGCCGCCGGGTCCTGCCCCGGCCGCCCGCCGAGCGCGGGCCGCTTCCCGATCTCCTCGGTGCGGTGCTGCTGACCGGCGGGATCGGCTCCCTGACCCTCGGCCTCGTCAAGGCGCACGACTGGGGCTGGGGCTCGGGACGGATTCTCGGCGCCCTCGCAGGCGCGACCGTCTGCCTGGTGGTCTTCGTGCTGCGCTCGGCCCGTCATCGGAGCCCGGTGATCGAGCTCTCGCTGCTCCGGGAACGAGGGTATGCCGTCACGCTGCTGGCCGCAGCTCTCTTCTCGACCGCGTTCGGGGCAATGCTCCTGTCGATCGTCCTCTGGCTGCAGGACGACTGGCACTGGTCGGCGCTCCGGGCCGGGCTGGCCGTGTTCCCAGGGCCTCTGATGGTGCCAGGCCTCTCGATTCTCTCGGGACGCCTGTCACCCCGGTTCAGCCCCGGCGTCGTGATCGCCGCCGGCTGCGCGCTCTTCGCGGCGGGCATGCTCTGGTGGCGGGCCGCGGTCGGCCTGCACCCCGACTACGTGCGCGGGATCCTGCCCGGGATGCTGCTGACGGGGATCGGCGTCGGCCTGGCGCTGCCGACGCTGTTCGCTGCAGCGTCGTCGTCGCTGCCGCCCGCCCGCTTCGCGACCGGCTCTGCGGTGATCAACATGGCGCGGCAGATCGGGTTCGTGGTCGGCGTGGCGGTGCTGGTCGCGATCCTCGGCGCTCCGGGCACTCCGCGCGGGCGGCTCGACGCGTTCGACCGCGGCTGGCTCGTCGTTGCGGGGATCGCGCTCGCGGGAGGCCTGACCGCGCTGACGCTGGCCTCGGCTCGCCGCACCGCCGGCACGACGCGCGCTGTGGCGGCGCTGCGTCGGTAAAAGGGAATTTGCCTTCCTGGATCCTCTCAACTGAAACTTGGATCCGAGATTGTCTACTTCCATTTGCAAAGTGACAGTATCTGCGCCATACTGTCTCTCATGAGCGTCGGGTTCTGGATTCATTCTCTTGGCTCTTGGATGCAAGATCGGGGCCAACCACGGAGGCGCCGTAACGCGGCGCCAGGCCCCGCAACGGGCCGGCAGCCGATCGTGACCCGCGCGGAGACCGCGGAATGCACATGCCCGGATTTCTGCGACCGCGACCACGAACAGGATTAGGGGCCGTTGATGCGCCAGGTTGCTTCGCGGGAGCGCTCGGCCGAGCTGCTGAGGGATCGCTGGGCCGACGAGCGCCGTTGGGACGGGATCGCCCGCACCTACGAAGCCGCCGACGTGGTGCGCCTGCGCGGCTCGATCCATGTCGAGCACACGCTCGCGACGCGCGGCGCCGAGAAGCTCTGGCAGCAGCTCACACAAGGCGACAGGCACGTCGCGGCGCTGGGTGCGTTGACGGGCGGCCAGGCGACCCAGATGGTGAAGGCCGGCCTGCGTGCGATCTACCTGTCGGGCTGGCAGGTCGCGGCCGACGCGAATCTCGGCGAGACGGCCTACCCCGACCAGAGCCTCTATCCGGCGAACAGCGTGCCCGCCGTGGTCAGGCGCATCAACAACGCGCTGCGCCGGGCCGACCAGATCCAGTACGCCGAGGGCGAGGACGGCATCGACTATCTGGTGCCGATCGTCGCCGACGCCGAAGCGGGTTTCGGCGGCGCGCTGAACGCCTACGAGCTGATGCGCGCGATGATCGAGGCGGGCGCGGCCGGCGTGCACTTCGAGGACCAGCTCTCGTCCGAGAAGAAGTGCGGCCACCTCGGCGGCAAGGTGCTCGTGCCCACCTCCCAATTCGTGCGAACGCTGGCGGCCGCGCGGCTCGCCGCCGACGTGCTCGACGTGCCCACCGTCCTCCTCGCCCGCACCGATGCACTCTCGGCGACCCTGCTGACCTCGGACATCGATCCGGCCGACCACGCGTTCCTGACCGGCGAGCGCACCGACGAAGGCTTCTTCAAAGTCCGCGACGGCCTCGACGCCGCGATCGCCCGCGGCCTCGCCTACGCCCCCTACGCCGACCTCCTCTGGTTCGAGACGTCGACGCCCGACCTCGACGAGGCGACCGAGTTCGCGAAACAAATCCACCGGCAGTTCCCCGGCAAGCCGCTCGCCTACAACTGCTCACCGTCGTTCAACTGGAAACGCCATCTCAGCGACGAGCAGATCGCGAGCTTCCAGGACGACCTCGGCCAACTCGGCTACCGCTTCCAGTTCGTCACCCTGGCCGGCTTCCACGCGCTGAACGCCTCGATGTTCGAGCTCGCCCACGGCTATGCCCGGGAAGGCATGTCCGCCTACGTCCGCCTGCAGGAGCACGAGTTCGCACTCGAACCCGACGGCTACACCGCCACCCGCCACCAGCGCGAGGTCGGAGCCGGCTACTTCGACCAGATCGCCGGCATCGTCAGCGGCGGCCAAGCCTCCACCCTCGCACTCACCGGCTCCACCGAAGAAGCCCAGTTCCACAGCAGCAAGGAGGCAGCAGCATGACCACCCTGACCGCCGTCCGGCACCTGAAAGCCCGCCAGAGCCAGTGCGGGGTGACGCTCGAACCGTGCGAGGATCGCGGCTGCGAGGTCGACGGCTCCGGTCACGCGAGCTGCGGCCGCCTGGCCTGCCCGAGTTGCGGCTTCAGCGGCGCCAACCTCTCCACGGCCCAGCTCGGCAGTCACGACGAGGAGACTCCGATCTTCTGTGATTGCGGCCACATGTGGGTAGCGGTCAATTAGCGTCGTAGACTCCGCCCTGGTGGCGGATTCGACGAAGGCCGACGACATCGCAATCGTCCTGGAGGACGAGATCGTCTCCGGTGCGATCGCTGCCGGGTCGGTTCTCCGCCAGGAGCTCCTGTCGGAGCGCTTCAACGTCAGCCGCACCCCGATCAGGGAGGCGCTGCGCCGGCTTGCTGCGCTCGGCCTCGTCTCGTTCGAGCCGAACCGCGGTGTTCGCGTCCGCACGCTCTCCCGCGACGAGCTGCGTGAGGCCTTTCTCGTCCGCGCCGAGCTCGAAGGTCTCGCCACCGAGCGGGCCGCGCCGCGCATGACCCCGGAACGGCTTGCAGCGCTCGACGCCGCGGAGCACCGCTTCGCCGAGCTGACCACGCGTCTGCGCGCCAACGCCGGCCACGGCGTCGAGGACACCGCCCTCGCCTCGGAGTGGATGCGCGCAAACCACGCGTTCCACGACGTGATCTACGAAGCCGCCGAAGCGCCCTACATCGCGAGCGTCGCCCGGGCGGCAAGGCGCACGTTCGCCGGGCAGGTCTCGTGGGTCGCCCGCACGGAGCTCGACGATCTCTACGCGCGGAACGACGCGCAGCACCGGGCGATCCGCGCCGCACTTGCCGCCGGCAGCCCCGAAGGAGCACGGGCACTCGCGCACGAGCACGTCCTCTCCTCGAGCCGGCTGCTCGAGGCGATCCTGGACATCGTCGCGGCTCGAACCAGTTAGAGCCCGGTCGTGATCGACCACCGGGTGCTTGTGGGCGGGGCGATCCTGCTCCTCGCAGTCGTCGCCGCGGTCGCGACACGGCGGTTGCGCTTCCCGCTGCTGATCACCTTTCTCGGCCTGGGGATGGTGCTCGGGTCGGAAGGCCTCGGCGGCATCTACTTCGATGACGCCGAGCTCGCCCGGACGATCGGGATCATCGGGCTGATTGCAATTCTGTTCGAAGGCGGCCTGACGACGGAATGGCGGGACATCCGCCCCGTGCTCAGCCCCGTCCTGGTGCTCAGCACGCTCGGCGTCGTGATCTCGACCGCGGTCAGCGCGGTCGCGGCGCAGCATCTGTTCGGCTTCTCGTGGCCGAAGGCGTTTCTGCTCGGAGCGATCGTCGGGTCGACCGACGCCGCGGCGGTCTTCGCGACGCTGCGGTTCACGCAGCTGCGCAAACGGCTGGCGACGGTGCTCGCCGCCGAATCGGGGGCGAACGATCCGATGGCGGTGGCGCTCACGCTCGGACTGATCGCCTGGGTCGAACGGCCCGGCTACGGGTTCGCGGACATCGCGTGGCTGCTGACGAAGCAGCTCGGTCTCGGCCTCGTGCTCGGGGCCGCGCTCGGCCTGGCCGCGGCACGGCTGTTGCGCCTGCTGCCGACGGAGCTGGCGCCGTTCGCGCCTGTCGCGTCGATCGGGGCCGCGGCGTTCAGCTACGGCGTCACGGCGAGCCTCCACGGCAGCGGGTTCCTGGCGGTCTACATCGTCGCTCTGTGTGTCGGCAACACCGCGATGCCGCTTCGCGAGACGATCGTGGCGTTCCACGAGGGACTCGCCTTCCTCGCGCAGGTCGTGCTCTTCGTCGTCCTCGGCCTGCTCGTCTTCCCGAGCCAGTTGGGGCCGGTCGCCTGGTCGGCGCTCGCGTTGACCGCAGTGCTCGTCTTCGTTGCGCGACCCCTGGCCGTCGTCGTCTCATTGGCGCCGTTCCGCTTCCCGCTGCCCGAACAGCTTTTCCTCGCCTGGGCGGGCCTGCGCGGGGCGGTGCCGATCGTGCTCTCCACATTCGCCTTGTCCGCGCGGATCGCCGGCGACAACACGATCTTCAACACCGTCTTCTTCGTCGTGGCCGTCTCGACGCTCGTCCAGGGGTTGACGCTGGAGCCGTTCGCGGGGCGCCTCGGCCTCACGACCGACTCGCGCTAACGTCGTCAGATGTCCAAGCGGCGCAAGCGCGACGAAGACGCCGATCCGGAGGCGGACGACCGGCCGCCGATCTGCCCGGCCTGCGGTGTGACTCAGGGGTTCGTGGTCGAAGGCGACGGCGTGCGATTCGTCTGCCTCGAGTGCGGCTTCTCGGACGAGAGCGGCGAGTGACCGCCCTCAGCCGAAGCGGATCACGCTTCTGATCCCGTCCTGGGCTTCCATCAGCTCGAAGCCGCGGTTCACCTCGTCGAGCGTCAGCGTGTGCGAGATGAACGGTGCCACGTCGAGCCGCCCATCGAGCGACAGACGGACGAGCTCCGGCACCTGGTCGCGGCCCTTGACGCCACCGAACGACGACCCGCAGACACGGCGGCCGGTGATCAGGTACCGGGGAACGATGTCGAGCGTCTCGCCCTTGCCGGCGACACCGGCGACGGTGCAGAGCCCCCACCCCATGCGGGCCGACTCGACTGCCTGGCGCATCACATCGGTGCGGCCCGTGGCCTCGAAGGTGTAATCGGCGCCGAAGCCGCCGGTCAGCTCGAGAATTCGCTCGACGGCGTCCGGTCCGCCCGGCAGCGTGGTCGTTGCGCCCTGCCCGCGCGCCAGCTCGAGGCGGCCCGGCGAGAGGTCGACGCAGATGATCTGCTCGGCGCCTTGCAGACGGCAGCCCGCCACGGCGCCGAGACCGACCATGCCCGCGCCGAAGACGACGCAGGTCGAGCCCGCCTCGACGCGCGCCGTGAACATCGCTGCGCCAAGCCCGGTCGACAGGCCGCACGCGAACAGGGCGGCGTGCTCGAACGGCGCCTCCGGGTCGACCCTGGCGAGGGCGATCTCGGGCATCACCGTGTACTCGGCGAACGTCGACGTGCCCATGAAGTGCCGAATCGGCTCGCCGTCACGCGCGAGCCGCGCGGTGCCGTCGGGCAGGTAGCCCTTGTTCTGCTGTTCGCGAATGGCCAGGCAGAGGTTGGTGCGTGGGCTCAGGCAGTGGATGCACTCGCGGCACTGCGGAGAGAAGAGGGTGACGACGTGATCCCCCGGCTGCAGGGACGTGACACCGTCGCCGACCCGCTCGACGACACCCGCGCCTTCGTGCCCCAGCACCGTCGGCGCGTACCCGGACGGATCGGCGCCCGACGCGGTGTAGAGATCGGTGTGGCATACGCCGCAGGCCACCAGGCGCACGAGCACCTCGCCCGGCTTCGGCTCGGCGAGGGACACCTCCTGGACGACGAGCGGCGCCCCGAACTCCTCCAGCACTGCGGCGCGAATCTGCATTCGGACACTTTAGAGCCCCGGTCCGATTAGGATCACCTCACTCGTGGCGGCGACAACCCTCACCCTGCGCGATGCCTTCGTCGGCCGCTCATCCACCGCTCGGACGCTGGCGGTCATCGTCGGCGGCGCCGGGTTGATCGCGGCCTGTGCGCAGATCTCGATTCCGCTGGGCTTCACGCCGGTGCCGATCACGGGGCAGACCTTCGCCGTGCTGCTCGTGGGCGCGGGCCTCGGATCCGTCGCCGGGACGGCGAGCACCTTGCTGTACGTCTCCCTCGGCGCAGTCGGCCTGCCGATCTACGCAGATCACGCCCACGGCTGGCACATCGTCAGCTCGGCGAGTGGCGGCTACCTGGTCGGCTTCATCTTCGCGGCCGCGCTCACCGGGGCGCTGGCCGAGCGCCGCTGGGACCGCCGCTTTTCGTCGAGCCTCGGCGCTCTCCTCACGGGAAACGTGGTCATCTATCTCTTCGGCGTGAGCTGGCTCGCCCACGAGGCCCATTTCAGCTTTGCCACCGCACTCGAGAAGGGCCTTTATCCCTTCGTGCCCGCAGACGTCCTGAAGATGTACCTCGCGGCGGCGCTGTTGCCCGCTGCCTGGAAGCTCGCAGGCCGTAAGAACTAGGCGCGACGCAAGACGGCTCGCGCGGCGTGATAGCCGCACATGCCGTGCACCCCGCCGCCGGGCGGCGTCGAGGACGAACAGAGAAACAGCCGCGGATTCGGCGTCGCGTACGGGTTGGCGCTCAGCACCGGGCGGGCGAGCACCTGGCGCAGGTTGGCGAGGCCGCCGTTGATGTCGCCGCCGATGTAGTTCGGGTTGTCGGCTTCGACCGCGGCAGGGCCGCGCGCGGCGCGGGCGAGCACGAGCTCGGAGAAGCCCGGCGCGAACCTCTCGATCTGCCGCTCGACCGCGGCCGTCATGTCGACGGTCGACCCGTTCGGCACATGGCAGTACGCCCACAACGTATGGCCGCCGGCAGGCGCCCGCTCCGGATCGACGAGGCTCTGCTGCGCCACGAGCACGTACGGCCGCTCGGGGTGGCCGCCCTGCGAGACCGTCCGCTCGGACAGCGCGATCTCCTCGAAGGTGCCGCCGAGATGGACCGTCCCCGCGCTGCGGCACGGCTCGGCCGTCCACGGCACCGGCCCGCTGAGGGCGTAGTCCAGCTTGAACACGCCCGGCCCGTAGCGGAAGCGGGCGAGTGCCTTTCGATAGCGCCGCGGGAGCTCCGCGCCGCAGATGGCTGCGAGCTGGCGCGGCGTGGTGTCGAACAGCACGGTCGAGGAGTCGGGCACGTCGGCGAGCGACCGGATCTCGCGACCGGTCTCGACCGTGCCTCCGAGCGACTCGAGGTAGGCGCGCATCGCCTCGGTGATCGCCTGCGAGCCGCCACGCGCGACCGGCCAGCCGACCGCGTGCCCGAGCGACAGGAGCACCAGCGCGAACGCGGTGGTCGGGGGCGCCGAGAGCGGCGACATCGAATGCGCGGCCATCCCGCCCAGCAGAGCGCGGGCCCCAGGCGAGCGAAACCGCCTCGCCGTCCAGGTCGCGGGGCGGCCGCCGGCCAGCGCGAAACGCGCCGCGACGGCTGGATGCCGAGGCGGCCGAGGCGGCCCGAGGACGACATCCGCGACTCTCGGCCAATCGCGGGCAAAGGGGCCGACCAGCGAGCGGTACGCCTTCCCGTCGACGCCCAGGCGGTCGGCCGTCTCCTCAAGCGAGCGCAGCAGAACGGCGGCGGTGCCGTCGTCGAGCGGATGCGCGGCCTGCACGTCCGGCTCGAGCAGCTCGAGCCCGAACTGCTCCAGCGGCAGCGTCTGCAGGTACGGCGAGCCCAGCGCCAGCGGATGGATCGCCGAGCAGACGTCGTGCCGGTAGCCGGGCAAGCGTCAGCTCCGCGGTACGGGTGCCTCCTCCGATTTCGCCGGCCCGCTCGACCACGTGCACCGACCGGCCGGCCCGAGCCAGTTCGATCGCCGCGGCGAGACCGTTCGGGCCGGCTCCGACGACGACGGCATCAACCACTCAACCTCCGCGGCGGAACGGCCGGGCGACGAGTCGGATCGGGGCGGTGGTCATGTGCATACCCGAGCGTATCCCCGAGTTCTGCCAGACGTTCCCCGCGCGCGACCACTGCCGCTTGCGATCGACGCACACGGCCTGCATCGAGACCTCGCCCTCGGCACCGAGGTACAACGCGAGCGCCCGCAGCGTGTGCATCCAGTGCTCGTCCTCTTTCTTGTGGCCGCCGAGGGTCATCCCCATCTCGTACAGCGGATCGCTCGCGCGCATCAGCACCTGGGCCTGCGCGTAGGTCTCGTCGTCCTCGACGTACGAGCTGAACGTGATCCACCCGGCGAACATGTGGCCCTGCGGCGTCATCAGCGTGAACGACTCGTCGTCGGCGTACAGCACCAGGACGCCGGTCGACAGCTTGAGACCGCCCGGCATCGACAAGTCGAGCGCGGCGACCTCGCCGGGCGCGATGCCGGCGAGCGGTGCGAAGAAGCGGTTGCCGCTGGGCCAGAAGTCGGGGAAGCGCTCCTTCCAGGTCGCGATCACGTCCTGCGGTGCGAGCGACGTGCCGGCGAGCGAGGTGCGATAGGTCTTCTGCCACATCCGGCCAAAGCCGTGGATCGGCGCCGTCGGCCGGCGGCCGGTGACGTTGATGTGGCCGTCGGAGGCGGTCAGCCGCTCAACCGGCCGAGCCCATGCTGCGGCATCCCGTGTTTCGGGTTCAGTGCTCATGAGAAGCCTTTCTCTAGTAGAGGTTCAGCGGCTGCGCTGCAGCTCAGAGGGCGGCGAGGGCCGACTCTTCGGTCTCGTGAATCGAGATCACCTCGTCGAGCCGGGTGAGCTCGAAGATCTGGCGGTAGTGGTCGGTCAGGCCGTACGCGAAGATCTGCTGGCGGTTCCGCTGCGCGCGCACGAGCAGCGTCACGAGCAGCCCGATGCCGCTCGAGTTCATGTACTCCAGGCCGCCGAAGTCCAGCATGATCACGCGCGCCCCGTCCGAGGCCCGCTCGTACGCGTCCTGCAGCACGAGATCGGAGGCCCTCGTCACCTCACCCGCGATCGCGATCACGCTGACGCCAGGCGCCGGCGAGCGCACCTCCAGCGACGCGACAGTCTCGGTCATTGGTCTCCTCCCTCCACATCGTTGTTCTGCGACGAATCCTCGGCGAGGATCGTCATGAAGTCCGAGAGCCGGGTGATCTCGAAGATCTCCCGGTAGTGCTCCGTCAGCCCGCGGGCGGACACCGGGCGCTGGTCGGTGCGCGCACGGGCCAGCAGGCCGACGATGAGCGCGATCCCGGTCGAGTTGATGTACTCCACATTCGCGAAATCGAGCAGCAACTGGCCCGCACCGGCCGAGCCGTAGGCGGCATCGAGAGCGTCGCGTGCGCCGCCGTCGATGTCACCGGAGAGCTCGATGAGCGAGCCGTCCGGCAGTGCGCGGGTCACGGTCTCAAGACCTGCCGACTGCATCGTCCCCTCCTTCCAGGCGCATGATGAGCTCGAGCGTGTGATGCGCTCCGTCGCTCGATTGCCGCACCTCGTCGACCAGCCGCTCGATCAGGAACAGTCCCCAGCCTCGGGGCGACTGGCGCCCGTCGAGCTTGGCGTCGATGTCGGGAGCCTCCACCTCGGGCAACTCCTGGCCACTGCCCTGGTCGGTGATCCGCACGCTCACCTCGGATTCGGAGGCGAACACGACGATGTGCACGAGCAACGCCGGATCGAACGTGTTGCCGTGCTCCATCGCGTTCATCGTCGCCTCGGCCGTCGCCGTCTTCAGCGCCTCGAGCCTGCTCGGGGCAAGACCGTAGGGGGCGAGCGATTCGGCCACGCGTCGCGTCGCGTCGCGCTCGTTGCCCGGCGCGCTGACGACCTCGAAGTCGGCGATCACGCCCGCCCCGCCGGCGCTCCGCCGGATCGCGACCAGCGTGATGTCGTCCTCCTGCTCCTCCTCGTCGCCCGTGAAGCCGTCGAGCGCGAGCAGGAGCGAGTCGAGCTGCGCCTGCGGGTGCTGCCCGACAGTGAGCAGGTCGGCGGCGCGGCGGTTGCCGAACATCTCACGGTCGGCCCCGTGCGCCTCGACCAGCCCGTCGCTGTAGAGCAGGACGCTGGCACCAGGCTCGAGCGTCGCCTCGCGCTCCTCGTAGTTCATCCCCGGCATCAGGCCAAGCGGCATGCCGGTGGCCCGTAGCTCCGACTCACCGCTGGCGCTGCGGACGAACGGCACGTTGTGCCCCGCGTTCGCGTAGCGCAGATAGCCCGTTGCGGGATCGAGCACGCCGTAGAAGCACGTGACGAACATGTTCTCCGGGATGTCGGGGCAAAGGCTGTCGTTGACACGGGCGAGCACCGAGCCAGGCTCGTGCAGCCGCTGGGCGCTGGCGCGCAGGACGCTCCTCGTCGCTGCCATCACCATTGCGGCGGGGATCCCCTTGTCGGTCACGTCGCCGATGACGAGGCCGATACGGCCGTCGGGCAGGTCGATGAAGTCGTAGAAGTCGCCACCGACCGTGCGGGCAGGCCGGTAGAACGCGGCCACCTGCCAGCCGTCGAGCTCGGGGAGCTCCTTCGGCAGGAAGTTCTGCTGAATCAGCTGCGCGACCTGGAGCTCCTGCTCCAGGCGGCCGCGGGCGCGAATCTCGATCTCCTGCTCGCGCACGAGCTGACCGACGCGGACGGCCGGAGCCGCCTGCGCGCCGAGCGTCTCGAGGAGCCGCCGGTCGTCCGGCGAGTAGCCCTGGTCGGACAGGCGCGGCCCGACGTTCAGCAGCCCGATCAGCTCGCCGTTCGTCACGAGCGGAACAACCAGGGTGATGCCGGCAGCCCGCATCTCGGTGAGTGCCGGCGAGTCGAGCTCGAGCTGCCCCAGCTCGACCGCGCCCGAGGCGCTCTGCAGCAGCGCGATGATCGGGTCGCTCGGAGCGATGTCGAAGGTCGGGGCTCCCGACAGCAACTCGTCGGAGCGTGTGGGGACGGCCGGGGCCGGCGCGTCGGCTGCTGCCGCCGCCGGCCTGCGCCAGACGACCCGGCGAATTGTGCGATCGACCACTGTCATGGCTCCGTTCTACGCGACGAACGTTCCGGGAACGTTACGAAACCGCGACTTCGGCGCCCGGCCGGTGGCAAAAGGCGTCCAGAGACCGTTACGGCTCGACGAGGCCGGACTCGTCGCGTTGCACTCCAGCTGACATGCTGTGCCTCGTGAATCCGCTCAGGATCTCACTTCTCGGGGCGCCGCGCATCGATGTCGACGGACAGCCGCTGTCTGTCGACACCCGCAAGGCGACGGCGATGCTCGCGTACCTCGCGGTGACCGGGTACACCCACACGCGAGCGGTCGTTGCGAACCTGCTCTGGCCCGACGCCGACCCGGACCGCTCGCGGGCCGCGTTGCGCAGAACCCTGTCGACGCTGCGCACGGCGCTCGGCGAAGGACGGCTCACGAGCGACCGGGACTCGGTAGGCCTCGAACTGTCGGACGCCTGGTTCGACCTGGCCGAGTTTCGCTCGCTCGTGACGGATCCGGACGCGTCGATCGCAACCCTGACTGCGGCGTGCGACCTGCATCGGGACGATCTGCTCGCGGGTTTCGGCCTACGCGACAGCGTCGACTTCGACGACTGGCAGCGGCTCACCCAGGACACGGTGCGGCGTGAGAGAGCGGCGGCGCTCGACCGGCTGATCGCGCGACTTGCGGACGAGGGGCGCTTCGACGAAGCGGTCGCCCGCGCCCAGCAGCGGCTCGAGCTCGACCGGCTGCACGAGCCGACTCACCGGAAGCTGATCGAGCTCTACTCAGCCGCGGGCCGGCGCGGCGACGCGTTCACCCAGTACCGAGATTGCGTGCGCGTCCTGAGCCGCGAGCTCGGCGTGCAACCGCTCACCGAGACAACCGACCTCTACCGGGCGATCAGCTCGGGCACCGAGCTCGAGCCGGTGATCGCCGAGCCCGTCCCGCAGACCGACGAGCTGCCGCTGGTCGGCCGCGGTGCCGAGCTGCGGCGCATCGCCGACACCTTCGGCGCGCTCTCGGATGACGGTGCGGTCGTCGTGATCGAAGGGGAGTCCGGCGTCGGCAAGACGCGCCTCGCGGAAGAGGCGATTCGCGCGCTGACGAGCCGCGGCGCACACGTGCTGACGGCGCGGCCGCACGCCGGCGAGCGCGGTCTTGCATACGGCGTCGTGGCGCAGCTGCTGCGGGCCGCGGTCGGGTCCGATCCCGACGCTGTTCCGGAGCCGCTCCGGGGCGACGCAGCCCGCCTGCTGCCCGATCTCGGACCCGCGCCGGCGACCAGTCTGGACGAACCGGGTACGCGGCAGCACTTCCTCGAGTCGATCAGTCGGCTGATCGCCGACTCATTCGAGGACCGGCCGGGCGTGGTCTTCGTCGACGATCTCCACTGGTGCGATCCCGCTTCGCTCGATGCGCTGGGCTACCTCGGCCGGCGGCTGCTCCAGCGGCGCATCCTGCTGCTCGGGGCGCGTCGCACCGACGAGCCCGATCCCGACCAGCGAGGCGCCCGCCTGGCCGAGCTCGGGCAGAGCATCGGGCTCGGCCGGCTGACCCGCGACGACGTCCTCGGACTCGCAGCCCAGTCGGGGCTCGACGAGACGGCCGGGAGCGAGGTGTATCGCGAGAGCGAAGGACTGCCGCTGCTCGTCTCCGAGCTGCTCTCGGCCGGCGGCAGCTCGTCCGGCGGTGTGCGGGCCGTGCTCGAGGCGCGCCTGGCCGCGGTCGGCGAGACCTCCGCCCAGGTGCTGGGCGCGGCTGCATTGATCGGCCGCGGCTTCGACTCCGAGACGCTGCGCGTCGTCAGCGGCCGTTCCGAGGACGAGGTCGCAAGCGCGCTGGAGGAGTTGACGACCCGCGGCTTGATCACCGAGCGCGACGACGTATACGACTTCGGTCACGAGCGCCTGCGCTCGATCGCCGAGGACCGGATCGGCCTTGCGCGACGCCGTCTGCTGCACCGTCGCATCGCCGAAGCTTTCAAGACGCTGCATGCCGATCCGTCGATCGTCGCCCATCACCTGGAGCGCGCTGGACATGACCGGCAAGCCGCTCAGGAGTACGCAGCGGCGGGCGATCGCGCCCGCGTGCTCTCAGCCGGAACCGAGGCGATCGCGCATTACGAGGCAGCTCTCGCGCTCGGCCATCCCGACCCCGAAGGCCTGTACGAGGCGATCGGCGACGTCGGCACGCTGCAGGGCGCCTACGGCCCCGCGCTCGCCGCGTACGACGCTGCGGCGGCGCAGAGCGAGTCGGCGGCCGCAGGCCGGATCGAGCACAAGCTCGGCATCGTCCACGAGCGGCGCGGCGACTGGCAGCTGGCCGAGAGCCACTACGTCGAAGCGCTCCGGCTCGGCGCCGACCCGGCCGTCGTCCAGTCGGACCGGAGCCGGGTCGCCTGGCGGAGCGGCGACGCCGACGGCGCCCGCACGCTGGGCTTCGAGGCCCTGCAGCTCGCCGACGATGCGGGCGCTCTGGGACCGGCCGCGCAGGCCAACAACATTCTCGGCCTGCTCGGCTGCGGGCGCGAGTATCTCGAGCGGAGCCTCGAGCAGTCGACCGGCCTGGCCGATCCGAGCATCCGGATCGCGGCGCTGAACAACCTCGCCCTCGACCACGCCAACGAGGGTGAGCTGCCCCAGGCCGAGGCGCTGCTGCGCCAGGCACTCGAGCTCTGCACAGCGCAAGGCGACCGCCACCGGCAGGCAGCGCTTCGCAACAACCTCGCGGACGTCCTGCACAAGGCAGGACGCCGCGACGGTGCGATGGAGGAGCTGAAGCACGCCGCCACGGCCTTTGCGGCGATCGGCTCCGACGGCGGCGAGCTCTACCCGGGGGTCTGGAACCTCGTGGAGTGGTAGCCGTCTAGGGGGCCGCGGCCACCCAGGTGCGGCGGTGAGCTTCGCGTGCCAGATACAGGGTGAAGGCGACGACGAGGAGCGCGTTCGCTCCGTGCAGCGCGCCGACCGCCGGAACGCTGCCGCCTATGATCGCCAGCAGGATCTGAACGAAGACGAGCACCGGCAGCGCCAGCGCCAGCAGCACCCGCCTGCGGTCGAACCGGCTCGCAAGCGCGAACAGGAACAGCAGGATCCCGGCGAGGAAGATCAGGGAGCCGAGGATCCCGTGGAATCCGAAGCCGTGATCCCACTGCTTGTTCGTGAGGGTCTCCTTCGGCTTCTCGCCCACCTTGTGGGCGGCGTAGAAGGCGCCGTAGCCGGCGGCGGCCACCTGGACGATGACCGCGGCGAAGATCAGCATCGCCCAGAAACGGTAAACGGCTCGCATTGAGTTGGTCATGGCGCGAGCCTAGGACGGGACCGTTCCGAGAACGTTACGGAGCAGCACTCGGAGGTCGAAGCCAGACCGAGGCATGCGCGGGCTCCACGGCACGGTCGACGGCGCGCAAGAGCTCGCCGCGCACCGTGTCGAGGTCGACGGCGTCGCGGAGCCGGAGCGTGAACGCGGTGACGATCGCCTCGGCGTCGTAGCGCGCGCGGTTGAAGCGACGGTCGACGCCGCGCTGGACGCGTCTCCGCAGCGGATTGAACAGCGCGGCCGCCGCGAGCGTCGAGGCTGCCACGGCGACCGGTGACGAGAACGGCAGCACGTCCGTGGCCAGGGCCACGATCCCGATGAAAACGCCCGCGAGCAGACCCGTGATGATCGCGTACGACAGCGTGCGGCTGATCAGGCGGTCGATCTCGTAGAGCCGGTACTTGAGGATCCCGACTCCGATCGACAGCGGGAGCGCAATGACCGCGAGCGACGCGACGTCCGTGACGACCCTGGCGAGGGTCGAGGTTCCGTCGGAGGAGATGACGATGGCGATCGCCCCCGCCACCGAGCTCGCCGCCCCGCTCATCAGCCATTTGAGCTGTTCACGGCGCTCGCCGGCCGATCGCCGCCACGCGGCGACCTGACGGCCGACGAACGAACCCCAGAAGACGACGAACAGCGGGCCTGCGATCCAGGCCGCGCCCTCGAGAGCGTTCGCGAAACCCGTCGGGTTGTTGGCCGCCGAGTCGATGCCGCGGCTGTTCACCACCGGGTGGGCGCCCAGCGGAATCGTTGCCTGGGCGACGATCTGGCACAGCATGAAGAGCGCGGCAACGACCGCATAGGCCCGAAGCACGCGGCGCCAGCGTCTCGTCGGCAGCCGGGCGTCGGGGAAGAGCAGGACGGCCGGGAAGCCGAGCAGCATCGGGAGCAGCGAATAGGAGTCGACGTAGAAGAGCGCTGCCCGGCCGAGCGGCAGACCGCCATCGTGCAGGCGGAAGTCGAGTACCGCGTAGAGCTTGGCATCGTTGTCGATCAGCAGGACGAGCGCGACGGAGAGCATGATCCAGCCGATGGGGTTG
Source organism: uncultured Thermoleophilia bacterium (assembly GCA_963812995.1). Lineage (GTDB taxonomy): Bacteria > Actinomycetota > Thermoleophilia > Gaiellales > Gaiellaceae > PALSA-600. The sequence continues at coordinate 562,092 of CAWEXL010000003.1, forward strand.
CCGGGCTGGCGGCGCGCGACGACAAAGCCGACTGCCGCAAAGCCGACGGCGATGGCACCGTCGAACCCGTTGCCGGTCGGCCTGAGGTCGCGGGTCAGGATCGTGAGAGTCACCTCGACGACCAACAGCGACACGAGGACGAGCCCGATGACGGACGCTGTCGTGGGCGTCGCGAGGCGCGAGCGGCGCGTCATAGGAGCTCGGGCGGGCCGATCCATACGGGCAGATGAATCTAAACCGCGGGCCGTTCCGGGAACGTTACGAGCAGCGGTCACCGGCGACCCCAACGCTAGTCTGAGCGGCCGTGGAACATCCGAACACGATCGAGGTCGAAGGGCTCGTCCGGGAGTTCAAGAAGGGTCCTCGCGCCGTTGACGGCATCAACCTGCGGGTCGAGCCTGGGGAGATTTACGGCTTCCTCGGTCCGAACGGCGCAGGCAAATCGACCACGGTTCTGATGCTGGTGACGCTGCTGCCGCCGACCGCCGGAACCGCCCGCGTCGCAGGCTTCGACGTCGTCAAGGAAGGCCCAAGCGTACGCGCGACGATCGGCGCAGCCCTGCAGGAGGCCGCACTCGACCCGCTGCTGACCGGCCGCGAGCACCTGCGGCTGCAGGCGGCGCTGCAGGCTCTGCCTCGTGAGGAGCGGAAGACCCGCTCGACCGAGCTGCTCGAGCGCGTGGGCCTGACCGACGCAGCCGACCGCAAGGTGAAGGGCTATTCGGGCGGGATGAAGCGCCGCCTCGACCTCGCGCTGGCGCTCGTGCACCGGCCGCGCGTGCTGTTCCTGGATGAGCCGACGACCGGTCTCGACCCGCAAAGCCGCAGCGCGCTCTGGCAGGAGGTTGCACGACTCTCGCGCGAGGACGGCGTCACCGTGTTCCTCACCACGCAGTACCTCGAAGAGGCCGACGTGCTCGCAAACCGGGTCGGGATCATCGACCACGGCCACATCGTCGCCGAGGGAACGCCCGCTGCGCTCAAGGCCGAGGTCGGCCGTCCCACCCTCGAGGCGATTCCCGCCGATCCAGCCGACCTCGAGCAGCTGCGGGCGATTCTCAGCCGCTTCGGCGAGCCTGCACCGTCATCCAAGGGCGGCGCCGTCCGGCTCGCCTCGGACGACGGCGATCTCGCCGCGGTCGTGCGCGCGCTCGACGCCGAGCACGTCCGGATCGAGCAGCTGCAGGTCCACCAGCCGTCCCTCGACGACGTCTTCCTGGCGAAGACCGGCCGCTCGCTCGAAGGCGCCACGGACGACGAGGACGAGGCGGGCTCCGGCATGTCGATGGGCTCTGCTCAGACGTGAGACCGGTGACATGAGCGACACGGTCGACCAGGTCTTCCTGCTCGCGCGGCGCTCGGTCGTGCGCACGATCCGGCAGCCGGCAAATGTGATCGGGCCGCTGGTCTTCCCGATGATGCTCCTCGCCGTGAACTCCGGCGGGCTCAAGGCCGAGACGCACCTGCCCGGTTTCCCGACGCATTCGTTCGTCGCATTCGCCCTGGCCGTCCCGTTCATCCAGGGTGCGCTGTTCGCGACGATGAACTCCGGCACCGACCTCGCGCGCGACATCCAGACCGGGTTCCTGAACCGCCTCTCGCTGACGCCGATGCGCGGCGCCGCGCTGCTTGCGGGACAACTCGGAGGCGCGATCACGCTCGGGGTCGCTCAGGCGGCGTTCTACCTCCTCGTCGGCCTGGCGGTCGGGGTGCGGCCTGCGGCCGGCATCGGCGGTGTCGCGGTGCTGCTCGTGTTCTCGGCGCTGATCGCACTCGCGTTCGGCGCGGCCGGCAGCTTCGCGGCGCTCAAGACCGGCTCCGGTGAGGCGATTCAGAGCCTCTTCCCGATCTTCTTCGTCTTCCTGTTCATCTCCTCGATGAACATCCCGCGCAACCTGATCGGCGTCACCTGGTTCCGCGACGCGGCGACCATCAACCCGGTCTCGTATCTGCTCGAGTGCGTGCGCAGCCTGATCATCACGGGGTGGGACGGCGAGGCGCTGGCCCTCGGGTTCGGCATCGCCGCCCTCGTTGCGATCATCGCGCTGACGCTCGCCGGGCGCGCGCTCCCCCAGAGGCTGGCCCGATGAGGAATCTCACCGTCGCCCAGGCCGTCGCCTGGAGGACCCTGCACAACGTGTTCACGAACAAGGCGCTCGTGATCCCCCAGCTCGCCTTTCCGCTCTTCTTTTTTGCAGCGTTCGCGGGTGGCCTATCGCGGATCCACAACGTGCCTGGGTTCAACTTCCCCGAGAACTACACGTCGTTCCAGTTCGTTTTCGTGCTGCTGCAGTCGGCCGCGTTCGGCGGCGTCTTCACCGGTTTCGGCATCGCCCGCGACTTCGAGGGCGGGTTTGCCAAGCGGCTGATGCTGGCGGCGCCGCACCGCACCGGCATCGTGCTGGGCTACGCGGCGGCGGCCCTCGTTCGCTGGCTCGTCACCGCCGCCTTTCTCACCGTGGTCGGGTTCGTGGTCGGCATCAAGGTGGGCGGCAACGGGGTCGACCTGCCGGCCCTCTACCTGCTCGCGGCGATCCTGAACACGGCCGCGCTGTTCTGGGCCTGCGGCGTGGCGATGCGACTGCGCTCCATGCAGGCCGGGCCCGCCATGCAGATGCCCGTGTTCCTGGTGCTCTTCTTCGCGCCGGTGTACGTGCCGCTGAATCTGCTGAAGGGCTGGATCCACACCGTCGCGGTGCTCAACCCGGTGACCCGCATCCTCGAAGCAGGGCGCAGCTTCATCGCCGGCTCGCCGACCGAGGTCGCCGCGGCGTTCGGGGCGGCCGTGGCCCTGTCGGCGCTCTTCTCGCTCTGGGCGATCCGCGGCCTGCGCAAGGCCGAAGCCGCCGGCTGAGCGCTAGAGCAGGTCGCCCGTCGCGCTGAGTGCGGCGTAGCCGTCGCCGAGTGCAGCGACGAACGCGCCGTGCACCTGGCGCGCGGGGATCGTCTCGCCGGCGAAGTCGAGATCGCAGGTCGCGCACGCGTCATGCGCGACGGTCGCCTCGAAGCCCAGGTCGACGGCAGCCCGGACGGTCGCATCGACGCACATGCTCGTCATCATCCCGCAGACGACGACGTGCTCGACACCGCGGGCGCGCAGCTGGGCCTCGAGGGGCGTATCGAGAAAGCTGTTCGGGTTCGCCTTCCGGATCACCGGCTCGCCCGGAGCGGGCGCCACGCTCTCGTGGATCTCGACGCCGGCGGTCCCGGGCCGCATGAACGCGGCGTCGGGCGCGTCCCAGACGTGCTGGACGTGAAAGAGCGGCTCGCCGCTCGCGCGAAACGCCGCGAGCAGCTGCTGCGCGTTCGCGGCCGCTGCCTCCGGACCGACCAGCGGGTGCGCGCCGCCGGGAAAGTAGTCGTTCTGGATGTCGACGATGACGAGGGCGCGGGACATCAGAAGCGGGCCGTCGCTCCCAACCAGCGCTGGTGGGCGCCGGTCTCGAGAATCTCGCCGATCGTCTCGACGACCTGCTCGAGCTCGTCGTTCGTGTTGTAGTAGTGCGGGCCGAGCCTGATGCCGGCGCCCGGCCGGAAGTCGCACAGGACCTGCCGCTCCGCGAGCTCCTTGTGGACGGCCTCGAAGTCGGGCACGTGCACGGTCACGGTGCCGCCGCGGCGGGCCGGGTCGCGAGGCGAGCGAACCTCGAAGCCTGCCTCGTCGGCGAGCCGGATCAGCAGATCGGTCTGCACGAGCGAGTTCGCGCGGATCCGTTCGACACCGACCTCCTCGACGAGGTCGTAGCCGGCGGTGGCGGCGTACAGCGCGGGCACATTCGGAGTACCGGTCAGAAAACGTGCCACGCCGGGTGCGTACCGGAGCTCCGGCTCGAAGGCGAACGGGCTCTCGTGCGCCTGCCAACCCATGAATGTCGGCTCTAGCTGCTCGATCAGGTCGGGCCGGACGTACAGCCAGCCGTTCCCCGGGCCGCCGCACAGCCACTTGACCGACCCGCCGACCGCGAAGTCGACCCCGAGCTGCGCGACACTGAAGGGAACGATCCCGGCCGACTGGTAGCAGTCGAGCACGACGCGCGCGCCCACTTCGTGAGCCCGCCGCGTGATCGCCTCGACATCCTGGATCTCGCCAGACCGGAAGAGCACGTGGCTGATCGGAACCAGGAGCGTGCGCTCGTCGATCGCATCGACGATCGCGCCGTCGTCCTCGCAGACGACCACCTCGAGGTCGCTCTGCGCCTGGTACAGGTAGCGCACCGACGGGAAGTTCCCGGCCTCGTAGACGATCCGGTTCCGCCGCGGATCGACCGGCCGGAAGCACGACAGGACGATCGCCTCGGCCACAGCGACGTTCTGGTGCATCACCGTCGTTCCGGGCGTGGCGCCGATGATCCGCCCGACCTGGTCGCCCACCTCGAGGGGCATCGTCCACCAGCCCTCACCCCAGGCGCGGATTCCGCGCTCACCCCACGCCCGGGCGTAGTCGGCGAGCCGCCCGGCGGCCGCGCCCGGCATCGCTGCCAGCGAGTGGTTGATGAGATACGTCGTGTCGGCGAGGATCGGGAAGCGATCGCGGTACGCGGACAGCTCCATGGCAGGACCCTAGACGACCGCTCGCTCGCGCGGCACGCCGTCGGCGGCCGGGGGCTTCAGTAGGCTCGCCGCTGGTGAGCGTTCAGCAGCTGCATCCAATGGGGATCGGCGAGATCCTGGACGCTGCCATCAAGCTCTACCGCAAGAACGCTTGGACGCTCTTCCGGATCGTGCTGGTCATCGTCGCGCCCGTGACGGTGCTCGCGAACCTGATTCAGGTCTCGGCGACGCCCAGCGACCTCTCTCCGCACTTCGGCATCGCGGGACTCCAGACGACCAATCCCAACGTGACGACGCACGATGTGGTGACGCTCGTCATCGGTGGGCTGATCGCGGTCACGCTGACCTGGATCGGCTCGCTCGTCGCCACCGGCGCGACCTTCAAGGCGCTGACCGAGGCCTTCCTGGGCGAGACCCCCGACTGGAAGCGCTCGCTCGGGTACGCGGGCCGGCGGCTTCACTCGCTGGTGTGGGTCAGCTGGCTCGGTGCGCTCTTCACCGGACTCGCCCTCATCGCGTGCATCCTGCCCGGCATCTACCTCGCCGTCGGGTTCACGGTCGCCGTGCCCGTCCTGCTCAGCGAAAATCTCCGCGGCCGCAAGGCGCTCGGCCGCTCACGGCGGCTGGTCAAGGGTCGCTGGTGGGGGACGTTCGCGCTGGTTCTGCTCGGAGCGATCCTCACCGGCATCGTGAACTCGGCCCTGACGGCTCTGATCGTCAGCGTCGCTGCCGAGGGCGCGAGCGCCAACACCGTGCTCGGCTTCACCGTGACCACGATCGGCACGACGGCCGCCAAAGCCTTGACGACGCCGTTCACAGCCGCCTACGTCACGGTTCTCTACTTCGACCTGCGCGTCCGGCACGAGGCATTCGATCTGCAGCTGCTCGCGCTGCAGGTCGGCGTCGATCCCCCGGAGGGCGGCCCCGGTCTGCTCGAGCCGCCCCCGCCCCCGCCCACGGAGCAGCCGCCGTTCTGGCCGCCGCCGCCTGGGTGGAAGCCGGGCGGCTCGCTCCCCGGATGAAAGGCATCCGCGCGGTCGCCGTGGGCGTCACGCTCGCGGCGGCGTCGGGCCTGCTGGCGCTGCCCGCGCGCGCCGAGACATCGGCGCAAGTGCGCTCGCTCGCCGCGCAGGCCGAACGCGACCCAGCGGCGCTCGCCCGCCTGCGCGGCGTCACGGTCGTCGACGGCAGAACGGTCGACTTCAGGGCGCTGCTCGGAACCTCGGGCGCGGCGCTGCAGAGCCGGCTCCGCACGCTGGCGGCGGGCGGCTCGGCAAATGCGTTGCCCTCCGACAGCGCAGCGCAGGCTCGGCGCATCCTCTCGGAGCGGCGGTTCACGGGCAGCTCGGTGCCGCGGCCGTTCCACGGGATCCTCGCCTGGCTCGGCGGCAAGCTCGCCTTCATCGGGCGCTTCGTGCATCGCCTCGGGGGAGTCGTGCCGGGAGGCAGCGCCGCCGTCTGGACGATTCTCTGCGCGATCGTGGTGGGCATCGCGGCGACCGTTGCGACGCGAATCGCTCGGCGGCAGGAAGGCAGGTTCCTGACGGCGGAGCGGCGAGAGCGCCGGCGCGAGCCCGATGACCCGGGAGCCCTGGAGCGGGCTGCGGCCGAGGCCGAGGAGCGGGGCGACTTCGAGCTCGCACTCCGCCTGCGCTTCAGGTCGGGCCTGATCAGGCTGGCCCGCGCGGATCGGCTGCCGCCGCGCGACTCGCTGACCAGCGGCGAGGCGGCCGAGCTCCTCCACTCCGACGACTTCACGTCGCTCGCGCGGGGCTTCGACGAGGTCGTCTACGGCCGCCGGCCCCCGGATCGCGCCGACGTCGTGCGGGCGCGCGAGGAGTGGGCTCGCGTCCTGTCGGCCACGGAGCGGCGATGAGCCGGGGCTGGAAGATCGCGCTGGGGATCTTCGGCGCCCTGGTCGCGCTGAACGTCGGCACGCGCCTGCTGAACAGCGTCACCGGCGGCAGCCCCGGCGGCCCGACGTCGTCCTCCTACGCCACGGGCAGCGACGGCCTGGCGGGGTACTTCTCGCTGCTCGCCGCCGAAGGGCACCAGGTCGAGCGCATCCGCACGCTTCCCTCCCGCACGCTGCTCCTGCCCGACACCACAGCCGTCGTGCTCGACCCGGACTTCGTGAGCCGCGCCGACGCGCAGGCGCTCCGAAGCTTCGTCGAGAGCGGCGGGCGTCTGCTGATCGGCGGTGGCGCCGAATCGTCCGTCTGGCTGCGGGACCTGCTGCAGCCGACACCGGAGTGGGAGACGAGCGGGGTCACCACGGCCCGGCAGCTCGCCCCGGTGCCCGACCTCGCCGGGGTCAACCGCCTGCAGAGCGCCGGTGACGGAGGCTCCTGGAAGAGCACCGGCGCCGCTCTCCCGGCGTACGGCACGGCGAACCGCACGCCTCGTCGCCGTCGCCTCGCTCGGACTGGGTCGCGTGATTCTGCTCGCAGACGCTTCTCCGCTGCAGGACGCCTATCTCGGCTCAGCCGACAATGCCCGGTTCGGGCTCGGCGCCGCAGGACCCGCCGGACGGCCGGTCGATTTCTTCGAGAGCTACCACGGCTACGGACCGGCAACCGGCTACAGCAGCATTCCGGCGCGCTGGGACACCCTGCTCGGCGGCCTTCTCCTCGCAGCAGTGGCGCTGATGATCGCCCGAGGCCGCCGCCTCGGCCCGCCGGAGCTGGAGAGCCGCGAGCTGCCGCCGCCGCGCCGCGCGTACGTCGACTCGCTCGCCGGAGTCATGGCGCGCACGAAGCGGCCCGACGAGGCGCTCGCGGCCGTGCGGGCCGAGACACGGGCGCGAGTTGCGCGGAGGGTCGGACTCGCCGCCGACGCTCCAGCGGATGCGCTCGCAGCTGCGGCGCGGCGCATCGGCCTGTCGGACGCCGAGATCGATGCGATGCTGGAGCGGCCCGGTGACGGCGATCGGATTCTGGCCGCCGGACGCGCGTTCGTTCATGCGGGGAGAGCCAACGTGAGGAGAGACGAATGAGGAGCCTGCGGAATCGCGTGGTCGAAGAGGTCGGGAATGTCGTCGTCGGCCAGGACGACGTCGTCGAGAGCCTGGTGGCCGCGGTTCTGGTCGGCGGGCACGTCCTGCTTGAGGGGGTGCCGGGGGTCGCGAAGACACTGGTCGCGAACGCGACCGCCCGCGCGCTCGGCCTGGACTTTCGCCGCGTCCAGTTCACCCCCGACATGCTGCCGTCGGATCTGACGGGGACGATGGTGCTGACGGGCGGCGAGTTGGCCTTCCGCCCTGGCCCGGTGTTCGCAAGCGTGCTGCTGGCGGACGAGATCAACCGCACGCCGCCGAAGACCCAGGCAGCGCTGCTCGAAGCGATGCAGGAGCACCAGGTGACGGTCGACGGAGTGCCGCACGTACTCCCCGATCCGTTCCTCGTGATCGGGACTCAGAACCCGATCGAGTACGAGGGCACCTATCCACTCCCCGAGGCGCAGCTCGACCGCTTCCTGCTGCGCCTCGACGTCGGCTATCCGGACCACGATCAGGAGGTCGCGATCCTCCGCCTGCCCCTGCGGGGCATGCTGCCCGCGGGTCTCGAACAGATCCAACCTGTCGTCGACCGCGCCGAGCTGCTCGAGGCGCGCCGGGTGGTGGACGGCACCGGCGTTTCGGATGAGGTCGCCGAATACGTGGTCGCAATCGTGCGCGCCACGCGCGAGTTGCCGAGTGTCGAACTTGGAGCGAGCCCGCGGGCAGCCGTGCATCTGCTCGCCGCCGCGCGCGCCCATGCGCGACTCGACGAGCGCGGCTTCGTAACGCCCGACGATGTCGTCGCCGTCGCTGCTCCCGTGCTCCGGCACCGCCTGTTGCTGCGACCCGAGGCAGAGCTCGAGCGCTACCGGCCCGACGATGCGGTGCGTGCCGCGCTCGACGCGGTCGCCGTCCCTCGGTGACGCTGGCCCCGCGTGCCGCGGCAGCCGTCGCGGGCGTGGCGCTGCTCGCGCTGGTCATCCCACCGGGCGCGGTCGCCCTGCTCCTGCTGGCGCTTGCCGCGACTTTCGTAGTCGATGCCCTGCGCGCCCGCCGCAGGCCCACCGTCACGCGTTCGCTTCCCCAGATCGTCGTCCGAGGGGTTCCCGCGAAGCTGCGTCTCGACGCGGTCTCGACGAACCGGATCCGGGTGCGCCAGCCGCGGCCGCCCGACATCGAGATCGAGCCGGGCCAGGCGGACGGCGCACTCGATGCGACGCTCGTGGCGAGGCGCCGTGGGCGCCATCTACTGCCGGCTCCCGCGAGCCGGGTGACGGGCCCGCTCGGCCTCGGCGCCTGGACCCACCGCTCGGGCGAACCGGCAGAGCTGGTCGTCTATCCGGACCTGCCGGGCGCGCGGCGGCTGGCGGCGACGGTTCGACAGGGCCGGCTGCAAGGCGAAGGGCGGCGGCGCGGGCCCCTCGGCCTCGGCACGGAGTTCGAGCTCGTACGCGACTACCTGCCCGACGACGACATTCGCCACGTGAACTGGCGCGCCGCAGCCCGGCTAGGCCGGCCGATGACCAACCAGTTCCGGGTCGAGCGCGACCGTGACGTCGTCTGCGTCGTCGACTGCGGACGCCTGATGGGTGCACCCGCGGGCTCTGGCACGCGGCTCGACGCGGCGATCGATGCCGCGGTCGCGGTCGCAGCGGTCGCGGAGGAGCTCGGCGACCGCTGCGGGACACTCGCATTCGCAGGTGACCTTTTGCGCACGCTCTCGCCGCGCCGGCGCGGGACCGCTGCGGTCGTCCGGGCGCTCTTCGACCTCGAGCCGAGCGCGATCGACAGCAACTACGAGCGCGCATTTCGCTGGGTGGAGGGATCGAAGCGGGCGTTCGTCCTCGTCCTGACAGACGTCCTCGACGACGCTGCCGCGCAACCGCTGCTGGATGCCCTGCCCGTGCTGGCGCGGCACCATGCCGTCGCGATCGCCACCGTCGCCGATGTGGAGCTCGGCGAAGTCCTGGAGACGGAACCGGCCAGGCGAATCGACGTCTACCGGGCGGCCGTCGCGCTCGACGTGCTGGCCACGCGTACGCAGACGATCGCGCTGCTCCGGCGAGCCGGGGCCGACGTGATCGAGGCACCGCCGGCCGCCCTTCCCGCAGCGTGCGTCAGGGCATATCTGCGAGCGAAGTCAAAGGGGCTCCTCTAGCTCCGGCACCGCGCCAGACCGCAAGCGTCCAGTAGGTGAGCCCGAGGGCGAGACCGACGGCGAGCACGACGGCCAGCGAGACCCCGGAGCCCGTGATGAACCCCTCGGTCAGTCCTGCGATGACGAGCCACGGCATCGTCCCGAAGACAAGCGCGACCGACCGGCGCGCCTCGGCCCCCAACGAGGCCATGCGAGTGCGCAAGCCGGGGTCGACGATCGACCAGCCGAGGCGCAGACCCGCCGCCCCGGCCACGGTGATGCACGAAAGCTCGAGGATGCCGTGCGCCACCACGAGCTCGAAGAACACGCGTCCGTTGCCAGAGCCGATCGCGAGGCCCGCGACGGTGCCCAACAGCACCCCGTTCGAAACGAGCAGCGCCACGGTTCCGAGCCCCAGCAGAATGCCGCCCGCGAACGCGAAAAACGTCACCTCGATGTTGTTCGTGAAGATCTGGCTCGAGATCTCGGCCCGCTGCGACGACGAGAGCTCGTCGTTCGAGCCGTGCGGGCGCGGCTCGGTCACGGCCCGGTAGGCGCCAGGGACGAGGCCGGCGGCGTTCCCGGGGTCGCTCCAGGCCCAGGCGCCGGAGAGGAATGCGGGAGCGAAGAGCAGCAAGGCCGCAAGCAGCAGCGGGAGCTTCCGCTCGACCACCAGCCGCCAGTAGTCGCGGCTGATGAAGCGCCACAGCGAGCCACGGCGGGTCGGGGCGTCGTAGACCACATGACGGGCGCGATCCACGAGCCCCTCGAGATAGGCGACCGTCGGGTCGCCCGGGTAGCTGCGCCGGGCGAGCGCCAGGTCGGCCGCTGCGGCCCGGTAGCGCCGCCCGAGCAGCAGAACGCGCGTCGGGCCGAGCTTTTCGGGACGCCGCCGGGCGGCGCCGAGCAGGCCTTCAAGCTCCTCCCAAGAGGGGCGGCGCTTGCTCAAAAAAGCGTCTACGTTCATAGCATGGAGCTCGAGGACCTTCTGACCATAACGACGCCGGAGGGCGTCGACGTGCAACTCGCCCTCGCCGGCGTCGGCTCACGGTTCTCGGCCGCGCTGGTCGACCTCATCATTCAGGGCCTGCTCGTGGTGGGGCTGACGGTTCTCTTCTCGGGTCTCGGCATCCTCGGCGGCTGGGGCGCGTTCGCGTACTTCATCACCCTGTTCGTGGTCGTCTTCGGCTACGACATCCTCTTCGAGGTGCTCTCGTCGGGCCGAACACCGGGCAAGCGGCTGAACGGGCTGCGCGTGGTGCGGGTCGGCGGGTTCCCGGTCGGGTTCCTGGCGAGCTCGATCCGGAACACGCTGCGGCTGATCGACTTCCTGCCGACCGTCTACCTGGTCGGCTGCGTCGCGATTCTCGCCACCGAGCGCAACCAACGCCTCGGCGATCTGGCGGCAGGCACGCTCGTCGTGCGCGAACGCAAGGCGACCTCACAGATGCCCGCGCCGCGCCCGGGCGACGGCAGGGCGGTGCACCCGACGTGGGACGTCGGCACGATCACGCCCGCCGAGCTGCAGACGGTGCGTCAGTTCCTCGACCGCCGCTGGTCGATCGACGCGAAGGCACGGCGGCAACTCGCCCACACGCTCGCCGAGCGGCTGCGCCCGAAAGTCGGCGGAGCTCCGGCAAGTCTGCTCGGAGAAGATTTCCTCGAGGAGATCGTGGCCGCCAAGTCAACAAGAGGCAGCGTCTGACGCCCGCGTTACGGTCACACAGGTGACGGACGCACTCACGAACCCGCTCTCACCACGGCGGGCTCTCACGCGGCCACTCGAGCTGGATTCAACCGACCTCCGTGGGGCTGCCGCGGCGATGCTCGCCGCGGGCGTGGTGCTGCCCCTCCTCCCCGGCCATCCGGGAATCGCGTGCCCGTTGCGACGCCTGACGGGGATTCCGTGCCCGCTGTGCGGAATGACCACGAGCGTCGAGCAAGCGCTGCGCTTCCACTTCCACGCTGCAGCCGCGGCGAACCCGGCCGGCTTGCTCGCGGTGGTGCTCGCGATCTTCCTGATCGCGCGCCGTCCACGACATGTCGTCGTCCCGGCTCTGCTCCCGCCCCTGTTGCTCGCCGCGATGTGGCTCTTCGAGCTGCACCGTTTCGCCATTGTCTGAGCCATTGTCCGAACCCTGCGCCAAGTCGCTCAAAGGAGAGAGAAGATGTCCAACTACGTGACTCCGCCGGCGAGTGCGAGCGGCCCGAGCGGCCCCCGCGCTTCGTTCTTCGCGCGCCTCGGTGCCGTGCTCGTCGACGGCGTGATCCTCGTCGTCGTGGGCTTCATCGTGCGCGCGGCGATCGGGCAGACCGCCGGCGAGGCCGTCGGCCTGGTCATCGGTATCGCCTACGTCGGCTTTCTCGAGGGCAGCAATTCCGGCCAGACGATCGGCAAGCGGGCGCTCGGCATTCGCGTGATCGACTACAAGACCGGCGGGCCGATCGGCTTCGGACGGGCCGTGGTGCGCTACTTCGCGCGGATCCTGTCGGCCATCCCGTGCTTCCTCGGTTATTTCTGGATGCTCTGGGACAAGGAGCGGCAGACGTGGCACGACAAGCTGATCTCGGATGTCGTCGTGCCGACCTCGGCATATCCCGTCGTCGAGCTGGCCGAACTAGGCGCTTCCTTCGCCGCTTGCCAGGCCCGTAAAACATCGTATGCTCGCGGGCGATGAGCACTGCTGACGATTACGACGACCTCGAGCTGGACGAAATCGGCTCGCTCGAAGACCTCGACGAGGACGAACCCGACGACCTCGAAGCGGGCGATTCCGAGCCGGTCGACTGGGACGAGGACTGAGCTCAGGCCACGGCGGCGGCGAGCCTGACGGCTCGGTGCGCGTCGAGCATCCGCCCTCGGTCGTCCTCGTCGTCACCGACGAGGAGCGACTTGTGCTGGTCCGGCAGCACCGCCCCGGGGCAGGCGGACCGGTGGTCGAATTGCCCGCGGGCAAGCTCGAGCCCGGCGAATCTCCGGTCGCCGCTGCGACGCGCGAGCTCGCCGAGGAGTGCGGCCTGGCAGCAGCCGGGTGGCGCACGCTCGGCTCGTTCTGGGCCGCTCCGGCCTACTCGACCGAGTACGTGACGGTGCTCGCGGGCACCGTCGACGGCGTCGCGTTCGCGCCGGCCGACGCCGACGAGCAGATCGAAGTGCTGCGCGTGCCGGTTGCCGACGCGGTCAGATATCTCGAGGAGGCGACGTCCCTCGCCGCCCTCGCCCTTCACCGAGAGGAGCTGCCGGCGTGATCGTCGAGAGAGTGGAACATCCGGACTGGCTGTCGAACGCCTATCTCATTGCCGACGGCCCCGGAGGGCACGGCGTGCTCGATCGACAGCAACGGCCTGACCGAAGCCCTGGAGGAGCGCGCTGCGCGTGACGGCATCACGATCACGCATGTGCTGTGCACGCACGGACACGTCGACCACGTCGTCGACATCGCGAAGATCGCAGCGCGCGTCGGCGCACCGCTGCTGGCGCATCCGCTGACGGCCGTCGCTGCCGACGAGCGCATCTCCGACGGCGACACGATCGCGAGCGGCGACCTCGTCTTCCGCGCGCTCTACACGCCGGGCCACTGCCCCGACCACATCGCCTTCGTGGCGGACGAGACGCAGTGCGTCACCGCCGACGTGCTCTTCCGCGGCACCGTCGGCGGAACGTCAGGCCCCGGTGGCAGCCTCGCCGAGCTGAAGCATTCGATCCTCGACGTGCTGCTCTCGCTCCCGCCCGCGACCGTCGTTCTGCCCGGCCACCGCGAGGCGACGACCATCGAGGCCGAGCGTGCGACGAATCCCTTCATCCGCGCCTGGCTCGACGGCGAGGGCCTGTCGGAGTCGCCGTGCCGCGTCTCGGGACAGGACGCGACCTTGCTGCTGTGGGCGGCGGACTACGACGGCGGCCACAAGGCCCTCGTGCGCTTTCCGTCCGGCGCCGAGGCGATCGTCGGCGGGTCGCGCGTCGAGCGTTAGCCAGATTCTGGTTCTCGAAGCTCTATACGGCCCCGAATCTCTCGAGCGCCGCGGCCCGGTCGTCGCGTAGCAGCAGGCCTCGGTTGACCGCGTTGACGACGGCCCGAAGCGATGCCGTGACGATGCTCGCGTGGATCCCGACCCCCCAGACGACCTCGCCGTCGACGTCTCCCTCGACGTAGGCGGCGGCCGTCGCGTCCTCGCCGCGACCGAGGGCATGCTCGTGGTAGTCGAGCACGCTGATCGAGACTCCGAGCGAGGTCGCCAGCGCGTGCACGAGCGCCGCGATCGGCCCGTTGCCTTCACCCGACAGCTCCAGCGGCTCGCCATCGAGACGCAGATCGGCGACGAGATTGTCGCCGGCGTCGCTCGACTGGTGTCGGTAGCCGACGAGGTCGTACGGGGCTGCCACGCTGAGGTAGGTGTCGTTGAAGACGGCGTACAGCTCTTCGGCTTGCAGCTCGCCGCCCTGCGCGTCGGTGATCGCCTGGACCCGCTGGGCGAACTCGATCTGCAGTCCGCGCGGCAGGTCGAGGCCGTAGCGGGAAAGCAACAGGTAGGCGACGCCGCCCTTGCCCGACTGCGAGTTGACCCGGATGATCGCCTCGTAGGTGCGCCCCACGTCGGCGGGGTCGATCGGCAGATACGGCACGTCCCACAGTTCGGAGCCGGAGCGTTCCTGGGCGCGCATGCCTTTCTTGATCGCGTCCTGGTGGGAGCCGGAAAACGCCGTGTAGACGAGCTCGCCGGCCCACGGGTGGCGCGGGTGGACGGGGAGCTCGTTGCACTCCTCGACGGTCTGCCGCGCATCGTCGAGCCGCGACAGGTCGAGCCCAGGGTCGACGCCCTGCGTGAGCAGGTTCAGCGCGATCGTGACGAGATCGACGTTGCCCGTCCGCTCCCCGTTGCCGAACAGCGTGCCTTCGACACGGTCTGCTCCGGCCATCAGTCCGAGCTCGGCCGTGGCGACAGCGGTCCCTCGGTCGTTGTGCGGATGCACGGACAGGAGCGCGGAGTCACGCCGGGAGAAATGCCGTCCGAACCACTCCATGCGGTCGGCGTAGACATTCGGCGGGAAGTGCTCGACCGTCGTCGGCAGGTTGACGATCATCTTCGCCTCGGGCGTGGGCTCCCAGACCGCGGCGACCGCCTCGCAGATCTCCAACGCGTAGTCGAGCTCGGTGTGATGGAAGCTCTCCGGCGAGTACTGGAACACGAGCTCCGAATCGCTTCCCTCGGCGAGCCGCCGGCAGAGCTCTGTGCCGCGAACCGCCAGCTCGAGGATTCCGGCGCGATCGAGCTTGAACACGACGCGCCGCTGCACGGCCGAGGTCGAGTTGTAGAGGTGGACGATGCCCCGCCGGACACCCTCGAGCGACTCGAACGTCCGCTCGATCAGCTCGGGTCGTGCCTGGGTCAGAACGGCAATCGTGACGTCGTCGGGGACGAGATCCTCCTCGATCAGCGCGCGGACGAACTCGAAGTCGGTCTGTGACGCCGCGGGAAACCCGACCTCGATCTCCTTGAAGCCGAGCTCGAGGAGCAGCGAGAACAGGCGCTGTTTGCGCGTGGTGTCCATGGGGCTGACGAGGGCCTGATTGCCGTCGCGCAGGTCGGTGGAGCACCAGATCGGTGCATGCGTGAGGACGACGTCAGGCCACGTTCGGTCGGGCAACTCGACGACGTCATAGGGACGGTATTTCCAGTAGGGCATTGACATGAGCGAAAGACTCCTTCCGGCGAGAGGACGCACCACTCCCGCTTGGCGGGAGACGGGTATGTGCGCGCGCTTCTCCCCTACCGGGGAAGGCCGAGGAGACCGTTGCCGGAAAGCGGCATGGAACGGATCGGCAGGCGCGAGGTGCTCACGCTGCAAATGGTAAAGCATTGGAGCTTCGTTGTCGCTTCGGAACCGACCGCCGTGCAGGTTTCCGGTCCGGGTTGCGTGGGTCACAGCGCAAGCTCGAGCCGGCGCTGCAGGGGACGGGCTCCCGCCGCCCGCGACAGCTCGACGACCGCGGTGACGCGTCCGCGCACATTGCCGCGGTAGTGGAGCTCGACGATTCCCGCCGAGTGCGGCAGGAGCTCCTGCCCTTGCGAGCGCAGGACGGCCAGCACGCGCCCGCGGCGGCGCAGGGTGACCTCGACACGGCCGGCTCTGAGGAGCTCGGAGACGTTCCCGCGGTTCGCCACAACGACCTCCAGCCTTGGGCCGCCCGCGACCCGCCGGACCCGTGTTCGACCCAGCGAGAGTCGCCGCACGACAACGCCGGGTACGCGCACATCGACGACGACGCCGAGCCGGAGCGCCACTGCGACATGCCCGACGTCGGCGGGCCGCGTCGCGAGCACGATGAGCGCCGCGTGGTCACCCGGGGCGGCGTGTTTCGGCAAGGCGGTGGCAATCGCGACCGGGACAGTCTCGCCCGCGGCGAGCCTGAATTGCCGTGGGCGCACGACGAGCCAGGGCGCCGAGCCGCCTGCGATCCCGCTTTGGGCGATCCGCGGCCGGCCGCGAACGTCGAGCGCGTAGCCGGCCGGCTCCGCTGTGACGACGACGGCACGCGCGCCGGCGTTCGTCACCTGCAGCGTGCCGTGACCGCCGGCCGCAACCCGGACCCGGCTCGGCGACGCTGACAGCGACGCCGACGAGTGACCGCCCGGACCGGCGCCGGCCGCCGCTCCGAGAAGCGGGCCGGCCACCGGGCCGAACGCGAGCACCGTCGCCGCAGCGACCGTGCGGACGACCCACCCGAGCCTCATCGGCCGATCACCGTGAAGGTGACGGTGGCCGTGTGCAGACCGGCGCCTGCCGCGGGAAGCGCCGCTGCGAAGCCCAGCTTGGCGGGCCAGACATCGCCGGCGCCTGCACCTGCCGCAGCCGCAGTCCCGAGCAGCAGATCGGCCGCGGGTGCCACGGGAATCGGAGCGAGGACACCGTTCGCCAGCGCGGGACCGAGCGTCGCCTTCCCCGGTGCCGTTGCGGAGATTGCGAGCGGCAGATCGCCTGGCGCAAACGCCGACCGGTGCACCTTCAGCGAATAACCGGCGGGATCGTTGCTGACGACGGTGAGATGCTCGGCCAGGGGCGCCGGCGTGCTGCCGGGCGCGACCTTGCCGAAGCTGAGGGTCGACTGGTCGAGGGAGATCGAGAGCGACCGGCTGCACATCGAGATTGACCGTCGCGCCCTTGCCGTCATCGTCGCCCGGGGCGGACGTGCCTGCGCACTTGACCGCCGCCGAGACGGAGTTGTGCGGTGCAGGCGAAGCCGCGGCGAAATCGGCGGAGCTGGAGTCGGTGTCAGTGCAGCCGCCGCCGGCGCGCACCGCCGCGGTCGTGCTGTCGAGACCCGGCGCAGGCGCCTTGCCCTCGAAGTCGGCCGCTGACCCGTAGCCGACGAGATCGGCGACGAGCGGGTTCGAGGAACAGCTCCCTGCGGCAGCACCGCACGTGAGCGCTGCCGCGCCGCGGACCACGCGCGACCTTGCCGCCCGATGCGGCGAGGTTGGTCGTCCCGGCAGCGTCGGGCTTGGGGAGCGCCGTTCCGACCGCTGCGGTCGAAGCCAGCGCGACGAGGTAGAACCGTCCCGGCGCGATCGACCCGGAGAGCGCGGTCGTCTGCCACCCGGTTCCGGCGGCGGGCGCGTACTGGACCGTCCAGCTGCCACGTCGACGGCGGCGGAGCCACGGTTGAAGAGCTCGACGTAGTCGTTCGCGAACCCGGCCCCAGCGTTGCCACCGGCCGCGTACACCTGGCTGACGACCACACCGGGCGACGGACTGCCGGACGCACTGTCGGCCACGACGACCGCCGACAACGCCGCGATGGCGAACAGGATGCAGACGGCGCCCGCGCGCCGGACTCGCGCTCGGCGTGAACCGGCGTGGTTGAGGAGAACAGGGTTGGACAGCAGGCGCTGGACGGTTTTGGATCCCGCTGTCTTGGATCCCGCTGTCTTGGATCCCGCTGTCTTGGATCCCACACTCGTTGGTTGCATCCGCGGCTCCGATCGGTCGGCTGGAATGGGCTTCTTCCGTGGTACCGCCGGGCTCTGCAAAGCGAAAGTGTCTGTTTGGAAATTGGCACGGATTTGGCACGGTTTTGGCTCGAAAGACGCGTCTTGCAGGGACAATCAACCGGCGCTCGCCCGAGATCACCCTGATTCGAGGGAGACGCGCCCTGGCACCGGCTCAAGCACCGCGGCGCGCGCTCCGATAGAAGGGATGCGTATGTCTTTTGCTGTCCGCCGAGCCCGCGTTGCGGCCCCCGTGCTCGTCGCGGCCGTCGCGCTCGCAACCACTCTCGTGTCCGCCACGTACGCCCAGGCCGGGCAGTCGAGCTGGGCTGCGCCGCAGATCCGGGCGGTCACGCAAGCGGGCGTCCTCGGCACGTCGCCGGCGACGTTCCACGCGGCCGCGCCGCTGACCCAATCTGCGCCTGCGAGGCTGCGATCGCGGCGACGGCGAAGCTGCAGACGCCTCCGCGCAACCACCCCGCCGCCCGCCGCCCGCCGCGCCTAGTCGAGATCGACTCGTCGATCGGCAACGGAGCGGTCGTCGCCGGGCATCGTCCCGTGGGAGATCGACGTGCCGAACCAGGGCGTCGACCACGTCGACTTCGCGGTCGACGGAACCGGGCTCGGCGACCGCAACACAGGCGCCGTTCCTCTTCGACCGGAGCCGGCGGGCTCGACACGACGACGCTCGCCGACGGGCAGCACACGCTGGCCGTGAAGGCCACGTTCACGGACGGCGGCTCGGCGATCGCGGTGTGGCAGTTCACGGTCGCGAACGCTCCGGGCGCCATCCTCACCGGCCCCACGACGCCGACCCCGGTGCCCGGTCGTGAAGCAGTCCGAACCGGCAGCGACGCCGCCCGCAACGCCGTCGACCGCACCCTCGACGGCGCCCTCGAGCCCGGCGACACCCACGACCCCGCCGCGCAGCCTGTACCGCGCGGTCTCACCCACCCAGGCGGTGACGATCAAGCAGCTCGACGCGGCCCTCGTCGGGTACCTCTCCCTGGGCACGCGCGGCCCGCGAGATCCAGGCGAAGCTCCGCGACGCCGGCCTGAAGCCACCTGCGAACACCGGAACCGAGGCGGTGGCGCGCATGCTCGGCCTGCGGCTCAACCACCCCGCGGCGCAGGACAATCTCGAGCTGCTGCCCGGCCAGGCCGCGACGCGGGCCGAGGCCGCATGGTCGTTCGCGCAGACGCTGACGATCCAGAGCAGCGACGTGGCCGAGGTGCAGCAGGCCGCCGACGCGCTCACGGTCCCGACCCTGACGCCCTGGCAGCAGAAGATCCTGACGACCGCCGTGCACTACGTCGGCTATCCGTACGTTTGGGGCGGTACGAGCCCGACCGCCGAGGTCGACTTCGGCGTCCCCGCGGTGGGCGGCTTCGACTGCTCGGGCTTCGTCTGGCGCGTCTACAAGCTGACCAGCTATCCCGGCGAAGGGTCGCTGGCCGGCACGCTCCGCGGCCGGACCACGTACGTGATGAGCGGCGAGGTACCTCGCTCGGAGCGAATCACGGAGGCGAACCTGCAACCCGCGGACGTGTTGTTCTTCGGCGACAAGGGCCCGAAATCGAGCCCGAACGACATCGACCACACCGGGATCTACCTGGGCGACGGCTGGTTCGATCCAGTCGTCGGACGAGGGCGTGACCGTGCTCCCGTTCGATGGCTGGTATGCAGGGAGTTTCGCCTGGGCCCGCCGGCCGCTGCACGAAGCCGGCTTGGAGTAGTAGCGTACCGAGGACAACCGCCGTCCTGCCCTATAGGGTTGCGCGGATGCTTGCCCCCGGCATCTCGACGAACCTCGCCCGCTTCGCGATCGGTTTCGACCATCGCGACCGTACGCGCCTGCACGAACTGTGGGATCGGATCCTCGACGACAACCGCTGGTCCGAGGGCGAGCTGACTCGCGAGTTCGAGGAGCGCTGGGCTGCCTGGAACGGCCTCGGAGCAGTCGCATTCAACGGCTGGACGGGCGCTGCGCTCGCCGCGCTCGAATGGGCCGGCGTCAGCGGCCAGACCGTTCTTTGCCCGTCGAACACGTTCATGGCGACCCCGCTCGCCGCGATCCAGGCCGGAGCGCACGTCGAGTTCGTCGACTGCAACCGCGAAGACCTGTGCATGTCATTCGCCGACCTCGAGCGCAAGGTGCAGCAAGCACAAGCCGCGCGCCGTGTTCCTGGTGCACATCGGCGGCCACATCGCGTTCGACGTCGAGCGGATCGCGCAGCTCTGCGAGGCCGAGGGGATCGTCCTGATCGAGGATTGCGCCCATTCGCATGGGGCGTCGTGGAACGACGTCCGGCCGGGAACCGTGGGGCGATGCCGGGATCTGGTCGTTCGCGCCGACCAAGACGATCTCGACGGGCGAGGGCGGCATGCTGGTCTCGAAGCACGAAGAGGTGCTCGAGCTGGCACGGGACTTCCGGAACTACGGCAAGCCGACTTACGCCCGCCACGGCCTCAACTTCCGCCTGAACGAGTTCACGGCTGCGATCGGCGTCGTCCAGACCGAGCGCCTCGACGAGATCGTCGCCTGGAAGAACGAGGCCGCGCGGACCCAGCTCGACCCCGTGTACTCGTCCAGGCTCGCCCTGCCGGACGGGATGATCTCGGGCTTCTACAAGTACATCGTCTTCGAGCCGATTGAGCGCTCGACCGGGAAGGTGTATGACGAGCCTTGCCATCGCATCCTCGGCAGCGCGGCCGATTTGCCGGTAAGCGATTGGGTGGCACAGAACCACTGGTGCGTTCCGCTCTACTACCAGCCTGCGGCAGGCGAGGAGGTGTTGCCTTGAAAGTTCTCGTCACAGGCGGTTCCGGTTTCATCGGCTCGCATGTCGTCGACCAGGTGATGGCGGCCGGGCATGAAGCCAGGAACTTCGATCTCTACGTCTCGCCGTACCTGAACGGGCATCCGTTCGAGAACGCGCTCGGCGATCTGCGCTCCGAAGACGACGTGCGCGCGGCCGTGTCGGGCTGCGACGTGATCATCCATCTGGCCGCGATGGCCGACGTCGACCAGGTCGCGAAGGATCCGACCCGGACCGAGCAGGTGAACGCCCGCGGCACCCATGTGCTGCTCGAGGCGGCGCGGCAGGAAGGCATCTCGCGCTTCGTCTACGCCAGCACGATCTGGGTGTACGGCGACGCGACAGGGCCCGAACAGATCGACGAGGACACTCCGCTGCCGCTGCCGAAGCACTTCTACACGGCCACGAAGATCGCGGGCGAGATGTACGTGCGCTCGTACGGCGAGCTGTACGGCCTCGAGCACACCATCCTCCGCTTCGGCATCCCGTACGGCCCACGCGCGCGTCCCACTGCAGTCGTGCCGGCCTTCGTCGCGAAGGCGCTCGGCGGGCAGCCGCTGACGATCGCCGGCGACGGCACGCAGTCGCGGCGGTTCGTCTACGTCGAGGACCTGGCCGCCGGTGTGGTCGCCGCGCTGCAGCCCGGAGGCCGCGAACCGCATCTACAACCTGGTCGGGCAGCGAGAACGTCAGCGTCCGCTCGATCGCCCGGACGGTGCGCGACGTGGTCGGGGACGTGCCGATCGTCCACGTCGAGGGCCGGGCCGCTGACCTGCGCGGCGCGAACATCTCGGGGGCCCGTGCGCGCGACGAGCTCGGCTGGGAGCCGACGACGAGCTTCGCCGACGGTGTGCGCCGCTACGTCGACTGGGTGATCGCGACGGCCGAGACGCCGAGCGCTTCGACTGCGTCGATCACCGACGGCACCGCCGCAGCGGTTCTCGCGCCAGGAGTCCGCCGAGCTATAGGCGTCGGAGTCGTGCAGCAGCACGACGTCGCCCCCGCGTAGGTCGCGTGTCGCCAGCCGAGCGATCTCGGCGGGATTCGTGCGCCGCCGCCAGTCGCGGCCCCACGTCGACCACAGCAGCGGACGCCAGCCGCGCTCGCGCACGTGTGCGAGCGCGGCTGAGCTGAAAACGCCGTAGGGCGGCCGGTAGAGCGTCGGTGCGACACCGGTCGCGTCCTCGATCGTGGCGACGCACCGATCGAGGTCGGCGGCGAGCTCTTTCATCGCGTCTCCTCAACAGCAACGTGTGCCGGTAGCCGTGGATCGCGACCTCGTGCCCGTCCGCCACGATTCGCCTGGCCAGCTCGGGCCGCCGGGCCACCTGCTCACCGACCAGAAAGAACGTTGCGACGACGCCGCGGCGGGCAAGGTGGTCGAGCACCGCCGGTGTTCCCTCAGGATGGGGGCCATCGTCGAATGTCAGCGCAATGCCGCGCTCGTCCTCCAGGCGGCACGTGATGTGGCAGGCGGCCGCGAGCGGCCGGAAGATGGGCGCAGCGGCGGGAACGAACCAGGTGGCCGCCGTTCCCGGCTTCACGTGATCAGCGCGAGCACCAGCGAGGCGGCCGACGGCAGAGCCGCGAAGGAGAGATCGACCGCGTGACGCTCCGCCAGCGAGCGCTGGAGCGCCGACTTCAGCTCGACCCGCGTGCGGGCGACCTGAGCGAGCCCGAAGCGCCGGAAGGCCTCGTTGTTGACGCGCACGTGACCGCGACCCCACCCGAACGAGATCGTGGGGCAGCCGCGCATGTTCGCCTCGAGCACCGTCAGGCCGCCGGTCGAATGGACGAGCACGTCGGCCGCGGCCAGCCACTCGTTCATGTGCTCGGTGAATCCGACCACCCGGACGCGGCGGTTCGAGACGAAGTCCGCCTCGAGGCTCTCGCGTAGCTCCTCGTTCCGGCCGCACAGCGCGACGACCAGAGCGACGTCGAGGCCGAGGGCGGCGTCGATCGCCGTGTTGAGGTCGCCCACACCCCAGCCGCCGCCCGAGACGAGGACGATCTTGCCCTCGGCCGGCAGCTCCAGCATCCGGCGGGCGTCCGCGGGGTCGCACGGCTGTATGAACTCGGGTCGCGTGAGGCCGTGGACGACCGCGATGCGCGTCTCGTCACCGGCCACCTGTCGCACCTCGTCGATCGACTCGACGTGCGTGATCAGGTGGAGGTCGACGCCAGGCGCAGCCCACCACTGCATCATCGCGAGGTCGGTGATCGCCGCAACCACCGGAATCTGGAGCCGGCCGCGGCGCCGAAGCGCGCCCAGTACCTCGGTGGTCACCGGGTAGACGGAGACGACGACATCGGGCTGCACGCGCGCCAGCCGCCGCTCGAGGCGGGGGCCGCCGATCTCGATCGAGAGCCTCTGCGCAAGCCGCCTCAGGGGGCCGCCCGCGACCAGCCAGAAGACGAGGTCGTAGAGCCAGAGCGCCCGGTAGAAGATGACCCCGGACACGCCTTCGGCGATCCCGAAGGGCTTGCCCATGATCGCCAGACCGTCCTCGACGATCACCTCGGCGCCGGGCTGCTCCTCGGCGATCTGCGCAGCCAGCGTCCGCGCCGGCAGGTCATGGCCCTCGCCGATGCTGGCCGTCAGAATCAGGATCCTGCTCACAAGCGGACACTAACGAGGCGCATGGTCAGGCCCCCTTGTGGAGCGGCCAATCGGGTGAGATGTCAGGGTCGCCGAGCGGGCCCTGCGGCACGCAGGTTGCCGGGTGCGCCAGCGCCGCCTCGTCCGCCTCGATCATCTCCTTGGCCCGTTTGTTCGCCGGCACGGCCTGCTCCCACCGCTTGCGCAGGGCAATTCCTTCGCGGAGGAGCACGCGCGGCGATTGCGCCGTCGTGGTGCGAACGAGGAAGTAGTTCGGTTCCGGCTGCGTGACGACCATGCCCGAGAGCTTGGCGAACGCGGCTGCAGCGGCCGCATCCTGATCCGGCAGGGCAGCGTAGAACAGCCACATGCCGTGTACCGGCGGCGCCCGCAGGAAAGGTTTGAGCAGCATGCAGTCGTCATCGTTCGCCAGCGCCAGCGACGGGAGGCGCAGCGAGAGATAGCGGTCGAGCAGCGTCGCCGGGCGCCCGTAGCTGAAGCTGCCGGCGGGATTGCCGGTCTGGGCGGAACCGGTGGTCGAGAAGAGCACCGAACCGGGCGCGGCGTGCTTGACCGCAGTCGTGACACCGTTGAGATGGAGCGCCGCGGAGCCCCCGCGGCGGTCGAGGTCGATGCGGAGCTCGACCGCGTACAGGCCCGCGATCAGCACGACGAAGATGAGCAACCGCGCCCGGCCGGCCCACCCGGCGATCGCGGCGCAGCCGACGCAGACGATGACCAGGAACGCCGGAATCACCGGGATCATGTAGCGGTCGAAGAACAGCGCCGAGCGGCCCGTGGCCGGGACGTAGCTGAAGAACACGACGGGCGCGAGCACCGTCAGCGCGCAGAACAGCGCCAGTCGGCGCCGCCGGCGCAGGAGCACCACGAGCCCGACCAAGCCGAGCACGGTGAAGTAGTTGAGATCGTGCGTTCCCGGGGCGGCGAAGTGCAGGGCGTCCTCCCACACCGGCCTGCCGCTGAACGTGCGCGCACCGCCCTGCTTCGACCCCTGACCGACCCCGTACCGGTCGCCGAGCACGTGCAGGGTCTTCGCGTAGTACGGCACGAACACCACCAGCAGGGCCGCCGCGCCCGGCCAGGCCTCGCGCACGAGTGTCCGCCACGGGCGCGGGGCGTACAGCACCGCGCAGCCGAAGGCTGTGAGGGCGTACAGAGGGGCCGTCGGGTGCACGAAGACGCTGGCCCCCAACGCGGCACCGCCGACGATCCACCAGCGCCGACTGGCTGTTCGCGCGGCTCGCAGCACCGGAACGGTGGCCCACATCAGCCACGCGAAGAGCATCGTGTGCGGCCGCCCGAACGTGGTGTACGCGTACGGGATCGGCGAGACGGCGGTGAGCAGGACGACTGCGGCGGCGATCTCGGCACCGGCCAGCTCCAGCGCGACGAGGCCGACACCCGGCAGCGCGAGCAGGAAGAACGCGAGCGACGGGCCGCGCAGAGCGAGCAGGCTGTTCGACCAGCCGAGCACGATGTGCTCGAGCCAGAAGTGGAAGGGCCCGCCGCCACGCTCGGACGAGACGATGTGGAAGATCCGACCGAAGGAGTGGTGCGAGACAAAGAGCGTCAGCTCCTCGTCGACGTTCAGCGGCGACCGGTAGATCGCACGCCACGACAGGAGGACGGAAACCGTCCCGGCCGCCAGGATCGCGGCAACCAGAACGACGCGTCCGGCGCGCTCGCTGAGAAGAGGGCGGCTCTCGGGGCCGGTCAGCTGACGGGGGCGCGGCCCTCGCGCAGGGCCTGCAGCTCGGGTGGCTCGGGCGCCACACGGTACGGCTGCTCGTCGACCACATGGGATTCGTGGTAGACGCTCTCGGCGTTTACCTCCCAGATGTCGTGGTGTGCGCCTGCCAGCAGGTTGTCGACCGCGCGCATCGCGGTCAGCATCGAGTGGTCGGAGTTGTTGTAGCGGTGGAGGCCGTTGCGGCCGACCTGCTGGAAGTTCTCGATTCCGTCGAGCCAGCCGCGAATGATCTTGACCCGCTCCGCGTAGTCGCTGTCGTAGATCGGGTAGGCCTTCGGGACACGGATCGCGAAGCCACGCTCGACCTTCGACTGCGCGGCGAGACCGAGCTTTTCGAGCTCGACCTTCGCCAGCTCGACCAGGTCGTCGTCGGACATCGTCCACAGGTCGTCCCCGACGAAGCAGAAGTATTCGAGGCCGACACACGCCTTGTCGGGGTCGGGGACCATCCAGGGCGACCACGAGCGGTAATTCTGGATCCGCCCGACGCGCACGCCCGGCTCATGGATGTAGATCCAGTTGTCCGGGAACAGATCCTCGCCGTCGACGACCAGCGCCACGGTCAGAAAATCGCGGTAGCGCAGACCCAGCGCAGCGTCGACGACCTCCTGGGGCGGCCGCGGGTGCGCCATCAGCACGATCTCGCGCAGCGGCAGGCTCGAGACGACCGCGTCGGGCAGCGGGAACGACTCGCCGCCCGCCTCGACCTCGACGACCCGGCCGCCGGCCAGCTCGATCCGGTCGACCTGGGCGCCGGTGCGCACCTCACCGCCCTGCTCCTCGATCGCCGCGGTCATCGCGTCCCACATCTGGCCCGGCCCGAACCGCGGATAGTGGAACTCGGAGATCAGGCTCTTCACCTTGTTGCCCTTGTTCCCGAAGAAGGCGGCCTTCGCGGCGGAGAAGAACGAGAGACCCTTGATCCGCTGCGCGGCCCATTCGGCGCGAATCTCGGTGGTGGGGACGCCCCAGAGCTTCTCGGTGTACGACTTGAAGAAGAGCTCGAACAGACGCTTGCCGAAGCGGTTCGTCACCCAGTCCTCGAAGGTCTCGTCGACCTTGTTCGTGCGCATGGCGGCACGGACGTACGACGCCATGCAGCGAGCGAGCTCGACCGGGCCGAGCTTGCGGACGACGTCCGCGCCCGCGCAGTGGGTAGTCGAGATAGCGGCCCGACCAGTAGATGCGCGACATCCGTGGGCGTAGCAGGAACTCGTCGCCGAGAATGTCGTGCCAGAGCGTGTCGACCTCGAGCGACTTCGTGAAGAAGCGGTGGCCGCCGAGATCGAACCGGTAGCCGTCGATCTCGACCGTCTTCGCCAGGCCGCCGACCTGATCCTCGGACTCGAGCACGAGCACGTCGCGACCGGCCTGGCCGAGCAGATAGCCCGCCGTGAGGCCCGCAGGCCCGGCCCCAAGGACGAGCAGCGTTGGATTGGTCTCGATCGTCATAAAAGGAAGGTACGTGCCGGCCCGCGTGAGGACATTAGCGGACGCGGCGATACACGAACGCCTGCATCAGCTTGAAGTAGTTCTCCTGGACGGCCACCTCGTCGGTCGTTACCTGGCGTAACAGGTGCACTCGGGGGTCGGCGGCGAGCAGCGCAGACCACTGTTCGGACGTCTCCCAGACCAGCTTCGTCCACGGCGACTTCCAGGCCCGGTAGTCGCGGAAGACCGGCGTGAACACGATGAAGTCCTGCCCGCGAGGGACGGTCGCGATCAACCGGTCGAGCGTTCGGCGCGGCGGAGTCGCCCGCAGCCGCGACACAGCATCGACCCAGTCGAAGATCCGCGAGTCGGGAACGGGCCCGAGCGTGTTCGCCCAACGCGGCCCGGAGCCCAGGTAGTAGCGCAGCACAGGCACTTCCTCGGGATGCGTCGAGATGACGAGTGTCCCGGGGTGGACGTACGGCGCCACGACGGTAGCGAGGCGGTTCGCGTTCTCCTTGTTGTCCTTCACCTGGAAGCCGAACCACAGGAAGAGGATGGCCACGAGCGCAAAGGCGCCGAGCCGCTGGGCCCGGAACAGCGCCCTCGCGCCGACCAGGAGGAGCGGGCCGAGCACGACGGCGAAGTACCGCGTCGTCCAGGCGGGCGAGATCTGCGACTCGATCCAGGCCGCGAGGACGGTCACCCCGACGATCGTCGCGAGCGACAGCACCAGCATCCGCTCGCGATCGTGGCGGCGGCGAACGACGGCGGCGAAGCCGACCCCGCCGGCGAGCGCGAAGGCCATCAGCGGTGCGTCGCCCGAGAGCACGGCGCCGGGCGCAAGCACGAGATCGTGGAAGTTCGGGCGCGTCGCCCAGGGCGCACCCGTGTGCTTCGCCTGCGAGAGGAGCGTCGGCAGCCACGGGATGTAGAGCACGATCACCGCGACACCGACGTAGAGGAAGTCGCGGAGCCGGTCTCGCCGGAAGAACGCCGTCGCGATCGCCAGGCCGACGCACAGGAAGAGCGCCCAGTTGTGCACATAGACCATCAGGGCGAGCACGACCGCGAGCACGGGCAGCCAGCGCCGCCTGCCGTCGGCGATCCCTTTCAGCCACGCGAGCGTGGCGATCAGGCCGAGGAACGCCTCGAGGCTGTACATCCGCGTCTCCTGCGCGTAGTACGTGAGGTACGGGTCGAACGCGGCGAGCGCGGCGCAGTACCAGCCGGTGACGCGGTCGAACGCGACGCGACCTACCCAGTACGCGAGCGGAATGCAGCCGATCGCGAAGATCACCGACAGGACATGGGTGGCCTCGATGCCGTCCCCGAAGGCCCGGATCCAGAGGCCGAGCAGCATGTAGTACGCAGGCGGCGAGCCGTCCTGGCGGAGCAGGTGCGGGATCGACGTCCAGTGGTGGTGCGCGATTCCGACGGACAAGCCCTCGTCGATCCAGAACGCGGCGTGCAGCTCGCGGGTCCGCAGGAAGATCGATAGGCCCGTCAGCCCGAGCACGAGCACGGGCGTCGCGTAGCGCCACTCCATGAGCGCCGACGCGCGAACCGCGTACCGGCGGGAGTGAGCTAGTGCGGCGCTTGCCATGGGAACCCGGGTGCGTAGCTCAATTCGGTCGCCACGGTGCCGCGTATGGCGAAAAAGCGCAAGGGAGTGCCGCCGCCTTTACCGACGAGCGACTCGGGCAGCTCGAACACGAACCCGCCCTGGACCTGCCCTTTTGCCTGCAATTGCGGCAGATGACGCGGCACGGTGGTGGTGCCCGTGTACACCGAGTGCGTTCCCTGGAAGACGACGACGGCGTCGGCCAGACGGTGGTTTGCGGCATCGCCCGCCCACCCGCCGAAGCGCACGGTCGACGTCTCCTCGTACCAGTCCTCGACGCGCCCGACCAGCGCGTTGGGCTGGATCTGCATCGTCGCGCCGCTCGGGCTCTTGAGGGTGGAGCCAACCAGGGTGTACGCCGACGTGGTGCCCGAGTCGCCCTTCAGGCGCTCGAGCGCCTTGCCGCCGCGGACCGCGTAGACGTCGACGATATTGGTGCCGGCCCTGAAGTCGCTGTCGGGCACGAACGACGCGAAGTGGGTGCTGCCGTCGGAGTCGAACGTCTGGGTCACGGCCTGGATCGTGCCGTTGACGGCCACCGCGAGGTCGAGACCGCTCGGCGCGCCGCTCACCGAGCCGGTGATGTGGCCGGGTGAGAAGAGCGATTTCGGATCGACGTCGGCGAAGAGGCTGCGGCCGTCGATCGACACGCTCTCGGAGCCCTGCGTGACGGGCAGCGACGAGACGGCGCGCCCGATCAGCTCCTTGTGCGGACCGATGTCGTAGACGCCCGCCCACGAGCCCGAGCCGAACAGCGCCAGCTGCCGGCCGAGCGTGGCGTACTTGCCCTTGACCGTCGCGGCCTCCGTCATCCTCACCGGGCCACCGCTGGCGCCGCGCACGATCACGGTGCGATGGCCATGCGGGCCGAGCAGCGAGCGGCCGTCGACGTGGTATCCGGCGGGAAGCGGCACGCCGAGCTCGTCGGCGATCGTCGGGACAATGTCCGTCGTGTCGACATCGCCGTCGTCGATCCGGCCGGTGGTCTGCTGCGGCAGCTTGACGAACAGCGGGATCGACGCGATGTCGGAGAAGTTCGCCGGCGTGACCGACCGGCGGTGCTGGCCCGGAAGGAACGAGACGCCGTGATCGGCGGTGAGGATCACGAGCGCCTTGTTCCAGATCCCCTCCGCCTTCAGCCTCGTCACGAGCTGCCCGAGCAGCCGGTCGGTGAACCCTGCCTGGAGGATGTGCCGCTGCCAGCCCTGGTCGACGACCCAGGGATCGGTCGTCCAGGTGTCGCCGTCGGAGCCGAGGCCGTCGATGCCGAGCGAGCTCCCGTACTGCTTCCCGTCCGGCAGGTAGCGCCACGGGTAGTGCGGCATCAGCAGATGCATCATGTAGAGCGTCGGCTTCGGCTTGGGAACCAGTCCGTCGACCCAACGCGTCCAGATGAACCGCTGGTCCTGCCACATCTGGCGGCCGATCTCGCGGTCGACGTCACCCGAGCCCTTCAGCGCCAGGTTGGTGCGCGTGAGCGCCGCGGTGTCGTCGTGCTCCGCCCCGCTGAAGTTCTGCCAGGTGTTCGTGACCGACGGCAGCCGGGCCTCGAGCCGCTTCGGCAGCACGAGGTCGCCGTAGACGACCTCCAGATCGTCGGCGAGCGAGGTGATCCGGTCGGTGAACGAGTCGTGGCGGCGCTCGCAGAGCTTCTCCGGACAGAGCTGCGTCACGGATTCGTAGGCATCGATGCTGTAGCGGCTGCCGAGCAGCGTGAAGATGTTGTCGGGGTGATCCTGCGCGACCGGGAGCAGGCCCGGCTTGGGGTTCTGGCCGGTGAGGATCGCGGGCACGGCGTCCGGGGTGTGCTCGTGCACCGAGTTCGCGTTGCGGTACCAGGTCGACGTCGCCGCGAGCGCCGCGAAGTTCGGGAAGCGGCCCGCGTCGATCCGGTGATCGGGACCGAGCAGCGTGGGCTCGGCGAACTCGTCAAGCACCACGAGGACGACCGGCACGGGGTTCTTCGGCGGCGGGATCGACAGCGTCCTGGCGCTCGACGAGAGCTCGCCGAGCGGCACGCGGACGAGGAAGATCGCAATGAACAGGATCGGCACAGGTGACAGCACCGTGAGGAACATCCGGAGGCCGCGCAGCCTCACGCTGAGTGCGGCGAACGCCAGGCCGAGGACGGCTGCGACGGCGAAGGCGGGGACGGTTCCCGTCACGTCCTTGCGGACGACTTGCAGCGCGACGTCGGCGGCGAGAACGGCGAGAGCGAGGACATGCAGCACGCGCATCGCGCGTACCGAAACCCAGGCGACGAGCGCCTCGACGGCGACGATCGCCAGTGGCGGGACGAAGGCCACCACGAGTGCGAAGAACACGACGTCGCCCGCGGTCGAGCCGCGGACGACGAAGAACTCAGGCGTCTTGCCGAGCAGGTCGAACAGCGGCTCGGCGAACGCGAACGCCGTGAGCACCGCCAGGTGCAACGCGTTGCGCCCGAGCTCGCGCTTCATCTTCTCGGGTGGGCGAGATACAGGACGCGCAGGCCGTCGTTCAGCTCCTGCGTGCGCTCGACGTCGAACCTCGCGGCCAGCAGACGTTCCCACTCGGCGCGGGTGTAGTCGCCGTGCAGCCCGTCACGCTTCGGCGTCAGCAATCGGCGCGCCTGCGGGTCGGTCGGCTCGACCCACTCGACCACGACCGAGCCGCCGGGCGCGGCGAGCCAGTCGACCAGCTCGGCGAGCGGGACGTTGCGCGTGATCGCGAGGTGGTGGACGAGCGCCAGCGCGAGCGTCAGGTCGGGCCGGCCGCGGTCGTCGAACGCGCGGCGCTCGGCTCCGCGCCAGCCACGGCCGGGAGACGGATCGGCGAGATCGCCGACGAGCGGCAGGATCAACGTGTTCCCCTTGGCCGCGAGCCGGCGGGCCAGGCTGTCGATCACCGCGTGGTCGCCGTCGACGGCCACGACGGCCTGCGCAGACTCGCCGGCAACCTCGGCGAACCTCCCGTCGTTGCAGCCCAGATCCCACACGAGGGCCGGGCGGAGCGCTTCGGCGGCGGACCGCACGAACGACGCCTTCACCTCGTTGTCGGCCTCGCCGTAGGTGTTGGACGTGCCGTAGCCGCTCCAGGCCGCGCTCGAGCCGTTCCAGTCGAGGCCGCCGACGATCTTGCGCAGGCGGCGCGCATTCGCGAGCACCAGCTCCTTGCGGAAGCCCGCCTTGCGCAGCTCGCTCCTCACCTCGCTCGTGCGGTCGGCGTAGCGCGCCTCGAGCTTCGCGTGCAGGACGACGTGGGTGAAGACGCCGCGGCGGAACCGGTCGCGCAGCCCCAGCAGGTTGCGCAGCTCGACCGGGGTGATCCCCTCGAGCGAGCCACGGAGCCACGCGTGGTACGGAACGTCGCGAAACGACTGCAGCATCAGGGGGTAGAGCTGAAGCTGGCAGAACTGCCTGTAGCCGGCCCACGGCTCGCCTTCCCGCAGCCGCTCGAACGAGCCGACGTCGATGAAGACGGGTTCCGTGCCACGCCACTGCACGTTGTACGGCGTCGCGTCCTTCAGCATCAGCCCGCTCTCGATCGAGGCGATCAGCAGGTCGAGCTGCAACAGCGCGGCGCGCTGCAGCATCGAGAACGGCCATTCGTATGGATACGAGACGAACGGGAGCCGCTCGTGGCGGAGAAGCGCCGACCAGCCGTCCGGTGCCTCCTCGACGCGCTCGGTCGGGACGATGCGCGGGTCGCCGAGCAGCGGCGAAGCGGCGAACGCCTCCCAATCCGCTGCGGCCTCCTGGTCGAGCGCCCGGTACACGGCGTCCTGCCCGTGAAATACCTGGTTTCCGGAATCGCGGAACGAACCGCGCTCCCGGAGCAGCTCACTCCCCAGCGGACTCGGTGCCAGCGGACTCGGTGTCGTCGGGCTTGCGGATCCGCAGGAACTTGAGCAACCGCCGCCAGTACAGCCGACCGGTGACCGCGACGGCTGCGCTGCCGCCCGCGATCGCCTGGATCAGCATGCTGCCCGAGCCCGGATCGAGATATGCCACAAGGTTGATATGCATCTGTAACTAGGCTGAAACTACCAGCCCTGCGGCGCTGCGTCACCAACAAGGTTTGGCCCGGGTCCTTGCGGCGCGGCGCCTAGACTCCGGAGCCGGTGGCCGAACAGCGTGACCTGATGACCGTTTGGGCCGGGTGCCGGCGCACGCTGAGCAGGTTTGCGACCGGCGAGCGCGCCGCGGGTGCCGCGCTGCGGGCGCTGGCCGACTGGACGCCGGACGAGGCCGAGCTCGACCGCTACGGCAAAGGCGAGCTCGCGTCGGGGCTCGAGGATCGCATCGCGGCGCTGCTCGGCAAGGAAGCGGCGGTCTGGCTCCCGAGCGGCACGATGGCGCAGCAGATCGCGCTGCGCATTCATGCCGACCGGACCGGCGGCGTGCGGTCGCCTTCCATCCTCAATGCCATCTGGATGCGCACGAGGAGCGCGGCTACGAAGCACTTCACGGGCTGCGCGGCGTCCTGGTCGGAAACCGCAACCGGTTGATCGCGACCGCGGACGTCGAAGCAGTCAGCGAGCCCTTCGCGGCGCTTCTCCTGGAGCTGCCGCAACGCGACCTGGGTGGGCAGCTGCCGGCGTGGGACGACCTGGTCGCCACGTGCGCGGTAGTGCGGAGCCGCGGGGCTGCTCTGCATCTCGACGGCGCGCGGCTCTGGCAGTGCCCGCCGTTCTACGGCCGGTCGCTCGACGAGATCGCGGCGCTCTTCGACACGGTGTACGTCTCGCTCTACAAGGACGTGGGAGCGCCGGCGGGCTGCGTCCTGGCGGGGCCGGCCGACTTCATCGACGAGGTGCGGGTGTGGCAGGTGCGCCACGGCGGCCGGCTGTTCTCGGTCTACCCGTTCCTGCTGGCTGCCGAGCGTGGCCTCGACGAGCTGCTGCCGCGGATGGGCGCCTACGTCGAACGGGCGCGCGAGGTCGGCGCGATGCTCGCGAGCCTCGAGGGGCTCACGGTCGTTCCGGATCCACCGCAGACCTCGATGCTGCACGTCCTGGCGAGGCGCCCGTACGAGGCGCTGTGCGAGGCGAGCCTCGATCTGGCAGAAGAGACCGGCGTCTGGTTCGCGGGCGAGTGGAGGCAAACCGCCGACCCGACGACGCAACGCCTGGAGCTGTCACTCGGCGAGGCGACCTTCGGCGTCTCCGTCGACGAAGCGCGCACGCTGTGGACCGAGCTGCTCGCGCGCACCGAACCGGCGTAGCAGCGGCAGCGTCACCCGGCTCGCTCCCCTGTCCCAAACGGCTTACTGCGGTGCCAGGCACCGAAGTAAACGGTGCAACAAAAGCGTGACAAGGTGCGAAGAAACACCGCTCCGAGCGGGAGGCTTCTCTACGCTGACGGAGCCCGTCCGGTGCCCGGCACCTTCTTCGACCGCTGCAAAACGCCGCCGGTTCCGGGGAATGTCTGGCTTCGGGCTTGCGGTGGGATGCCGCGGCGAGGGAGAACCGTGGACGGCTTGGTGGCGGTCTACGGACTAGTCCCGTACGGCGGGCTACGGCGCGTCGGTCGGCTCCAGCGTGGCGACCTGCCGCTGCCCGCCGACCGAGTACACGACGTCGACCGTCTCGTTCTTCCGATAGGTGCCGGCGATGCCGAAGAAGATCGAGAACCACCGCCAGAAACCGAGCCGTCCTTCCTTCACGAGCTGCCGCTCGAACACCAGCGTGCGACCTTCGAGCCGGTAGTCGCGCCCCGCTTGCTGGGCCACGCCGCCGACGAACACGTCGAACGGGGGGACGACCCGCGCGGGCAGTTCGACCTGGCTCCTTCCTTCCACCCTCTATACGATGCCACCGGCGTGCGCCGGACCGCCTTTGTCACCGTCATCGTGAGCCTCGTTGCCCTGACGGCGGCCGCCGGTGCCTACGCCGGAAGCGGCGGTTTCCTGCTCCCGAGCGCCCATTCGCCGAACGCGCACCGCATCGAGGACGCCTACATCTTCGTGGCGATCTTCTGCGGCGTGATCTTCCTGATCGTCGAAGGCGCGCTCATCAGCTTCGTGATCAAGTACCGCCGCGGACGCCGGCCGCGCACCGCCGACGGGCCGCAGATCCACGGCTCGACCAGGCTCGAGGTCATCTGGACGGTCGCCCCCGTCGTGCTGCTCGCCGCGATCGGCACCTTCATCTTCTACAAGCTGCCCGGCATCGCCGACGCCCCGAAAGCGAGCGCCGCCGACTCGACGACGATCCAGATCGAGGGCCACCAGTACTACTGGCTCTTCCGCTATCCGAACGGGGCGATCTCGATCGACCGCATGGTCGCCCCCGCCGGCCAGGTCGTCCACGAAGACGTGATCGGCCTCGACTTCGACGTCAACCACTCGTGGTGGGTGCCTGCCCTCGGCGGCAAGTACGACGCGATCCCCGGCAAGACGAACAAGACGTGGTTCCAGGCGCCCGTCGGCAGCTACATCGCGCGCTGCTCCGAGCTCTGCGGCCTGCAGCATGCGCTGATGACCGGCGTCGTCGACGTGGTGCCGCGCGCCCAATACGACTCGTTCGTCGCGACCCGCGCCTCGAGCGCCGGCCAGCTCGCGCTCGGCCAGGAGGAGTACGAGGGCGTCTGCCAGAAGTGCCACCGGCTCGACCACGTCTACATCGGCCCGAAGCTCGGCGGCAACCCACTGCTCGCCGACCAGAAGGGGATCACGACGCTCCTCCGCAACGGCGAAGGCCAGATGCCCGCCGTCGCCAAGAACTGGACGACCGCCCAGATCGCGGCCCTCGTCTCCTACACCAAGCGCTTCGCGCAGGCGAGCGGCTAGATGGCCGTGAACGTCGAAGCCGCAGCACCGTTCCGCGCCGACTGGCGCCGCGGCAAGATCGTCTCGTGGCTGACGACGGTCGACCACAAGCGGATCGGGATCC
Organism: uncultured Thermoleophilia bacterium; assembly: GCA_963812995.1. Classification (GTDB taxonomy): domain Bacteria; phylum Actinomycetota; class Thermoleophilia; order Gaiellales; family Gaiellaceae; genus PALSA-600. The sequence continues at coordinate 596,886 of CAWEXL010000003.1, forward strand.
TCTACATCTGGACGTCGCTGATCTTCTTCGCCGCCGGCGGCGTGCTCGCCCTCCTGATGCGCGCGCAGCTGGCGACGCCCGACGAGCAGTTCCTGACGAAGAACTCCTACAACCAGGCACTCACCATCCACGGGACGACGATGATCTTCCTCGTCGTCGTGCCGATCCTGGCCGGCTTCGGCAACTACCTCGTGCCGCTGATGATCGGCGCGCGCGACATGGCGTTCCCGCGCCTCAACGCGCTGTCGTACTGGTTCTTCCTGTTCGGCGGAATCGTGCTCTGGCTGAGCTTCTTCGCGAAGGGCGGCCCTGCGGGCGCGGGCTGGACGTCCTACGTCCCGCTCAGCACCCTCCACTCACCCGGCCACGGGGAGGACCTCTGGATCCTGTCGCTGCACATCCTTTCGATCGGCTCGCTCGTCGGGGCGATCAACCTCGTCGTGACGATTCACAACATGCGCGCGCCGGGCATGTCCTGGATGCGCATCCCGCTCTTCGTCTGGGCGATGGACACCTACGCCTGGCTGCTCGTGATCATCCTCCCGACCCTGTCGGCGGGCCTCACGCTGATGCTGCTCGACCGGCAGGCGGGGACGCACTTCTTCGATCCAGCCCACGGGGGCAGCCCGTTGCTCTACCAGCACGTCTTCTGGTTCTTCGGGCACCCCGAGGTGTACGTGATGATCCTGCCCGCAATGGGGATCGTCTCCGAGATCCTCCCGGTCTTCTCGCGGAAGCCGATCTTCGGCTACAAGGCCGTCGCCGTCTCGACGGTCGGCATCGCGTTCTACTCGCTGCTCGTCTGGGCGCACCACATGTTCACGGTCGGCCTCCCGATCGGGCTCGACATCTTCTTCATGCTCAGCTCGATGATCATCGCCATCCCGACCGGCGTGAAGATCTTCAACTGGCTCGCGACGCTCTGGCGCGGCAACATCTCGTTCGACACGCCGATGCTCTGGTGCCTCGGCTTCATCGGCGTCTTCACGATCGGCGGCCTGTCCGGCATCTTCCTGGCGGCGTTCCCGATCGACTGGCAGCTCACCGATACCTACTTCGTCGTCGCACACCTGCACTATGTGCTCTTCGGCGGCTCGATCTTCGCCGTGTTCGGCGGCCTCTACTACTGGTGGCCGAAGATGTTCGGCCGCATGCTCGACGAGCGCCTCGGGAAGCTCCATTTCTGGACGGTCTTCATCGGCTTCAACCTGACGTTCTTCCCGCAGCACATGCTCGGGCTGCTGGGCATGCCGCGCCGCGTCTACACGTACCAGGCGCACGGCCTCTGGGAGATCTACAACATGATCTCGTCGATCGGGTCGGCCGTGATGACCGCGGGCATGCTCGTGTTCGTCGTGAACGTCGTGCAGACGTTCCGGTCCGGCCGCCGCGCCGACAACGACCCGTGGGTCGCGGACACGCTCGAGTGGTACACGACGTCGCCGCCCCCGCCCTGGAACTTCGACCGCCTGCCGTACGTCACGAGCGCACGGCCGCTGCGTGACCTGCGCCGCCGCATCGCCGACTCGCGGGGCGCCGGCTGATGGGCCTCTGGGCGCGCCTCACGGCACTTGCGGCGGTCGCCGGAACGGGCCTCGCGGTCGTCTCGGGCGCCGCGGGCTGGGGCACGGCTCACCGGGTGCTCGCGGCAGTCGCGCTGCCGCCGCTGGCCGCCCTGGCCGCGATCGCGTGGGTCACGGCTCGTCGCGAGCTGCCGGTCACCCTCACCGCGCTCGCGCTGTTCGGACTCGCCGCGCTCCTGACCGGAGACGGCGTCCACCTCGCTGCCGCCTCGGGCGCGCTCGCCGTCACCGTGCTGGCCGCGGCCCGCACGTTCCGGGGCGTCGAGCCTGCCACGGGCAGCGCGCGCGACTACATCACCCTCACCAAGCCGCGGATCATGTCGCTGCTGCTGCTGACCGGCGGCGCCGGACTCTTCGTCGGAGCAGACGGGGCGCCGAGCGCGTGGCCTGCGCTGCTCACGATGGTCGGCCTCGCACTCGCCTGCGGCGGCGCCTCGTCGCTGAACCACTACCTCGACCGCGACATCGACAAGCTGATGGGGTCGCGCACCGAAGCCCGCCCGGTCGCGTCGGGGCGCATTCCCGAAGCCCGCGCGCTCGAATTCGGCCTCGCGCTGTCGGCCTTCTCGTTCGTGCTGCTCGACTCGCTCGTGAACCTGCCGACAGCGCTGCTCGCCCTCGGCGGCAACCTCTTCTACGTGCTGGTGTACACCCGCTGGCTGAAGCGGTCGACGGTGCAGAACATCGTCATCGGCGGGGCGGCCGGCGCCGTGCCGCCGCTCGTCGGCTACGCAGGCGGAGCGAGTGGCCACCTCGGCTGGGCCGCGCTCGTGATGTTCGCGGTCGTCTTCGTGTGGACGCCGCCGCACTTCTGGGCGCTCGCGCTGATGATCAAGGAGCACTACGCCAACGCGAACGTCCCCATGCTCCCCGTCGTGAAGGGCGACAAGGCGACGGCGCGCCAGATCGTCCAGTACACGTTCGTCCTGATCGCCGTCACGCTCGCCCCCGTCGCCTTCGGCGTCTTCGGGCTCGTCTACGGCATCGCCGCGGCGCTGCTCGGCGCGGTGTTCGCCTGGTACGCGCTCGAGCTGCGGCGCACACTCGAGCGCAAGGCCGCGGTGCACCTGTTCCACTACTCGCTGCTGTACCTCGCGCTCCTGTTCGTCGCCATGGCGCTGGATACGGTGATCTAGATGACGACCGAGACCCCCGGCGAGGCTTTCGCGCCGATCGACGAGGCCCAGCGCGAGCTCGAGCTCCGGCGCAAGAACATCCGCTGGGGCTGGGCGCTGCTCGGCCTTTTCATCCTGCTGTTCGGCGGCACGGTCGCCGTCGCATACATCTACCTCTGGCTGTCGTAGACGGGATCTGGATCACCGAACTGCCCGCGCCAGAGGGTGCGCGGCGGCTCGCCGTGAAGGACCTGTTCGACACCGCGGGCATCCGCACGACGTACGGCTCGGCGGTATTCGCAGACCACGTCCCACCCGTCACAGCGGCCGCGGTACGCCTGCTCGAGACAGCCGGCTGGACGAACGTGGGCAAGACCAACCTGCACGAGTTCGCGTACGGCGTCACCTCCCAGAATCTCCACTACGGGACGGTGCCCAATCCCGCCGCGCCTGGACGCACCTCCGGCGGGTCGAGCGGCGGGTCGGCAGCGGCGCTCGTCACGGGGGAGGTCGAAGGCGCGCTCGGCACCGACACCGGGGGCTCGATCCGGATCCCGGCCGCGTGCTGCGGGATCGCCGGGTTCAAGCCGTCCTACGGGCTCGTCCCGACCGAAGGCGTCTTCCCACTGGCCCCGAGCTTCGACCATGCAGGGCCGATGGCGCGGGACGTCGCGGGCTGCGCCGGCCTGCTGCGGGAGCTGGTCCCCGGATTCGCGACCGAGCCACTTGCGTCGCTTGGGGACGTCACGATCGGCGTGGCCTGGCTCGACCGGTGCGAACCGCTCGTCCGGGCGCGGCTCGAAGCCGTCGCGCAGCTGTTCCCCAATCGCGTCGACGTCGACTTCCCGACCGCCGAGGCGATTGTCCCTGCCTTCATGCGCGAGGTCGGCGATGTCCACCGTGAGCTCTACGCCACACACAGCGACCTCTACGGCGAGAACATCGCCGGCAAGGTCGAGCGGTGCCTGGCGATCTCCGACGGCGAGTACACAGCTGCCCAGCAGGCGCGGCGAGAGCATGCGGAACGTGCAGCGGCCGCGCTCGAAGGCTGCGACCTGCTGCTCACCCCCACCCTCGCGTTCGTCGCTCCGCCTGCCGACGTCGACGAGCCCGAGGTTCGCGGCAGCTTCACCATCTTCACGTTCCCGTTCAACGCACTCGGCTGGCCGGCGCTGGCTTTGCCGTGCGGAGCAGCCGAGGACGGCCTGCCCGCGTCGGCCCAGATCGTCGGCCGCAAGGGTGCCGACGGGCTCGTTCTGGCCGCGGGCTTAACCCTCGAAGGAGCGCTTAAGCCCTAAAGGAGGCCTGCCGAGAAAGCAGGCATGAAGCTCGGTCTGGCCGCGTTTGCGGCGGCGCTGATCTGCACCGCTACCGGGGCTGCGTCCTCGGCGGTCAATGTCAAAGCTCCTCAAGCGCCGACGAGCCTCCGCGCCTTCGTCTTTCGCGCCAACGAGCCGGTGAAGGCCGATCACACTTACTCGCAGATGCCGGCGTTCGCCTGGTCAGCTGTCCGGGGCGCCGAGCACTACGAACTGCAGATCGCGACGAGCGAGGCGTTCGTCTCGTCGACCAGCCTGTACGACGATGCGTCACTCACTGTCCCGGTCGCATCCGTCCAGCTCCAGGTTCCGTGGATGACCGGTAAGCCATACGCGCTCTGGGCGCGTGTTCGCGACATCTCCAAGGGGCAAACATCGGCCTGGAGCCCGGCCTTCGGGTTCAACACCGGCTGGGAGCAGGTTCCGCAGCAGGAGACGGCTCCAGAGGGTCTGATCCGCTGGACCCCCGTGGATGGCGCAACGGGCTACCAGGTCTGGTACCTCAACGTGCCTGACAACTACAACTCCCAGTTCACGACCCTCACGAACGTCGCGGACGAACGGGAGTACTGGACGTTTCACCCAGCAGACGCCGCTGATATCAAGTGGCGTGTGCGGGCAATCCGCCTCGTTACCTCTGGCAGCCTGCCGAACGGAATCTCGGTCACGAGCTACGGGCCCTACTCGCCCGTTTTCACGACGACCAACCCGACCGCCCTCGCCGCAACCCCGCTGAGGGCCGTAGCGGCGGCCTCGAACGTCGACTCGACGCCGGGAACGCCGAGAGCGCACCAGCTCACGCCGGGCTTCGCCTGGACCGGCACCGAGGGCGCTGACGGCTCCGGCTCCGGGTCACAGCTCTGGCGTGTCTACGTCTTCACCGACAAGCAATGCGTGAACGTGGCCATGACCGGTTCGCTCGTTGGCGGCCCGGCCTGGGCCCCCCGTGACAGCGATCCACTCGCGCTACCGACATCGCTCCAGGATCTGCAGGACGCCAACAACGGCAAGTTCCTCGGCTTCGGCTCCCAGAGCGGCATCTTCATGCGAGACGGAACGACGCCCGCAGCATCCGAGGAACAGACCGCCGACGGCGGCGCGAGCGGATCTCCGGCCGGCGCGAGCGGTGCAGCCGGACCGGTCGGCGCGTCGGGTCCAGCCGGCTCGTCAGGGGTCGGGGGTGCGGGCGCTCCGAGTTCGGCGCGACTCGTATCACTGCCAGACAACGGCTGGCCGCAAGGCCGCTACTGGTGGACGGTGGTGCCGGTCGGCATCCTCCCAGTTACCACGTTCAACACCCCGGTCACGGATGCGACTCCGCTCGAGTTCCACGATCTCGAGCTACCTCAGGACGCCTGCGCAGCCGGGCAGGTCTGGCCGTTCGGGGTTCAGAGCACTCCGATCACCGCCGCCGCGAGCACGCCCTACGCATCAGGAGTCGTCGCGGGCATGCGGGTCGTCTCGGCGGCAGGGCGTTCCCCTGGATTTCTCGAGCTCCCGTTGGTCAGCTGGCAGCCCGCGCTCGCCGCGGCAAGCTACGAGATCGAGATCTCCCACCACCTCTATCCATGGAAAGCCGTTCGCTCACAGACATCCGTCGTCAACTCGGTCGTCCTGAAGCTGAGCAAGCAGAACGTCGGTACCTGGTACTACCGCGTTCGGGGCGTGAATCCCGACCTCATCGGCCCGGCGCAGAAGCTGGCGTGGTCGACACCGGTCGCGATTCGCATCACGGGCGACCGCTTCCGCGTCGTGAAATAAGCACCGCGTGAAGTAGTGTGCGGCGGCGTTATGAGCCGCGACCTCGCAGCAGACCTCCGTTTCGCGCACGAGCTGGCGGACGCGGCCGACGCAGTCACCCTGGGCCGGTTCCGGGCGCTCGACCTGCAGGTCGAGACCAAGCCCGATCTGACGCCGGTCTCGGAAGCCGATCAGGCCGCAGAGGAGACGGTGCGGAAGCTGGTGCGCGAGTCGGGACGGCTCGAAGGCGTGCTCGGCGAGGAGTTCGACGACGTTGCCGGCGACGTGCGCTGGATCGTCGACCCGATCGACGGCACGAAGTCCTACGTGCGCGGCGTGCCCGTCTGGGCGACCCTGCTGGCGCTGGAGGTCGAAGGCTCGATCGATGTGGCGGTCGTGTCGGCTCCCGCGCTCGAGCGGCGCTGGTGGGCGACCCGCGGGGGCGGGGCTTTCAGTGCGGGTGCATTCGGTGGCGGGACGCGCCTTGCGGTGTCCCGGATCGACAACCTCGCGAACGCGACGGTGTCGTGTACCTCGGCCCGCAGCCTGCCGGCGGGGTGGACGGAGCTCGCACAACGGGCGTGGGCGGCGCGCGGCTGGGCCGATTTCTGGCAACACTGCCTGGTCGCCGAGGGCGCGATCGAGCTGGCCGTCGAGAACGGCCTGAAGATCTGGGACTACTCGGCGATCTCGCTCGTGGTCGAGGAGGCGGGCGGGCGGATGTCCACCTTCGACGGCGAGCCGCTGCGCCCCGACGGCACAGTGCTCGCCAGCAACGGCCTCCTCCACGGTGAGGCCATGGCGCTGCTCTCGGGTCGCTAGGAGTTGGCGGCGGCGGCCGCGACGGCTTCTTCGTAGATCGGATCGCGGCCGTACTTGTCCAGCTCGGCGCTCAACAGGTCGCTCGACGTGGTCTTGCTGCCACGGGGCGGGACGAGCTGCTCGCCGCCCAGGCGCACGCCCAGCTCGTCGGCCGGCTCGACCGGACGCATCGCCCGCCCGAGTCGCGCACCGAGCCACGCGCGCAGCAGTGTCGCCTCGGCCCGCGGGCCGCGCACATAGATCTCCTGCTCGCGGATCGACGGCCAGAAGCCGGCCAGCTCGGCCCGCCAGACCGCTGTCCGCGCCCACGCGATGTCGGAGACGGCCGTCCGCTCGAACAGCGGAACGAGCGCCGCGCAGGCCGGCTCGTCCCATTCGGCCGAGTCGACGATGAGCCGGTCGACGATGTCGACGAGCTGCTCGAACTGGGTCTCGCCGAACTCGGGCTGGCCACGCCAGCGGCAGAACACCGGCAGGTCGGAGACCAGCAGCGGCAGCACGATCGACGCGGGCGCCTGCGCTCGGGCACCGCGCAGCGCCAGCTCGATCACCTCGCCGCACACGGCCCGGTCGCCGACGGGGAAGCACCTGATCGACAGCTCGGCGTCGATCCCGTCAGGCTCGGCGGGCCGCGGCACGAGCAGCAGCGTGCGCGACGGATGCCGCTCGGCCATCCCGGAGAGCGTCTCCTCGGCGGCGCCGAGCCACAGCGGCGGCACCCACGCGATGTGCGTCATCACCGACGTCCGAAGGTTCGGCTGCGCGCTCTCCGCCGCACTCGCGTAACGCAGGCGCGCGAGCTCGCGCTCGATCTCGGCGATCGAGACGTCCGCGCCCGTCCAGTCGTCCTCGATGATCGGCGTCGCCATCAGTGCCTCCGCCACGAGCGGCCGTCGCGGTGCAGGAGCTCGTCGGCCGACAGCGGCCCCCACGTGCCTGCGGCGTAGTTCGGGAACGACGGGCGGTCGCGCTGCCAGAACGCGATGATCGCGTCGACGAGCGCCCACTGCTCCTCGGTCTCGTCCGCACGCGTGAAGAGCGTCGCATCACCCAGCATCGCGTCGAGGATCAGCCGCTCGTACGCGTCGGGCAGGCCCTCCCGGAACGCCCCGCCGTAGAGGAAGTCCATGTGCACGGTGCGGATCGTCATGCCCTGTCCGGGCACCTTCGCGCCGATCGCGAGCGAGATACCCTCGTTCGGCTGCACGTGGATCAGCAGCACGTTCGGGCGCAGCCCCTCGGCCGAGACGTCCTCGAACGGCGGATGCGGCGCACGCTTGAACTGAATGGCGATCGTCGTCTCACGTCGCGCAAGGCGCTTCCCCATGCGGACGTAGAACGGCGTGTCGGCCCAGCGCCAGTTGTCGACGAACAGCTTCGCGGCGACGAACGTGTCGGTCAGCGAGCCCGGGGCGACACCATCCTCCTCGCGATAGCCCTTCACCTCCACCCCTTCGACGAAGCCGCGCCCGTACTGGCCCCGGATGACGTGCTTCGGCCCCGGAGTATGGAGCGCCTTCAGCACCTTCACCTTCTCGTTGCGCACCGACTCGGCGGTGAAGTCGATCGGCGGCTCCATCGCCGTGATCGCGATCAGCTGCAGCAGGTGGTTCTGGAAGATGTCGCGGATCGCACCGGCCTGCTCGTAGTACCCCGCCCGGCTCTCGATCCCGATCGACTCGGCGACCGTGATCTGCACGTGGTCGATGAACTGCCGGTTCCAGATCGGCTCGAAGATGCCGTTCGCAAAGCGCAGCGCCAGCATGTTCTGGACCGTCTCCTTGCCGAGGTAGTGGTCGATCCGGAAGACCTCGTTCTCGGAGAACGTCTTCTGGATGACGGCGTTCAACTCACGGGCCGACGCGAGATCGCGCCCGAACGGCTTCTCGATGATCAGCCGGATCCAGCCATGTCCCGACCGCCGCTCGGCGATCTCGTTCAGCAGCGTCGCGATCGCACTCGGGGGCACCGCGAAGTAGAAGACGCGGTTTCCGAGCGTCCCACGCTCGGCGTCGATCTTGATCAGCGTGTCGTGCAGGTCGTCTTCACGCTTCTCGTCCGCGAAGTCGAGCGTCGTATAGTGGATCCCGGCGGCCAGCTCCGACCAGATCTCGTCGTCGAACGGGTCGCGGGCATGGGCCTGGACGGCCTGCTTCATCTGCTCGCGGAACTGATCGTCGGAGCCCTCGCTCCGTGCGGCGCCGACGATCGCGAAGCTCTTCGGGAGCAGCCGCCGGTACGCCAGCGCGTACAGCGCCGGCATCAGCTTCTTCGCGGTCAGATCGCCCGAGGCGCCGAAGATCACCAGCACGCACGGGTCGGGCGTGCGCCGCAGGCCGAGCCCCTGCAGAAGCGGGTTGGCCTCTTCGGGGTGCCCGCCGCTCACGCGGGCTTGCCCTTCGCGGCCTTGACCGCGTGACCCCCGAACTCGTTCCGCAGCGCCGCGTTCACCTTGGCCGCGAACGACTCGTCCTGACGCGACGCGAAGCGCGCGTAGAGCGCCGCCGTGATCACCGGCACGGGCACGTCCTCGGCGATCGCCTCGGCGATCGTCCACCGTCCCTCGCCCGAGTCCTCGACGTAGCCGCGGATCTTCTCGAGCTCGGAGCCTTCCTTCTCGAACGCGTCGTACAGGAGCTCGAGCAGCCAGGAGCGCACGACCGAGCCGTACCGCCAGATCCCGGCGATCTCGTGCAGGTCGAGACCGAACTCCGACGACTTCATCACCTCGAAGCCCTCGGCGTACGCCTGCATCAGCCCGTACTCGATCCCGTTGTGCACCATCTTCGTGAAGTGGCCCGCACCGGACGGCCCGACGTGCGCGTAGCCGTCCTCGGGCGCGAGCGCGTGGAAGATCGGCTCGAGCCGCTTGGCCGTTGCCTTGTCGCCGCCGGCCATCAGGCAGAAGCCGACCTCGAGGCCCCAGATGCCGCCCGAGACGCCGACATCGATGAACGAGATCTTCGCCTTCCGCGCCTCCTTGTACCGGCGCTGCGAGTCGCGGAAGTTCGAGTTGCCGCCGTCGATGATGGTGTCGCCCGGCTCGAGGATCTTCACGAGCTGCTGGAACGTCTTCTCGGTGATCTCGCCGGCCGGGATCATCATCCACACGTGCCGCGGCGCGTCGAGCTGCCGCTTCAGCGCGCCCAGCGTCTTCGCCGTCGACGGAACCTTCGGGTCGTACGTCTTCACTTCGTGGCCCTTTTCCTCGAGCCGCTTCGTCATGCCGTTGCCCATCCGGCCCAGGCCGATCATCCCCAGCTGCATCTCTAGATCTCCTCCAGTTGGATGCGCGCGACTCTGCGGCCACGCTCCTTGAGCGACTCGAAATCGCCCGCCGCCTGCGCGCGAATCAGCTTCCCGAACCCGAACGGCTTGCCGGGAATGGCGAGCTCGTCCCCCGTCTCGTCGACCACCTGCAGGTAGAGCCCTGTCGGCGGCCCGCCTTTGTGGAGCTGGCCCGTCGAGTGCAGGTAGCGCGGGCCGAAGCCGTGCGTGACGACGCAACCCGTCGCCTCCCGCGCCCGCGCGGCGAGCTCGAGCACCTTCTGCCCGGCCTCGGCCGTCGGATTGACGAACGCCTGGATGCAGACGTAGTCGCCCTCCTGCGCGTCGGCGAACAGCTCCTCGGCGGACCCGGAGGGAGCCACGTCCGGCTCCGACCCGGACGCCAGCACGGCGTTCGTGCGGTCCTTGGCCGATTGCACGTCGGGCTGGTCGAACGGGTTGATGCCGAGGATCGATCCGGCGACAGCCGTCGCGAACTCCCAGCGGAAGAACTCCTGTCCGACCTCGTACGGGTCGGGCACGCGCACCTCCTGCGCCTGCCGGTCGGGGCCCGGTGCCGTCTCGCCGGGGCACGGCACGAGACCCTTGCCGTGCTTGCCCGTCGACTCGGCGATCAGCTGCTCGGCCCAGAGGCCGAAGCTGCCGGGACTCGGGTTGATCAGGATCTTGTCGCGCCCGTCGCGCCAGCCCGCGCCGAGCGACAGTCCGAGCTCGAGGCCGGGATTGCCGTCGGCGAACCGGCACGCCTCGACCATCTCGAGCGCGCGGTCGAGCAGCCGGGCGATGTCGACCCCCATCAGCGCCGCGGGAACCATCCCGAACGGCGACAACGCCGAGTAGCGGCCCCCGATCGTCGGCTCGCCTGCGAAAACGCCCGAGAAGCCGCGCTCGCGGGCGAGGTCTCCGAGCGACGAGCCCGGATCGGTCACAGCGGCGAACAAGTCGCCGTTGTGGCTGGTCTGCTCCCAGAAGTAGTCGGTATGCGAGCGCGTCTCGAGCGTCGAGCCCGACTTCGACGCCGAGATGAAGAGCGTGCGCTGCAGATCGATCTTGCTCTGCAGGTCGCGGATCGCCTGAGGATGGGTCGTGTCGAGGACGTGCAGCGCCTCGTTGCCGAAGGTCTGCCGCAGCACCTCCGGGGCGAGCGACGAGCCGCCCATCCCCAGCAGCACGAAGTGGTCGACCCGCGAGACCGCCGACTCGGCGAACTCGAGCAGCAGGTTCACCTCGTCCCGCAGCCGCTGCGGCTCGTCGAGCCAGCCGAGCCAATCGGCCTCGTCGGCTCCCGTCCACAGGCTTGCGTCCCGCGCCCAGATGCGCTCGACGATCTCAGCCGAAGTGGGCGTGGTCATGCCGCGAGGCTGGTGCGCTTGGCGGCGATGCCGTCGAGAATCTCGGCGAAGGACGCGACGAACTTCTCGACGCCCTCCGACTCGACGGTTGCCGTGACGTCGTCGTAGTCGACGCCCGCGACAGCCAGGTCGGCGAGCAGCTGCCGAGCCTCGTCGAGACCTTCCTTGACCGTGTCGCCGCGCACCTCGCCGTGATCCTGGAACGCCTCGATCGTCTCGAGCGGCATCGTGTTCACCGTCTCGGGGCCGATCAGCTCCTCGACGTAGAGCACGTCGCGGTACGCCGGATTCTTCGTCGACGTCGACGCCCACAGGCACCGCTGGTCGCGCGCGCCCTTGCCGGCGAGGTACTCCCACCGCGGCCCGGCGAACGCCTCCTCGTAATGCTCGTACGCCAGCTTCGCGTTCGCGATCGCCAGCTTGCCCTCGAGCCCCGACGCGCCCAGCTGCTCCAGGCGCTTGTCAGCCTCGGTGTCGACGCGAGAGACGAAGAACGACGCAACCGACGCGACCTTCGAAGGATCGCCTCCGGACGCCACGAGCCGCTCGAGACCGCGGAGATAGGCCTCGACGACAGCCCGGTAGCGCTCCAGCGAGAAGATCAGCGTGATGTTGATCGACTTGCCGCGCGCGATGCTGTCCTCGATCGCCGACAGGCCAAGCTGCGTCGCCGGGATCTTGACCATCAGATTCGGGCGGTCGACCTCGTTGTGGATCCACATGGCCTGCTCGAACGTGCCGACGGTGTCGTAGGCCAGACGAGGGTCGACCTCCATCGAGATGTAGCCGTCGGCGCCGCCTGAAGCCTCCCAGGCCGGCCGCAGCACGTCACAGGCCTCGCGGATATCCTCGAGCGCCAGCTTGAAGAAGATCGCCACCGGGTCGAGACCCTCGGCGAGCGCGGCGCGGAAGCCTTCGTCATACGCGTCGCCCTGCGAGAGCGCCTTCTGGAAGATCGTGGGGTTCGAGGTGACTCCGGTGACGGCGTCGGCCTCCATCATGCGCTTCAACTCTCCGGTGCGAACGAGCTCTCGCGAGAGCGTGTCGAACCAGACCGACTGCCCGCGCGCCGCGAGCGAATGCAGGCGACTCTCAGCCATCTTTCATCTCCCTTTCCATTGCCGCGACCTTGACCAGGCGGGCGACGTAACGGTCGCCTCCGTTGAAGGTCGCATTGAGAAATCCGGTTACGAGCTCGGCCGCGAGGGACGGCCCAACGATCTCCGACCCGAGGCACAGCACGTTCATGTCGTCGTGCTCGACGCCCTGGTGCGCGCTGTACGAGTCGTGGCAGACCGACGCGCGGATCCCGGTCATCTTGCAAGCCGCGACGGAAGCGCCGACACCGGAGCCGCACACCAGCACGCCGCGCTCGGCGCGACCGTCCTGAATCGCGCGGCCCAGCTCGAGCGCCTTGTCGGGGTAGTCGATCCGCACCGCATCGGTATCAGTCCCGAAATCCAGGATTTCGTTACCGGCCAGCGCCTCGAGCACGGCCTCTCGAAGGTGGACGCCGCGATGGTCGAACGCGACGGCGACTTTCACGACGCGATCCTCACAGCACCTCCACGCGGGCGATCATTCCCTCATCGAACGTGAAGCGGATGCCGAGGACGTGCCCGTCGGCGCGGACGCGCGCGATGGCGTGCCCGTCGTGACGCTCTTCGATCCCCTCGACCTCGACCGCGGGCAGCTCCCCGTCGAGGGTGAAGCCGGGCGCGACAACCGAGAAGAACGTCTTGATCGCCTCGGCCTGGCGCATCACGACCCTCCGAGAAGCGCCGAGGCACGCGCGACGACGTTGTCCACGGTGAACCCGAACTCCGCGAGCACCTTCGGCCCGGGCGCCGATGCGCCGAAGTGCTCGATCGACACCGAGTCCGCGGCGTAGCGCGCCCAACCGAGCGAGACACCCGCCTCCACCGACAGCCGCGCGGTCACGCCGGGCGGCAGCACTTCGTGGCGATACTCGGCCGGCTGCTCGTCGAATAGCTCCCAGCACGGCAGCGAGACGACCCGGACGGCAGTACCCGCCTCGGCGAGCTTGCGACCCGCGTCGAGCGCCAGCGACAGCTCGCTGCCGGTTCCGATCAGGATCAGCTCCGGCTGGGCCGACGACTCCCAGAGCGTGTAGCCGCCACGCTCGACGCCCGAGGCGGGCGCGAGCTCCGTGCGGTCGAGGGTCGGCACCTTCTGCCGCGACAGCGCCAGGGCGACGGGGCCATCGGTGCGGTCGAGTGCGAGCTTCCAGGCGTGAGCCGTCTCGTTCGCGTCGCCGGGACGGATGAACCAGAGGTGCGGGATCGCACGAAGCGCGGCGTACGTCTCCACCGGCTGATGCGTCGGGCCGTCCTCACCGAGGCCGACCGAGTCGTGCGTCCAGGCCCAGACGACCGGGAGCCGGCTCAGCGCGGAAAGGCGCACCGCCGGCCGCATGTAGTCGCTGAACATGAGGAACGTGGAGCCGTACGGCGAGACGATTCCCCCGTGCACCGCGAGCCCGTTCACGATCGAGCCCATCGCGTGCTCGCGGATGCCGAAGGCGATGTTCCGCCCGGTCCATTGCGGGCCGAACACGCCGGCGCCCTCGAACTCGGTGTACGTCGACTCGACGAGATCGGCTGCCCCTCCCACCATCGTCGGCACGGCCGTCATGAACGCCTGCATCACCTGCTTGCCGGCCGCGCGCGTCGCGAGCTCCTCGCCGGCGGGGAACTCGGGCAGCGTCCACGAGCCGACCCGCCCCGCCCACGCGTCATCCCAGACCGCACGCGCCTCGGGAAAGGCCTGCGCCCAGGTCTCGAACTTCGCCTGCCATTCGCTCTCGTACTGCCGGCCCCGCGCGGCGCCGTTCATGTGCTTGTAGACCTCGGGCGGCACGACGAAGTGCGCATCGGGATCCCAGCCCAGCGCCTCCTTCGTCGCACGCACTTCGGGCTCGCCGAGGGGCGCGCCGTGGGCCTTCGACGTGTCGACCGCGTGCGGCGCGCCGTACGCGATGTGCGAGCGGACGACGACGATCGACGGCCGGTCGGTGACGTCATGTGCCGCGGCGATCGCGTCGCGGAACGCATCGAGGTCGTTGGCGTCGTCGATGTGCTGGACGTGCCAGCCCTGCGCCTCGAAACGGGCGCCCTTGTCCTCGCGCGAGAACGAGAGCGACGTGGTGCCGTCGATCGTGATGTGGTTGTCGTCGTAGAAGTAGACGAGCTTGCCGAGGCCGAGCTGGCCCGCAATCGAGGCGGCCTCGTACGACAGCCCCTCCATCAGGTCGCCGTCCGAGCAGATGACGTACACGCGATGGTCGACGATCTCGTGCAGCGGGCGGTTGAACGTGCCGGCGAGGAACCGCTCGGCGATCCCGAGCCCGACGCCGTTCGCGAAGCCCTGGCCGAGCGGCCCCGTGGTCGTCTCGATGCCGGACGTGTGCCCGAACTCGGGATGACCGGGCGTCCTCGAGCCCCACTGCCGGAAGCTCTGCAGATCTTCGATCGAGAGGTCGTAACCGGCCAGATGCAACGCCGAGTACTGCAGGATGCACGCGTGGCCGGCACTGAGCACGAACCGGTCGCGATCGGGCCAGTGCGGGTTCTCCGGGTTGTGCCGTAGTACCTCCGTGTAGAGGAGGTAGGCGAGCGGCGCGAGCGCCATCGCCGTGCCGGGATGCCCGGCGTTCGCCTTCTGCACCGCATCCATCGAGAGGGTGCGGATCGTGTCGATCGAGAGCTGTTCGATCTCCGTGTTCGCCACCAGGCCTCCTAGCCGTCCGCTTGCCACGACGATAACGCGTCCGACCCCTCTTCGGTGGCCCTCTGCCATCGGTTACCCCTCTGAAACACCCTCTTCACATACCTTGGGGTGATGGCAGTCCTGATCGCCTCCTCGCTCCGCAAGGAGTTTTCCGGCTCGGTCCTGTTCGAGGATGTCTCGTTCAAAGTCGAGCGGGCCGATCGGCTGGCTCTCGCCGGGCAGAACGGCGCGGGCAAGACGACGCTCCTGCGGGCGCTCGCGCGCGAGACGAGCCTCGACGGAGGCGAGCTCGCCTGGGAGAAGGGCGCGCGGGTCGCGCTGCACGATCAGCGGCCGCCGGCGGCGAGCAAGAAGCCGCTGCGCGAGTACGTCCTCGCCGGAACGGCCGACCTGGCCGCGGTCGAGAGCGAGCTGCGGACGCTCGAGCAGGCCATGGCGAGCGGCGACCACGGCGAGGCGACGCTCCGCCGCTACTCCGAGGCCCAGCACCGGCTCGAGCACGCCGGCGGCTACGACTGGCGCGACCGTGCGGCGTCGGTCGTGCGCGGCCTGGGCTTCACCGACGACGACCTCGACCGGCCGCTGTCGACCTTCTCCGGCGGAGAGCTGACCCGCGCGTCGCTCGCGCGCGCGCTCGCCTCCCAACCCGACCTGCTGCTGCTCGACGAGCCGACGAACCATCTCGACATCGAGTCGCTGGAGTGGCTCGAGGGCATGCTGCGAACGCTGGACGCGGCCGTGATCCTCGTCGCCCATGACCGGTGGTTCCTGGAAGCGGTGACGACCGCGGTGCTCGAGCTGGAGGGCGGGAAGTCGGTGTTCTTTCCCGGCGCCTGGCACAACTGGCGGATTGAACGGGCGGCCCGGGCACAGCATCTGGCGACGACGGCAGCCAGGCAGTCCGAGGAGATCGAGCGCCTCGAGCGGTTCGTCGAGCGCTTTCGCTACAAGGCGTCAAAGGCCCGTCAGGCGCAGTCGAAGCTGAAGCAGATCGAGCGCATCAAGGCCGTGCGCGTCGAGGCTCGCGACGCGCGGAAGCGGGCGCTCGGGTTCGAGTTCCTCAAGCCGCCGCGGTCGGGACGCGACGTGCTCGTCGTCGAGGGCCTCGCACAGCGGGCGGGCGACAAGGAGCTGCTCACGGGCGCGACGTTCGCGATCGAGCGCGGCGAGCACGTCGCGCTCGTCGGGCCGAACGGGTCGGGGAAGACGACGCTGCTCGAAACGCTTCTCGGGAACAAGGAGCCGGCCGCAGGCAAGCTGAGGCTCGGCCACGGCGTCCTGCCCGCGTACTTCTCGCAGCACGAGACCGAGCTCGACGAGCGCGGGTCGGTCCTCGAGGCGGCAATGAGCGGCACGGGGCTGAAGCGGCCCGAGGCGCAAGCGCTCCTCGGACGGTTTCTCTTCACGGGGTGGGACGAGCACGAGAAGCGGGTCACGTCGCTCTCGGGCGGCGAGCGGCGCCGGCTGGCGCTCGCGATCGTCGTCGCGTCGGGTGCGAACTTCCTGGTGCTCGACGAGCCGACCAACCACCTCGACCTGGAGTCGCGCGAGGCGCTCGAGGTGGCGCTCGACGCGTTCCCCGGCACTGTGCTGATCGTCTCGCACGACCGGGCTGTTCTCGACGCGGTCGCCGGACGGCTGCTCGCGGTCGAAGACCAGCGCATCGTCTCGTATCCCGGCGGCTGGGCCGACTACGTGCGGGCCCAGGAGGCAGTGCCGGTCACCGTGGCGGCCGTGCCGCGGGCCGAGCCGAAGCCGAAGCGCGAGAAGCCGAAGCGGCCCGCCAAGCCGAAGCCGTCCGCGCTCCAGCTCGTCGAGGCCGAGGTCGCGCGGGCCGAGGCGCGGGTTGCCGAGCTCGAGCAGAAGCTGGCCCAGGACTGGGCGGACATGGCGCTGCTGTCAGCGCACCGCGCGGCACGCGAGGATCTCGAGGCGCTCCTGAAGCGCTGGGAGAGCCTGTTCGAGTCGTCCCAGACGCCGGTTTCCTAGCTTCCTAGGCCCAGAAGGCTTCGAAGGCCGGCGGGTCGGTCGGGACGGCCGTGATGTCCGTCCAGATCCCGTCCCGGTGATCGATCAGCAGCACCTGGTCGATGTCGAGCGACCGACCGAGCCGCTCGCCGCGTGCCCGGTAGACGGCGACGGCATGCTCGTCGTCGGCGACGGCCCAGCGGAGCTCGCTGAGGTACGAGCCGTCGGTGAGCCGGCGCGTCTCACGGAAGAGGTCGAAGATGCGCTCGCGGCCGAGGTACTCCTGTGAGACCGGGGCGCCGCCAGGCACGCGCCAGACGGCGTCCTCGGCGATCACCTCGAAGAGCGCGCGGGCATCGCCGCCGCGGAAGGCCTCGAACACGCGACGGATGCCTTCGAGCGTGTCTATTGCTCGAGTGGGGCCATCGTCAGGCCGTAGCCGGTGAGCTGCTCGTGGTAGAGCTCGGCGAGCTCGCGGTGGCCCGACCACACGACCGCCTGGCCGCTTCGATCGATCTTCGTGGCCAGCGCCATTCCCTTGTCGTAGTCGACGCCCGGGATCGTCTGGGCCAGGGCGAAGGCGACGCCTTCGAAGGTGTTGTGGTTGTCGTTGAGCACGATCACGCGCCAGGCGTGGCCGAGGCCGGAACCACGGCCGCGGCGCGTGCGCTCCTTCGGCGGGGTCCGAACCGGGAGTGTCGGTGCAACGCTCATGTCTCTCCAAATGTCGCGATCACAGCCTCCGCGATCACCTTCAGCGGGCGACCCGAAGCCTGGCTCGCCTTCCGCAGGCGCGCAAACGCATCTTGCTCGGAAAGGCTCTCTTTCGCCATCAGCAGTCCCTTGGCGCGCTCGATCACCTTGCGCGCGGCGAGGGCCTCGGTCAGCGTCTCGGCCTCCGCGCGGGCGGCGGCCAGCTCGTCGTGGCGGGCCTGCGCGGTGGCGAGCGCCGGGACCAGATCCTGTTCGCGGAACGGCTTGACGAGGTAGCCGAAGACGCCGGCGTCGACCGCGCGGGCGACGAGCTCTTCTTGGCCGTAGGCGGTGAGCATGACGATCGGGATCGGGCGCTCCTCGAGGATGCGCCGGGCCGCCTCGATGCCGTCGAGATGGGGCATCTTGACGTCGAGCACGGCGAGGTCGGGCGCATGCTCGCGGGCCAGCAACACGGCCTCTTCGCCGTCGCGGGCCTCAGCGACGATCTCGTGCCCCGCGCCCTCGAGCAGGGCGCGCAGGTCGAGCCGGATGATGGTCTCGTCCTCGGCGATCAGAATGCGCATCGCCGTAGAGTTCCACGATTGCGCCCGTGTTCGCCGGGGCCTTGACCCACTTCACGGTCTCCGTCAGCGGCTGACGAGAGGCGAACTGTTCGCGAGGGCCGAACCCCGGTGCCAGGCACCGGGGTCCACGGCAGTGACAAATGCGTGCCAATTTGTTCACCGCACTTGCGCTACCGGACAGGGGCTGCGACCTTGCAGAGGCGGGTGGGATGCCCGCCACGGCTCTCTGGCGGCCGTTGGGATTGGTTGGGCTCGAAGGCGCTCGGCTGGACGCTCGGCAGGCGCTTGGCAGGGGCAGGATCGTCGGGTGGGATGCCTTGACGAGGGATGCTCCCGCCTGCCATCACATCGAGTTTTTTCGTCAGAGCCGGGGTTCCGGCAAGCAGCGTTTTGTCTCAGGGGGTGGCGGCCGTCAGCAGGCGCAGCTGGGCTGACGGCTCGGGCCAATGGAACAGCTCGGACGCTTCGGCCGCGGTGCACCAGCGGTAGTCGTCGTGCTCCCAGTCGAGTATCGGCTCCCAGCCCGCCGGGGCATCGGCCACCCACGACGTGACGACTACCTCGCGCGTGCCCGGCGCGTACAGCGTTCCGCGCGAGGGCTCCTGATCGGCCAGCGGATACGCATACGGCTCGCCGACCGCGACCGGCTCGGCGACGAGACCCGTCTCCTCGAGCAGCTCGCGGGCCGCGCCCGCCGCGGCGGTTTCGCCCTCCTCGAGCGCGCCCGCGACGCCGTGCCAGTAGCCGCCTTGCGACGGTGAGCGGTGCAGGACGAGAAACTCACTGCCCCGCCGCACGAACACGAACGCGTCTTCCGGCCGCCTCAATGCGGAAACACGACCTCGACGCGGGTCCCGCCGGCCGACGTCACCTCGAGCGTCCCACGCAACTCGTCGCGCACCAGCGCGCGCACGATCGACAGTCCGGTGCCCACGGGGGCATCGTCGGCCATCCCGGCGCCGTCGTCGGCGATCCCGAGCACGATCAGGTCGTCTCGCCGAGCCAACGACACCTCGACGCGCTGGCCGCCATGCTCGAGCGCGTTCTGCAGCAGCTCGGCAAAGACAAGTGCGAGCGCAGTGGCCCGCGCGCCTGAGAGCGACACCGGCTCGAGCGCAGCGACCACATCCTTGCTCCCTCCGACTCCCTGGACGAGCATCGCCCGCAGGCGTCCGATCAGGTCGGCAAGGTCGACGTCGCCCTCGCGTTGCTCCGTCAGCAGCTCGTGCACCGCGGCGATGGCCAGGATGCGGTTCACCGAGTGCTCGAGCGCCTCACGCGGGTCGATCTGATCGGCGGAACGGGCCTGGAGCCGGAGCAGCGACGCAACGGTCTGCAGATTGTTCTTGACCCGGTGATGGATCTCCTGAGCGAGTACGCCGCGCAGCACGGCGCGGCCATGCTCGAGCGCCACCGCCGCGTGCGTCGCGATCGACGCGAGCAGCTCACGGTCGATCTCGGTGAATGCCGTCTCGCGGTCGGCCACCAGCTCGCCGATCTGACGCCCCCGCCAGGTGAGCGGCTGCCGCATGGCATGCGCGCCCGCGACGCCCTCGGGCCATGCGATGCGGCCGTCGTCGAGCACCAGCGCGGCACCCGTGGCATCGAGCGCATCCATCGTCGTCTTCACGATCGCCTCGAGCGACTCCTCGAGATACAGCGACTCCGAGACGGCCTCGGAGATCCGCGCCAGCGCCTCGAGCTCACGAACCCGCCGCTGCGCCTCGGAGTAGAGCTTCGCGTGCTCGATCGACTGCGCAACCTGCGCGGCGATTGCGAGCAGGAGCTCGACCTCGTCGTCGCCGAACACCCGCGGCTCGCGCGTGCGCACGTTGAGCGCTCCCTCGAGCCGCACACCGCGGGCGAGGATCGGCACGGCCAGGATCGACTCGTACTCGTCCTCGGGCAGGTTCGGGAAGTTCTTGAACCGCGGATCGAGATGCGCCTGCTCCGACAGCATTACGGGCGCCCGGGCCGCCGCTGCCGTACCGGTGATCCCCTCCCCCGGACGCATCCGCGGCCGGCGAGTCAGCTCGTCCATGTGCGTCCCGTGGGTCGCCCGCAGGACGAGCTCGTCGAGGCGTCCGTCGTAGAGATAGACGAAGCAGGCGTCGGCCTGCAGCGCGTCGGCGACGTTCGTCGCGACCAGCGACAGCACCTCCTCGAGGTCGAGCGTGGAGTTGACTGCCTCGATCGTCTCGGTGAGCAGCCGCAGGTGCCTGTCGCGCGCGTCCATCCGCGCCGAAGCGTACGCTCGCGGCCGTGAGTGGCTATCAGTGGCTACTGATGCTGCACGTGACAGGCGCGTTCTTCCTGCTCGGCGGCTCGCTGGTCGCGGGTCTCCTGCACGTTCTCGCCCGCCGCTCCAACCGGCCCAGCGAGATCGCCCTGCTCCTCGGCCTCGTCCGCGTCGCCCTGCCCGTGCTTTTGCTCGGCGCGCTCATGACACTCGTCCTCGGCGTGTGGCTCGTGCACCACGTCGGCTACAGCTACGGCACGTTCTGGGTCTGGGGCGCACTCGTGCTCTGGGTCGTGGCGAATGTCCTCGGCAAGCTCGGCGGCGACAAGCAGGCCCAGGCCCGGAAGCTGGCCGCGCGCCTGGCGAGCGAAGGGGACGGCGAGAGCTCCGAGTTGCGGGCGCTGCTGCGCGATCCGCTCTCGAACGCCCTGAACTGGGGTGCCGGCCTGGCGGTCTACGCGATCCTGGCCTTGATGATCTGGAAGCCCGGCCAGTGACCGGCGCGCTGCTCGCCTCCGTCCGCCCGAGCTCGTGGGACCTCCCTCTGTTCCTGCATGTCGCCGGGGCGATGACGCTGGTCGGGGCGCTCGGCACGACTCTCGTCCTGGCGGGCGCCGGCATGCGCCGGCCCGACGCACGGGTGCTCGCACGTGGCGCGTTCCTCTCCCTGGCCGTGGCCGCACTGCCCGCGTGGGTCGTGATGCGCGCCGCTGCCCAGTGGACGTACTCGAAGGAAGGCTTCAGCGGCCACAACGACCCGACCTGGATCGGCATCGGGTTCGGCGTCTCGGATGCGGGGCTGCTTGTCCTGCTCGCAGCGGTCGGATTGGCCTATGCGTGGACACGAAAACTGCGCCCCTGGGCCCCACGCGCGCTCGGCGGGCTCGGCGCCCTTTACCTGGTCATGCTCGGCATCGCCTGGCTCGCCATGAGCGGGAAATGGGGCTGAATGGCGACTTCGACAGGCTTACAAACTTCTTACGGGGTGTGAGGGATTCCCTCGCAAACGGCGAATAGTGTCGCTGCAGTGAGTGCTCTGGCCTTCGATCTCCGACGCACTTCGGGATTTCTCGTGGCAGATGCGCACGGCCGCACGGTCGGTCGCGTCGAGTGCCCCATGTACGGCACATCGCCCGAGGAGCCCGATGCGCTTTCCGTCCGCGCGGGCATGTTCTCGCGCCGCCGCCGGATCGTTCCGGCCGAATCGATCGAGCAGATCGACGACGGAACCCGTGTGATCGGCCTTCGGGTCGACCGCGAGTCGATCAAAACCTTTCTCTAGAGCAGGTTCCGAAGCCAGCTCCGGTGGGGCGGAGCTGGCTTCGTGAAACTCTGCCTGTAACTGCTAGAGAACCGACAGGTAGCGGTCGAGCTCCCACTGCGTGAGCTGGACGCGGTAGTCATCCCACTCCTTGCGCTTCAGCTTCACGTAGTTCCCGAAGATGTGGTCGCCGAACGCGCGCCGCATCAGCTCGGAGCCCGCGAACTCATCGATCGCCTCGCCGAGCGTCTCCGGCAGCGAGACGATGCCGCGCTCCCGCCGCTCCTCGGCCGTCAGGTGGTACAGGTTCGTCTCCATCGGGTCGGGCAGCTCGTAGCCCTGCTCGATCCCCTCGAGGCCCGCGTGCAGCAGCGCCGCGAACGTGAGGTACGGGTTGCACGCCGGATCCGGGCACCGGATCTCGGCCCGCGTAGCCTGCTCCGACCCCGGCTTGTAGAGCGGGATACGGATGAGAGCCGAGCGGTTGCGCTGCGACCAGGCGACGTAGACCGGCGCCTCGTAGCCCGGCACGAGCCGCTTGTACGAGTTGACCCACTGCGCGAACACCGCCGAGAGCTCGCGCGCGTGCCGCAGCAGTCCGGCGATGAACTGCTTGCCCGTCGGGGACAGGTGGTACGCGTCGTCTCCGTCGAAGAACTGGTTGCGGCCGTCCTTGAACAGCGACATGTGCGTGTGCATGCCCGACCCGTTCTCGCCGAACAGCGGCTTGGGCATGAACGTCGCGTACACGCCGTTCTTGGCGGCAATCTCCTTGACGATCAGGCGGTACGTGATCGTCTTGTCCGCCATGTCGAGCGCGGCCGAATAGCGCATGTCGATCTCGTGCTGCGACGGCGCGACCTCGTGGTGGTGGTACTCGATCCCGATGCCCATGCTCTCGAGCGCCTGGATCGTCTCGTTGCGCAGGCCGGTGGCCGCGTCGAGCGCCGTCATCGCGAAGTAGCCGCCCTCGTCGAGAGTGACCGTCGACGAATTCGACTCGAAGAGGAAGTACTCGAGCTCCGGACCGACGTTGAACGTGTCGAAGCCGAGCGCCTCCATCCGCTTCAGCGCCAGCCGCAGGACATGACGCGGATCGCCCTCGTACGGCTGCCCGTCGGGCGTCACGACGTCGCAGATCATCCGGCCGACCTTCGCCTCGCCGTCACGCGTCGGCATCAGCCGGAACGTGGTGGGATCGGGAATCGCGACCATGTCGGACTCCTCGATCGCGTTGAAGCCGGTGATCGACGACCCGTCGAAGCCCATCCCGTCGTTCAGAGCGCCCTCGATCTCGCTCGGCGTCACCGCAAAGCTCTTCAGATGCCCCTCGAGATCCGTGAACCACAACAGCAGGTACTCGACACCCTGCTTCTCGATCTGCTTGAGCACGTCCTTGCGCGCTTCGGGATCGGATGTCGCCCGATCCTTGCTCTCGATCATCGCCACGAGTAGTCGTCTCCTCTCCCGAAAACAGAAAAAGACCCCAGGCGCAAGACCACACGCCCAAGGCCTCGTCGCCCCGAATGCGGCCCAAGTCTACACCCGCGCTGTTGCCTTTTTCAGCCCGAGCGCTTCAGCTTTCCGTGCCGCTTCGCGTACCGCTCGCCCGCCCGGAAGACCGTGAGGCCGATCGGGATCGAGAGCACGCCGATCACGAGCAGGGGCCACACGTCCGCCCATGCCAACCCCGCCCCGTGCAGGATCTGGGCGCGGTTGCCGCGCAGCGCGTAGGTCGCCGGCGAGACCTTCGCGACCCACTGCATCCAGCCGGGCAGCACCGTCACCGGGTAGTAGACGCCCGACACGACCAGCATCAGGCCCTGGGCGACGAACCCGAGCTGCGTGCCCTTCTCCGGCGAGATCAGCGGCAGAACGGCGGTCATCATCCCGACGCCGATGAACGACACCGACGCGATGGCGAGCAGTGCCACGGCGGCGCCGTAGTTCGCGTGCGGGACGTGGATCCCGATGAAGAGGACGACCGCGAGGAACACGGCGGCGGCGCGGACGAAGCCGTACAGCACGGCGAACATCCCCATGCCGATCAGGTGCACCGGCCGCGAGACCGGCGCCATGAACGTGTATTCGATCGTCCCTTCCCACCGCTCCCACGCGACCGTCTCGGTGACGATCTCGAAGATGATCCCGAGGAACGCCCAGATCACCCCGCCGACGAGCAGCTTGGTCTCGAGCTCGTTGCGCGCACTCGGCGCCAGGCCCACGCCACGCGCGATGAACACGATCGTCAGGGTGTTCGCGACTGTCCAGAGCAGGAACGCGAGATCCCAGAGGATGTACCGCTTGACGAGGTAGACGTTCCGCTCGACGACGCCGTAGAGGGCGATTGCCTCGTGGCGGATCAACCCGCGCCGCGTCAGGCCGGTGTCGACGGACGCCATTACGCGAACACCGCCCGCTCACGATCCTCGTCGGTTTGCTCGTCGTCGTACGCCCGCCCCGTGGCGACGAAGAACGCCTCCTCGAGGGTCGCAACGCCGTACCGGGCCTTGACCTGCGCGACCGGCTCGAGGAACAGCAACTCGCCACGGTCGAGCAGCCCGACGCGGTCGGCGAGCTCCTCGGCCTCGTGCATGTCATGGGTGCACAGCAGGATCGTGGAGTCGTTCTGCTCACGGATCTCGCGGATGAACCCCTGCACCTCCTGCTTGGAACGCGGGTCGAGCCCGGTCGTCGGCTCGTCCAGAAGCAGCAACACCGGCGAGGTGAGCAGGGCACGCGCGAGCGCGACCTTCTGCTGCATCCCGCGCGAGAGGTGCTCCATCGCCTCGTTCCGGCGATCGGCGGGGAAGCCGACGCGTTCAAGGATCCGCGGGATCTCACCGCGGGTCTGCGCCGGGGTCATGCCGTAGAACCGGGCCGCGTAGGAGAGGTTCTCGGCCGCACTCATCTTCTTGAAGAAGCTCGCCTCGACCGACACGCGGTTGACGAGGTGCTGCACCGCTTTCGTGTCCTTGAACACGTCGTGCCCGAACACCCGTGCCTCGCCGCCGTCGGCGAGCAGCAGCGTCGACAGCACGCGGACGAGCGTCGACTTGCCCGAGCCGTTCTGACCCAGGATGGCGACGCACTCACCGCGTGCGATCTCGAACGAGACGCCGTTCAGCGCCGCGCGGCGGCTGCGCCGGCGGTCGAAGAGACCGCGGCTGCGGGTGAAATCCTTACGAAGGTCGCGAACGACGACAGCTTGTTGCAAATGGCCCTGCACTCATGCTCCTTGGGATCGCTGGAAAAAGAACGGAACGAAGACGCACTCACGCCGCAGCTAGCGGCGGGGTGTCATTTCTGCGTTCGCGATCACCAACATGAGGCGACGAAGAATAGGGCAGGAAACCCGTTCTCGCAAGCCGTTTTACGAACGCCGCTCTCGCGCGCGAGGCCCGGACAGGGCATTTGGGCTTGACGCCGCCTCGATACCGCCGCTATAAGGTGTAGAGCTTGCCGCCTCCGCGGGCGGCGTAAGGCGATGGGGCCTGAGCACTCTCGACGAGTGCACGGGCCCTTTTTTTGTTCCCTTTTTTCCACGCCGGAGGCAAAATGAGCAAGGTCAAACTGGAATACATCTGGCTCGACGGCTACGAGCCTGTCCCCAATCTCCGCAGCAAGACGAAGGTGGTGGAGTTCGACGGCACGCCGACGCTCGAGGAGCTTCCCGTGTGGGGCTTCGACGGCAGCTCGACGCGCCAGGCCGAAGGCAGCAATTCGGACTGCCTGCTCCAGCCGGTCGCCGCTCTTCCCCGATCCGGCCCGGAAGAACGGCATGCTCGTGATGTGCGAGGTGCTGCTGCCGGACGGTACGCCGCATCCGAGCAACACCCGCGCGACGATCCCGGACGATCCCGGCACGTGGTTCGGCTTCGAGCAGGAGTACTTCCTGTATCGCGACGGCGTGCCGCTCGGGTTCCCGCGCGAAGGGTTCCCGCCGCCGCAGGGCGAGTACTACACCGGCGTCGGCTACAAGAACGTCGGCGACATCGCGCGCGAGATCGTCGACGAGCACCTCGACCTCTGCCTCGCCGCCGGCATCAACCACGAGGGCATCAACGCCGAGGTCGCCAAGGGCCAGTGGGAGTTCCAGATCTTCGGCAAGGGCTCAAAGCGGGCCGCCGACGAGGTGTGGATCGCCCGGTACCTGCTGCTTCGCCTCTGCGAGAAGTATCGCGTCGACGTGAACTTCCATCCGAAGCCGCTCGGCGCCGACTACGACTGGAACGGCTCGGGGATGCACACGAACTTCTCGACCGAGTACCTCCGCGAGGTCGGTGGCGAGGAGTACTTCGAGGCGCTGATGACAGCGTTCGACGGCTACAAGGACGAGCACATCGCCGTCTACGGCCCCGACAACCACATGCGCCTCACCGGGCTCCACGAGACGCAGGCGATCGACAAGTTCAACTACGGAGTCGCGAACCGCGGTGCCTCGGTCCGCGTGCCCCACAGCTTCGTGAACAACGGCTACCGGGGGTACCTCGAAGACCGCCGTCCGAACTCGCTGGGCGACCCGTACCAGATCGCCGGGCGGATCCTGCAGACGATCGAGACGGTTCCGCTCGACGCGCCGGCTCTGATCGAGGCGGCCGCCTGACCGTTCGGCTCGCGGGAGGGCCTGGCGCTCGCCAGGCCCTCCCGCATCGACGCACTACTGAATCTCGAACGCTCTACTGAATTTCAAAAACCACCGTGACGTCCGCCGTCACGTCCTGCGTCCCGGGCTCGATCGGCGTCGAGGATGCAGCACCTGCCGCCGTGGCCGCCTTGAACATGACCGGGGGCGACTCGGCCGACTGCTCGGTGATCGACGAGACAGGGCCGACCGAGAAAGAGCCGGCCTGGCCAAGGGCCTCGGCCTTCGTCTTCGCGTCGGCGAGCGCCTTCTGCAGTGCCTGGCGGTAGAGGGCGTCCTGGTTCGAGAGCGCCAGGGTCGGGCCGTCGACCGTGTTGGCACCCGCGCCGACGGCGGCGTCGATCAACTGGCCGGCGCCGGCAACCCCGGAGTGGGCCGAGACAGAATCCTGCGCCGCATAGCCGATCACGTCACCCGCATCGTTGGTGCGCGGATAGAGCGACACCTGTTGCGTCTGGAGCTTTTCGCCGCCCGCCTGCTGGAGCGCGGCGACGACCTTCTGCATCGCCGTGGAGTTCTGGGCGAGTGTGTCGGCGGCCGTGGTCGCCTGGGTCTGGACCCCGGCCGTGACCGTGACGTCGTCCGGCACGGCCGTGACGTCGCCGTGTCCGGTGGTGGTGACGAGCCTGGGGGGCATCGTGTCGCCGTTGGCCGTAGCCGGCTGCCCGATGCCCGAGATTGCGGCGGCGGCGATGACGACCGCGGCGGCAAACGCGATGAAAAGGAGGCGTCTCATGACCCCTATACGCCGCCGCCCGGCTTCCTGTCACACGTATTTTTCCGAAAGACATGCAGTACCGGTTTGTCGACTGCCGCTGGTCGCTCGAGGACCCCGACTCGGGCTACCGCGACTACCTCGAGGGACACATCCCCGGTGCCGTGTACGCCCACGTCGAGAACGACCTGTCGGCGCCGCCCGGTCTCGCAGGGCGGCACCCGCTGCCGGCTGCGGCCGCGTTCGCTGTAGCCATGGGCCGAGCCGGGATCGACGCGGAGACCTTCGTCGTCGCGTACGGGACGATGGGAGGCGCCGAGCGCCTGTGGTGGCTGCTGCGCCATTTCGGCCACGACGGCTGCGCGGTGATCGACCTGGCCTCGTGGCGCGGGCCGCTGACGGCCGGCGTGGAGCAGGCGGAGCCGGCGGTCTTCGAGCCGCGCGTCCGCAGCGACGACACGATCTCGCGCGAGGAGCTCGCTGAGCGGCTCGCAGAGGTGCTGGTCGTCGACGCACGCCTGCCGGCCCGCTGGCGCGGCGAGCCGAACCCGATCGACCGCGTGCCCGGGCGGATCCCGGGCGCCGTCAACAGCCCCTGGCCGGAGGAGCCGCTCGCCGTGCTCCCCGAGGGCGAGGTCGCGGTCTACTGCGGCTCAGGCGTGACCGCGTGTGTCGTGCTGCACCGCCTGCACCTGGCCGGGCGCGACGGGCGGCTCTACCCCGGTTCCTGGTCGGAGTGGGAGCAGTATCCAGAGTTACCGGTCGAAAACGGCTAGGCCGCAGCGACCGCGTGCCGCGACGTGGACGTCGCGTAGGGCGCCAGATACCGCTCCCAGCGGGCCGGGATCTTCGGCGTCGCCAGGCGGATGAACAGCACCGGTGCCGGTGGCCGCGGCGAGGCGGGCAGCACCATCTGCACCTCGTGCGGCAGCCGGTCGCCCTTGCGGAGGTTGCACGGCGCACACGAGGTGACGACGTTCTCCCAGCTCGAGTCGCCGCCGCGCGATCGCGGGATCACGTGGTCGAGCGTGAGCCGGCTGCCAGCCGTGCCGCAGTAGACGCAGCGCCAGCCGTCACGGGCGAAGAGGGCCCGCCGCGAGATCTTCCGCTGCACCATCCGCGGAACGCGGACGTAGGTGACGAGCCGAATGACGTGTGGCCAGCGGTACGTGTTGCTGGCCGAGCGGAGTGGTCGCGAGAGCTCTTCGACCACCTCTGCCTTCCCTTTGAAGACGAGCACGTGCGCGCGGCGCAGCGAGCACACGTTCAGGGGCTCGTAACTGGCATTCAGAACCAGGACCTGCTGCACCTACCGCAATCTAGCGAAGCAGACGGCTTTCGCGGGTTTCGCGGCTACGACCGGCTCATCGCGCGGTCGACGGCCTCTTGCTCCTCCGGCGAGAGCGGCACCGCAGCGCGGCCGCGCTCCAGCTCCTTCATGTAGATGCGGGCATAGTCGCGGCCCTGGATCGCGGTGACCACGACTCCCGTGCGCGCGGAGTCGAGCAGGGCGAGCGAGGCCGACTGATGGCCGCCCGTGTC
This sequence comes from uncultured Thermoleophilia bacterium, assembly GCA_963812995.1. Taxonomy (GTDB): domain Bacteria; phylum Actinomycetota; class Thermoleophilia; order Gaiellales; family Gaiellaceae; genus PALSA-600. The sequence goes on from CAWEXL010000003.1 coordinate 625,505, forward strand.
CTCGTACGCGTCGTAGCGGACGATCGAGCTGTTCGTCACGCTTCCGTCGACGCGGCGGTCGATCCGCGCGAGGCCCGCGGCGACCTCGTCGACCGCGCGGTGCAGGTCGTCGATGCGGCCCTGGAGCGAGACGGCGAAATCGACCAGGTCGGTCCGGCTGCCGCCGACGAGGGTGCGCTGCGCCTCACGGAGCCGGCCGACGCGCGCCCAGGCCCACGCGGCAAAGCCGAGGCCCGCGACGCCGACAGCGCATCCGACGATCGCCAGGATCGCGGCTGTGGTGGCCGAAAACACGCTTCGAGACTAGCCGAGCGAGAAAAGAACCGGGTACGACGCGTGGTTGTTCGAGATCGTCTTCTCGCCGGGGACGGCGGCGACATCGACGGTCACGTTCGTCTTCTGCGCGAACGGCAGAGCGCCGAGGTTCGAGAACCGGACCGTCCTGTCCTGGCCGGCGTCGATCACCGGGATCTTCTTCGTCTGCGTGATCGTGCTGCCGCTACCCGCGACCTTCTGCACGGTGAGCGTGACGGCGATGCTGACCTCCTGCGAATCGCCGCCGTCGTGCACCGTGACGACGAAGGCGGTGCTGGGGCTGCCGATAACGGTGTTGGAGGTCGACACGGACAGCTCCTTGCCGCCCGGCTCGGCGACGGTCTTCACGATGTTCGTGCCGTGCAGACCGCTGGGGGTACCGCCCGTGGATGCGCCGCGCAGCCGTTTCAGCACCCCGGCCATGGACGTCGAGGTGATCAGGTCGGTGTTGGCGACGAAGTGCGACTCGGGCACCTGGACGCCGGTGATGCCTTCGTTCTGGAGGTCGAGCTTGGTGGGCGCCAGGAAGAAGTCGTCCCAGATGACGTCACTGGCGAGCAGCCGGTCGGCCTGTGAGACGAGCAGGTCGGCGTCGCTGGCCGCGGTCGATGCCGCGGTCGCCTTGAACGTGTCGGCAAGCCCCTGCGTGCCGCTGACGCGCAATTGCAGCGCCTCGACAAGCTGCTGATTCTCTGCGCGGAGCCGCCCGGGCGGATTCAACGCGGCGGCGTTCGTGGCGTTCTGGCGCTCCTGCTCGGCGATGCTCGACAGCTTCGAGTAGAGATCGGTCGCCTTCAGCCCCGGTGTGGTGAGCACGGTTGCGACCGAGACGCCGTCCTGGGTGGAGCTGTGCGCGATCGTCGCGACCTTGGCCAGGTAGCTCTGGTAGGCGTCGTGCTTGCTCGTGGCCGAGCACGACTGGAGCAGCAGGCCGAAGACGACGAGCACCGCGATGACGATGGCGATGAACGCCAGCAGCCGCAGGATCGGCCACAGGCCGCGCGCGGCAATCGGCGGGCCTTTCGGACGGCCGCCGCGCCCGCCGCGGCCGGGGAGGCGTCCCCGCGCCGCTCCACGGCCCTGACCACGGCCCGAATCAGGGCCTTCGGCCGTCGGCGACTCCTCCTCGAAGAAGTCGAACTCGATGTCATCGTCGCGCGGATGCAAACAGCGGCCGACTCTACCCCTACACCCGGTCGGAAAAGGAGATCCCCCCGCGACGAAGTAGATGCCTACCGTGTCCTCACCGGCAACTACGACCGATCTCATCCTCGGTCGGTATCGCCCCATCCGGCCGCTCGGCTCGGGCGGCATGGGTCAGGTGTGGCTTGCACGGGACGAGCGCAACGGTCTCGACGTCGCCCTGAAGATCGTCTCGCGCGACGGCAAAACCGGCTCACGCGCCGAACGCGAGGCCCGCGCGGCCGCCGCGCTCCGCCACGACCGCTGCCAGCGCATCCTTTCGCTGTCGCGCGACTCGGCCCACGTCTACATCGCGTACGAGTACATCCCGGGCCGCACCATGCGCGAAGCGCTGCGGAGCGGCGCCCTCGTCGACCGCGACGCACTCGAGGTCGCAGCCCAGATCGCCGAGGCGCTGAAGCACGCGCACGGGCGCGGCATCGTCCACCGCGACGTCAAGCCGTCGAACGTCCTGCTCGCCGAATCGCACGAGATCGACGTGCGGCTGCTCGACTTCGGTCTGGCCCAGATGGCGGAGTTCGACACCCTGACGGCGCTCGGCGACATCCCGGGAACGCTTGCCTACATCTCCCCGGAGCGGCTCCAGGGGCTCGTTGCGACACCCGCCGCGGACATCTGGGCGGTCGGCGTCGTCCTGTTCGAGGCACTCGCGGGCGAGCACCCGTTCTGGGGCGGCGACCTGGTCGAGACGTCGCGCCGCATCCAGGCCGGCGCCCCCAGCCTGGCAATCCTGCGCCCCGACCTGCCCGACCACATCATCCGCGTGGTCGCCGGCGCCCTCTCGGTGAATCCGCAACGGCGCCCGACCGCTGCCACTCTGGCCGACGAATTGCGCTCGGTCCCGAAGCGCCTGCGGCGCGGCGGCGATGGCTCGACGACGCGGGTCAAGCTCCGCAAGGCGGTGCTGACCGAGCGCGTGTTGCCCGCTGCGCTTGCCGGACTAGCGACAGGCTGGGTCGCCTCGCGCCTGCCGTTCTATCCCCCCGGCGCCACCCTCGGCCTCGCCGGAACGGCCGCCGCCCTGGGGTTTACGGCCCCGCGGGCCGGGCTCGCCTTCACCTTGCTGGCCGCGTTCTTCCCGCTCGCCAACATCTCGCTCGGCCTCGGGCTGCTGTTCGCGGGCATCTCCGTGGTCTGGATCGGCCTGACCTGGCGCGACCCGCGCGCCGGTCTGTTCGTGGTGGCGGGCCCGCTTCTCGGCGCCGTCGCCGGGCTCGCCCTGCTCCCACTCGCGCTGCAGTTCGTCCGTGGGCGGGTCCGCCGCGGCATCCAGGCGGGGGCAGCCGTGCTCCTCGCCGTCGTCGTCGCCGGCCTGAGCAAAGCCTCGCTGCCGTTCGTGGGCTCCCGGCCACCGCTCGGACTCGGCATCGACGGCTCGACGAAGCCCGCTGCCGTCGGCGCCGCGCTGTGGCACCAGCTCGCCCTGCATCCGACGCTGATCCTCGAAGCCGTCGTGCTTGCCGTGGCGGCTGCGCTCCTCCCACTCGTCCGGGGCCGGGGCCCGTGGGCTGCTGCGCAGTTCGGCGCGCTGCTCCTCGCCGCGACCGCACTGATCGCGCCAAGCGCGGCACTCCTGCCGCTCGTGGCGGGCGCGTGGGTCACCGCGGCCGCCCTGGCCGTCGAGCGCAGGTCGTAGACTTCTCCACCGGGGGGTGGTGCGGCCCGTATGTCAGTCCTGCGCAGTATTGAAGGAAAGCTCGAATCGCTCTTCGAAGGCGTCTTCGGCCGCGCGTTCCGTACGAGCGTCCAGCCGGTCGAGCTCGCGCGCAAGCTGGTCAAGGAGATGGACGAGCACCGCACCGTCTCGGTGTCGCGGGTCTACGTCCCGAACGAGTACACGATCTACCTGTCGCCCAAGGATCGCGAGCAGTTCGAGAACTACGAGGGCGACCTGCTCGACGAGCTTGCCGACTACCTGACCGAGCACGCGCGCCGCGAGAAGTACGCGCTGATGACCGCGCCGGTCGTGAAGCTCGAGACCGACGACGACCTCGGGCTCGGCGTCTTCGGCATCGCCACGCGCATGGTGCAGACGGCGCGCGGAGCCTCGCGCCCCGCCGCCCCCCAGGTCGACGCACCGCCGCTGACCGACCTCCCTCTCATCGACCCGACACCGAGTGCCACGATGATCTACCGGCCGGAGCCGGTCGAGCAGCGGCCCGACGACGAGCCCGCCGCTCCCGCGTTCCTCTCCTGGGAGGGCCAGACGCGGGAGCTCGACCAGCCGCGCACGGTGATCGGCCGGTCGCGCGACTGCGACATCCAGGTCACCGATACGAACGTCTCACGCCAACACGCGGAGCTGCTGCACGAAGGCGACCGGTACTGGCTCGTCGACCTGGGATCGACGAACGGGATCGAGGCCGGCGGCAAGCGCGTTCAACGACTGGAGCTCGAGGACGGGACCCGCTTCACGGTCGGCTCGACCGAGCTGGTCTTCAGCCGGGAGCCCCGGTAATGCTGGTTGCATCCGCGCAGGTCGAGACGACGCTGCTCGTCCTGAAGGTCGCGTTCCTGGTGCTGCTCTACCTCTTCATCTGGCGCATCGTGCGCTCTGCCGCCCGCGACATCCGGGCGCCGCAGGAGTCGATGATCCTCGGCCCGCAACAGGCGGCCGCCGCAGGGCTGATCCCGCCGCCGCGGGCGCACGAGATCGGCCGGTTCGTCGTGCTGACCAGCCCCGAGCTCGAGCCGGGTGAGGCCTACCCGCTCGGCACGCAGCCGCTGACCGTCGGGCGTGCAGCGGCCGGGAACGACATCGCGCTGCCCGGCGACGAATTCAGCTCGACGCGTCACGCGCGTATCGAGCCGCGCCGCGACGGCGTGTATGTCGAGGACATCGGCTCGACCAACGGCACGTTCGTGAACGGGATCCTGCTGACGCGCGAGCACCGGCTCGAGCCCGGCGATGTCGTCCGGATCGGCGAGACCTACCTACGGTTCGACGCATGACCAACCTCAAACTGGGCCAGGCAGCAGGCGAGAGCGACACAGGGCGGAAGCGCCGGCGCAACGAGGACGCCTTCGTCTGCGCGCCGCCGCTGTTCGCGGTGGCCGACGGCATGGGCGGCGCCCAGGCGGGTGAGGTCGCGTCGGGTCTCGCAGCGGCGGCGCTGCGGGAGAGCCAGATCGACGCGGGCGGCGAGGCTCGCGTCTCCGAGCTGGTCCGCGAGGCAAACCGCCGCGTGCACGAGCGCGCGACGAGCGACGCTGCGGCCTCGGGCATGGGTACGACCATGACCGTCGCGCTCGTCGACGCCGACGGCACCGTCGCCTTCGGCCACGTCGGCGACTCGCGCGCCTACCTGCTGCGCGGCGGCAAGCTCGAGCAGCTCACCGACGACCATTCCCTCGTGGCCGAGCTCGTCCGTCGCGGCGAGCTGTCGCCCGCCCAGGCCGAGGTTCACCCCCAGCGCTCGGTGATCACGCGCGCGCTCGGCACCGATCCCGATGTCGTCGTCGACACCTTTACCCTCGAACCGCAGCCCGGCGACGTGGTGCTGCTGTGCAGCGACGGTTTGTCGTCCTTCGTCGCAGGCCCGACGATCGAGCAGATCATCACCCGTTTCCGCTCCGACCTCCGCGGCGCCGCACACGGCCTGATCCACGCGGCCAACCGCGCCGGTGGGGACGACAACATCACGGCCGTCCTCTTCGAGCTCGTCGAGCGCGCCGGCGCCGAGCCCGACGAGCGGACGCGCGAGTATCCCCACGCTCCCGACGACGCCGAGACGCTCCACGGCGGCGATGACGTTCGCTTCCCGGCCGTGGTCGACACGATCGTGATGCCGGCCGTCCGCGAGCCCGTGGCCGAAGCAGGGCCGGGCAAGCGTGCTTTGGCGCTGCTGGTGATCGTGATCCTGATCGCTCTGATCCTGTTGCTCATCTGGCGAGGACTCGCGACCTGACACTCCGCACCCGCGAGCTCGTCTACCTCACCGTCGTCGGCATTCTCACCGGCCTCGGCTTCGCATCGGTCTACATCGCGCGGCAGGCCGAGGTCAGCTGGGATTCGCTGACCTACGCGCTGCTCTTCCTGGTGCTCTATGTCGCGGCGCACATCGTCGCGCGGCAGACGGTCCCGAACGCCGATCCGTACCTGCTGCCCCTGGCCGGGCTGCTGACGGCAGTCGGCCTCACCGAGATCTACCGCCTCGGCCCGAGCGACGCGTTCAAGCAGGGCCTCTGGATCGTGATCGGCGTCGCCCTGTTCGCGTTCGCCCTGATCCGGCTGCGCCACGACTACCGGATCCTCGAGTCGTACAAGTACCTGTTCGGGATCGGGGCGATGGTGCTGCTGTTCCTGCCCCGGCTCCCGGTGATCGGGACGACAGTGAACGGCGCCCGCCTGTGGGTGCGCGCCGGGCCGCTCCAGTTCCAGCCCGGCGAGCTCGCGAAGATCGCGCTGATCGTGTTCCTGGCGGCCTACCTGCGCGAGAAGCGCGAAGTCCTGGCCCAGGGCCGGTTGAAGGAAGTCGGCCCGCTGCTCGTGATCTGGGGCGGCTGCATGCTGGTGCTGGTCGAGACGAACGACCTCGGCTCGGCGCTCCTGTATTTCGGGATCTTCCTGGCGATGCTCTACATCGCGACGGCGCGCCTGTCGTTCGTGATCGCCGGGATCGCGCTGTTCGCGGCAGGTGGCTACGGCGCATACGCCAAGATCGGCCACGTCCACGAACGCGTCGTGATCTGGCTCCATCCCTGGACGACACACACGGTCTTCTGCCCGTCGACGGGCACTATGGCGCTCCGACAGGACTGTCAGAGCTACCAGCTCGTCAAGTCGCTGTATTCGATCGCGAACGGCGGCTTCGGCGGCGCTGGGCTCGGCAAGGGCACCTTCACGACGACCGGCGGCCAGCAGCTGATCCCAGACGTGAACACCGATTTCATCTACTCCGCACTGGCGCAGGAGCTCGGGCTCATCGGCGTCTCGGCCCTGCTGCTGGTCTTCATGGTCATCGTCGCACGCGGGATGAAGATCGCCCTGCAAGCCGATGACGGCTTCTCGAAGCTCCTGGCCGCCGGCCTGACGTTCGGGTTCGCGCTGCAGACGTTCATCATCGTCGGCGGCGTCCTACGGATCATCCCGCTGACCGGGATCACCTTGCCGTTCGTCTCCTACGGCGGCTCGTCGGTGGTGGCGAACTTCCTCGTCCTCGCGGGCCTGATGCTCGTGTCGCACCGCACGAACTCGGGCGTCCAATGAGCATGAACCGCCAGATCTCGAAGATCGCGATCATCGCGCTGCTGCTGCTCGCCTCGCTGATCGTCGCCACGACCTACTGGCAGGCGTGGGCGGCCGGCAGCCTGGCGGCCAAGCAGGACAACTCGATCCAGCGGGTCGCGCAGTTCCGGATCAAGCGCGGTCTGATCCTGGCGTCCGACGACAAGACGGTCTTCGCCGCGAACGTCGCCAAGAAGGTGGCCGGCGAGACGCTGTACTTCCGCCGCTACCGCCCAGGCGGGCTCGCCGCGCAGGTCGTCGGCTACTCGACGCAGGGCCGGTCGCGCGCGGGGCTCGAACGCTCCGAGAACACCTACCTCACCGCGTCAGACGCGAATCTCGGCACGATCATCAGCAAGCTCGGCGACAGCCTGCAGGGGACGACGATCACCGGCAACAACCTCGTCCTCAACATCCAGGCCAAGGCGCAGCGCCTCGCGGAATCGCTCCTCGCCGGCAAATGCGGCGCCGCAGTCGTGCTCAATCCGAAGACGGGCGCCGTGTACGTGATGGCGTCGTCGCCGACGTACAACCCGAACAAGATCGAGTCGAACACCGGCTACGCCCAGATCCTCCACACACCGTCGGCGTGCCCCGGCTCCTCGTCCGCGCTGCTCAATCGCGCGACGCAGGGCCTCTACCCGCCGGGCTCCACTTTCAAGACGGTGACCGCAGCCGCCGCGCTCGACGCGCACATCTACACGCCGACCTCGCCGTTCTTCGACCCGGGCTACTGCGTCGAGTACGGCAAGCACGTCTCGAACGCGCTCAACCCCGACCAGAACGGCCCCGAGGCCTACGGCCACGTCGACCTGCTCGAGGCGTATCAGCACTCGATCAACGCGGTCTTCTGCAACATCGGCAAGAAGATCGGCGCCGGCCTGATCCTCGCCAAGGCGAAGGCGTTCGGCTTCTACTCGAAGCCGCCGATCGAGCTGCCGTCGGACGAAGTCGCCCCGAGCGGCCTCTACAACCTCGCCAAGCATTCGCTCTACGACAATCCGGCACTGGTCGATCCCGGCCGGCTCGCCTTCGGCCAGGAGCACCTGCTCACCACGCCGCTGCAGATGGCTCTCGTCGCCGCCGGCGTGGCGAACAACGGCACCGTGATGGTGCCGCACCTGGTGAAAGAGGTGCTCACGCCGAGCGGCTCGGTCGTCAGCACCACCAAGCCGCAGGTCTGGCGTCAGGCCATGAAGCCGTCGACCGCCGCCGAGCTCAATCAGATGATGCAGGCTGTGGTTGCCGAGGGCACCGGCACGGCGGCGGCGATCCCGGGCATCAAGGTCGCAGGCAAGACGGGCACCGCCGAGACCAGCATCCCTCGCGTGTACGACGCGTGGTTCATCTTCTTCGCGCCCGCCGACAACCCGACGGTGGCCGGTGCCGTGGTCGTCGAGCACCAGTTGAACGGCTTCGGCGGGTCGATCGCAGCTCCGATTGCGAAGCAACTCATGCAGGCGATCCTTCCCGGGACGTCGAACGGATAAGTCCCACGCGTATGTCCAATCCCGACCCACTCATCGACCGCGTTTTCGACCGGCGCTACGTCATCAAGCGCAAGCTCGGCTCGGGCGGGATGGCCGACGTCTACCTGGCCGAGGATCAGGAGCTGGGCCGCAATGTCGCGCTGAAGCTCCTGAACGAGCGGCACGCCGCCGACGAGCAGTTCGTCGAGCGCTTCCGCCGTGAGGCGCAGAGCGCCGCGGGCCTCAACCACCCCAATATCGTCTCGATCTTCGACCGCGGCTATGCCGAGGGGACGTACTACATCGCGATGGAGTACCTCGAAGGCCGCACGCTGAAAGAGCTGCTCGTCCGGAACGGGCCGACCCCGATTCCCGTCTCGATCGAGTACGCGCGCCAGATCCTGGGGGCGCTCGCGTTCGCACACCGCAACGGGATCGTGCACCGCGACATCAAGCCGCACAACATCGTCGTGGGCTCCGACGGCCGCCTGAAAGTGACCGATTTCGGAATCGCGCGCTCGGGCGCGTCGCAGATGACCGAGGCGGGCTCGATCGTCGGGACGGCCCAGTACCTGTCGCCCGAGCAGGCCCGCGGCGCGGCCGTCGATCCCCGTTCCGATCTCTACTCGCTGGGCATCGTGCTGTACGAGATGCTCACCGGGCACGTCCCGTTCACGGGCGACACGCCGGTCGAGATCGCCATGAAGCATCTGTCGCTCGCGCCGGAGCCGCCTTCGGCGCTGCGGCCGGAGGTGCCGCACAACCTCGATGCGGTCGTCATGCGGGCGCTCGCCAAGGATCCCGACCAGCGCTACGGCTCGGCCGAGGAGATGGACGCCGAGCTCGCGCGGGTCGCACGCGGCCTGGCGGTGTCGCGCGAGACCGAGGAAGCGATGACGCAGGTGCTCTCGGGCGCCGACGCCCAGACCGCGCACACGATGGTGCAGCGGCCGCGCGGCCTGACTACCGTCCCTCCCCCGTACCGCACGCCGGCGCCCTACGAAGGCTCGGAAGGCGTCAAGAAGCGGGCGCTCTGGCCCTGGCTGGCGGCACTCTTCCTCATCCTGGCGGCTGCGGGCGGCGGCTACTTCCTCTACGAGAAGGTCCAGGATCAGCTGAACAGCAACAAGGTGATCGCGGTACCCGACGAGGGCCTGGTGCTCCGGCGGCTCGCGGTCGACAACATCCGCCAGGCCGGGCTGACCGTCAGCACCACGTTCCAGCCGAGCGAGACGGTGCCGTTCGGCGAGGTGATCAGCCAGGATCCGCGCGGCGGCAGCAAGGTCGCGCGCGGCACGACGGTCGCCCTCGTCGTCTCCAACGGCTTCCCGATGGTCGAAGTGCCGGACGTGCGCAAGCAGAGCTCGACCGATGCCGTGTCGACGCTCACGACGGCAGGCCTCAAGTACAAGATCTACAACGTCTACTCGCCGGAGACCGCGAACACCGTGATCGCCGAGTCGCCGAAGCCCGGATTGAAGGTGAAGAAGGGGTCGACGATTCGGATCAACGTCTCGAAGGGCCTGAAGCCGGTCGCCCTCCCCGACGTCACGACCGAGCTGTTCCCCGACGCCGAGGCGACGCTCAAATCGCTCAAGTTCGTCGTCGTGCGGACGAACGTCCAGGATCCGTCGGTCAAGGGAACCGTCATCTCCGAAAGCCCGCAGGGCGGCACGCAGCAACCGGTCGGCTCGACCGTCACGCTGACCGTGTCGAGCGGGCCCGGCACGATTCAGGTGCCGGACGTCACCACGGATACCCAGGCCGAGGCGACCTCGATCCTGAGCACGAACTTCATCGTCGCCACGATCATGGCGCCGGTCACCGACCCGACGCAGGACGGCACCGTCATCAGCCAGACGCCCCAGGGCGGCACGACGGCCAAGCCCGGCTCCCTGGTGACGATCACCGTGGGCCAGTTCTCGCAGACCAGCACGGACGGCACGACGACGACCGCCACGACGCCGACGCCTTGAGGCGGATCGCGGTTGTCCTCGGCGGGCGCTCGAGCGAGCACGACATCTCGATCGCGTCCGCGCGGAGCGTGATCGGCGCGCTCGAAGCGGCCGGCAACGAGGTACTGACGGTGGCGATCGACCGCGGCGGCAGCTGGGCGCTCGGCGAAGGCACCGCTCAGCTGGAGGCCGGCGACGCCGGCTCGGATCGGCTGCCCAAGCGCCTCCCCGGCAAGGAGGTGGCCGCCACGCTAGCCGACGTCGACGTGGTCTTCCCGGTTCTGCACGGCCCGTTCGGCGAGGACGGGACGGTGCAGGGCCTGCTGGAGCTGGCAGGCGTCCCGTACGTCGGCGCGGGGGTGCTCGCATCGGCGCTCTGCATGGACAAGGACGTGTTCAAGGCGGTTCTGCGCGATCACGGCATTCCGGTCACAGCGAACATCACGCTGCGGGCCGGCGACGAGGCGCGCAATCCGTTCGGCTACCCCTGCTTCATCAAGCCGGCGCGGCTCGGCTCGTCGGTCGGCATCACGAAGGCGCACGACGACGACGAGTTGCGGGCCGGCGTCGCGCTGGCATTCGAGCACGACGAGAAGGTGCTGGTCGAGCAGTTTGTCGACGGCATCGAGATCGAGGTCGGCGTCCTCGGCAATCGCACGCCGGTCGCGTCGCTGCCGGGCGAGATCGTGGTGACGCGCAACGAGTGGTACGACTACGAGGCGAAGTACGACGAGGGCGAGATGGATCTGATCGTTCCGGCGCGCGTGTCGGATGTGCAGCTCGCGCGCGCCCAGGAGCTCGCCGTGAACGCGTTCGTCGCCACCGACTGCGAGGGCATGGCCCGTGTCGACCTGTTCGTGCGCGCCGACGGCGAGGTGCTCGTGAACGAGCTGAACACGATCCCCGGCTTCACCTCGACGAGCGTCTACGCGCGACTCTTCGACGCGTCGGGCATTCCGTACGGCCAACTCCTCGAGCGGCTGGCGGATCTGGCCGTCGAGCGGTTCGAGCGGCGCGGCCTGCTCAAGTACTAGTCGGAGCCGGTGACCTGGTTGATCCGGGCGTAGTGGAACTGCCCGCCGAGCTTCGTGATCCAGATTAGGTAGTACCGGTGCGAGCCCGCGATCAGGTCGAAATGAGCGTTGCGGCCGACGACCTTCAGGTCGCCGACGACATCGGGGAAGGATGTCGGCGACGGGCCGGCCATGATCTCTGCGGTGAACCCGGGAGTGCTCGTGACGATCGAAATCCGGTGCAGCGGCACCGACTTGCCGGCATCGAGCACGAGGCCGACGCCTTTCTTGTCGAGGCTCGGCGCATCGTTGTAGCTCTCGGTCTGCCAGTAGGTGCCGAGCTTGCCGTCGGTGGCCAGAGGCGCCGCTGAGTCGTTCTCGTGGCCGTCCCCGTCGGGGTCGTACGCAGTCGGGGCGCGCAGGTGCACGGCCGTCGAAGCCGCGGACGCGGGTGCCTTGTTGTGCGTCCCGCGCACCAGCAGGTAGATGCAGAGCGCTGCGCCGATCGCGAGCCCGGCGAGCACCGTGATCAGCTGCCAGTTGGAAAGGACGCCAGGTGCGTCCCGTGGTCGAACCACCGGCAGGATGACGGTCTCCTCTTCCGCCGGCAGCTCGAGCTGGCATTGCTCGAGCTCCTGCACGACCGTCGACATCATCGGGCGCCGCTCCGGGTCCTTCGCGAGAGCGCGGTCGAGCAGCTGGGCCAGGCGCGGCGGGACGTCGGGTCGCCGGTCGAGGACAGACGGCGGCTCCTCGTTGATGTGCCGCATGGCGACGGCGACGAAGTTCTCGCCGGGAAACGGCAGCTCGCCGGTCAGGAGCTCGTACAGGACGATCGCGAGCGAGTAGACGTCGGTGCGCTCCTCGACGGTCCGTCCCTGGGCCTGTTCGGGCGAGATGTAGTCGGAGCTGCCGAGGACGGTGCCGGTGAGCGTCAACCCGGGCCGCACCTCGCTCGACGAGCGCGCGATCCCGAAGTCGATCACCTTGGCGACGCCACCACCGTCGAGCAGAACGTTCTGGGGCTTCACGTCGCGGTGCACGAGCCCGCTGCGGTGCGCGTGCTCGAGGCCGCGGGCGATCTGGACGCCCAGCTCGAGGGCTCGGTCGAGCGGCAGCGGGGCAGTCTCCTGGATCAGCTTCTTGAGGCTGCCACCCTCGACGTACTCGAAGACGATGTAGGGGCGGCCCTCGTCCTCGCCCCGGTCGATCACGACCGCGACGTTCGACTGGGCCAGCTTGGCGACGGCGCGCGCCTCGCGGCGGAAACGCTCGACCTGATCCTTGTCGTTGACGTACTGGTCGTGCAGCATCTTGATGGCCACTTCGCGGCCGAGGATGCGGTCGCGGGCGCGATAGACGCTCGACATACCGCCCCGGCCGACGAGCTCCTCGAGCTCGTACCGGTCCTCCAAGACGCTCCCGACCATCGACCGGCAGCGTAGGCCTTCTGGCGGCTGGCGGCGCGGTGGGAAGCGGCGTCAGTCCAGGGAAGGTCGGGGTCTGGCAGGAACGAGAGCGGTCAGCCGTGTGGTGCGACGAAAACTCGGCTCCACGGCAGGCGGGAGCATCCCTCGTCAAGGCATCCCACCCGACGATCCTGCCCCTGCCAAGCGCCCGCCGAGCGTCCAGCCGAGCGCCTTCGAGCCCAACCAATCCCAACGGCCGCCAACGAGCCGCTGCGGGCATCCCACCCGCCTCTGCAAGGTCGCAGCCCCTGTCCGGTAGCGCAAGTGCAGTGAACAAAGTGGCGCACAATTGTCACTGCCGTGGACCCCGGTGCCTGGCACCGGGGTTCGGCCCTCGCGAACAGTTCGCCCCTCCGGTGACCCGACGCGATCTACGTTCGGAAGGGGGCGAGCATGCCGACGACGCCGAGCGCGACCAGGAGCAGCGACCAGACACGCGTCGGCAACCAGTACGGGTTCATGACATCGACCATCCGTGGCCGGCTGCCCGGTCTCGACCCTTCGATCACGTAGATCGCGCCGCGCACGTCGAAGATCACCAGCAGTCCCTCGACAGCGAGCCCGAGGCCGAGAATGAACGCGACTACACCAAGCGCGAATGGAATGCTCGGTGAACGAAAAAGAGATCAGGAAGATGTCCACGTACAACCCGGCATTGGCACATCGCCACGCGAGCGGCTCCCAGGGCGCTCGCGGGCGGATAGTCAGATCGGGTTCCGGGAGAGGCTCGATCATCTACCGAAAGTAGGACTCAGGCCGGACACCAGCTCTGGCGTCTCCGAGCCTGCCGGCCGCTCTACTGAAGAGCGGTACCCAGGGCGTCTTCCCAGACGCCGAGGGCTTCGTCGAGCTCGGCATCGCCGATCACGAGCGGCACGAGGACGCGGATGCAGTTGCCGTAGGCGCCGGCGCGCAGAAGCAGCAGCCCCCGCTCGGTTGCGGCATCGATCACCTTCGTGGCCAGGTCGGCCGCGGGCTCTTTGGTCTCCGGATCGGTGACGAGCTCGATCGCGAGCATCGCGCCCACTCCGCGCACATCGCCGATCTGCGACCAGCGGGCCTGCCAGGAACGCATCCGGGCGCTGATCGTCTCGCCGATTTCGTTCGCGCGCGCCACCAGGTCCTCGTCCTCGATCACGTCGAGCACGGCCAGGGCGGCGGCGATCGCAACCGGGTTGCCGACGAACGTGCCGCCGACCGCACCCTCATGCGCGGCATCCATGATCTCGGCCTTCCCCAGCACCCCCGACAGCGGCAACCCCATCGCGATCGACTTGGCGACGGTGATCAGATCCGGCTCGACACCCGAATGCTCGACCGCGAAGAAACGGCCGGTGCGGGCGAAGCCGGTCTGCACCTCGTCGACGACGAGGACGATGCCGTGGCGATCGCAAATCTCGCGCAGGCCATGCAGGAACTCGGTTGGCGCCGGGATGAAGCCGCCTTCGCCCTGCACGGGCTCGACGACGATCGCCGCGACATTCTCCGGCGCCACCAGCGTCACGAACGCGCGCTCGAGCGCAGCGAGCGCCTCGGCCGTGGACGGGCCGCGATAGGCGTTCGGGAAGGGAACGCGGTACACGTCGGGCGAGAACGGGCCGAGGCCGAGCTTGTACGGATGCGTCTTCGACGTGAGCGACAGCGCCAGCAGCGTGCGCCCGTGGAAGGCGCCCTCGAACGCGATCACGCCGGAACGGCCCGTGTAGAGGCGCGCAAACTTGACGGCGTTCTCGACCGCCTCGGCGCCCGCGTTGAAGAACGCGGCCTTCGCGGGGCCGGAGAACGGCGCCCGCGCCAGCAGCCGCTCGGCGAGCGTCGCGTAGATCTCGTAAGGAACGACGGTGAAGTCGGTGTGGGCGAAGCGCTCGAGCTGCTCCTGGGCGGCCGCGACGACATGCGGATGGGCGTGACCGACGTTGAGACAGCCGACGCCCCCGGTGAAGTCGATGAACACGTTCCCGTCGACGTCGGTGAGCAGCGCTCCGCGCGCGTCGGCGGCGACGACCGGGAAGGTGATGGCCAGCGCCGGCGAGACACTCGCAGCGAGCCGCGCCAGAACCTCGCGCGACCGCGGCCCCGGGATCTGGGTCTTCAACTCGATCGTGCGGGTCGCAGCCATGATCTGAGCGTAGCGCACGTTCCGGCGGGATGCATATCTGCATAACGGCTAGTCATTGCAGGCCGTCCCGCTCGAAACGGCGGTCGAAAGAGGTGTCAGACACCAGCGGTGTCTGACACCAGTTCCGGCCGCGCCAACGTCCTAGACCTCGGTGCTCGGGGTGGCCGGCGCGCCAAGGCGCGCGATCAGCTCCTGCACGTTCTTCAGGTCCTCCTGCAGCCGCTGCTCGTATCCCTGCAGCCGCTGGACCCATTCGTCGCTCGTCGGGAACGGCCGGCGGCCGAAGCCGCGGAAGCCGGATCCGCGATGATGGCGGGAGCCGTGCTCGTGCCGCTCGCCCGATTCATGTTCGTGATCGTGTCTACACATATGTCTTCACCTCCTTCCGTCCATTCGATAACAGTTATCAGAACATAACTATTATCAGATCATGACTATTCCCGCAAACCAGCTGGGCGAGGTGCGGCAGTTGCTGTGGCGGGTCATCCGCGGGCTCCGCCATCGCAGCCGCCCACCGGACGAACTGCTTGCGCTGGTCGGCCAGGAGCCGCCGCTCGGCCGCCGGCATATCGCAGTGCTCGCGCACATCGCGACGGAAGGGCCGCGCACGGTGGGTGAGATCGCCACGGAGCTGGGCCTGACGCTGCCTGCTGCCAGCAAGCTCGCGCGCGACCTCGAGGACCACACGCTGGTCTATCGCCGCGAGCACCCGGACGACCGGCGGCGCACGCTCGTCGACCTGAACGCCCTCACGCAGAAGCAAGTGAAGGCCTGGATCGACCGCCGCGACCGCCCGCTCCAGCAGGCGCTGGCCGGACTCACGGACGCCGAGCGCGAGGCCTTCTTGAAGGGTCTCCACGCCCTGGCCGATGCGCTGGTGGAAGAATCGTCCTGTGGTCCTGTCCGATCGCACGATCGCCCGCCTCATCGACGAAGGTCGCATCGGCATCGACCCCTATGACGAGGGGCTGCTGCAGCCGTCCAGCGTCGACGTTCGCGTCGACCGGTACTTCCGGGTCTTCCACAACGCCCGCTACCCGTACATCGACGTCAAGCAGCCGCAGGAGGAGCTGACCGAGGAGGTCGAGATCGCCGGTGACCAGCCGTTCATCCTGCATCCCGGCGAGTTCGTGCTCGGCTCGACCCTCGAGCGCGTCCGGCTGCCGGACGACCTCGTTGCCCGCCTCGAAGGGAAGAGCTCGCTCGGACGCCTCGGCCTGCTGATCCACTCGACCGCCGGCTTCATCGACCCCGGCTGGGACGGTCACGTCACGCTCGAGCTGTCGAACGTCGCGAACCTCCCGATCACGATCTACCACGAGATGAAGATCGGCCAGATCTCGTTCATGCAGCTGAGCGAGCCGACCTCGCGGCCGTATGGCACCACGTCGCTCGGCTCGAAGTACCAGGGCCAGCGCGGGCCGACGCCCAGCCGCTACTGGCAGAACTTCGCCAAGGACTAGCCAGGCACCGCCAAACAAGCAAGAAACAAGAAGGGCCCCTTCCGGGGCCCTTCAAGCGGTTACCAGCTGGGATTCGTAGAGGCGCTTCCGGCCGATAAAGGCGGCGCGATATGCGAGTCCCCCACGCTGGCTAGGCGATTCCCCGTCAGGTCACGGGGACACACCTCTACGAGCTGGTACCTCCACTGCCCGTACTTGAAGTCTCCAACGCCGGACCACCTCCTTTCCGCGGATAGACCAAACCTTACCGGATCAGTCAGGACGGATACGAGCGGCCGAACGAAGTTCTTACAGCTTCCACATCCTCGCGCACCACGCAGTTCACCAGGTGGTCGTTCACGACCCCGCAGGCCTGCATCGCGGCGTGCACGGTGGTTGGCCCGATGAAGCGAAAACCAGACCGCCGAAGCACCTTTGCGAGCTCCTCCGACTGGGGCGTCGTCGAGAGCCAATCGGCATGCGACCTGGGTGCCGGCCGTTCGGGGGGCGCGTGGATCCAGAGCAGCTCGTGCAGCGGATGGCTCGACTCGCGCAGCGCCAGCGTCGCACGCGCGTTGGTGATCGTCGCCTCGATCTTGCCTCGGTGCCTCACGATCGCCTCGTCGAGCAGCAGGCGCTCGATGTCGTCCTCGGTGAACTCGGCGACCACCTCGGGATCGAAGCTCTTGAACGCCCGCCGGAAGGCCTCGCGCTTACGGAGGATCGTCAGCCACGACAGGCCCGACTGGAACCCCTCGAGGCAGAGCCGCTCGTAGACGCTGCGTTCGTCGCGCACCGGCCGGCCCCACTCCTCGTCGTGATAGGCGGTGTAGAGGGCGTCGCCCCAGCCGAAGCAGCGAACCTCGCTCAGCTTCGCCCCAGCGGCAGGTCGAGGGTGACGACCCCGTCCTCGACGGCGACCGGGTACGTCCCCACCGGCGCGGTGGCCGGCAGCGTCAGCGCCCGGCCGCTGCGCAGGTCGAAGGCAGCGCCGTGACGGGGGCAGATGACACGGCACGTGTCCTCTTCCCACTCGCCCTCGCACAGAGGCCCGTCGTCGTGCGAGCAGCGGTCCTCGACCGCGAGCAGCTCGCCGCCACAGTTGTAGACCCCGATCGACGTCCACCCAAGCTCGACGAGCTTGACCGAGCCCGGCCCGAACTCGTCCAGTGGCGCGACGTGGATCTTTGGCAACTGGTGCGACCTAGCCGAGCTCGAGCTCGTCGGCGAGGCTCTGCCACTCCGCCGGGAGCGGAGTCCCCTTCGCACGGTGGAGCGCGACCTTCAGGACGCCGAGGCCGAGGATGGCGCACTTCAGGCGGATCGGCGTCAGCGGGATGCCGATCTCCTCGAGCAGCTCCTCCTTCGGCAGCGCCGCCACATCGGTGGCGGTGCGTCCCTTCACCAGGTCGGTGAGCATCGAGGTGGCGGCTTGCGAGATCGCGCACCCGCGGCCCTCGAACCCGACCTCGGCGATCGTCTCGCCGTCGTCGCCGAACCGGACGAAGATCGTCACCTCGTCGCCGCACAGCGGGTTCTCACCCTCGGCGTGCGCGTCGGCATGCTCGAGCGCACCGTGGCCGCGCGGGTTCTTGTAGTGATCGAGGATCACCTCGCGATACATCTGGTCGAGCTCAGACACCGAAGGTCTCCTTCACCTTGCGTAGCCCTGCGGCGAGCCGGTCGATCTCCTCGGGCACCGTGTAGAGGTAGAAGCTCGCCCGGTTCGTGGCTGCAACACCGAGCTTGGTCATGAGCGGCTGGCAGCAGTGGTGGCCGGCCCGGATCGCGATGCCGTCCATGTCCAGGATCTGGGCGACGTCGTGCGGATGAACGCCCTCGACGTCGAAGCTCACGATGCCGGCGCGCTTGGCAGGCGGTGGCCCCCACGTGGTGATGCCCGGAATCTCCGCCAGCAAGTCGAGCGCATAGGCGACGAGCTCGTGCTCGTACTGCTCGATGCTGTCGAGCCCGACCTCCTCCAGATAGTCGATGGCGGCGCCGAGACCGACCGCCTCCGCCATCGGCGCGGTGCCCGCCTCGAACTTGTGCGGCAGCTCGCCCCACGTCGATTCGTTCTCGCGCACGCGGCGAATCATGTGGCCGCCGGTCAGGAAGGGATCCATGGCGAGCAGCAGCTCGGTCCTGCCCCAGAGGAACCCGATCGCGCTCGGCCCCAGCATCTTGTGGCCGCTGACCGCGACGAAGTCGGTGCCGAGCGCCTGCACGTCGATGCGCTTGTGCGGCGCAGCCTGCGCCGCGTCGGTGACGTGGATCGCGCCGCGCTCGTGCGCCCACGCGGCGATCCGCGGAATGTCATTCGACCCACCGAGGACGTTCGAGACGTACGACGTCGCGACGACCTTGACGTTCGCATCGCCGGCGAGCTCGTCGAGCTCGTCGAGATGCAGCGTCCCGTCGGCGTCGACCGGGAGCATCCGGAAGTCGGCGCCCTGCTTGTGCGCGATGTACTGCCAGGGCACGAAGTTCGCGTGGTGCTCGAGCTCGGTGACGAGCACGAGGTCGCCGGGGCCGAGGTTGGCGAGCCCCCACGAATACGCCACGAGGTTGATCGCCTCGGTCGCGTTGCGCACGAAGATGATCTCGCTCGCGCTCGGCGCGTTCACGAACGCGCGACACCGCTCGCGCGCATGCTCGAGCGCCTCGGTGGCCCGCTCGGCGAGCTCGTAGACGCCGCGGTGCACGTTCGCGTACGACGTCTCGTAGAAATGCGTCATCGCCTCGAGCACGGCCCGCGGCTTCTGCGAGCTTGCAGCCGAGTCGAGGAACGCGAGCGGCTTGCCGTGGAAGACCTGCTCGAAGATCGGGAAATCGGCGCGTAGCGCCTGAGCGTCCAGCTTCTTGTGGGTGGTCACAGCCACACCCACACTGTACCGAGGGGCTACTTCGAGACAGCTTTGCAGTTGGTGAGCTGGCGGAGCGTCGTTCCGGAGAGCTCGGCGATGCCCGTGCGGCCGCCGCAGCCACGGGCCGCCGCAGAGACGACCAGGGTCGCGGATTGACCGAGGTATGCAACGCCGGGCCCCGACGCCCGCGGAACAACGGGGCTCTTCCCGCCGGCCAGCGGCACGAATGCCACGCCGCGGAGGTATGCAGCGGCAAGACCGGCTCCGTCAGGCCGCCAGGCCAGTCCCGCGACCGCGTTGAACACGTCGGCGATCTTCTGCGGCGGCGCCGAGCCGTCGGCCGGAACCGTGTAGATCGTCCCGGCCACTGCGTAGGCGAGGCTCTTGCCGTCGCGGGACCAGGCCGGAGCGCTGGGATTGGCGATCGACGCGAGCTGCGTCTCGATGCCCGGACCGCTCGCGACGTAGATGCCGTCGTCGCGCTGGAATGCGAGCGCACTGCCGTCAGGCGACCAGGCGGGCCGCCCGATCACGTTTCGCGCCCAGAGCGCCCCGCCGACCCAGAGGTCGGTGTTCTGCGATCCATGCGTCGTCAGGTAGGCGAGCTGGGTGGAGTTCGGACGCCACGCGGGAGCGAAGGCCTTCATCGGCGCGACGTAGCGGTGCTTCCCGGTGCCGTCGGCATTCGCGACCCGCAAGATGCCGCCGGACGAGAAGGCGAGCTGCTTGCCGTCCCCCGACCACGTCGACCCAAGCTGGTACTGGCTCGTCCCGACCGTCACGAGCCGCTTCGTGCGCACATCGAGCACGTCGACCGCCATCCGCGTGCCCTTGCCGTCGACGATCCGCGTGAACGCGATGTGAATGCCGTCAGGTGACGGAACGGGCCACCAGTCGTACGGTGCAGGCGCGGGCGCTGTCGCAGCACCGGCCGGTAGAGCGACGGCAAGCATGACACCGATCATGAGCAGCGCCCTCACTCCCCAAAAGCTACGCCGCCGGGATCAGGGATCGATGAAGGTATCGTGGCCGCCTCGTAATGAGTGAATACGTCTTCACGATGTACCGGGCCGACAAGTTCTACGGCTCCGACCGCCAGGTACTCGCCAACATCTCGCTGTCGTTCCTGCCCGGAGCGAAGATCGGCGTTCTCGGCCCGAACGGCTCGGGCAAGTCGACTCTGCTCCGAATCATGGCCGGCAAGGAGGAGACGTCGTCGGGCATCGCCGACCTCGCGCCCGGGGCAACCGTCGGTCTCCTCGAGCAGGAACCCGAACTGGACGCGACGAGAACCGTGCGCCAGAACGTCGAGGACGGTGTCCGCGAGCTGCGAGACCTCCTCGACCGCTTCAACGCCGTCTCGGCGGCGTTCTCCGAGCCCGACGCCGACTTCGACGCGCTGCTCGCGGAGCAGTCGAAGGTTCAGGATCAGATCGACCGGCGCGACGCCTGGCAGCTCGAGGCCCATCTCGACCATGCCATGGACGCCCTGCGCCTGCCTGACGGCGACCGCGACGTCGCGACGCTTTCCGGCGGCGAGCGGCGGCGCGTTGCGCTCTGCCGGCTCCTGCTCCAGGCACCCGACCTCCTGCTCCTCGACGAGCCGACCAACCACCTGGACGCCGAGTCGGTGTACTGGCTCGAGCGGTTCCTGCACGACTACAAGGGCACCGTCGTCGCCGTGACGCATGACCGGTACTTCCTCGACAACGTCGCCGGCTGGATCCTCGAGCTCGACCGCGGGCGCGGGATTCCGTACCAGGGCAACTACTCGGGGTGGCTCGAGCAGAAGCAGGCACGGCTCGCCGTCGAGGAGAAGACCGAGTCCGCGCACCGCCGCACCCTGGCGCGCGAGCTCGAGTGGGTGCGGTCGAGTGCCAAGGCGCGGCATTCGAAGTCGAAGGCGCGCCTGCAGAACTACGAGCGCCTGCTCGCCGACGAGGAAGAGGTCCGGCTCGACCGCGTCGAGATCCACATCCCGGCCGGCCCCCGCCTCGGCGACCTTGTGATCGAGGCGAACAACGTCTCGAAGGGGTTCGGAGACCGGCTGCTCGTCGAAGATCTCTCGTTCTCCCTGCCCCCCGCCGGAATCGTCGGCGTGATCGGCCCGAACGGCGCCGGCAAGACGACCCTCTTCCGCATGATCTCGGGCCAGGAGGAGCCGGACTCGGGCGAGCTGAAGGTCGGCGACACCGTGCAGCTCGCCTACGTCGACCAGTCGCGCGCCGATCTCGACCCGAAGAACACCGTCTGGAAGGAGATTTCGGGCGGCCAGGACATCGTGATGCTGGGCAAGCGCGAGATCAACTCACGCCAGTACACCTCGTGGTTCAACTTCCGGGGCGGCGACCAGCAGAAGCCCGTCGGGCAGCTGTCGGGCGGCGAGCGAAACCGCGTGCACCTCGCCAAGGTCCTCAAGAGCGGCGGCAACGTGCTCCTGCTCGACGAGCCGACCAACGACCTCGATGTCGACACGCTGCGCGCCCTCGAAGACGCGCTGCTCGACTTCGCGGGCTGCGCCGTCGTGATCACACATGATCGCTGGTTCCTCGACCGCGTCGCGACGCACATCCTCGCGTTCGAGGGCGACTCGCAGACGACCTGGTTCGAGGGGACATGGGGCGAATACGCCGCCTGGGTCGTGGAGACGCGCGGCCCCGAGGCGCTCGAGCCGCACCGCATCAAGTACAAGCCGCTCGTCCGCACTTAGCGCCGCGCGCCGGAACCAGGCCCGGCAGCCGTCGAGCCGCCGAACCTGGCTCGCGACTCCGTTCCCTAGACCCCCGAGGCCGACGACGTGGTCGGACCCATGTTCGGGCAGTTGCCCTTGCTGTGGGCCGCCATGTTGTACCGCCTGGCGTGCGAGGGTTTGGCGCTGTGCGAGCTGCCGTGCGTCGCGGCAAGTGCTGCGCCCCCGCCGGCAAAGGCGAAAGCGGCAACCGTGAGACCTACGGCAGTTCTCCGACCGAGCATGCACTCTCCTTTCGCTCGGGTGCGGCGATCCTCGCACGGACGCCTAAGAACGCGCAAAGAGCGGGCCGGCCTTGGCCCCACCGTAAGGTGCCCGGAGATGGCGATCCTCGAAACCGACCGCTTGCGGCTTCGCGAGTTCACGCTCGACGACCTCGACGACCTTGCGGCAATGGTGGCGGACGAGGAGCAGATGCGCTTCTACCCCGCCACCCGATCGCGCGAAGAGGCGCGCGCATGGATCGAGCGAAATCTCGCTCTGTACGAGGAGCTCGGCTTCGGTACGTGGTTGATCGAATCCAGGTTGATCGAATCGCGAGCAACGGGCGACTTTCTCGGGTATTCCGGGATCAGGCCGCTCGAGCTGGCAGGCGTCGCCCACATGGAGATCGGCTGGCACACGACCAAGGCTTCGTGGGGCCGAGGGATCGCGACGGAAGCAGCATCGGCCGTGCACGAGGCCGCGTTCGACCGCTTCGCGCAGACTCGACTGCTCGCGATGATCCCACCCGGTCACGTCGCATCCCGGCGCGTGGCGGAGAAGATCGGCATGCGCGAGGACGCCGAAATCGTCTTCGACGGCGCCCGTTACGTGACGTACACGAGCACACGCGCGTAAACGGCCCTACACGCAGAAACCCGCACTTTCGTGCTATAACCCGCAAATGCTGACCGCCGAGCGCCGACAGGCAATCCTCGCGCGGCTGGAGCACGACGGACGGGTCGTCGCGTCCGAGCTGGTGGTGAGCCTGGCCGTATCCGAGGACACGGTTCGGCGCGACCTGCGCGATCTGGCTGCCGAGGGGCTCCTGCACCGCGTGCACGGAGGTGCGCTCCCGCCGGCGCCGGCAGCGGCGTCGTTCGCCGACCGGCTCGAGGTCGGGCAGACGGAGAAGATCGCGCTCGCCCAGGCCGGGATCAGGCTCCTCGAGGGTGCGCGGGTGGTCGTGCTCGACGGGGGGACGACGACCCTCGAGCTCGCGCGGCGGCTTCCGGCCGGATACAGCGGCACGATCGTCACCAACTCCCCGCCGATTGCCTCCGCGCTCGCGAGCCACCCCCGGGCCGAAGTCGTGCTCCTCGGCGGCAGGCTGCTGAAGAGCGCGCAGGTGGCGGTCGGCGCCGAAACCGTCCAGGCGCTGCAGGGCATGCACGCGGACGTCTCCATCCTCGGCATCTGCTCCCTGCATCCGGATGTGGGCGTCACGACGCCGGACAGCGAGGAGGCGCAGGTGAAGCGCGCGATGGTCGCGTGCGCCAGCGAGGTGATCGCCCTCGCCACCGCCGACAAGCTGATGACCGCCAGCCCGTGGATCGTCGCCCGGCTCACCGAGATCGATCACCTGGTGACCGACGGCGGCGACGAGCTGACACGCCCGTACGCGGCCGCCGGCATCAACGTGGTCACGGTATGACGCGCCGTTTGACACACGCCGTATGACACCCCGCGCTGCCACGTTCCTCACGTTCGTCATCAACGGCGCGATGATCGGAACCTGGGTCGCGCACATCCCGTGGCTGCAGGACCACCTCAACGTCTCGAAGGCGACGATCGGGCTCTGCCTGCTGTGCATGGCCGCCGGCGCATTCATCTCGATGCCGCTCACCGGGCACATCCTCGACAGGCGCTCGAGCGCCTCGATCGTGCGAGCTGCGACGCTGGTCTTTTGCCTGATGCTGCCGCTGCCGCTGCTCGCGACGAGTCCATACATGCTCGCCGCGATCCTGTTCGTGTTCGGAGCGAGCAACGGAGCGATGGACGTCTCGATGAACGCGCACGGCGTGGCGGTCGAGCGCCTGCTGCCGAAGCCGATCATGTCCTCCCTCCACGGCGGCTGGAGCCTGGGCGGCTTCGTATCTGCGGGCCTGGTGGCGATCGCCGCCGGCGCCGGGCTCGATCCGCGGCTGGAGAGCCTGATCGTGGGCGTCGGGCTCTGGGTGGCTGCGGTGTGGATCACGGGTGGGTTGGGGCAGGCGTCCGCCCAGTCCAAGGCCGGCACCGGGTTCGCTCTGCCTTCGCGCCCGGTGCTGTTGATCGGCGGGCTGTGCTTCCTGGTGATGACGACCGAAGGCGGGATCGGCGACTGGGGCGGCATCTACCTGCGCCACAACGCAGGCGCGAGTTCCGCCGCCGCGGCGATGGCGTTCACGGGCTTCTCGGCCGGAATGGCGGTATCGCGCCTCTGCGGCGACAGGATCAACGAGCGCCTCGGCGCGGGGAGATTGCTCCGCGGTGGAATGACACTCGTGGCGATCGCGCTCGGCAGCGTGCTGCTGATCGGCCAGGCGGCACCCGCGGTCGTCGGCTTCGCGCTCTGCGGCCTCGGCGTCGCCAACGCCGTGCCGCTGCTCTTCAGTGCCGCGGGGCGGCTCGAGCCTCCCGGCCCGTCGCTCGCAGCAGCATTCACGCTCGGCTACACGGGGTTCATCGCGGGACCACCGGTGATCGGCATTCTCGCCGACCAGTTCGGATTGCCGAGAACACTCTCGCTGCTCCTCCTGGCCGCACTTGCCGTGGCCGTGCTCGGGGGCCGCGCCACCGCCGCGAGGCCTCGCGTCGCGTTGCGGCTGCCCTCGCCCGTCCCGGACGTCAGCCGACCGTAACCCCTGTCGGGCTGCGGGCACCCTTGATGAAGTGCTGGTTCACGGCGGTGCCGTTCAGGTTCGCGCGGCCGATCGTCGTGCCCCGGGCCCCGTGCGGGCCGCCGAAGTTCGACCAGTAGATGAAGCCGCCGCTGACGAAGAGACCTGCGGGTGAGTCGGCGCCGGCGATGAAGCTCTCGTTGACTCCGCTGCCGTTGAGGTTCGCTCGGCCGATCGTCGTGCCGGACTCAGCGCTGCCCTGGTTCGACCAGTAGATGTAGCCGCCGTGGACGGCAATGCCGGCCGGTGCGCCTGCGCCGGTGATGAAGCTCTGGTTGGCGCCGTGGCCGTTCAGGTTGGCGCGGCCGATCGTCGTGCCGTCGCTGCCACCGTTCGCGCCGTAGTTCGTCCAGTAGATGAAGTTGCCCGAGACCGCGATCCCCCACGGCCCGATCGCGCCGGTCACGAAGCTGGAGTTGACCCCGGTGCCGTTGAGCTTGGCGCGGCCGATCGTGTTCCCGTAGCGGCTCACCCAGTAGATGTAGTTGCCGCTGATCGCAAGGCTGTGCGGGCTGTTCAGCCCCGAGATGAAGCTCTGGTTCACACCGGTCCCGTCGAGCTTCGCGCGGCCGATCGTCGTGCCCGGACTGTTGGCGTCGATTCCCGGGTTCGACCAGTAGATCAAGCCGCCGTGCACGACGACACCGACCGGACCGGCCGCGCCCTTGACGAGGTTCTGGACGACTCCCGTGCCGTTGAGGCTCGCGCGTCCGATCGTCCCGCCGGTCCCGCTCACGCCATAGTTGTCCCAGTAGAGAAAGGCCGTCTTGCTGTGGGCGGCGAAGCCGTCACTCGACCCTGCGAGGACTGCTGCGACGACGAGCGCGCAGAGCAAACCGGCCTGCAGCCGTCCCATCGCGCGGTTTGCCGGACGGCTCTCCCGTTGCGCCTGCGCTCTCACTCGTGCCTCCTGAACCGTCGTTGATATGACAACCGTGGCGGCGAGGCAGGAGCCTTGACCGGCGCGGCAATGCTACGCAGCCGCGCCGGACGTCGTGCTCGACGGGCTACGACGTCTCTGCCGTGAGGCCCGCCGGATTGGCGTCGCCCGCGAGATACGTCCCGTGTCCCGCCGTGACGAGGTGGCCGTCGAACGTCAGGACCTCGTTGACGAGTCCGCCCGACTGGTTGCGGTAGTTGATGACGAGCGTGTTTTGCCCGACGTAGAGCCCGAGCAGCTCGAAGTGCAGGTCGGGGATGCGGCGAAGCCCCTCACGCCAGTACTCGCGCAGCGCGGCCTTGCCACGGATGATCCCCTCGCTGCCCTCGACGAGCTTCGCGGCAATCGGTGAGCTGAACACTGCGTCTTCCGCGAAGTGACTCACCACACCGTCGAGATCGTGCGCGTTCCACGCCTGGAGCCAGCTCGCGGCGAACGACTGTGCCTCTGCGCGGTCGATCACGCGCTCCTACGGCTGGTAGCGGAGACCGTCGAGCGCGACGTCGAGAATGCGCTGGATCTGTTCTGGCTCGCTGGCGGGAATCGCTGCGATGCCGAAGACCATCCGAGCGATGTCGGTGAAGTTGGTGTCGGCGCGAACGACGCCCGTTGCCTGCGCCCGCTCGAGGAGCGGCTCGCCGGCCGCGAAGATCGCGCCCTTGCAGCTCTGGAAGACCGTCGTCTCGGCGCCGACGGAGGCTGAGAGCTCCTCCGCGAGTGCGCGCTTGGTCGTCGCGTACGAGACGTAGTTGCGCAGCCAGGCGGTCAATGCCTCCCAGGGCGGCAGATCGGCGAGCTCGTTGGCCGAGCGGCTGAGCGCCTCCACCTCGTCGACGTAAACGGCCTCCAGCAGGGCCTGGCGCGTCGGGAAGTGGCGGTAGAGCGTGCCGATCCCGACACCCGCACGCCGGGCGATCTCCTCCAGCGAGGCGCTCGAGCCCGCGTCGGCAAAGACACCGCGCGCGGCCTCGATCAGCTGGTCGTAATTGCGCCGGGCATCGGCCCTTTTCGGCGGCTGCAAGTGCGTGAGCGTCTCGGGAGTCGACATTTTGCAAATCTCCTTGCGAAACGGAGGCATCCTCCGTATACTAAACGGAGGCAGCCTCCATATCTATTCGGAGGTTACCTCCAGTTTAGCGCTTCTGCTCGCTCAAAGGAAGGGATCCAGACTCATGCATTCAGTTTCACTCGATCGCCGCAACCCCACACTCATCCTGGCGCTGATCCTCGGCGCCTATCTGATGATCATCCTCGACACCTCGATCGTGATCACCGCCCTCCCCAGCATCCACCGCTCACTGCACTTCTCGCCCACCGGCCTGACCTGGGTGCAGAACGCCTACACGCTGACGTTCGGCGGGCTGCTGCTGCTCGGCGCACGCGCGGGCGACCTGCTCGGCCGGCGGCGGCTCTTCAGCCTCGGAATCGGGCTCTTCACGCTGGCGTCCATCGTCGGCGGGCTCGCTCCGACCGCAGGTGTGCTTCTGGCCGCCCGCGCCGTCCAGGGTGTCGGCGCCGCGATCGCCGCTCCGGCGGCGCTCGCGCTGCTCACCACCAGCTTTCCCGAAGGCCGCGAGCGCACCCGCGCGATCGGCCTCTACAGCGCGGTCGCGGGCGGCGGCGGCAGCCTCGGCTTGATCCTCGGCGGGATGCTCACCGAATGGGCCTCCTGGCGCTGGGGCCTCTTCATCAACGCCCCCATCGGCGTTGCCCTCATCTGGCTCGGCCCGCGCGTGCTCCCGGAGACGCCCCGGCGGACCGGCCACTTCGATCTCGCCGGCGCCCTCACCTCCACGCTCGGGATGAGCGCTCTCGTCTACGGCTTCATCCGTGTCGCCGGGAGCGGCTGGACCAACACGATCTCCCTGGCGTCGTTCGCCGCGGGCGTTGCGCTGCTCGCGCTGTTCGTCGTCACCGAGCGGCGAGCGGCTCAGCCCATCACCCCGCTGCGCCTCTTCGCCAGCCGCGAGCGCTCGGGCGCCTACCTCGCCCGTGCCCTGGTCGTCACCGGCATGTTCGGGATGTTCTTCTTCGTCACGCAGTTCCTGCAGGGCGATCTGCACTTCAGCCCGCTCGAGGCCGGTGTCGCATTCCTGCCGACAACCGCCGTGATCTTTGCGACCGCACAGATCGTTCCGCGGCTGGCCGGCCGCATCAGCGAGTTCGGCCTCCTGGCCTCAGGCGTGACGATCGCGCTGGCCGGAATGGTCTGGCTCAGCCGGCTCACCGAATCCAGCCACTACTTCCCGCAGATCGCGATCCCGATGGCGCTCCTCGGCCTCGGCATCGGCTCGGCGCTCATCCCGCTCACGACGTACGGCATCCGCGGCGTCGCCTCCGAAGACGCGGGTGCTGCCTCCGGCCTGCTCAATGTCTCCCAGCAGATCGGCGCGTCGCTCGGACTCAGCATCCTCGTCACCCGGTTCGCGACCGCAGCTCACGGCCAGACCGGCGCCGCAGCCGGCCTGGCCCACGGCGTCGCTGCCGCCCTCAGCGGCTCTGCAGTGTTCCTCGCACTCGCGCTCGTCGTCGTGGTCGTCGCGCTTCGGCCGCGGCAGCTCGAGCCTGTGGCAGTTACGCGGCCCGAGCTAGAGGAAGTCGCAGCCGAAGAGCTCCTGGAGCTCGCAGCCTGAGCTCACGCCACGCCCGGTATGGTGGCGCCATCGAACCGCTTCGCCTCTACTGGCGTCCCGGAACCGCCTCGATGGCGCCCCATGCCGCCCTCGCCGAGATCGGGGCCGAGTTCGACCTCGTGCGGATCGAGCGCGACGAGGCGCAGACGGACCCCGCTTACTTGGCGCTCAATCCGCTCGGCGTTGTGCCGACGCTCGTCGACGGCGACGTTGTCGTCAGCGAGTCCGCGGCGATCTTGCTCTATCTCGCCGACCGCCATCCGGAGGCGCGCCTCGCACCCGAGAACCGCGCCCAGCTCTACCGCTGGCTGGTCTTCATGACCAACACAATGCAACCCGCGCTGATGCGGCTGATGTACCCGGAGCGTTACGGCGGTGGCGACGTCGCCCGGTTCGCGGCAACGGAGGCCACAGGCCACTTCGACCTGGTCGCTCGCACCCTCGACGGACGCGACTGGCTGGTCGGCGAACACCGCACGGCGGCCGACCTTTTCCTCTTCATGCTCACGCGGTGGGGGCGGCACCTCGAGCCCCCGGCGTGGAACCGGCCTGCGATTCGTGCCCATGTTCTGCGGACGCTCGCATTGCCGGGCGTCCGGCGCATGATCGACGAGCAGGGGCTCGAGCTCCCCGATTGGGCCGACTGACCGACGAGCGGCCGCTGTAGGGTCGCGCAACCAGACGGCCCATCGACAGGGGGGATGCATGGCACGGCATCGGCTTTCACGTGATCAGGTGATCTGGTCGTTCGGTCCTGATCTCGAGCCGGTGCTGGAGGTCGAGCCCGGCGACGTAGTCACCTTCGAGACGAACGACTGCTTCTCCGGCCAGATCCGGAGCGAGGACGACCTCGTCACCGGCATCGACCTCGGCCGGATCAACAGCGCGACCGGGCCTGTCGCGGTGGCCGGAGCGGAGCCCGGCGACTCGCTCGTGGCCGAGATCCTGGATGTTCGGCCGATCGAGTGGGGCGTCGCCACGCTGATTCCCGGCTTCGGGCAGCTCGACCACCTCGTCCAGGCACCGCTGACCCGTCTGTTCGAGGTCCGCAACGGGATGGTCAAGATGAACGAGCGGGTGTCGTTCCCGGCCCGGCCCATGGTCGGCGTCGTAGGTGTCGCGACCGCGGGCGAGACACTCGCAACAGGACTTGCCGGGCAGCACGGCGGCAACCTCGACGACCACTGGCACGGCAAGGGGGCGCGCATCTTCTTCCCGGTGCGCCAGCCAGGTGGGATGTTCGCGGTCGGCGACATGCACGCGGCGATGGGCGACGGCGAGATCTGCTTCACGGGCGTCGAGATCGCCGGCGAGGTCGATGTGCGGTTCGAGCTGCTCAAGAGCAAGCAGGCGACCTGGCCGGTCACCGAGCTGCACGACCGCTGGCTGCCGCACGCGACGGCGTCCGGCTACGGCGACGCGCTCCAGCTCGTCTCGGAGGAAGCGGCGAAGCTCCTCGTCGACGAGCACGACTTCACGATCGAGGATGCGTTCATCTTCCTCTCGGTCGCGTGCGACGCCGGGGTGGCCCAGGCCTGCAAACCGGCCGAGGGCTTCGGCACGATCGCGCGCTTCTCGATCCCGAAGATCGACGCCTGTCCCGGACCGTTCCGGCGGCTCTGATGCGCCTGTACGTGATCTCGGGCGGCACGATTCGGATCGACAAGGGAGCCGTGTTCACGCCCGGGATCGACGACGGCCTGCTGATCGACATCCCGGTACCCATCTATCTCATCCGCACCGACGACGGCGACAACGTCCTCGTCGACACCGGGATGCATCCAGCGCACCTCGACGATCCGTACCACAGCTTCGGCATCGAGAACGTCGACACGATCCTGCCGCGGCTGCAACCCGAGGACCTGCTCGAGCGGCGACTGGCCGAGATCGGTCTCGAGCCCGGCGACATCACCCACGTCGTCAACACCCATCTGCACGCCGACCACTGCGGGGGCAACTTCCTCTTCCCGCACGCCGAATTCATCGTCCAGGGCGAGCACTACCAGGAGGCGCTCGAGCACCCCGAGATCCCCGACGAGCTCTTTCACCGGCCCGAGCTCCGTTACCGAATGCTCGACGGCGACGCGCAATTGTTCAGCGGCGTGCGCGCGATCGTGGCTCCCGGCCATGCGCGTGGGCTGCAGGCACTGCTCGTCTCGCTCCCGAACTCGGGGAACGTCCTGATCGCCGGCGACGCGATCGACACCGCCGAGCATCTCGAGCGCGATCTGTGGACGCATTGTCCCGACCCCGAGACAGCGCGAGAGAGCGCGCGGCAGCTGGTCGAGCTCGCCGCAGAGCAGGACGCACTTCTCCTCTACGGCCACGACGACGCCCAGTGGCAGACGCTCCGGCTCTCGCCGCTGTTCTACGACTAGGTGCTCGTGCGGAACGCATCGTGAGCCAGAGCCAGGCCCCCGAGCTCAGCTACCGGGTGCGGTTCCAGCGCGATGGATTGGATGTCGCGTCGAAAGGATTCGCGACTCACGAACAGCTCGCCGTCGGCGACTTCATCTTCAGCGCGACACAAGCTGCTGGCACTCCCGAGACCAACGGCAAGCACATCTGGGAAGTCACCTCGATCGACGCGAGCGCCGATCCCGGCTGCGAAGCGGTTATCAGGGTCGAATACCTCCGGCCGCACCCGGAGCACAAACATCGCTGGGAGGACGTGCGACAACCCGGCGGTGCGCGGGTTCAGCGCTGTGCGTGCGGTGCATCCACGGGTTCGTTCGGCCCGGTTTGGTCGCCGCGGGCGTGGCGAACGTTTCTTGCCGTGCGTCGCGTCCTCAAGGAGCTAGAGGAGGAACCCGAAGAGTGATCTACGCCGCACGAGACCTGTGATCGGAGGTTCCTGTGGAGGGGTTTGACGACGTTGCCGAGGCGTACGACAGGGTTCGTCCGGGTTATCCGAAGCTGCTGATCGACGCAGCGGTGCGGCGGGGCGGGCTCAGCGGCGGGTCACGCGTTTTGGAGATCGGCTCCGGCACCGGCAAGCTGACCGAGTCGCTGGTCGGCTGCGACCTGACCGTCGACGCGGTCGAGCCGGGCGCGCAGATGACCGCAGCCGCGCGCCGGCGGCTCGGCGAAACCGACAAGGTGCGGTTCCACGCCGGACGGTTCGAAGACCTGGTGTTCCCCACGGACGAGTTCGAGGCCGTGTTCTCGGGCGCCGCCTTCCACTGGGTCGACCCGGCCGTCGGTTGGGCGAAAGCTGCGTCCCACCTCAAGCCGGACGGCCTCATGGCGCTGCTCGGGTACCAGACGGTGCGCAATGAGCAATCGGCCGAGGCCGATCAACTGTTCACCGCCCTCGTGCAAACGCACGCGCCCGAAATCGGAGACCGGATTTGGCCAGATCGCGACCGCGATGCGCTCCTCGCAGGTGCTGAGGAGCGATGGGGGAACGTGTCCGACGTCTGGGATTGGATCAGTCGCGGAGCGAGGATCCTCGCGATCGAAGAAGCTGCCGAGCTGTTCGACCGGGTGGAGATCGACGTGGCGGAGGAGAGGCTGGACCAATCAGCAGACGAGTTCCTCGGCTATCTGCGCACGACGTCGTTCTACTTCGGGATGGAGCCCGAGCACCACCTGCCGTTCGAACACGGCACTCGAGCCATGTTCGACCAGATCGGCGGCACGCTCCGCTCGACGTGGCTGTTTACGCTGGTGACAGCCAAGCGAGCCTCATAGGCAGTTCGGGGGGAGAGGTTCAGGAAAGCCAGCCGGGCTCGAAGCTCCAGTCGGGGAAGTGCTCCTGGAGTACGGGTATCGCGTTCTCCCAGTCACCGACCTGAAGGGGAGTCGGCGACAGGAGCTCGGCCTTCTCGCCCAGCTTCGTCGTGTAGCCCCAGCGAAGGCCGAAGCAAGCTTGGGAGCGGCGGCTGACGAGCGCATCCGGGCTGGCCGTCAGAAAGGAATCGGCGATGAAGCGGATGTCGCTCTCCGTCGACGCCGGAGCGTCGAAGAGCGCCGGGCAGCGTCCGAACGACAAGAAGGGCACACCGAGCCCGTGCAGCTGAGGCGGTACATCGACCCAGGTGTGGTCTCCCGGTGGCGCTTTCTCGCCGCCGGGAACGAGTGAAGTGCTCGACTCCGCGACCTGGATCCGCACAACCTGAATCCACCCCATGACGGCGCCGTACCCTTCGAGTGGAGTCGACACGTCGACCTCGAGCACGGGAAGTCCTGTGGCGAGACTCGTCGGCCACGGCAGCCCGAGCAGTTCGTAGCCCCAGCGCTCCGGATCCTCGTTTTCCCGAAACGTGACGACTGCGCGTCCTTCGCGCCCGCGAAAAGAGAACGTATGGGTCGTCTCCATGGTGCGAACCTCCCGTCGTAGAGACTCCCCGGCGGCTCGAGAGGCCGGCTGCCGCCAGACTAGACGGCTCGCTGATTTGTCGGTCCGGCAAGATTCGAGCTGTGCCGGATGCCTGGACGCTGGCGTGGGGCAACGAACATCGCGAGGTCGCGGTGGCAAACAGCAAGCACCTCTCCGAATTGCTGGTTGAAGCAGCCAAAGACGCCAAGACCTCGCACACGATCGCCGCGTTGGTGTCGCCCAGCGGCGCCGAGCTGACCATTGGCCTTGGGCGAGAGCGGAGCATCGCCACGTTCAAAGCGTCCATGGAGCCGCCGTACTTCACAAGCCGCGGCGTCGGCTCCGCTGACGAGCTGCTCGTCTTCTCTCGTGACGGGCATTGGAGCGAGTTCACCGGAGCTGAGGCAATTCCGGTGGCCGACGCAATGGCTGCCGTACGTGAGTTCCACGAGACAGGACAGCAACCCACATGCGTGGAGTGGCGAGAGGTCTGAACTGCAGTGCGCGAGACCGCTGTCTGCCGGCGCAATTCGGCGCCAGCCCCGCATCCCGTACTAGGACGTCAGCGACGCGCGCAGGAGACGCCGTGATAGGGGGTAATCCCCCAGATCAGGTGCTCGGCCAGGCCGTCAGGCACGTGCCATCCGTTGTAGACGTTCGCGAGCACGAAAGCTGAGTACATCTCGGGCGAAGTCAGGCGCGGATCGAGGATGTGGGCGGCAACCTGGCAGACGGTCTGTTTCCGCGGGAGCCGCATGATGCGTGTTCCTATAGCCGCATAGAAGTCCCAGGCTTCGACGTTAACGTGGGGGCCGTAGCAGGTGAGCGGAACGGCATTGCCGTCTTCGGTCAGGGTGATCGTCGCAGTGCACTCCGTCGACACGGGAGGCCGTGCGGCTCCGCGCAAGACTGCGCGTTTGTTCGTCAGTGGCCCCGTCGAGACGACAAGCGAGTTTCCCGTGTCTGGCTGGCTCTGGCTGATCACCGTTCCCGGTGAGCGCCGGGCTGGGCACCTTCAAGAGGTAACCGACGCGCTGCCGGCACCGCCTCGCGAGCGCCCGTGCTTCAACCAGCGTCAAGCCCACGAAGTTGAGGACAGCCTCGCAGTGTCGGACGGCGAAAGGGGCGGCTGCCACGGGGGCCGCCTTCGCCGCGAGAGTCGCCCCGCTTGGAAGCAAGACGCCAAAAACAGCGAGAAGGCAGAGCGAGTACCGGATTGCGGGAATGCTCCGAATGTATCGGCTCAAGAGGCAAAACCACTCTGGTGCGCGAGCGTTCGCGAGTCCACCGCGAGCCATCGGCGCCGGCACGCCGCAGTAATGCGCGAGCCGGCACGGCTGTCGGGCCGTTCAGCGTTCTACATTCAGAACGGCGTACGGATCAGGGCACATGAGCTGGCGGATAGATCGGGCCGTTGGACGCAGACACTCTTCAGTGAAGGAGGTTCCGGGGCCAACGACGACAGTCCAGGATCCTCCGGCCTCCATGAGGACAACCGCGGCCGAGTTGTTCAGCACGACACCCTTCGCGTCCTTCGGCGTCATTGTCGTGAGGGCAAAGTGCGCGTCGGCTGCGGCGAGCCGCACCGGCCCAATGTCGAGTCGAGCGACGGACTTCCCACCGACACGGAGATGGGCGAACTGGCCCTTAAGCGCAGTCACGATCGCCGCGCGAACAGCCGACGGTGCGGGTCGAGTAGCCGCCGAGCCGCCACATCCGCTGAGGGCCACGACGACCAGAACGCCCGAGCCTGTTACCAGCCGCCTCGTCAGCCCGGGGCCCACAGATTCGCAGGGTAACGGTCGTCAGTGCCGTCCGCTGCGCCAACGTCCGCGAATGTCACCCCCTCCTCGAGAGCAACGTCTCAGCCCCCGGCGCCCCGCACGATCTCCACAAGACAGATGACGAACCAGAGACCCATGACCGGGACGCCGATCCACTTCGCGATTGCCTTCTGCGAACGGGCCGACTTGTCGAACCACTCGTCCTTCGATAGTCCCCGTCGGCGTGCCCTTCGCCGGTCGAGCCACCAGCGCCGCTCTCCGTTCCGCCTGGCTCGCACGGGATCCCAAGCGTTCCACCAACCCAGGACAGCCACGAGGATTCCCCACACGAAGAGACCGATACCGGTCAGCAACTGCGACACGTGCATATCCGCATCATCGGCCGCGACGACACACGACGTGTCACGTCTGGATGTCAAAGCCGCCGCCTGTGTCGGTGTTCGGCAGTGACCCCCTGAACGCCAGATGGGAAGCGCCGGCCCTCAGACGGGTACGGAGTCGTATTGGTGCGTCATGACGAGTCCGCGCAGAAGTTCTTGGAGCACGGCGGCGCCACGGTCGGTGCCGACGCGAGCGCAGCCATCGTCGCCTTGAGTCGCGCGACGAGCCTGGCGGTATAAGCGTCGTCGTAGTAGTCGGCTACGACGTTGTCCACGCGCACGGTGCGGTCGTGCGGGTCATTGGCGCTCGACCTGAATAGCGCCTTAAGGGCGCGGTCAAACTGACGCGAACGTGCCGCCCGCCGTGTCGGGTTCGCGAAGTCGGCTGCCGCAGCGTCGTCCCACCAGATCGTCACCGAGAGCTGCAGGTGATGAGGGTTCGTGTCGAGCGGATCGGATGCGTCAGCGGCGAGCGCGCTCTCGTAGACCGAGGCCGGCTTCGGGAAGTTCCATCCGGGCGCGTAGAGCGCCAACCTATGCGCTGCGAACACCTGCGCGACCTGACTCGGGGAGTGGACCCGATCGGCGACCTTCGACGAACCGCAGCCGACGGTGACCAGCGACACGACGACCAGAAACAAAAGCGACCTCGTCACCTGAACATAAACAGTAGACCGCTCTTTTGGCGCACAGGCGCACACCGCTACCCCCAGTCGCCCGTACCAAGAGAACTGTCGGCTGCGCGCGTGTTCGCTAAATGTTCCCTGAGCC
The DNA here is from genome assembly GCA_963812995.1 of uncultured Thermoleophilia bacterium. GTDB lineage: Bacteria > Actinomycetota > Thermoleophilia > Gaiellales > Gaiellaceae > PALSA-600. The sequence goes on from CAWEXL010000003.1 coordinate 661,026, forward strand.
TTCAGCCAGGCTAGGTGCAGAAACGACTCCGTCGTCGGAAGGGAAGGTGGACTTCAGAGTTCATTGTCCTTCTTCCCTGTCGCTTTATTCCTGGACTGGCGCCAGCGGTTCCAAAGGTAGAGCACGGCGGCGGCTCCCAAGACGATCGGAATCCTCCAAGGACTGCCGGCGCTTCCGGGAAAGGCCGAAATCAACAAATGGCTAGACCCGCACGCGATCTGAGGACCGGCGGACGCTCCATACCTCTAGATTCGGGTGCCCCGACCGCATCGCCCGATCATGTCACCGGGGAATCGGCTCACGAGACGCTCAGCCGCTCCTTCCAGCGGGTGACATACGCGTCAAGCTCCTCCTCGCCGCGAACCGCCAGCAACTCATCAGTGGCATCTCGCATGAGCGCAGCTGCTTTCGCTCGCCCGTCGAAGTCCAGCTCCCACATGTCCGTTAGCTCGTTCGTTATGGCGTACAAGTCGCAGGCGGTTACGCTCTCGTTCAGCAGACCATTAAACGCGTCGTGGAACCGCGTTGTCCGCCAATACAGGTCCTCGCCGGACTCGTCGCCACCGTCCCTCTCATCCGATTCGGCGGCCCTCTCTCGCAGCTCATTCATTACGGACTCGACGCTGAGGTCTGCCACATCCAGGACGTTAGCGGCATGCCACGCTTGACTCTGCGAGTGCTCCTCCGGGCTGACGCCTGATCCGCGGCCGTCACTTGGAGTCCTACGAGATGCGCCTAGGCCGAATTGTTGAGCGTGCGGCGGCTCGCGCTGTGACGCAGCCATTTGCGCGTCCATGCGATCGGCCCTCGCCTCACTCCCGCCAAACCGAAGAGACAGCCTCCGAGCATTAGAAGTCCCAAACCGATAGCCAGATAGGTCCACGGACTCGAAGGCAATCCCGACGCCGGCCCAGTGCGCAGGCACACGACACGGCCACCTGGCTGCGCCGGAAAGCACGTCGGGGAGGACGCCCACACAGCGACCGCGCCGGACAGGTTTGCAACCCCGGCGACCGTGGCGAGCACTCCAGCCAAGCCGATGACCCAGAATCTCACAGGTGCCTCACTGTACGCGGGTAGTCTCGCGTCGCAAGAGCGGCACCCTGCGCGAGCGCGCTTACGCCTGCGGGATGCGCGCTTCGAGCGCGGCGCCCAGTGCTTCGCGCACCGGTTCAAGCTCGATGCGGTCGAGCACGTCCTGGAAGAAGCCGCGCACGATCAGGCGCTCGGCTTCGGCACGCGAGAGGCCGCGGGCCATCAGGTAGAAGAGGTTCTCGCGATCGATCCGGCCGAGCGTGGCGCCGTGCGTGCAGCGCACGTCGTTGGCCATGATCTCGAGGCCCGGGATCGAGTCGGCATGGGCCTGCTCGGAGAGGAGAAGGTTGCGGTTCTCCTGGTAGGCGTTCGTCTTCTGGGCACCCGGCTCGACGCGGATCATCCCGCGCCACACGGAGCTGGCCTCCTCGCGGAGCGCGCCCTTGAACGCGAAGTCGCTCTCGGTGTTCGGGGCGATGTGCTCCTGGAAGGTGTCGTAGTCGAGATGCTGCGTGCCGTCCGCGAAGTACGCGCCGGTCACACGAGAGGTGGCGCCTTCGCCCACGAGGTCGTTCTCGATCCAGACCTTGCCGCTCTTCGAGCCGAAGCCGCCGATCACCCAGTCGAGCTCGCTGTCGCGCTCCAGCAAGGCGCGGTAGCGCCCAAAATGCCACGTCTCGCGCGAGAGGTTCTGCAGCGAGACGTACTCGATCTTGGAGTTCTGGCCGGCGAAGAGCTCGACGACCGCGTTCGAATAGCCGCCCAGGCCAGGAGCGGCCGAGGCGAGATCCTCGATCAGCGTGAAGCGTGCGCCCTCGTCGGCCACCACGACCATGCGCCAGAAGAGCGAACCGCCGGTTGACGTGACCTGCACGTAGAGGGGCTTCTCGAGCGTGACGCCCTTCGGGACATGCACGAGCAGGCCGTGCTGCCACTCGGCCAGGTTCTGCATCGCAAACTTGTCGTCCTCGGGGATCAGCTTCGCGGCGTGATCGAGCGCGAGTGGCTCGAAGATCACGCCTTCGGGCGCGGAGATGATCTCGATGCCCGACTCGGTGACGCGAACGCGGCCCGAGACGTCGAGGTCGAGCGCCGGACCTGACGCTGCAAGGGACGCGTCGGCAGACAAGGCCGCGTCGGGGTCGAAGCCGCGCAGGTCGGTGAAGCGCCAGTGCTCGTCGGAGGTCGACGGCCGCGGCAGCGCCTCGTACACCTCAGCGGCGCGCTCGCGCGTGACGAGGCCGCCCCGCTCGGCGACGATCTCAGGCATACGGCGCGTACCTGCGGTGCAGCATCAGCGCGTTCCCGTCCGGGTCGCGGAAGAAGGCCATGTGGCAGACGCCGGTGTCGAGGATCTCGCCCTCGAAGACGACGCCCTTCGCCTCGAGCTCGGCACGCCCAGCGGCGACATCGCCCACGTTGATCGCGAGATGCGCCGGATTCGCGCCGAACTCGATACCGGCGCCCGACGGATTCCAGACGCTGAGGCACAGCTGGCCGACGAAGACTTCGAAGCCGGACGGCGTGTCCCGGTCGAGCGGCAGCCCGAGCGTGTCCACGTAGAACCGCTTCGAACGTGCGGCGTCTTGCGTCTGGAGTGCGAGGAAATCGACCTTCTCGACCTCCATCGCTACCCGACCGAGCCCTCCATCTGCAGCTGGATCAGCCGGTTCATCTCGACGGCGTACTCGAGCGGCAGCTCCTTCGTGATCGGCTCGACGAAGCCGCTCACGATCATCGCCGACGCCTCAGCCTCGGAGAGCCCACGCGACATCAGATAGAAGAGCTGCTCCTCGCCGATCTTCGAGACCGTCGCTTCGTGTCCGATGTCGACGTCGTTCTCGTCGACACGGATGTACGGGTACGTGTCGGAGCGCGAATCCTCGTCGAGGATCAACGCGTCGCAGACGACCTTCGACTTCGCGCGCGTGGCGCCCTTCGCCACCTCGAGCAGCCCGCGATAGCCGGCGCGGCCGCCGTCCTTCGAAATCGACTTGGAGGTGATGACACTCGTGGTGCGCGGCGCGATATGGACGCACTTGCCGCCCGCATCCTGATGCTGGCCCTTCCCGGCGAACGCGATCGACAGCACCTCGCCGTGCGCGCGCTCACCCAACAGCCAGATCGCCGGGTACTTCATCGTCAGCTTCGAGCCGAGGTTGCCGTCGACCCATTCCATCGTCGCGTCCTCGTAAGCGACTGCCCGCTTCGTGACGAGGTTGTAGACGTTGGTCGACCAGTTCTGGATCGTCGTGTAACGGCAGCGGCCGCCCTTCTTGACGACGATCTCGACGACGGCCGAATGGAGCGAGTCGCTCGAGTAGATCGGGGCGGTGCAGCCTTCGACGTAATGCACGTACGCGCCCTCGTCGACCAGGATCAACGTGCGCTCGAACTGGCCCATGTTCTCCGCGTTGATGCGGAAGTAGGCCTGGAGCGGCAACTCGATGCGGACGCCCTTCGGCACGTAGATGAACGAGCCACCCGACCAGACCGCGCTGTTCAGCGCCGCGAACTTGTTGTCGTTCTGCGGGATGATCGTGCCGAAGTACTCGCGGAACAGCTCCTCGTGGTCGCGAAGCGCCGTATCGGTGTCGAGGAAGATCACACCCTGCTCGGTCAGGTGCTCCTGCAGCTTGTGGTAGACGACCTCGGACTCGTACTGGGCGCCGACGCCGGCGAGATACTTCTTCTCGGCCTCCGGGATCCCGAGCTTGTCCCAGGTGTCCTTGATATCGGCGGGCAGGTCCTCCCAGGCCTCGGCCTGGTTCTCGGTCGGCTTGATGTAGTAGTAGATGTTGTCGAAATCGATCGACTGGAGGGTCTCGCCGCCGCCCCACGTGGGCATCGGGCGGGCCAGGAAGTAGTCGAGCGACTTGTGGCGGAACTTCCGCATCCAGTCGGGCTCGCCCTTGTGCGACGAGATCGCGTCGACGAGCTCGTGCGAGAGTCCGCGGCCGCTCTTGAAGAAGTAGTCCTCAGGAACGTGGAAGCCGTACTTGACCTCGTAGTCGGAGCCAATTCCTTCGACGATCTCGTTCTCGGTTTGCGTCACTACGGGCTCGGCCGCCATTACGCAGGCACCTCTACTTCCCACTGCTCATAGCCGGAGGACTCGAGCTTGATCGCAAGCTCGGGGCCGCCTTCCTCGACGATCCTGCCGTCGACGAAGACATGGACGAAATCAGGCGTGATGTAGTCGAGAATACGCTGGTAGTGGGTGATCACGAGCGCGCCCATCTCGGGGCCGACGAGCTCCTGCACACCACCGGCAACAACCTTCAGCGCATCGATGTCGAGGCCGGAGTCGGTCTCGTCGAGCACCGCGATCTTCGGCTTCAACATCGCCATCTGCAGGATCTCGACGCGCTTCTTCTCGCCGCCCGAGAACCCGTCGTTCAGGTAGCGCGAGGCCAGCTCGCGGCTCACCTTCAGGCGGTCCATCTGCAGGAAGAACTCCTTGCGGAACTCGGGAACCGGCATCGGGTTGTCGACACCGCCGCCACGCGCCTTGCGCACGGCGTTGATCGCCTGCCGCAGGAAGTTGGTCACGGTGACACCCGGAATCGCATGCGGGTACTGGAACGCCAGGAAGATGCCGGACTGCGCACGCGCATCGGCTTCGGCCTCGGTGATGTCCTGGCCGTCGAGGATGATCTGCCCCTCGGTGATCTCGTAGGCCGGATGGCCGGCGATCGCGTAGGCGAGCGTCGACTTCCCCGATCCGTTCGGACCCATGATCGCGTGCACCTCGCCCGTCGAGACCGAGAGATCGACGCCCTTGACGATTTCGGTGCCGTCCTCGAGCGAGACGTGCAGGTTCTTCAGCTCCAGCGTTGCCATGCGCTCATCGTAGCCAACCGGTGGTTCAAGGCCGGGTTTGAGGCCGGCCTCACGCGGCCGTGAACCGATTGGGCTGGATTGACGAATAGATGAGTGCGCCGGGTTGCCGAAGCCCGGCGCTTTTCTTTTCTTTCGGCCGCCGGGCTCTACTCGTCCTCGAGAATCAGGTAAGGTGGATGCATGCCAGGAAGTATCGGCCCCTTGGAGATCGGTCTCCTTCTTGTTCTCGCACTCCTGCTCTTCGGAGCGAAGCGCCTGCCGGAAATCGGTAAGTCGCTCGGCTCCGGAATGCGTGAGTTCAAGGACTCGATTTCGGGCGTTTCCAAGCCCGAGCCGGTGCAGGCGGCGGAACTGCCGGTCGCAACACGCGACACGACCGCTTCTCCGTCTGTCCACGAGAACGAACCCGTCCACTAGCGTTCCATGCGCTTATGGCGCCCGCCCCGTCGCCTGGAACAGGGCGAAGAGGCGTCGCTGGTCGAGCATCTCGAAGAGCTCCGCCAGCGGCTCTTCACCTGCATAGGCGCAGTCGTCGTCGCGACCATCGTCGCGTTCGTCTTCCACCGGCACCTGATCCACTGGCTCGAGCAGCCGCTGCCGAAGAAGCACCGCCAGCTCGTCACGCTCAGCCCGGGCGAGCCCTTCATGACGTCGATCTGGCTCAGCATCTGGGCCGGGGCGCTAGGTGTGATGCCGATCATACTCTGGCAGACGTGGGCGTTCTTCATCCCCGCCTTCGACAAGTCGCACGAACGGATGCTGAGGGCGTTCGTCTTCCTCTCGAGCGCACTCCTCATCGCCGGCGTCCTGTTCGGCTATTTCGTGGCGTTGCCGGCCGCCGTTACCTTCCTGACGAACTACGACAACTCCGTCTATACCGTTCTGATCCGCGCGCGCGACTACATCTCCTTCGCGACCAAGGTGCTGATCGCGATGGCGGTCGTGTTCGAGTTGCCGGTCTTCGTAATCGGCCTGACACGGCTCGGAATCCTCACCACGGAGAAGCTCCGCAGGAACAGGCGGATCGGCTACTTCATCGTCGCGTGCATCGGTGTCGCCCTGCCGGGCGTCGATCCCGTGACGACCATCTTCGAAACGATCCCGCTCGCCATCCTCTACGAGCTCTCGATCTGGCTGTCCGTCTTCCTTGACCGGCGCGCCGCGAACGCCACGACCGTAACGTGACCGAGGTCAGCGCGGACTGGGTGCTGCCCGTCGCCGGGCCGCCGATCCGTGACGGGCTCGTTCGCTTCGAAGGCGCGGAGATCGTCGAGGTGACGACGGGCCGGGCCGAGCGCCACCACCGCGACGCGGCGATCATTCCCGGTTTCGTCAACGCGCACTCGCATCTCGAATACTCGGTCTACGCCGGGTTCGGCGACGGCGCCGCGTTCGGGCCTTGGCTCCGCACCCACATGCAGCGCAAGGCCGCCCTGGATGCCGACGGAATGCTCGCCGTCGCCCGCCGTGGGGCATGGGACTCGCTCGCGTCGGGGATCACCACCACCGCCGACTACAGCTACTCGGGCGCCGCAGCCACCGCGGCCGCCGAGGCAGGGCTGCGGGCGATCGTCTATCTCGAGGTCTTTGCCCGCGAGCCTGCCGACGCCGAGCGCCAGTACGGCGAAAAGCGTGCACGGGTGACCGAGAGCGAGTTGGTTCGGATCGGCATCTCTCCGCACGCCCCGTACACATGCTCGGTCGACGTCTATGCGTGGTGCCTCTCGCTCGGCGTGCCCGTCGGGACACACCTGGCGGAAAGCGCGAGCGAGAACTCCTGGCTCGCCGAGGGCACCGGCCCACTCGAGCCACTGAGCGCGCTGCTCGTCCCGCCGACGGGCAAGCGCGCCGTCGGCAGCCTCCAGTCGGTGCTCGGGCCCGAGCTGCTCTGCGCGCATTGCGTCGACCTCGAGCCCGCGGAAATCGCCCTTCTCGCCGAACGAGGCGTCCCCGTCGCGCACTGCCCACGGTCGAACGCACTGCTCGGCTGTGGCATCGCCCCACTGGCAGAGCTGCGTGCCGCCGGGCTGACGATCGGCCTCGGAACCGACTCGCCCGCGTCGGTTCCGTCCTTCGACATGTTCGACGAGCTGCGCACGGCGGTCGTCGTGGCGCGGGCACGCGAGCGGCGGCCCGATGCCCTGCTCGCCGCGGACGCGCTGGAGCTTGCAACCCTGGGCGCCGCCCGGGCTCTGCGACTCGACGCGCAGGTGGGTACCCTTGAGCCCGGAAAGCGCGCCGACGTGGCCGTCGTGTCGCTGGCGGGGAGCCCGTACCACCCGGTCGAGGATCCCGCCGCGTCCGTCGTCTTTGGCGGCTCGCCGGAGCGAGTGCTCGAGACGATCGTCGACGGCAGGACCCGATACCGAAGCGAGGAACGAGGACCGCAGTGGCAAGAGGCACACAGCACCTCAAGCGTCGCCCGCGCGAGAATGCTCGCAGCGGAGCGGTAGCCGCTACGCCGGCGGCGACCGGGCGCAAGCAGAAGCCGAAGCCGCCGCAGTGGCAGGAAGAGCTCTTCTTCTCGCGCCTCCGCGTTCACGCGAAGTGGGTGTTCGTACTCCTCGCCGTCTGCTTCGCGCTCGGCTTCGTGATCTTCGGCGTCGGGTCGGGTTCCACCGGCATCTCCGACGCGCTGCAGAACGCGTTCAACTTCGGCGGCTCCGGCACGTCGATCAGCTCCCTGCAGAAGAAGGTCGCAAAGCACCCCGAGAACGCCGCCGACTGGCGCGACCTCGCAACGGCCTACGAGGCGAAGCAGCAGACCCAGAACGCGATCGACGCCCTCGAGCGATACACCGCACTGCAGCCGAAGAACGCAGATGCTCTGGGCGAGCTCGCCTCGGAGTACGCGGCGCTCGTCCAGTCGAGCTACACCGCGTACCAGAACGCGCTTGCGGCCAATGCCGTCGCCGACCCCTCCGGCCAGGTGCAGCTCAGCACGACCTCGGCGTTCGGCAAGGCGTTCAGCTCGAGCTCCGTGCCGAAGAGTCCGCTCGACGCTGCCGTCGAGTCCGAGGCGACGACCAACATCGGCAACCTGAGCCAGAACCTGTCGGCGGCCGAGCAGCTGACGGTCTCGGCCTACCAGCGGGTAGCGAAGCTGACGCCGAAGGATGCGACCACTCAGCTCCAGCTCGGCCAGTACGCCGAGGCCGCGGGGAACAACCCGGTCGCGATCGCCGCCTTCAAGAAATTCCTGAAGCTCGCACCGACAGACGTCGAGGCTCCGACCGTCCGCAGCGACCTGAAAGCCTTGCTGAAGACGGCTGCTGCATCGACCACGGGCTCGTCTGGTTAGACTCAGAACGGAGCCGGCAGCGCACCGCGTGAACCGGCAGGTTGGCCATGAATATCGAACCCGCTTCTTAATCCTGCCCCGCTTTCTGCTACCGGTCGCCGTCGTCTTCGTCGCATTGCTCGCGTCGGGCTGTGGCGCGGTCGGCCGCGTCACCAGCGGCGACCCGAGCCAGGGCAAGGCCCTGTTCCTGCAGAACTGCGCCGGCTGCCACACGCTCGCCGACGCCAAGTCGCAAGGCACCATCGGGCCGAACCTCGACGACGCCTTCTCATCCGACAAGCAGCAGGGCTTTTCGGAGCAGACGATGATGGATGTCGTCCGCGGCCAGATTGCCTACCCGGATCCGGCGGGCCCGATGCATGCGAACATCGTCAGCGGCGAAGACGCAAACTCGGTGGCGATGTACATCGCCCGCTGCTCCGGTAACCCGGCGTGCGGCATCACAGCTGCGACGCCGGCAACGACGACGTCGACGCCCACGACGACGGCCCCGACGACCACCACCGGCACCACGGCAACGGGCACAACCACCACCGGGGGCGGAAACAGCGCGACACTCGCGCTCGGCAAGCAGATCTTCCTCGTCAAAGCCGGCTGCGGCGGCTGTCACACGTTGAAGGACGCCGGCTCGACGGGAAGTGTCGGACCGAACCTCGACCAGCTGAAGCCGTCGCTGGACATCGTCGAGCATCAGGTCACGAACGGCGGCAGCGTGATGCCCGCATTCAAGGGCAAGCTGACGAAGGATGAGATCGACGCCGTCGCGACCTACGTCTCGAGCGTCGCGGGCAAGTAGCCCCGAAGAGCTTCCGCCCGGAAACGGGCTGTGACAGGATCGCGCGCAGGCCGACCGTCTCCTTCGGGGCCGGCGGCCCTGCAGAGGAGCTCCTCATGTACGCAACGATTCGGAACTACCCGGGAAATACCGAGCTGGGCGACGCACTCGTCGCAAACGGCGCTGCGGTCGAGAGCCTGCTCAGCGCGATCGACGGCTTCCAGGCGTACTACCTGGTTCGCACGGCCGACGGAGCCGCCTCGATCAGCGTCTTCGACAGCGAGGCCGGCGCCGGCGAGTCCAACAGCGCAGCCGCGGCGTGGATCAAGGAGAACCTGCCTGAGCTCGGCGGGAACCCGCCTCAGGTCTCGGCCGGCGAGGTCGCCCTCAGCTTCTAGCTCTACCCGGGGAGAATGGCCGAGAGCTCCCAGATGCGAGGGCTCTCGGCGGCAAGGCGCAGTAGAACACCCGGCTTGGCCGCCCGCTCCACCGCGAACTGGGCTCCGTCAACAGCACCGAGATAACGTCCGGCGATGTCGGCCCGCACCGGGCCGGCATCGCCCTCCACCAGCTCGGCCAGGCCCCGCACCTCGACGCCGCGAAACGGCCGCACGGCCTCGAAGACGACGAGGCTGCAGCGCCGATCACGGGCCAGGTGGCGGAGCTTGAGGTCGCCCTCGGCGATCACCACCTCGAAGAATCCGTCGTTCCAGCGAAACCAGACGGGCGAGACCAGCGCGCTTCCATCCTGGCGGTAGGTGGTCAGCACCGCAGGCGAGGGAGCCTCGAGCAGCGAGCGCACCCCCTCGAACCAGGCCCCGGTCAACGCTCGACCAGAATCCCGCCCCAGGTCTCGGGGTGAACGTCGGCGAGGGTCTCGGAGAACGTCCACTGGTGACCCGCCGGGTCTTCAGCGGTGTATTGCCGCTCGCCGTACTCGAAGTCGACGGGCTCCATGACGATGCGCGCGCCGTGCGTCCTCGCCCGCTCGCAGTGCGCCCTCACATCATCGACTCGCACCAGCACGGAATGGGTGATCTCTCCGGGCCGCGGCGGCCGTCGCTCCCCGCGCACGTCGCCGACGATCACCGCACCTTCACCGACCGTGAGCTGAGAGCGGTGGCTGTCGCCGATCTGCACCCGCTCGGCAAAACCGAACGCCGAGCTGAGCCAGGCGACCGCCTCACGCACGTCGGGGTAGATGAGAACGGGGACGACGACACTCGACGGAATGGAGCGGTTTGCTTTCACCGTCGGCCAGCCTAACCGGTGACAACGCGCGCCCGCTCAGGCTGGGATGCCGGGAGGCCCGAGGATCTCGATGCCAAACTCGGCCGCTGCCGCGACGAGTGCGCCGGGGTCGGACGGGGGCGCGGCCGGCGGCGGAATCGTGCGCGTCGCCGCGGGCTCGCTGAACGCACGCATGAACTGCTCGAAACCGGCGGGCTCGGTGACGAGCAGAAACCGTGCTTCAGACGAACTGACGATGAAGGTGTGAGGAATGTCTCGCGGCCCGTAGACGAACGATCCGGCCGGAGCATCGATGACCTCGCCGCCGACCCAGAACGTCAGGGTGCCTTCGATCACGTAGAACCACTCGTCCTCGCGGTGGTGGACGTGCAGCGGCGAGCCCGAACCCTGGGGTGCCAGCTGCTCGATCACGGCGACCCGGCCGGCGGTCGTCTCGCTCGAGGCCTTGACCGTGGCGAGCGTGCCGAGGAACCAGAGGGCCTCCCCCTCGTCCGCCGGCAGTGCGATCGGGCTAACGGTGGTCGTGGGTGCGCTGTTCATCGATCCCTCCTGCGTTGACGATACACAGTGTACTTCGAATTAGATGAGGCTACACCGGCCTGTCGCCGCCTGTCAAGTTTCACGAAGCGGGATGTATCATCATTGTCGATGTCCCGTCCGTACACGCTCAAGCGCCGGGGCGAGCGCCAGGAGGAGACGCGGCAGCGAATCGTCGATGCGACCATCGAGTTGCACCAGACGATCGGCCCCACAGCGACGACGATCAGCGCGATCGCCGAAAGCGCCGGGGTCGGCAGGGTCACCGTCTACCGTCACTTCCCCGACGAGTTGACGCTCGCCCGCGCGTGCAGCGGGCAGTACCTCCAGCAACACCCGCCCCCCGACCCCGAGCGCTGGCGGGAGATTGCCGACACTGAAGAACGACTCCGAACCGCGCTCGAGGAGACCTACGCCTACCACCGCGCCACCCAGCGGATGTTCACCCACGTCCTCGCAGACGCCCGCGACCACCCGGTCATGGTCCCGTACCACGAGCACTGGCGACGGGCGGTCGACGTGCTCCTCCAGCCCGGTCCGGCGCGCGGCCGGCAGCGGACGCGCCTCCGGGCTGCGCTCGCGCTCGCACTCAGCTTCGAGACATGGCGAACCCTCAGTCAGGAGAACGGCCTCACAGACGCACAAGCCGCCGACCTGATGCTCTCGCTCGCTCGGGCGAGCCGCGGTCAGTAGCCTTGAACCGATGAGCTCTCCGCGGGCGATCACGAACGAAGCCGAGCTTCGCGCCATCATCGGCGCTCCCACCGGCGTCGTCGTCTCGAAGATCTCCGATCGTCTCAACTCGCTGACCCGTCAGTTCATCGAGCGCTCTCCGTTCGTCTGCGTGGCGACGAAACTGCCAGGCGGCGGCGTCGACGTCTCGCCGCGCGGCGATCCGCCATCATTCGTGCGGATCCTCGACGACCGCACGCTGCTGATTCCCGACCGGCCGGGGAACCGGATCGCGGACACCCTCACGAACCTTCTCGCAGATCCGTCGATCGGCCTGCTCTTCCTGATTCCGGGCGTCGGCGATTCGTTTCGGGTGAACGGACGCGCCCTGATCACCGACGACCAGGAGCTCCTGGCAGACAGCGAAGTCGCGGGATCCGTGCCCCGGCTCGGAATCATCGTGTCGATCGAAGAGGCGTACACCCAGTGCTCGAAGGCGCTGATCCGGTCCGATCTCTGGAATCCGGAGCGCCACATCGACCGGTCGGAGCTGCCGAGCTCGGGCGAGATCCTGCGCTCGCTGAACGATCCCGAGTTCGATGCCGACACCTACGACCGCGAGCGCGCCGAGCGGTATGCGCGCGGCGAGGGTCTCTACTAAGACCTCGTCAGTCGACGGAAAGCAGGTCGACCACGAACACGAGCGGCTCGTGCGGCTGGATCACGCCGCCGGCCCCGCGTGCGCCGTACGCCAGCGCGGACGGAATCGTCAGCTTCCGCCGTCCCCCGACCTTCATGCCTGCGACCCCGGCGTCCCAGCCCGGGATCACCTGGCCGCGCCCGAGCTTGAACTGAAACGGCTGGCTGCGGTTCCACGACGCGTCGAACTCGGCACCGGTCGAGAACGAGACGCCCACATAGTGCACGGTGACCTTCGTGCCGCTCGTCGCCTCCGTGCCGTCACCGACGACGATGTCCTCGATCCCGAGCTCGAACGGGATGTCGCCTTCCGGCGGTTCGATCTGTGGCCGCTCGAGGGGAGTCCCGTCTGGCATGTCGCAACTCTACGCGAGCGGTCTGCCGAGCTCGCGCGCGATGTCGGAGAGCTTCGCAAGGCGCTTGTCGAGCGGCGGGTGATCCATCAAGAGCTCCGTCCGCCGCGTGCCCGCAGCGATGATGCAGAGCGCGCCAACCGCCCGTAGGTCGCCGGATGCGATCGCGGTTCCCTCACCGAGCTTGGTCAGCGCGCTCATCAGCGTCTCCGGCTGCCCCGTGATCAGCGCCGAGCCACGGTCTGCGGCGAACTCGCGGTAGCGCGACATCGCGAGCGTGAGCAGCGTGCCGAAGGCCAGCGGGATCAGGCCGAGCGGCCAGATGAAGAACCACAGATAGAACGCCGTGTCGGAGCCCATGCCGACGATCGTCGCCCCGATGCTGCGCGGCACGCTCGCAAGGCTCATCACCGCTGCGTCGCGGTTCGCGATGTGCGCGAGCTCGTGCGCGAGCACGGCATCGAGCTCGTGGCTGTCGAGCCGCTCGTAGAGGCCCGTCGTGACGACCACGACCGCGCGCTTCTGCCTGACGCCGACTGTGAATGCGTTCAGATCAGCGGACTCCGCGAGCCCGATTCGCGGCACCGGCAGGTCGGCCAGCGCGGCCAGACGCGAAATGCGCCGTTCCAGGTCGGCCGCGGCCTCGTCGGGCGTCTCGAGCTTCACGCCGGCGGCGCGCAGCAGGATCGTCGTCGCCGAGCGGTAGTGCAGAACGACCGTGCAGAGAATCGCGAGCGCGACGAACGTGACATACGGCGTCCACGACGGCTCGGCGCGATAGAGCAGCACCAGGGCGAGCGCGATCGCGGCGTAGGCAGCGAGCAGCAGCAGGCTCACGCAGGTCATGCGCACCGTGAGACCGAAGTCGCCCCCAGTGGCCTGCCGCTTCACGGTTCAGGCGCGCACGGAGTGCCCGTCAGGGTGGTGCTTCTTGCACACCGGATGCCCATGGACGGGATGGGGGTGCCACTGCAGGCGCCAGCAGCGGTGCACGTGACAGTTGTGCCTGCGCAACCAGAGATACAGCGTGCCGACGAAGGCCGTGATGAGGGTGATGTCGGCGAGCGGACCGCTGACGAAGTTGTAGCCGCCGCGCGTGGACCAGTGCAGCAGGTAGTGCAGGCTGACCGCGACGGGCACGCCGCAAGGCTAGCTGGGGGATGCGACAGCTTCCTACCCTGCGAGCAGCCCCCCGAGCCGGTGGAGAAGCGACCCCACCGACTGGACGACAGCGTCCGACCCGTGCCGCTCGCGCAGAGCGCCGACGATCTCCCTCTCGGTGTATCCGTCGCGCACCATGGTTTCGATGAGGATCAGATCGCGCCGCCGCTCGGCTTCCGACACGGCGTGGTCGGCGAGGGCGTCGGTGATCGTCTCGACCAGGTGACCCTCGGCGAACGGCTTGAGCACGTGCGCGACCGCTCCCGCCTCGATTGCGCGCTCGACGAGGCCGCCCGTGCTGTGGCCCGTGAGGGCGACGATCGGCACATCGTGCTCGCCGCGGATCTGGCGCGTCGCCTCGACCCCGTCGAGGTTCGGCAGGCTCAGATCGATCAGGATCAGGTCGGGCCGGTGCTCGCGTGCGAGCTCGACCGCCTCGACCCCGTCACGCGCGTCGGGGACGACGTCGAAGCCGGCGTCCTCGAGGATCAGGCGCAGGTCGGCGCGGACGATCGGGTCATCCTCGACCGTGAGCACACGAGCTGCAGTGGAATATGTCGGCAAAACAATCTCCCTTTGTTCGCAAAAAAGATTCAGAAAAACAACGATTCGGAAACAACAGTCCAAAAACAACAAAGGCCCCGGGCAAGAAGCCCGAGGCCGGCAAAGACCCATCAGGCCGCCGTCGGAGACGGCCTACGCCGATGGTAGCGATCGGCGGCGCCCAGGCCGCCGGCCTACGTCGAGATGCGGCGGCCGAGAACGAGATACGGGGGGTAGCCAGGGCCGAAATCGACCCCAGCGAGCTCCTGCCAGCCGTTCTTGGCATAGAAGTCGCGCGCCTTGCGCGAGCCGGTCTGCGTGGAGAGGATCGCTCGATCCCAACGCTGGCGCGTCAGCAGGTAGGCCAGCAGGGTGGAGCCGATTCCTCGCCGCTGGGCAGCGGGCAGGACGTGCAGCTCGGCGACTTCGTAGTGGGGCCGGTCGAGCCACTCCACCCGCTGGGAAAGGGTGAGCGACCGCGCCACCTGTTCCGACCACCAGTGCCCGCGGGCGCCGTCGTAGCCGTAGGCGAATCCCGCGACGCTGCCGGCGTCGTCCCGCGCGACCAGAAACACGAACCCGTCGCGCTGCGCGTGGCGTGGCAGCCGCTCGGCGGCCCACTCGTCACTCAGTGCGCCGGGGCCGAGCGCGGCCCGATGGATCTCGCGCAGCTCGGCCGCCAGCGGGAGCGGGTCGACCGCCTCGATGCCGGGACCGCCGGTCAGCGCGGCGGATCCGCGTCGCCGGAGGATCGCCGGACGCGGGCGACCAACCACCACACCACCCCGATCGTGAGGACGAGGAACGTCGCGACGCCGAGCCACGAGCTGACGACCGAGCCGAGCGCGATCAGGCCGAGATACACCGCCGTCGCGAGGAGAAAGCGGAACGCGGCGGCTTCGCTGCCGAGCGGGTTCCCGAGCTCAGGCACCGCCGGCGTTAGAGGAGGTAGACAGTCACGTAGACGATCACCCACATGACGTCCACGAAGTGCCAGTAGATCCCGGCCAGCTCGACGCCGTGATGGTCCTCCGGCGTGAAATGGCCACGGAACGCACGGATCGTCATCACCGCGAGAATCGTCAACCCGATGAAGACGTGGGCGCCGTGCAGCCCCGTCAGGCCGAAGAACGTGGCCGCGAACGAAGTGTCGCTCGTGTTGAAGCCAAGGCGGTGATATTCGATCGCCTGGGTCAGCAGGAAGGTGAGTCCGAGCAGGAAGGTGAGCAGCAGTCCGGCTTGCAGGCCGGCCCGGTTTCCGCGCTTGATCGACGAGAGACCCCAGTGCATCGTGAAGCTCGAGCTGACGAGAATCAGGGTGTTGACGAGCGCGACGAACACCGGGCGGTGGAACGGCTCGGGCGGCCAGTGCCCGCCGACGCCGTGATTGACGACCCGGTCGAAGAAATAGACGGTGAAGAACGAGCCGAAGAGCATGATCTCCGACCCGATGAACAGGAACATCCCAAGGATGATCGGAGAGACGCGCGAGCTGTAATGGATCGGCGGCGGCCCGTGCTGCTCGTGCCCATCGCCGTGGCCGTGCGCTTCGACGGCCGCGCTCATACCCTCGCTCCGATCGACACGGGCTGCTCGGCGACCGAGACGACGTGCTGGACGGGCAGGCCAGTCTTCTCGCGCAGGCGCGCGATCAGGTCGCGGCGCAGCCAGCCGCTGCGCTCGCCCGGATACGTCGACACGATGATCTCGTCGATCCGCTCGTCGTTCGTCGCGTGCATCACAGCGGTGAACGGGTCGGGGTGAACGATCTGCCCGTGCGCGTCGATGCCGTCGCTGCGCAGCTCGGTGAGCGCGCGGCGCAGGCGCCGGTCGGCTTCGGTCTCGTCGTCTCCCTCCCGGTCTGACTGCGGCGAGATGATGAGAAAGCTCGCGGGCCCCTCCTTCGCACGCGCCCGGATCCTCCCGAGGAGCTCCTCGGAGACGACGGTCTCGTTCGCGATCACCAGAACATTTGCGTCGACGCCGCCGTACTCCACCACCACGTGCATGACGGGGACGGGGTCGGCGAGCCGCGTGATATCCGCGACGACGCTGCGCCGGAGCCACCCCGACTGCGCGGTCGCATGCGTCGAGACGATGATCTGGTCGACATGCGGCTCGAGCTGCGCGAGCGCGTCCTTCGCCGCCTGGACCGGCCCGGTCTCGACGACGAACCCCTGCGCGCCAACTCCGGCGTCGCGCAGCAGCTTGAGCGTCCGCTCGAGCCTCCGGCCGGCGGCGGCGCGCCTCGTGTCCTCGTACACGACGTAGCCCTGCCGTGGCTCGTTGACGGGCGCGACGACCGTCACGCGGTCGTCGGGCTCGGAGGCCTCGGCGCGCACCGCGTCGAGGAGCTTGCCGGATGCGGCTGTCTCATTCGCGATCACGAGCACATGGGTCATCGACGCCGGATGATCGACGGCTGGGTCACCGAGCGCTGCACTAGTCGGCCCCGACGGGCTCGGCAGTCTTCGCGCCGAAGACTGCGTGCTGCGCGCCCGGCACGCCGTACTCGTACGGGTTGCCGACGACCTGCGGAATCTCGTCGAAGTTGAAGATCGGCGGCGGCGACGAGACCTGCCACTCGAGCGTCATCGACCGCCACGGGTTGGCCGGGGCGATCTCGCCGTACTTCCACGACTTGGCCATGTTGTAGAGGAACACGAGCGTCGAGGCGCCGAGGCCGAAGGACGCGATCGAGATGAAGAGGTTGAGGTCGGCGAAGCGGTGGGCGTAGTCGGCGACCCGGCGGGGCATTCCCTGCAGGCCGAGGTAGTGCATCGGGAAGAACGTCAGGTTGAAGCCGATGAAGGTCAGCCAGAAGTGCAGCTGGCCGAGCCGCTCGTCGTACATCCGGCCCGTCATCTTCGGGAACCAGTAGTAGATGCCCGCGAAGATCGTGAAGACGGAGCCGCCGAAGAGCACGTAGTGCAGGTGGGCGACGATGAAGTACGTGTCCGACGTCGCGATGTCGATCGGCACCGACGCAAGGTAGATGCCGGACAGCCCGCCGATCACGAACATGCCGATAAAACCGGTCGCGAAGAGCATTGGCGTCGTGAAGCGGATCCGCCCGTTCCACATCGTGGCTAACCACGAGAAGACCTTCACCCCCGTCGGCACCGCGATGACCATCGAGGTGACCATCATCGGGACCCGCAACCAGCCGGCCATGCCCGCCACGAACATGTGGTGCGCCCAGACCGAGAAGCCGAGGACGAGGATCGCGAGCAGCGACAGCGCCATCAGCCGGTAGCCGAAGATCGGCTTGCGACTCATCACCGCGATCACCTCGCTGATGATCCCGAACCCGGGCAGGATCATGATGTAGACCGCCGGGTGCGAGTAGAACCAGAAGATGTGCTGGTAGCCGAGGACGTAGCCGCCGTTGGTGTACTCGAAGTAGTTCGTGTGCAGCACGCGGTCGAACATCACGAAGAACTGCGAGCCGGCGATGAACGGCGTCGCGATGACGACGAGCAGGGACGTCGTGAAGTTCGCCCACACGAGCAGGGGCAGACGCCAGAACGTCATCCCGGGCGCACGCATGGTGATGATCGTGACCAGGAAGTTGAGCGCGGTCATGATGGAGCTCGCGCCTGCCCACTGCACGCCCATGTTGAAGAACACCTGCCCGAGCGGCTGGTGTGAGCAGAGCGGCGCGTAACACGTCCAGCCGGCCGACGGGCCGCCGCCGGGAGCGGCCATGCCCGCCACCAGCATCACGCCGGCGATCGGCAGCAGCCAGAACGAGAGCGCGTTCAGGCGCGGGAACGCCATATCGGCGGCCCCGATCATCAGCGGGATGACGTAGTTGCCGAGTCCGGCGAAGGCCGGGATCACGAACAGGAAGATCATCAGCGCCGCGTGATCCGAGATCAGGACGTTGAAGGTCTGCGGGTTGAAGAACTGGTCGCCCGGCTGGGCCAGCTCGGCGCGGAAGAGCATCGCGAGCATGCCTCCGACGCAGAAGAAGAAGATCGTGGTCACCACGTACTGGACACCGATCACCTTGTGGTCGGTGTTGACGCGGAAGTAGTCGCGCCACGAGCGTGCGCCGTGTCCCGAGTGATCCTCGGGCCGCGTGGGCTTGCCGCTCATGTAGTAGAGCCAGTAGTCGAAGCCGCCGATGCCGGCCAGGAAGCCGAGCGGCGTCGTCACGAGCTCGACGGTGACGATGTCCGTGCCCTTCCAGGCCGGATGCCACGAGAAGAGAGCGCGCAACCCGACCACGATGGCGAGGCCGAAGCCGAAGCCGAGCGGGGTCACCCAGAGGACACGGAGCCAGCCAGGGGCCGTCCAGCGGTGGATGCCGCGGGGCGCCGGCGGCGCTTCGTGTGCGTGATGGGTGTCGGTGGCCGTCGTCATCTAATTCGGGCTCAGATCAGTGTGCGTTGGCAGCCAGATACTGCACGAGCTGGTTGAGCTTGTCGGGCGGAATCTGCTGGGCGAACGTGTGAGGCATCTGGTCGGTGTACCCGGGCTGGATGTAGGCCGCGGGATTGACGATCGACTCCTTGATGAACGCAGCGAGCGTACCCCGGTTCGCCTTCGTCGCGTCCTGCTTCAGGTTGTCCAGGTCGGGCCCGATCGTCCCATTCGCACCGGCCGGCTGCAACGTGTGACAGCCGCCGCAGCCGTTCGCCTGGAAGACAGCCAGTCCCGGATCGGCCGTGGGCTTGCCGCCGTTCGCCTGCCACTTCGCGAAGTCGGCCGCATCGAGGATCGTCACGTGACTTCGCATCAGCGCGTGGCCGAGGCCGCACAGCTCGGTGCAGATCACCGGGAACGTCCCGGTGCGGGTGGGTGTGACGACGATCTTGTTGTGCTCACCGGGCACGGCGTCCTGCTTCTGCTCGAGCTGCGGCACCCAGAAGGAGTGGATGACGTCCTTCGAGGTGATGTCGAGCTCCGTGTGGCGGCCCTCGGGGAGGGTCAGGTAGCCGGAAGTGGTGCCGTTCGGGTAGGTGAACGACCAGGCGAACTGGACGCCGACGACCTGCACCTTGAACGGATTCGAGCCCGCGTGGCCGTTCTGCGCGAGCACGATCGCGCTGACGATCGAGATCGCAGTCACGAGCACGGCCGGGACTGCCGTCCAGGCGATCTCGAGCCCGGTGTGGCCGTGGGTCGGCGGCCCGTCCGAGTCGTCATCGGGCTTGGCGCGGAACTTCCAGACCGAATAGACGAGAACCGCCGCGACGACCGAGAACACGCCGATCGCGATCGCGGTCGCGAACCAGAAGACGAAGTCGATGCGCTGGGCTTCCTTGCCTGCCGCGACAGGGAGCCATGGGATCACGAGCGCGACCGCGGTCGTAATCGCGGCAGCGACCAATCCCAACAGCCCGAGTTGGATGAGAGAACCCCGGCGCACCCGAAATCGAAGGCTACTGGAACGGCAGGCGGCGCGAGTCACCAAGGGGAGCGCACGCCGACTGAACCCGCCTGTGGACGGTTTGTTGCACTTCTGACACCCTCGTTTGACGACGGGACGTGGCCCGCGCGGACGCCGGCGCCGACGGAGAACAACCGGGCGGTGACGGGAAACGCCGCCCTCCGGCGGTTGGATCGCACCGTGCCGTCACACACTCGACACCCTTGTTTGACGACGGGACCCCGCCTGCACGGACGTGGCTGCGGCACGCTGATGCCGGTTGTGCGTCCTGGTGGCATTTGACAGACATCGAGGATGATGTCATAGTGATGTCACCATGAATCTGACACTCGTGATCGACGGACTCCGCGACGACCTCCAGTCGGTCGCCGACCTCGGAGACGAACGGGCGGCACAGATCGCCCAACGGCTCGGCACTGTCCTCGGCGCCGGCCTCCGGCTCAGGGTCTTCGACCTGCTGTCGCAGGCGGCGCTCGAGGTTTCGTCCAAGCTCCCCTCGGGCCACGTCGAGGTTCGCCTCGCGGGCCAGGAGCCGGAGCTCGTCTTCGTCGACGACACCCCGGCCGACTCGGGCTCGTTCGCCGAGGATCTCTCGGCCCGGATCAGCCTGAGGCTGCCGGAGTCGGTGAAGGCGGCCGCCGAAAAGGCCGCCGCCCGCGAAGGCATCTCGACCAACGCGTGGCTCGTCCGCGCAGTCGCCCGCGCAACCGAATCGCGCGGGCCCACCCATTCGACCGGCAAGCGCCTGTCCGGCTACGGCCGGAGTTAGGAGACCCACCATGCAGCAGAGCTTCGAAGTCACAGGTCCCGTGCGCCTCGACGTCCATCTGGCCTCCGGCCTGATCGAGATCGAGCCCTCACTCGACGGACACGTCGAGGTCGAGTTGATCGCGCACGACAGCGAGTCCCAGCAGCTCGTCGACGCAGCGCGTGTCGAGCTCCGGGGCAGCGGCGACCGGCCCGAGATCCTCGTCGACGTCCCGGCCAGGCCGAAGTCGTGGAGCCTCGGCAACCTGCTCGGGCGGCAGACGATCTCGTGCCGCATCCAATGCCCGGCCGGCTCCGACCTGAAGGTTCGCACGAAGTCGGCAGACGTTCGCGTCCGTGGCACGCTCGGCGAAGTCGACGTCGCGACCGCATCGGGCGACATCAGCATCGCCGACACCCTGGGCGACGTCTCGATCAAGAGCGCGAGCGGCGACCTGGCCGCCGGCTCGATCGGCGGACGCGCGACGGCCAACACGGCCTCGGGCGACGTGCGGATCGAGTCCGTCGCCGGGCCGGTGATCGCCAACACGGCAAGTGGCGACGTCGAGATTCAGTCGGCCGGCTCAGACGTCCGCGCAAACACCGCGAGCGGCGACACGAACATCGGCGCGGTCGTCAGCGGCTCCGTCGTCGTCAACGCCGCCTCCGGCGACGCGCGCATCGGCGTCCGCCGCGGCTCGCGGGTCCACCTCGACTGCTCGACCGTCAGCGGCGACGCCCGCTCGGAGCTCGAGCTCGGCACCGACGAGCCCGAAGGCGACGGCCCCTTCGTCGAGGTCAAGGCACGCACGGCCAGCGGCGACATCACGATCACGCGAGCGCCCGCGCTCGCCGAAGCTCAGGAGGTCAACGCATGAACCGTCTCTCGTTCGACTTCACCGCACCGCGGCGGCTCAAGCGCACGCGCGGCGAACGGCGGCGCAGCGACAACTCGCTGATCACCGCCGAGGCCGAGCTCATCCGCCCGACCATGGCCACCATCCGCCGCAGCTGGCCATTCGGTTGAAACCCCTCACCGTGCCGGCGCTTGCGCGCGCCCTTCAGACGACGCGCGCAAGTGCCGCCAGTGAGGCGTCGATCCCCTCCTCGTTGCCGAGCAGCGGGTCCTCGTGCTCGACCGACACGACTCCTTCGTAGCCCGCCTGCCGAAGCGCGGCCACCAGTGCCAGCCAGGTCGCCTCGTCGTGACCGGCGCCGACCGCACTGAAGTGCCAGGCCCGGGTCGCGGGATCCGAGCTGGGCCACAGGAAGTCGAGCACGCCGTTCCGCTCGACCTGGTCTGGGTGCACGGTCGTGTCCTTGCCGTGCGCGAACCCGATGCAGCCGTCGAGCTCGCCGATCGCCTGCAACGGGTCGATGCCCTGCCACCAGAAGTGGCTCGGATCGAGGTTCACGAGCACGTTGTCGCCCGTCACCTGGCGCAAAGCGCGGTACGACTCGGGGTTGTAGACCGACGTACCGGGATGGAGCTCGAGGCAGATGTGCACGCCCGGCGCCTCACGCGCGGCCCAGGCGCTCAGCTCCTCCCAGTACGGCGCGATCTTCTCCTGCCACTGCCATTCCCAGAGCCCCTCCATGTCGGGCAGCCACGCGCCGCCCGCAAACACGGGCCAGCCGCCCCCACCCGGGCCACCCGGGCAGCCGCTCATCGCCACGACCGTCTCGACGCCGAGCAGTGCCGCGAGGCGAATGGCCCCACGCAGCGCAGCGTCGTGCGGAACCGACGTCGCAGAATCCGGGTGGAGAGGATTCCCCGACGCGTTCAGCGCCGAGATCCGGCAGCGCGCGCCGGCAACCAATCGCTGCAACTCGTCCCGGGCAGCCGGCTCTGCGAGCAGCTGCGCCAGGTCGAGGTGAGGTGCGGACGAGTAGCCGCCGACGCCCAGCTCGAGCTCCCCCACATCGCGCTCGGCACACCACGCAGCGGCCGCCTCGAGCGACAGATGGGCGAGCCCGTCGGTGAAGACTCCACAGCGCATCGTCATCCCTCCAACACCCGGACGAGGAACCGCAGCGCACCGTCGGGCTCGGGGTACGTGCCGCAGTGGCGGAACGCCTCCGCGAACTCGCAGCCCCGCTGCCCTCCCCGCATCCGGCCGAGACGTTCGACCATCTCGACCAGATCCTCGCCGTACATCTGCTGCATCAGGGCGACCTGGCTCGCGTGTGCGGCGAGCATCCGCCGCTTCACGTCCACCGTGCCGCCGATGTCGATCCACAGATGCGGTTCGAAGTCGAGGCCCTGCTCGTTGTCGACGAACGCGAGATGCGGCATCCGCGGCAACGGCGGCTCGTCGGCGAAGTTCGGAACGCCGGCGGCACACCGCGCCGCGAACAGCAGCTCGCTCGAGTTGCGATGGTCGACGTGGTAGTCGTTCGGCGCGTGCCCGAGCAGCACGGTGACCCCGAGGCGCCGGATCAGGTTGACGAGCTCGCGCCGCCTCTCGATCGATGTGTCGGTGCCCTGGTCGTGCATGCCAAGGTGGATGAAGGACGCGGCGCCCGCGATCTCCGCGGCGCGCCGCGCCTCCTCCAACCTGACGGCGGCGATCTCCGGTCCACCGAGCTCGTACGACCCGCACCACCCATCGGTCGCAACGGCGTAGTGCACCTCGACCCCGCGCTGCACCAGCGCCGCCAGCGTGCCGGCGCAGGTGCACTCGAGGTCGTCCGGGTGAGCCCCGACGGCCAGAACGACATCGCCGCCGCCCGCCACTACTTGCTCCTCAGCGTGGTCAGATCGAGCCCGTAGACCGGCGTGTAGACGTAGCCGGCGAGCCGGGACGACAGCAGGTCGACCCACGTCGGGTTGATCAGCGGCGCCCACGGGGCGAGGTTCTTCATCGTCGAGATGTCGAGGCTCTCCCACGCGGCGTCCCTGGCCGGGCCGACCATCGGGTTGATCTTGTCGATCGCCTTCTCGACACCCACGTTCGAGAACGACGCGTAGTTGTTGTTGTTCGTCGGCGTGATGTGGCGGCCGTCGAGCAGCGGGACGAAGAAGTCGTCGCCGTCTGGGTAGTCCTGCGTCCAGTTGTTGATCCCCATCGGCACCTTGTTGGCCGTCGTCGAGATGACGCCGCCGTTGACGCTGTCGGGAGCCGACTTGATCGAGATCTTGAAGCCGACCGCGTCCAGCTCGCTCTGGACGGCCTGCGCCATCTCGAGGAAGCCGGGCGAGTCGCTTCGGGTGCGCAGCACGGCCGTGATCGGAAGGGTCACGCCTGCCGCCTTGAGCAGAGCCTTCGCCTTCGCCGGGTCACCCGTCGCCGGATAGACCTGCACGTTGCGGTAGCCGCCCATGGTCGGCGGCAGGATCTGCGTCGTGATCTGGCCCTGGCTGCGGCCGCCCCACACCCGCAGGATCGCGTCGCGGTTGATCGCGTAGTTGACCGCCTGGCGAACCTTCGGGTTGTCGAACGGCTTGACCGTGTTGTTCAGCCAGAGGTAGGTCACCGACGGCGTCGGGTTCAGGAAGATGCGGCCCTTGAGCGTCGGGTCGTTCAGGTCCTGGTTGACGGTCGCCGACGGGAGCCGGTCGAGGTAGCCGTCGAGCTGGCCTGCCTTGATCTGCAGCTCGGCCTGCGACGCGTCGACGCCGATGTCGAACGTGATCGTGTTGAAGTGACCGCGCTGTCCCAGCTCCTTCGCGTTGTACGCGGGGTTCTTGGTCAGCACGAGCGTGCGGTCGGTGACGTACTTCGACACGACGTACGGGCCGCTGACGAGCAGCGAGCCGTTCTCGACGGCGCCCGCGGGCGAGCCGAGCGGGACGGGGCACGTCCACGGCACGGTCATCCGCTTCAGGAACGAGCCGACAGGCTGCGTCAGGTTGATCGTCAGCGTGTTGCCGCTCGCCTTGATGCCCGACACCGACGTCGCCTTGCCGTCTGCGACAGCTTGCGAGCCGACGATGACGTTGAAGAAGCCGACGGCCGGTGAGGCGAGCTTCTTGCCGAACAGCCGGTCGAAGGTGGCTTTCTCGACGGCAGCGTTGATCGGCTTGCCGTTCGGGAACTTCAGGCCCGGCTTGATCTGGAACGTGTAGGTGCGACCGCCGTTCGAGATCCTCGGCAGGCTCGCGATGCCGCCGATGACGACCTTGCCGGCACTCCCAGCCGCATCGGGGTAGGTGAGCAGGGGCGTGCATGTCGCGAGCGACAGCTTCCAGGTCGACGCGAAGTACCAGAGGCCCGGATCGAGGTGGTCGATGTCGCCGGACGGCATCGCGAAGTGGAGGTTGGAACTGCTCGCCGTGCGTGCGGACGTAGAGCTCTTGGCCGCAGCGGCGACAACCGCAGCGAGCAGGAGCAGCGTCGCCGCAGCGGCGAACACCTTCAAACGTGGAGTGAACATGCGTCCTTCCTTTCCGTGGGACTTGAGGGGCTCGCGGTCATCCGAGGCGGACCCGCGGGTCGAGTGCGGCCTGCGCCAGGTCGGCGACGGCGTTCGCGGCAACCGCCACGAGGGCGGCGAACGTGATCGTCCCGACCGTCAGGGGGTAATCGAGGTTGGAGATGGAGCTCAGGCCGACGTAGCCGAGACCCGGCAGCCCGAACACGTTCTCGACGAAGAGCGCGCCTCCGAGGGCGACTCCCACGTCGAGGCCGAGCAGCGTGACGATCGCGGGCGCGACGAGCCACGCGATGTGGTGGCGGATGATCCGCCAGGTGCCCGCGCCTTTCGCGCGGGCGGTCTTGACGTACTCCTCGGAGAGCTGTTCGAGGACAAATGCACGCACGAAGCGCGCGTAGAGCGCGGCGAAGCCGATGGCGAGTGCGAGCCAGGGCAGGATCAGGTGGTGCGCCCACTCGAGGGGATTTGCGAGCGGCCCGACATAGCCCTCGATCGGCAGCCAATCGACCCGGCGGCCGAGCGAGATGCCGAGCAACTTGCCCTGCGTCGGCTGATACGCGAGCAGGAACGAGAGCATCGGCGCGACCCAGAAGACGGGGGCCGCGATCGCCGTCTGCACCCCGATGGTGAGGATCCGGTCGATCAGGCTGCGGGGGCGAAGGGCACCTATGAGCCCGACGACGATGGCGATCGCGAGCCACAACACCGCGCGCGCCCGCGACGAGCGAGGCGGTGACCCCCGCGGCCGGGAAGACGATCGACGACACGCTCTGGCGGCGCTGGAACGAGTACCCCAGGTTCCCGTGCGCGAGCCGCCAGACGAAGGTCCCGTACTGCGAGTACCACGGCCGGTCGGTGCCCATGATGTGCGCGATCTCACGCACGCGCGCGGGCGTCGCCCCTTTGCCCGCGACCCGCTCCGCCGGATTGGCGCCGGTCAGCTCGGCGATCAGGAAGAAGAGGACGAACGCAACGAACGCGATGATCAGCAGCTGCACCGCAGCGGCCGCGAGCCGGCGAATCGCGTAGCCCATCATGAGGCGGGCTCTGTTGTCGAAGTCGGCCGCATCACGCGGCCGACTTGGTGGCGAGGGCGTCCCGCAGCCCGTCACCGAGCAGCTGGAACGAGAGCATGACCGCGGCGAGCGTCAGCCCCGGAATCAGCGCGAGCCAGGGCTGGACGCGGTAGAGGCCGTTCGTGACGCCGTCGGAGAGCATCTGGCCCCAGCTCGCCGTCGGTGGGGGAACGCCGAGCCCGAGATAGGACAACCCGGCCTCGAACAGGATGTTCGCCGCGATGACGCCCGTCGCATAGACGATCAGCGGCGCCGTCAGCTGCGGGAGGAGGTGTTTGAACATGATCCGCCGGTGGCTCGCGCCGATCATGGTTGCGGCCTCAACGAAGGCCGCCTCGCGCAGCGAGAGCACGGCCGACCGGACCATCCGAGCGGGGTAGTACCAGGAGAAGAGCGCGATCACGAGGATCACGTTCCCGAGGCCCGCGCCGATGACGGCCGCCAGCCCGACCGCGAACAGCAGCGCCGGAAACGCCATGGCGGTCTCGATCGCACGGGAGATCACCGCGTCGACCTTGCCGCGGAAGTAGCCGGCGACCATGCCGAGCGTCACGCCGATCAGGAGCGCGATCCCGGTCGCCGCAAACGCGACGAACAAGGAGATTCGCGCGCCGTAGAACAGCCGCACGAGGATGTCTCGGCCGAGCTTGTCGGTGCCGAGCACGTAGAACTGCCCGTGCGGGTCCGTGTGGATGCCGTCGGCTTGGAGCGCACGCGACCACGGCGGCAGCGGGGTGCCGTCGATCGTCAGGCCGCCCGTCAGGTTCTGGGCGTTCGGCGTGTGCCCGGTCGCCCAGGCGGCGAGCGGCGCACCCGCGGTCGCCGCGAGAATCACGAGCACGATGAACCCCGTCGCGGCGAGCGCGACGTAGTCCCGGCGGAAGCGGCGCCAGAAGTCCTCGAACCCGCCCCGCCCGACGATCAGCGCGAGCTCGTCGGCGACCGGTGTTTCGGCAACGCTGCTCATGCGTGCGGCGGCCCGGTCGTGGTGCGAATCACGAGCTCGGGCTCCAGCACCTCGTGCACCGAGTCGATCGGCCGCGGGTCCCGCCCCTCCAGCTGCTCGATCAGGACGTGCGCGGCCAGCTCGCCGATCTCGGCGCTCGGCTGGCGGATCGTCGTCAGACCGATCCGGCGGACGCGCGCGAACGCGATGTCGTCGAAGCCGACGACGCTCATCTCGTGCGGTACCGACACCCCGCGGGCCTCGAGCGCGTCGATCAGCCCGATCGCGGTCAGGTCGTCGCCGGTCACGACGGCGGTCGGCCGCGGAGACAGGCGGAGCAGCCAGCGGACAACGGCCGAACGCGGCCCGGGGTCATGCCCGCCTGGAGCGCCGCGGTCGCGCAGCTCGAGCTCGGGATCGAGCGGGAGGCCCGCAGCCGCGAGGGCGGCGCGGTAGCCGGCGACGCGCTCCTGGCGCTCGCCGGGAATGTCCGACTCGATCACCGCGGCGATGCGCCGGTGGCCGAGCTCGGCCAGATGCCTGACCGCGAGCTGGGCACCCAGAAAGCCGTCGACCCCGACGGTCGCGTAGCCGGTGCTCACCTGCGCCGGATCGACGAGTACAACCGGGCCGTAGCCCGCGGCCGTGCGAATCACCTGCTCGTCGAGGACGCCGCAGATCAAGAACCCGTCGACCCGGCGCTGCAGGAGGGCGTCGGGCGCTCGCCGGTCGATCTCGGTGCTGCCGATCAACAGGTGGTAGCCGTCGCGGGCAGCCCTCGTCTCGGCGCCGTGCAGGACGTCGGCATAGAACGGCTCGAGCCTCGGAATCGTCACTCCGAGGGTCCTCGTCCGGCGTGCGACCAGACTCCGCGCAACGGCGCTGGGGGTGTAGCCGAGCTCCGCGATTGCCTGCTCGACCTTGACCCGCAGCGCGGGTCTGACGTTGGGCACGCCGCGCACGACGTTCGACACCGTCGACTTCGAGACGCGCGCCCGCGCGGCCACGTCATGGATCGTCACCGGCCGCGGCGAGGACGAGTGCTGCGGGGACATTTTACTGATGGAACGTTCCTTCGATTCGGCGACTATCTCCGAGAAGAGAGGCAGAAGTCAAGGTTTAACTGAGGTGGAACGTTCTACCAATCTGCCTGCTCATGGAGGTTTCGGCCGCTCGGCAGCGCGCGGCTCACCGGCCGCAGCCTTCAGACCTGAGCGCAAGCTTCGGCTCGGCACGCTCGACCACGCCGGCTACGTGTGCATCGGGCTGAGCGCGTGGCTGAACTCTCGGCCCGCGGCAGCCTAGGCTGAGCCGGGCGCACGCACGAGCAGCGCGCGCTGACAACCGGCCGCGCCGGTGGCCGATGAGGTTGTAGCGTGATTCGCTGGAGAGTGAGTGATCGATGTCCCTGAGCGAGTACCGGCGCAAGCGCGACCCTGACAGCACCCCGGAGCCGTTCGAGGCGACGGGCGGCCGCGGCAAACGGCCGATCTTCGTGGTGCAGCGCCACGACGCGCGGCGCCTGCACTACGACTTCCGGCTGGAACGGAACGGCGCACTTGCGTCGTGGGCCGTGCCGAAGGGTGTTCCCCTCGAACCCGGCGAGAAGGCACTGGCGGTGCACGTCGAGGATCACCCACTCGGCTACGCGACATTTCACGGAGCGATCCCGCAGGGGCAATACGGCGCGGGCTCAGTCGAGATCTGGGACAAAGGCACCTACGAGCTGCTCGAGGAGAAGCCCAACGGCCAGCTGACCGTCGCTCTTCGCGGCAAGCGGCTGCGCGGGACATGGACGCTCGTGCCCGCGCACCTGGACGGCAAGGAGCAGAACTGGCTCCTGATCAGGAACAACGACGAGGCCCCCGAGGGACCGCGAGCACCCGACCGGAAGTACCACCCGATGCTCGCCACTGCCGAGACGGATCTCCCTTCGGGCGACGGCTGGGTGTTCGAGGTGAAGTTCGACGGCTACCGCGCTCTCGCGTATGTGCGGCATGGTGAGTGCCGGCTCGTGTCGCGGAACGACATCGACCTGACGGAGCGTTTCGCCGAGATCGCAAAGCAAGCCGTTTTGGCGATCAAGAGCCCGAGCGCGGTGATCGACGGCGAGATCTGCCGCCTCGACCCATCGGGCCGCTCGAGCTTCTCGGAGCTGCAGCAGGGCAACGGGCCGCTCGTCCTCTATGCCTTCGATCTGCTCGAGCTCGACGGCAAGCCTCTGCTCGAGCTTCCGCTGAGCGAGCGCAAGCAGCAGCTGCGTGCACTGCTCGACGAGGGCAATCGGTCCGTGCGGCTCTCCGACGACTTCGAAGACGGCGAGGCCCTGCTCGCCGCCGCTGCCGAGCGCGGATTGGAGGGCGTCGTCGCGAAGCGAGCTGCGTCGCGCTACGCGCCGGGCAAGCGCACGCGCGACTGGTTGAAGATCAAGCTCGTCCAGGAGGAGGAGTTCGTGATCGCCGGCTACACGCGCGGCACCGGCCATCGCGCCGACAGCTTCGGCGCGCTCGTCCTCGGCGAGACCGACGCCGGCCGGCTGCGCTACGTCGGCAACGTCGGCACCGGCTTCGGCGACGCCGAGATCGCGCGGCTGCTCGCGCTGCTGAAGCCGCTTCGCCGCGACTCGCCGCCGTTCGCGGAGCTGCCCAAGCTGCCTCGCACCCGCGCGGCAGACGTGCAGTGGGTGGAGCCACGGCTCGTCGCGCAGGTCCGCTTCGTCGAGTGGACGCACGACCGTCGGCTCCGGCACCCGAGCTATCTCGGCCTCCGCGACGACAAGACCGCCGCCGAAGTCGTCAGCACGGAGTCGGTCGCCGACACCCCCATCGCGAGCGTCGTGCGGCACGGCAAGCGCGAGCTGAAGCTGTCGAACCTCGGCAAGGAGTTCTGGCCGGAGGCCGGCATCACGAAGGGCGACCTGCTGCGGTACTACCAGGACGTTGCGCCCGTGCTCGTGCCGCATCTGAAGGACAGGCCGTTCACGATGCGGCGCTATCCGGACGGCGCGTTCGGGAAGGCGTTCTTCCAGAAGAACGCGCCCACGCACATGCCGGAGTGGATCCCGACCTTCCACACGCTCGTCACGCCGCGCGAGGGCGCACGCGCAAAGCAATGGATCGACCTGCCGGTGGTGAACGACGAGCTGGCGCTCCTGTGGATGGTCAACATGGGCTGCATCGACATGAACACGTGGTACTCGCGCATCGACAAGCCCGACCGCCCGGACTTCGTGCTGTTCGATCTCGATCCGACACCCGAGACGCCGTGGGCGAACACGATCCAGGTGGCGCTGATCCTGAGGGAGCTCCTCGACCAACTCGGCCTCGCGTCGTTCCCGAAGACGTCGGGCGGGAAGGGCTTCCACATCCTCGTGCCACTCGATCGCAGGTCGACCTACGACGACACGCGAAGCTTTGCCGAGCTCGTCGCCGGTGCCGTCGCGCGGACCCACCCGAAGCTCGCGACGACGGAGTGGTCGAAGGCCCGCCGGCGCGGCGTCCTGATCGACGCGAACCAGAACGGCCAGGGCAAGACGATCGCGTCGGCCTACTCTGTGCGGCCGAACGCGCTCGCTTCGGTTTCGGCGCCGCTCGCCTGGGACGAGGTCGGCCACGGTCTCGACCCGGCGTCGTTCGACATGACGTCGGTGCTGCAGCGCGTGCAGACGCTGGGCGATCTGCACGCCGGCCTGCGCACGACCCGCCAGTCGCTCTCGCGCGCGCTGTCGCAGCTCGCCTAGCCGCGACGCGGAACGAGGACGCGCAGGACTCCCGGCTCGACCGTGATGCGGAGTGGCGACTCGAGCTCGACCGGCTCGCCGTCCAGGGCGAGCGACATGCCTCCCGCTGCAGATTCGACGACAAGCTCTCTTCGTGGCTCGAGCTCGGTCCAGCCCGAAGGGAGCAGCCCGGCGACGAGGTAGACGTGCAGCAGGCCCTCGTCGAGCCGGTCGCGCGTGCCAAGCTCGAACGCATCCAGCGTGTAGGCGTTGTTGCCGACCAGGAGCACGCGAATCTCCAGCTGCTCGCCGTCGAGAGTGACCCGGCGGGGCCGGCGGTCTTGCAGCGAGCGCGCCAGGGCGCGCAGCCGGGCGAGCGCAACGCCACGGCGGCGATGATGCTCGCGCCGCCGAACCAGGTCTGCGTACAGGCCGAGCGAGGCGTTGTTCAGAAACACCCGGTCGCCGGCGCGAGCCAGGTCGATGCGCCGCTCGACGCCGTCGTCGAACGCCGCGAGCGCTGCGATCGGGTCGTCTCGGTCGAGACCGAGGTCGCGGGCGAAATGGTTTCGAGTTCCGAACGGGATGCAGACGAACGGCAGCTCCCGCTCGGCCGCGACCCCGGCCACGAGGCCCAGCGAACCGTCACCGCCGGCCATGCCGATCGCCGACGCGTCGGCCGACCGCGCGACCGCCTCGATGTCGTCGCCCTCGACGAGTTCGTGCACCACCAGACCGCGCGACCGCGCCTCGGCAGAGAGTTCGCCGGCCGACGGGTTGCTGTTGCCCGACCGCGGGTTGACGATGAGAAAGCCTGCCGCCACCGGCCCATGATCCCAAAGCGGCCAAGTGGCCGCCCCCGCCGGGTACCGGTGTCAGATACCTCTCACGCGGTCGAGCGGCTCTGGACGGCCGGGATCGGGAGCCGGCGGCTGGGGATCGGGTGTCGGCAGCGGCCCCGGGTCGGGTCTCGGCGTCGGAGGCTCCGGCACCACGCGAAGGTCGCCGGTTGCCCGCACGGTGAGCCGGCTCACCGGGATCGCGAGCCGCTCCCGAAGCTCATCCTCGATTCCTTCCTCGAGCCAGCTCGGCTCCTCCCCCGGGCCTCGCAGCACGACAACTTCGTCGGCTGGAAACACGCGCAACGTGTCTTCGACCGCCAGCACCGGGTCCGTGTCGCCGACCGACGCGTCAACGGCGTCGGCGGGCAGCGCATCCGCGACCCCGGCAGCCTGGTCGGCCGCAGTCGCCCGTGCGTCGTCCTCGGCGTTCGTCAGCCAGTCGAGCCGCGAGATAGCAGCCGCCGGCGCAACCACACGGATCTCGACCTCGCCGGGCGGCTGTTCCCGATCGGCCAGCGCGGAGTGCAACCGGTCAGTCGGAACGGTCGTGGTTGCAAGGACGAGAATTCTGCGCCTCACGCTGACCCACCCTGCTCGAGCTTGCTAGCGCTGATCGGCATTTGCAGCCTCCTTTTGCAGCTCATGTCTCGAGTACTTCGTTCCCGCTTTCGCCGAATGGAAACCAGGCCGGGACCCCGGGCGGCCGGTTTAGGGGATGCCGGATCGGGAACTGCCCTGTCCATGGCCGGCGACACCTTCAGCAGCAACAACGGCAGCAACGACGAGCTCCGGCTCCTCTTCGTAACGCGGCGCACCTCCGGGATCGGCCGGCGCATGGAGTCGGTGCTCGCGACGCTCCAGGCGAGAAAGCGCGACGGCGTCTCGATCCGTACGGTCGACGCCGATGCCGAGCCCGAGCTGGTCGGGCAACTCGGAGTCGAGCAGATTCCGACACTCGTCTTCGTGAAGAACCGGCGTTCGGTCGCGCAGATCTGCGGCCGCGCCACGCTCGACGAGATCGAGAGCCTGATCGCTGCCGTCTCGACGGTCTAGCGAAAGGTTTCCGATCGCGCCGCGACGGGTACTGCAGTTTCATGAGTGCGGTGATCAGCCCGCCCGGCTCGGGGGCGCTAGCATCGTCCGGCGTGCGCGAGCCCCTCGTCTCCGTCACGTTGCCCGTCGAGCGCTACATGAGCGTGGCGCGCCTCGTCACCGCGGGCGTGGCGAGTCGACTCGATCTGCCCTTCGACACCGTTGACGATCTGCAGCTGGCCGTCGAGCTGCTCGTCGCCGCCTCGTTCGCGCAGGGGCAGCGGGCGACGATCTCGTTCGACGGCGACGCCTCGCGTCTGACGATTTCGGTGTCTCCCCTCGAGGCGCGTGTGCTCGACGCGACCCGAGCAGGTTTCGACAGCCCCGCGCCGGTGCGGCTGCGGGATCTCCTCGAGAAGCTCGTCGACAGTGTTGGAACAAGCAGCGTGGGAACGAGCACCGAACCCGAGCCGGCGGTCACTCTGCAGAAGGCGCTCGAGGCACCACGACCGTGACACGTCCGAGTTCCACAACCACGTCGGATCTCAACCGGCGGGCGCTGCTGCGCGCCTGGCGCGACAACGGCGACGCTCAGGCTCGCGACGAGCTGATCATGGACTTCATGCCGCTCGTCCGGTCGCTGGCGCGCCGCTACGCCGGGCGCGGTGAGCAGTTCGACGACCTCGTCCAGGTCGCTTCTGTCGGACTCGTCAAGGCGATCGACCGCTTCGACCTCGATCGAGAGGTCGAGCTGGTGGCCTACGTGTTCCCCACCGTCGTCGGTGAGCTGAGGCGGCACTTCCGCGACCGCGTCTGGGCGGTGTCGGTGCCTCGCCGGCTCAAAGAGCTGCACCAGCTGGTCGCGAGGCTGCTCACCGAGCTGTCGGCAACCCTCGGACGCTCGCCGACGATCGCAGAGCTCGCACAGGCGGCCCAGGTGGACGAGGAAGACATCGTCGAAGCGTTGGAAGTCGGACGCGCGTATACGACCCGATCGCTGTCAGCCGCGCTCGACGGCGAAGAGGCGGCCGACCTCGAACGCATCGACCTGCTGAGCGACGAGGAGCCGGGCTACGAAGCGACCGAAGACCGGGCGCTCCTGGCAGCCGGTTTCCGCAAGCTCGACGAGCGCGAGCGCCAGATCCTGCATCTTCGCTTCTTCGACGGCTTGACGCAGAGCCAGATCGCCGTCGAGCTGGGCATCTCGCAGATGCACGTCTCGCGCCTGATCAGGAAGGCCCTCGAAACGCTGCAGCAGGAGATCGGAGAACAATGAGAACTTCAGCGGCCGTCACCGACACGATCGAGCTCCGCATTGCGGCGCGCGCGGAGAACGTCGCACTCGCCAGGCTGACGCTGAGCGGCGTCGCGGCGGCGGCCGGTGCCCCTCCGGACGTGGTGGCCGATCTGAAGCTCGCCGTGTCCGAGGCCTGCACCAACGCAGTCCAGCACGCCTACGCCGGCAAGAGCGGCGACCAGGAAGGGCAGGTCATCCTGCGCTTCGTCGTCGCAGACCGGCAGCTGCTGATCGAAGTCGAGGACGAAGGCTCGGGCTTCGAGCTCGTGACCCGCGAGAGCTGGGAGGACGGCGAGCGCCCTGGGCGCGGCCTCGGTATGGGCCTCACCATCGTCCGCTCGGTCACCGACGAGCTGGAGATCGAAAGCGGCGGCAAGGGCAGCCGCGTTGCCTTCTCGAAGAAGTTCTGAGAGCTACTAGCCGGCCGCGACGCTGGACTGGCGCAGATGCTCGATCCCGGCCTCGGTCGAGTCGAACATCGCGAAGATTCGGTCGAGCAGGGTGATCTGGAAGATCTTGCGGATGTTCGGATCGCTGCAGGCGATCGCGATCTGGCCGCCGCGCGAACGAAGGCGCCGGACGGCGCCCATCAGCACGCCGAGCGTCGTCGAGTCGAGGAAGGTCGTCCGTGAGAGGTCGACGAGCACCGAGTGCGCACCGTTCTCGACCAGTGCCCCGAGAGCGCTCTTCAGCTCCGGGGCGGTGTAGAGGTCGGCCTCCCCGACCACACTCGCCACAGCGAGACCGTCACCGAGCTCGACCGTTACGACCTGGAAGTCCACTCAGACGGTCGAAGCTCGAAGCGCGGACACAGCGGGCACGATCCTCGCATGTACCCGCTAGGCGCGGCGCCTAAACATGCTCCCGTGAGCCGATCGGAGCGGGAAGTGCCGCCGTCTCGCCCGCGAGCCAGGCGACGAGCCCGGGCAGACCATCCCGCTCGGCGACGTAGCGCTGGCGATCGGCGCCGTTGCCTGCCAGCATGACTCCCGCCGCCTCGAGCTGGCTCGTGTTCCCGAGCTGGTCGGCGGTCGGGGCCAGCGTCTCGAGGAGGCGCGCGATCCGTTCCCTCGTCGGCTCCCGTCTGCCCGAGTCGAGATCGACCAACTCGCCGCGGACGCCGTAGCGCATCGCACGCCACGCGTTCTCGGCGATCCGGTGGCTTTCGTGCACCGGCAGCGCACCGGCGCGATCGAAGCGTCCGGCCAGCCAAACCACGATGGTCTGCGCGAGCCCCGCGATCGCGGCTGCATCCTCGACCCGGGTCTGCGCGTCGGCGACGCGGAGCTCGAGCGTGCCGAACCCGGTGTGCGGGCGCAGATCCCACCACAGGAACGAGCCGTCGGGGAAGAGGCCGCCCGACCGCCCCCAGTCGAGGAACGCGACGAAGTCGGCCCAGCGCGGAAAGACCGGGGGAACACCGGTGCGGGTGAGCGCCTCGAGCAGCTTCGGCCGAATCGAGCAAAGCTCCGTGTCTTCACCTTCGAAGAACGGCGAGTTCGCGGCAAGAGCGGCCACCTCGGGCAGAAAGGAGCGCAAGGCGTTGTAGACGGCCAGCGTCCGGTCGGCGCCGCCGACGCCGATGTGCACGTGCAGGCCGCAGAGCACGCTCCGGCGCACGGCCCAGCGATATTCGTCCTCGATCATCCGGTAGCGATCGTTGTCGCTCAGCGTCCCGTAGTCGCGCGCGAACGGATGCGCACCCGCGCTGACCACGTCGAGCCGCCCGGCGAGCGCCTGCAGGAGCCGCCTGCGGCCGGCGGTCAGGGCCGCTTCGATGCCCGCCGCGTTCCGGCAGACGGGCGTCACGATTTCGATCTGCGACGCCCGCAGCTCCCGCTGGAACTCTGGCGCGCCGCCGAGCCACGCCAGAACCTGGTCGTTCGCGGGCGCGAGATCGAGGGTCTCCGGATCGACCAGCATCAGCTCTTCCTCGGCCCCGATCGTCCCCGACGTCGTCCGCTCGAACGCCGCGATGCAGTCGGCCAACGTGAGTCTCGGCGTGTCCGCCCATTGCGGGCTCTGTTCGAGGTCGAGCACGCCGTGCGATGGTGACGCGGACATCGCGTCCGGCCTACCCCGGACCCACATCCGTGAAACGGAGGCCGCGGGCACCCGCGCACCCGCGAGTGCCCGTTTGCGCGAGGATTGGCACTGGATGCTTCAGGGAATACCCCTTCCGTGACTTCCTCCGGCAAGCCCGGCCGCACGATCGGCCGCGGTCGCAGGGCGCGCGACCGTGAGCCGGGGCTCTCGTTCGAGTACTTCCTCAGGCAACGCACTTCGTCGTTCCGAAGGACGCTCGCGGCAAGCGCGGTGGTGTCGGTGCTGATCATCGTCGGGGTCTCGGCCGCCCTCGCCGTGCGGCAGTACCAGCACGGCCAACACACGGCGGCGAATGACCTCAAGGCGCGCGCCGTCGTCGCTTCGGCTGTTGTCAACGCCGCGTTCGCGGGTCAGATCTCGACCCTGAGCTCGATCGCCCAGGCCCCGGCAGTCGTGACAGAGCGAACGGGCGAGATGCGGGCGTACTTCAAGCGCATCGAGAGCGGAACGCCGGTCTTCAACGGCGGCCTGGGCTGGATCGACAAGCACGGCGACCTCGCGGTGAGCAGCAACCTGACGACGCCGGGCACCGTCAATCTGTCCCACCGGACCTACGTGAAGAAGGTGCTCAGCACCGGCAAGCCGTACATCAGCTCGGGCCTGATCGGCCGGACGAACGGCCTGCAGTTGATCGTGACGGCCGTCGCGACCCGCGACGCGCAGGGGCGCATCTCCGGCGTCCTCGCGGGCAGCACCCGGGTCAAGGCGATCGGGCAGGACAAGGCGAGCCTCGAGCTCGGCTACGCCGGCCTCTCGATCGTCGACCGGTCGGGGCAACAGCTCTTCTCGCAGCTCGCCCCCGTCCAGAATACGCAGCTCCTGCGGCAGATCGAGGGGCGGAACGGTGTGGTGACCGGCACCCGTGGACTGAACAACAGCGGCGGGCACATCGTCGCGTTCGCCGCGGCCCCGGTGCCCGGCTGGATGATCGTGATCGACCGGCCTGAAAGCGCCGTGTACGCCGCAGCGCGGCGCTCCCTCATCCTCGAGCTGGCGTCGGTTGCGGCGGCCGCGCTCGTCGTGCTCCTGCTGTTGACGTTCGTCTGGCGCCGGTCGCGGCGCCAGACCGGCGCATACGAGACGCGGGCGCGTGCTTGGAGCGGCTTGACGCGCACGCTCGCGGCCGCGGCAACGCCCGAAGACGTCGTCGACGGGTTGATCGAGTCGCTCGTCGAGGCCTTCCCGGACAGCCTGCCGGTGGTCTCGCTCCTGCAGGACGACGGCGGCATGCGCGTCCGGTCGCCCAACATCCCGCGCTGGTCCCGCGTGAGGGCCGACGAATCCGCCCTCGCGCAGATCGCGCTCTACGCACAGGAGCGCCGTCGGGGTGCCCGGGTGGAGCGAGACCCCCTGCTCCACGAGGTGCACCGGCTGTCGGGGCGGCGCCTGCGCTGGCTCTGCGGGCATCCGATCACCGACCCGGCCGGCGACGTGATCGGCAGTCTCGCCCTGGTTACCGTGGACGGCCCGCTCGGAGACGGCGAGTGGGCGCTCGTGACGTCGTTCGCAGAGCAGGTCTCCCAGGCCGTCGAGCGGACGCGCCTCTTCGAGCGCGAGCACGATCTCGCGATCTCGCTCCAGCACAGCCTGCTCCCAGAGGCGCTGCCGTCGATCGACGGCGTCGATCTCGCAGGCCACTACGCCGCCGGTGGCACCGGGGTCGAGGTCGGCGGTGACTGGTACGACGCCGTGCGGCGCGCCGACGGAATCGTGCACCTGTCGGTCGGCGACGTGATCGGGAAAGGCATCGGCGCCGCGATGCTCATGGGGCGGCACCGAAATGCCTTCCGCGCGTACGCGTACGAGTGTGCGTCGCCCGCCGAGATCGTCCGGCGCATGATCCGGCATGTCGACAGCGACGAGATGATCATCACCGTCGCCTGCGTGAGCTTCGATCCGTACACGCGGGAGCTGACGTATGCCTGCGCGGGCCACCTGCCGCCGCTGCTCATCGACAACGATCTCCACGAGGTGATCCGCCTCGACCGCGCAAGCTCACCGCCACTCGGGGTCGCGGAGCCCCAGGACATCATCGAACAGCGCGTCCCGATCGCCGGGCCCACGACGCTCGTGATGTACACGGACGGGCTGATCGAGCGGCGCGGCCACAACATCGACGCAGGGATCGAGCTGCTGGCGAACGTCTTCGCTCAGAGCGAGCACATCTCGATCGACTCGACGCTGCGGGTGGTCGTCGGCGCCCTCGGCCCGCCCGCGGACGACGTCGCACTGCTGGTCGCGAGGCTGACCCACGAGGCGGAACGGTTCGAAGTGGAGATGCCGGCACGCCCCGAGGAGCTGGCCCCGCTCCGTCGCCGGCTCAGCGCGTGGCTGACCCGCAGGGACGTGCCTGCGAGCGACGTTGCCGAGATCGTCCTGGCGGTCGGCGAAGCGTGCAACAACGCGGTCGAGCATGCCTACGCCCAGCGACCTGGCGACGTCTGGATCGGGGTCCGCGAGGACGACGGCGTGCTGCGCATCACGGTGGAGGATCGCGGGAACTGGCGTCCTGACGAGCGCGGAGACGACACCCGCGGGCGCGGCATCTCGATCATGCACACGCTCATGCACGCCGTCACGATCGAGACCACGGGACGCGGGACCCGGGTGACTCTCGAACGCGAACTCGGACGCGCCGTGGCCGGAGCTGCGGAGCCCGACCGCCGGCCCAGCTGACGGTCACCGCAACCCGCCGCGAGTGCCGCCGTCCGGGTGCGGTAGGGTCGGATGTGCGCATTCCTCGATGCACCTCGCGCCAAACTCGCCCGCCGTTCAAGAACCTTCGGCCATGTCCACCGCTGACCCCCAACCCTTCGCCGTTCACTCGACGTCGACCGGTTCCACTCAGCTGGTGGAAGTCGTCGGCGAAGTGGACATGACCACTGCGTCCGAGCTCTCACAGGCCATCGAGCGGACGCCCGACGGCGTCGACCTCGTAGTCATCGACCTGTCCGACGTCAGCTTCCTCGACTCCTCGGGACTCAACGCTCTCGTCCAGGGGCGCCGGACGCTCGCGGAACGAGACGTCGCGATGACCGTCGTCGTTCCGCCGGAGAGCGCGATTCGCCGCGTCTTCGAGATCACGCATCTCACCGAGCCGCTCACCGTGATCGACGCACGGCCGTCCTTGTCCTAGCGTTTTCGACGCGGGCGTTTGGAAACCGGGCCGTGTGAGAAAGCCCGTTGTGCCGGTGAGATCGTCTTGCCGGGCAAAACCACGACGGGAAGGTGGCCACTTGTGGCTGAAATGACCAATCCACGCGCGCTGTTCCTCCACGAGCTGGGTGACGTGCTGTTCGCCGAGCGCACGCTTGTCAAGGCACTACCCAGGCTGCGCGACGAAGCGTCCGACAAGGAGCTCGCGAAGAGCTTCGGCGAGCATCTCCAACAGACGAAGCAGCACGTTGCCAACGTCGAGAAATCATTCGACGTTCTCGGTGAGACGGCCAAGGCCGAGCGCTGTCCTGCGATCGAGGGGATCAAGAAGGAGCACGACGAATTCGTCGCCGACGAGTCGCCGTCGCCCGAGGTTCTCGACGCGTTCCTGACCGGAGCCGGCGCACGCGCCGAGCACTACGAGATCGCGGCCTACGAAGGTCTGATCGCGATGGCCGACGCCATGGGCGAGAACGAAGTCGTTCGTCTGCTCACCGAGAACCTCGAGGATGAGCAAGCAGCGCTCAAGACGGTGAAGACCATCGGCAAGCGGCTTGCGAAGCAGTCCGCCAAGGCAATGGCGGCCGCGTGATGGCGGACGGCGATACGGCCAAGGGCCGCCTCAAGAAGGCGGCGGGAGACCTGACCGGCGACAAGACCCTGCGCCGGGAAGGGACGATCGACGAGGCCGCCGGCAAGGCGAAGGGGGCAGTCGACGCTGCGGCCGACAAGGCGAAGACCGCGTTGCGCCGGAAGTCGTAGCCCCGCGACGCTATGCGTTGCCCGCGCGATGCGTCCATTCAGGTGGCGCGTCGCGCGGGCCGCTCAACGAGGAGATGCGTTTGAAATGCCCGGCACACGCGCCGCCTGGCCGGAATCGGAGAAAGACCGCACCGATCGCCAGCTCAACGAGTTGTTCTCCGAGTTGCGGGTGGTACTGCCCGGAGCCCAGGTTCTCCTCGCGTTTCTGTTCACGGTCCCCTTCGCCACCCGCTTCGGCCGGGTGAACCGAGCTGACCGGGTAGCCTTGTTCGCGTCACTGCTCTCAACGGTGGCGGGGACGCTGCTGCTGATGGCGCCCTCGATCTATCACCGCGTGCGCTGGCAGCAGGGCGGCAAGCGTGACGTCGTCCGGATCGCGCACCGCTTGTTCCTGGCCGGAACCGGACTCCTTGCATTCGGGTTGAGCGCCGCAGTGTTTTTTGTCTCGGACTTCCTCTACGGCAAACTCGCGGCAGATCTCAGCGCCGGCGGCGTCGCAGTACTTGTCGGCCTGACGTGGTGCGCGCTCCCGCTGCTGCACGGACGCGCGGATCGAATCCGCAACGAGGAGTAGCAGCCTTGAAAACAAAAGGCCCACGCGCAACCGTCTTGCTTGCGCGTGGGCCCTTCGCCGTCGATCGCGTTTGCGCCCTCTAGACCGAAGACCTTCTCCCGGCGGCTGCAAAGACCGCGACGACAATCGCCGCGATGAGAAGCAGGAAGAGGAATTTGGAGACGACAATCCCGCCGCCGATTGCGAGAATCAGGAGAAGCAACAACAGCAAGAGCAACATGCGAACCTCCGTGCATTTGTGGTGTTGGAAATCGTTGGTGTCGGGTGTGCGGTTCCCATCCACGACGATCCAAAACCACCGGCGCTCAACGCCGAAGGCGGCTCATTCGCGCTCGAAGACACACGGCCGGTAGCCGCCGAGCCAGGGCTCGATGCCTGCAAGAACGTTGTGCCAGGAGCCCGGCGGCTCGTCGAAGACCGGCTCGTCGCCCCGGATCGGCACCGCCACCACGATGTCGTCTCCGCGGCGGTAGGCACACGTGTCCGCGTCCGAGGCAAGTGGGTCATAGGGCCCGGAAAAGGCCTCGGGGTATCGCGCGCGCAACCCGAGCAACTTCGAGAGGATGAACAGCTTGATTGTCTCGCGCGCAGGCGCGCCACCGACCGCGAGTCCGGCGAGTAGATCGCGTGCGCGGTCGAAGTCGACGCGGCGCCGATTGTCGGGATCGACCAGCGCCAGGTACCAGAGCTCGTCACCGTTGTAGGTGTCGGGAACACCCGGCGACGTCAGCCGCAGAACGAGTTGGCCCGCCGCCGCCCGTTCACCGGCGAGAGTGAGCTCCTGGGCAAAAGGCTCGAAGTCGGACATGAAGCGATCGTTCTCGTAGATCGCGTGGCAGAAGTGCGCGACCGAGCTGTCCCAGCGCGCGTCCGGATCGACCCAGCTCGAGTGCCGTTTCTCCTCGTACAGGGCCTTCTGCAAGTAGCTGCTCAGGCGCTCGGAGCTCAACGGCCAGGCGCCGAGGAGAGTCTGGTAGATCAGCAGCTCCTCGGTCCAGTCGGGGCCGGCCCCCTGGCGGAGCGGCCGGTTCAGCTCGCGCCAGCGCAACGCACTTTCGGCCCAGCGCTCGGGGATGTTCGAAAGAGCCCCGATGCGTGCGCGCACGTCGGCACTGCGCTTCGAGTCATGCGTCGTGCCTGCGAGCAGCGCGTACGGGAAGCGGCGGGCCCGCTCGTTATTGGCCGCGTGGAAGGTCGCGACGTCGATTCCGAACTGTCCGGGATCGCCGCCCACCTCGTTCAGCGCGAGCAAGCGGACGTACCGGTAGAACGCCGTGTCCTCGACACCCTTGGCCATCACCGCGCCGGTCGTCTGCTGAAACCGCGTCACGAACTCGTGGGGAGCGTCCTGTTGCAGCAGCAGAAGCCGCCGCACCGGCTCGGGCAGCTGTGCAGCCGCCTCGCGATCGAGGTCGTCGACGAGGCCGGCCGCGGGATCGACGTAGGTGCGATACACGAGGAGGGCGGCGAGAGCAGACTCCAGGTCGGGGACGTCGACGAGGCGGCGCAGACGGTCGACCTCGGGCTGAAACATCCCTGTCACCTGCTCGAGCTTCGCCTGGTGCGCCACTTCCGGGAACGGGCGCCGCTCGCCGGTCAGCTCCGTGAACGCAGCCTCGGCGGCCGAGTCGACGAACAGCGCCTGGACGTCGCGGGCGTACTCGTAGCCCGTTGTCCCCTCGACGGGCCAGTGGCGCAGCTCCTCCCCCAGCTGCAGGATCTTCTCGACCCAGATCCGCTCGACGCCATGTGCCCGAAGCCGCTCCAGATAGCCGCGTGGATCGGCAAGGCCGTCGATGTGATCGATGCGCAGGCCGGCGACGAGCCCTTCGGCGACGAGATCGAGTACTGCGCGATGGCAGACCTCGAACACGTGCGGATCCTCGACGCGCACACCTGCCAGGTCGTCGACATCGAAGAAGCGGCGCACTGTGCCCGTCTCGTCGTCGACGTCGAAGAAACGGCGCCGAAGCTCGGGATCGCGCCAGAAGGGGTTCTGCTCCTCGTCGGCCGCCATGTGGTTCGGCACGACGTCGAGGACGACGTCGAGTCCCGCTTCGCAAAGCGCGCGCAGCTCTTCGGCGCCGCCGAGCTCCTCCGAGATGCACCGCGGGTCGACAACGTCGTAGCCGTGGCTCGAGCCATGGCGAGCCTGCAGCACCGGCGAGAGGTACAGATGGCTGATGCCGAGGTCACGCAGGTAGGGGACGAGTCCGCGGGCGTCGGCGAAGGTCAGCGACGGCCCCAGTTGGAGCCGGTAGGTCGCTCGCGGCGGCGGCGCGCTCAGTGCGTCAACTCCACGGTCTTCGCCTC
Organism: uncultured Thermoleophilia bacterium; assembly: GCA_963812995.1. Taxonomy (GTDB): domain Bacteria; phylum Actinomycetota; class Thermoleophilia; order Gaiellales; family Gaiellaceae; genus PALSA-600. Next base: position 703,540 of record CAWEXL010000003.1, read on the forward strand.
CAGATCGACGGCGAGCGTCGCAGTGCCGCGGCGCAGGAGCAACCGGTGCCCCCGGATCTCGACCGCCAGATCCTTCGGAAGCTCCCGACGGAGAGCAATCAGCTCCCGATAGAGCGGATCGGCCGGCTGCGGGTCGAGCTTCGAGCCGAGAAACGATGCCTCGCTCTGCGGGTCGGGCAGGTCGTCGCCCGCGAAGGACGAGAAGGCGGCGAACTCCCGCCTGCGCCCTTCGGCCACCGCAGCGACGATCCCGGGATCGTCGTGATCGGTGAAGAAGACGAACGGACGAGCCTCGTCGTACTCCTCGCCCATGAAGAGCAGCGGTGTCAGCGGGGCGAAGAGCACGACCGCGAGCGCGAGGCGATGATCGGCTGCCCCGAGCCGGTCACCCAGTGCGCGGTTTCCGATCTGATCGTGATTCTGGGCGCCGACCACGAACCGCTCCGGGCGCTCCCTCGTCAATTCGCGAGCGAGTTCCTCGATGCTGCCGAAGTCCTCGTAGTAGCCCTCGTGCTCGCCGGTCAGCAAGACGTGGAGGTGGTGATGCACGGCATCGAGCCAGATCGCGTCGTGACCCCAGCCCTCGAGCGGTCTCAGGTCATCGTTGCCGGCTTCGGAGATGACGAGCGCGTCCGGATTGAGGGCCTTCACGCGGTTCCGCAGCTCTGCCAGCACGTGCACGGGCGAGCGCTCGTCGTGGATCGCGTGGGTTGCGTCGAGGCGCAGCCCGTCGATCCGATAGTCGTGGATCCACAGCTCGGCGTTCTGGATCGCCCACTCGCGAACGCCACGCGCGGTGAAGTCCAGCGCGTCTCCCCAGCCTGTGGTCGCTTCCGCCGCGAAGTACGGATCGAACGACGAGAAGAGATCGGCGGCCGGGCCGACGTGGTTGTAGACGACGTCGAGGATCACGCCAAGCCCAGCGGCATGGGCGGCATCGACGAACCGGGCCAGCCCCTGCGGGCCGCCGTAGGCGTGATGGGGCGCCGAGATCAGCACCCCGTCGTAGCCCCAGCCTCGTTCGCCGGGGAAGGTGGCGACCGGCATCAGCTCGACAGCCGTCACGCCGAGCCGGGCCAGCTCGTCGAGTCGGACGATCGCAGCGGCGAAGGTCCCCTCGGGGGTGAAGGTGCCGACGTGGAGCTCGTAGATCACCAGCTCGTCGAGCTGCAGCAGGACCGGCTCCGCGCTCCAGACGAACTCGTTGGTGTCGAGCACGCGCGAAGGCCCGCGGAGGCCGTGCGGCTGCCAGCGCGAGCAGTGATCCGGCAAGGGCCGTTCGCCGTCGACCGAGATGAGGTAGTCCTCTCCGGGCGGGGCGAGCAGCGTGCCGATGTACATCCCGTCGGCCGCGGCGCTGAGCGCTTCGCTGCCGGACACGGTCTCGACGACGACCGACGCCGCCCCGGGCGCCCAGATCCGAAAGTCGGTGAGCCCGCCCTGCTGGGGAACGGCGCCCAGGCGCCCGGCGAGCTGTGTGGTGTCCCGGAGACGGGTGCGGCTGACAGACATCTCGAGTCCCCGACGGTACCGGCTGCTCCCCGGGACGAGACAGATCGAGCTCGGGGCGCCCCGCTCGCGTTTTGATTTCGGCGGAAATGGAGATGTCAGCCGGCATGACGAGATCGACGACCATCCGTGAGGTTCCCGCGCCGGCACCAGGCCCAGGCCCAGGCCCAGGCGAACCGTACCCGGTTCCCGATCCGGGTGAGCCCTACCCTGCCCCGGATCCGCGCCGGAAGCTGCGCCTCCGCCAGGCGCTCCTGTCCGATTTCTACCCAGCCCCGATTCGCACGTCCCCCGGCGAAGCAACTCCACCTCGAGCCGCTTAGCTTTCTCTGTCTGATAGAACCGCGCAGCCTCTAGGGCGGCGGCGCGTTGGCGGCAATCTCGGACATACTCGGCGCTCGTGACGGCTGACGAAGACGAGCAGGGCGACTGGCAGCGGCCCTCGCCCCGCCTGCGGGATGTGCGCCGGCTTCAGGTTGCGGGAACGACCTTCGCAGCGACAGTCGCGGCCTCCGTCGTCGCCGCGATCCTCTTCGGCACGTGGCCGGCGGTGATCGCGGCGGGTGCGGTGCTCGCAGCCGGCGTCGTCGGGGAACGCTTTGCCCAGCGACGCGTGCGGGCGTGGGCCTATTGCGAGCGAGAAGACGACCTGCTCGTTCGTCGGGGCGTGATGTTCACGCGACTCTCCGTCGTTCCGTACGGCCGCATGCAGTTCGTCGACGTGACCGCGGGGCCCGTTGAGCGATCGTTCGGACTCGCGACCGTGCGGATGCATACCGCCGCGGCAGCCAGCGACGCTCGCATCCCGGGCCTCACCGCGGCCGATGCGTCACGCCTCCGCGACCAGCTCGCTGCGCTGGGAGAAGCGAAGGCCGCCGGCCTGTGATCACCGAGCCCGCGCCGGTCGACGACGGTGCCTGGCACCGGCTGCACCCACTCTCGCCTGTCGTCCGTGGCGGCCGGGCGCTACTCGCACTGGTCGTCATCTTCGTGCCCACCCTGCTCTCGGGAGGCGGGTCCGGCTCCGGCCACTCGGTCGATCTCGGCGTCACCGGAGCGATCGTTGCGCTCGGGGTTGTCTCCTGGCTGGTAACACGCTGGCGTGTGGAGGGCTCCGATCTGCGGATCGAGACCGGGCTCATCCGGCGCAACTCCTCGCGGTTTCCACTCAGGCAGATTCAGGCCATCGACACGGTTCGGCCCGTGCTCGCCCGCGTCCTCGGGCTGGCGGAGCTTCGGCTGCGCATGGGTTCGACGAGCGGCTCCGGCCGGCTCGCCTACCTGACCGTGCGCGAAGCCGAACGCCTTCGGGCCGAGCTGCTCGAGCTTGCCCATGGCGGGGCGCACTCGACACCGGCACCCGCTGAGCAGCCGGAGACGGTCCTGGTAACGGTGCCGCCGAGCAGACTCATCGGCTCGATCCTCCTGACCCGCCTGGGACTGACGGTCGAAGCGCTCGGCGTCGCGATCCTCGTGGCTCTGCTCGTCTTTCCGGCGGCGGCCACCGCCGTGATCGGTGCGAGTACCGCCGGCATCTTCGGTCTGCTGACAGCCTTTTGGCGTCGCGTGAACGGCGAGTACAACCTCACGCTGGCCGAGGCCTCGGACGGGCTACGCCTGCGGGCCGGGCTCCTGGAGACAACAGCCGAGACGATCCCGCGGGGAAGAGTGCAGGCTGTGCGAATGACCGAGCCGCTCCTATGGCGGCCGTTCGGGTGGTGCCGTCTGGAGGCGGACATCGCCGGACGCCAACGCAAGAAGGGCGAAAACCGAGCGCAGGCCCGGCAGCTCCGCGCCGTCCTGCCGGTCGGAAGCCGCGAGGACGCACGGCGCGTGCTGGGCCACATCGTCGCCGATCCACCCCGGGCCGATCTCCCGGCGCCGCGGTCCGCGCGCCTCAAGAGCCCGCTTCGCTACCACCACCTGGCGTGGGGCCGAACCGACAGCTGCGTGGTCGCGACGTCGGGACGGATCACGCGGACGACCGCCTGGGTGCCGCTATCCAAGCTGCAGAGCCTCCGGCGTGTGCAGGGCCCGATCCAGAGACGGTTGGGCCTTGCGACGGTGCATCTCGACACCGCAGGGCGGAACATTCGTGCCGCCCTTCGCGATCGCGAGACAGCCGACGCCGACAACGCGCTCGTCGAGCTGACCGCCCTCGGCCGCAGCGCCCGCCAATCTCAGCCGATCGGCTCGCGGCTCGCCCCGTGACCGACGTGATCGTGATCGGCGGCGGCTTTGCCGGTGTGACTGCCGCGCGCGAGGCCTCACTGCGCGGCCGCTCGGTGCTGCTGCTCGAGGCGCGCGACCGGCTCGGCGGCCGTACGTGGACGAGCGACTGGGCAGGAACGAGCGTCGAACTCGGCGGGGCATGGGTGCACTGGCATCAGCCGCACACGTGGTCGGAGATCACGCGGGCGGGTCTCGCAACCGTGCTCAGCGATGACGCCGAGCGGGCGAGCTGGTACGTCGGCGACGAGTGTCGCACCGGCACGATCGCCGAGCGGGACGCGATTGCCGACGTCGGCTGGCGCCGGTTTGTCGAGGGAGTCGAGCAGTGCCTGCCAAACCCGCACGACCCGCTCGCTGCAATCGACGAGCTGGCCCGGTTCGACCGGCTCAGCATCGCGGAGCGCGTCGCCCAGCTCGAATTGACGGTCGAGCAACACGCCGTGCTCTGGGCGGAGCTCGAGTCGCTCGCCCACGCCCCGCTCGACACCGCCGGGGCGGTTTCGGTGCTCCGCTGGCACGCGCTGTCGGGCTACAGCCTGGCGCTCACGCAGTACACCGGCGGGCGCGTGACTCTCGCCGAGGGCACCGGTGCACTCCTGCAGGCGATCGCCTCAGCCGCTCCGTTCGAGGTTCGGCTCTCGACGCCGGTCGCGCACGTTCGCCGATCCGCCGACGGAGTCGAAGTCGAGACACGCGACGGCGAGCTCCACCGCGCGCAGGCCGCCGTGATCGCCGTGCCGCTGAATGCGCTCGGCACGATCGGGTTCGACCCCGAGCTCCCGGCTGCCAAGCAAGCCGCGATCGCGCAAGGACAGTCGGCGCGCGGCACCAAGATCTTCATCCGCGCCCGCGGCGAACGCGTGCGGCAGAACGTGATCCGTCCCGGCCACCCCTTCGGCTACCTGGATACCGAACTGCTGCTCACCGGCGACGAACAGCTGCTGATCGGCTTCGGCACCGACGCCGCCCGCGTCGCCGCCGGCGATCTGGTTGCGGTGCAGCGAGAGCTCGACGAGATCCTTCCCGGCTACGAGGCCCTCGCTGCCACGGCACACGACTGGCTGGCCGACGAGTTCGCCGGAGGCACCTGGGCCATCCATCGCCCCGGCTGGTACACGACCCACCACGCCGAAATGCAACGGCCCGAAGGACGACTCGTCCTGGCCGGCTCCGACCTGGCGGACGGATGGGCCGGGTTCATCGACGGCGCGATCGAGTCGGGGCTGCGGGCCGGCGCGTGGGCCGCCCGATCCTCTACGCCGTAGCCTCCGTCTCGCCGAGGAGTCGGCTCGGTGAGGCGAGCGCCCAGAGTCGCGTCGGATTCGATCTGCCGCGCAACGTGATGTCTCCGACCAGGATCAGGTCGTCGGGCCGCGTCAACAACGCCCGCGTCGAGTCGGAGAACAGTGCGTGATGAGGGACTTCCTTCGTGTGCGCCTCGATGCGAGACGCGGTGTTGACCGTGTCGCCGATGGCCGTGTACTCGAGTCGTCGCTCGGAGCCGACGTTTCCCGACATCAGCGGCCCGCTGCTCACCCCCACGCCCATGGTAAAGCCGGCAGCGCGTGCATCAGCCCCGAGCCAGTCGTTGAAGCGCGGTAGCCGCACATCGAGCATCTCGCGCGCGGCGGCGAGCGCGCGGTCGGCGTGGTCGTCGCATTCGATCGGCGCTCCGAAGACGGCAAGCAGGCCGTCGCCCAGGTAGCTGACGAGCGTGCCGCCGTTGTCGAGCACGGCGTCGCTCATCTCGGTGAGGAAGCGGTTGAGCACCTCGATCACACGGTCGGGAGCGGTGTGCTCTGCGAAGGTCGTGAACCCGCGAAGATCGATGAAGAGAACCGTCCCGATCAGCCGGACGCCACCGAGTCGCGCCCCGCCGTCGGCGCGGGCCAGCATCTCCGCGACGATCGGCTCGGGCAGAAAGCGCGCGAACACGTCGTGTACGCGCGCACGCTCGAGCTGGTACAGCATCCGGCGGCCGAGACCCGCGTTGATCCGCGCGCGAAGGAGCACAGGGTCGAACGGCTTCGGCAGGTAGTCCTCGGCGCCCAGCTCTATGCACCGGACGACGCTCTCGAAGTCGTCGACGGCGGAGATCATGATGACCGGAACGTCGCGCAGCACCGGATCCGCCTTCATCTCTTCGAGCACGCTCATCCCGTCGAGCTCGGGCATCACGATGTCGAGCAGAACGACGTCCCACGACCCGGACCGGAGCTGCTCGAGCGCCTCGCGCCCGTTTTCCGCGGTGCCGACGTCGTGCCCGGAGGCCGCGAGCGTGCGTGCGAGAAGCGTCCGGTTTACGCGGTCATCGTCGACGACGAGGACCGAGCCCGTTGCTGGGGCCGGCACTTAGGAGTCAGTCCGGCGCAGCGCAACGAGGAGCGGCTGCACCACCAGCCATTCCGCGTCGATCGACTCCGCCCGGTCGACAGCGCCGCCAAGATCGCCCGCGCGCGCACGTCCCTCGAGCTCACGACAGAGCTGCTCGAGCCGAACCGCGCCGAACGTCGCCGCGTTCGCCTTCAGCGTGTGGGCGGCGCGTCCGATGAGAACCGCATCGCCCGCGGCCGCTCCTTGCCTGAGCTCGACGAGTCGCAGCGGCCCCTCTTCCAGACAGGCATCGACAATCTCCGCCAGCGCCTCGGCGTCCCCGCCGAGCAGCTCGACGAGCGCGCCAACTGCCTCGGGGTCGAGTGAGTCATGGGAGCTCATGAGATCGCCTGTCGACATGCCGCCTGTCGAGCCGAGCGTATTCGCGCCCGGGGCCAGGCGCAACGGCTCAGCTGCGGTGAATGTGTTCGCAGTTCTTGGCGATCTTGTCGTGCTTGTCGGCGTAGACCGTGTCGTTGCCGGGGCCGCAGTCGACGCTGTCCTTGACGCCGTCGGCGACATGGATCGTGTCGTTACCCGGCCCGCCATAGATGGTGTCGTGGCCGGGGCCGCCGTAGAGGATGTCGTTGCCGGGTCCGCCGTAAATCGTGTCGTTGCCGGCGCCGCCGTTGACCCAGTCGTTCCCGGCGCCGGCCTTGATGATGTCGGCCCTGCCACTGCCGGTCAGATGGTCGGCTTTCGCACTGCCGTTGATGTGGTCCACCCCGGCAGGCTTCCGCACCGGCGGCGGCGCAGGCGGCGGTGTGGGTGTGGTGGTGGTCGGTGTGCCGACCTGGACGGTTGCGCTGGCGGTGTTGTCGGCCGGGTTCTTGTCAGCCTGCGCCGCCTTCACGGTCGCGGTCAGGGTCGCCGGACCGGCGCTCGGCAGGGTCAGGACGACGGTGACATGGGCGACCAGCGTTCCGGAGAGGAAATCGAGGCTGCAATCGACCGTGCCGCTGCCGCCGGTACAGCCCGGGCCGCGGTCGCTCGAGCTCGCCGCGACCGTCGCAGCGGCCGGCAGCGTCAGGAGCAAATGGATGTTGTTCGCAGTCGCCCCGTTCAGATCCGAGACCGCGAACGCGAACGACGCCTGGCCGCCGACCGGCACCGACACCGGCCCACTCACCGACACCGCCAGATCAGGAACCGGCCCACCACCGCCTCCACCGCCACCGCCACCGCCACCACCGCCGCCACCTCCCGGGACGGCGGCGGTTGCCGACGAAGTCGCGTAGACGACTCCGGCTGCCGACGGCTCGCCGACGGCGACGCGGATCGTCGAGCCGCCGTCTGCCCCCGAGACGACGTAGGTGCCGGCTGTCGCCCCGCCGATGTCCGAACACGCACTGCCGTCGCTCGCGCAGCGGCGCCACTGGAACGTGAACGGCGAGCCGGCGTTCTGCCAACTGCCGGTGGTCGCGGTGAGCGTCGCCCCCGACGCGGGCGATCCCGAGATCGTGGGCAGCGCGGTCGCGTAGGGCGTCGCCACAGCGACGATGGCGCTCGCGGGGGAGTCGGCAGTGGCCGTCGCGGCCCCATCCGATGCCGTGACGCTGACGCGAATCGTCGTGCCGGCATCGGCACCGCTGAGGGTGTAGGCGCTGCCGGTCGCGCTGCCGATCGACGCGCAGCTCGCGCCAGACGAGTTGCACCGTTTCCACGCGAACTGGTACGTCGACCCGCTGCTGTCCGACCACAGGCCCGGGTCGGCCTCGAGGCTCTCCCCGACCGTGGCGATCCCGCTGAGCGCCGGCAGGGACTGTGCGAAGACGACACTCTGGGCTCCCCACTCGGGCGTGTCGATCGGCCAGGGGCCGTTCAGGATCTCGGTCTCCAGGAGCTCGCTCACGTCGCTGCCGTCGGAGTTCGCGACATAGAGGCCGACCGGCGCTCGGTCCGGGCCTGCGATCGGCGTGTTGCCGAAGATGAGCTGGCTGCCGTCGGGCGACCACCACGGATCGGTGTACGAGTTCCCGCTGGTGCCGTCGGTGATCAGGATGTGATCGCCGGTGCCGTTCACGTTGGCGACGTCGATGTTGATCGGGTTCTGACCCGGGGCGAAAACCGGCGGGCTCAGGATGTTGGCGAACAGCAGCTTGGTTCCGTCAGGCGACCAGGCGAGATTACGGGCGTTCAGACTCCCGGGATCTGGGACGTTCGTCGTCGTGAGCACGGCCGCACTCGAGCCGTTCGCGTTCATGATCCAGATGTTCCAGATCGACGAGCCGCTCGACTGCTGTTCGATGAATGCGAGCTTCTGGCTGTCGGGAGACCAGACCGGCGAGAACATCTGCCGACTGGGGCTGCTCACGAGCTCGGTCGGCGACCCGCCGCCCGACGCGACGGTCCAGATGCCGTGGTCAGAGCTGCCGTTGGTGGCGTACGCGATCTTCGTGCCGTCGGGTGACCAGGACGGGTCCTGGGCGTTGAACCCGGGCGCGGAAACGATGGTCTGCCGGTTCGACCCGTCGGCATCGATCGTCTCGAGGCCGTTGTTCGTGTCGATCGCGAGCTGCGAGTCGTCCGGCGACCAACTCGGTGCGTAGGCAAGGGCGTTCAGGAGCTCGTACGTCCCGCCACCGTCGGCGTCGGTGACGTAGACGTGCTGCTGCGACTCGTAGGCGATCGCGCCGTTGCCCGCAGTGGCTCCGAGCTGCAACTGCCCATCGCCCACATCGTTGGCGCTCTGGACGTCGCCGCTGCGGGCGAGCGATCGGGCCTCGAGTGACGCCTCGAGCTCGGCCGGAGTGAGCGACGGAGACTGCTCGAGCAGGTCGCGCAGCGGCGCCGGCGACCTGCGGCGACGCGCCCGATGTGCCGGTGAATCCCGATACTCCGCAGCCGCCGGCGCCGGCCGTGGCGGCGCCGTACGTCTGAGTCGAAACACTGTCCGGAGCGAGCAGGTCGGGCTTGGTGCGTCCGTCGATCGTCGGTCCCTGCGAGCTGTAGGGCTCGAGCGTGCTCGTCTGCCAGCAGTCGGCGCCGACTGCGACGGCGGCGGGAGAGGAAGCAGGCTCGGTGACGCTGCCGTCGGCGTTCCCGAACTGCAGCGTCGACTCGCCCGAGTAATAGAGGTCGAACCGCGGATTACCGCTCGCGCTGTAGCGAAAGATCGCGATCCCGAAGTCCTGGGTCGGCCCCGTGTTCGTGTAACAAAGGTCTTCGGTCGGAGGGGACGGTCCGTCCGACTGGTCGTTGCTGGACGCGGCAACGAGCGTGCCGTCGCCCGCGAAGAGGCCGAGGTCGAAGTCCTCACTCGTAACCGGCCAGTCGTCCCATTTCAGGAACACGCAAGCCTGCTCGCCCGCCACCATCGTGATCCCGTCCGCGGTGACGCCGGGCGCGAAGTCGTTGACATCCGCGTTGTCGGAATCGGGCGTGAACGTGCCACTCCAGTGATCCTCCGCGTAGTTCCCGGCGGCGTTCACCCACAGGATTCCGTGCGCACGAGCGTCGGCCACGGTCGCGTCGGGCGTTCCAGCCGTGCCGGCGCCGTCGCCGCGACTCGTGTTGAACCAGGCGACCGAGTGGTTGATCACCTTCACGCCGTCCGCGATCGCATCCTGCTCGGCGAGCGCGAGACCAACCTCGCTGTCGACGCACATTAAGTAAAGATGCGCCCCGGGAGCCATCTGGTGCACCACCTCGGCGACCGCGGTCCCATGTTCGGTTCCGCCGTCGGACGGCGCTGCGGTGAGGTTGCCGCTACAGCGATCGTCGGTGGTGACCGACGCAGGCAGCGCGGTGCCGAGGAGTGCCTGGTAGCCGTAGAAGCCCAGGTCGATGATCGCGACCTTCACGCCCGTCCCGTCGTAGCCGGCCGTGTGCCAGACGTCTGCCCCGGTCGCCTGGACGCCCTCGTCCACCGACTGCTCGACAGGCACCGCCGGCGGAGCGACACTTGCCACGGCGCCGCTGGCCGCCAACTGCCGCAGCGATCCGGGCGCAACCAGCGCCTGCACCAGACCGTCGGCCTGCTGCTCGACCCGGCCGCCCGCGGAGACCACGGCGGCCTCGGCCGCCGCCAGCCGCCCGGCACGAGCCTGAACGATCACTCGAACCTTCCCGCCGCTGACGCCGAGGCTCTCGGCCCGGGCCGAGGCGAGCGCCGCCGCAGAGCCATGGCTTCGCCGCGAGTCAGCGACCTTCACCAGCCGCGAATCGAGACGTGACTCACCGACGTGCGGCACATGCAAGCGCTTCGGAGCCACCCGCCCGGAACCCGCGCCGGCCAGGGCCAGCAGTGCCACAAAGGCGATGCCGAGGACGAGCGCGTGGCGCAGCAAGCTCCTCACTGCCACACGTTATGCCGACGGGCTCGGATGCGACAGGTGTCAGCGGTCAGATTCGCGCCTGGTTCCGGAGAACCGTCAGGGACTCGCAGCGCGGATTCCCACGCCTCGCCTCGAAGAAAGACGACCCGGCATCCTCCGCTCGACCCAGCTCTTCGTAGACGACGCCGAGGGCGGCGTAGGTGCAGCAATTCACCATCGTCCGGCTCAGGTCCAATTGCTCGAGCAAAGGCCTTTCTGCCCCGGTCCAGTCGGATCGCGCAAGCGCTGCGAAGCCCGTGCACTCAGCCACCGTGATCGGGGCCAGCTCGTGCGCGACCGCCGCGGCGGCTGCACGCTCGGCGAGGTCGGCATCGCCGGCAAGCCACCCGACCCAGCTCGCGGCCGACACCGACATCAGGTCCCCGGGGAACTCGTCAACGGCGCGGTTGGCCAGGCGACACGCCGAGCGGTCGTCGCCGAGCACGAGCTTGATGGTTGCGAGCACCCGCAGCGGCCTCGCCGACTCGTCGGCGCTTCGTGCAAGTTCCAGCGCCAGCTCGAGGTCGCCTTCGGCCTCGCGATACCGCTCGAGATTGGCGAGCGCGAGCGCGCGGCTGGCATAGGCCGCAGAGGACGCCGTCGACGCGAGCGCTTTGTCAGCGGCATGGAGCTTGTTCAGCTGGTCACGCTCGTCGAGCGACGCTGCCTCGTCCCACCGGTCGAGCCGCCGAAGGCAATAGGCAGCGTTCCGATACGCGTAGACCGACCGCGGGTCGAGCTCGAGCGCTCGTTCGAAGCACGCGAGCCCCTCGCCGATCTTCCCGCGCTTCACATACAGCGTTCCGAGGTTGTTGTGCCAGAGCGAGTTGTCGGGTGCCAGCGCGCGAGCGCGAGTCAGCGCATCCTCGGCGACCTGCCAGTTCTGCACCGACCATGCCGCCCAGCCGAGGCCGAACCAGCATTGCGGATCCTCGGGGTAGAGCTCGACCGCGCGTTGCGCAACCGTCATCGCCTCGTCGCCGCGCCCGACCAAACTCGCGTACCACGCGAACGGCCACAGGGCCCTCGGCTCGGTCGGCGCAAGGCGGACCGCCTCGCCCAGTGCGTCCGTTGCCGACTGGTGCCGGCCCAGCTTCCAGAGGGCGCTGCCACGAAGTCTCTGCGCCCACTCGCTCTCCGGATCGGCCGCGATCGCACGCTCGGCCGACCTCAGCTGCTCCCCGTACTGCTCGCACGCGCCCTGGAGCCACGCGAGCGTACAGAGCGCCCGCACGTCGCCCGGGGCCAGCGCGACCGCACGCATCGCGAAGGCGGCGCCCTCCTCCGGCCGTCCGACCTCCCCCGCGGCTCGAGCGCGGCGAAGTAGATCCTCGAGATCGGCGCCGCTCACGGCAGACGACGCTGGCGCAGATAGGTGAGCAGCTCGTCGTAGACGCCGCCCTCGTTGGAGAACTCCGCGAAATTGCGCGCGGTGTGCAGCCACGCCGTCGTGCTCGGCTTCACCTCCCCGACTGCACGCTCGAGATCGGCCGTTCCGATCGGCCGCGGCACGCCCGACTCGATCGAATCCTCCAGGGCGAATTCGGCGGCCGTCTCGCAGACGTGGGCGAGATCCGCACCAGAGAACAGATCGGTGAGCGACGCGAGGCGCGCGAAGTCGATCTCCTCGATCGGCCGGTCGCGAAGGTGGAACTCGAGAATCTTCTCGCGGGCCTCGACGTCCGGCGGCAGCACCAGCAGCGTGCGGTCGAGCCTGCCCGGCCTGCGCAACGCCGGATCGACGTCCCACGGATGATTCGTCGCCGCCAGGACGAACACGCCCTCGTTCTCCGACCCGAAGCTGTCCAGCTCGGAGAGGAATTGAACGATCACGTCTCGACCCGCCGAATTGCGAAGCTGCGACCGGCGGCGGCCGAGCGCGTCGACCTCGTCGAAGAACAGCACGCACGGCGCCTCGCGGCGCGCATTCTCGAACAGCTCGTGGAGCTTGCGCTCACTCTCGCCGAGGTACATGTCCAGAACCTCATGCAGGCCGATCGCGATGAACTTCGCGCCCAGCTCGCCTGCCGTGGCTCGCGCCACGAAGGTCTTCCCGCAACCAGGTGGCCCGTAGAGCAGCAGACCGCCCCGCAACGACTTCGCATACATGCGCCGAAGGGCCGGGTTCTCGAGCGGAGCCAGAAACGCCGACCTGAGGCGCCGCTTGACATCGGCCATACCCGCGACATCTTCGAGCCTGATCGGCGGTCGTTCGACGTCGAACTCGGCGGCCCCACGGTCGACCGAGAACAGCTTCACCGGTGCCGCCGGCGGCTCCTCACCCGCGTCAGGCTGCTCCGCAGGTCTCGAGTCGCGCTCCAGCGCGCCCGACAACCGCTCGTAGCCTGCGGCGCGGTCGGCAAAGCCGGCGGCCCTCGCGGAGTCGGCCGCAAGCCGGAGACCTTCGAGATCCGACGGTGAATCGAGGAGCACTCGTTCGGCGTGTTGCAGCGCCTCCGCCGCCCGAGCTTCCTGCAGCAGCAGCCGGCCCAGATGGAGGCGGATGGCCGAGTCGTCCGGAGACAGCTCGAGAGCTGCCTCGAGTGTTCGGATCACTGATGTGCCGTCACTCAACGGTTCTCGCCACCTGCATCTGCCGGGAATCGTACGGCGCCCATACGTGGCTGATCGGCAGCCACGCCGGTTCACCTTATGTCCCGCGGAAACGCCGCCGCGAGTTGGTTGCGGCCTGTCGTCCCTCGTTCGAGGCACGCCTCAGGTCTATGTAGGTCGGGCGGAAGGGCTGGCGAAGCGGCCATTCGGGGTCGCCAAGCTGTGGACATGAGCGCGCACTGGAGCATCTGATGACGACAGTTGCCCTCCGAGCCGGGCGTTTCGGCGGCTCGTCGATGCCGCGTGCAGTCGTGATTCTCGGGTTGCTGGCACTCGCCCTCGCCGGCGCGAGCGGCTGGACTCCCAACGTTCCGGCCTCGTCGACAGGCGATCTGCCTGCTCGGACTACCGCCTTGGCGGCGGCTCCGGCTGCATTGCGGACGGCGCTCTCGGCCAGCCTCGGCGCGCAGGAGTCGAGCTTTGCCGTCAGTCGCCAGGGGAAGACACTGGTCGCGCACGGCGGCGGGCTGTCCACTGTGTTCGGACAGGCGGGGCCGGTCGTCCAGTCTGGCAGCGCCGATCTGGGCCTGGTGTTCGCGGGACTCGGCTACGGAGGCGAACTGGCAGAGCCGGGCACCACGACCCCGACAGCGTCTGGAAATGACGTGTCGTACAGCCGGGCCGGCGTGACCGAGTGGTATCGCAACGGCCCGCTCGGCCTCGAGCAAGGATTCTCGGTCGCTCAGCGGCCTGCAGCGGCGCGTGCCGGAGGGTTGCTCACGGTCGCGCTCCATGCCTCAGGCTCGCTCCAGGCGAGCCTGGCCGGGTCACAGATTGTGTTCGCGGATCACGCAGGCCGCTCGGTCTTCCGCTACGGCGATCTGAGCGCGACCGACGCCACCGGACGGTCACTACCCGTGAAGCTGCAGCTCCGCGGGCGGACGGTGCTCCTTCGGGTCGACGACGCCGGCGCGCGCTACCCGCTGACGATCGACCCCTTCGTTCAGCAGGGCACGGAACTAACTCCGAGCGACGAAGCGGGCGCCGGCGATTTCGGCCTGAGCATCGCTCTCTCCGCTGATGGAGAGACCGCTTTGATCGGCGGACCGGCGGACGGCAACATCGGCTCCGCGTCCGGCGCGGGAGCGGCGTGGGTGTTCATCCGCTCCGGGGCGACCTGGACACAGCAGGGCCCAAAGCTCACCGGCGGCGCAACTGTCTTGGGTAGCAGCCTGTTCGGCGACAGCGTGGGACTGTCGGCCGACGGAAACACCGCCGTCATCGGCGCGCCGGGCTACGACAACAGCATCGGAGGGGTGTGGGTCTTCACGCGGTCAGGGACGACGTGGACGAGCCAGGGGTCGCCGGTGACCGCGAATGACGAATCCGGTGCGTCCTACTTCGGCCTGAGCGTCGAACTCTCGGCCGACGGAAACACAGCCTTGATCGGCGGGCCGACCGACGACAAGAACGCTGGAGCGGCCTGGGTGTTCACGCGATCGGGATCGACCTGGACGCAACAGGGGGCGAAGCTGACGGGCGCCGGCGAAACAGGAGCGGGAGACTTCGGTTGGAGCGTCGCGTTGTCGGCCGATGGGAACACGGCGCTGATCGGCGGTCCGACCGACAACAACGCAGGCGCAGCCTGGATCTTTGCGCGGTCGGGTTCAACCTGGACGGAGCAGGGTCCGAAGCTGGCCGTGGCCGACGAAACCGCGACCGGCGCATTCGGCTGGAGCACCGCCCTTTCCGGCGACGGCAACACGGCACTGATCGCCGCACCCTTCGACGACAGCAACGCAGGCGCGGCGTGGCAGTTCGCCCGGTCAGGCATGTCGTGGGCTCAACAAGGCCCCAAGCTGGTCTCCGATCAGGCAGGGATCGAGGTCTTCGGCATCTTCGCCGCACTTTCGACCGACGGAAACACGGCGCTTCTGGGCGGCTTGAATCCTGACCCTGCCTCTGCCTTCGCTTTCTTGTTCGACCGCTCCGGCATCGCGTGGAACCCTGCAGGTTCGACGATGGCCGAAGTGCCCGGCAGCGGCCTGGCCACAGGCGCCGCACTGTCGCGCGACGGAACCACCGTGATGGTCGGAGGCGACCAGGCCAACAGCGATATCGGCGGGGTGTGGGCGTTCACCCGTTCGGCAACCTCGCCCGATGCGCCCGCGAATGTCACCGCAACCGCGGGCGATGGGCAGGCGGCGGTCAGCTTCACGGCGCCGGCCTCAGACGGTGGCGCCCCGGTCACCTCCTACACGGTCACTGCCTCGCCCGGCGGCGAGACGGCCAGTGGCAGCGGCAGCCCGATCACCGTGACCGGCCTGACCGACGGGACGAGCTACACCTTCACCGTCACCGCGACGAACAGTGCCGGAACGGGGCCTAGTTCTTCAGCCTCGAGCTCGGTCACCCCAACAGCGGCGGCAAGCAGCGGTGGTGGCGGAGGCGGGGGCGGAGGACCGATCCCGGATCTGGCGGTGACGGCGAGCGGCCCGCAGCAGATCAGCACCGGCGGCCAGGCCACGTACACACTCGCGGTGTCCGACCTGAACGGGGCGACTGCGAACGACATCCACCTGTTCGTGACGCTGCCATCGGGTGCGACCGTCGACCAGACCTCGAGCGATCGCGGCCAGGGCTGCACCGCTGCGGGAGCTGCAGCGCTCGACTGCGGCCTCGACTTCCTCTCCGGAACGCTCGTCGCTCACGTCACCCTCACTCTGACGCTCTCGACCCCGGGCGAGGCGACGCTGACCGCCACCGTCAACTCCGCACAGGCGGACAAGAACACGGCCGACAACACCGCGCTCGCCACTGTCCAGGTCGGATCGGCCGCGGCTGCAGGCCCCGCCCCGGCGCCGGCGCTTCCCGTGGCGAAGGCAAACCCGGCGGCAACCGTCACCATTCTGCGCGTACAGACCGTGCACCTCGGCAAGCAGCCGAAGCTGCACGTCACACTCAGACTGTCACGAGCCTCGACGGTGGCACTCACGCTCGTCGGGTCGACCGGCAAGGTCGTCGCCCGGTGGAGCCTTCACCTCACCGCAGGAACCAGGAACCTCGTGCTCGCCCTCCCGGCGACGGCACGTTACCGTGGACGCGACACGCTCCGCGTCCAGATCGGCAACGCCAAGGCAAAGACCGTCGCGGTGCTCGTTCGCCCGTAACGGCTCGGTCGCCGCTCAGCCCTTGGGCTTGCGACTGCGAACACGGGCGTACAGCCCAACTACCACCACTATCAGCACGATCAGGATGACGTAGGTCACGGTGCTCGGACCTCCTTTGAGGCTTCAGAGAAACTCGTGCAATCGTTGTTCGGAGGGACGGCGAACAGTCCTCGTCCCGAGCCGCGCGTTTTCTCCGTTGCAGCCCCTGCTCCGTCCGCGTACGCTCACTCGCTCATGGGTGCGCCAGCTGACGGGGCCGACGACAAGGCGCGCCCGCAGCAGGCTCAACCCGACGCCTTCCGGCGGATGGTCGAGAACCTGCCGCTGTCGCTCTACGCCGATCGGCCCGGCGAGCTCGCGTCCTTCTCCTATGTGAGCCCGCAGGTCGAGGCGATGTTCGGTTTCTCGCCCGAACAGTGGCTCGAAGACTCCTTCTTCACACGCCTCGTCCATCCGGATGACCGGGAGCGAGTCCTGGCCGAACGCGCCTCGGCACTCGCGAATGGCAGCCGTCGCGCCTCGTTCGGCTACCGGATCGTCGACGCGGACGGCCGTGCGCTCTGGGTGCGGGACGAGGTCGTCGTCGTGACCGACGAGCACACCGGGCTCGAGCATTTCGAGGGCTTCCTGATCGACGTCAGCGAGTCGGTTCGGCATCAGAGAGAGCTCGAGGCGATGAGCCGGATCAGCGAGGCGCTCGTAGCTCAACCCGGCGTCGACGCCCTCATCGACCTCGCGGGCGGCCTGCTCGAGGACACGTTCGCGTCCGATTTCACCTACGTCGCCCTGCTCGACTCCGAGGCGGAGCTGATCTCGTTTCCGTTCCTCAGCGAAGGCGGGTCTCGGCGTCGCCGGGCCGACGCTGCCGCTCGGCAACGGCCCCACGTCGACCGTGTTGCGCCGGCGAGAGCCCGTACTGCTCCACGGCGAGGCCGAGTTCGACCTGATCGGCGAGCGTCGCGTCGGCAAAGGCGCCGGCGCGTATCTCGGCGTGCCGATCCTCTCGGGCGACCGCGCGATCGGGGTCCTCGGCGTGCAGTCGCTGGGGAGCGGGCACGGCTTCGACGACGCCGACGTCCGCCTGCTCGCTGCAATCGCGGCGAACGTCGGATCGGCGATCCGGAACGCCAACCTCCAGCGCGAGCAACGCGAGTCGGAGCGGCGGTACCGCCAGCTGGTCGAGGCGATCCCCGTGGCGATGTACCGGTCGCCCGAAGGTGAGCAGAACAGCTCCGAGTACATGAGCCCGCGGGCGGTCGCCATGTTCGGCTACCCGCTCGAGTCATGGGCCGATCCGGACTTCTACGGCACCGTCCTCCACCCCGACGATCGCGACTGGATCCTCGCCGAGAACGATCTGCCTCTGACCGAGGACGAGAGCGTGTGGGTGAGCGAGTACCGCATGATCACCGCCGACGGCCGGACGATCTGGATTCACGACGAGTCGTGGACGGTGCGCGACGAGGACGGGAACGCCCAGTTCGTCCAGGGCTGCATGATCGACGTCACCGAACAGAAGCAGGCACAGGCCGCGCTCGCCGCCGCCCTCGAGGCGCTGGGCGTGGCGGAGGAGGAGTACCGCCGCCTGGTCGAGGAGCTGCCGATGGCCGTCTACAGAGCGCCGGCGCAAGCGCTGGCCGCGCCCACGTACATCAGCCCGCGAGTCGTCGACATCTTCGGATATCCCCGCGAGGCGTGGCTCGAGGAGGCGTTCCTCGCAGAGGTGCTGCACCCCGAGGATCTCGAGCGTGTCCAGCAGGCCCGGCACGCCGCTCTCGAGGACGCGGACGGACGGATGACGGCGGACTTCCGGATCGTCGCTTCCGATGGTCGGGTCGTGTGGGTGCGGAACGATGAATGGGTCGTCCACGGCGAGGACGAGGAACCGCTGCACGTCCAGGGCTTCATCCTCGACATCACCGAGCTGCAGCGCGCGCGGCAGGAGGCGGAGGAGGCGACTCAGGCCAAGAGCGCCTTCCTCGCGACCATGAGCCATGAGATCCGGACGCCGATGAACGGGGTGATCGGGATGACCGGCCTCCTGCTCGACACCGACTTGAACCAGGAGCAGAGGGGCTTCGCCCAGGTCATCTCCTCGAGCGGCGACGCGCTCCTGCACATCATCGACGACATCCTCGACTACTCGAAGATCGAGGCCGGGAGGCTCGAGCTCGAGATCCACCCGTTCGACTTGCGGGACTGCGTCGAGAGTGCGCTCGAGATCGTCGCCCGCAGCGCGATCGGCAAGGACGTCGAGCTCGCCTGCCTGATCGAGGACGACGTCCCGGCATTCGTCATCGGGGACTCGACGCGGCTGCGCCAGGTGCTCCTGAACCTGCTCTCGAACGCCGTCAAGTTCACGGAGCACGGCGAGATCGTCGTCAGCGTTCGCGGTGGCGGAGCCGGGGCGCGCCCGTCTCTCGGTTCGAGACACCGGGATCGGGATCCCGCAGGACCGCATGCACCGGCTCTTCGAGTCGTTCAGCCAGGTCGACTGCGTCGACGACCCGCCGCTACGGCGGCACCGGGCTCGGCCTGGCGATCTCGCAGCGCCTCGCCGAGCTGATGGGCGGGACGATCGAAGTCGAGAGCGAGCCGGATCTCGGCTCCACGTTCCACCTGACGATCCGTGCCGAAGCGGCGGAGTCGGCCCCGCGGCCCGCGTACGCCCGGCTCGGCCAGCCGCAGCTCGAAGGCAAGCGCGTGCTGGTCGTCGACGACAACGCGACGAACCGCGAGATCCTCGCACGGCAGATCGCATCGTGGGGCATGCACGCCGAGGCCTTCGCGACGCCGGCCGAGGCGCTCGTACGCCTGCGCCGTGGCGAGGTCTACGACGTGGCCGTCCTCGACATGCAGATGCCCGACATGGACGGCATCACGCTCGCCGGCGAGATCCGCCGGCTCCGGGATTCGCTCCCGCTCGTGCTGGCGACCTCGCTCGCTGGTCTACAAGAGGCCCGAGCGACGTCAGAGTTCGCAGCGCAGCTGACGAAGCCGATCAAGGCATCGCAGCTGTACGAGGCACTGCTCGAGGCGCTCGGCGCGGCCACCCTCGTCGAAGAAGCCGGCGCAACCGATCAGGCGGCAGCCGCTCCGAGCTCCGAGCTGCGGATCCTTGTTGCGGAGGACAACCTCGTGAACCAGAAGCTGGCGACGCTCCTGTTGGGGAAGCTCGGCCACACGGCCGACCTCGCCAGGAACGGCCTCGAGGCGCTTGCAGCACTCGGGCGCGAGCGGTACGACGTCGTCCTGATGGACGTGCAGATGCCGGAGCTCGACGGACTCGAGACCACCCGCCGGATCGTCGCGGAGTACGGCGTCGACCGGCCGAGGATCGTGGCGATGACCGCGAACGCCATGGAGAGCGACCGAGCCGAGTGCTTCGCCGCCGGCATGGACGACTACGTTGCGAAGCCGATCAGACCCGACGAGCTGGCAGGCGCACTCGCCCGCTGCACACCGCGCAACGCGCCCCTGCCGTGAGCGGACTCCTCGACAGGCTCGCCGATTCGACGCGCTCGCTGCGTGATGTCTTCCGGAACCCCGGACTGCGGCGGCTCCAGCTCGCCTTCGCCGGCTCGATCATCGGGGATTGGGCGTACGCGGTCGCCGTCGCCGTGTACGCGTACGAGCGTGGCGGCCCGACCGCGGTCGGCGTGCTCGGCGTGATCCGGTACGTCTCCCTGGCGATCGTGACGCCCTTCGCGGCGACGCTCGGCGACCGGTACCCGCGGCGGCTCGTGATGGTCTCCTCCGACGCGACGCGTGCGGTACTCGTGTTCGTGGGCGCAGCGTTGATCGCGTCGGGCAGCCCGGCCCTCGTGGTGTACGCGCTCGCGGTCGTCACCTCTCTTTGCGGCTCGCCGTTCCGGTCGGCCCAGGCGTCGCTGATCCCGGATCTCGCCGAGGGGCCGGGTGAGCTCGCCGCGTCGAACGTCGCGTCGTCGACGATCGAGAGCGTCGGCTTCTTCGCCGGGCCCGCGCTCGCAGGTCTGCTGCTCGCCGTCACGAGTCTGTCGGCCGTCTACATCTTCGACGGGGTCACCTTCCTCTGGTCGGCCGCACTCGTGCTCGGCATCCGGCCTTCCGCGCGAGACAGGGAGACGGCGGCCGCCCCGGACGACGAGCCGAGCGGCGGCTTCCTGCGGGAGGCGTCCGCCGGCTATCGGGAGATCCTCGGCTCGCGCGATCTGCGGCTCCTCGTCGGGCTCTACTGCGCGCAGACCGTCGTCGCAGGCGCGTCGCTCGTCTTCGACGTCTCGATCGCCTTCGGCCTGCTCAAGCTCGGCAACTCCGGACTCGGCTTCCTGAACGCGACGCTCGGGATCGGCGGGTTCATCGGCGGGTTCGTGGCGCTCGCGCTCGCCCAGCGCGGCCGCCTTGCGCGCAACTTCGGGATCGGGGTGCTCTTCTGGGCGGCACCGCTGCTCCTGGTCGCGGCCTGGCCGAGCGTCGCCAGCGCGGTCACGGTGATGATCCTGCTCGGGCTCGCGAACTCGGTCGTCGACGTCAACGCGTACACGATCCTGCAGCGGATCGCCCCCGAGGCGGTCATGTCGCGCGTCTTCGGCGCCATGGAGAGCGCCGTCATCGGCGGCATGGCCGTGGGTGCTCTGCTCATGCCTATCCTGATCGGAACGATCGGCATCCGCTGGGGGCTCACCGCCGTGGGCACCGGAGCCAGCACCCTGGTGCTGGTCGGCATGCGCGGCCTGCGAAGGATCGACGTCATCAGCTTCGCCCCGCCCGAGCTCGCCCTCCTGCGCAGCGTCTCACTGCTCTCGCTGCTGCCCGAACCGACGCTCGAATCGCTCGCGCGTGCACTCGTCCGCGTCGAAGTCGCAGCCGGCGAGGTCTTCATCCGCGAAGGCGAGCCCGGCGATCTCTTCTACGTGATCGAGACGGGCACGGTCGACGTGACGAAGAACGGCCAGTACCTCGCCACCCTCGGCCCGGGAGACTACGTCGGCGAGATCGCACTACTCCGCGACGTCCCGCGCACGGCAACCGTCACGGCAACCAGCCCGGCCGTCCTCCAGGCGCTCGACCGGGAGCACTTCATCCCCGCCGTCACCGGCCAGGGCGCCTTCCGCGAGGCCGCCGACGCCGCGATCGCCACACGGCTCGGCATGCTCTGAGCCGAGGGCCTGTCGTGGCTGCGGGCGGCGTCCGTAACGCTCCCGGAACGGTTCGCGGTCTAGATTCTGCGCGTGGCGATGCAGGCGGGTGAACGCCCCACTTCGGTGACGGGCTGGTCGCGGCTGGCCGACGCACGGCTTGCGCTCGTGCTCGGACTGCTGGGATTGGTGCTGCTGCTGGTCGGAGTGCCGCTGGCGGGGCTTGCGCATGAGTGGACGTTCACGGGCGCCGACGGCATCGTGATCATTCCGCCGTTCGCGATCGTCGGCTTCGTCCTCGCCCGACGGGTGCCGCGTAACCCGATCGGCTGGAGCCTGCTCGTCCCCGCCGTCGCGGCGATGCTGAGCGAGGATGCCGGCTTCTACGCGGTGCGCGCCGTCCGGCTCGGCGACCACGGCTTGCCCCTGGCTCGGGTGGCGGTCTTCCTGGCGGCAGGGTGGGCCTGGCTGATCCTGCTCCTGCCCTTGCCGATCGCGCTCTTCCCCGACGGGAAGCTCCCGCGCCGCTGGCGTTGGACGACGCCGGCCTTCCTGACGATCACAGCGGCCTTTGTCGCAGTGCTCGCCTGGAAGGATCTGACGGGCGTGCTGGCCCACCGAATCGAGGTCGACTCGGCCGGCGAGCTGGCGGTCTTCAGTAGCTCCCAGTCCGGTTGGCTCGCCTACTGCATCGAGCTCTACGTTCCGCTCTACGCTGTCTTCTCGCTGGCGTGGGTGACCCGCCTCGTACTGAGATATCGGCAGGCCAGTGGAGCCGAACGTGAGCAGCTGAAGTGGTTCTTCGCGGGCGGCACCGTGTGCATCAGCGCCATGCTGATCGGGCTGCCGCTCGGTGACAACACCGCCGGCAACATCGCCTGGATCGCCATCTCAGCCCTCCCCGCCGGAATCGGCATCGGCGTCCTCAAATACCGGCTCTACGAGATCGACAAGCTGATCAGCCGCACCATCTCGTATCTGATCATCACCGCTCTGCTCGCCGGGATCTTCGTCGCCATCGTCGCTCTCACGACACATGTCCTGCCGTTCTCGTCCCCGGTCGGCGTCGCCGCCTCCACACTCACAGCCGCCGCCCTCTTCAACCCGCTGCGACTGCGCGTGCAGCGACTCGTCGACAGGCGCTTCAACCGCGCCCGCTACGACACCGAAGCGATCGTGACCGCGTTCACGCTGCGCCTGCGCGATGCAGTCGACCTCGACACCATTCGCGACGAGCTCCTACAGGCAGTCGACCGCGCCGTCGAGCCTGTCCACGCCTCGGTCTGGCTCAGACAGCCGAAGCGCTAGCCGCGAGGCAATTCCCGCGCGCGAACACGTAACTCTCCGACGAGAGTGCCGTAGCTACTACGAGCGGCATCACGGCCGTTTTTGCCGACGTAGATGGTGTCGGCGAAACCCTCGCTGGCACTAGAGGGAGTGTCCATGCAGAAGGCACTTACGGTACTAGCCGGGCTCGCAATCGTGCTTGGCGTCAGCAGTGGCGCCTACGCGGCCGGAGGGCTGCTGACCGGCGCTGACATCAAGGACGGCTCACTCACCGGCGCCGACATCGCTGCCCATTCTGTCGAAGCGGGCGTATTCACCGCCTCGGCGAGAAAGTCACTTACTCGCACCGGCCCGCGCGGTGAAGCTGGGTTCAGTGGCACAGCCGGTACCGACGGCCTGGACGGCGCCACCGGACGATCCGGTCCGGCCGGTGCGGAAGGCTCGACCGGTGCGGCCGGGGCAACGGGGACGACTGGCTCGACCGGTGCCGCCGGGGCTTCCGGTACGACTGGCTCGACCGGTGCGACCGGTGCCGCCGGGGCAACCGGTTCGACTGGCTCGATCGGTGCGACCGGTGCGATCGGCGCAAGTGGTGCAAGTGGCGCAATCGGGGCGACGGGGGCCAACGGAACAGTCACGCCGGTGGCGGCTACCGGCGGACTTACAGCCATCCCGACGGGTGTCAGCTTCGTGACGGTCGTCTCGTTGACAGTTCCCGCGGGGAGATACGCGGTGCTGGCGAAGACGCAGATCTCTCAAACTGGGGCGGGTGATTCCGTCGACTGCGTGCTGAAGGCAGCCGCGACGACGCTCGACCAGAGCTCGATGAAGACACTCCCGGCGCTCGCTGCGGTAGCTGTGCCGCTTCAGGCCGTGACAACGGTGGCCACCAGCACCCTCCTGACGGTCCAGTGCAACGTCGAAGTCGCGAACGGGTCGGCGAACTTCAGCAGCCTGATCGCAATCCCAACCGGCTAACAAGCCCAACGAAAGGCCGGATGTCCCCGGGCGGGACATCCGGCTTCTACCTCTAGCCTGTCGGGCGGGTCAGCGGACTCTTGCCGAGCGGTGGCTGAGCAGGTCGCTGTCGGCGCGGGCGATCAGGTCGGCGAGGCCGTCTCCGGGTTGCGCTTCGGTGAGGCCGAACGTGATCGAGTGCTCGGGATCCACGCTGGCGAGAGTGGCGGCGATCTTGTCGAACCTGAGTCTGGCTCGGGATGGGCCGTGAAGGATTCGAACCTTCGACCTTGGGATTAAGAGTCCCCTGCTCTACCAACTGAGCTAACGGCCCGAGAGCGCCGCGTATCGTAGCGGCGGATGCGAATCCTCTCCGTGGTCGGGAACCGGCCCCAGTTCATCAAGTCGGCGCCGCTCTCCCTAGCGCTGCGGAACGCGGGAATCGACGAGGTCGTGCTGCACACGGGGCAGCACTGGGATGCGGCTCTCTCCGGGATCTTCTTCGACGAGCTCGGCCTCGACGAGCCCCGCTACCGGCTCGATCTGCACACGTCTGACGCCGTGGCGATGGCGCCCGGGATCCGCGAGGCAATCGAGGCGGAGCGCCCCGATTGGGTGCTCGTCTACGGGGATACGAACTCGACGCTTGCCGGCGCCGAGGCGGCCCGCGAGGTGCCGGTCGCCCATGTCGAGGCCGGGCTGCGGAGCTTCGACCTGACGATGCCCGAGGAGAGGAACCGGATCGCCGTCGACCGCCTCTCGGCACTGCTGCTGTGCCCGGACGAGCGCTCGGCGGAGCAACTGGCGCGCGAGCGGGTCGCGGGCAGGCGCATGGTCGTCGGCGACGTGATGGCGGACGCCACGCGTCTGTTCGCGCCGCTGGCGCGCGAGCGGTCCACGATTCTCGATCGGCTCGCCCTGGAGCCCGGCGGGTACGCCGTCGCGACCGTCCATCGCGAGGCGAACGTGACCCAGCCGGAACGCCTGCGCCGGATCGTCGGCGGCCTGCTGCGGGTCGACGGCCCCGTTGTCTTTCCGGCGCACCCGCGCACGCGGGCGGCGATCGAGCAACTCGGCCTAGAGATCCCACTGATCGAGCCGCTCGGGTACCTCGACTTCGCCGCCCTCGCCTCACAGGCTCGGGTGATAACCACCGATTCCGGGGGATTGCAGAAAGAGGCGTACTGGTCCAGGGTGCCCTGCGTGACAATGCGCCCGAACACGGAATGGGTCGATACGGTCGCGGCCGGAGCGAACGTTCTGGTCGACGACGACCCGGACGCAATCGCCGCAGCGGCCGCGTCCGCCCGCTTTCCCGACTCTGCGCCCGAGCTCTACGGGGACGGCCACGCAGCCGAGCGCGTCGCGGCGGCGCTGTACCCTTGACCGCCGTGCCTGAACCATTCGCCTACGACGTCGCCGTGGTCGGTGCCGGCTACGTCGGCCTGCCGCTTTCCGTCACCTTCGCGGAGGCCGGCTGCAAGGTCCTGATCGTCGACGTCCAGACCCGGCTCGTGGACGCGATCAACAGAGGCGTCAGCCACATCGAGGACGTCTCGTCCGACCGCCTAAAGGTGCTGACCGACGAGGGGCTGATCTCCGCGACCGGCAACTACGACGACGTGCGCGACGCCCACGCGATCCTGATCGCGCTGCCGACGCCGCTCTCCCGCCAGCGCGAGCCCGACCTCTCCTACGTCGAGCGCGCCGCCACGAGCCTCGCGCCTGTCCTGCAGCGCGGGCAGGTCGTCATCCTCGAGTCGACCACCTGGCCCGGCACGACGCGCGAGATCGTGCAGCCGATCCTGGAGCATGGCTCCGGCCTGACCGCCGGCAAGGACTTCCACCTCGCGATGTCGCCCGAGCGCGTCGACCCGGGCCGCGAGGACTGGACGACGAAGACCACTCCGAAGGTCGTCGGCGGGATCACGCCGGAGTCGACCGCCGCCGCGGCAGCCGTCTACCGCCGCGCCGTCGACACCGTGCACGAGCTGTCGACGCCCGAGGCGGCCGAGCTGACGAAGCTGCTCGAGAACATCTACCGCGCGGTCAACATCGCGCTCGTCAACGAACTCGCGCAGCTCTGCGACCGGATGGACATCGACGTGTGGGAGGTCATCGACGCGGCCGCGACGAAGCCGTTCGGCTTCGCGTCCTTCAAGCCGGGGCCGGGCCTCGGCGGCCACTGCATTCCGATCGACCCCTTCTATCTCACGTGGAAAGCGCGCGAGTTCGACTTCTCGACGCGCTTCATCGAGCTGGCCGGCGAGGTCAACAACAACATGCCGTACTTCTGCCGGTCGATGATCTCGCAGGCGCTCAACCACGGCGCGCAGAAGTCGCTCAGCGGCTCGCGGGTCCTCGTACTCGGCGTCGCCTACAAGCCCGACATCGGCGACTGGCGCGAGACGCCGGCCGAGAAGCTCATCCACCTGCTCCGCAGCGCGGGCGCGATCGTCGCGTACCACGACCCGCACGTGCCGGCGTTCGACGGAATGACCTCATCGCCGCTGGAGCCCGAGAAGTATGACTGCGTCGCGATCGTGACCAACCATTCGTCGATCGACTACGCCGAGCTCGTCCGCCGCAGCAGCGTGATCGTCGACTTCCGCAACGCCACCAAGGGGATCGAGGCACCGGACACGGTCTGGAAGCTGTGACCGTCTCGGTCGGGCAGGCGGGCCTCGGCTACTGGGGCAAGAACCTCGTCCGGAACTTCGACGAGATCGCCGAGCTCAAATGGCTCGCCGACGCGCGGCCCGAGGTGCGAGAACAGTTCGCTCGCCGCTATCCGAACGCCCAGGTCACGGGATCGTTCGACGATCTCTGCGCGGATCCGGCGCTCGACGCGATCGTCATCGCCACGCCGGTGCCGACGCACTACGCACTCGCCAAGCAGGCCCTCGAGGCGGGCAAGCACGTATTCGTCGAGAAGCCGCCGGCCATGCGCACCTCCGAGATGGCGGAGCTCGTCGAGCTCGCCGAGGCGCGAAACCTCGTGCTGATGCCCGGGCACCTCCTGCTCTACCACCCCGGCGTCAAGAAGCTGAAAGGGCTCGTCGAAACCGGCGAGCTCGGGGACGTGCTGTGCGTCTACAGCAACCGCCAGAACCTCGGAATCATCCGCAAGGACGAGAACGCGCTCTGGTCGCTCGGCGTCCACGACCTGTCGGTGATCCTGTACCTGATCGAGGAGCAACCGATCGAGGCCGTCGCCCACGGAAACGCGTTCCTCACCGAAGGGGTCGAGGACATCGCGTTCTGCTATCTGCGCTTTCCGAGCGGAAAGATCGCCCACATGCACCTCTCCTGGCTCGACCCGCACAAGATGCGGAAGATCACCGTCGTCGGCCACGAGAAGATGGCGGTGTTCGACGACATGGAGCTCGAACGCAAGGTGACGATCTACGACAAGGCGCCCGAGCAGCCCGCCGGCAACTACGGCGAGTGGCGCACGCGCACCGGCGACATCTTCAGCCCCAAGATCGCGAACGACGAGCCGCTGCGCCTCGAGTGCGCGCATTTTCTGCGCCTCGTCGAGGAAGGGCCCGGAGACTTCGTCGAGGCGCGGGCCGGCCTCGAGGTCGTGCGCGCGCTCGAAATGCTCCACCTCTCGCTCGGCGAGGGACGGCGATAGCCGAGGTACATCCGACAGCCGTAGTGCATCCGGGCACGGTGCTCGGAGAGGGCGTGAAGGTGCTCGAGCACGCTGTCGTCGGCAAGCAGCCCACCCTGTCTTCGCGCTCGACCGCGAAGCGCGACCCGCTGCCGCCGACGCTGATCGGCGAAGGCACCGTCGTCTCGACGGGCGCCGTGGTGTTCGCCGGCTCCGAGATCGGCGCGCGCGTGATCCTCGGAGACCAGTCGTGCGTGCGCGAACGCGTCCGGGTCGGGGATGACGTCGTCATCGGACGCGGCTCGCTCGTCGAGAACGACACGACCATCGGGGCCAAGACCAAGATCCAGGCGGGCGCCTACATCACGGCGTACTCAACCCTCGAGGAAGAGGTCTTCATCGCGCCGTGCGTCGTCACGACCAACGACAACTTCATGGGCCGCACCGAGGCGCGACTGGCTCTGATGAAGGGGCCGACGATCCGTCGCGGCGCGCGTGTCGGCGGCGGCGTCGTCCTCTGCCCCGGCGTCGAGATCGGCGAAGAGGCGTTCATCGGTGCCGGTGCGGTGGTGACGAAGGACGTGCCGCCGCGCAAGATCGTGTATGGCAACCCCGCGCGCGTGCACGGGGACGTCCCGCCCGAGCAGCTGCTTTCTACACCCGCTTCTTGACGAGCGAGAGCCGGTACACAACCGGGTCGTGCGACGGAGCGATCAGCTTCGCCTCGAGGAAGTACGTCCCGCTCGCGTGGGCCGTGTAGGAGAGCCGCTCCTGCACTCCGGCTCTCGTCGACTGGGCGAGGCGGCTCGTCAGATCGACGTCGAGGCCCTCGACGCGCTGGGTCCCGGGGCGCCAGAGGGCGAGCCTGGTCGCAGCGACCGTCTGCGGTGTGAGGCGGGCGAACAGGCGCTGGCCCTTCTTCAGGACGATCCGGTAGACGTCGATCTGGTCGTCCCAGTAGTCGAGCGTCGCGGTGATCGTGCGCGGGAGTGGCGGCAGAGCATGCGCGAACGAGCCGGCGTCGTCGTTGGGCTCGTACCGGTCGGGCGGCGGCAGCGGCGTGCCGGTGGTCAGATCGGTGAGGGCTGCCTGGACGTCGAGGCGGCCCCACCCGGTGTAGGCGTCGCGGCCGGGGGGACACTCGGTGCAGCCGTTCGCGGCGCTCTCATCCGTCGCGCTCCGCTCGAGCAGCCACGTCACCTGGTCGGGTTTGAGCGAAGGATCCTGGCCGAGGATCAGCGCGGCGGCCGCCGACACCTGCGGAGCAGCGAACGAGGTGCCGATCGCGTCGCGGAACTCGGTCGGGCCGCAGTCCGAGTACGGCCCGTCGGCGCAGCCGGAAGCGGTCAGGCTCAGCGGAATGGTCGAGAAAATGTTGTCACCCGGCGCGGCCATGTCGACGAAGATCGCGTCGCGGTTCGAGTACGCCGGCACCGAGCCGTCCTGGCGGATCGCCGACACGCCGACCACATGCGGCAGAGCCGCCGGATAGTCGGCATACGACCAGGGTGTGCTCGGCGACTGCGGCCCGTTACCGACCGCGGCGACCACCACAGCACCCTTCCCGTACGCGTAGCCGATGGCGGCCTGTTCGAGCGGCGAATAGGTATCGAGGCTCGAATTGAGCGGATCGCGTACCCCGCCGAGGCTCAGGTTGATGACGCGGGCGCCGTTGTCGGCAGCCCAGCGGATCGCCGCAACTTCTGCCTTCAGGGGCACCGAGCCGTCGGCGGAGACCACCTTGGCGATCAGCAACTGCGCGTTGAACGCGAGGCCCGCCATGCCGACCTGGTTGAACGGATTCGCCGCGATCTCACCGGCGACGAACGTCCCGTGGCCCTGCTCGTCGGTGTACGGCGAGCCGCCGACGAAGCTCTTGGCAGCGACGATCCGGCCGGCAAACTCCGGATGCGAGCCATCGATGCCCGAGTCGATGACGGCGACCCGCACCGGCGCCAGCGTCGGAGCGGTCGGCCAGAACGACCACGCGTTGTCGGCCTCGAGGTACCACTCCTTCGCCGCCAGGGGCTCGGTATCGGTGAACGCCCGCCGCGCAAACGCGACCGGGGCGAGCACCAGCAGGGCCGTCGCCAGCGCGAGCAGAAGACGCCTCATTGCACCACGACCGCTGCCGACAGCCCCGGGGCCAGGCCATGCCCGGGCGCGCAGCGAACACGGTAGGTACCGGCCGCGAGCGTGCCGGAGAACGACCAGGCGCCGGTCGCATCGGTCGTCGTCGACGACACGGACGTCCATGCGTTGGCATCCTGGCGCTGCAGCTCGACCGCAGCGCCGACAACCGCAGGCTGAACGCTGCCGGAGATCGCCGCCGCGGCCGCGGCGGCCGTCACCACCGGCGAGACGGCAATCTTGGCGAGACCGGCACGGACATCGCCCCAGGCCAGCCGGTACTGCGTGCTGAGGCGGGGCGACACGGTCGCTGCGAACGCGCCGGCCGAGTCGAGGGCAACCGGCCCGGCGGGCAGCCAGCCGGTGCCGAGGCTCTTCGCCTCCAATGACACCCCGTCAGCGGGCTCGCCGGCACCCGCGTGCAGGAAGCCGGTCAGAGTGACCGCTCCGCCGAAGGGCACCGCGTGCGACGTCGGGAGCAGGGAGAGCAGCGACAACGAGAACCATGTCGACGGCAACGCCAGCGCCAACCGTGCCTGCGCGCCGGTCAGCGTCGCCTGGGAGGCAAGCTGGCCGAACGCGGTGAGAGCCGATACGCGGCCCTCGTCGTCATCGGTCATCTGCGCGTCTTCCACCATGCTGCGCACTTTCAGGGCGCGTGCCGCGACAGCGCCGCCGACCACGCATCGGGCCCCAGTCGTGGTAGGGCGACAGGGTGTCGTACGGATCGGCGACGGAAGCGAGGTAGGGAAGATTCTGCCCCAGCGCCGACTGCGCGGAGGCGGTGCGACCTCCGGAGCTCGACGAGTAGAGCGTGTCAGCGACCTTCCCCTGCCAGAGCACGACCTTGCCCCGCGTTGCGTCGACCGCGGCGTTGGTGGCCGGCGTCTCGAGCGCCACGCCGCCGTAGATCTGGCTTCGGCCGTCGGCGAACAGATCGAACGGGCCGGCCGTCTGCAGATTGGCGATCGCGTAGGAGCGCGCCGCCACAGCCTGGGCTTCGAGGGCGGCGGCGGGCCAGGTCTTCGGCATCTCGGCGGCCACGACCCCCTTCACGTACGCCTCGAGCCCGAGCGTGTCGACAACCTGGAGCGTCTTGCCGTCCGAAGAGACCGTGAGCCGTCCGCGAAACGGCCGGCCGTTCACGAGCAGCGGACTGGCCGACGTGATCGTCAGTGGGCCCGTGCAGCGGCACGCCGGCGATCGCCAGCGACGGCCGCAGCGTCACCGGGGCGGTCACGGGCAGTGCGGTCTTGTTGCCCGACGCGTCAGCGACCTGCCACGGGGCGGTTGCGCCGAGCGTCACCCGGTTGCCCGCGGCGACGAGCACCCTGACCCGGTCGAGACCGCGGGCGGCCCCGAGCGTCGTCCCCGTGTAGTAGTGCGCGAGGATCCGGCTCGTAGCTCCAGCCGTGGAGCGCGTAGCCGTACGCACCCCACTGGGTCAGCCCGACGCCGTGGCCCCAGCCGTGGCCGTCGAACACGAGCACCGTGGGCGACGGGCTCGTCGTCTCCCCGTCGTGGGCGGCGGCGTGGTCGGAACCGTGACGGTGGACGTCGCCGGTCCCGTCGACACCGCCACTGGCGGCCGGAGCCGTGCGGCGAGCAGGGCACACGCCGTTCCCGCGCACAGGAGCAGGCACATGATCGCCGTGCGGAGGACGAAGCGCGGCATCCGAGCCAAGGTAGCGAACGACCCCGCGAGCCTCAATTCGCTTACAAAATCGGGTCGGGGACTCCGCTACGAGCCGAGTCGCACGGCGTACTGCTCGTCGTAGTAGCGGCGGTAGTCGCCCGACTTGATCGGCTCCCACCAGTCGCGGTTCTCGCGGTACCAGTCGACCGTCGCCTCGAGCCCGCCGCCGTCGAACGAATGCTGAGGCGTCCAGCCCAGGGCGCGCAGCTTGGACGAGTCGACGGCGTAGCGGCGGTCGTGCCCCGGGCGGTCGGCGACGTGCCGCACCAGATCGGGGCTCGCGCCGGTCAGGTCGAGGATGCGGCGCACGACCTCCATGTTCTCGCGCTCCTGACCGCCGATGTTGTAGACCTCGCCCGCCGCACCTGCCGCGCAGCGCGATCTCGATCGCGGCGCAGTGATCGTCGACGTGCAGCCATTCGCGGCGCTGGCGCCCGTCGCCGTAGACCGGCAGCTGCCCGCCGTCGAACGCGTTGGTGATGAAGAGCGGCAGGAACTTCTCCGGGTACTGCCTGGGCCCGTACGTGTTGGCGCCGCGCGTGACGAGGGCGTCGGCGCCGTAGGTGCGTACGTACGCGAGCACCTGCAGGTCGCCGCCGGCCTTCGAAGCCGAGTACGGGCTCGACGCGCGAATCGGCGCGTCCTCGCTGCACGCCGGCGCGCCGAACGGGATGTCCCCGTAGACCTCGTCGGTCGAGACCTGCACGTGGCGGAGGCCGTGCTGCCGCGCGTGGTCGAGCAGCACCTGGGTGCCGAGCACGTCGGTGAGGATGAACTCGGCGGGCCCGAGGATCGAGCGGTCGACGTGGGTCTCGGCCGCGAAGTTGACGATCGCCTCGCAGCCCGCCGCGGCCGTCGCGACCGCGTCGGGGTCGGCGATGTCGCCCTGGTGGAACTCGTGCTCGACGCCTTCGAGGTTCGCGCGGTTGCCCGCGTACGTGAGCTTGTCGAGGACGACGACGGCGTCGCCGTGCGCTGCCAGACGGCGCGCGAAGGCCGAGCCGATGAAGCCCGCTCCGCCTGTCACGAGAACGCGCATCGCGGGACAGGCTGAGCTCGAGCAGGCGTGCGAGGCAGGCGCGCAGACCGTCGCGCCAGTGCGGCAGCTCGGGGGCGCCCTTCTCGCTCCGCAGCACCGAGTACGCCGGCCGCGGCGCCCGCGCGCCGAACTCGGCGGTCGTGATGCGCCGGACACGCGCGGGCAGGCCGGCCTCCTCGAAGATCGCCTCGGCGAAGTCGGCCCACGTGCAGTCGCCGTCGGCCGCCACGTGGTAGATGCCGAAGGGCAGGCTGCGACGATCTGCTTCGTCGCCTCGGCCAGATGGCCGGTGTACGTCGGGCAGCCCCGCTGGTCGGCGACCACCGCAACCTCGTCGCGCTCGCGCCCAGTCGCAGCATCGTCCGCACGAAGTTCTGTCGAGGTCTCGCCGAAGAGCCACGAGCTGCGAACGATCCACGCCTGGCTGCCGGCCGCGGCCTCGCCGTGCAGCTTCGACCGTCCGTAGGCACCGAGCGGCGCAGGCGCGTCGGACTCGAGATACGGCGTCGTCTTGCGCCGTCGAAGACGTAGTCCGACGAGTACGCGACGAGCGGCGCGCCGAGCTCGGCGACATGCTGCGTCCCGCCGACGTTCACCGCGGCGGCCTCCTGCGGGTCGTCCTCGGCGCCGTCGACATCCGTCCACGCCGCCGCGTGCAGGACGAGCGACGGCGCGCCGAGCGCTGCCGGCGGCGGCAGCGTCACGTCCCAGTCGGCTCGCGTGAGCCCACGCGCGTCGGGGAACGCCTCGAGCAGCGAGTGGCCGAGCTGGCCCGCCGGCGCCGGTGACCAGGACGTCCGTCATGGGCAGGCCGCCGCGTCGCGCGGCGAGAGGATCGGCGTCTGCGTGCTCCAGAGATGCTTGACGCGCGGGTCGGCCCAGCAGACGCCGTGCTCGTCGGGATCGGCCGGGTCGTACTCCTCGGTGACGTGGTAACAGAAGAGCAGATCGGTCAGCGCCTCGAAGCCGTGCGCGCAGCGGCCCGGGACGTAGATCGCCACCGGGTTGTCGTCGCCGATGTCCTCGCTGAACGTCTCGCCCGTCTCGCGGTCGAGCACGACCACGCGGGCCATTCCCTGCAGGCAGCGCGAAGACATCGTCCTGGCCGCGCTCGTGGTAGTGCAGGCCGCGCAGCGTTCCCTGCCGCGAGAACGAGACGTTCGTCTGCCGCGTGGGCTTCGGCAGCAGCGATCGCCGGTTCAGCTCGCAAAACCAGCCGCGCTCGTCCTCGAAGCGGCGCAGCGGGATGCGGAACAGGCCCTCGATCACTTGTTGGCGCCCGTCTGCTCGATCAGCCGGCCGAGCTCGGCGAGGTCGGCCCAGTGCTTGCCACCGTCGTGCCACCAGCCCTCGACCCGGCGCACCGCCAGCTCGCCGCGCTGCGCGTAGGTGCGGTTGACGTCGGTGATCTCGAGCTCGCCGCGGCTCGACGGCGACAGCGTGTCGATGATCTCGAAGACGTCGGGCGGGAAGCAGTAGAGCCCGACGACCGCGTCGCTCGACGGCGGCGAGTCGTAGCGCAGGTCGACGATGCCCGGCCTTCTCGACGATGTCGACGACGCGCGCCGTCCTCGTCGTAGGCGACAACGCCGAAGTTCTCCGGGTCGGGAACCTCCTTCACGAACACGAGCGCGCCTTCGTTCCAGCCCTCGATCGCCGCGGTCTGCGCGTGCTCGAAGATGTTGTCGCCGAGGCACACCACGAGCTGCTCGTCGCGGGCGAACTCGCGCGCCATGCCGACGACCTGCGCGATCCCGCCGGCCTCCACCTGCACCTTGTAGGTGAGGTCGAGATCGAACAGCGTCTCGTGTGACGAACGCGCATCGACATGCCCGTTGCCCAGCAGGTCGATGAACTGGCCGGCGTGCTGCTTCCCGGTGACGAGCAGCACCTCGCGCACGCCGATCCGCTGCAACAGCTGCAGCGGGTAATAGACCATCGGCCAGCGGCCGACCGGCAGCAGATGCTTGTTCGTGACGCGCGTCAGCTCCTCGAGCCGAGTCGCTGTGCCGCCTGCGCAGATGAGCCCTTTCACGACGCACGCCGATGCTACAGCCGGGGCCGCGTCAATTTCCTAGCCGTTCAATTTCCCAGCGACGCCGCGAGCGGCGCGCGCGGCGTGGCCCGGGCGACAATCGGCGAGTGCAGAGCGCCGAGGAAGGCGAGCTCGACGGACGGGCCGATTCCCAGAGCGAACACGAGCGTCCCGACCCCGACCTTGCCGCCGAGCAGAAAGCCGACCACGAGCACCATGAGCTCGAGCCCGCCGCGGGCCAGCCCGACGCGAACTCCCGAGCCGGCGCGAGACGACCAGCATCAGCGAGTCGCGCGGGCCGGCGCCGAGATCCGCGCCGATATAGAAGGCGGTGCCGACCCCGAAGCACACCATCCCGAACGCGAGCATGCCGATGCGGGCGCGAGCGGCTGGCCGTCGAACGGCTTCAGCAGATCGAACGCCCTGGATGAGCGCGATGAACGCCGCCGATCAGGACGGCGTTGGCGAGCGTGCCGATGCCGATCCGCGCCCCGAGCCGCCAGCCGATACGCATCACAACGACCGCCCACCACCTCGTTTGCGAGCCCGAACGAGAGCGGCGTGTGCTTCGCGATTCCCTGATGCAGGACGTCCCATGGCGCCAGACCGAGTTTCGCCTCGAGGAAGCAGAGGATCCCGATCGCGCACAGCAACAGGCCCGAGACAAGCCAGACCCGCGCGCCAATGGGCCCGCCACGCAGGACGGGGGCGGACTTCACAAGCCCAGGCTACTCGCAGCCGCAGGCCGCGACCCGTCGCGACCTCGAGCCGGTGCGGGGAGGGCGCGACCCGGACGAGCCGCGCGAGTCCGATCGGGGAGCCACCAGTTCCAGCGGCCGAAGACCGCCATCATGCTCGGGACGAGGATCGAGCGGATCAGCGTCGCGTCGATCAGGATCGCGACCGCGAGACCGAGGCCGAACTCCTGCAGGCCGACGATCCGGCCCGCGATCAGGCCCGAGAACGCGGCGATCATGATCAACGCCGCAGCGGTGATGATGCGGCCGGTTCGCTCCAGCCCGTGCGCCACGGCGGTCGTGTTGTCGGCGCCGGCGTCCCACATCTCGCGCATGCGCGTGACGAGGAACACCTCGTAGTCCATCGACAGGCCGAACAGGGTCGCGAACAGGAACGGCGGGATCCAGCCCTCGACCTGCGAGTCGCGGTACAGCCCGATCGTGTCGTGGCCGAGGCCGAAGCGGAAGACGACGACGAGCATCCCGTAGCTCGCGCCCGACCGACAGCAGGTTCAGGACGATCGCCTTCAGCGGCAGCAGCACCGAGCGGAACGCGCGCAGCAGCAGGACGTAGGTCAGCGCGAGCACGGCGGCGATCACCCAGGGGAACGTCGTGAAGACGACGTGCAGAAAGTCGACTCCCTGGGGCGGCGCGCCGCCCGCGAGCACGTCGCACGCCCGCCGGGAACGCGGCCGTCGGGCACGAGGTGCGAGCGCAGCCGGTGCACGAACGACTGGGCGGCCGGCTGGCCGTAGTCGTGGCGGCCGAGTTGCAGCATCTGGGCGTAGCGCGCCGTGCGGTCGACGAAGCGCGCGCCCGGCGCCGAACAGCACGGCGGCGGTCTCGCGGATCGGCGTGGAGCTCGGTCGACCAGGCGGCGCGATCGCAGCCTGGACCGGCGGCAGCGCTGACACCCCGCGCGCGGCCGGTGTCGACGACGATCCGCGTCGGCACCTCGGCGCCCGGACCGACCGCGGCTCGACAGCAGGTCGAAGCCGCGGATCGCCTCCGGGCGAGCGCGGGACGCCGATCGACGAGCCCGGCGTCAGCGACAGCCAGAACGCGGGAACGGCAAGCGCCACGGCGATAGCCGAGCCGGCGAGCGAGGTAGCGCAGCGGCTTGCGCATGATCGATCGCGCGAGCCACGCCCAGAAGCCGTGCTCCGGGTCGGCCGGCTCGCGCGGCAGAAGCGCAAGCTGCGGCGCGCGACCCCGCGGCGGCCGTAGAGCGCGAGCAGCGTCGGCTGCAGCGTCGCGGCGGCGAGCAGCGAGGCGAGCGGGATCAGGAAGCCGGCGATGCCCATCAGCCGCATGAACGGCAGCGGCAGCGCAACCAGCGTGAGCAGACCGATCGCCACGGCAGCGCCCGAGAAGAGCACCGCGCGGCCGGCCGTCTCCATCGTGCGCACGATCGCCTCGTCGGTGTCGTCGGTCCGCGTGAGCTCCTCGCGGAAGCGGTAGACGACGAGCAGCGAGTAGTCGATCGCGATCCCGAGCCCGACGAGCTCGATCAGGTTCGTCACGTAGGTCGGCGTCGCGGTGAGCCGGGCGACCCAGTACATGATCCCGAGCGCGCCGGTGATCGTGCACGCCGCGAAGATGAACGGCATCGTCACCGCCACCGAGAAGCCGAAGACCGCCGAGCAGGACGAGCAGCGCGACCGGCAGCGCGATGCTCTCGCCCTTGGTCAGGTCGTGCGAGAAGATCGGGTCGAGGTCGTGCTGGGTCGGCCCGGCGCCGGTCGACATAGGCGTGCTCGACACCGGCCGGGACGACCAGCGCTGCTCGCACGGCCTGCGTGGCGCGCTTGGCCTGGGCCAGATTCAGCGTCGACACGATCGTGCGCGTACGCGACGTGCCGTCCGGCGGTGAGCAGCGCCGTCGCCCGAGCCGCCCGGCACGGCCCGAGCGTGCCTGGTCGATCGCCTCCTGCAGGCGAGCCTGGAACGCGGCCGAGCGAACGTCGGGCGCCTGGAACACGAACGTGAACGAGCCGTCCGGGCGGTCGCCGAACTGCCGATCGAGAATCTGCCTGCGCCTGCTCCGACGCGGTGCCTGGCACCGTGAACGAGTTCGAGAGCAGCGCGGGCAGACGGGTGCTCGCGAAGCCGCCCGCAACGATCACCGCCACCCAGAATGCGATGACGATCCTGCGGTGGCGGAGAACGAATCGGGTCCAGCGAGCCACGCAGCAACCGTAGCCGGGCGCCGGTTTGTCAGGTCAGGTGGAAGGTGCTCACGAGCTGCAAACAGGCCGAGGCGCTTCCACCCGACGGCCGGCGGCAGAGCAGCTGGTACTCGCGGCGGCCGCGCAACACGAAGGTGTACTCGTCGAGCGAGTCGCCCGTTTTGACGCGCCACACGTGCGACTTGATCCCGTCCGCCGTCGCGACGCCGGTTCCCTCGACTGTCCCGCCGGTCTTCTTCGCCAGCGTCGTCATCCGCAACTTGAGCTCGGTGCCGAGCTCCGCGAACAGCCTGGGCGTGTAGAGCCTGGCGACGGGGAACACCAGCACGCGCACGAACTGGTCGCCCTCGGTCGCCGACACCGCGGTGAGGCCTTTCTCAACGGTCCACCCCACCGGCGCGGCGAAGCGAAATCCGGTGCCAGCGACGATTTGCGCCTGCGGTTTCGCCGAGTTACCGCAACCTGCAACGATGATCGCTACCGTCAAGGCAAGCGCCCCGGCAGCCACGCGGAGAGTTCCGCTCGTGATTACTCCGCCGCAAGGGGGACGCATGGCAACGAAGCGAAAGGATCGGGCGAGCATGGTGAACACGAAAGACAAGGTCTACGACGCGGCCGCCAACGTCAAACCGTATGTGGAGCGCGCGATGTCCGACGACCAGCTCCGCGGTGATGTGCTGAGCGCGTTCAACGCAGCCAAGGAGCTCTACGCCGAGCTGACGGGTGGCAAGCGCGACGCCGTCACCGTCGCGGCGCGGGTCGCGACCGACGACGAGATTCGCGACAAGTTGAGGTCGGCAGTCGACGATCTCCGGAGCGCGGCCGACCGGCTCCAGGGGAAGAAGGACCACGGCAGCCGCAACACGACGCTGCTCGTGGCGGGCATTGCGCTCGGCATCCTCTTCAACCCGGTCACAGGCCCTGAAACCCGCAAGTGGGTGAAGGAGCTGCTCGGCGGCGAGAACGAGTTCGGCGGCAGCTATCCGCCCACGAACGGTTCGGGTCCGGCGGAGTAACTCTCACGTCTTAGGTCCGTAGGTCGCACCAAGGTCACCGATCGGAGGGGTGACCTTGGTGGCCGGCCCCTGAGCGGGGCTGACCGTCGGCGAGGGAGCGAGGGCCCGGCGGATCGAGGCCGGGTCGAGTCCGTCGGCCGAGGAGATGTCGCTCATCCCGAGCAGAATCGCACCTGGCTCGGGTCCGGCAGCAAGGCCGTGGACGTTCGGCGCCCACGCCGGCGCGATCGGGTAGGGCAGGGTCTTCAGCCGCTGCCAGCCGGTCAGATAGGACGTCGGGTCGACGACGCCGGCGGCGCCGAGATAGAGCAGCGAGGCCGGGTGAACCTCGAAGTGCAGGTGCACCGGGGTTTGCGCGGCATCGCCAGAGTTGCCCATGAAGCCGATCACCTCGCCGGCGCGAACGTGTGAGCCGTTGCGCGCCGCGGTCGAGAAGGCCGAGAGGTGCGCGTAATAGAACTCGTTTCCGGCCGCGTCGAGGAGCCAGAGCTGGTTTCCCCCGGTCTGGTCGTAGCCGAGCGCGAAGACCGTGGTGTCCGTGACAGCGACCACCGGCTGGCCGAGCGTCCCGAAGATGTCCTCGCCCTGGTGGTACGACTGGTGGGCTCGAGTGGCGCCGAAAGTGTCGATATAGGCCGACAGCCCGAAGACGGGGAAGTCGTAGGTTGCGGTCGACCCCAGTGGCGGATGAACCTTCAGCGGGGCTTTTGACACCGTCTCGGCGCGCGTTGTCGGCTGGGGGCCCGACGGCCCGGTCGGAGTCGTCGAGGTGGTGGTCGTGGCGGTCGTGGTCTGCTTCGGGGCCGGGGGCGCAGTCTGCACTGCGGCCTGGGCGAAGCCGATCTGGATCTCGGTCCCGGCCGGCAGTCCGCCGTGGGCTGCGGTCAGCTTCACGTCGAGCTCGACGACCCGCCCCTGGTAGCCCTTGGTCCCCGCGGGGGCAGAGCGGTCGACGGTGAGCGTGTCGAGGGCCAGCGTTCCCCAATCGGCCAGCTGCGCGGTCGTTCCGCTTACGGACTGGCCGAGCGCGACGAGATTCGTGACGGTGCTTCCGAGCTGGTTGCCGCCGGCGCCGGAGAAACCGGTTCCAGCGGACGCGCGCGCCGTCACGCCGTCGGCCGTGATCTCGCCGCCGAAGAGCGACAGGCCCGTGACGTCGCTCTCGGCCTTGGCCACGGCAAAGCGCTGCGCAGAGGTCGTGGCGGTCGCGGTCGTCGTCTGGGCCGAGACAGCCGAACCGTCAGCCGGGTAGGCGAAGGCGCCGCCGCTCGACGTGCCGGTGTCCGAGACGATCGACGTCCCGATCGCGGCCTGGCCGGGAATCGTGATGCGGATCGCCCACGCCGAGGCTGCGGTCGTCGGGCTCGAGGAGGGACTTCCGGCTCCCGCGCCACCCAACCCAAAGCCGGCGACTCCGACAGCGATTGAGAGCACGAGCAGCAGTACGAGGCGGCTGCGCACCGTGCGTCATTCTGCCACGGCGTCCGGCGACGCCTTCCGCGCGCGCAGGATGAGCTGTGCGGCGGTGATCAGCAGCAGGATCCCGAACAGGCGCCGGATCACCGCTCCCGGCAGTGACTCGGCGGCGAGGACACCTCCCTGCACGCCGATGATCGACGCCACGCCGATCGTTGCCGCGACTCGCAGGTCGACGTGGCCTTGCCGCTGGAGACGCCAGGTGCCAACGAGAGCGGTCGGCAGGATCGCAAGCAGCGACGTCGCCCCCGCG
The DNA here is from genome assembly GCA_963812995.1 of uncultured Thermoleophilia bacterium. Taxonomy (GTDB): domain Bacteria; phylum Actinomycetota; class Thermoleophilia; order Gaiellales; family Gaiellaceae; genus PALSA-600. Next base: position 743,245 of record CAWEXL010000003.1, read on the forward strand.
TGCACCTGGGTGAGTCCGAGCCCGAGCACGAGCGTCGGCACGAACAGGATCCCGCCGCCGACCCCGAACATGCCCGCAAGCACGCCGGCGCACATCCCGATGACCGCGATCAACACGTCGGTCATACGAGCAACCGCACCCCGACGGCGGTGAGGAGCAGGGCGAAGCCGTACGTCAGCTTCTGCAGCGACAGGCGCTGCTGGAGCGCCGTGCCGAGCAGGACGCCGACGACGGCGGGGATGCCGACGAGCGCCGCGGCCCCGGGTTTCACGTCGCCGTGGAAGGCGTACGTGATCGCTCCGACCAGCGACGAGACGAAGATCGCGGCGAGCGAGGTGGCGGATGCGCGGCGCTGGTTGTACCCGTAGAGGACGAGCAGCGGGACGATGACGATGCCGCCGCCGACCCCGAACAGCGCACCGAAGAACCCGCTGAGGAGCCCGATCCCGACGAGCATCGTGAGACCCCGGCTCGGCACCTCTCGTACTCTACGGCCGGTGACTGCGCTCACCGACCTGATCGCCGAGCCGGGACGGGCGGCCCTCTTCTTCGACGTCGACGGCGTTCTGGCGCCGATCGTGGAGCGGCCGGCTGACGCCCGCGTGCCGGACGATGCACGCGCGGAGCTGCACAGGCTGGCGCGGCGGTACGCATTGGTCGCCTGCGTGACGGGGCGGCCGAGCGCCGTCGCGCGCGAGGTGGTGGGGGTGCCGGAGCTCGTGTACGCCGGCGAGCACGGGCTGGAGCTCGAGCCGTCGGCCGTCGGCTGGGCCGAGCGGATCCACGCATTCGCAGCCGGGTCGGAGGCGGAGGTCGAGTGGAAGCCTCTCTCGGTTGCCTACCACTACCGGGGCGCCGGCGATCCCGTCGGGGCGAGGTCCGCGCTCGCCGACGTGGAGCGCGCCGCTGCCGCGGAAGGGTTCCGCACCAGGTGGGGTCGCATGGTGCTCGAGATCCTGCCGCCCATCGACGCGTCCAAGGGAACCGCCGTCCGCCATCTGCTCGCAACCCACGGGCTCGATCGCGCGCTGTATGCCGGCGACGACACCACCGACCTGGACGGGTTCGCGGCGCTCGACGGCCTGGAGGTTTCCGTCCGGGTCGCGGTCGCTTCGAGTGAGGGCCCGGCCGAGCTTCGGGAGCGTGCAGACATCGTTCTTCCGTCCTCCGACGCGGTACTCGGCTTCCTGAGCGAGCTGTAGCTCAGACGCCGAGGCGGTCGCGCAGCTGCCTCACCTGGCGGCGAGCGACGGGGAGTTCGGTCTTGCCGGCGTCTGCGAGCTGCAAGTTCACGTGATCCGGCCCCGCACGCCGGACCGCGACGACCTTCGCCAGATTGACGAGATGCGAGCGGTGGACGCGCGTGAAGCGTCCCGCCGGCAGCTGCCGCTCGAGATCGGCGAGCGACGCGGTGCAGAGATATGACCGGTCGTAGGTGTGGACGCGGCTGTAGTCGCCGTCGGCCTGCACGAAATGGATCTGGTCGTAGTCCAGCAGCTCGCTGCCCCGGGCAGTGACGACGGCGACCCGGGCGACGGGAGGCACGTTGTCGGCGGTGCGCTCGCCGAGCCGTTCGACGAGACGCGCGAGCCGCTCGGGGTCGACGGGCTTGAGCAGGTAGTCGAACGCCTCGACGGCGAAGGCTTCCAGGGCGTAGCGCTCGTGCGCGGTGACGAACACGACAACGGGCGGATCGTTCGCGTCGCGCACGAGGGCGGCCGCCTCGACGCCGGTCAGCCCGGGCATCTCGACGTCGAGGAACACGACGTCGGGGCGCGCCGAGCGCGTGAGGGCAACCGCCTCGGCCGCACCGGCCGCCTCGCCGACGACCTCGATCTCGGAATGCCGCGAGAGAAGGTAGCGGAGCTCCGAGCGCGCGGGCGCCTCGTCGTCGACGAGCAGCGCGCGAATCGTCATGCATCGTCCTCCGAGACGGGAACCTCGAGCCGGGCGACGGTGCCGAACGGGAACGAGCGGAGCTTCACTCCCTCGCCGTAGTGGGCCGTCAGGCGTCCGTGGACGTTGGCGAGCCCCAGACCCATGCCGCCGTTGTCGCTCACGCCGGGTTCGAGGATGTGTTCGAGGACGTCGCGGGCGATGCCGCGTCCGTCGTCCCGCACCGTGACGCGCAGGCGGCCGCGGCGTACGCGGGCGCGGATCAACAGGTGCAGCGTCCGGTCGGTCTTGCCGTGTTTGATCGCGTTCTCGACGAGTGGCTGGACGAGCAACGGCGGCAGACGCACGCGGCGCGCGGCCGGATCGGCGTCGACAGTCACCTCGAGTTGCGGGCCGAAACGCGCCTCTTCCAGCGAGAGGTAGCTGCGGACGTGCCGGAGCTCGTCGTCGAGGGTGATGAATTCGCCGGGGCGTGCGAGCCTGCTCCGCAGGTGGTCGGCGAAGGCCAGTACGAGCCGCCTGGCGCGATCGGGGTCGGTCCGGATGAAGGCGGCGATGGTGTTCAGGGCGTTGAAGACGAAGTGAGGCTCCATCTGGGCCTGTAGCGCGGTGCTGGTGGCCGTGGCGAGCTCGGAGAGCTGCAGCTGCGCCGAGAGTTGGTCGCCGAGCGCCTCGAGGGTCGCGACGGTGGGCTCGTCGAGCGGCGACCCGGCGGTCGAGTAGGCGACGACCGCGCCGGCAGGCCCGTCGGAGAGGCGAAGCGGTACGACGGCGGCGGCGCCGAGCGGGCAGGCCGGGTGGCCGCATTCGACGCGGATCCCGAGCGGCGCGAGCAGCATGCGATCCTGCGCGAGCGCCTCGTAGACGGGGCGGATCGGCTGATCGCCGGCCGCGTGATGGTCGGCACCCGCGCCGACGTAGGCGAGCACGCGCTGCGTATCCGTCACTGCGACGGCCCCGCAGCCGAGCTTCTCGAACACCTCGTAGGCAACAGTGCGAGCGGCACTCTCGGTGAGCCCACGCCGAAGCTCGGGCAGCGTCGCCGCAAGCAGTTCGAGCACGGGCACCGGACGCCGCGACCGGCGCACGCGAGGCATGGCCGGATTGTGCCCGCGACCGCGAACGGCGCGGTTGGCGGAAGAGGTGTCAGACACCTTCGGTGTCTGACACCTCTATCGGGCGCCGCCCCCGTCGAGGGCAGGACACCCCCTTCGGCCGATGGCACAGCGCGTCGCGAGCCGCCACCTTTCACCGATGGGACGCGAACGACGGAGTCACGAAGCGGGCCACATCTACCACGTCACTGCCCACGGCATCGATGACCGGCCGATATTCCGCGACGACATCGACCGCACTCACTTCGTCAACGGCGTGTCGCAGATCGTCCAGACGTACCGGCTGCGCTGCTATGCCCTGTGCTTGATGTCCACGCACTACCACTTCCTCGTCGGGCTTCGAGAGCCCAATCTCGCCGACGCGATGCGGCAACTCAACGGTTCCTACTCGCGACGGTTCAACAGCCGACATTGCCGCAGAGGAGCCCTGTTCGAATCGCGCTACCGCGACACGAAGATCGCCGACGACAAGCACCTCTTCACCGCGCTCCGCTACATCGCGCTGAACCCAGTGCCAGCCGTTGCTGACCAGCCGTCACAGTGGCCATGGAGCACGTACGGCCAGTTGGTGGGCGAGTGCAAGCCTTGGCGCATGCTTGCAGTACCGCTCGTCCTTTCCCACTTCTCGCCTCGCCGCGACGAGGCAGTCCGCCAGTTGCGACTACTCGTCGAAGGTTTCTAGGCTTTGCGCGCTCGCACGGCGGTGCCGTACGCGCAGATCTCCGTCCACGTGTCGCCCATCTCTGACGTGTCGAAGCGCATGGCGACGATCGCATTGCCGCCCTTCAGCTCGGCCTCCGCGACCATCCGGTCGATCACTTCATTGCGGCTGTCGACCAGCGCCTTCGTCATGCCCTTCAGCTCGCCGCCGAACATCGACTTCAGGCCGGCGCCGATCTGGGAGCCGATGTTGCGAGAGCGGACGGTGAGGCCGAACACCTCGCCGAACACCTCCTCGATCACGTAGCCGGGCAGTTCGTTCGTGGTTGCGATCAGCACAGTTCGAGCACCTCCAGAACTTCGGGGATCGACGTGACGCGGGGACCATCCCACGTCTGGACTTCGGGCCACAACGGTGGTTCGCCGGGCCGGTGGATGAGCAGCGCACGCATGCCGACCCGCAAGGCGCCGGCCAACTCGTCGTTGGCGCCGTCGCCCACGAACACCGCCTCGCCAGGCTCGACACCGAGCTCCTCGGCGCAGTGGAGATAGATCCGCGGGTCGGGCTTGGCGATGCCGAGCGACGACGAGAACACTTCCGCGTCGAACAGGCCGGCGAACTCCGACTCGGGCCAGAGGTGCTCGACATCCTCGGTGCACACGGTGATCAGCCCGACCAGGAGCCCGCGCCGGCGCAGCTCGCGGAGCGTCTCGACCGCCCCCGGCCGTGGCACAAGCGACCCCCGGACGTACTCGAGCCGCAGCGCGCACACGTCCTCCAGCAAGGCCGCCGGGACGCCGGCGTCACCCAACGCGGTGCGGATCGGCGCGACATACCGGCTCTGCGACCGGTTCCAGCGCTCGGTGAAGTCGCCGCCCACCAGCTCGGACACCTGCCCGACCATGGCCGCGGCCGCGTCCGGATCCCAGTCGATCAGCGTCTCCCACAGATCGAAGATCACCGCACGGAGGCGCACAGCACCTCCCACGCGAGGCGAATGTCGTCCTCGGTCGTCTGCTCGTTGCCGATCGCCAGCCGGATGGTCGCCTGACCTCGGAGCCTCGTCGTCGCGACGAACAGCTTCCCGGTCGCCGTCGCGCGACGCGCGAGCTCGTCGTTGTCCGCCTCGAGGTGCCGGAAGCACACGGTCGAGAACGGATGCGGCGCCGCGACCTCCCACCCGGGCTCGGCCTCGACCCAGGATGCGAAGAGCTGGGCCAGTCGCACATGCTCGCGAATCATCGCCCGCAGTCCCTCCGCGCCGTACATCCGGAGCACCAGCCACAGCTTCAGGGCGCGGAACCGGCGACCCAGCGCCGGGCCGTAATCCTTCAGATCAACAGCCGAATCGGTCGACGCCAGATAGTCCGGCCGCAGCGCGAACGCCTCGTGGAACACCTCGGGCCGGCGCGTCCACAGCGTCGAGCAGTCCATCGGCGTGAACAGCCACTTGTGCGGGTTGACGACGATCGAGTCGGCCCGGTCGCACCCGTCGAGGCACCAACGCAGCTCCGGACAGATCGCCGCCGACCCCGCATACGCCGCGTCGATGTGCAGCCAGACACCGGCCTCCGCACAGCGGCGCGCCAGCTCTGGCACGGGATCGACCGACGTCGTGCCGGTCGTCCCAACCGTCGCGACGACCGCGGTCGCATCGGCGAGCGGGAAGTCGGTACGCATGCGGAACTCGTCGTCCACCTCCACCTTTTGGAACTCGAGGCCGACGAGCCGCGCCGACTTCTCGACGCTGAAGTTCGCCTGCTCCGAGGCGTAGACGACGCCACCGGGCCGAAGCGTGCGGGCCGCCGCCAACGCGGCGACGGTCGACGTGGACGCGGTGTCCTCGATGTGGCCGTGCCACCCGCGCGGCAGACCCAGCAGCTGGGCGAGCCAGTCGAGAACCGTCAGCTCGAGCTCGGTACCCGCAGGCGACGAGAGCCACGTCATCGCGTTCACGTTCAACGCTGCGGTGAGCAGCTCACCGAGCACCCCCGGCTCGGAGCCGGTGTTCGCGAACCAGGCGAAGAAGCGCGGGTGATTCCAGTGCGTGATCCCCGGCATCAGCACGCGGTCGAGGTCGGCGAGCACCTCCGCGAAGCTCTCGGGTGCCTCCGGCGGCTCAGCCGGCAGCTGCGCGCGCACGTCGCCGGGCGAAACCTCGGAGACCACCGGCAACTCGCGCGCGCCCTCCAGGTACGCCGCGGCCCAGTCGGCCGCCAGGTCGAGATCGTCGCGGAACCGGGTCACGGCCGCCGCTTCCGCAGGCGCTCGAGTTGCTTCAACGTCCGGGTGTTGACCACGTCGTCCTTCGTCAGCCACGCGCGCCGCGCCTGGCCCACCCCCAACTCGACATAGTCGAGAGCGGCGACCTGATGCCCGTCGGAGTCGATCACCAGCTTCAGCCCCGCCTCGCGTGCGGCCCGCGCGTGGACGTCGGTCAGGTCGAGCCGGTCGGGCTGAGAATTGATCTCGAGGAACGTGCCCGTCTGCAGCGCCCCTTCGATCACGCGCTCGACATCGATCGGCGAAGGCTGCCGCTTGCCGATCTTGCGCCCGGTCAGGTGCCCGATGCAGTCGACGTACGGGCTCTCCATCGCCGCCAGCACCCGCTCGGTCGGGTTCTTGTCGAACGAGGCGTGCACCGACGCGACGACCCAGTCGAGCGTCGCCAGCTCGTCTTCGGGCGTGTCCAATGAACCGTCCGCCCGGATGTTGACCTCGATCCCCTTGAGGATCCGGAAGGGCGCGACCTGCGCGTTCAGCGCGTCGATCGCGGCCGCCTGCTGCTCGAGCCGGCCCTCGCGCAGCCGGTGCGAGTGATCGCAGATCGCGTAGTACGCATAGCCGCGCCCCTGCGCCGTCGCGACCATCGTGGCGAGCGTGTCCTTCCCGTCCGACCAATCGGTATGCGTGTGCAGGTCGCCGCGCAGGTCGGCGAGAGCGACCAGCTCCGGCAGCTCGTGCCGGCGCGCCGCTGCCAGCTCGCCGCCGTCCTCGCGCAGCTCGGGCGGAATCCAGTCGTAACCGAGGAACGCGTACACCTCAGCCTCGGTGCCGAACCGGTGCTCGTGCCCCGACTCGGTGTCGGTGATCGAGTACTCCGAGACCGAGAAGCCGCGGCGCACTGCATCCTCACGGAGCGCCACGTTGTGATCCTTGGAGCCCGTGAAGTGCTGCAGCAAGTTGCCGTACGACTCCGGCGGGACGACGCGAAGGTCGTAGCGCAAGCCGTCGTTCGAGACGACGGTCGCCTTCGTCCCACCCTTCGCGGCCACCTCGACGACCCACGGCAGCCCGCAGAAGAAATCGACGAGCGCCTGCGGGTCGGAGGCAGTCGCGATGATGTCGAGATCGCGCACCGTCTCGCGCATGCGTCTCGCCGAGCCCGCCAGCGAGACCTGCTCCGCCGCGGGATGCTCCGCGAGCTCTGCGACGACGCCGCGCAGCTTCGGCAGCGTCGTGCCGAGCAGCGAGCGCTTGGGCCCGGCCGCAGCGCGCGGCTGGCTGAGCGCGGCGGTGATCTTCGCTTCGGTTCCCGGCCCGATCCCGGCGTGACCCTGCAGCTGCCCGCCCGCGGCAGCCGCCTGCAGCGCCGCGACAGTGTCGATGCCGAGCTCCTGCCAGATCCGCCGCGCCGTCTTCGGCCCGAGCCCGGGTAGGCGCATGAACAGCGCGACTTCCTCCGGCACCTCGGCCTTCCGCTTGGTGAGCGCGTGGATCTCGCCGTCGGAGACGACCTCGACGATCTTCGCCTCGATCGTCTTGCCGATTCCCTGCAGCTCCTTCGCGCGCCCATCGAGCGCAAGCTGGGCGACCGACGCCGACGTCTCGCGGATCCTGGCAGCGGCTTTCCGATACGCGCCGATGCGGAAGGAGTCGCCCGCCTGGACCTCCATCAGATCCGCGAGCAGGTCGAGCTGGCCCGCGAGCTCATCGTTCCTGGGAAGCCCAACCGCCACGTCAGCGATCATAGGCGGCTCGATGCGCGCGACGGTCTGCCTGCCCACTTACAACGAGCGCGAAAACCTCGAGCCGATGCTGCGCACCCTGGGCGGGCTGCTCCGGGATGGCGACCGGGTGCTGGTGATCGACGACGCGTCGCCGGACGGCACCGGCGAGCTGGCCGACCGGCTCGCCGCCGAGCTCGGCTTCGTCGACGTCCTGCACCGGCAGCACAAGGAAGGCCTCGGACCCGCGTATCTCGCCGGGTTCGAACATGCGCTGGCCGGCGACGCTGAGCTGATCCTCGAGATGGACTGCGACTTCTCACACGACCCGGCCGACGCGCTCCGTCTGGTCGCTGCCGCGGAGGACGGTGCCGACCTCGTTCTGGGCTCGCGCTACATCCCAGGCGGCCGCGTCGAGAACTGGGGCCTGGTGCGCCGCGCAATCTCACGCGGCGCATCGTTCTACACCGCGCTCTTCCTGCACATGGGCGTGAGCGACCCGACCGGCGGCTTCAAGTGCTTCCGCCGGAGCGTGCTCGAGACCATCCCGCTCGACCGGGTGCACGCACGGGGCTACGCCTTCCAGATCGAGATGACGTACCGCGCCCGCCGGGCCGGCTTTCGCATCGTCGAGGTTCCGATCGCGTTCGCCGACCGAACCGCAGGCCACTCCAAGATGAGCCGGACGATCGTGCTCGAGGCGATCTGGCGCGTTCCCCTGTTGCGCTTCCGCCGGTAGCGTCTGCGGCAATGCGCGCCGTCACCGACGAGACGTTCGACGCCGAGGTGCTCCGGTCGCCGAAGCCCGTCGTGGTGGACTTCTGGGCGCCGTCGTGTGTCCCGTGCCGCAAGATCGAGCCGCTGCTCGAGCAACTCGCCGCGGAAACGGGCGACGTCGAGTTCGTGCGGATGGACGTCGACGCGAACCCGATCAGCGCCAGCCGCTACGACGTGCTGTCCCTGCCGACCGTGGCGATGTTCAGTGCGGGCGAGCTCCGGAAGACGGTGATCGGCGCCCGCTCGCGCAAGCACTACGCCGAGGCATTCGGGCTCGCCGACCGCTAGGCGAAGTGCTCCCAGCCGCGGAGCACATGCGGATTTCCGTCCAGCAGGAGCTCCACCCCTTCGCCTTCCTCAACGTGGCCGATGACCGCGAAGCCGCTTGCATCGCCGACCGCGGCGAGCAGCTCGTAGTCCTCACCGTGTGCCAGGTCGGCGACGGTCGCGCCCGGGGCGAGCGGCACGCGCCTCAGCTCGATCACGCAGCGGACGCCCGAGCGGCGCGCCAGATGGCCGGCGTCGACCGCGATCCCGTCGGAGATGTCGAGCATCGCGTTCGCCGTCGCCGCCAGCTGTCTGCCCTCGATGAGGCGCATCGGGAACCGGGCGTACGACCGTTCGCGAAACGCGGCGCCCGCGCGCCCGAGCGGGCCCGTGACGACGAGCAGGTCGCCGGGGCGCGCGCCGCCGCGACCGGGCACGCGCTCGCTGTGGCCAAGCGCGGTCACGCTCAGCATCACGGCATCCGACGACGTCAGATCGCCGCCGACCACCGGGACGCCCGTCTCCGCGATGCCCTCGTACAGCTCGATCACATCCGCAGCATCGGTCGAAGCCGGTACGGCAAGCGAGATCACCAGCCCCTCGGGCTCGGCGCCGGACGCTGCCAGGTCGCTGAGGCTCGCCGCCGCAGCCCGCCAGCCGAGGTCGCGCCAGCCGATCCAGTCGAGCCGGAAGTGGACGTTCTCGACGACTGCGTCCTGGGTTGCGATCAGCCCGCCCGCAAGCTGCGCAGCGTCGTTCGTGACGTCGACGATCAGGCCACGCTGTTCAAGCTCGGCCAGCAGACCGAGCTCACCGAGCTTCGAAAGCCTCGTCAACGATCTCCCTCAGGGTCGGGTCCGTAGCGGCGCGGATCACGGCAACACCGGCGGCACCGGCGCGAATGCATTCTGTCGCGTTGGCGGCATCGATGCCACCGATAGCGACAACGGGAACGTCCACCGCGGCACAGATCGCGCGGAGAGCCGCCAGCCCGATCGCTGGATCCGCGTCGGCTTTCGAGGGTGTCTCCCAGATCGGCCCGACACCGAGGTAGTCCGCGTCGGCCGCAAGCGCCTGCTCGAGCGTGACCGCCGACCGGCCGAGTACGAGGCCGGCGGCACGGGCGCGCTCCTCTCCCTCGTCGCCCTGGCCGAGGTGCACGCCGTCCGCGGCGAGCGCGATGGCAGCGTCGACGTCGTCGTTCACGATGAACGTTGCCGGCAGCTCGCGAAAGCCGCGCCCCCGCGCGACCACGACGTCGGTCGGAGCCTTGACGCGCAACTGGACGACCGTCGCGCCGGCTGCCACCGCCAACTTGGCCGTCTCGAGATCCTCCACGATCGCGTGCACCCTCAAGCGATCCGGACCCTCCCGTCGAGGGTGGCCGGGTCGAGCGCGGCCAGCGCGTCGTAGAGGGCGACGTGCACGGATCCGGGCCCCTTGCCCTCCCGCGCGGCATCCTCGCCCGCCACACCGTAGGCCGCGAGGGCACCGACGGCTGCTCCGAGCGGATCGTCGGGCGTCGCGGCCAGGAAGCAGCCGGTCACGGCCGAGACCATGCAGCCGGTGCCGGTAATGGTCGCAAGCGCCGGATGGCCGTTCGAGACGCTCACCACGCGCTCGCCGTCGGACGCGTGGTCGACCGGACCGGTGATCGAGACGACCAGCCCGAGCGTCCGCGCCGCCTGCAGGGCGAGCTCCGCCGGGTCGGCCGAGACCCCGACCGAGTCGACGCCGCGCACCTCGGCCTCGACTCCGACGATCGTCGCGACCTCGCCGGCGTTGCCGCGCACGACGGTGACGCGCACTACGTCGAGAATCCGCTGGACGGTCTGCGTGCGATACGTCGTCGCCCCCGCACCTACCGGGTCGAGCACCACAGGAATCCCGAGCGCGTTCGCCGCGCGGCCGGCGGCCAGCATCGCGTCGACCCAGTCCGGCGACAGCGTGCCGATGTTCAGGACGAGCGCACCCGCGAGCGCGACCATCTCCTCGACTTCCTCGCGCGCGTGCGCCATCACCGGCTGGCCGCCCACGGCCAGCGTCGCGTTCGCCGTCTCGTTCATGACGACGTAGTTCGTGATCTGGTGGACGAGCGGTCTCGTCTCACGCAGCCGCAGAAGAGTCTCGCCGGGCGTCACGGGCTTCCTTTCAGGTTGAGAACATCGACAGGACCATCGCCCGCGCCGATCGACGCAAGCCCGTTGCGAACCGCTGCCATCGCCGCGACGGCCGCAGCGCGCGCGGCGTCCACGAGCGGCAGCCCCTTGGCGAGCCCGGCCGCAAGCGTGGCCGAGTGCGTGCAGCCGGCGCCGTGGGTCGCGCCGCTGTCGACGCGCTCGATCGGAATCTCGACGTGCACACGGCCGTCGAAGAGATGGTCGACGGCGTCGTCGCCGTGGCCGCCCGTCACGATCGCCGCACCCGCCCCCAGCTCGACGAGCCGCTCGGCAAGCTCTCGGCGCAAAACACCGGCAGGCGAGCCCGTCAGCATCCGCGCCTCGAGCAGATTCGGCGTCACGACAGTGGCGAGCGGAAAGATCCGCCGGACGAGCGCCTCGACCGCGTCGTCCCGCAGGAGCTTCGCGCCCGACGAGGCGACCATCACCGGGTCGACGACCAGCGGCACGTCACGCCCGTCGAGCACATCGGCGACCGCTTCGATGACGGGCGTCGAGAACAGCATCCCCGTCTTCGCCGCGTCGACACCGATGTCCGAAAGCACAGCCTCGAGCTGGGCGACCACGAAGGCAGCCGGCACCTCGTGCACCGCGACGACGCCGACCGTGTTCTGCGCGGTGAGGGCGACGATCGCCGTGGTGCCGTACACGCCGGCCGCCGCGAATGCCTTCAGGTCGGCCTGAACGCCCGCGCCGCCGCCGCTGTCCGACCCGGCGATCGTCAATGCACGTGGAACGCTCATGTAGCCACTCCCTTCGCCGGTACGAGCCGGATCAGGTTCGACGGGTGTGATCTCAGCCCCATCAGGGCACCCCGGTAGGAGCGAGGCTACCACCACGTCTGCGAACGGCAGACTGAAGGCGTGTCGGTCGACGTCCTGCACTGGGAAGGCCTACTCGCCGGGGAAGAGCTTGCCCATCTGACTGTTGAAGGGACGCGCGCGGCGCGGTTCGCCGAACTGCCGCCGGACCTCGATGAAGGCGTGCGCAAGGCGATCGGCGTTCCGGAGCTGTACCGCCACCAGAGGGACGCCTGGGACACAGCGCAGGCAGGCAAGAACGTGCTGGTGACGACCGGCACCGCGTCGGGCAAGACGCTGGCGTTCAACCTGCCCGTTCTCGACGCGCTTGCGCGCGAGCCGAAGCTCCGCGCCCTCTACCTCTACCCGACGAAGGCGCTGGCCCAGGATCAGTTCCGCGCCCTCGCCGGCTACCGGCTGCCGTACCTGCGGCCCGCGATCTACGACGGCGACACCCCCAGCGAGCAGCGGGCGGGAATCCGCCGGAGCGCCAACGTGATCCTCACGAACCCGGATCTCGTGCACATCGGGCTGCTCCCGAATCACGATCGTTGGGGTGACGTCCTCGCGAACCTCCGCTACGTGGTGATCGACGAGGCCCACGTCTACCGCGGCGTCTTCGGCTCGCACGTCGCGAACGTCCTGCGGCGGCTGCGGCGGCTCGCGCGGATCTACGGCGCCGACCCTCAGTTCCTGCTCGCCTCGGCGACGATCTCCAACCCGGGCGAGCTGGGCATCCGGCTCCTCGGGACACCGGTGACGGTGATCGGCGACGACGCAGCCCCCCGGTCGGAACGGACGATCGTGCTGTGGAACCCGCCGCTGCAGGACGCCGAACTCGGCCTGCGCGCGTCTGCCCTCGCCGAGGCGGCGAAGCTGCAGGCGCTGTTCGTCGAGCGTGGCCTCCGCACGTTGACGTTCGCGAAGAGCCGCAAGGCGGCCGAGCTGATCCACCGCTTCACGGCCGAGCGGCTCGGCGACGACTCCCAGCTGTCGCCCTACCGCGCCGGCTACACGCCGGTGCAGCGACGGGAGATCGAGCGGCGGCTCGCCGCCGGTGAGCTCCTCGGTGTCTCGACGACGAACGCCCTCGAGCTCGGCATCGACATCGGCTTGCTGGACGTCGTCATCTCGGTCGGCTTCCCGGGGACGGTCGCCTCGCTCCGCCAGCAGTGGGGGCGTGCGGGCCGGCGCGATGCGGGGCTCGCGGTGCTCGTTGCGTCGGAGGATGCGCTCGACCAGTACTTCATGCGGGAGCCCGACGCGCTGCTCGGGCGCCGCGTCGAGGCGGCGATCCTCGACCACGCGAGCGCCCGGGTGCTCGCCGGCCACGTGCGCGCGGCAGCGTACGAGGCGCCGCTCACTGCGGCTGACGAGGAGGTGCTCGGCCCCGAAGCGCTCGCCGCCGCCCGTGAGGATCCCGAGCTCAGGCAGACGCCCGCGGGCATCGTCTGGGGCGGCCGCGATCATCCCGCGGCCCGGATTCCACTCCGCTCCTCCGAGCCAGATGCGTTCAGCGTCGTGGACGCGGCCACCGGATCGGTGCTCGGCCTCGTCGAGCGCTCACGCGCCTATTCGACCGTGCACGAGGGAGCCGTGTACCTGCACCTCGGCGAGTCGTACCTCGTCCGCGAGCTCGATCTCACGTCGTTGTGCGCAGTCGTCGAGCCGCACGCGCGCGACTGGTACACGCAAGCCAAAAAGGAGACGCTGACCACGATCGTGGCACCGAGCCGGAGCGAGCGCCGGCTGGGGCTGGAGCTCCTTTTCGGGGAGATCGAGGTGACCGAGCAGGTCGTCGGCTACGAGCGCAGGACGATCGCCTCGCAGGAGCGGATCGAGCTGGTTCCCCTCGACCTGCCCACCACCACCTTCGCGACCGAGGCCGTGTGGTTCCTGCCCGAGCCGTGGCAGCTCGAGTCGCTCGAGGAGATGCCGAAGCTCCTCGGCACGCTGCACGCGGCCGAGCACGCGCTGATCGCGCTGCTGCCGCTGTGGGCGATGTGCGACCGCTGGGACATCGGCGGCCTGTCGACCAACGTGCACCCGCAGACGGGCCGCCCGACCGTCTTCGTCTACGACGGGCATCCCGGCGGCATCGGCATCGCCGAACGCGGCTTCGAGGAATTCGAGGGCTGGGTGGCGGACACGGCGAAGCTGCTGCGCGGGTGCCCGTGCGCCGACGGCTGTCCGTCTTGCGTCCAGAGCCCGAAGTGCGGGAACCTGAACGACATGCTCGACAAGTCCGGAGCGCTGACCTTTCTCGGGCGCCTGTTGTCGATTTGAGGCGATCCCGTTCGTCATAGAGACGACCACGATCCGCGAAGGAGGCCGATATGCAGTACCTGCTGATGATCTATGGCGACCCGGAAGTCTGGGAGCGCGCGACCGAAGAGGAGCGCGGCGAGATGTACGCGCGGTACGAGGCGGTCTCGGCCACGCCGGGCATTCTCGGCGGTGCCGAGCTCGCCGCACGCGACACCGCCACGACGGTGCGTGTGCGCAACGGCGAGACGCTCACGACCGACGGGCCCTTCGCCGACATGAAGGAGTCGATCGGCGGCTACTACCTGTTCGAGGCGGACAGCCTGGACGACGCGATCGCCCTCGCCGCCCGGATCCCCGCGGCCGACAGCGGCGCCGTCGAGGTCCGCCCGCTTGTGGAGCGCTGAGGACTGGCAACGGCTCCGACGGAAGCGATCTTCCGCGAGGAATGGGGCCGCGCGCTCGCGATCCTGGCCCGCATTCTCGGCGACCTCGACCTCGCCGAGGATGCGGTGCAGGACGCGTTTGCGATCGCCGTGGAGCGCTGGCCGCGGGACGGGACTCCCCGCAACCCGGGTGCCTGGATCGTGACCACCGCGCGCAACCGCGCGATCGACCGCCTGCGCCGGGAGCGTGCCCTGCGCGAGAAGACCGAGCTTCTGGCACGCCTCACAGATCACGCAACGTCAGAGGAGGACGAGATGGACTCCACGATCGTCGATGAGCGGCTCGGCCTGATGTTCGCGTGCTGCCACCCGGCGCTCGCGCTCGACGCCCAGGTCGCGCTGACGCTGCGCATGCTCGGCGGTCTGACGACGACCGAGATCGGCCGGGCGTTCCTCGTGCCCGAGGCGACGATCGCGCAGCGGCTCGTGCGGGCCAAGCGGAAGATCCGCGCGGCTCGCATCCCGATCCGGGTGCCTCCCGATCATCTCCTGCCCGATCGCCTCCCGGGCCTGCTCGCAGTCCTCTACCTGATCTTCAACGAGGGCTACAGCGGCCGCGGCGATCTCGCCGACGAGGCGATCCGTCTCGGCCGCGTCGTGACCTCGCTCATGCCCGACGAGGCCGAGGCCGTGGGACTGCTGGCGCTGATGCTCCTGCACGACTCGCGCCGCGAGGCCCGGTTCCGCAACGGCGACCTGGTCCTGCTCGACGACCAGGACGAGACTCTCTGGAACACCGACCGGATCGAAGAGGGCAAGGCGACTCTCGACCGCGCAATCTCACTGCGACACCCGGGCCAGTATCAGCTGCAGGCGGCAATCGCCGCGCTGCAGACGGCCCGGCCGCGCGACGCCGCTCAGATTGTGGGGCTCTATGCCCGTCTCTACGACCTGGCGCCGACGCCCGTCGTCGCCCTCAACCACGCCCTCGCGGTGGCCGAGGCCGACGGCCCCGAGGACGGCCTGGCGCTGCTCGACGAGCTCGACCTCGACGACTACCACTACCTGCACGCGGCCCGCGCCGAGTTGCTGCGCCGCCTGGCACGCGGCGGCGAGGCCCGCGTCGCATACGCGCGGGCGCTCGAGCTCGCCCATGCCGATGCCGAGCGCCACTTCCTGGAGCGACGCCTCGCCGAGATCGACTTGCAGGCTCCGCCAGAATGAGTGGGTGGTGCTCGAGCGGATCGCCGCCTTCCAGCAGTCGATTCAGGACGGCGCAGCCGAGCGCCGGGTGCCGCTGCGCTTCGGCACGGGCCTGTTCTGCGACTCGCTGCCCGACGTCTACGACCTCAACTACGTGCGCGCCGAGACGGTCGCCCAGGCCGGCGAGATCGCCGCTGCCGTCGACGGGGCAATGGAAGGCTTCTTCCACCGGAAGGTGACGCTCGCAGAAGGCGAGTCCGCGACGGCCGCGGAGCTCGCTGCTTCGGGGTGGGAGCCCTCGACTCATCTGGTGATGGTGCTCCGGCGGGAGCCCGATCGCCGAACGGCTGCCGGCGCGGTTCGCGAGGTGGCGTTCGCCGAGATCGAGCCGCTCCGGACGGCGCTGATCTGTTCGGAGCCCTGGGGCTCGGCGCACATCGCGGCCAGCCTCAACGAGGGACGCAAACGGATCGCGCGGGCGGTCCCGCTTCGCTACTTCGGCGTGTTCGACGGAGACCGGGTCGCGGGCTACTGCGAGCTGCGCGAAGCCGGCGGAGTGGCCCAGATCGAGGACGTCAACACACTTGCCGCGACGCGCGGACGGGGCCTAGGGCGCGCCCTGGTGCAGGCCGTCGCCGACGAGGCGCAGTCGGCCAACGACATCGTCTTCCTCGAGGCGCTGGCCGACGACTGGCCGCGGCTGTTGTACGAGAAGGTCGGGTTCGACGTGGTCGCGAGCAGGCACCTCCTCCTGCGCCGGCCGCATGCGCTGACGCGTCTCCGCCTCCGCACACCCAGGCTGGAGCTGCGGCTCGCAACCGTCGCCGAGCTGCGCGCGCTGGCCGGCGTCGCGCGCGCGGGCATCCACGCGCCCGAGGAGATGCCCTTCAAGGTGCCCTGGACGGATCACGTAGCCGAGCCCGGCTTCGAGGACGCGTTCGTGCGGTTCCACCAGGCCGCGATGGACGGTTGGAGCGTCGACCGCTGGACACTCAACCTCGTCGCGTTCGTCGACGGCCGCCCGGTCGGCTCGCAGACGCTGGAGGCCGAACGGTTCGGCCAGACCCTGACGGTCGGCACCGGCTCGTGGCTCGGCCGCGCCTGGCAGGGCGCCGGACTCGGCACCGAAATGCGCGCTGCCGTCCTGCAGCTGGCCTTCGGCGTCCTGGGCGCGAGGACGGCACGCTCGGGAGCTCTCCTCGGGAACAGCCAGTCGCTGGGGGTCTCTCGGAAGCTCGGCTACGCCGAAGCGGGCATGTCGAGCGTGGCGCCCAGAGGGACACCTGTCCCGCACCACGATCTCGAGCTGGCGGGCGTCGGCTTCCGCTCCCCGGTCCCGGTCGAGATCGAGGGGGCCGAACAGCTTCTCGGCCTCTTCGGCTTGACAGCCGGCTGACTGCGCCCCCATGATCGTCGCTCGACGACAGCGACGGAGAAGGGCGGGCCATGACCACAACACGGCTGCCCCGCCCGCGGCACGGGGATCCGAAGCAGGCGACACTGGAGTTGCGCGAGCTCGCGGCTGCAGTCCTCGCCGATGACATCCAGACGCTGTCGAGGACGACGGCGTATCTGCGACGGAGCTACCGCACGGTGTTCATCGCCTACGTGGCGATGCTGGTGTTCGGCCTCGCCGCGGTCTGCGCGGCGTTCGTGAAAGGGCTCACCGCCTCGACGGTCGGCGAGGCGGTCGCGGCGATCGGCCTCGCGGGGATGACGGTAGGGATCTTCGTGGCGTTCTTCGTACAGCGCCCCTCCGCAGCACTCGAACGGAACGCGATCTTCATGCCGTGGGTCTCGATCGTGCTCACCACGTTCTGGACGCGGCTCCTCTACCTCGACGATCCCGCAACGCTCGATGCCCAACTCGGGAAAGCCGCGAAGGACGCCTCCGAAGAGCTAAGCCTGATTGCGGCCCGCTACGCGACGATCGATCAACACGAGCTGTCGGTCGCCAAGGAGGCGGCGCGGACGAGACCGAGGCCCGCGGGCCCCTGATCCGGCCGCTTTCGCCGCTTCATTTTGGAAAGAAACGGAATGTAAAGATCCTGCGTAGTCGCCCTCTATGCAAACGGGCGCCGGGACGTACAAACCGGCACGTTGCCGCGCAAACCCTTGCCCAGAGCCAAAAGCTGGCCGCACACGGCTGTTACCTCCGTGTATTCCACGGTTGAAAACCCTGTGGACGATGTGGATAGCCTGAATTTCGCGCCGCCGTCACCGACGACGGCGCGGGCCGACAACACCGTCAGGCGTAGACGCCCATGCCGCGGAACTTCGCCCGCCGGCGGCGCCGCAACTCGTCGCCCGGGATGTCTTCGAGCTCCTCCAGCGAGTCGACCAGAGCGGCCTTGAGCATCCCCGCGGCCGCGTCGGCGTCGGTCTGAGCGCCGCCCTCGGGCTCGGGCACGACCGCATCGATCACGCCGAGATCCAGGCAGTGGAGCGCGTCGGGCTTGAAAGCCGCGGCTGCCTTTTTCGCCTGGCCGGCGTCGCGCCAGAGAATGGCGGCGCAGCCTTCGGGCGTGATCACCGAGTAGATCGCGTTCTCCTGCATCAGGACCTTGTCCGAGACGGCGATCGCGATCGCTCCGCCCGAGCCGCCCTCGCCGATGACGCAGGCGACCGTCGGGACCGTCAGCCGCGACATGACGGCCTGCGACCGGGCGATGGCGCCGCCCTGGCCGTGCTGCTCGGCAGCCACGCCGGGATAGGCCCCCGGCGTGTCGATCAGGGAGATCACGGGGAAGCCGAACCGCTCGGCGATCTCCATCACCCTGATCGCCTTGTGGTAGCCCTCGGGATAGGCCATCCCGAACTGCCGCTCGAGGCGCTCCTTCACGTCACGGCCCTTCTGGTGGCCGATCAGGGCCACCGTCCGGCCGTTCAGCGAACCGAGGCCCGTGACCAGGGCGCCGTCATCGGCGCGGCCGCGGTCGCCGTGCAGCTCGACCCAGTCGGTGAGGATCCGGGCGACATAGTCGAGCGTGTACGGGCGGTCGGGGTGCCGTGCCAGCTCGACCGACCGCCAGATCGCCTCGTCGCTCGTGTCCAGCGAGAGCCGGTCGAGCTGGCGTTGCAGGCGGGCGGCCTCACCGGAAACCCGGACTCCGCGCAGAAGCGGCAAGCGCGAGAGCGCCGACAGGCGCTGCCGGAGGTTCAGCTCCTGGTCGCGCTCGCTCACGAGAACAGCCTCAGAACGCGGGCCAGGTATTCAGGCTGGTCGGGGCGCGGCACGATCGCGTCGAGGTGGCCGAAACGGAGGTTCTGCTCGGCGAGCCCGAAGTCCTCGGGGAGTTTTTCCCGTGTCGTCTGCTGCACCACGCGCGGCCCGGTGAACGCGATCAACGCGCCCGGCTCCGCGATCGTCACGTCGCCGAGCGAGGCGAACGAGGCCAGGACGCCGGCGGTGGTCGGATGCGACATCACGGTGATCATGGGCACTTTCGCGTCGTGCAGATCCTCCACGGCGCAGACGGTCTTCGGCAGCTGCATCAGCGACAGGATCCCCTCCTGCATGCGGGCGCCGCCGGATGACGTGACGGTGACCAGCGGGACGTTGCGTTCGGCAGCCGAGTCGCAGGCGCGTGAGAACTTCTCGCCGACCGCGCTTCCCATCGATCCGCCCATGAACGCAAAGTCCATCACGGCGAGCTCGACCGGGTGTCCGGAGAGCGTCGCCTGCCCGATCACCATTGCCTCGCCGAGCCCGGTGTTCAGCTCGGCTTCGGCGAGGCGCTCGGCGTACGGGCGCAGGTCGAAGAACTCCAGCGGGTCGTCGGAGCGAACCTCGGCCGCTTCCTCGGTGAACGAGCCCTCGTCGGCGTACCAGGCGATCCGCGCCCGCGCCCGCATCGGATAGTGGTGCCCGCACTGCGAGCAGACCCAGAGCTGCGCCTGAAGCTCGTCGTCGCGGAAGTGCGACCCGCAGGACGGGCAGGTGTTCGGGTGCTTGCGCTCCGGGGGCGGCGGTGCGTCCTTGTGCTCGACGTGAACGTCGATCCTGTCGTCGGACATCGGCTGAAGCTTAGACCTGTCTCCGGTCCACCCGGTTACATCCCGAGCGCGCGGCCGAAGCGTGGCAGGGCAGCGGCATTGCGTGCCGAGGGGACGAGGCCGCTGAAGCCGGCTCCGAGAGGCGACGGCAGAGACGCCAGAAGCTGCTCGAGGCTCTCGAGCGACAGTCCGTCCGGCTCGGCCATCCAGACGTCCAGCTCGGCCGGATCGGCCACGTCGAGGTCGAGTGCGACGTACACCTGGTCAGGGAGCTCCCCCAGACTCGTGCTGATCCCGGAGGAGGCGATGAAGGCCGCTTCCGGAGGGTCGAGGCTACGGGCACCCAGCAGCGTCACGTCGGCTGCCCGGACGTCGCCGGCGTCGATCAGCATCCGCAGCGGCATCCCCCAGGCGTTCCCGGAGGGCGACGTCTCGGGCGTGTTCAGATCACCGTGAGCGTCGATCCACACCACGCCGATGCGCCCATGCCGGCGCGCCAGCTCACGCACGGCACCGACGTGCGAGCAGCAGCAGCCTCCGAGCACGAGCGGCCGGCCCGGTAGCTCGCGGCCCGTCGCGGCGATCTGCGCTTCGAGCGTGTCTTCTGCAACGACGGCCGCTTCGGGCCACGGCAGCTCGAGCAGCGCCGCCTCGGTCATCGCTTCGCCCCCGTCACCCCAGGCGCGCGGCACGCGCAGCAGACCCGCCGCGAACTCTCGCCCGCACGAATGGCACTGATACTCGGAACCGATGGCGACCGCCGTCAGCGTGCGGCAGTCGGGGCAGCGGGCGCGAAGCGCGCTCATGCGAGCGACCGCTCGAAGACGACGGCAGCAAGCTGCACCCGCATGCCGGCCCGTTCGTAGAGGCGCTCGGCTCCCGTGTCGCTCTGCGCATCGACTCCGAGGCCGACGCTCTGCCTGCCGCTGCGCCAGAAGCGCCCGAACGCATCGGCGAGCAGGGCCGTGCCGATGCCCCGCCCCCGCCAGTCGCGCACGGTGAACAGGCGTGACACCCAGCCCACGCCAAGCCGCTCGGGCATGCAAACGGTGCCGGCGACGATCTCGCCCCCTGCTCGAACGACCGTGCAGAGCCCCGGATCGAAGGCGTCGTGTTGGAGGTACTCGCGCGAAAAGTCCTTGAACGACTCCGGCGTGTGGTTCCAGTGATCGGCAAACGCCTCGTCGAGCGCCGCGTGAAAGACAGCGGCATCTGCAACGTCGAAGGTCGTCACCGAGACCTCGGCCGGCCACATTGGAGGCGACGGAGGCTCTGTCAAATCGATGCGCATCTGCCAGAACCGCCTGATCTCGTCATAGCCGCAGCCCCGCAGCAGCTCCTGGGCTCGTTCGTCCAGCAAGAGCGTGGCGGTCTGCACCCGCGAACTGCCTCGGCGCCGTGTCTCAGCCTCGAGCGCGCCGATGAGCAGCGCGCCCACGCCACGGCCCCAGGCGTCGGGATGAACGTAGCCGTCGGTGTGCGCAACGCCCTCCCGAAGCTCGAGCGTTCCGTAGCCGATCATCCGCTCGTGCTCGTCGACCACGACCCGCGTGTCACGCTCGACGTCGAGCAACCGCCATTCCTCGTCGAGCTCGGTGAGCGAGTAGTCCGTGTGGCCGAGCACCGCGAGATCCAGCGCCATGATCAGCGCCGCCACCTCCGGGCCGTCGTTGCGGGTCGCCGGCCTAAGTCGAAACGAGCTCATCGAGCGTTTCCGGCAGCAGCACCAGATCGGTCAGCTCCCGGTCGGGCCGCGCGCCGTCGTGGGCCGACTCGGCGAGCCGGTTGATCCAGACACTCCGCAGCCCCAGCTCGTTCGCCGGCGCGATGTCGTGGAAAAGACTGGCAGCGACATGGACGTGACCCTCGCGCCGCGCCCGGGTGCGGGCGAAGAACTCCTCCCAGTGCCGGTGCCCTGGTTTGTACGAGCCGATCTCCTGGGCGACCACAACCTCGTCGAAGTGCACGCCGATCCGCACCTGCGACGCCGCGATGAAGTCGTCGTCGGTGTTCGAGAGGATCGCGAGGCGCCAGCTGCGGCGGCGCAGCTCCTCGAGGGAGTTGGCGACCTCGGGAAACGCGCGCCAGCCCGGCAGCGAGTCGGCCAGGCCGTGTTCGGCGCCGGCCGGCGCGCCCAGTTGTTGCATCGTCTGAGTCAGAACCTCGCGGTAGGTAAGCGAGCCGTCACGTTGCAACTCCGCTTCCACCTCGTGGTAGCGCCGCAACTGGTCGTCAGCGCGCTCTTCGCCGAAGACGCGAACAAGCTCGGCACGGACTCCTCCGTCCCAGTCGATCAGCGTCCCGTAGCAGTCGAAGGTCGCCCACCTCTCCACGGGGTTCGATTGCACAGAAGCGAGTCTATGCGGCCGCCTGAGAGTCCAGGGGCGGACGGTAGGCGAGGATCTCCCAGCCGTGCTCGTGCAGCCAGTCCTTCGGCTCGCGATAGTCCGGCCGGCGCCGCTCGACGAGCCTCCAGAAGCCTGGGCCGTGATTGTGCTCGACGAGATGACAGACCTCGTGGACGACCACGTAGTCGAGGACGTCGTGCGGCGCGAGCACGAGCCGCCAGTTGAAGGAAAGTGTGCCGTTCGCGGAGCACGAACCCCACCGGCTGCGCTGGTCGCGGAGGGCGATTTGGCGGTACGTCACGCCGAGCGCAGCGGCTTCCATCTCGGCGACGAGCGAGACCCGAGCTCGTGCCTCGCGGCGACCCTGCGCCTCGGTGAGAGTCAAGCGGTCGAGCCCGAGCCGCGGCTGCGGCGAGCGTGCAAGCTGGCGCTCGAGCCACGGCAGGTGCTCGTTGAGAGCCGCGTCGATCTCGGCCGCGCCCGCCCGCGGACGCACGACAAGCTCGGGCGGATGGCCCGGCCGCACCACGATCCGGGTGCCTCGAACGCGCTTCGACCGCCGGATTTCCAGCTCGATCAGACGGCCGCCGACCTCGACAACTCGCATGGCCGCAGGCTAGGCGGCGACGCGGACGGATGCTTTCTGACACCGCAAAAGCAGCGTCTTTAAAGCGGAGTCAGTCGCTGTCCCAGCGCCGCAACACGATCGTCGCGTTGTGGCCGCCGAACCCGAAGGAGTTCGACAGTGCCGTCGTCAGCTCAGGCAGGTCGCGCGGGACGTTCGGGACGTAATCGAGGTCGCAGGCGGGGTCGGGGTCGTCGTAGTTGATCGTCGGCGGAGCGACGTGGTCGTGCACGGCGAGAACCGAGAACACGGCCTCGACCGACCCGGCCGCGCCGAAGCAGTGGCCGGTGGCGCCCTTCGTCGACGACACGGCGACCTTCTTCGCATGCTCCTCGCCGAGTGCCAGCTTGATCACGCGCGTCTCGGCAGAGTCGCCGAGGGGTGTCGAGGTCGCGTGGGCATTCACGTAGCCGATTTCGGTCGGGTCGACGCGAGCGTCGTCGAGCGCCATCGTCATCGCGCGCGCCGGGTTGCGTCCGGTGGGATCGGGCTCGGTCATGTGCGACGCGTCGGCCGAGATCCCGTAGCCGAGCAACTCTGCGTAGATGCGCGCGCCGCGGGCCTGGGCGTGCTCCAGCTCCTCGAGCACGAGCACCGCAGCTGCCTCGCCCATCACCAGGCCGTCGCGGTTCAGCTCGAAAGGCCTGGATGCGCGAGCCGGGTCGTCGTTGCGGCGCGACAGCGCACGCATCGCGTCGAAGCCTGCGATCCCGACCTGCGTGATCGGCGCCTCGGTGCCGCCGGCGAACATCACATCGGCGCGGCCGATGCGGATCTCGTCCATCGCGTCGCCGATCGCCATGTTCGAGGCCGCGCAGGCGGTGCACTGACTCATCAGCGGGCCACGCGTGCCGAGCTCGATCGACACCCAGCCGGCGCCCATGTTCGGGATGATCGACGGGATCGAGAACGGGCTGACGCGATCGGGCCCGCGCTCGCGCAGGACGTCGTAGCAATCCTGGTAGCTCTGCAAGCCGCCGATGCCGGTCGCGATCGACGCGCCGACGCGCTCACCCTCGGGCCCGACCTCGAACCCGGAGTCGTCCCGGGCCTGGTACGCCGCCGCGAGGATCATCTGCGCGAACCGGTCCATGCGGCGAGCCGTCTTGCGGTCGATCCAGTTCGTCGGATCGAAGTCCTTCAGCTCACAGGCGAAGTGCACGTTGTAATCGGTGTGGTCGAACGCGGTGATCTCGGCCGCGCCCGACTCGCCGGCGAGCAGCGCGCGCCAGGACGACGGCACGTCGTTGCCGAGCGGGCTGACCATGCCCAGCCCGGTGATGACCACCCGTCTACGACCGTCGCCCACGCTTCACATCCCCAGTCCGCCGTCGACAAGCAGCACTTCGCCCGTGATGAACGAAGCGTCGTCTGAGCTGAGAAAGCGTACCGCCCCGGCGATCTCGTCAGGCGTCGCGACGCGGCCGAGAGGCGTGTTCTGAACCATGGCGCGCGTTGCCTCCTCTGGCAGGACCTCGGTCAGCTGCGTCTGCACGTAGCCGGGAGCAACGACATTCGCACGGATGTTGCGCGAACCGAGCTCGCGGGCCAGCGACTTCGTGAAGCCGATGATCCCCGCTTTCGAGGCCGCGTAGTTCGTCTGGCCCCAGTTGCCGTGCACACCCACGATCGAGCTGACGTTGACGATCACTCCGGCGCGCTTCTTCATCATGGGCCGGGTCACGGCCCGGCAGGTATAGAACACCGAGCTCAGATTCGTCTCGAGGACGAGGTGCCAGTCGTCGTCCGACATGCGCGCCAGTAGGCCGTCGCGCGTCAGGCCGGCGTTGTTGACGAGCACGTCGACGTCGCCGGCCTCCTCGACCAGGCGTTTGGCCTCGTCGGGCGACGAGACGTCGGCCTGCACCGCGCGCCCACCGATCGCGGCGGCAAGCTCCTCGGCCTCCTCCTGCCCCGTGCGGTAGCCGACGACGACGGTCGCGCCCGCACGCGCAAGCTCCGTGGCGATCGCGCGGCCGATCCCGCGTGACGCGCCTGTGACGAGCGCGAGCTTGCCCTCGAGCGAAGCGAAAGGCTTCTCAGCCAAGGGCGTCCGTGGCTTCGTCCAGCGACTTCAGATCGCTGACCGAGATCGTGCGTACCGACCTGTCGATCCTCTTCAGTAAACCCGACAGGACATTCCCCGGACCGACCTCGACGAACGTCGTCACGCCGTGCGACACGAGTGACGTCGCCGCCTGGGTGAAGCGGACGGGGGCGGTGAGCTGCTCGACGAGGAGCTCGCGGTACTTCTGGGCGTCCTCGAGCTTCGCGGTGACGGTCGACATGAACTCGACCCGCGGCACACGGAAATGCGCGCGCTCGATTGCCGGCCGAAGCCGCTCGCCGGCCCGCTCGACAAGCGGCGAGTGAAAGGCTCCCGAGACCCGCAGGCGGATGGCGCGACGCGCCCCCTCCAACTCGGCCTCGCTGCAGCACTCGTCGACTGCGGGCGTCTCACCCGAGATGACGATCTGTCCGGGGCAGTTGTAGTTCGCCGGCCACACGTTGTGGATCTTCTCGCAGAGCGCCTCGACGACGTTGTCGGCCAGGCCGAGGATCGCCGCCATGGAGCCGGGGTGCTGCTTCGCAGCCTCCGCCATCGCGAGGCCGCGCTCGCGCACGAGCGCGATCGCGTCGCCGACCGACAGCGTGTGCGCCGATCCGAGGGCCGCGAACTCTCCGACGGAGTGGCCGACCACGTAGTCGGGGACGATCCCGCGCGAACGCAGTGCCGCATCGAGCGCCAGCGAGGTCGTGACGAGCGCGGGCTGCTGCACCTCGGTATGGACAAGATCTTCGGCGGGGCGGTGGAAGCACAGCTCCTTCAGATCCATGCCTGACGCGAGCGACGCCTCGTCGTACACGGCCATCGCCTCGGGCACGGCCTCCGCGACATCGCGGCCCATTCCCGACTCGAACGACCCCTGCCCGGGAAACATGAACGCAATCTTGGTCATGCTGCCGCTCCAGTCGTTAGATGTGTCCAGTCGATCAACGCCGAGCCCCACGTAAGGCCAGCGCCCATTCCCGTCATCAGTACGAGCTTGCCGGGCTCGAGGCGTCCATCGTCCGCCGCGTCGGCGAGGGCGAGCGGGATCGAGCCTGACGATGTGTTGCCATAGCGATCGACGTTCACCACGATTTTCTCCTCGGGAATGCCGAGCTTCTCGGCAGCGTGATTGATGATCCTGATATTCGCCTGGTGCGGCACGTACACGTCGATCTCTTCCACTGTCTTTCCACACTCGGCCAGGATCGCCTGTGCCGACGACACCATCACGCGGGTGGCGAACTTGAACACCTCGCGGCCGTTCATCTTCACGAACCGCTCGGGATCCTCGAACAGCCGCGAGCCACTCCCGGGCAGCCACAGGCTACCGCCTCCTGCTCCATCCGCCCCGAGCTCGAAGCCGAGAAAGCCCCCTGCCTCCGTCGCCTCGAGCATGACGGCGCCTGCGCCGTCGCCGAACAGGACGAGCGTCGAGCGGTCGCTCCAGTCGAGGATCTTCGACAGGACGTCGCCGCCGACCACCAGCGCGCGCTTCGCGAGCCCGGCTGCGAGCATCGAGTAGGCCTGGGCAATCGCGTACATGAAGCCGGTGCAGCCGGCCGACAGGTCGTACGCCGCGGCGTCGGGCATCCCGAGCTGGTCGGCGAGCAACGCAGCCGTCGACGGAAACGCCATGTCGGGCGTGATCGTCGCAACGACCAGCAGATCGACAGTCGCGGCGTCGACACCCGCCATCTCGAGCGCGCGGAGGCAGGCCGGGAGCGCGATGTCCGTCATCGCCTCCTCAGGCTTCGCGATCCGGCGCTCGCGGATGCCCGTGCGCGAGATGACCCATTCGTCGGTGGTGTCGACGAACTCGCGCAGATCGTCATTGGTCATGATCCGCTCGGGCACGTGGCAGCCGAGGCCGGTGATGGTGACCCGGCGGGCCGCCTTACCGATCATTGAGGCTTGCCGATAATTGAGGCTTGCGGGCTCATTCGGCGCCCACCGCGAACGTCAGCGTCCCGCGAACGGCGAGCTGACCGTCGACGGTCGCCTTGGCGCGGCCCTTGCCGATGGGCCCGCGGACCGTCACGATCTCGCACTCGAGCAGGAGCGTGTCGCCCGGACGGACGATCCGCTTGAAGCGCACGTCGTCGATGCCGGCGAACAGCGCCAGCTTGCCCTGGTTCTCGGGCTGCGAGAGCACCGCAACGGCCCCACATTGGGCGAGGGCCTCGACCATCTTGACCCCGGGCATGATCGGATTGCCGGGAAAGTGGCCGGCGCAGTCGGCTTCGGTGACGGTCTTCCGCGCGACAACGCGCACCCCCGGCACGAGCTCGAGCACCTCGTCGATCAGCAGCATCGGATCGCGGTGCGGAATGATCGCCTCGATCGCCTGCTTGTCCATGAGCGGCGCGCTCATGCCGACAGCCGCTCCCGAAGCTCGTTCCGGCCGCGGTGCGCGTAGCACTTGGCGGTGCCGACCGGCATGCCGGTAGCAGCTGAGATCTCGTCGAACGACACGTCGAACGCGTCCTTCAGCCCGATCACGCGTGCCTGCGCCGCGGGCAGCTCTGCAAGGCAGCGGCCGAGCTCGCGGCGTGTCTCCGACGCAGCCAGTTCGCGAATCGGGTCGGCGTCTGACGCGACCCGGAGATCCTCGTAGAGAGGCTCGGTGCGCCGCTCCGAGGCCCAGCGGACCTGCGCCACGTCCTTGCACGTGTTCACGACCAGGCGATGGAACCATGTCCCGAACTGTGCATCGCCCCGGAACTGCGCGATCCGGGTCACGAGCTTCGCCAATGAGTCCTGCGCCGCATCGTGGGCATCTTCGGGGTTCCGCAGGACGTGCAGGGCGATCTTGTGCGCACGCGGCGAGTAGCGCTCGCAGAGCGCCGCCAGGGCTTGCTTGTCTCCGTCTTTGGCGCGGCGCACGAGGATCGGGTCGGACAGCTTCTCGTAGACCAGCGGCCGGTCGGGCCGGAAGTCTCGTGAGATTGGACGGGTATGCAGGGCGGGTGGTTGCAGAGCCGTGGGTCAAAAGGCAGAGGATTGCACCGAACCGTCTACTTTAGAGACGTGCGCCTGGCGCCGGAACTCGTGCTGCCTGCCCTTCGTGGCACGTACGGGCGCGAGTATCACCATGCCGACATCGCACCGACGACGCAGCAGATGCTGCCGGAGTCGGCCGTGCACGGAGCGGTCGCTCTGGCGGAGCACCAGACGGAAGGGCGTGGCCGGCTCGGACGTGTGTGGCACGACGAGGCGGGCACCGGGCTGACTTTCTCGGTGGCGCTCTATCCGCCACCGCCCGTTTTCGCCTGGCCCGAGCTGACGCTGGTTGCCGCGGCTGCCGTAGCCGCCGCCGTCGGCGAAGGGGCGACGATCAAGCATCCGAACGACGTGCTGCTCGGCGGCCGGAAGGTCGCCGGCATCCTCGCCGAGGCCGGTACGCGCGTGGTGCTGGGCATCGGCATCAACGTCGGCACCTCGCCGTGGCCGGATGCCGGATCGGTCGACCGCGACCGGCTCGAGTTGCTCGTCGACATCCTCGAACGGCTCGAGCGCGGCTACGACGGCTGGGCCGCTGCTTAGAGCGGGGCGTACACTGAGCCGACTGTGAAACGGCTCCTTCTGCTCGCGAGCGCCGCCGCTCTCGTTGCAGCCGCTCTGACGACCGGAGCGGGAACGGCCGCCGCGCCCGGGCCGAATCAGCATCGCGTTCTGGCCATCCATTTCACCGAGGACGTCAATCCGGTGACGCAGGGCTGGCTGAACAGCGAGCTCGACCATGCGCAGAAGGACGGCTACGCGGCCGCGGTGATCGTGCTCGACACGCCGGGCGGCCTCGAGGACTCGATGCGCAAGATCGTGCAGAAGGAGCTTTCGCTGAAGATCCCGGTGATCGTCTACGTGTCGCCCGGCGGCGCTCGAGCGGCCTCCGCCGGCGTCTGGATCTCGGAGGCGGCCGACATCCTCGCAATGGCGCCCGAGACGAACATCGGCTCCTCGACCCCGATCGATTCGAGCGGCCAGAACATCGGGAGCGACCTCAGGCGCAAGGCGATCAACGACGCCGCCGCATCGCTGCGGGGGCTGGCCAAGTCGCATGGCCGGAACGCCAAATGGGCCGACAGTGCCGTTCGTGTCGCCTCCAACCTCACCCAGCAGGAGGCCCTCGATCAGCACGTCATCGACCTGGTGGCGCCCACGCTGCCGGCGCTACTCGACCAGATCGACGGCCGCACGACGGTGCCGCGGCACTTCACGCTGCACACGAAGGGCGACGAGATCGTCACCGTGTCACCGGGATTCTTCACCAGCTTCCTGTCGACCCTGATCGACCCGAACATCGTCAGCTTGCTGTTTCTGGCCGGCATCGTCGGCCTCGCGTTCGAGCTCTTCCACCCGGGCATCGTGATCCCGGGCGCCTTCGGGGCGATCTGCATGATCACCGCGCTCTTCGGGTTCTCGGTGCTCCCGCTCGACTGGGGCGGACTCGCGCTGATCCTGCTCGGCATCGCGCTGCTGGTGATCGATCTGCACGTTCCGACGCACGGCGCCCTGACGCTGTCGGGGCTGGTGGCGATGGCGATCGGGGTGTCGACGCTGTTCAACGGTGCGCCCTCGCCGTACCACACCTCCGTGCCCCTGGTCGTCGCCGTGACCGTCTGCCTCGGAGGCTTCTGGGCGTTCGCGATGTCGCGCGCACTGGCCCTGCGGAGGCGACCCGCCGCGATCGGGCCGGACGATGTCGTCGGTATGGAAGCGGTGGTCGACACCGGCGGCTACGTGATCGTGCACGGCGAGCGCTGGCGCGCCGAGTCGGATTCCGACCTCGAGCCTGGCCAGCACGTCCGGGTCGAGAGCCGCAACGGCCTCGCGCTTCGCGTCAGAGCCGTTTAGAGATCTTTGTAGCTAGGGTTACGACGTGGCAGCCGTCCTGATCGTCGTTCTCGTCGTGCTCTTCCTGCTGGTGATCGGGCTCGTGATGGCTGTCCGGATTCCGCGCGAGTACCAGCGCTGCATCGTCTTCCGGCTCGGGCGCCTCTTCCCTGAGCCGCGCGGGCCGGGCCTCTTCCTGCGGATTCCGTTCGTCGACCAGGTGATCTTCGTCGACCTGCGGACGATCACGTTGAACATCCCGCCGCAGGAAGTGATCACCAAGGACAACGTGCCGGTGCGGGTGAACGCGGTTGCGTACTTCCGCATCGTCGATCCGAAGGCTGCGATCGTTCAGGTCGAGAACTTCATGGTCGCCACCTCTCAGATCGCACAGACCACGCTGCGGTCGGTGCTGGGCCAGCATCAGCTCGACGAACTGCTCTCGGAGCGCGAGAAGATCAACGCGATCCTGCAGACCATCATCGACGAGCAGACGGCGCCCTGGGGCATCAAGGTCTCGATCGTCGAGGTCAAGGACGTCGAGATCCCGCAGGGGATGCAGCGCGCGATGGCCCGTCAGGCCGAGGCCGAACGGGAGCGGCGCGCGAAGGTGATCAACGCCGAGGGCGAGTTCCAGGCGTCGGAGCGGCTGAAGGACGCGGCCATGGTGATCGAGCCGCATCCGATCGCGCTGCAGCTGCGCTACCTGCAGACCCTGCTCGAGCTGGGCCCGTCGCAGTCGACGACGATCGTCTTCCCGATTCCGATCGAGATGCTGCGGCCGTTCCTGGCCGGCGGCGACACGCTCAGCTAACGCCTCCCCCGTCAGCGTGGCCGACCTCCGCTTCGACGCGTCGACCGGCCGCTGGACTGCGGTCGCTCCGGGACGAACCCGCCGGCCCGGCGCCACGACGATTGCCTCGGACGAGCGCGCGGACTGTCCGTTCTGTGCCGGACACGAGGATCAAACGCCGCCGGAGACGCTGCTGCTCGGCGACGGCCCGACCGGCTGGGACGTACGCGTCGTGCCGAACCTCTACCCGGCCCTCGACCGGCAGGAGGTCGTGGTGCACGGGCCCGAGCACGTGCACTCGATCGCGGAGCTCGCCGGCGCGACGGTCGACCGCATCGCCGAGGCCTGGCAGCGCCGCGCCCACGACGCAGGCGGCATCTGTTTTCCGTTCATCAACGAGGGGCACGACGCGGGTGCCTCTCTGCCCCACTCGCACTCGCAGCTCGCCTGGCTCCCCGCCCTCCCGCCCGCCGCCGTTGCCGAGCATGGGCTGCCCGAGATCGTGCCGGTGCTCGAGCGCGACGGGCTGATCGCCGGCTGCCCGGTGGCAAGCCGTGTCGCGTACGAGCTGCTGATCTACCCGGAGAGTCCCGAGCCCGCGGGGCTCCGGAGCGAACTGCTCGGACCGGCGCTGCGCCTGGTCGCCGAGCTGGCAGGACGGTTGCACGTGATTCGGGGTGGGTTCGTGCCGATCAACGTCTGGCTGCACGAGGGAGCCCACTGGCACCTGGAGGTGTTTCCGCGGACGACCCGGCTCGCGGGGCTCGAGCTCGGCGCCGGTGTCTACATCGACCCGGTCGCACCGGAGACCGCCGCGGCCGAGTTGCGCGGCTAGGCCCTACTCGGCGTCTTCGTCGTCGGCACTGTCTTCGTCGGCACTGTCGTCATCGTCATCCTCGACATCGCCGTCGTCGTCCTCGAGCTCGTCGTCAGCACCGTCTTCGTCGTCAGCACCGTCTTCGTCATCCACCGTGGCGACCGGGTCGCCTGCCGCGCCGCCGTTCAGCGCGCTTTCGTCGATGCCGTCGCCAAGTCCGTCGGATTCGTCGGACTCGACGACCGGTGCGAGCGCGACGACCTGCTCGCCTTCGCGGAGCCGCATCACGATCACGCCCTGCGTCGAGCGGCCGAGCCGCTTGACCTCGGTCACGGACATCTTGATCACGGTGCC
Organism: uncultured Thermoleophilia bacterium; assembly: GCA_963812995.1. Taxonomy (GTDB): domain Bacteria; phylum Actinomycetota; class Thermoleophilia; order Gaiellales; family Gaiellaceae; genus PALSA-600. The sequence goes on from CAWEXL010000003.1 coordinate 774,561, forward strand.
GCCGTTCGAGATGAGCATCACCTGGTAGCCGTCGCGGACGACGCGTGCGCCGGCGAGCTTGCCGCGCGCCTCGGTGAGCTGGACGGTGCGGACACCCATGCCGCCGCGGCCCTTGAGCGGGTACTCGGAGACACGCGTCCGCTTGCCGAAGCCGTTCTCGGTGACGACGAGCAGGTCGGCGTCGTCCTTGGCGAGCTCGGCGGCGATCACTTCATCGTCCCCGCGCAGGGTCATGCCGCGGACTCCTTCGGTGGCACGGCCCATGGCGCGCGCGGCCGATTCCGGGAAGCGGATCGCCTGGCCGCCGCGCGACACCAGCAGGATGTCGTCGCCAGGCGTGCAGTGACGCACCGCCACCAGCTCGTCGTCTTCGCGCATCTTGATGGCGATGATCCCGTCGGCCTTCAGCGGAGTGTTGTACTCGGCGAGCCGCGTCTTCTTGACCACACCGTTCTTCGTCGCGAAGAGCAGGTAGTCGGCTTCCTCGAAGTTCCGGGTCTGGATGACGGCGCGCACCTGCTCGTCCTGGCGGAAGGGCAGTAGGTTGACGATGGCGCGGCCCTTGGCCTGCCTGGAACCGAGCGGCAACTCGTGCACCTTGAGCCGGTAGACCTTGCCGACGCTGGTGAAGAACAGGATGTAGTCGTGCGTGGAGGCGACGAAGAGGTGCTCGATGTAGTCCTCGTCCTTCAGATCCATGCCCATGACGCCGATCCCGCCGCGCCGCTGCTCGCGATATGAGGTGACCGGCAGGCGCTTGATGTAGCCGGAGCGGCTGATCGCGATCACCATGTCCTCTTCCGCGATCAGGTCCTCGAGCTCGAGCTCTTCCTCGGCGGCGACGATCTCCGTGCGGCGATCGTCGCTGCGCGCGTGAATGTTCTTCAGCTCGAGCAGCTCGTCTTTGATCAGCGCGTCGATCTTCGACTCGTCGGCGAGCAGCGCGCGCAGTTCGCCGATGCGCTCCTGGATGTCGCGGAACTCGTTTTCGACGCCGTGCCGCTCGAGCGCCGTGAGCGCGCGGAGACGGAGTTCGAGAATCGCGATCGCCTGCAGCTCGGACAGGGAGAACGTCTCCATCAGACCGGTCTTCGCGTCCTCGGTGTCGGCGGCCGCACGGATCAGCGCGATCACCGCGTCGAGGTTGTCGAGCGCGATCAGGTAGCCCTGCAGGATGTGGGCGCGCTTCTCCTTCTGGCGCAGCTCGTGCTTCGAGCGGCGGGAGACGATCTCGCGCTGGAAGTCGAGGTAGTGCGTGAGCATCTCGAGCAGCGACAGGGTGCGCGGCACGCCGTTGACGAGCGCGACGGTGTTGACCCCGAACGTCGACTGCAGCGGCGTGTGCTTGAAGAGCTTGTTCAACGCGACCTGCGGAATCGCGTCGCGCTTCAGCTCGATCTGGATGCGCATGCCCGACCGGTCGGAGTGGTCCTGCAGGTCGGAGATCTCCGTCAGCACCTTGTCGTTCACCAGGTCGGCGATCTTCGCGATGATCCCGCCGTCGCCGCCCTTCTTCACGCCGTACGGCAGCTCGGTGACGATGATCGCGCTCTTGCCGCCGCGCAGCTCCTCGATGTGAGCGCGGGCGCGCATGACGACACGGCCGCGGCCCGAGCGGTAGGCGTCGCGGATGCCGGAGCGGCCGACGATGATCGCGCCGGTCGGGAAGTCAGGCCCCTTGACGTGCTTCATCAGGTCTTCGACGTTCGCGGCCGGGTTGTCGATCAGCGTCACGAGCGCGCCGATCACCTCGGTGAGGTTGTGCGGCGGAATGTTCGTCGCCATGCCGACCGCGATGCCGGCGCTGCCGTTGACCAACAGGTTCGGGAAGCGCGCCGGCAGGACGAGCGGCTCGCGCTTCGACTCGTCGTAGTTCGGGCCGAAGTCGACCGTGTCGGAGTCGAGCTCGCGCAGCATCTCCTCGGCGAGCTTCGCCAGTCGCGCTTCCGTGTATCTCATGGCGGCAGCTGGATCGTCGTCGATCGAGCCGAAGTTGCCCTGTCCGTCGACCAGCGGATAGCGCAGCGAGAACGGCTGCGCGAGGCGCACAAGCGTGTCGTAGATCGACGCGTCGCCGTGTGGGTGATGGTTGCCCATCACGTAGCCGACGATGTTGGCGGACTTCACGTACGGCCGGCCCGGCCGGTTGCCGTTCGACCACATCGAGTAGAGGACGCGGCGGTGGACGGGCTTCAGTCCGTCGCGCACGTCCGGGAGCGCGCGCGACACGATGACGTGCATCGCGTAGCCGAGGAACGACGAGCGCATCTCCTGCTCGAGCTCCCGCGACTCGATCCGGCCCGGGCCGAGTGCTCCTGTCTCTACCTCAGACACGTAACCGCCTTAGACATCCAGGAACTTGACGTCTTTCGCGTTCTGCTCGATGAACTCACGGCGCGGATCGACGGCGTCGCCCATGAGCATCGAGAACACGCGGTCGGCTGCAGCCGCATCGTCGACGTCGACCCGCATCAGCAGCCGCTTTGCGGGATCCATCGTCGTCTCCCAGAGCTGTTCGGGGTTCATCTCGCCGAGACCCTTGAACCGCGACACCTGCGCGCCCTGCTTGGCGGCGTCGAGGACGCGCTCGCGCAGGAGGTCGAAGGTCTCGGCCGGCTCGGTCTCCTTGCCCACTTTGACGGTGAACGGCGGCGCGCCGAGCTGGTCGACCAGCCGCTTGTACGCCGCGCGCAAACCGCGGAACATCGGCGACGCCAGAAGCTCGATCGGGACGGTGATGTTGCGGCCCGCGGAGGTCTCGGTCTCGACGACGCGCACCCGGAACTCATCCGCGCCGTGCTCGAGCACCGACAGCGCGTAGCCGTTGTCGGCGATCTCGCTGATCGCGCGCGGCAGGTCGTCGGGGCCTTCGATGTCGTGCTCGACCAGGCGGTGCAGGATCATCAGCTCGGTCGCCGGCGCGCCGAAGTCGGAGCGCAGCCGCGCGTAGTAGCCCTCGTACTGCTGCAGATCCTTGGCGAAGCGATTCCAGCGGGCCTCGGTGAACTTGACCGCGTCGCCGTCGCGCGAGGTGACGTCGACGTTCGGGATGCGCTCGCGCGCGAGTAGATCCTCGAGCTGCGCGTCCTTCTCGAAATAGAACTCCTGGTTGCCGAGCTTCACCCGGTACAGCGGCGGCACGGCGATGTAGACGTGCCCGCGGTCGATGAGCTCCGGCATCTGCCGGTACAGGAACGTGAGGATCAACGTGCGGATGTGCGAGCCGTCGACGTCGGCGTCGGTCATCACGATCACGCGGTGGTACCGCAGCTTCTCGACGTCGAACTCGTCGCTGATGCCCGTTCCGATCGCGGTGATCATCGCCTGGATCTCGTTGTTCGCGAGAACCTTGTTGATGCGGTTCTTCTCGGAGTTGATGATCTTGCCGCGCAGCGGGAGGATCGCCTGGTAGGTGCGGTCGCGGCCCATCTTGGCCGAGCCGCCGGCGCTGTCGCCCTCGACGATGAAGAGCTCGGCGGACTCCGGATCCTTGATCGAGCAGTCAGCCAGCTTGCCCGGCAGCGACATGCTCTCGAGCGCCGACTTGCGGCGGGTGAGCTCGCGCGCCTTGCGTGCGGCCTGCCGGGCACGCGATGCCGCGATCGCCTTGTTCATGATCTGGCGCGCGTCGGCCGGGTTCTCCTCGAAGAACCGTGCCAGCTGCTGGTTGACGGCGGTCGAGACCAGGCCGGCCACCCAAGGGTTGCCGAGCTTCGTCTTCGTCTGCCCCTCGAACTGCGGCTCGCCGAGCTTGACCGAGATAACCGCGGCCAGACCCTCGCGCACGTCCTCGCCCTCGAGGTTGTCCTCCTTCTCCTTCAACACACCCTTCTCGCGCGCGTATTTGTTCATCGTCGACGTCAGCGCCGAGCGGAAGCCCGACATGTGCGAGCCGCCCTCGTGGGTGTTGATGTTGTTGGCGAACGAGAAGACCGACTCCTGGTACGACGTGTTCCACTGCATCGCGACCTCGACCTCGCCCTGCTCGCTGGAGTTCGAGAAGTAGACGATGTGCCGGTGGACGACGTCCTTCGACTCGTTGATGTAGCCGACGAAGTCCTTGATGCCGCCCTCGTAGTGGAACTCGACGGGCGGCGCCGCCGTCGGCGCGCTCGTCGGTGAACCGGATGCGGAGGCCGCGCGTGAGGAACGCCATCTCGCGCAGGCGTCCCAGCAGCGTGCCGGCATCGAACTTCGTCTCGTCCATGATCTCGGCGTCGGGCAGGAACGAGATCGTGGTGCCATGACCCTGCGTCGTACCGATCTCCGTCATGTCGCCCTGCGGCACGCCGCGGGCGAACTCCTGGCGGTAGATCTTGCCGTCGAGCTCGACCGTGGCGATCAGCCACTCGGACAGCGCGTTCACGACGGAGACGCCGACGCCGTGGAGGCCGCCTGAGACCTTGTAGCCCTCGCCGCCGAACTTGCCGCCGGCGTGGAGCTTGGTGAGCACGACCGTGAGCGCCGGCAGTCCCTGTTCGGGGATCATGTCGACGGGGATGCCGCGGCCCTGGTCGCGCACCGTCACCGAGTTGTCGGGATGGACGGTGATGTCGACCGAGTCGTTGTAGCCCGCCATCGCCTCGTCGACCGCGTTGTCCACGACCTCGTTGACGAGCTGGTGGAGACCGCGCGTACCGGTCGAGCCGATGTACATCCCCGGACGCAGACGAACAGGCTCGAGACCCTCGAGCACAGTGATGTCCTTGGCCGAGTAACCGGCCTTTACAGTCGTCTTTGCCATAAGGAGAAAATCCCTGCAAAACGTAGGTTTTACAGGGAGCCTGAAGTGTATCAGACGGGGCGGTCTGACCGCTCCCGCGCCAGGTGGAAACTGACCGCTCTTTGCACACTTTCACGGAGCTCTTCGCCCGCAATCGGCGCCGCCACGATCCGAGCCCGCTCGACCTCGTCGGGAGCGGGTACGAGCGGCGCGGCGGCGGACTGCTCCGCGGAAGGTTCGGGTACCGGGCCGGGGGCGAAGCGCACGCCCGGCAGCCCGAGGCGGGACGCGATGTCGCCGGCCCGCTGGCCGAGCTCGAACGCCCACACCGAGTCGGTGGTGTTCACGTGCAGGGTGCCGTCACGCGCGATCCGTGCCGGCCAGGCCTGCCGCGCGATCGCGGCTCCGACCGCCGCCGGCCAGCGCTCGAGGAGCTCCGCCATCCCCGCCTGAGGCCCGAACCGCGAGAGCTCCGCGCGCACCTCGCCGCCTAGTCTTTCGAGATCACTCATCTTTCGAGATCACTCATCTTTCGAGGTCACTCATTTTGCGGATCCATGCTCGACATGTACCACCTGGGCGGGCTCGAAGGGGAGCGCCGAGGCCTCTGTCGCGGTCACGACCGTCTGCCCCGCTGCAGCGATGCGCTCGCCGAGCGCACGGCGTCGGCCTGCGTCGAGCTCCGAGAGCACGTCGTCGAGCAGCAGGAGCGGCCTGACCGGAAGCAGCTCCGCCTCGGCCAGGATCAGCGACAGCACCGCAAGCCGCTGTTCGCCCTGTGAGCCGAACCGCCGGAGGTCGCGGTCGCCGCTCGTCACCAGCACGTCGTCCAGATGCGGCCCGAGCCCGGTCGCCCCACGCTCGAGATCGGCCTGGAGTCGCGCTTCGAGCTGCTCGACCGTGGGCGCCTCAGCGTCATAGCTCAGACGCTGCGCCGGCGAGTCCTAGCTCGTCCGCGCGCTCGGCGAAGCCCGGCCCGAGTGCGCTGAGAGCCTCGCGGCGCGCGGCGGTGAGGTTCGCCCCCAGCTCGGCGACGCGGGCCGTCCAGGGATCGAGCGCGCTCCGATCGGCGTACCCGAGCTGCACGCGCCGCAGCCCGGCGTTCCGCTGCGTCAGGGCGGCGAGGTAGTCCTGCGGCAGTCCGGCGCGGGCCGGCCAGAGCCGGCCGAGAACGCGGTCGAAATACGCGCGGCGGGCGGCGGGGCCGCCCTTGACCACCGTGAGCCTGTCGGGGGTGAAGACGAGTGTCGCGATCTCGCGCCGCAGCAGCTCCGATGACGCGAGCCGCGAGCCGTTCAGGTCGGCGCGCTTCGGCTCGCCCGCCGAGAGGCGCACCCGCAGCTCGGTCGACACGCCGCCCCGCGTGCCCTGGATCCCGATTGCGGCGGCCTGCGTGCCGAAGCGGATGAGCTGCGCGTCGTTCCGCGTGCGGGGGGAGAAGCCCTGCGTGCCCACGTGCAGCGACTCGAGCAGATTCGTCTTGCCGGCTCCGTTCCGGCCCACGACCAGGACGACGCCGGGCGCGAGGGAGAGGTCGGCCGTCGCGTACGAGCGATAGTCGCGGAGAGAGACCTGCTCGACGACCAGCGGCGCGGTTCTTACCCGGCGAGCCTGATCGGCATGATCAGGTAGACGTAGTCGTCGTCATCGCCCTCGAGCACAGCCGGCCGGAGCGGGCTGATCAGCTTGAAGCGGAGCGAGTCCGATGTGATCGACTCCAGTCCGTCGCGCAGAAACTCTGCGTTGAAGCCGATCTCGAGCGGATCTCCGGTGAACGGCGCCGGCATCGACTCGCGGGCCTCGCCGACATCCTGCGTGATCGCCGAGACGGTCACCTCGCCGTCGGCGAAGCGCAGCCGCAGCGGCGAGTTGCGCTGCGCCATCAGCGAGACGCGCCGCACGACCTCGAGCAGCTCGTCGCGTGGCATCGAGAGCTCGTACTCGAACTGCTCGGGGATCAGCTGCCGGTAGTTCGGGAACTGGCCGTCGATGCGGCGCGTGGTGAGCCACGACCCGTCGGAGCCGAACACCACGTGGTTGTCGAGCACACCGAGCTGGATCTCGTCGGAGCCGCCCGCGATGCGAGCGAGCTCCTGCAGTGCGCGAGCCGGGATGATCGCCTCCAGGTCAGGCAGTGGGTCGGTGACCGCCGTCTCCTTCACCGCCAGCCGGTACGAGTCGGTGGCGGCCATGACGACCTTGCCCGGCTCGAAGCGGACGAGGATGCCGGTCAGCACCGGGCGGCTTTCGTCACGCGACGCGCTCCGGCCGACGCGGCCGACGGTCTCGATGAGAACGTCCCGGTCGACGGCGTGAAACTGCGCGGTCTCGACTTCCGGAAGACGCGGGAAGTCCTCGGCGCTGTAGGTGTGCAGACGGTAGTTCGCCGGGCCGGCGGTGACCACGACGATCGCCTCCTCGGGATGATGCTCGATCGTCACCTCGGCGTCGGGCAGCGAGCGGACGATCTCGTTCAGCAGCCGGCCGGGGACAACCGCAACACCTTCACCGGAGATCTGGGCTTCGACGGAGGAGCGCAGGGAGAGTTCCATGTCGGTCGAGGCGAGATGCAGCCGGCCGGCCTCCGCGCGGAGCTGGATCCCGCCGAGGACGAGAACCGTGGTGCGCGTCGAGACGCCCCTCGCGACCAGCGCCAATCTGGCGGCAAGGTCGTCGCGGGAGACAGTTATCCGCAGTCCGGTGCCCGTCACTATCTCTGAGTCAATCATTCTTTAAAACCTCGTTGTAGTGATAAGGCTGTGGGTTACGGGGAGAACTGCCTGTTTTCGTGCTCTGGACGGCATTGTGGCTGTGGGCGCGGTTAGGGGACAAGTCGGCTTCGTCCACAGGGCAACGCGTCATCTGATCTGACGGACGCGAGCTGTTAGTTCCTGGACGAGGTTGTACACAGACCTGTCCTCACGGATCAAGCGAGCGATTTTGGAGGTTGCGTGGATCACGGTGGTGTGATCGCGGCCGCCGAAGACCTTGCCGATCTTGGGCAGTGAAGAGTCGGTCAGCTCGCGTGAGAGATACATCGCGACCTGGCGCGGGTAGACGATGTTCTGCGAGCGCCGGTCGCCGGTCAGCTCGGCCATCGTGACGGCGAAGCGCTCGCACACGAGCTCCTGGATCCGCTCGATCGAGATCTGTGTCTGCTCGCCCTGCGGGAAGACGTCCTTCAGCACGTCCTGGGCGAGGTCGACAGACAGCGGCCGGCCCGTGAGCGACGAGAACGCCACCACACGGGTCAGCGCACCCTCGAGCTCGCGGATGTTCGTCGAGACGCGCGACGCGATGAACGTGAGCAGCTCGGTGTCGCGAATCTCGATCTGGTCGCTCTTGACCTTCTTGCGGAGGATCGCGATGCGCGTCTCGAGGTCGGGCGGCTGGATGTCGGTGATCAGCCCCCATTCGAAGCGCGACCGCAGCCTCTCCTCGAGCGTCGAGATCTCGCGGGGCGGCCGGTCGGACGACATGATGATCTGGCGGCCCGCCTCGTAGAGCGAGTTGAAGGTGTGGAAGAACTCCTCCTGGATCCGCTCCTTGTGCTCGAAGAACTGCACGTCGTCGATCAGGAGGACGTCATAGGTGCGGTAGCGCTGCTTGAAGCCCTCGATGCGCTTGTCGCGGAGACTGTTGATGAAGTCGTTCATGAACGTCTCGCTGGTCACGTAGCGCACGGTCAGTCCGCCGCCGTGGTCGGTGACGAAGTTCGCGACGGCATGCAGCAGGTGGGTCTTGCCGAGGCCCGTGTGGCCGTAGATGAAGAGCGGGTTGTAAGCCTGCGCGGGCGCCTCCGCGACTGCGAGCGCCGCTGCGTGGGCAAAGCGGTTCGACGACCCGATCACGAACGAGTCGAACGTGTACTTGGGGTTGATCCCGACCGACTCGCTCCGCGGAACGCCGGCAAGTGGGACAGGCAGCGGGTCGGGCAGCGAGCGAGTGGCGGGGCCTACGGGCACAGGCTCGGCCCGGTCGACGCGCAGCTGGATCCGCAGCGAGCGGCCCCCGGCGTCGCGTGCGCCGGAGCGAAGCAGGTCGAGGAAATGGCCCTCGATCCACTCGCGCGTGAAATCGTTCGGAACGCTGACGACGAAGGTGTCGCCGTCGAGCTCTGCGCCGGTGACGCCCCCGAACCACGTCTGGAACGTGGTGTCGTTGAGGGTCTCCCTCAGACGGCCCGCCACATCGCTCCATAGCGTCTCCGCCGTCAGTTCGACCCCGCTCTCCACCTGCCTCGTTCCACCTCTCACTCGCGACTCAAGGAGGGCGAGCATAGCAGCGTGCGCCGGCGCTCTCAACGGGGCCTTCCCGACGTGTCCGATTGAGCAAAAAGAGGGTATTTGCAGGGAAAACACTCTGCTCCACACGACTCTCCACAGGTGTGGAAAGAACGTCTAGGTCGTGTCGCGCAGACCCTGCTTTCCACGGCTTTTTCGCCCCTCAAACCTGTGGACAACGGCCTCGATCACGGGTCCGTCTATACTGCCGTCCGCCCGGGCCTGCTGGCACGGTGCTCTCTTTTCGACGTTGCTTTCTCACGACCCATGAAGCGGACCTATCAGCCGAACGTACGCAGACGGAAGCGCAAGCACGGCTTCCGCGCGCGTATGTCGACGCGGGCAGGTCGCCTGATCCTCAAGCGCCGCCGGGCCAAGGGTCGGAAGCACCTCTCGGCGTGAGCCGGTGCAGCGCCGGAATCGCCTCACCCGCTCTCGCGACTTCGACCATGTGTACCGCCGCGGGCGGTCCGTGTCGACGCGCTTCCTGACGCTGTACTGGTTCGATCGCGAGGAGGGGCCTGGCGATCCGCGACTGGGGCTCGCGGTCCCGCGGGAGGTCGGCAATGCCGTCGTTCGCAACAGGATCAAGCGGCAGTTGCGTGATCTGTTCCGCGAGCGCGCCGGCCGCGTCGCCGCGACCCACGACTATGTCCTGCGCGTCCGAGCGGGCCTGCCCGAGGCCGCGGAGGCCAACGGCCACGCCTGGCTGGCCGACCGGCTCGATGAAGTCTTCGGAAAGGCCGCAACGTGAGGACCGTCGCCGTGGCGCCGATCCGGCTTTACCAGCTGATCGTCTCACCCTGGCTGCCGGCGAACACGTGCAAGTTCCACCCGAGCTGCTCGGAGTACGCGGTGCTCGCGATCCGCAAGCATGGCGTCCTGAAGGGCATTCTGCTGGCCGGCGGACGGCTTCTCCGCTGTCATCCCTGGTCACACGGAGGCGTTGACTACCCATGATCGTCGCGAACGTCCTGACGCCGCTCGAGAACGTGATGAAGTCGGTGCTCGACTTCTTCCACGGCTCGGTCGGCCTGCCGTGGGCCTGGTCGATCGTCGCGCTGACGATCCTCGTCCGCATCCTGATCGTGCCGCTGATGGTGAAGCAGATCCACTCGATGCAGGCGATCCAGAAGCACGGGCCGCAGATCAAGGAGATCCAGAAGAAGTACAAGGGCGACCGGCAGAAGATGAACGAAGAGGTGATGGCGTTCTACAAGGAAAACCACATCAACCCGGCCGCCTCGTGCCTGCCGATGCTCATCCAGCTGCCGGTCTTCTTCGCGCTATACCTGACGCTGAAGCACTACTCGAAGCACATTCACGGTTCGTGGCTGCACGTCGTGCCGAACATCTCGGACAAGCCGACGGCGCACTGGTCGGGGTACGTGCTGGTCGCGATCTACATCGGTTCGCAGGTCGCGTCGACGTTCTTCATGGGCGCCCAGATGGACAAGATGCAGCGGAACATCTTCCTGCTGCTGCCGCTGATCATGATCACGGTCGTCCTGCGATTCCCGATCGGCCTGCTCATGTACTGGATGACGACCAACCTGTGGACGGTCGGCCAGGGCCTGGTCACGCGCAGGCTCGTGCCGCGTACGCCGGCGCCGTCTCTCGGCAGCTTCGGGAAACGCGCCACACCCGCGACGGCGAACGGCGCGTCTCCGAAAGCGGCGACCCCGAAGAGCGCACCCGCCAAGGCCGCTGCTGTGCCGGCGACCCCGGCGCCGAAGCCCGCGAATGCTGCGCCGCAACAGCCACGGCGGGTGAGGCGCAAGAAGGGCGGCCCGCGCCGGTGAGCGCCGACGTCTCGGTCGAGGCGACCGGCGAAACGGTCGGCGAGGCGAAGTGGAAGGCGCTGCGCGAGCTCGAGCGCCTCGCGCCGGGCCTCGACAAGGCAAGCGTGGCGTTCCAGGTCGTCAGCGAGGGCGAGCGCGGGCTGCTCGGCGTCGGCTACACCCCGGCCAGAGTCGTCGCGACTGCTCCTGCCGCCGACTGTCGCACCGGCCAGAGAGCCGGAGCCGCCACGCGCCGACGAGAACGAGCTCGAACAGCGCGTCCGCGAACTCGTCGAGACGGTTGTCGGCGCGCTCGGGATCGACGCTCACGTCGACGCGCGCCAGCGCGAGGAGGAGCTCCTCGTGACGTGCACGGGAGGCGACCTCGGCCTGCTGATCGGCCAGCACGGCCAGACGATCGACTCGCTCCAGTACCTCGCGAACTGCGATCGTCCATCGCGAGGGCTCGGCGACCTCCGTCACGATCGACGCCGCGGGCTACCGCGACCGCCGCCGTGCAGACGCTCGAGGGGATTGCGCGTTCGGGCGGCCGAGCGGGGCGCGGCCGGCGAGCGGGTCGCCCTCGAGCCGATGACCGCCATCGAGCGGAAGGTCGTGCACGAGCGGCTCAAGGACGTCGACGGCGTCGCGACTCTGAGCGAGGGGACCGAGCCAAATCGCCACATCGTCGTCTTCCCCGCTTGACGGCTGGCTCGCGGCGCTCGCTCGCAACGCCGGGCCTGACTGCGCTCGCCGAGCCTGACGCTGCTCGAAGGGCGCTGCTCGACGACTCGTTGCGCCGGACGGTCGCTGGTCGAGCGAATTCGACGGCCCGATCGTCGACGTGGGGTCGGGTGGCGGCGCCCCGGGCATCCCGCTCGCGCGCGTCGTTGCCCGACCGCGAGGTGGTGCTGCTCGAGGCCGAACGGCGGAAGTGCGCGTTCCTCGAGAGCTGGGCGCCGCCGAACGCGCGCGTCGTGTGGGGGCGCGCCGAGGAGCAGGAGCTCGACTGGGCCGGCGTCGCGGTCGCAAAGGCCCTCGCCCAGCCGCCGACCGCGGTCGAGTGGTGCCTCCCGCTCGTGCGCGCCGGGCGGCAGCGGTGATCCTGTGGGTCGGCCCAGCGCGGAACCCGACCGGGTCGCGCTCGCCGCGGCTCGCATCGCAGGCACGCTGGAGCAGTCGCCGCCAGGATTTCTCGTCGTGCGGAAGACCGGCCCGACGCCGGCCGGCTTCCCTCGCCGGCCCGGCGTGGCGAAGAAGCGCCCTCTGGCCTAGACCTCGCGGCCGCGTAGCCGCGTCCGGTCCCCGGCGGCTAGATTGGCTCCGTGGCCGGGAACCGTCTACGCGTTTGCGAATCAGAAGGGCGGCGTCGGCAAGACGACGACGGCGGTCAACCTCGCCGCCTGCCTCGCCGAGGCCGGCGAGCGCGCGGTCGTCGTCGACCTCGACCCGCAGGCGAACGCCACCTCCGGACTCGGCATGCGGGCGAACGGCACGTCCACGTACGACCTGCTCGACGGCGTCGCGCTCAGCGAGCTCGCCAAGCCGACCCGGTTCGAGAACCTCTTCCTCGTCCCCTCGCGGCCGGAGCTGGCGGGCGCCGCGATCGAGCTCGCGCAGCGCGACAACGGCGAGCGCTTCCTCTCCGATGCCCTCGCGCAGGCCGAAGGGTTCGACTTCGTCCTGCTCGACTGCCCGCCGTCGCTCGGGCCGCTCACGGTCAACGCGCTCGCGGCGGCCGACTACGTGATCGTGCCGGTGCAGGCCGAGTACTACGCGCTCGAGGGGCTCGCCCAGCTCGTGCAGTCGATCAACCTGATCAAGGCGCGCCTGAATCCCCGCCTGTCGATCGCGGGCGTCCTGATCACGATGGTCGACGCGCGCACGCGGCTGTCGGCTGAGGTCGAGGCCGAGGTGCGCAAGCACTTCGGCGACCTGGTGTTCAGCGCCGGTCGTGCCGCGTTCTGTCCGCGTCGCGGAGGCGCCGAGCCACGGTCTGCCCGTCACGCACTACGACCGGCGCTCCCGGGGCGCCGAGGCCTACTGGAAGGTGGCGATGGAGCTTGTCGACCGGCGCTGAGAGCACGCCCCGCCGCGGGCTCGGCCGCGGCTTCGAGGTCCTGATCGGCGGCGCCGAGCCGCTCGCGAGCTCGCCCAGATCGAGCTCGACGCAGATCCACGCGAACCCGAAGCCAGCCGCGCAAGCGCTTCGACAGCGAGGCAGGGCAGCGGGCTCGCCGAATCGATCCGCGCGCAGGGCCTGATCCAGCCGGTCGTCGTGCGGCCGCGCCTCGAGGGCGGCTACGAGCTGATCGCCGGCGAGCGCCGCTGGCGGGCGGCCCGCGAGGCGGGTCTCGACACGTTCCGGCGCTCGTTCGCGAGGCAGACGACCGCGACACGCTGCTGCTCGGCCTCGTCGAGAACGTCGCGCGCGAGGATCTGTCGCCGATCGAAGAGGCGCGCGCCTACGCGCTCCTTCTGGACGAGTTCGGCCTCGCGCTCGGCGAGGTCGCCGAGCGCGTCGGCAAGTCGAAGCCGACCGTCTCGAACCGCGTCCGGCTGCTCGAGCTGCCCGACGACGTGCTCGCGATGGTCGAGCGCGGCGAGCTGTCCGAGGGCCATGCGCGCGCGGTGCTCGGCGGTTCCCGACCACGACGGCGCGTCGCAGGCTGGCCCGCCGGATCGTCCCGAGGGCCTGTCGGTGCGAGCCGCCGAGCGAGCGGCCCGCTGGGCCGGCGCGCGCACGAAGGAGCGGCAGAAGAGCTCCGTCGATCCTGTGGTTGCCGCGCGGGTGCGAGACGACGTTCCTGTTGCTGACCGGATTCGAGGCGAAGGTCGGCCGCGCCGGCGTGCACGTGGCGATCGACAACGCCGTTGCAGCTCGAGGAGCTGGCCGAGGCGCTCGAGCGCCTCAGTCCCGGATCAGCGTAACCGCGTGCCGGTGGTCGGCCTGGTTCGCTTCGCTCCAGTCGCCGGTGCAGTAGATCGAGAGTGACGCGATGCTGTCGCCGGAGACGTCCGCCCGCGCCAGCTCACGCGCATACCACGACTCGCCGTTCTGATCCCAGCGCTCCTCGAACTCGACCACGAATCCGCCGGGAGTCGCGTCGACGCGGCTGCGCGTCACGCGCCCAGGCGCAGGATGGCTCTGCCTCCGGAGCGCGACGAGGTCTTCGATCCCCTCCGACTGGAGCCGCCAGTGCGGCACCGTGAGATCGCAGAAGACGTCGCTCGTGAACAGGTTGTCCGGTGGCGTGCCAGTCTCGATGAAGGCGACGAACTTCGCCGCGAGCGTCTCGACTGTGGTTGCGGCTGCCTCGGAAACGACCATCTTTCTACCTCCTCTGGACTTCGGGATAGACACCTCGTCTGCGACACGGTGTCCAGACCGCGCCAGCATAGGGGATGTCAGACGCCTTGTCTAGACTCCGTGTCTGATGTACACGACCCGGCGCACGACGGGCACGGGCACGCGCCGGCGGATCATGGGAGCCGTGACGCGCGATCCTGGAGGAGGGGACGTTCCACGAGACGACGGTCGAGGAGGTCGCCGCGCGGGCGGGAGTCTCACGAGCAACCCTCTACCAGCATTTCGGCTCGCGGCTCGGCCTCGTCGACGCCATCTGCGAGACGTTCGACGAGAACCCGCGCGCTCGTCGCCGTGCGTCAAATCGACGACCTGCCCGCCTTCATCGGGAGAGGTGGTGGATTTCTGGGCGGACGAGGAGAAACTTCTGCGTCCAGCTGTACGGGGCAGCCGCAGTCGATCCGGCGGCCCAGGCTCTGGTTCAGCGCCAGCGCCGCGACAGGCACAGCGAGCTTCGCCGCATCCTGCGGGTGGAGGGAATCACCGGGCCCGCGGCGTTCGCCACGCTTGTCGACGCTCACGAGTTTCGAGACCTTCGAGGAATTGCGCAGGCACGCCGGCCTGTCGAAGCGCGAGGTGGTGCGTGTGCTGCAGGACGCCGCCTCGCGGTTGTTGCGGCCGGCGTGACGCGGAATCTAGGATGGGCGATCCTGGATTCGAACCAGGGACCTCCGCCTTATCAGAGCGGCGCTCTAACCAACTGAGCTAATCGCCCGCGCGGTGAGAGAGTGTAGCGGGGAGAGGCTTCACGTTTGCCCCTGCGGGCGGCGGTAACCTTGCAGGCGATGGTCGAGATGACGATCTACGGTGTCTCGTTCGATCTGGTCGGCAAGCAGCCGATCGTGCTGCTGAAGACGGCCGACGGGAACCGGTATCTGCCGATCTGGATCGGCCATCCCGAAGCCGCCGCGATCCTGATGAAGCTGCAGGGCGCATCGACGCCGCGGCCGCTGACCCACGACCTCCTCGTCGAACGTGCTCGCGGAGCTCGGCGTCGACGTGGTGCGGGTCACGGTGACCGAGCTGCGCGAGAACACGTTCTACGCGTCGATCACGGTCGTCCAGAACGGGACCGAGCTGGAGATCGACTCGCGCTCGTCCGACGCGATCGCCGTCGCGGTGCGGGCTCAGGTGCCGATCTACGCCGCTGACGACGTGATCGAGGAGTCTGCGATCGAGATGGAAGGCGACGACGTGAACGAGGAAGAGATCGTCGACGAGTTCAAGCGCTTCCTCGAAGGCGTCACGCCCGAGGACTTCGCCGAGGCCGAAGGCGCCGACCTGGAGCTCGAGCCCGAGCCCTACGAGGAAGCCGAGCCCGACGACGAAGACGACGAGGTCTAGCTACATCTCGTAGACGTCGACCGGCGTGCCGATCACGAGCTCGGCGAACATCGTCGGCGCGATCCACATCGGAACGCGGACGCAGCCGTGCGAGGCCGGATACGGGGGCACCGACGGGTTGCCGTGGATCGCGTACCCGCCGACGAAGTAGCTCGGCTCGTAGAGCGTGCCGAGCGGGCTCGGGTCGAAGCCGTCCACCTTGCGGTACACCGCGAACTGGCCGACCGGGGTAAAGCGGCCTGGCAGCCCGGCCGTCGAGACCGGCGAGATCTGGGTGATCTGGCCGTCCCGGACGACGAACAGAACCTGCAGTGCCTTGTCGACCTCGACGTGCAGGCCGGGCGTCTTGTACTTCGGCTCGGGGATCGCGGGATGCTCGAGCGCCTTCCACGTCGCCGCATCAGCCAGGCCCGTGCGGGCGAGGTGATTCACCTTCTGGAAGGCGTAGATCGAGTCGACGAGGTCCGCGGTGAACGTGGTGCTGCGGGCCGGCACGAGGTAGTGCAGCTTCGCGAGGTCGGTCTCGAGCTCGGCCACGGCAGGGCTCTGCGCGCCGACCGAGAGCGTCGGCTGCGGCGACTGACACCGACAGCGACTGCTTCGCGGCGACCCAGCCGGCGGCCGGCGTCGAGCTGGCGACGACGACGGCGGTGTGCAGCTGACGCGTGTTGATCCGCGCGCCGGGTTTGCCGTCGACGGTCAGCTTGACCGAGCCGGCGGCGGCTGGATGGAGGACGGCGACGGCGTGGGCCGATGCCGCCGAACACAGTGTGCCGCGCAGCGAGAGCGAGATCGTCGGAATGAGCGCGACGTGGAGCGGTGCCGAGCGGACGCCGCCGCCGAACGCGACGTACGGCGCGGTCGAGAGGGCTCGCAGGGTGGACGACGCCGCCCGTGCCGGGTGTCCGCGCACCTGAACGGGCACGGCCGGGGTGACCGAGACATGGAGGGTGATCGTCTGCGCGTACTTCGCCTGCTTTCGGCCCCGTGAGGACGAGCGAGACCGAAGTCACGGCCGGGAGCGTGTCGGTGCCCGCATCGGTGGTCAGCGTGGGCGTCCAGCTGCCGGCGGCGTAGACGTGCTGGACGGACTGGCCCTGCGCCTGCTGGCCGTCGCCGAATTGCCAGGTGTAGGCGGCCGACGCGCAGGACGCGGTGAAGGTCACCGTGAGCGGGCGCCGAACCGTGGAGCGGAGTCGCCGTCGTCGGCGCACGCCGCTCGTGCCGCGGACGGCAGCCAGAAAGCCGCCGCCGACGCGGTGAGCAGGACAAAAGCGATGCTCAGCGAGCGGCGCACTCGCGGCACTTTAGTCGGGGAGGCGGCTTCGACCGCTAAGAACTTCCTCAGTGCGAGTGCGCGACGGTGACCGCGGCGACGAGCGCAATCAGGTTGAACGTGCCGTGCAGGACCATCCCCGGCAGCACGCTGTCGGTCTCGGACCGGATCCACGCGAGAACGCAGCCGAAGGCGACGATCACCGGCAGCGAGGTGACGAGGCCGTGTGACAGGCCGAAGATGAGCCCGACGCCGAGGATCGCAGGCCACCGCCCGAACCGGATCGAGCGCTGCGTAGCCGACGCCGCGATACGTGAGCTCCTCGACGAACGGGATCCACGTGCAGATGAGGACGCCGTTGACGATGTACGCCGCCGCGTGGTGCGGCTCCCAGTGCGACGGCGTCAGCCCCTGCTCGTTCCCCGGATGGAAGATCCCGCTGTACGACGATCTCGAAGACGTAGATCGCAAGGAGGCCGATTCCGACGACCTTGGCCGCACGTTTCGTCGATTGCGGCCACCGAAGCGCGAGGACGCTACGGCTGAACCGTGCGATCCACAGGACGATCAGGAGCAGCACGGCATCCTGGATGAGCTGATCCGCCGCCGTTGTCCACTGGTACAGGATGTTCGGGCTCGGCTTGCCGCTCGCGGCGCGCGAGCTGTACGCGACGGCGATCAGGATCGCCACCAGCGATCCCCAGAGGACGAGTCTACGATTGTCGGAGCCGGTGTCTTCCCGCCTGTTCACTCCCGCCGAGGCTAACAGCGCTCTTTCCGACGTGAGGCCCGTCGCCGAGCGGCTGGTGCAGGTGCGTGCCCGTCTCCGCGAGCTCGAGACCACGCAGCGAGGGCTTGTCCACACGATCGGCGGGAACGGCGGCGGGCACGCCGCGGGCGAGCTGAACACGGCTCGCGAGGAGTTCACCGAGCTCGCCGCAGAGCTCGACGAGTGCCTGCACCGGCTCGCCGGGTACGGAGTCCAGTTGAAGGATGCGGACGTCGGCCTGCTCGACTTCCCGGCGCTGCGCGAAGGGCAAGAGGTGCTGCTCTGCTGGCGGGTCGGCGAGGACGACGTGCGCTACTGGCACGACCTGGCCGGCGGCTTCGCGGGCCGGAAACCGATCGACTGGGGCGAATAGCCACTCATGTCCGATTTCTGGCAGAGGCTGATCGTCGCGGGCGTCGTCGTGTGCGCCAGCACGGTGGCGGCGAAGCTCGTCGACCAGCGGATCGCCCGCCGCGGCCTGCCGCCCGAGGCGATCACGCGCTACCGGGTGCTGCGCCGGTCGGTCGTCGGCGCCATCGTCTTCATCGGCGTCCTGTCCGCGCTGCTCGAGATTCCGCAGGTGCGGGCGATCGCCGGGGGCATCCTGGCCAGCTCGGCCGCCATCGGGCTGGTCGTGGGCTTCGCGAGCCAGCGGACGATCGGCAACTTCGCTGCCGGAATTCTGATCGCACTCACCCAGCCGCTGCGGCTCGGGGACGAGATCGTGGTCGAGGGCACCGCAGGCGTCGTCGAGGAGATCGGGCTGACCTATACGTGGCTGCGCGCTCCCAGCGGCGAGCGCCTCGTCGTCCCCAACGAGAAGCTCGCGTCGGAGACGATCCGGAACTCGACCATCCGTCGCACCGAGTCGGTCGTAGAAGCAGCTGTGCGTGTGCCGTTCACCGAGGACCTGCGCCGGGTGACCGCCCTGCTCGGTGTCGACGGTGACGAGGCTGTCGTGACGAGCCTCGCTGCCAGGACGACGATCGTGGTGCGCCGCCGCGTGGCCGGCACCACCGGCGACTCAGGCACCGAGTTGCGGCTGGCGGTCGCCGACCGCCTGAAGGCCGCCGGAGTGGCCATCGCATGACGCGCCATCGCGACGATCTGGACTTCATCCTCGCTCACCGCGCGCGCCGCAAGAAGCGTTCGGCGCGGCTCAGGCGGCGCCAGCGGGCCGGCATCGCGGCGATCCTGCTGGTGCTGATCGCGGTGGGTGCCGCTCGCGTCGACCGGCGCCGGCATCGCGTTCTCGGCGGGGTGCGACCTGAACGCGCTACAGCCGGTCGAGATCGGCCAGAACTCGTTCGTCTACGCCGACGACGGGTCGCTGCTCGGCACGATTCCCGCCGAGCGCAACCGCGAGCCGGTGCCGATGTCGGCGATGACGCCGTGGCTCGCCAAGGCGACGGTCGCGATCGAGGACCGGCGCTTCTACCAGCACGGCGGGGTCGACTACCTCGGCATCGCGCGAGCCGCCTGGACGGACGTGACGGCCGGCAAGGTCGTGCAGGGCGGCTCGACGATCACGCAGCAGCTCGTGCGCAACCTCTATACGGGCCAGGAGCGGACGTTCAACCGCAAGGTCAAGGAGGCCTGTCTCGCGATCAAGCTCTCGCGGAAATGGTCGAAGGCGAAGATCCTCAACGACTACCTGAACACCGTCTACTACGGCAATCACGCGTACGGCGTGGAGGCCGCGGCGCAGACGTACTTCTCCGAGCACGCGAAGGACCTGACGCTCCTCCAGGCCGCGCTGATCGCCAGGCTTGCCGCAGGCGCCGTCGATCTACGACCCGCTGCACGATCCCGCAGGCGGCGCTGCAGCGGCGGGACGAGGTGCTGCAGGCGATGCTCAGGGCGCAGGTCGATCACGCCGGCCGCGTACCACCAGGCGATCCTGGTCGCGCTCGCTCGATCTGAAGCCGGGCAACGTCTACACCCACATCACACAGCCGTACTTCTTCTCGTACGTGATCGACCAGCTCGAGCAGCAGTACGGCGCGAACACGGTGCGCGAGGGCGGTCTGCAGGTCTACACGACGATCGACCCGCGCCTGCAGTACCTCGCCAAGAAGGCCATCGACGACGTCCTTCCGTACAAGACCGATCCCGCCGCGGCGATCGTCTCGGTCGAGCCGGGGACGGGTGCGATCCGGGCCATGACGGCGGTCGTGAGGACGAAGGGCAACCAGTTCAACCTGGTGGCGCAGTCGCACGCGGCAGGCCGGCTCGACCTTCAAGACGTTCGTGCTCGCCGCCGCGATCGAGAAGGGCATCGATCCCGACTCGACCTACTACGTCTCGGCGCCGTTCACCTGCACGGTCGGACCGTGGTGTTCGCCGAACGACCCGTGGCAGGTGCACACGTACGGGAACACGTATCTGGGCAGCGTGTCGGTGACCCGGGCGACCCTCTCCTCGGACAACACCGTCTACGCCCAGCTGACCCTTGACGTCGGCCCGAAGAACGTCTGGGAGATGGCGCACCGGCTGGGCGTGCAGATGTCGCCCGACCGGCCGTTCGCGTCGATCGGGCTCGGCTCGCTCGCCGTGGATCCGCTCGACATGGCGGCGGCCTACGCGACGTTCCCGACGCTCGGGGTCTACGCGAAGCCGCGGGCGATCGAGAAGGTGGTGCTGCCGGGCGGCAAGGTCGACTCGAGCTGGGGCAAGCCCGCGACCAAGCGGGTGCTCTCGCAGGGTGTCGCGTGGAAGGTGACGGACGTGCTCCACCAGAACGCCGAGGTCGGCACGGGCGCCGGTTCCGGAGACGGGATCCACGACAACGCGGGCAAGACGGGGACGACCGAGAACCACGAGGACGCCTGGTTCGACGGCTACACCCGCCAGCTGTCGACGGTTGTCTGGATGGGCTATCCGGCGGGTGAGATTCCCATGCTCAGCGTCCACGGCGAGGAGGTCGCCGGCGCGACGTTCGACGTTCCGATCTGGCACGAGTACATGGCTGCGGCGCTGAAGAACCGCCCCGCGCTCGCCTTCGCGCTGCCGAAGAAGTATCCGACCTTCGAGTACCTCAAGAAGGGCGATTTCGGCTCGCTGGCGTACGCCCCGACCACGACACTCAACATCACGACGCCGATCACGGGTGGCGCTCCGCCCGGCGCAGGCCCGCATTGAACGGCCAGGCGGGCGGGCTTCCGAGCATCGAAGAGGCGCTGGCGCTCGTGCTCGGGCGCGTGCGGCAGGCCGGCCCGGAACAGGTGGCGCTCGAGGATGCTGCGGGAAGGGTCACTGCGGCCGATGTTCTCGCAGTCGTCGACCTGCCGCCGTTCCCCAGTTCGGCGATGGACGGCTATGCCGTGCGTGCTGCCGACGCGCCCGGGTCGCTGCCACTCCTCGGCCGCTCGTCCGCCGGCGCGCCTGCCGCTCTGGGTCTGGCGCCCGGCCACGCGATCGCGATCTCGACCGGAGCAGTCGTCCCCGAGGGCGCCGACACGGTGGTGCCGGTCGAGGATGTGCGCGAGCTCGGCGAAAGGGTGGAAGTGGCGACTGTTGCCTATGGAGACAACGTCCGCCCTCGAGGTGGAGACGTTCGTGCGGGCGAGGTGGTGATTCCGGCAGGCACGCTGCTCGGCGCGGCGCAGATCGGGGCTGCGGCGGCGGCCGGCGTGGCCGTGATCGCGTGTGCGCCAAGGCCCAGGGTCGTGATCGTGCCGACCGGCAGCGAGCTGCGGCCGCCCGGCGCCACGCTTTCGCCGGGCGAGATCTACGAGTCGAACGCGGCACTGCTGCTCGTCCTGTGCCGCTCGGCGGGCGCCGAGGCGACCAGGTTCGAGCCGGTCGCGGACAACGAGGACGACACGCTGGCGGCACTTGCCAAGGCCCTCGAGGCGGACATCGTCATCACGACGGGTGGGGTGTCGGTCGGCGTCAAGGACCTCGTGCGGGGTGTGCTCGGGAGGCTCGGGGCGGAGGAGGTGTTCTGGCGCGTCGCCGTTCGTCCCGGCAAGCCTGTCGCCTTCGCCGTCCGCGGCGAGACGCTGGTGTTCGGCCTGCCCGGCAATCCGGTGTCGTCGCTGGTGGCGTTCGAGCTGTTCGTCCGGCCCGCCCTGCGAGCGCTGCAGGGCGCCGAGCCCGGGCCGTTCTACCTTCCGGGCCGCCTCGACGGCACGCTGCGGCGTAACGATGCGCGCGACGATCTCGTCCGGGCGACGCTCCGCGCCGACGACGAGGCAGTGTGGCTCAAGCCGCTGTCGGGCCAGTCCTCCCACATGATCGTCCGGGCGGCTGCCGCCGACGTGCTCGTCCGGGTTCCGCGTGGCGAGGGCGAGCTCGGCCCCGGGTCGAACGTTCGCTACGTGCGGCTCTAGCCGACTGCCCGCCGGCGCTCCTCGGCGGCCTGGCGCCGTGCCCTGACGAGCCGAGCGACACCGCGGATGAACTCGCGCACCGGGCCGCGCGCCGGGCGCCGGCCGGGCTCGGGGTACGGGGCGTAGCGCCCGGAGGCGATCGCGACCAGCTGCGCGCTGGCCGCGCCGCCGGCGAGCGTCAAGGCAACCGCAACCGGAGAGATGTAGCCGAGGCCGGTCAACTCGAGCAGGTACCACGGAGCGTCGAAGCCGAGGTGGTAGCGAACGGCCAGTGACACGATGACGATCGCCGGGCCGGCGAGTCCGGCGGCGAGCGCCACGAAGCGGAGCTCGGGCCGCCGCTCGCGGAGGTGGGGCAGCCAGATCCACGCGTGCAGCGGCGGCAGCGCGAACAGCAGCGCGTACGGATTGGTCGCCACGATGAGCAACGAGAGGACGGCGAGTGCGATGAGCGCGGCCGTCTGGCCGGCGAGCTCCTCCTCGAGGGAGACAACGCGCCTGCGGACGAGCCGCTGCCGCGAGACGACCCAGCCGATGAAGGCGACGGCCGCGAAGACGACGAGGGCGACGACCGGCCAGTTGCCCGTCGCAGGCAGGGACGGATTCGGCGGTCTCCGCGCGCCCGTGGGCCACGCACCGGCGAGGCCGAAGAGGTAGAAGACGACGCCGGCGAACAGCCAGCACGAGATGCGCGTGCGCAGGCTGCGCCACGCCGGCAGCAGCGCGACGCGGCGGCGACGGCAGTGCGCGAACAGGTCGACTGCGGCGACCACGAACGGGATGAGAAGGCCGATCAGCACGAGCTCGATGGCCCAGCCGCGCACGACGCGGTCGCCGACCCAGACGAAGCTCGTCGTTCCCTGCGCGAGGTCGAGCCCCTGGTCGAGTGAGCCGATCAGCTCCTGCGTCGCTGTCCCGATCTCGCCGAGCTGCTTCGTGTCGAGGTGCGACGGATCGTCGCCGAACGCGGGTGGAGGGCGGTCGCCGCCGGTCGTGATCGTGATCGCCGGTACGCCTCGTGCGACGAACGGACCCTGCTCGTAGAGGGTGAAGGGAAAGGCGAGATCGACGAGCTGGTCGAAGAAGCCCGCGCGGCGAACGCGCTGGCCGGTCTGCTCGAGCAGCCGCTGGGATGCGGTCTCGACGAGCGTCGCGGCGGGTGAGCGCGGTTGGTCGCCCGTGATCACGAGCCGGGGCGCAGCGCCACCCGCGATCGCGTCGAGGTTGATCACCGCGACGACGTGAAAAGGCGAGCGCTCGGCGAAACGGGCTGCGCCGAGGCCGCCGTAAGCTCCGCCGTCGGTGGAGAGGAAGACGACCGTGTGGGCGCCACGCACCCGCTGCTGGTCGGTGGTGGCCGGGCCGGCGTACGAGCGCGCAAGCTCGACGAGCGCCGCCGTGCCCGATGCGTCGTCGTTCGCGCCCGCGCCGCCGCCGGTGTCGTCGCGGTGGGCAAGCACGACGATCGCGTCCGGCGACTGGCCCGGGGCGACCGCCCAGAGGTTCTGGAGGCGGAGCTTGCCGACTCCGGGCACGCGCTGGGTCCACGAATCCGACTCGACCGGCAACCCATATGTCCGCATCGCGTTGCGGAACCACGTCCCCGCCTTCAGCGCATCAGCTGATCCCGGGATCCGGCTGGGATAGCTCCCGGACAGCTCTGCGGCCAGCTGTCGCGTCGCGGCGCCGTCGAAGGCCGGCGGCAGCTGCGGCGCCGGGAGCGGCGCCGGCCGGACGACGCTGAACGCGGCGATCAGCAGCGGCAGCGAGAGGACGAGGAACGCGCTGCGGTAGAGCCTGCCGTTGAGCGGCCGTTCCAACGACCCGCGCCGGCGGCGTCGCCGGGGAGGAGACGAATGAGCTGCCATCGCCGGGCTATAGTAGGAAGTGGAGCCGGAGCAGGCGGTTTTCGGCAGGTGCCGGGTCAGTACGAAGAGGATTTGCGACCGCCGTCACACCCCTCCGGCAGGAGAAAATCAAGCAGCGTGCCGATCCACACTCTGTTGATTTACCACTCTGTTTGATTAGCCCCGTGCCGATGAACCACGTGCCCGACGCCTCACCCACGATTTTGCTCGTCGACGACGAGGACTCGGTTCGCACTGTCCTCGCCTTCCCGCTCGAGCGCGACGGCTACACGGTCATCCAGGCGGCCGACGGCGACGAGGCGCTCCGGCTCTTCGACGCGACGCAGATCGACCTCGTCGTCCTCGACATCATGCTGCCGAAGCTCGACGGCCTCGAGGTCTGCAAGCGCCTGCGGATGACGAGCAATGTTCCGATCATCATGCTGACGGCGCGCGACGACGAGCTCGACAAGGTGATCGGGCTGGAGCTCGGCGCCGACGACTACATCACCAAGCCGTTCTCGATCCGGGAGTTCCGCTCGCGCGTGCGCGCGCTGCTCCGCCGGGCGCGGAGCCAGCCGGAGCCCGCTACGGACGAGCGGATCGAGCACGACGGTCTCGTGATCGACGTCGCCCGCCGCACGGTCGAGGTTCGCGGCGCGCCGGTGCAGCTGACGTACGTCGAATTCGAGCTGTTGCGGGTGCTGGCGACCGCCCCGGGCCGCGTCTTCAGCCGCCGGATGCTGCTCGAAGGCGCTCTGGAAGAGTGCCGACTACAGGGATCCGCGGACGATCGACGTCCATGTCCGCCATCTCCGCGAGAAGCTCGAGGCGGAGCCGCGCTCGCCCGAGTACATCCTGACGGTGCGTGGCGTCGGGTACCGGTTCCGCGACCGGTGAGCCCGCTCCGGGGTGTCGGCGGCCGGCTCGCGCTTTCGCTCCTGGTCATCGTCGCGGGCGTGCTGGCGATCGTCTACGTGATCATCGTGCCGTCGTACCGGCACTCGCTCGAGAACACCGAGCTCCGCGCGCTCGCGGCTGATCTGCGGCACGAGGTGCCGGGCTATCCGGGTGCGCTGTCGCCCGAGGTCGATCTGTGGGCCGGCACGGTCTCGGAGCGGTACGACGTGCGCGCGGTCGTCTTCGACGTCACGCCGGTGCCCGAATCCGTAGCGCCGTTCGCCGATTCGAATACCGCGAGCGACGACTCGGAGCTCGCCGACGACCCCGTGGCGCTCCTGGCCGTCAGCCGCACGGCGCCCGCGCAGGGAATCGTCACGCGCGACGACCGTCGCATCGCCGAGGCGGCGTATCCGCTGTCGGCGCGCGGCCCCGTTCTCGTGTTCATGGCGCCGCTCACGAGCCAGGTGCAGAGCGTCGCAGTCGTCCGTCGCCGCGTGTTGATCGCGGGCGGCCTGGCGATTGGCTTCGCGGTCGTGCTCGGCTACGCAGGCGCTGCCATCTTCGCGCGTCGCATCCGCCGGCTCGAGTCGGCCGTCGAGCGGATCGCCGACGGCGAGTTCACCGAGGCCGTCGTCGATCCTGGCACCGATGAGCTGGCCCAGCTCGCCCGGGCGGTCGAGCGCATGCGCTTACGCCTCTCGCAGCTCGATCGCGCCCGCGGCGAGTTCATCGCCAACGCGTCGCACGAGCTACGGACGCCTTTGTTCTCGCTCGCGGGCTTTCTGGAGCTGCTCGACGATCCGTCGGTCGACGACGAGACGCGCGAGGAGTTTCTGGCGCAGATGCGCACCCAGGTCGAGCGGCTGACCAAGCTGGCCACCGATCTGCTCGATCTGTCCCGGCTGGATGCCGGGCGGCTCACGGTCGTGACCGAGGATGTCGATCTCGGCGAGCTCGCGCAGGAGCTGGCGGCCGAGTTTCGGGCAAGGGCCGAGGTGAGCGGGCACGCGCTCGAGGTCGGTGCCGCCGACGCCGTGCCCGCGCGGTGCGACGCGGCGCGCGCGCTCCAGATCGGCCGCGTACTGGTCGAAAACGCGCTCGTCCACACGCCGCCAGGGACGACGGTGCGCATCTCGTCCGCGCTGGACGGGGGTCGGGCAGCTCTGTCCGTTTCGGACAACGGAGCCGGCATTCCCGGCGACAACCGGCGGCAGATCTTCGAGCGGTTTCACCGGCTCGAGGGGACAAAAGCCTCGGGTAGCGGTCTCGGCCTCGCGATCGCCCGCGAGTTGGCAGAGGTGATGGGCGGGCGCCTGGAGCTCGACGACGCCGACGGCTGGACGACGTTCACGCTCGTCCTGAGCGCCGCCGTCGACGTCGAGGAGCGATTTCCCGTGAAAACGGAAACCCTGTGACCTCGCGCCGCCGGCTGATCGTCGTCTCCAACCGCGGCCCGGTCTCGTACGGCCGCGACGAGGCTGGGAAGCGCGTGGCGCGGCGCGGCGCCGGCGGGCTGGCGACGGCGCTCCGCGGGCTGCTCGGCACCCAGGAGGTGACGTGGATCGCGAGCGCCATGACCGACGAGGACAAGCTCGTGGCGGCCGAGGCCGGCGCTGCGGCGGTCCCGCAGACGGCCGAGGACGGCTCGACCTACCGGCTGCGTCTGCTCGCACACGATCCCCCCGCCTACGATCTCTTCTACAACGTCGTCGCGAATCCTCTGCTCTGGTTCACGCAGCACTACCTTTGGGGGCTCGCTGCCGAACCCGAGCTCGGCGCCGAGCTCGAGCCGGCCTGGGAGGAGGGCTACCGGGCTGTGAACCGCGCCTTCGCCTCGGCGGTGGTCGAGGAGCTCGCTGCTGGTTCCGGGACGGAGACCGTGACGCCCGCGGTCTTCTTCCACGACTACCACCTCTACCTCGCTCCCGGGATCGTTCGCGCCGTCCGGCCTGACGCGCTGCTGGCGCAGTTCGTGCACGTCCCCTGGCCGCAGAGCGACTACTGGCACGTTCTGCCCAGGCGGCTGCGCGAGGCGGTGCTCGACGGGCTGCTTGCGAACGACGTCGTCGGCTTCCACACGGAGCGCTGGCGGCGGAACTTCGAAGAGTGCGCCGTGACCCTCGCCGGGGCCCGACCACTTGGCGATGGTCGCATTGCGCACACGGCAGCGCACGATGCGCACAACAAGCCACCCGATTTCGGTTGATGTGGCCGAATTCGACGAGCTCTCAGCCGTAGTGAGCCGGTGCTCGAGCGCGAACGTGCGCTCCAGGCAGAGCGGCCGGAGCTGCTCGTCCTGCGTGTCGACCGCACCGATCCGTCGAAGAACATCGTGCGCGGCTTTGCGGCGTTCGGGTTGCTGCTCGAGCGCCATCCCGAGCTGCGCGGGCGCGTCGGGCTGCTGGCGCTGCTCGACCCTTCGCGGCAGGAGGTTCCCGCGTACGCCGACTATCTCGCGGCGACACGCCGGGAGGCCGCTGCCGTGAACGAGCGCTTCGGCAGCTACGGCTGGCAGCCCATCGACCTGCGGGTCGCCGACGACTTCCCGCAGTCGGTGGCGGCGTACAAGCAGTTCGACGTCCTCTTCGTCAACGCCGTCTACGACGGGCTGAACCTGGTCGCGAAGGAGGGGCCGCTGGTGAACGAGCGGCGACGGAGTGCTCGTGCTCTCCGAGAACGCCGGTGCGCACGAGGAGCTCGGCGAATGGGCCCTGACGGTCAACCCGTTCGACATCTCGGGCCAGGCCGACGCGCTGTACGAGGCTCTGGTCATGCCGGCGGCGGAGCGCGCGCGCCGCGCCGACGCGCTGCGTGCGCATGTGCGCGCGAACGGGATCGAGGAGTGGACACAGGCGCAGTTGGCCGACCTCGCCGCGGTCCCCCGGCCGCGGGCTAACCTCCGCTACGCAATGAGCGAGCTCTCACACGTCGACGCCTCCGGCTCGGTGCACATGGTGGACGTCGGCGCGAAGCCGGCGGTCCGCCGCCGCGCCGTCGCCAGGGCGGTCGTCACGCTGTTGCCAGAGACGGCAACACAGGCTGCGCGATCTGCCCAAGGGAGACGCGCTCGCGACGGCTCAGCTGGCGGGGATCATGGCGGCGAAGCGCACGTCCGAGCTGATTCCGCTCTGCCACCCGCTGCCGCTGACGCACGTCGAGGTGACGCTCGAGCTCGTCGGCTCGACGGTCGAGATCCTCGCGTCGGCCGAGACGACCGCGCAGACGGGAGTCGAGATGGAGGCGTTGACGGCCGCCTCGGTGGCCGCTCTCACGGTCTACGACATGGCAAAGGCGGTCGACAAGCAGATGCGCTTCGAGGTTTCGCTGGTCGAGAAGACAAAGGCAGGGCAGGAGTGAACGCAGCCGTCCTGACCGTCTCCGACCGTGTCTCGCGCGGCGAAGCAGAGGACAGGAGCGGCGATCTCCTGGCCGAACGCCTGCGGGCAGACGGCTACTCGGTCGAGCGGCGCGTGGTGGCGGACGAGGCGGACGAGATCGCCGCGGCGATCGAAGAGCTCGCGGCCGGCGTCGGCGGTCGTGCTGACGACGGGCGGCACCGGCCTCGCCCTGCGCGACGTCACGCCCGAAGCGACCCGCACCGTTCTCCAGCGGGAGGCGCCGGGGATCGCCGAGGCGCTACGCGCGGACTCGGCGCGGAAGACGCCACACGGGCTGCTGTCGCGAGGCACGGCCGGGGTCATCGGCACGACGCTGGTGGTCAACCTGCCCGGATCGATCGGCGGCTGTCGCGATGGCTACGAGGTGCTGCGGCCGGCGCTCGCGCATGCGCTGGCGCTGCTCGCGGGTGGCCAGACCGAGCACGTGCAGACGTGACGGGCTCGACGGTCGCCGCGCTGCCCGTGCGGTACGCGCGGCTCGTCAAGATCGAGCACACGTTGTTCGCGCTGCCGTTCGCGTACGTCGGCGCGTTTCTGTCGGTCGACGGCGTCCCGTCGGCGCACGACCTGCTGTGGGTGACTGCGGCGATGGTCGGCGCCCGCTCGCTGGCGATGGCGCTGAATCGGCTGATCGACGCTCGAATCGACGCGTTGAACCCTCGCACCGCGACGCGCGAGATACCGGCCGGCCTGCTCGGGGTCGGCGCGGTCGTCGCATTCTGCGTGGGGTCGCTCGCGTTCTTCCTGGTGGCGGTCTGGCAGCTCGATCCGCTCGTTCGCTGGCTCTGGCCGATTCCGGTGCTCGCGTTCGTCGTCTACCCCTACCTCAAGCGATTCACGTGGCTCTGCCACATCTGGCTGGGCGCGGTCGACGGTCTCGCACCGATCGGTGCCTGGGCCGCGATCCGCGGCAATCTGCCCTGGCAGGCGTGGGCGCTCGGCGGCGCCGTCGCGGCGTGGGTGGCGGGCTTCGACCTCTTCTATGCACTGTTCGACGTCGAGGTCGACCGCAAGCAGGGCCTGCATTCATGGGCGGTCCGCTTCGGCGAACGCGGCACCTTCACGGGCGCGCGGGCGCTGCATCTGCTGACCGTCGCCCTCTTGATCGCCGCCGGCGCGGGGCTGCCGGTCGGCCTCCCGTACTGGCTCGGCGTCTTCTCGGTGGCGGTTCTGCTGGCCTACGAGCACTCGCTCGTCCGCCCGGGCGACCTGCGCCGGCTCGACGCCGCGTTCTTCACGATGAACGGCGTCATCTCCGTCGCGTTCTTCGCCTTCGTGCTCGTGGACGTGGTCTGAGGAATCGCATTGATCGTCGGGCTCCTCCATCCGGGTGAGATGGGCTCGGCGGTCGGCGCCGCCCTGCGCGGGAACGGCCACGACGTGCTGTGGGCGTCCTCCGGCCGAAGCGATGCCACCGTGCGGCGCGCCAGGGAGGCCGACCTCAGCGATGCCGGTTCCATCGAGGCGCTGCTCGCCGAGGCGGAAGTCGTCCTCTCGATCGTCCCGCCGCATGCCGCGCCGGCGGTCGCTGCTGAGGCGGCGGGCTTCGAGGGCATCTTCGTCGACGCGAACGCGATCTCACCCGCCACCGTTCGCAGCCTCGCGCCACGGCAGGTCGTCGACGGCAGCATCGTCGGCCCGCCACCGCACCGGCCGGGAACGACGCGGCTCTACCTGTCGGGAGAGGGCGCCGACGCGGTGGCGGCCCTCTTCACCGGGTCGACCGTCGAGGCGCGAATCGTCGAGGGAGGCATCGGTGCGGCGTCTGCGCTGAAGATGGCGTACGCGGCATGGTCGAAGGGCACGGCCGCCATGCTCCTGGCGATCCGCGACGTTGCGCGCGCCGACGGCGTCGAGGAGCACGCTGCTCGCGGAGTGGGGCGACTCGGCGCCGGAGCTGCTCGAGCGGCTGCCGCAGGCCGAGCATGCGGCCGACGCGAAGGGCTGGCGCTGGATCGGCGAGATGGAGGAGATCGCCGACACCTTCGCGGCAGCCGGACAGCCCGAGGGCTTCCACCGTGCAGCCGCCCAGGTCTATCGCGCGTGGGCGACGCGGTGATCCGCGCGCGGCAGCTCGCGAAGCGCTACGGCGACCGCCGCGTTTTCCGGGACCTCGACTTCGACGTGGCGACCGGCGGCTTCCTGCTCGTCACCGGCCCGAACGGCTCCGGCAAGACGACGCTCCTGCGCGTGCTGGCGGGCCTCGCCGCGCCGAGCGCCGGCGAGCTGCAGCTGCCGGAGCGACGGCAGATCGGCTACCTCGGCCACGAGCCGCTCGTCTACCGCGAGCTGACGCCGCTCGAGAACCTGACGCTCTTCGGGCGCCTGTACCGGGTGCCCGAGCGGGCCGAGCAGATCGGGATGCTGCTCGAGCGCTTCGGACTCTGGGAGGCCCGGCATGAGCGGGTTTCGACCTTCTCGCGCGGGATGCAGCAGCGCCTCGGCCTCTGCCGCGTGCTCCTGCACGCGCCGAGCCTGCTCGTGCTCGACGAGCCGTCGAATGCGCTCGACGCCGGCGGGCTCGAGCTGCTCGACGGCGCTGCTGGCGAGACCGGCCGCACCTGCGTCGTCGCCACGCACGAGCCGCAGCGCGTCGAGCGGTTCGCCACCGACCGGCTGGCGTTCGCGTGACCTACTTCGGCGACGTCGCGGCGCTCGCGCGCAAGGATCTGCTGCTCGAGCTGCGCGCCGAAGGAGACGCTGCCGTCGATGCTGCTCTTCGTCGTCGCGTCGCTCGCGATCTTCCATTTCGCGCTGCCGCACGGCAGCGGGCAACGTCGCGGCGCTCGGGCTGCTGTGGGTCGCGCTCGTCTTCACCGCGCTCCTGGCGCTCACGCGCGCGTTCGTGGCCGAGCGCGAGCAGAGCCTCTTCGACGCGCTCGTGCTGGCGCCGTGCGACCGCAGCGCGATCTGGCTCGGCAAGGCGCTGGCGGTGTTCCTCTTCCTCGCTGCGCCGAGGTCGTCGCGCTGCCGGCGTTCGCGGTGTTCTTCTCCGGTGTCGGCGCGACAGACCGTCGGCGGCCGTGGCGCTCGCGGACGTCGGCATCGCCGCGGTCGGGACGCTGCTCGGGGCGATGGCCGTCGCCGGTCGCGCCCGCGAGCTGCTGCTGCCGCTGCTCTTCCTGCCTCTCGCGATCCCGGTGATCGTCGGCGGTGTCGGCGCGAGCGCGGGAGCCGGCGCGCGGTATCTTCTGGTTCCTGCGTTCTGTACGACGCGGTGTTCTCGCTGCTCGCCTGGGCGTCGTTCGAGTACGTCATCGCCGAGACCTGAGAGCCCGGGACTACGATGGTCCGTGCTCCGGGCGATCGTCCCCGACCGCGTCGCCGAGCGTGGCGCGTGCTCGCGCGTCGGCCTGATCCGGCGGCGATCGCGCTGATCTTCTTCTACGCGCCGACCGACGGCGACCAGGGCTTCTCGCAGCGGATCTTCTACTTCCACGTCCCGATCGCGCTGACCTCGTATGCCTGTTTCGGCTGGGGCGCCTGGAAGGCGCTGCGCGTGCTCTGGAAGCGCGATCCGAAGGCCGATCTCGAGAGCTACACGGCCATCCATCAGGGCGTCATCTTCGGCGCGCTGACGCTGATCACGGGCTCGATCTGGGCGCGCGGCGTCCTGGGGCGTCTGGTGGTCGTGGGGTGAGGACGAGCTCGTGCTGTTCCTCGTCCTGTTCCTCTTCTACTGCGCGTACTTCATGCTGCGCTACTCGGTCGAGCCGGGCCCGCAGCGCGAGAACCTGTGCGCCGTCTACGCGCTCTTCGGCGTCGTGCTGATCCCGGTCTCGTTCCTCGCGATCCGGTTGTCGAAGGAGTTCATCCACCCGGTCGTGTTCACGTCGCACGGCCCGCAGATGGCGGGCTCGCAGTTCTTCACGTTCTGTGTCGCGTGGGCGGCGATGCTCGCGCTCTTCGCGACGCTGTACCGACGTCGAGCTGGCGGGCAAGCGCGTCGACGCGCACCTCAAGGAGCTGCGGGAGCTGCTCGCGTGACGCCTCCGCCTCAGGGCCCGCCCTCCGAGTGGCAGTACGTCGCCGCGGCGTACCTGGTCGTCTTCGTCGCCGTGCTGGCCTGGATCGCGATCATCGGGACGAAGCTGCAGCGCTTGCAGCGCGAGCTCGGCGACCTGGTCGAGAAGGCGCGCGCGCGTGACTGAGCAGCACCATGGTTGAAGCGCTCTTCTGGCCTGCGCTCCTCGGGTACGGCGAGGCGGCGCTCGCGTACGCGTCCGTGCGCACGTCGAGGGCCGCCACGTGGGGTGTGCGGCTCGGCTGGCTCGCGCAGACGGCGCTGCTCGCCGTGCAGGCGGCCCGGACCGACGGGTTTCCGTGGTCGAGCTGGGCGGGCTCGCTCAACCTGTTCGTCTGGTTCGTGGTCGGCGCCTATCTGATCTGGGGCTGCCGGCCCCGGTTCCGGCTGCTCGGGCCTCGGCGTGATGCCGGTCGCCGTCGCGCTGTTCGTGGTCGCCGGGGATCGCGGGCGGCACGACGGCGGGGAGCAAACCGCACTACGGCAACCTCTTCCTCGTGCTGCACGTCGGCTTCGTGCTTGCGGCGTTCGCCGGCTTCACGCTCGCCGCAGCGCTGGCGGCGCTCTACCTGTGGGAGGAGCGGCGGCTGAAGCTTCGCGCGGCCGACATCCTGCGCCTCCGCCTGCCGCCGCTCACGTCGCTCGAGCGGCTTTCGCGGCGCACGATCGTCGGTGTCGCTGCCGCTGCTCACACTCGGTCTCGCGGCCGGGATCGTCCGCTTGCGCCAGGAGGGTGACGGGCTCGACGCGCTCGATGTGTTGGCGCTCGGCACGTGGCTCGTCTACGGCTCGTTCGTCGCGACGAGGCCGTCGGGCCGGCGCGCCGCGTACCTCGCACTCGGCGGCTTCGTGCTCGTCGCGGTTGCGCGGCTGGCCCTCGCGCGGAGCCACTTCGCATGAGGCTCTCGCTCGTCGGGCTGTCGCACCACGTCGCGCCCGTCGCGCTGCGCGAGCGCGTCACGCTCGACATCACGGCGGCGGCCGCGCTGGCCCGTGAGGCCGGCGACGCCGTGTGCCTCTCGACCTGCAACCGGACCGAGCTGTACCTCGCCGGACGGTGACGACGAGCGCGTCGTCGGCGATGCTCGAGGAGCTCGCCGGCGTCTCGCTCGACGGCGTTCTCTATCGCCTGCACGACGAGGCGGCGGCGCTGCATCTGTTCCGGGTCGCCGCTGGACTCGACTCGCTCGTTCCCGGGGAGGGGGAGATCCTCGGCCAGGTGCGCGCCGCGTTCGAGGTCGGTGTCGCCTGGCCCGCTGCTCGACCGGGTGTTCCGCCAGGCTCTGGCGGTCGGCAAGCGCGTGCGGACGGAGACCGCGATCGGCGAGAGCCCGGCCTCGGTCAGCTCGGCTGCCGCGGCTCTGGCGGCGCAGGTGTTCGGCGACCTCGACGGGCGGCGCGTGATGCTCATCGGGGCGGGCCGGATCGGCGAGCTGGCGGCCGGCAACCTCGCGTCGCGCGGCGCCCGGATCGCGTACGTCGCGAACCGCACGCTCGAGACCGGGCGACAGCTGGCCGACCGCTTCGGCGGCTCGGCGATCGCCATCTCCGACGTGCCTGCGCATCTCTCCGAGATCGACGTCGTCGTCTCGTCGACGAGCTCGGCCGAACACGTCCTCCGGGCGGAGGACGTGCCTGCGCGGCGCGGCCGGCCGCTGTTCTTCATCGACATCGCGGTGCCGAGGGATCTCGACCCCGCGATCGGCTCGCTCGACGGGTGCTTCCTCTACGACATCGACGACCTCGAAGCCGTCGTTGCCGAGACGCTCGCCGGCCGGCGCGCCGAGGCCGAGCGCGCCGAGCAGCTCGTCGGCGAGGAAGGCGTGCGGTTCCGTCAGTGGCAGGCCTCTCTCGACGTGGTGCCCGCGATCGCATCGCTGCGGGCGCGTGCCGAGGAGATTCGCCAGGCGGAGCTCGCCCGGTCGGCGGCTCGGCTCTCGGAGCACGAGCGTCTCGAGCTCGACTCGATTACGACGCGGATGCTCAACAAGCTCCTCCACCTGCCGACCGTGCGGATGAAGGAGGCGGCTGTCACCGCGGACGGCGTCGCGTACGCCGAGGCCGTGCGCCATCTGTTCGGCCTCGAGGAGGAGCTGTGACGACGGGAGGCCTGCCCTGAGCCGCTGCTCCGGCCGCTGCCGGTGGTGGCGCCGTCGCTCTTCCTGCGTGTCCGCAAGCCGGCTCCTGCCTGCGGACCGAGTCGTGGCGGGGGAGGGTCGCCCTGTGCTCGTACGCATCGGGTCGCGCGGCTCTAGGCTCGCGCTGACGCAGGCCGAGCAGGCGGCCGCGCGGCTGCGCCGTCCTGGCGTCGAAGTGGCTTTTGTCCCGATCACCACCGCCGGGGACCGCGATCGTCAGCGGCCGTTCGGCGAGATCGGTGCGCGCGGCGTCTTCGTCAAGGAGATCGAGGAGGCGCTGCTCGCCGGCCGGATCGACGTCGCGGTGCACTCCGCGAAGGACATGACCTCCACCGACACAGACGGCCTGGTCGTCGGCGCCTATCTGGAGCGCGACGACCCGCGTGACGCGCTGATCGGCGCGGTTTCCGATCCGGCCTGGGATGCGCATCGGGACGGCGTCGGCGCGACGGAAGGCACAGCTGCTCGCGCTCGAGCCGTCCCTGCAGATCGAGCCGATGCGCGGCAACGTCGAGACACGGCTGCGGAAGCTGCGCGAGCGCGGGCTCGACGCGATCGTCCTTGCGGCGTGCGGTCTCGACCGGCTCGGCCTCGAGCACGAGATCGGCTTGCGCTTCGATCCCGACGACTTGCTCCCGGAGGCGGCGCAGGGCGCGCTTGCACTTCAGGTCCGCGCGGGCGAGGAGGAGCTCGTCGCCGCGGCCGACCACGCCGCGACGCGGCGCCGGGTCGAGCCCGAGCGCGCCTGCGTCGCGGTGATCGGCGCCGGCTGTCTCGCGCCCGTCGCGGCCCATCACAACGGCACACGGCTGCGCGCCTTGATCGCCGCCGAGGACGGGAGCTGGGTCGAGAGCGACAGCGGCGACGACCCGGTCGAGCTCGCGCAGCGGTTCGGCGCAACGGGCGGCCGGCCATGACGAAGTTGGCACGGAACCGGCACAGACACGTGCGTAGTTGCCGGGTAGCGTTCCCGAAGGGGGTCTTCGCAGCCCCCCCGGGGGGTGTTGGGGGCCAGACGCGCGGGTGGCCGGGGTGCGGGTGATCGTCACGCGGCCTCGGGCTCAGGCCGGGCCGCTCGTCGGCCGGCTCGAGGCGTTGGGCGTCGACGTCGTCGAGTGCCCGCTGATCGAGATCGAGCGAACGTCGGACGAGCCCGTCGACTGCGCGGGCTACGACTGGCTGGTCGTGACGAGCCCGAACGGCGCTGACGAGATCGCGCGGCGCGCGGTGAACGTGCCTCGCGTCGCGGCGGTCGGCCCCGGGACGGCGGAGACGCTGCGCGCGCATGGCATGGAGCCGGCGTTCGTCGCGCGCGAGTCGTCTCAGGACGGCCTGCTGCGGGAGTTCCCGCGCCCTGCGGGCCGGGTGCTGTTCGCAGCGGCCGAGGGAGCGCGCCGCGGGCCGATCGACGAGCTCGGGGCCGATTTCGTTCCGCTCTACCGCACGCGGCTGCTCTCGCCGACGCCGCCGGCGGGGGACGTCGTCGTCCTGGCGTCGGGCTCCGCTGCGCGCGCGTATGCCGCGATCGGCGGGAACGCGCCGGCCGTGACGATCGGGCCTGAGACGAGCAGCGTTGCGGGGTCCGTGGGACTCACGGTTCGCGCCGAAGCGGCCACCCACGACCTCGACGGTCTGGTCGCCGCAGTGCGCGGCTTGCTATAGAAACCTGAGAGGCGGCGCGAACGACTTGGCATTCATCACCTTCCTCACCGATTTCGGCCTGCAAGACGATTTCGTCGGAACGTGCCACGGGGTCATCGCCAGGATCGCCCCCGACGCCCGCGTGCTCGACCTCACCCACGGCATCGCCGCGCAGGACGTGCTGCAGGGCGCACTCGTGTTGCGGCACTCACTTCCGTTCACGCCGGTTGGAGTTCACCTCGCAGTCGTCGACCCGGACGTCGGCGGGAACCGCCGGGCGATTGCGATCCGCACGATCGACGGCCGCGTCTTCGTCGGTCCCGACAACGGCCTCGTCATGTTGGCGGCGGACGATGCCGGCCTTGACGCCGCGCACGAGATCACCAACCCGGCGTACCGGCTGAAGGAGGTCTCGCGGACATTTCATGCCCGCGACGTCTTTGCGCCTGCGGCCGCGCATCTCGCGAACGGCGTACCGGTTGCCGACCTCGGCCCCGAGATCGACGGCTCGACCCTCGTACGCGTCTCCGTGCCGGAGCCGGACGTCGGAACCTCCCAGCTGTCGGCGACCGTGCTCGCTGTTGACCGGTTCGGCAACGTTGCGCTGAACATGCGGCGGGAGCACCTCGACGCGATCGGGCTCGCCGACGGCGACCGAGTCGAGGTACGGCTGGTGCTCGACCGCTACTACGCCGTCGTGGCCGGAACGTTCGCCGACGCGGCCGCCGGCGAGCTGATCCTTTACGAGGACTCGTACGGTCTCGCAACCCTCGCGATCAGCCGCGGCAGCGCAGCCCGGCTCACGGGCGTCGCCGTCGGCGACCAGTTGCGCATCGTGCGCGCGTGACCTTCGGGCAACGGTTCGCCCGCCTCGTGACCGACGCGGTCGTCCGTTACCCCTTCCTCTGGCGCACGTTCCGCCGGCCGCTGACCCGGAACTTCGACCGGCTTGCACCGACGTGGGACACGCTGCGGGTCACGGAGCGCTACCTGTCGCCCCTCGCGGCGGCGCTCGAGGCCGTCGAGCCCCCGCCGGCGCGCATCCTCGACGTCGGAACCGGAACCGGTGGTGGAGCGCGACTCGCGGCCGGGCGCTGGCCGGAGGCGGAGATCGTGGGTGTCGACCTCTCGGCGGGAATGATCGCCGAGGCCCGGCAGCGCGCGACCTCGGACCGCCAGCGCTACGACGTCGCGGACGCGTCGGCGCTCCCGTTTCCCGACGAAAGCTTCGACCTGGTCACCCTCGTCAACATGATCCCGTTCTTCGACGAGCTCGTCCGGGTCACGGCGCCGGCAGGAACGATCGCGATTGCGTACACGCGCGGGCCGCAGACACCGATCTACGTTCCGTTTGCCCGCGTCGGTGCTGAACTCGGCCGCCGTGGCTTTTCGCAACTCGCCCACTTCTCAGCCGGCGACGGCATCTCACTGCTCGCCCGGCGGCCGTCGCCGTAACGGCGGTCGAGACGCCGCCTTTTCCGCCCGGCTAGACTGTCCCGCGCCGCGAGGCGGCACAGGGCGAGGTAGCTCAGTTGGTAGAGCACACGGCTGAAAACCGTGGTGTCGCCGGTTCAAGTCCGGCTCTCGCCATAACCGAGGTTGCACCATCTGGCCGGCTTTTGCTCGAGCCGGCGGCAGGTCTTTCGCACACAGACAGACGCGCTCCCGGCCCCCCTTTCGCGCGCTTTGGGGGAGTGGCGATGAGTAGTTAGCGCGGATCGCGGCAGGCTCCGTTTCTGCCGACACCCGTAAAAGCGTGTCGCGTCCTGACTTTCTCGGACTGAGATCGAGTCCCGGCCAAGGTTCACCCCTGCCCGGCGGTTTTGCGAGCGCATGGCGAATGATCCGGCGCAAGCCGATGCCGGCCACGGCCTTGCTGGTCGCGAACCTCGTGGCGCTCATCTGGTTGCCGGTGCTCTTCGGCGCGCAGTTCCACAAGACCATGTTCATCGTGATCGGGAACGGTGCGCTGCTCGTCCCGACGCTGGCCTGCTTCGGCTACGCCTTCCGCCGGCGGTCACGCCGGGGTCCGGCGGTCTGGCTCGGCCTCGCGCTGCTTTCCCAGGCCGCCGGCAACGTGATCTATTCGGCGTGGACGCAGTATCAGGCCCATCCGCCCGTCCCGGCTCCGTCGGACATCGCCTATTTCGGGTTCTACGTGTCCGTCACCGCCGCCGTCGTCTGGCTGGCGCGCCGCGAGCACGGCTCCTTTCCGAGGGCCCTGTGGCTGGACGGAGCAATCGGCGCCGCCGGCGCCGCGACCGCGCTCGCCGCGGGCCTGAGCTTTCTCGGTTCGGGTGCGCGGGTGTTCTCCGCTGCCGGGCTCGTCGGCGGGGCCTACACAGTCGGGGATCTGGTCCTCGTGGCGATGATCGGCGGACTGCTCACGATCCGAGGAGTCCGAGGCGGCTCGATCTGGGTGTGGCTCGCCGCGGGTATGGCGATCTTCTGCGCGGCCGACGTGACGTACGCGATTCGGGTGGACGCGGGGATCTACTCCGTGAGTGCCTGGCTGACTCTCGGGTGGATGACGGGAGTCACCTGCATCGCTCGGGCGCTCTGGTCGCCGCAGCGGCCTGCAGGGATCAGCAGTGCACCTTCGAGGACGCTGCTGGCGATTCCGATGCTGGCGACGATTGCAGCACTCGGGATTCTCGCGACCTTCTCGTTTCGCGCGCACCCGGGCGTGATGTCGCTGGCGACGTTCACACTGCTGCTCGCCACGGCCAGGACGTTCGTGAGCTTCCGGCAGGTGCAGCGCCTCTCCGATGCCCGTCGCCAGGCCGTCACCGACGAGCTCACGGGCCTCGGGAACAGACGCTCGCTCTTCGACCATGGTGAAGAGAGTCTCGAGTCCGCAGCCGCCGGCGATCGGATCGCGCTGATCCTGATCGATCTCGACAACTTCAAGGAGATCAACGACAGCTTCGGTCATCCCGCGGGCGACGAGCTGCTCCGGGAAATCGCACGGCGCCTCGCTGCCTGTGTCGGGAACGACGACCTGCTCGCGCGACTGGGTGGTGATGAGTTCGCCCTCCTGCTTGCGCTCGCCCCGACCGACGAAAGCCGCCAGATCGCCGTCGGAATCCTGGACCGGATCACGGAGCCCTTCACCATCGACGGCGCGCGGCTGCTCGTCAGCGCGAGCGCGGGCGTCGCCGAACGCAACGACGTAGCGCTCGGCATCGTCGATCTGCTTCGCCGCGCCGATGTCGCGATGTACGCCGCCAAGGATGCTCACTCGCGAGCGGAACGCTACGACCCGCAACTCGACGAGGCCAACCGCATCCGGCTCGAGACGATCCAGGATCTCAGCACCGCCCTCGATCGCCACGAGTTCGTGCTGCACTACCAGCCGAAGATCGACGTGGCCTCGGGGGCGATCTTCGGCGCGGAGGCGCTCGTGCGCTGGCAGCACCCCACCCGCGGGCTGCTCTACCCGGACGCATTCCTGCCGATCGTCGAGCAGGTCGGGCTGATGCACGCCGTCACACGCGAGGTGCTCGAAGCGGCCGTACAACAGGTTGCGACCTGGAGAAGGGCCGGGCTCGACATCAGCGTCGCCGTCAACCTGTCGGCGTCGGATCTCCTCGACGACTCGCTCGCAGACCGGATCGGGGCACTGCTCGACGAGCATTCCGTCCCGGCCGACGTGCTGGAGCTCGAGATCACGGAAAGCGTCATCATGTTCGACCCACAGCGCGCGCGGTCGGTGCTCGAGGCCCTGCGCATGCTCGGGTGTCGAATCGCGATCGACGACTACGGCACCGGGTACTGCGCCCTCGCCTACCTGCGAGACCTTCCCGTCGACGAACTCAAGCTCGACCGGTCGTTCGTAGCCAGCATCAACTCGGATCCCCGCAGCACCGCGATCGTCCGCTCGACGATCGAGCTCGCTCACGCACTCGGGCTGCAGGTGGTCGCCGAAGGCATCGAGGACCAGCAGGCCCTGGAGGCGGTCGCGAGCTTCGAGTGCGACTTTGCGCAGGGCTTCCACTTCAGTCGCCCCGTTCCGGCCGCTGCGTTCGCCGCCGTCATGCGTCTTGGTGCGACCGAGACGGCCGCTCGGACCGTCCTCGCAAGCTAGGACTCGAGGGGCGTATCCTCGGCCCGTGGCCACCGTCTCCCACATTGCCGGGTCCGCGCGTCCGATCGCGATCATCGGCGCGGGTCTCGACCTCGGCGCCGGTCGTCGTGGCGTCGACATGGGGCCCTCGGCCATCCGGTACGCCGAGCTCGAGGCTCGGATCCGCGAGCTCGGCCGCGAGGTGGTCGACCTCGGCGACGTCCCGGTGCCGGTGCCGGAGGCCACATCGGCCGGCGATCCGCACGCGCACTACCTGGCGCCGATCCTGGAGGTGTGCGAGAGCCTCGCGCGGCTCGTCGGCGATGCGACCCGGCAAGGGTCACTGCCGCTCGTTCTCGGCGGCGACCACTCGATCGCGATGGGAACGCTCGGCGGGATGGCCGCAGTGCACGGGCCGGGCGCCGCTCTCTGGATCGACGCGCACGGCGATCTGAACCGTCCCGACACCTCGCCGAGTGGCAACGTGCACGGCATGCCGCTCGCCGCTGCGCTCGGGCACGCGGGCGACGCCTTCCGCACGGGGACGTACCCGACGCCGTCGATCGAGCGCGCCGCGCTGGTCGGGATCCGCTCGCTCGACCGCGGCGAGAAGAACCTGATCAAGGAACTCGGCGTCGAGGTGTTCACGATCGCCGACATCGACCGTGGCGGCATGGAAAGCGTGCTCGGACATGCGCTCGACTTCTTGCGCGGCGCTGCGTTCGTGCACGTCAGCCTCGACCTCGACGCCGTCGATCCCATGTTCGCACCCGGCGTCGGCACGCCCGTGCGCGGCGGCCTGTCGTACCGCGAGATGCACTTGGCGCTGGAGCTCGTTGCCGAGTCGGAGCTGATGAGCTCCCTCGACGTGGTCGAGGTCAATCCGATCCTCGATCGCGAGAACGAGACCGGCAAGCTGGCCGTCGAGCTCGTCGCAAGCGCGCTCGGCAAGCGGATTCTCTAGCGCCTACTGCTTCTCGGCGTCCGCTGAGCGCTCAACCACATGCTCGTCGCCGTGGCCGGACGGCTCGAAGTAGACGCGGCCGCGCAGCTCGTCGGGCAGGCAGTCGAACGCGAAGCCCGCCGGATCGTCGTGGGGATACAGGTAGCCCTGGCCGCGCCCCAGCGCGCGCGAGCCCGGATGCGTCGCCGAACGCAGCGCATCGGGAGGCCGCAGGTGGCCCCGCTCGCGCACGTCCTGCAGGGCTCGTCCGATCGCGACATACGACGCATTCGACTTCGGCGCACGCGCCAGATAGACGGCGGCCTGGGCGAGGTTCAGCCGCGCCTCGGGTAGGCCGACATGCTCGACTGCCTGGGCCGCAGCGACCGCGATCAGCAGCGCCTGGGGGTCGGCGTTGCCGATGTCCTCGGAGGCGAGCACGATCATGCGGCGCGCGATGAAGCGGGCGTCCTCGCCACCCTCGAGCATTGCCGCGAGGTAGTACACCGACGCCTGCACGTCGCTCGCGCGGGTCGATTTGATCCACGCCGAGATGAAGTCGTGGTGCGCGTCGCCGCCCTTGTCGTAGAGCAGGGGCCGCTTGCGTGCGGCGTCGTCGACATGCCGCGTCTCGACGACGCCCCCGTCCGCGAGTGCCGTTGCGACCGAGAGCTCGAGGATGTTGAGCGCATTCCGGGCGTCGCCGCCTGCGCGCTGCGCGATCAACGCGGCGACCTCTGTGCTCACCTCGACGTCGAGCGCTGCCGCGCCGCGCTGCACCACCGTGACGAGCTGCTCGTCCGAGTGCGATTCGAGCTCGTAGACCTGCGCCCGCGAGAGAAGCGCCGAGTTGACTTCGTAGTACGGGTTCTCGGTCGTCGCGCCGATCAGGGTCAGCAGGCCGTCCTCGACACCCGGCAGCAGTGCGTCCTGCTGGGCCTTGTTGAACCGGTGGATCTCGTCGAGGAACAGGATTGTCCGCTGCCCGCTCGCGCCCAGGCGCTCCCGCGCCTTGGCGAGCACCTCCCTCACCTGCGCGACCGTCGCCGAGACGGCCGACAGCTCTTCGAACGCGGCGCCCGTCGAGTGCGCCACGATCCGCGCGAGAGTCGTCTTTCCGGAGCCCGGCGGGCCGAACAGGATCATCGACGGGACCCGGTCCTCCTGGATCGCGCTGCGCAGCCCGCGCCCCGACCCGACGACGTGCTCCTGGCCGACGAAGTCGTCGAGTGACGCCGGCCGCAGCCGTTGCGCGAGCGGCGCGGACGCGTCGAGACGGCGGCCCGCGGCCTCGCTGAAGAGGTCGCCCACGACCGAGAAGTATGCTGACAGCCGTTGTGCTGGAAGCGGGCGCCGTCGTTTGAGCGAGATCCAAGGCAATGGCACGTATGAGCGCCTGGCCGCCCGGTTCTCCCCGGTCCGAGATGAGCTGATCGCGAAGCTCGCCGTCGGCTCCGGCGAACGGGTGCTCGACCTCGTGACGGGCTTCGGCGCCGTCGCGATCAGAGCCGCATTGGCGGGGGCGGACGTGATTGGGATCGACGCGGCGGAGCCGATGCTCGAGAAGGCACGCGAGGCCGCCGCGCAGGCCGGAGTCGACGTGCGCTTTGAGCTCGGCGATCCCGAGTACCTGCCGTGCGAGGACGGCTCGATCGACGTCGTCTCATCCCACTTCGGCTTCATCTTCAGCGCCGACCACGCCAACGTCGCGGCCGAGCTGGCCCGGGTCATCAGGCCGGGCGGCCGGGTCGGGTTCACCGCCTGGAAGCCCAACCCGAAGCTCGGCGACCTGTACCGGCGCTTCACGGAGGTGCCGATCGAGGGGCGCGAGGTCTACGAGTGGGGCCGGGAGGATCACGTCGAGGACATGCTCGGCGAGGACTTCGAGCTCGAGTTCGAGGACGGGACCCTCTGGCTCGAGGCCGACGACGGCGAAGAGCTCTGGGAGGTGTTCTCGCAGTCCGCTCCACCGGTCATCTCACTCCTCGGGCGGCTGAGCGAGGAGGACGCCCAGGAGTTCCATCGGGCGCTCGTGGAGCTCTACGAGAGCTACCGCACGCCCGAGGGCGGCATCCGCGCGCCGCGCCGCTATCTGCTCGTGCTGGGCCGGCGCAAGTGAGCGACGTCGCTGCGCTTCTGCAGGAGCTGATCAGGCTCGACACCACCAATCCGCCCGGCAACGAGACGCAGGCTGCCGAGCTGCTGCGCTCCTATCTCGAGCCGGCAGGCGTCGAATGCGAGCTGTATGCCAGGGAGCCCGGGCGCGCGAACCTCGTGGCGCGCCTCCGCGGGTCCGGCGACGGCCCGTCGCTGGCGCTGCTCTCGCACACCGACGTCGTGCTCGCCGATCCCTCGGAGTGGCAGCACGGGCCGTTCTCCGGCGACCTCGTCGACGGCGAGGTGTGGGGCCGGGGCGCGCTGGACATGAAAGGCCAGGTCGCCGCGAGCGCGGTCGCCCTGGCCGGCCTGGCGCGCGACGGGTGGAGCGGCCGGGGCGACGTGGTCTTCATGGCGGTCGCCGACGAGGAGGTCGGCAACGGCTTCGGGCTCGAGTGGCTGTGCGACGCGCACCCGGAGGCCGTGCGGGTGGACTACTCGGTCAACGAGGGCGCCGGCGACCGGGTCGAGCTCGGCGGCCGGGTGTTGTACCTGTGTTCGGTCGCCGAGAAGATGACGTCGCCGTTCGAGCTTCGCGTCCACGGGCGCAGCGGCCATGCGTCGATGCCGGGCATCGCCGACAACGCGCTCGTCAAGGCGGCCGCCTACATCGAGCGGCTCGCCCGCTTCAGCCCCGAGCCGCGGCTGATTCCCGAGACGGAAGGCTTCCTGGCAGCCGTTCTAGGGACCGTGCCCGGCGCGGGCGAAGCCCTCGAGGCCGCGCGGGCGGTCGATCCGCTGGCAGGGGAGCTCCTGGAGCCGTTGCTTGCCGCGACCGTGGCACCGACGATGGTGCACGCATCCGACAAGCGCAACGTCGTCCCCGCGCTCTGCACGGTCGAGATCGACTGCCGCCTGCTCCCCGGCCAGACCCCCGCCGAGGCCGAGCGCGCGATCCGCGACCTGCTCGGGCCGGGCGACTACGACCTGGTCGGCAGCGAGCCGGCGCAAGGCGGCACACGCTCTCGCGGCGACGGCCCGCTGTGGGCCGCCGCCGACTCGTTCATCGCCGCCGAGGAGCCGGGGGCGAGGGTCGCCCCGATGTGCGTTGCGGGCTTCACCGACTCGCACTGGCTCCGCGAGGCGTTCGGCACCGTCGCCTACGGG
The DNA here is from genome assembly GCA_963812995.1 of uncultured Thermoleophilia bacterium. GTDB lineage: Bacteria > Actinomycetota > Thermoleophilia > Gaiellales > Gaiellaceae > PALSA-600. Next base: position 818,662 of record CAWEXL010000003.1, read on the forward strand.
TTCTTTCCGGCGCGCACCATGGACCCCGAAGTCGCCGCGCGCCTCGTCCACTCGGCCGACGAGCGCGTGCCCATCTCGGATCTCGAGCTCGGAGTGCGCTGGCTGCAGCACGCCGCGCGTACCGTTTGTGGATAGGGACGCAGCGTTGCTGCTGGAGCTGCACGAGCCGGACGGTGCCTTCGAGGCGGTCGAGGCCTTTCTGGCCGAACACCTCCGCCCTGGCTTCGTCGCGGACCTCTACCTCGGCTACGGCCTGTCGCAGGCGCTCCGACGCGAGCAGGGCGCCGCGCCGCCCGAACCGTGTCCGCTCCCGCTCGCGGCTTGCCGAGTGCGGCCCGAATGGGAGCCGTCGCCCGCGCCGAGCGGGCCGTTTCGGATCGGCGAATGGCAGCAGACCTGGGCCGCGGATGAGTACGCGGCCGGTGTCGACGCGGTCCGCGCCGCGATCGCGCGCGGCGACGTCTACCAGGTCAACCTCGTGCAGCACCTGGCGGCGCCGTGCGGGGGTGACCCGGCGGCGCTCGAGGCTCTGCTGGCGCCCCTGCGGCCGCTGCACCCGCGCCCGTTCTGCGGCGACGGCTGGACGATCGTCTCGGCGTCGCCCGAGCTCTTCCTCGCCCGTCGCGGCGACCGGCTCGTGACGATGCCGATCAAGGGCACGCGGCCGGCCGGCGAGGACGTGGACGACGTGAAGGACGCCGCCGAGCACGTGATGATCGTCGATCTCGAGCGGAACGATCTCTCCCGGGTGTGCCTCCCGGGGACCGTGCGCTGGCCCGAGCTGATGGCGCAGCGCGAGCTGGCCGGGGTCACGCATCTTGTCTCGCTCGTCGAGGGACAACTTCGACTCGATGCCGGTCTCGCGGAGATTCTTGCCGCGCTCCATCCGGGCGGCTCGATCACCGGCGCGCCCAAGGTCTCGGCAATCGACCACATCGCGCGGATCGAGCCCGTCGGGCGGGGCGCGTCGATGGGTGCGCTGGGAACCGTGTGGCCGAACGGCGATTTCGAGCTCGCCCTCACGATTCGCACCTTCGCCATCGCCGCCGGCCGGATCCACCTGTGGGTAGGCGGCGGCATCGTCTGGGATTCGGAGCCCGAGGCCGAGATCGAGGAGTCATGGGTCAAGGCCAGACCGCTGCTCGCGGCCGTCGGCGGACTGGTGCGCGCGTGACGCTGCTGGCGGCCGCGGTTCTCGGACGCGGACTGGTCGATCCGGAGGTCCCGCTGTTCGCGGCCGACGACGAAGCGCTGCTGCGAGGCAGCGCGGCGTTCGAAACGCTGCCGATCTACGGCGGCCGCCCGTTCCGGCTCGGCCCGCATGTCGAGCGCCTCCGCTTTTCGGCGCAAAAGCTCGGCCTGCCGTCCGTCGACGGCGCCGGCGAGCTCGCCCTCCTCGTCGCGGAGGCCGTGCCCGACTGCGTGCTCCGGCTCTACCGCACGGAGCACGCCGTGGTCGCGACCGCCGCAGCGTTCCCCGGCGACCTGGAGGAGGCGCGGCAGCGGGGGCTCGTGCTGCAGACCGTCGAGGTCGGAAGCCCTTCCGAGCTGCTGGCGGGGGTCAAGTCGACGAGCTACGCGTTCGCGTTCGCGGCCCGGCGTGCGGCGGCGGCAGCCGGGGCCGACGACGTCGTCTTCACCGTCGGCGGGCGCGTGCTCGAAGCGGCGACGGCGAATGTCTGGTGGCGGGTCGGAGACGTGCTGTTCACGCCGGCGACGGGTGCCGGTGTCCTGCCCGGCGTCACGCGCGAGGCGGTGCGGGAGCTCGCCCGCGACCTGGCCTACGAGGTCGAGGAGGGCGCGTACCCCACCGCCGAGCTGATCGCGGCCGAGGAGGCCTTCGAGACGTCTTCGATCCGCGAGGTCGTCCCGATCGTCGGGGTCGATGGAGCGACGATCGGCGATGGTCGCGGCGGCCCTGCCGCCGCGCGGCTGCAGGCCGCTCTCCGGCTACTCTCAAGGCCGTGACGGGAACGATCCGGCTCGGTGGAATGGCGCTCGGCAACGGTGTGCTGGTGCACGGGCCGACGGCCTGGGCTTGCGCGATCCGCACCGCCGACGGCGAGGTGAAGGTCGTCGCTCGCCGCAAGGGCTTGCAGGCGACCCGGATCAGCAATCCGCTGTTGCGAGGCCCCGCCAGGCTTGCGGAGGCCCTCTCGTTGCTCCCGCAGGTGAAGCGGGCCCTGCCCGAGGCGAAGCTGCCCTTCGAGCGCCCACGCGTGCTCGGGGCAATGCTCGGCAGCGTCGTCGCCGGGAACGCGATCCGGCGGTCGAAGCTCGGAGCCGCCTCGCAGGAGCTGATCGGGGCGCTGCTGTCCGTCGCGCCCGCTGTGCTGGCGCTGCGCGGCGGCGAACTGGCCGCCTACCACGGCGCCGAGCACATCACGATCGGTGGCTACGAGCACGGTGAGGCGCGTCCGAAAGAGCACGAGCGCTGCGGTTCGCATCTGCTCGGGCCATTGCTCGTAACGACCGCCGTGGCGAACGTGGTCACAAGGCGCGTTCCGGAGCCGAATTTGAAGGCTGCGAAGACGGCCGGCGCACTTGGCGCGGTCGCGGCCTCCACCGAGCTGTTCGGCTGGATGACGCGTCACCCCGAGCACGCGCTGTCCCGGGCTCTCGCCCGGCCCGGCCACGAGCTCCAGCACCGGTTCGCGACCGCCGAGCCGAACGAGTGGCAGCTCGAGGTCGCCGAGATCGCGCTGCGCTCGTGCCTGGAGCTCGAGCATGCCGCCGCCGGCGCGTAAGCGTCTCGAGCCAGACGTCTTCGACCTTCCGGTCGAGAAGATGCGGGCCGGCTGGTACACCGACGCGTACTTCAACCACGCGCGCGCGGCGCTCTTACAGGACGGGCGGCGACCGCGGGTGGTGCTGCAGGTGTTCCAGAAAAAGGACAGCTATCTCGGCGGTGTCGACGAGGCGATCGCGATCCTCAAGCTGTGCGCCGACGGCTGGGACGGGCTCACCGTGCGGGCGCTCTACGACGGAGACCGGATCGCGCCCTACGAGACGGTGCTGACGATCGAGGGCGACTACACCGCGTTCGCGCATCTCGAGACGGCCTACCTGGGCACGCTCGCGCGGCGGACGCTGATCACGACCAACACGGTCGACGTGCTGGAGGCGGCGAACGGGAAGCCGCTGATCTTCATGGCTGCGCGGCACGATCACCACCGCGTGCAGACCGGTGACGGCTACGCGGCCTTTGTCGCGGGCGAGGTCGTCGGGCGGCCCGTCGGGGTGACGACCGATGAGCAGGCGTCGTGGTGGGGCGGCCGCGCGCTCGGCACGGTGCCGCACGCGCTGATCGCGGCCTACGACGGCGACACCGTGCTGGCGGCGGAGCGGTTTGCCGCCTGGGCGCCGGCGGACATGAACGTGACGGTGCTCGTCGACTTCGAGAACGACTCGGTGCGAACCGCCCTCGAGGTCGCCCGCGCACTCGGGCCGAGGCTGTGGGGCGTCCGGCTCGACACCTCCGAAGCTCTTGTCGACCGCTCGCTGTGGGAGGAGCTCGGCGACTTCCGGCCGACCGGCGTGAACCCGCAGCTGGTGTGGAAGGTGCGTGCGGCGCTGGACGCGGCCGGGTTCGAGCAGGTGAAGATCGTGGTGTCCGGCGGGTTCACGGTCGACAAGATCCGCGACTTCGAGACGCACGGCGTCCCCGTCGACGCCTACGGAGTCGGCTCGTCCCTGATCCGTGGCTCGAACGACTTCACCGCGGACATCGTCATGACCGACGGCAAGCCCACGGCCAAAGCCGGCCGCCACTATCGCCCGAACGACCGCCTCGACCCCGTCGCCTGAGGCGCTCGACGGGTCACAGACAGCGGCGTGAATCCGGCGGGACACGTTTGAGGGGGAGGGCTTTAGGCGGGCGTTGGTCGTGCCGATGAGCCAGATGTGATCCTCGGGAGCTTCGCCGGCACGACCCAAAGCCTGGTTCTGACCTGGCTGCCGGTGCTCTTCTTCATCGTCACCGTCGCGATCCTCGGACTGCTCTGGAAGACGGTGAAGATGATGCCGCGCGTCAAGCCGATGGAGATCACGCCCGGCTCGTCGTCCTCGGTCACCTGGGACGACGTGGCCGGACTCGACGAGGCGAAGGCGGAGCTGGCCGAGATCGTCGACTTCCTGCGCGACCCGCAAAAGTTCGAAGCGCTGGGCGCGCGGGTTCCGAAAGGCATCCTCTTCCACGGCCCTCCCGGCACGGGCAAGACGCTTGCCGCCAAGGCGGTCGCGAACGCGTCGGGCGCGCGCTTCTACGCGCAGAGCGCCTCGGCATTCGTCGAGATGTTCGCCGGCCTCGGTGCGGCCCGCATCCGCAAGCTCTTCGACGAAGCGCGTGCGAACGCCCCCTCGATCGTCTTCATCGACGAGCTCGACGCCGTCGGGCAGGCACGGAGCGGCCACGGCTTCAACCGCGAGCAGGATCAGACCCTGAACCAGCTGCTCGTCGAGCTCGACGGGTTCGGTCCGAGCGACCAGGTGGTCGTGATGGGCGCGTCGAACCGCCTCCAGGATCTCGACGCGGCGCTGCTCCGGCCGGGCCGCTTCGACCGCCAGATCTTCATCCAGCCGCCCGACCTGAAGGGCCGCCGCGACATCCTGGCCGTCCACACCCGGAGCAAGCCGCTCGCCGACGGCGTCGAGCTCGAGGCGATCGCCCGCCAGACGGCCGGGTTGACCGGTGCCGACCTGGCGAACATCTGCAACGAGGCAGCGATCCGCGCCGGCCGCCAGGGCCACAAGAAGCTCTCCATGGAGGACTTCAACAGCGCGCTCGAGCGGGTCGTCGCCGGTCTGCAGCAGCGCCGCGTCGTCACCGACAAGGAGAAGCGGATCCTCGCCTACCACGAGGGAGGCCACGCGCTCGTGTCGCACCTCGTCGGCAACGTGCCGGAGAAGGCGACGATCATCGCCCGCGGCATGGCGCTCGGCTACGTGCTGCACCTGCCCGAGGAGGAGCGCTACCTCGAGACCCGCGAGGAGTTGCTCGACTTCATGATGGTCGCGCTCGCCGGCCGCGCTGCCGAGGAGCTCGTCTTCGGCCGCGTCACGAACGGCGCCGCCAACGATCTCGAGAAGGTGACCCAGGTCGCACGCTCGATGGTCTTCGAGTGGGGCATGGGCGACTCCGTCCAGTCGCGCACCCTGCGCGCCGACAACTACGCGCTGTCCGAGGAGACGAAGCGGCTGCGTGACACCGAGCAGGCCCGTCTCACCGACCATGCCCACGCCGAGGCCGGCCGCCTGCTGGCGATGCACCGGCCGTCGCTCGACCGTGTGGCGCTGGCGCTGCTCGAGAAGGAGACGCTGGCGCGGGAGGAGCTGATCGAGATCTTCTCCACGATCCAGCCCGAGTCGCGGGCCTCCGAGTCGGTCGGCGTTGTTCGCGCCCTGCCCGCCGGGTAGCGTTCCCGGCGTTGCCCGCCGGAGTTCACCGCCGAGTTCACCACTTGGGAATCGCCGTCGAGGATCTCGATAGCTCGATCGCGAGCTACCAGTCGCTGTTCGCAGCCGAGCTCGAACACCGCCAGACCGTCCCCGACCAGGGGGTCGAGGCAGCGTCGCTCAGGGTGGGCGAGAGCCGGATCGAGCTGCTGCATGCGTTGGGCCCCGACACCCCCGTCGGCAAATTCCTGGCGAGCCGCGGGCCGGGCATGCACCACGTCGCGTTCCAGGTCGACGACATCGCCGCCGAGCTCGCTCGGCTTGCCGAGGCAGGCGTTCGCCTGATCGACGAGGCGCCCCGTCGCGGCCTCTTCGGGCTGCAGGTCGCGTTCGTTCATCCGGAGGCGACCGGCGGCGTTCTGGCAGAGTTGGTGTCCGATGAGTGAAACCGAACGGATCCGGGTGGAGATCGCCTTCGACGGCACGCAGGTGCTGTCCCTCTATATGCCGCTCGAAACGGCCGACGAGATCGATCGTGCGCTCAGCGGCGACCGCGACGGCTCGGTGTCCTTCGATGCCGACGACGGCCGGTACACGGTCGTGCTGAAGCGAGTCGTCTACGTGAAGCGGTACGGGCGCGAGAGTCGCGTCGGCTTCGGTTCGTAGCGGTTCCCCATGGCACTCGAGGTAGGCATCGTCGGCCCCGCCGGTAGCGGGAAGACGGCCCTGTTCACGGCGCTGACGAAGGCGGGCGGCGGCGACTACGGCAAGACGAACCTCGGCGTCGCGACGATCGCCGACGACCGGCTCGGCGCGCTGGCCCAGATCGTCAAGGCGCGCAAGATCACTCCGGCCACGATCCGGGTGCAGGATGTGGCAGGTACGGGCGCCGCGATGCTCGGCAACCTCCGCCAGGTCGAAGCGCTGCTCGTGGTCGTCGCGGGCTTCGGCCCCGGCGCCGACCCGGAGGGCGACCTCGAGACGTTCAAGCTCGAGCTGATCGTCGCCGACGTCGACCACGTGCAAAAACGGCTCGAGCGCGTCGAGAAGCAGGCGAAGTCGGGTGACGCGAAGCTTCGCCTCGAGCTCGACGAGCTGCAGAAGGTGCTTGCGCATGCGGAGACCGGCGCGCCGCTCTCGGAGTACCCCGGGGAGCTTCCACTCGGGCTCGAGCCTCTGACGACGAAGCCGCTGATTGCCGTGGTCAACGGCCCCGCCGGGATCGACCTGAAGCTCGAGGCTGAGCTCGCCGAGCTGCCCGACGAGGAGGCCGAAGCCTTCCGTGACGGCGGAGCCTCGGCGCTGGCCGAGGTCGTGCGGCGGCTGCGCGATGCACTCGACCTGATCACGTTCTTCACCGCCGGCGAGCAGGACACGCGAGCCTGGACGCTGCACGACGGCGAGACGGCGCTCGATGCAGCCGACGCGATCCATTCCGACATCGCCCGCGGTTTCATCCGCTGCGAGGTGTCGAACTGGCAGGACCTCGTCGACGCGGGCTCGCAGGCGGAGCTCGTGAAGCGCGGTCTGCAGCGGCTCGAAGGCAAGACCTACGTCGTGCGCGACGGCGACGTGCTGAACATCCGCTTCAACGTCTAGCCCGCCGAGATCAGCACCACGCCGGCCAGCGTGAGCACGACGCCGGCGCGCTGCAGCGACGCGATCCGCTCGCGCAGGAAGATCGCGGCCAGCGCGATCGTGACCATCGGGAAGAGCGATGCCAGCACCGCGGTCAAGCTGACCAGCCCACTCCGCGAGGAGGCGGCAAAAAACATGTTGCCGAGCGTGTCGCCGATCCCGACGAGCATGCAGATGACGAGGTTGCGTCGTCCCATGCGGAGCGCCGGCCGGCTGACCGCGGCTGCCGAGCCGATGAGGAGGAGCGTCGTGGTGCGGAAGACGAGGGTGCTCCACCAGAAGTCGACCTTGCCGGCAGCGTGCATCGGGAGGAAGTAGCCGCCGAAGCCGACAGCCGCGAGCAGAGCCAGTCCGACACCGGCGGCGATCCGCATCGAGCCCTCGTGGCGCTCGTGTGAGGCGAGCACGACCCCGCCGACGGCGCAGACCACGCCGATGATCTGCAGCTGTGAGGGCCGATCGCCGGAGAGCAGGCCGGCCGCGACGGGAATCGCAGCTCCCGCGCCGGCGATCGGCACGACCACGCTCATGGCCCCGATCGCGATTCCCCGGTAGTAGGCGTAAATTCCGAGCGTTCCGGAGACCGACGCGAGCGCCGCGTACGCGACCGTCCAACCGTGCGGCCCTTCGCCGCGCGCTGCCACCGCAATCGAGATGGCCAGGAGACCACCCACCTGCGCCCAGAGGAGAACGGGCAGCGTGCCGAGCGTGCGCGCCCGCAGAGGCCCGACGAAGTCGGCGACTCCCCAGGTGAGGCTCGCGCTGAGCGCGAGCAAGAGCGGGCTCACCCGACCGGGCGGGTGGCGGCGATCGCGTCGAGCGCGTTCGCGTGGTACAGGACGGACGCCTCGGCCGTCTGGGCCGAGCGCACGTCGTGGTGAACGGCGACACAGTGGGAAAGCTCTGCCGCCTGGCCCGGGGTCAAGCCGGTCGCATGCCGGTCGATCACTCGCAGCCCGAGCTGGACGTGCCCGAGCAGCTTGCCCTCGTCGGTCGGAGCGAAAGCGGGCCCGCGCCCGAGCTCGACGGTCCGTCCGATGTCGTGGACGAGCGCCGCCGCGAGCAGCAGGTCGGCCCGCAGCCGCGGATGGAGCTGCGTCGTCTCCCGGCACAGCGTCGCGACGCCGACGGTGTGCTCGAGCAGGCCGCCGGCGTACGAGTGGTGGCCGTCGGGCGTGGCGGGGTACTCGCGCAGGTCGCGCCCGGCAAGCACCGCGCTGACCGTCGCGGTGAGGCCGGGGTGGGAGATCTCCGAGATCAGAAACTCGAGGAAGCCCTCGAGCTCGTCGCGGTCGCGGCGGGCCGTGGGCGTGAGCGTCGCCGGGTCGACGTCCGAGGCCTCGAGTGAGCGCACGTCGAGCTGCAGCCGGTCGCGGAACTTCTCGACGCGGCCCAGGACGCGCACCGCGTCGCCTTCGCCGAAGCGCCCGTCGAGCAGCTCGACGTCGTTCCAGACGCGCGCCTCGATGCGGCCCGTCTGGTCGACGAGCTCGAGCGCCAGATACGTTGCGCCCGACTTGGTGCGCAGCTTTCGCTTCGCCTTGACGGCATAGACGCCCTCGACAACGCGCTCTTCGGCCAGGTCGGAAATCGTCACGGCGTCACTCTAGACCCGCGTCCAGATGCGGAAGCCGCCGCCGTCGCGCGAGGTTGCGACCTCATCGAGCACTGCCTCGGCCTGCTTGCGCCGCCAGCCGAGCGCGCCCGCCGCATCGGCGGCGGTCAGCTCGGCCGCCGCGGCAAAGAGGTGACCGACCAACTCGCGCCGGGCATCGTCTTCCGGCGGCAGCGTCCCCAGCTCGAAGCGACGCGCGAGCAGGTCGACCGCGATCGCACCCCAACCACGCTCTTGCTCGACGACACCGGCATTCGTCAGCACGAGCCGCCGCTGCAGGCGCAGCACCGCTCGGTCGACATCCTTCTTCCCGGCGCCGACCGCGTCGCGGAGCGCCGGGGCCGTCAGCGGGCCGGCGTCGAGCACCGCCTCGCACACCGCCAGCTCGATGCCCTCGGCCTCCCCGCGAAAGTCCTCGGGGCGCCCCGGGCGGCCCGTGAGCGCGTACAGCGCCGGCAGAGCCCGCGGCGCGATGCAGGTCGCGACGCCCGCCAGATGCTTTCCGACGCAGGCGAGCCGCCGCTCGGGAAGCTCGTCCTTCAGACCCCAGATGACGCCCATCTCCTCGGACCAGTGGAGAAACGCCCCGTCCGCATCGCGTACGGCCCACCGTCTCGCGCGGTCGCCGTTCACGCCTTCCCACAGCGATGCAAGCACGATGTCGGCCTTGGGAAAGAGCAGCGCGATCCCGGCCCGGTCGATCCACCTGGCTGCCTGGGCGGCTGTTCTGACCCGTGCCATCAGGTGCAGACTAGGCTGGCGAGGTGCCCACGGTGCGGCCCTTCAGCGCGCTTCGCTACGACCCGGCAGTCGCCGGGCCGCTCGACGACGTCGTCGCTCCACCGTATGACGTGATCGACGCCGACGCGCGGCGCGTCTATCTCGCGCGCAGCCCTTACAACGTCGTGCACCTGACCCTGCCCGACACGCCCGAACAGGCCGGCGAGGCGCTGGCGGCCTGGCGCGCGGAGGGCGCGCTTGCATCGGCTCCCGAGTCGTACTGGTGGGTTGCGCAGGACTACCGCGGCCCCGACGGCGTCCAGCGCACGCGTGAGGGCTTCGCCGCGGCTGTCGAGGCAGCGCCGTACGAGACCGGGCAGGTGCTGCCACACGAGCGCACGCATGCCGGGCCGAAGGAGGGGCGTCTGAAGCTGCTGCGTGCGACCGGCACCCAGCTCGAGCCGATCTTCCTGCTCTACGACGCCGAGCCCCTGCTCGAGCGCCCCGGTGGCGAACCTGCCATGGACGTCGAGGAGGGCGGAGTGCGCACGCGAGTCTGGTCGGTTCCCGGCGGAGCGCTCTCGCTCGACGTACCGCTGCTGATCGCCGACGGGCACCACCGCTACGAGACGGCGGTCGCGTACCGGCAGGAGCAACCCGCAGCGACCCACACGCTGGCAATCCTGGTGTCGTCGCGTGCGCCCGGCCTCGAGATCTTCCCGACACACCGGTTGGTGCAGGCTGTCGGTGACGTTCCCGGCGAGCCGGTCGACCGGCCCGGCAGCGGCGTCACGCTCTACCGGAACGGCCGGTACCTGCGCGTGCGCACCGACGACGACTTCGGCCCGCGCGTCGTCGAGTCGTTCCACCCCGAGGGCGTCTCGTACACGCCGTATGCGGCCGAGGCGGTTGCCGCCGTCGACCGCGGTGAGGCTGCGGCTGCATTTCTGCTCGAGCCGGTGACCGTCGAACAGGTCGCGCAGTTCGCCGAGCGCGGCGAGACGATGCCGCAGAAGTCGACCTTCTTCTACCCGAAGCTCACGTCGGGCCTCCTGTTGTTCCCGGTCGGATGAGCGGCGTAGGCTCGACGGAGCCGCCCAAGAGCGACGGGCCGGCTTGGCCGGCCCGGGAGCGGGAATCCGACTGGCTCGAGCTCTGCCGCGCCGCCCGCGACGACGTCGCACGCGTGCTCGCCGACCTGCCGGGACGTGCAGAGCGCGAGCCGATCGTCGGAGCGGGCGAAGGCGGCGACGACACGACGGCGATCGACGCTGCGTCCGAGCGCGTGATCATCGACAGGCTCCGCACCCGCGACGACCTGACGATCGTCAGCGAGGAGGTCGGTGTGGTCGGCGATGGCCGCTGGCGCGTGGTCGTCGACCCGATCGACGGCTCCGTGAACGCGAAGCGCGGCATCCCGTTCTTCTCGATCTCGCTCGCCGTCGCCGACGGCGACACGATGGACGATGTCTTCTTCGGGTACGTCTACGACTTCGGAGCCAATGAGGAGTGGACGGCCACGCGAGGCGGCGGCGCGTTCCTGAACGGCGTGCCGCTCCGTGAACGGCCGAAGGACGTTCTCGAGATCCTCTCGTTCGAGGCGACCACCACCCAGTTCGTCGCCGACAGCGCCGCACGGTTCGTCGGAATCGCTGAGCGCCTGCGCGTGATGGGCTCCCTCGCGATCACGCTGTGCCACCTGGCCGCCGGGCGCGTCGACGGGGTCGTCTCGCTCAAACCCGCCCGCTCCGTCGACATCGCCGCTGCGCAGTTGCTCGTCCGCGAGCAGGGCCTCACGATCGAGCTGCCCGACCTGCCGCCCTTCGGTACCGCTCCGCTCGATCTCGAGGGCCGCTCGCGCGTCGCCGCGGCCGGGACGTCCGAGCTGTGCCGGACGATCGCCGAAGCACTGACCGGTAGCTAGCCTGCTCCCGTGGTGACGCAAGAACAGATTCTGGAGGCGATGAGCCGGGTGATCGACCCCGAGCTCCGCCGGCCGGTGACCGAGCTCGACATGGTGCGGGGCATCCAGATCGACGGCGCCGACATCCGCCTGACGATCGTCCTCACCGTCGCGGGGTGTCCGCTGCGGTCGAGCTTCGAGGATCAGGTGAGCGAGCACGTCGGCGGCCTGCCGGAGGTTCGCTCGGTCTCGCTTTCATTCGAGGTGATGACGCCCGAGGAGCGGGCCGTGCTGACCACCCGCCTGCGCGGCGGGGTCGAGCCGCGGGCCAGCCAGCTGTCGCCCGCGACGCGCGTGATCGCCGTCGCCTCGGGCAAGGGCGGGGTCGGCAAGTCGACCATTGCCGTCAACCTCGCCGCGGCCCTCGCTCTGCTCGGCCGGGAGGTCGGCGTGCTCGACGCCGACATCTACGGCCATTCGATTCCGCACATGCTCGGCATCCAGCAGAAGCCCGTCGTCGTCGACAAGATGATCGTGCCACCGGTGGCGCACGACCTGCGGCTGATGTCGATCGGGTTCTTCCTCGACGACAACGCCCCGGTGATGTGGCGCGGCCCGATGCTGCACCGCGCACTCGAGCAGTTCCTGCAGGACGTGCACTGGGGCGAGCTCGACGTGCTGGTCGTCGACATGCCGCCTGGAACCGGCGACGTCTCGATCTCGCTCGGCCAGCTGCTGCCGCGCGCCGAGGCCGTCGTGGTGACGACGCCGCAACTGCTCGCCCAGGAGGTCGCCTCACGCGCCGCGACCATGGCGCAGAAGACGGGCATGCGGCTGCTGGGCGTGGTCGAGAACATGACCTCCGAGGTCTTCGGCTCGGGCGGCGGGTCACGGCTTGCCGAGGAGCTCGAGGTGCCGCTGCTCGGCCAGGTTCCGCTCGACGCCGCGCTGCGGGAGTCGAGCGACGCCGGTGTGCCGCTCGTCGTGCGCGAGCCGGACTCGGTATCGGCCCAGGCGATCTCCGAGATCGCGCGCGCGATCGACGCGAGCCGGGTCGGCGGCTTCACCAAGACACTCAAGCTCGTCTAGGCATGCAGGTCGAGGACGCGCGGCCGCGTCTCGCGGCGCTCGGCTTCGCTCCCGGCGACGTCGAGGTGCTCGCCGAGCATTTCCTCTGGGCCGAACGCACGGGCCGCCTCGGCCACGGCCTCTCGCGCATCGAGTGGCTCGAGACGTGGGAGTCGCTCGAGCTCGCGGCCCGTCCGCGGCGGGTCGTCTCGGAGCCGGGTTACGAGCGCTGGGACGGCAACGGCGCGCTCGGCTATCTGACGCTCTTCGAGGTCGTCCGGGCGCAGCTGGTCGATCCGCCGCCTCACGCCCGAGTGGTTGTCTGCTCCCGGACGTTCCCGACGGGCGCGCTCGGCTACTGGGTGCGCATGCTGGCTGCCGCCGGCCTCGTCGGCGTGCTCGCCGCGACGTCGCCGCGGCGGCTTGCTCATCCCGAGGGCGGCCCGCCGCTCGCGGGGACGAATCCGCTGGCGATCGCGATTCCGTCGTCGGACGGACAACCGGTGGTAGCGGACGTGTCGATGGGGGCGATCACGTACGGCGATGTGATCGCAGGCCGCGCCACGATGGACGAGCTCGTTCCCTTCGGCGGCGAGCAGTCGCACAAGGCGTTTGCGCTGGCCGTCGGCCTGCAGTTGCTCGTCGATTCCCTGACGCCCGAGGACGAGTTCGGCGCCGTTCTGATCGTTGCGCGGCCCGAGTCGGACCCCGTGCCTGCGCTGCGCGAGCTCGCCGGAGTTGTCCGCTTGCCCGGTTCTAGGCCGTAGGAAAGCCGGGCTCGCGGCGAATCGCGTCGAAGTCCGTGTCGGTCTGAGCGGCGGCCGCCCAGCGCCGTTCGAGCTTCACCGCCTGCTGCAGATGCAGGAGCGCATCCTGGTGGCGCCCGCCGCGGCACTCCATGCACGCCAGGTTGAACAGCAGCGCGCCGTTGCCCGGGTTCTCGAGGAGCGCCTCCTCGTGCAGCGCGATCGCGTCGTCCCAGCGCCCTTCGCGCGAGGCGGGGATCGCGTAGAACATCGTCTCCCACGCCGACGGCTGGTAGGCCGCTTTGGGCTTGCCGCCCACGGCCAGCACCAGCGTTCCCGGCTCCTCGGCGATCGCCTCGCGCTGCACCGACGTGTCGCGGATGAACACCATCGTCCCGGCCCGGGCGTCGATCTCGTCGCCGTTCAGCACGAAGCGCGCACGGCCGCTGACGACGATGTACACCTCCTCGTGGCCAAGCAGCTGCTCGGTGTGGCGCTCGACGACGTGCCCGCCGACTTCCTCGGCCGTGTATGCGTTGATCCCGAATGCCGCGACTCCGAACCGGCGCCGGATCGGGTGCCAGACGAGGCCTTCGGCGACGGAGATCGACTCCAGCTCGTCGAAGTGCGCGATCTCGTACCCGCTCATCGCGCCCGCAGCTCTCTGAGCACGACGGGGTCGAGGTGAGCCACCCCGTCGATCCGCTCCTCCAGATTCTCCGTGCCGGCCCAGGCCGGAAGGGTCGTCTCGAGCTCACCCCGATAGCCGAGCTTGCCAAGGCGCTCGCTCAGCTCGGTGCGCAGCTCGTCGTCCACCTCGACCCAGCGTTTCCGCGGAGTCTTGCCGAACAGCAGGTCGTGCAGCCCGTACAGCCGCGCGAGCTCGGCAACGGGCTCGGGGTGATCGTCGGTGCGGAGATCGACGAGGACGTCGGACAGGCTCGCATAGCCTCCATCCTGCTCGACGACGAGGATCGCCGCCGACTGCTGGCCCCGTCGGTCGCCTCCGGCCGCCTGCGCGGCGGCCAGGCACTCGAGCAGCCGCTCGGCCAGCGGCTTCCCGGCGTTTGCCGTGAACGCCTCGGCGAGCGCGCTCACCGTCGTTTCGCTGACCAGGATGTTCCCCTGAGCCGCGAAACATGGGCCCGTCTGCCCGCCGGCCCAGTCCATGCACTCCGAACCGGTGAAGCTTGCGCTGCCTCCGCGTCCGTCGACGACGCCGAGTTGGCGGTGGTCGCGGCCGTCGTCGGCCACGGTCAGCCGCGTGACGACCTCCTCGGCACTCAGGCCGTCGCGCAGCAGTGCCAGCCCGTCCGGCCCGTAGCGGGGGTTCGCATACGCCTGGGTCGCGATCGCACCGATGTGCGGCTCGGCCCACGGGACGACCGAGCCGACGGCAAGGAACTTCGACTGTGTCGCGACGCCCCACTGGCCTGCGTCGAGGTCGCACGCGGCGATCGAGTAGGTCGCGACGATAGGAGGGTGGTCAGCCATAGGTCAGCTCGGTCAGGTCGAGCTCGAGCAGCGCCGGGTCGGTGACGAGGGCCGATGCGACCTCGGGGCGGGCGAGCGCCCGTTTGACGTCGGCGGCCGTCGCAGCGCGCACGACGACGGGCCGGCCGGCGTCATGCGCCTCGCGCAGCATGGCTTCGTCGGCGACCGAATCGAGGACCAGCGCTCCGTCGAGTTCGAGTTCTCCGTCGAGCGCGATCTCGGGGACGCGACGGCCTGTTGCCCCGAACCACCGCTCCCGAATGTCTTGTGCGCTCAAATCGAAACAGTGTCCCCGGGTGCGATTTGCTCGACCTGGGCGCTCGTCAGCTCGGCGAGCTGCGCGGGGCGGCCGACGAGCGGCGGGAAGGTGCCCCAGTGGCACGGCACGCAGCGTGGATTGCCGAGCAACTCCAGGGCCAGAGCCGCCTCGGTGGGGCCCATCGTGTAGTGGTCGCCGATCGGGAGGACGGCGACATCGGGCTCGTAGAGCCGGTTGATCAGCTGCATGTCGCCGAACACGCAGGTGTCGCCCGCGAAGTAGACGCGCTTGCCGTCCTCGAGATGGAAGACGAATCCCGCTGGCTCGCCGGTGTACGTGCCGTCGGGGGCCGAGCTGGAATGGAAGGCGTTGGTCATCGTGACCTTGATGCCCGCGACGTCGATCGTCCCGCCCTTGTTGAACCCGACGGCCTGGTCGGCGGGCAGGCCATTTGCCTCCAGCCAGCCGGCCAGCTCGACCATCGCGAACACGGGGCTGCCGAATTCCTGTGCGAGACCTACGGCGTCGCCGATGTGATCGCCGTGGCCGTGGGTGACCCCGATCGCGTCGACGCGCTCGGGCTTCCGCTCACTGTCGGGGCACGTGGGTCCGCCGAGGAACGGATCGATGTAGATGCGCTTGCCGCCGTCCGTGTCGAGCCGGAACGACGCGTGTCCGAGCCAGGTGAGCGATGCCATGAGACCCCCGTGTTGTTCGGCAAGTCGGTTGAGCCGAGTTGAGTTGAGCATAGAAGGACCATCCGGGCCGAGGGCGAACCTTTATGTCCGTGGGGCGTCGTGTCTTCCCGGTCATCCTGGCGATCGTTGCGGCGATTCTCGATGGACACGGATCACACGGATTGGCCCGTGACGCGCTCCTGGGCGCTGTGCCGTTCGCCGCGGTTGCGGCGCTCCTGTCGTTCGGCGAGTACCTCGAGGCCCGTGAGGACGCTGTGATCGGCTTGCAGGCGCTGCTGTGGGGTCTGGCGACGACGTTGCTGGTCGTCTCGTGCGCGGCACGCTCGCCCGAGGCGGCAACCCATACGCTGCCTCCGCTCGGTCGCTCCGCCCTGGTGGGGTGTCTCGCGATCTTCGCGCTGAAGGCGACCGTGGCCGCAGTGCAGCACGGCCGCCGCCTCGTCCTGCGGCCCGCGAAGCCTTAGAGCTACAGCGGGAGGGATCGCGCTGCGGTCTGCGCGATGTCGATCAGCGGCTGGACGGCGAAGAACGAGCCGACCGTGATGATCAGGCAGAGCGCCACGCCGATGCCGAGCACCGCCTCGCGCGGCGGCGAGCCGCCTGCAGGGGCGAGTTGCAGCTCGAGCGCGTCCCGGAAGTACATCGCCCGCACGATGCCGAGGTAGTAGTAGGCCGAGATCATCG
This sequence comes from uncultured Thermoleophilia bacterium, assembly GCA_963812995.1. Lineage (GTDB taxonomy): Bacteria > Actinomycetota > Thermoleophilia > Gaiellales > Gaiellaceae > PALSA-600. The sequence goes on from CAWEXL010000003.1 coordinate 834,881, forward strand.
TGGCGATCACGCCCGCGACGATCAGCCACCACCAGCCGTGCCGGTACGCCGCGGCGAAGACGTAGAACTTGCCGATGAAGCCGCCGGTGAGCGGGAAGCCGAGGAAGCCGAGCATGAAGACCCACATCGCGGCGCCCAGGTACGGCCGCTCCCAGCCGAAGCCGGAGAGGTTCGAGAGCGTCACCGGGGCTCCGAGCTCGCGTTCGCGGGCCGCGACGACGGCGAACGCGCCCAGCGACATCGCCGAATAGGGGATCAGGTAGTAGATCAGGGCCTTCGCGCCCAACTCGTTGGCCGCAGCGACGGCGATCAGCATGAAGCCGGCGTGCGAGACGGACGAGTACGCGAGGATCCGCTTCACGTTCTTCTGCGTCAGCGCGGCGATGTTCCCCCACGCGAGCGAGATGCAGGCGATCACGGCAAACGCCCACCGCCACTGGTGCACGTCCTGCGGGAACGCGGTCGTGACGATGCGGTAGATGACCGCGAACGCCGCGATCTTCGTCGCCGACGCCATGAAGGCGGTGACCGGCGTGGGCGACCCCTGGTAGACGTCGGGCGTCCACATGTGGAACGGCGCCGAGGACGACTTGAACGCGAGCCCGGCGATGATCATCGCGAGCCCGGTGACCAGCATCACGTCGTGCTGGTGGCCGGCGGAGGCGATCGCGTCGAACGACAGCTGGCCGGTTGCGCCGTAGACGAGCGCCGAGCCGAAGAGCAGCGTCGCCGAGCCGACCGCGCCGATGACCAGGTACTTGAGGCCCGCTTCGAGCGATCCGATCAGGTCGATGTCGATCGCCGTCAGCACGTAGAGGGCGACCGAGAACCATTCGAGCCCGAGGAACAGCGTCATCAGGTTCGACGCCTGGACGAAGAACATCATCCCCGCACCGGCGGCGGTGAGCAGGGCGTAGTACTCGGCGATGTGCTCCTCGCGCCAGCGCTCGCCGAACGAGATGAGCACTGCGATCGCGCCCGAACCGGCGATCAGCACCTGGGCGATCGAGCCCCAGCGGTCGCGGTACATCGCGTCGTGGACGATCGCGGCTGCGTGCGGCGTCTTGGCGGCGAGCGTGCCGGCCAGAGCGCCGGCGCCGAGGAACGCGAGGAAGCCCGTTGTCGCAGCGGCGACCTTGCGGCCGTTGCGCGGCACGAAGACGGCGATCATCAGGAGCAGGCCGGATGCGCCCGTCAGCGCGAGCGACGGTGAGAGCGCGAACCAGTCGACGTGCGGGTGGCTGGATCACTTGCCGCTCCCGACGATGGCCGAGTAGGTGACGATGGTCTTGCTCGGGGCGGCTCTGCTCGAGATCAGGTTCGGCCACGCCGAGAGCCCGATCAAGCACAGCACGAGCGGCACGACGACGGCCAGCTCGCCGAGCCGCAGGTCGAGCGCCGAGTCGGAGACCGCAGGGCCGACGTCCTGGTGGAGCACGCCCGAGATCACGCGCAGCATGTACATCGCGGCCAGCACGATCGCGATCACCCCGACGACCGCCCAGCCCCAACCCTGCTGGAAGACGCCCGCCAGGATCAGGAACTCACCGGCGAACGACGTGGAAAGCGGGACTGCGAGCGAGATCACGCCGACGGTCATCAGCAGCGTGGCCAGGATCGGGCGGCCCCGCGCCATGCCGCCGAGCCGGGCGAGCTCGCCGGTCGTGGTGCGCCGCTCGACCATGCCTGCGAGCAGGAAGAGCGCTGCGGAGAAGAGGCCGTGGTTGACGATCTGCAGCACGGCGCCGTCGAAGCCGAGGCTGTTGTTCGCGAACAGGCCGAGCGTGATCAGACCGGCCTGCGCGAGCGACGAATAGGCAACGACGCCGCGCACGTCGGGTGAGCGGAACGCCAGCAGCGACCCGTAGACGAGCGAGATCGCGGCCAGGGCGAGGAGGACGTTCCGCCAGTCGTGCGCGGGAATCGGGAAGTGCGGGATCGCGATGAAGAGCAGGCCGTAGACGCCCGCCTTGCCGATCACGCCGGAGAGCGCGGCGGCCACCTCTGGCGGTGCCTCGCGGTAGGCGTCGGGCAGCCAGCCGTGGAACGGGAAGAGCGGCGCCTTGATCACGAACGCGATCACGAACCCGAGGAAGAGCCAGTCGGAGTGGCTCGTGCCGATCGCCGTCAGGTCGAAGGTGCCCTGCTGCAGCCCGAACACGATGATCGAGGTGAGCATCAGCAGGGAGCCGACCATCGTGTAGACGACGAACTTCGTCGTCGCGCCGCGCCGGCCCGGCCCGCCCCAGACGCCGACGAGGATGTACAGCGGGATCAGCATCGCCTCGAAGAACGCGTAGAAGAGCAGCAGGTCCTGCGCGGTGAAGACACCGACCACGGCGCCGGTCGTGAAGAGCATCAACGCGAAGTAGGCGCGGGCGCGCTCACGGCCGACCCACCAGCCGTAGAGGACGCAGGCCGCCATCACGACGACGGTCAGACCGACGAGCCACAGCGAGAACGCGTACTGGCCGACGTGGTAGCTCACGTGCAGGTCGCGGAACCATGAGCGCCGCTGGCCGAGTTGCAGCGCCGGGTTGTCGAAGTGGAAGCTTGCCGACCGCCGTGATCCAGACGGCCACCTCGATCAGCGAGATGAGCGCGGCGAGCGAGCCGGTGAACGACGGCGGGGCAGGCAGCAGCGACGACGACCAGCGCGCCCGCGAGCGGCAAGACGATCAGGATCGTCGTCAGCCAGGAGGTCATCTGGCCACCATGAAGACGAAGGCCAGGACGACGATCCCGGAAGCGAGGGCGAGGACGTACGAGCGGACGAGGCCGTTCTGGACGCGTCCGAGCTCCTCCGACTCGCGGCCGAACCCCTGCGTGATCTGCGGTGATCGAGCCGGCGATCAGCGGGCGCTCGACGATCGCGTACAGGCCCTTGGCGACCAGGTCGCTGCTCCGGTACCAGATCCGGTCGTAGAGCTCGTCCCAGTAGAACTTGTGCTCGAGCAGCGGCAGCGTCTTCGGGATCGGGCGCCGCTTCGCCGAGTAGAGCCAGCCAGGCGACGCCGATGCCGAGCAGGCCGAGCGCGACCGCGAGGATCGACGCCCACGCCTCCTGGTTGTTCGGTCGCTTCGGCGACGGCTGCGCGACCGGCGCGAGCCAGTCGGAGAGCGGATGCCACACCGGCGTGAACTGGATCCAGCCGCCGACCACGGCCAGCACGCCGAGCACGCCGACCGTCCAGCGCATCGAGAGCGGCCCCTCGCTGCCGTGGTGGGAGTGGAAGTGCTCGCGCGCCCACTCGGTCGGCTCACCGGTGAACACGATGAAGAAGAGGCGGAAGGCGTAGAGGCCGGTGAGCAGGGCGCCGATCTGTGCGGCCGCGAAGATCACGTCGCCGTACCAGCCGCGGTCGAGGGCGGCGGCGATGATCGAATCCTTCGAGAAGAAGCCGGCGAAGGGCGGCACGCCGACCAGGGCGAGCGAGCCGGCGAGGAAGAGCCACTTCGTCTGCGGCATCAGCTTCCCGATGCCGGCGAGCTTGCGGATGTCCTGTTCGCCCGCCAGCGCGTGGATCGCGAGGCCGGCACCGAGGAAGAGCAGCGCCTTGAAGAACGCGTGGGTGAGCAGATGGAACATGCCGCTCGGGTACGCGCCGAGCCCGGCGCCCACGAACATGTAGCCGATCTGCGACATCGTCGAGTAGGCGATCACGCGCTTGATGTCGGTCTGCACGAGCGCGATCAGGCCGGCCATCAGCAGGGTCGCGGCGCCGAGGCCTGCTGCCAGATCCTGGATCACGTATGCCTTCTCGAACAGCACGTGGCAGCGCACGATCAGGTAGACGCCCGCGGTCACCATCGTGGCCGCGTGGATGAGTGCGCTGACCGGCGTCGGGCCTTCCATCGCGTCGGGAAGCCAGGTGTGAAGCGGGATCTGGGCGCTTTTGGCGACTGCGCCGCCGAGCAGGCCGAGCGCGATCATGTTCGCGACCGCACCGCCGTGCGGCGATGCGGCGAAGGCCCCCGCGTAGTCGAGGCGGCCGGTGTGCTGGATCAGCAAGAAGAGGGCGAGCGCCATGGTCGCGTCGCCGAAGGCGTTCATGATGAAGGCCTTCTTGGCGGCCTGAACCGCCGATTCCTTGAACTGGTAGAAGCCGATCAGCAGGTAGCTCGAGAGGCCGACCATGCCCCAGCCGGCCAGCAGGAGCAGCAGGTTGCCGCCCTGCACGAGCAGGAGCATCGAGAACACGAACAGCGACATGTACGCGAAGTAACGCCGCTCCTCGTCCTCGCCCTCCATGTAGCCGACCGAGTAGGCGACGATCAGGCCGCCGACGCCGGCGACGATCAGCATCATCATCACGCTGAGCGGGTCGACCAGCAGCGACAGGCCGAAGTGGTACGGGCCGGCCGACAGCCATGTCCAGGAGGTCGTGATGTGGCTGCGGCCGCTCGCGTGCAGGTCGTGCAGCTTCAGGAAGTCGACGATGGCGGCCGCGAATGCGCCGAAGGTGGTGACGGTCGCGAGGTAGCCCGCACCACGCCGTGAGAGCGAGGTTCCGGAAAGCGTGATCAGCACCGCGGAGGCGAGCGGCAGCAGCAGGCAGGTCCAGGCGGCGGCAGCCATCTTCTAGCCTCTGAGTGTCCTGAGCTTGTCGACGTCGAGCTCGACGCCTCGGCGCCCCATGGCGACGATCAGCCCCAGGCCGACGACGACCTCGGATGCGGCCACCGCCATCACGGAGATCGCAAAGATCTGCCCGTCTTCGCGGCCGTGCAGGCGCGAGAACGCGATCAGCAGCAGGTTGGCCGAGTTCAGCATCACCTCGACCGACAGCAGGATGATCAGCGGGCTGCGGCGGAGCAGCACGCCGAGCGCGCCGGTTGCGAAGAGCAGCCCGGCGAGGACGACGTACCAGGCGATTCCAGGGCCGTGCACTTAAGCCCCCTGGCCCTCGGCGGTCAGGATCGGGTCTTCTTCGGTGGCGCGGGCGTGCGAGCCGAGCACGACGCCGCCGACCGCGGCCACGAGCAGCACGATCGAGGTCACCTCGAACGCGAGCAGGTGATCGGTGAGAAAGAGCCGCCCGATCGCCTCGGGCGAGCCGAAGGAGCGTGTGATGTGGGCCTCGTGCGAGTTGGAGAGCAGCCCGCCGGCCTTCAGCCCGACGACGACGCAGACCTCGGCGAGGATCGCGCCGCCCGCCAGGACGGCCCCGACGGCCTGCCAGGTCGGTCCGCCGGCCCAGGGCGTCTCGTCGGTGCGGTCGCCCAGGTAGGCGATCACGAAGAGGAACATCACCATGACGGCGCCGCCGTAGACCAGCAGCTGGCCGGCCGCGACGAACTCACCGCCGAGCAGCAGGTAGAGCACCGCGAGCGAGGCGAGGTTCCCGATCAGCGCGAGCGCCGAATAGAACGGGTTGCGGAAGCTGACGACCGCGAGCGCGCTCGCCAGGCAGGCAAACGCCGCGCCGAGCCACACCACCCACACCAGGAAGTTGGCCACTAGCTGTTGTTCTCGTAGTAGGGGATGGGCGTGTCGTAGAGGTCGCGGTCGGCAACCGGGACGCGCTTTACGGGCGGCGCGAGCAGCATGTCCTTGGTGTAGATCAGGTCGTCGCGGTTGTACTCCGAGATCTCGAAGTCGTTGCCGAGGGTGATCGCGTCGAACGGGCACGCGAGCTCGCAGTAGCCGCAGAAGATGCAGCGCGACATGTTGATCTCGTAGATGCGGGCGTACCGCTCGCCGGCCGAGACGCGGTTGTCGGGCGTGTTCTCCTCGGCGACGACGCGGATGCAGTCGGCCGGGCAGGCGGCCGCGCAGAGCGAGCAGCCGACGCACTTCTCGAGCCCGTTCTCGTGCGTGTGCAGCCGGTGACGGCCGCGGTAGCGCGGGTACACCGGGCGCTTGAACTCCGGGTACTGCTGCGTGAGCGGCTTCTTGAAGATCTGCTTCAGCGTGACGCCGAAGCCCTTCAGCGTGTTCGGGACGGCAGACATGGCTACGACACCCAGACGACGAGGAGGGCGGTGATGAGCGCGTTCGCCGTCGCGACCGGCAGCAGGACCTTCCAGCCGAAGCGCATCAGCTGGTCGTAGCGCAGGCGCGGCTGGGTCGCGCGCAGCCAGATGAAGATCCCGACGAGCGTGAACAGCTTGACGACGAACCAGATCGGGCCGAACTGGTCGAGCGAGTGCACCCACGGGAAGTGGTAGCCGTCGAAGAAAAGGGTCACGCAGAGGCCCGAGAGCGTGATCATGTTGATGTACTCGGCCGCCTGAAAGACGCCCCAGCGCATGCCCGAATATTCGGTGTGGTAGCCGGCGACGAGCTCGGTGTCGGCCTCGGGGAGGTCGAACGGCGCGCGTGAGGTCTCGGCCGTGCCGCCGATCAGGAACACGCAGAGCCCCACGAACTGCGGGATGAAGAACCAGAGCGTCGACTGCTGCTTCGACACGATGTCGGTGAGGTTCAGCGACTGCCCCATCAGCACGACGCCGAGCACGCTCAGCGCGAGTGAAACCTCGTACGAGACGAGCTGGGCGCAGGTGCGCATCGAGCCGAGGATCGAGTACTTCGACTCCGACGCCCACCCGCCGATGATGAAGCCGTAGATGCCCAGCGAGCCGAGCGCGAAGATCAGGATCAGCGAGATCGGGACGTTCACCACGGTGCCGGTGATGTGGTGGCCCCACACCGTCCAGCCGGCGCCCCAGGGCAGCACGCTGAAAGCGGCGAGCGCGGTCGCCATCGAGATGATCGGGGCGATGATGTAGAGCGGCTGGCGGGCGCCGGCAGGTGCGAACGCCTCCTTGCGGATCAGCTTCAGCAGGTCGGCGATCGGAATCAGGAGCCCCTTCGGGCCCGCCCGGTTCGGGCCGAACCGCTGCTGCATGCGGCCGAGCAGCTTCCGCTCGAGCCACGTCGTCAGGGCGAAGAACACCATCACGACGTTGATCACGATGAACGCCTTCGGCAGCGTGATCCACCAGGCTTCGTGCACTACGGCGTCGCCTCTGCTGTCTTGATCTGCACGATGGCGTGCAGGTCGGCTGCGTGCTCCTGGGCGATGCGGACGGTGCCGGCGGCGAGGTCGCGCGCAATGCGGGCGCGGAGCTCGACAGACGTTCCATTTGAGGAGACGGTGACTGAGGCGCCGTTCCGGAGGCCGCGGGCGCGCGCGTCGGAGCGCGAGATCTCGAGCTCAGCGGCGGGCCGCTGGAACTGCAGCTCGGGTGCGCGCTCGACTGCCGTGCCGGAGAAGAGCGGCCGGTAGGCGACCAGGCGGAATCCGTCCGCGGGTGCAGCCGCAGGCGGTGTCGCGGCGGCCTGCGGCTGTGCGGGTGCGGCGGTCGGGGCGGGGAGCTCGGTGTGCTCGCCGACGTCGCCGAAGGCGATCCCGCCGAAGCACGCCGCCGAGACCTCGTCGAAGACGAGGGCGGCGTGCGGTGAGAGCGTGATGCCGAACCGTGCGGCCAGGGTTGAGATCCAGGCCAGCTCGTCGGGGCACGGGGCGAGCACTGCGCGCCGCTGGCGCTGCAGGCGGCCTTCGAGGTTGACGGTCGTGCCGTCGCGCTCGAGGTAGCTCGTTCCCGGCAGCACGAGGTCGGCGAGACCGCGGAAGCTCTCCTCGAACAGGCCGATGCCGATCACCATCTCCGCCTCGGCGGCCATGGCTCGCACGGCCGGGTCGGCGGCGGCTTCGTCGCCCGAGATGATCAGCAGGCGAGGGCGTTCGTCGGTGGGCTCGCCGTCGCCCGCGGCGCTCCAGGCGTCGGTGACGCCGCGGCCGTTCGGTGTCTGCGGCAGGTAGTAGACGGCCTTCGCCTCGACGCCGGCGGCCTGGGCCGCATCGTCGACGACGATCGCGTCGACCGGCCCGGTGGGGCGCTCGTAGGTGACCTTGGCGCCGGCACGCCGCGCGGCCTTGAGCCAGAGCTCGACGATCGGCGCCCGCTCGATGACGGGGTCGTCGCTGAGCACCGCGATCGACTTCGCGCTGCGCAGGGCCGAGAGCGGCGCGCGCCAGGCGTCGAAGGTGTCGGGCACGTCTTCGGGCAAGACCGCGGCGTCGGCGCCGAGACCCTGGCGCAGCAGCTTCCCGAGCGCGTACGCCTGCTCCACGGTCTCGCCGCCCGAGAAGGCGGTGACCGTGCTGGCGCCGCCGTCGAGCAACAGCCTTTCGGCGCGATCGAGGGCGTCGTCCCAGGAGAGCTTCTCGAAGCGGCGCGGCCCGGCCTTCAGGAGCGGCTCGGAGATCCGGTCCTCGGCGCGCAGATGGCCGAACGCGAACCGGCCCTTGTCGCAGAGCCAGCCCTCGTCGATCTCGGGGTGGTTCCGCGACTGGATGCGCTTGACCTTGCCTTCGCGTGTTGTGGCGCTGATGTTGCAGCCGACGGGGCAGAGGCCGCAGACGGTCGGCACGTTCTGGATCTCCCAGGGGCGCGCGACGAAGCGGTAGGGCGTTGCGGTGAGCGCGCCGACGGGGCAGATCTCGGTGACGTTGCCGGAGAAGTGGCCGCGGTACGGCTCATCCTCGAAGGTGGCGATCACCGACTGCGCGCCGCGGTTGATCGCGACGAGCTGGCCGTCCTCGGCGACGTCCTCGCTGAAGCGCGTGCAGCGGTAACAGAGGATGCAGCGCTCGCGGTCGAGGGCGATCAGCGGCGAGATGGGAATCGGCTTCTCGAACGTCCGCTTGGGGAATGTCATGCGCGTGTTGCCCGGGCCGTAGCGGAACGTCAGGTCCTGCAGCGGGCACTCGCCACCCTTGTCGCAGACGGGGCAGTCGAGCGGGTGGTTGACGAGGATGAACTCCAGCGTCGAGTTCTGTCCCTCCGCCGCCTGCTCCGAGGAGCGCGCGGTGCGCACCACCATTCCGTCCTGCGCGGTGAGCGTGCAGCCGGCCTGCAGCTTCGGCATCCCCTGCACCTCGACGAGGCACATGCGGCAAGCGCCGACGGGCGGCCCGAGCCGCGGCTCGTAGCAGAACACGGGAATCTCGATCCCCGCTGCCTGAGCCGTCTCGACGAGCCCGGTGCCCTTCGGCACCTGCACCGTCCGCTCGTCGATCGTGACCGTGACGAGGTCCTGAGCAGTCGCGGTCAAGCCGACCCCCCGTGAAAAGTAAGACGCAGTTCGGTAACCGGCGCTCGAACAAGCATTGTCTGACCCCAGAACTTGCCCCCGGAGACGTGTCCCCGACGGCCTAGGACAGTTGTTTGACGACGGGCCGTGGCCTCGCGGGCCGTGTTCGTTCGGGCGAGGGGTGCACGAGAATCACTGTCGGGCAGCCAAACGTTGCGGGCCTCCAGACGGCTGTGGAAGGAATGTGCCGCTTCCGTAACCCTTGTTTGACGACGGGTCACGCTGCGAGGGGCCCTGGCTGCGCGGGACGTGTTCACGCGGGCACCTCCTCGTGGGCGCCGTGGGCGTGCATCTGGATCGGGGCGAGGACGTGGTCGAGGGACGAGGTGCCACCGTAGGGGCACGCGCCGTGCTCGATGTGGGCATGGAACTCGTCGCGGAACTTGGCGACGTACGACGCGATGATGATCGCGTCGGAGTCGCCCAGCGGGCACAGGCACTTGCCGTTGATGCGGTCGCAGACGTCGAGCAGCAGGTCGAGGTCGGCGCGGCTCGCGCGGCCGTCCTCGAGCTTGCGCAGGATCGCCGTCAGCCAGCGCGTCCCCTCGCGGCACGGCGTGCACTTGCCGCACGACTCGTGCTCGTAGAACTCCGAGAAGCGAATGCCGAGCTGCACGATGCAGCAGCGATCGTCGAGCACGACGATGCCCGCCGACCCCATCGCCGTTCCGAGCTTGCCGAGCGAGTCGAAGTCGTAGCCGACGTCGATCTCGTCGGCGGTGAGGATCACCGTCGAAGAACCGCCCGGGACGACCGCCTTCAGCTCGCGACCGTCGGGGATGCCGCCGCCGATGTCGTAGATCAGCTCGCGGAGCGTCGTCCCGGTCGCGATCTCGTAGTTCCCGCCGTTGACGACGTTGCCCGACAGCGACACGACGCGCGTGCCGCGCGAGTTCGGGACGCCGAGCTTCGCGTATTCCGCGCCGCCCATCGCGATCACCGGCGGGACCGTGGTGATGGTCTCGACGTTGTTGACGACCGTCGGCGCCGCATAGAGACCCGCGACTGCCGGGAACGGCGGCTTCGAGCGCGGCTGGCCGCGCTTGCCCTCGAGCGACTCGAGCAGCGCCGTCTCCTCGCCGCAGATGTACGCACCCGCGCCGCGGTGCAGCACGATCGTCACGTTCCCGCGGATCTCGGGGCGGCTCTTCAGCTGCTCGAGCGCCTCGACCAGGATCGCGTACGGGCCTGAGTACTCGCCGCGGATGTAGACGAACACGTTCGTGCAGTCGATCGCGTGCGCTGTGATCAGGCAGCCCTCGATGAACCGGTGCGGTACGCGCGCGAGAATCTCGTTGTCCTTGAAGCTGCCCGGCTCGGACTCGTCGGCGTTGACGACGAGGTAGTGCGGCTTCGGGAGCTGCTCCTTGCTCGGCACGAACGACCACTTGCGGCCGGTCGGGAAGAACGCGCCGCCGCGGCCGCGGAGCTCGGAGGCCATCAGCTCGTCGGTCACCTCTTTCGGCGTCATGGCGCGCGCCTTCGCGAGGGCCTGGTAGCCGCCTACGGCTTCGTAGCCGGTGAGCTGCGTCAAATCGTGGTCGTCGGCGCCCGCGAGGACGATCTGCTTCACGTCAGTCGCCACCGGTCAGCTCCTCGACGATGCCCGGCACGTCGTCTGGCGTGACGCGCAGCCGGTACGCGTGGTCGACGGAGACGACCGTGCCCCACCCGCAGCCACCGAGGCATTCGATCGTCCGCAGCGTCGCTTTCCCGTCGGGGCTCGTCTCGCCTGCGCGGCACCCGAGCGAGCCCTCGAACGCCTCGAGAACCTGCTGCGCCCCGACCACGGCGCAGGAGACGTTCGTGCACACCTCGACGAGATGCTCACCGACCGGCTCGAGATTGAACTGGTCGTAGAACGACGCGATCGAATGGACGTACGCCGGCGTTTCCTCGAGGGCGTCCGCCACCTCGCGCAGCACGTCGGGCGGCAGCCAGCCGTGCTCTGCCTGGGCCAGACGAAGCGCCGGGAGAACGGCCGAGTGCGAGTCCGGCGGGTACTTCGCCCGCTCCTCCTGGATCGCGGCGTACAGGCGTCACCGGTCGACCTCGCCCATCACGCCGTCGAGCGAGCCGACGATCGCGATCATGTCCGCGATCAGCGCGTCGGTCATGCAGGTCGCCGTCGCCTGCAGCGCGACGAAGGACGGCGCGCGGAACTTCACGCGCCACGGCTTCGGGCCGCCCTCGGAGCAGACGTAGCACCCGAGCTCGCCGCGCGGCGACTCGATCGCCGTGTAGACCTCGCCCTCCGGCACCCGGAAGCCCTCGGTGACGATCTTGAAGTGGTGGATCAGCGACTCCATCGACGTGTGGAGCTCGTGCCGCGGCGGCAGGACGACCTTGCGGTCGTCGGCGATCCACGGCTCGCCCTCCATGTTCTCGAGCCGGTCGAGGCACTGGTCGATGATCCGCACCGACTCGCGCATCTCCTGCATGTGGACGCGGTAGCGCGCGTACACGTCGCCTTCCGGGAACACCGGCACGTCGAAGTCGACCTGGTGGTAGGCGAGGTACGGCTGGCGCTTGCGCAGATCCCAGTCGACGCCCGAGGCGCGCAGCACCGGCCCCGACTGGCCGAGCGCGATCGCATCGGCGGCGGACAGCAGGCCGACGCCTTCCGTGCGCTCGAGCCAGATCTTGTTCTGCGTCAGCAGCGTCTCGTAGTCGTCGACGGCCTTCGGCATCCACTCGACGAACTTCCGGGCCTCGGGATAGAAGCCGCGCGGAATGTCCTCGGCGAGCCCGCCGACCTGGAAGTAGCGGGTGTGCATCCGGTAGCCCGTCACGAGCTCCGAGAGGTCGAGGATCATCTCCCGCTCGCGGAACGCGTACCAGAACATCGAGATCGCCCCCAGCTCGAGCGCCGACGTCCCGAGCCACACCAGGTGCGAATGAATCCGGTTCAGCTCACAGAGGAGCGTCCGCATCCAGGTCGCCTTCGGCGGAGTCTCGAGGTCGAGCAGCTTCTCGACCGCGGCGACGAACACGTACTCGTTGTTCTGGAACGAGACGTAGTCGATGCGCTCCGGGTACGTGATGCACTTCCACCACGTCTTCTGCTCCATGTTCTTCTCGAACCCGGTGTGCAGATACCCGACGACGGCCTCGACGCCCGTCACGTCCTCGCCGTAGAGGTCGACGATGAGGCGGAGCACGCCGTGGGTCGATGGGTGGTTCGGCCCGAAGTTGATCGTCATCACGTCGCCGGTCGCGAGCAGGTCCGGCGTCGTCTTCAGGACGCTCGGCGTCGGGTGACGGGATGCGCGTGCCCTCGTAGATCGGCGCTGCGCCGCGCGGGCGCCGGGCGGGAGCGACCGCCACTACTCCTCCCCCGAGAACCGCACCGGCTCGCCGCCGATCGGGTAATCCTTGCGCAGCGGATGGCCTTCCCAGTCGTCGTCCATGAGGATCCGCTTGAGGTTCGGGATGGCCGACGATGTTGATGCCGAGCATGTCGTAGGCCTCGCGCTCGTGCCAGTCGGCGGTCGGCCAGACCTCGATCACGCTGGGCACGGGCTCGCCGTCGTCGACCCAGGCCTGCACGCGGATGCGGCCGCCGTCGGCGACGACCGACAGGAGGTGGTAGTTGAGCGCGAACCGCTTCGGCTTGCCGGCCGGCAGCGCCTGCAGCCCCTGCGTCATCGGTGTGTTCAGGTCACGGCCGGCGCGGGTGCCGATGTAGCCGGCCACGCCCTTCCCGCCCCAGCCCAGGTAGTCGACCGCGGTGATGTCCGAGAGGAAGTCGTAGCCCAGGGCGTCGCGCAGGTGCAGCCCGGCGGCAACGAGCTCGGACGGCTCGACGACGATCGTTGTCTCGCGGTGCGCCTCGTTGACCTCGATGAAGCCGGGAACCGCCTCGAGCGCCATTCCGCTCACGTGGCAGAGCTCACGTCGCGACGCTCCGCAATTCGTAGGCGGGCGGCACGCCCGCTTTGACTGCCTCGTGGAGCCGCACGATGCCTTCCATCAGCTGCTCGGGCCGCGGCGGGCAGCCGGGGACGTACATGTCGACGGGCACGATCTTGTCGACCGATTGCACGATCGCGTAGTTGTTGAACATCCCGCCCGAGCTCGCGCAGGCGCCCATCGCGATCACCCACTTCGGCTCGAGCATCTGGTCGTAGATCTGCCGGAGGGGCGCCGCCATCTTGTTCGAGACCCGCCCGGAGATGATCAGCAGGTCGGCCTGGCGCGGCGAGCCGCGGAACGGCTCCATCCCGAACCGCGCGATGTCGTACCGGCTCGTGACGATCGACATCATCTCGATTGCGCAGCACGCGAGGCCGAACGTGTCCGGCCACATCGAGTTCGTCTGCGCCCACGCGACCGCCTTCTGCAGCGTGGTCAGCCCGACGCTCTTCTCGAGGTCGTTCACCTCGTCCTCGAACTTGCTCGGCCCCTTCGTCGGCCACAGCAGCCGCTCGGACTGCAGGCCGTGGTCGCGCAGACGCCCGTTCTTGCCGTCGCCCTCTACCGCCATTCGAGCGCGCCCTTCCGCCAGATGTAGACGTAGGCGACCAGCAGGATGATCAGGAACGTCAGAAACTCGAAGAAGCCGAACCAGCCGAGCAGGTGCAGGATCACCGCGAGCGGATAGAGAAACACGATCTCGATGTCGAAGAGGATGAAGAGCATCGCGGTGAGGTAGAAGCTGACGGTGAAACGCTGGCGCTGCGGCACCCCTCGCGAGACGCCGGACTCGAATGGAAGCGTCTTCGCGCGGACGTGCTCATGCGCGCGCTGAGCGAACACGAAGCTGCCGACGATCATCGTCGTTGGTATTGCGAGGGCGAAAAGCCCGTAGATCGCGAACGGCAGCCAGTCGTTGAACAAAACGCTTCCTCCCGCCTCCCGGCGTCGGACGCTAGCAGGAACCCTGGGGGCGCACGAATTGAACGAAACATCGCGCAACCAAGCGCGTTGCACGTGTCACGAAGTCCACCCCGGATTGGTCTTCAGTCTGACCCCTTCCTGCCGATACACTTCCTGTCGATGGCAACGATCGAGACCTCACAGGAGTCCGTCGTCACGCTGACCGCCCGCGCGGCCGACAAGGTTCGCGGCCTGATGGCGAGCGAGCCCGCCGGCGAGGCCGAGGTGCTCCGCATCGCGATCCAGGGTGGCGGCTGCAGCGGCTTCGAGTACGCGCTCGGCTTCGACCGGGGCGCCCAGTCGGGCGACCTGGAGCTCGAGTTCCACGACGTACGGGTCGTCGTCGATCCCTTCAGCGCCCCGTACCTCAAGGGCGCGACCATCGACTTCCTCGAGACGCTCGCGGAGTCCGGGTTCAAGATCGACAACCCGAACGCCAGCTCGTCATGCGGCTGCGGCCACAGCTTCCAGGTCGAAGACGGCACCGCGCCGGAAGACGTCGGCGGCTGCGGCTCCGGCTGTAGTCACTGACCTAAAGCGAACCTCCGTTACGCTCGCGCGGTGACTGAGCCTCTCCGTGTGGCTGTCGTCGGCTCGGGGCCGGCGGGCTTCTATGCCGCCGACGCGCTGCTGAAGAGCGAGGACCCCGTCGTCCTGGTCGACATGCTCGACCGCCTGCCGACACCGTGGGGGCTGGTGCGGTTCGGCGTCGCACCCGACCACGAGAACATCAAGGCCGTGTCGCGCGCCTTCGAGCGGATCGCGCAGAAGCCCGGCTTCCGCTTCTTCGGCAACGTCGAGGTCGGCCGCACGGTCACGCACGCCGAGCTGCTCGAGCTGTACGACGCCGTCCTCTACAGCGTCGGCGCGCAGACCGACCGGCGCATGGGGATCCCGGGCGAGGACCTGCCCGGCTCGTGGCCGGCCACCGCGTTCGTCGCCTGGTACAACGGCCACCCCGACTTCCAGGATCTCGGCATCGATCTGGGCCACGAACGGGCCGTGGTGGTCGGCAACGGGAACGTCGCGATCGACGTCGCCCGCATGCTCGCGCTGACCGCGGAGGAGCTCAAAGCCACCGACACCGTCGACGCTGCCGTCCAGGCGATCGTCGCCTCGCCCCTGCGGGAGATCGTCATGCTCGGGCGCCGAGGCCCGGTTCAGGCTGCGTTCACCCCGCCGGAGCTGCAGGAGCTCGGCGAGCTCGCCGGGGCCGACGTCATCGTCGATCCCGCGGATCTCGTCCTCGACGCCGCCAGCGAACAGGCGCTCGAGGACGACCGCGAGCGGGTGCGCCGGAACGTCGACCTGCTGAACGAGTACGCACACCGGGTTCCGGCCGGCAAGCCCCGGGCGATCCACCTGCGCTTCCTCGTCTCACCGGTGGCGATCCTCGGGAGCGACCGCGTCGAGGGAGTCGAGATCGTGCACAACGAGCTCGTCGAGGAGGGCGGCCGGATCGTCGCGCGCCCGACGGGTGAGCGCGAGGTGATCGAGGCTGGCATCGTCTTTCGCAGCGTCGGCTACCAGGGCGTCGAGCTGCCGGGCGTGCCGTTCGACTCTGCGCGCGCGACGATTCCCAACAGCAGTGGGCGTGTCGTGGGTTCGGAGCGCACGTTCTGCGCGGGCTGGATCAAGCGCGGCCCGAGCGGAGTGATCGGCACCAACAAGAAGGACGCCACCGAGACAGTCGACGAGCTGCTTGCCGACGCGCGGGCCGGCGTCCTCGGGCAGACCGGCTCGCCCGGCGCCCTCGAGGCACTGCTCGACAGCCGTGGCGCGCACTACGTCGAGTACGCCGGATGGCAGGCGATCGACGCCGCGGAGCGTGCTGCGGGTGAGCCTCTGGGTCGCCCGCGCGTCAAGCTCGTCCGCTGGGACGAGCTGCTCCAAACCGCCCGCCCGCGCTAGGGTGTACTCATGACAGAGATGGCTGAAACACAGGAGCTGTGGGGCGCCGAGACGCGCAAGGCGGTCGCCAACTTCCCCGTCTCCGGTGAGCCGATTCCGGTTCCCGTTGCGCGGTGGCTCGGCCGGATCAAGGCCGCCGCTGCGCGTGTGAATGCCGACCTGGGCCTGCTCGACGCGGGCAAGGCCGAGCGCATCGCCGCCGCCGGTGACCGCATCGCCAACGGCGAGCTCGATGACCAGTTTCCGATCGACGTCTTCCAGACGGGGTCCGGCACCTCGTCGAACATGAACGCGAACGAGGTGATGGCGGCGCTTGCAGGCGAGGGTTGTCACGCGAACGACGACGTGAACATGGGCCAGAGCTCGAACGACGTGTTTCCGTCGGCGGTTCACCTTGCGGCGCTCGACGAAACGGTGCACGACCTGCTGCCTGCGCTCGACGGTCTCGCCGCGACGCTGCAGGCGAAGGCCGAGGAGTTCTCCGACGTCGTCAAGTCGGGACGCACGCACTGGATGGACGCCGTGCCGGTCACGCTCGGACAGGAGTTCGGCGGCTACGCGGCGCAGGTGCGCGAAGGCAAGGCGCGCATCGAGTCGACCCTCGGCCGCCTCGGGCAGATTCCCCTCGGCGGCACCGCCGTCGGCACCGGGCTGAACACGCATCCTGAGTTCGCGGAGCGCGTCCGCGCCAGGCTCGTGGCCGAGACCGGGCTCGGGATCTCACCGCCCGCCGATCCGTTCGAGTCGCAGGCGGCGCGCGACGGGCTGGTCGAGGAGTCGGGTGCGCTCAAGACGCTCGCCGTCAGCCTGACGAAGATCGCGAACGACCTGCGCTTCCTCGGCTCCGGGCCGCGCGCCGGTCTGGCGGAGATCTTCCTGCCGGAGCTGCAGAAGGGCTCGTCGATCATGCCGGGCAAGGTCAACCCGGTCATCCCGGAGGTCGTGACCCAGGTTGCCGCCCAGGTGATCGGCAACGACCAGGCGATCGCGGTCGGCGGCATGCAGGGCCATTTCGAGCTGAACGTCTTCGTGCCGCTGCTGGCGCGGAACCTGCTCCAGTCGATCAAGCTGCTCGCCGCCGCCTGCCGGCTGCTCGACGAGAAGTGCGTGGCCGGGATCGAGGCGAACCGCGAGCAGTGCGAGAGCTACGCCGAGCTGACGCTGTCTGCCGCGACCGCGCTGAACCCGTTCATCGGGTACGACAAGGCGAGCGAGATCGTCAAGAAGGCAGCCGCGAGCCGCCGGTCGCTGCGCGAGGTCGCGCTGGCCGAGGGTGTCGACGCGGCGATCCTGGACGAGGCGCTCGACTATCGCCGCATGGCGAACCCGAACGCTTAATACGACACAGCGCCGCGGCCGGTAGCCGCTGCGTGCTGCTGCTCGTCGGCGCGGTAGCTCGACCGGACGAGCGGGCCCGAGAAGACGCTGCCGAAGCCGAGCTGCTCGCCCTGCTCGCGGAACCAGGCGAACTCGTCCGGGTGCACCCAGCGGTCGATCGTCGCGTGCTTCGCCGAGGGCTGCAGATACTGGCCGATCGTGACGACGTCGACGTCGTGCGCGCGGAGGTCACGGAGCGTGTCGACGACCTCGTCGTTCGTCTCGCCGAGGCCGACGATGATCCCCGACTTCGTCAGGACCGGATAGTCCGCGATCTCCTTGGCGCGGGCGAGCAACCCAAGCGCCCCGTCGTATGACGCCTTGCCGCCGCGCATCTTGCGATGCAGCCTGCGCACGGTCTCGATGTTGTGGTTGAAGACGTGGGGCTGCGCGCCGATCACCGTCTGCAGCGCCTGCTCCTCGACGCCGAGGAAGTCGGGAGTCAGCACCTCGATCGTCGCGTCGGGCAGCTTCGACCGGATTGCCCGGATCGTCGCCGCGTAGTGAGCTGCGCCCTTGTCGGCGACGTCGTCACGGTCGACCGAGGTGACGACGACATGCTTCAGACCCATCTGGAACGCCGCCTGCGCGAGCCGCAACGGCTCGAGCGGGTCGACCGGCTCCGACGGCGTGCCCGAGTTGACGTAGCAGTAGCGGCAGGCCCTGGTGCAGGTGTCGCCCAGGATCTGGAAGGTCGCCGTGCCGCGCCCCCAGCACTCCGAGATGTTCGGGCAGCGGGCTTCCTCGCAGATCGTGTGCAGTTTCGCGCCGTGGATCAGCTTCTTGACGTCGAAGTACTGCCCGTCCTGCGACGGCGCGCGCACCTTCATCCATTCGGGACGGCGCGGACGCTCGGCAACCGGCAATGAATTCGCCACCTCAGGCAGTCTAGAGACGTGAAAGCGGTATGCGTCTTTTGCGGGGCCTCGAGCGGCCGGCTGGCGGCTTATGCGGACGCGGCACGTTCGCTCGGTGCTGTGCTCGCCGGGCGAGGGCTGGGGCTCGTCTACGGCGGCGGTCGTGTCGGGCTGATGGGGGCGGTCGCCGACGGTGCGCTCGCGGCAGGCGGCGAGGTGACCGGTGTCATCCCGCAAGAGCTCGTCGACCGCGAGCTCGCGCACCGCGGGCTCACCCAGCTGCACGTCGTCGAGTCACTGCACGAGCGGAAGGCCCTGATGGCCGAGCTCTCCGACGCGTTCGTCGCCCTGCCGGGCGGCTTCGGCACCCTCGACGAGCTGCTCGAGCAGCTGACGTGGTCGCAGCTCGGGCTGCATGCGAAGCCGGTCGGCCTGCTCGACGTCGAGGGGTACTGGGGCCCGCTGATTGCGCTCGCGCAGCACGCGACCGCAGAGGGGTTCGTGCGCGAGGCCGATCTGGCGGCAATCGCGGTCGCGGAGGACCCGGCGGCACTGCTCGACCGGCTGGTCGCGCTCTCGACCGCTCCTAGGCCGCGGCCGAAGTGGTCGCCGCCGCCAAGTCCTGAGCCAGGCTCCTAGTGGTTGCCGAAGACGGTCACGATCAGCAGCGCTGCGACGACCGCCGAGGCGACGAGCGCGCCGAGCCAGAACAGCGTCTGTAGCGTCGTCTGGAGCGGAGCGGTCTTGTCGAGCGCGAACTTCGCGGGCATCGGGCGTGATTCGCCGCGCGGACGGCCCACCCTGCTTCGTCGAGTCGCTAGGCGTGCGCGAGCTGCTCGTGTACCGGCTGAGCCCACAGCCCGGCATCGCCCGAGGGGAGCTCCTCGAACGTCAGGTCGAACACCTCACCGAACGCTGCGGTGGCTGCCGGGCGAACCTCGTCGACCGTCACGGAGCGTCCGCGCTCGCGTGCGATCGAGGTGAACTGGTAGCCGTCGAGGCCACACGCGGTGATCCAGTCGGTGAACGGCGCGGGGTCGAGATCGACATTCAGCGCGTAGCCGTGCGTCGAGACCCATTTCGTCAGGTGGATGCCGATGCTCGCGATCTTCCGGGGCGGCGCTTCGAGCCACACGCCGGTCAGGCCGTCGATGCGGGTGGCCGTGAGGTCGAACGCGGCGATGGTGCGGATGAGCGCCTCTTCGAGGTCGCGGCAGTACTTCTTCACGTCCTTGCCGTGCCGCGTGAGGTCGAGGATCGGGTAGCAGACGAGCTGGCCCGGCGCGTGGTACGTCGACTTGCCGCCGCGGTCGGTCTCGATCACCTCAACGGCGGCGCCATCCGGCACGTGCAACTCGCCCGGCTCGGTACGCCGGCCCGTCGTGATCGTCGGCGGATGCTCGAGCATCACGACCACATCCGGGATCGCGCGCTGGGAAACCGCGGCCGCAAGCGACCGCTGGAGGCTCAGAGCCTCCTGGTAGTCGACGATGCCGAGGTTGAGGAGGTACGCGCCGCGGGTCATGGGGCAGAGCGTAGCGTTCGAGGTCTCACGCGGAAGGTCGGCGGAAAAGGTGTCAGACACCGAGGTGTCTGACACCAGTGCGCACCCCTAATAATCGTTCTCGCCCCAGCCTTGGAGGCGCTGGCGCAGATCGCGCAGGAAGCGGCCGGCATAGGCGCCGTCGACCAGGCGGTGGTCGTACGTCAGCGTCAGGTTCATCAGCGAGCGGATCGCGATCGCGTCGGCGCCCGACTCGTCCGTGATCACCCACGGCCGCTTGACGATCGCGTACGTGCCGAGGATCCCGACCTGCGGCTGGCTGATGATCGGCGTTCCGTGGAACGTCCCGTAGCCGCCCGGGTTCGTGATCGTGAACGAGCCGCCCGTGACGTCGTCGGGGGTCAGTTGCTTGCTGCGGGCGCGCGCTGCGACGTCGGCGATCGCTTTCGCCATGCCGAGCAGGTTGAGCGTCTCCGCGTTCTTGACGACGGGGACGATCAGGCCCTTGCCGTCAGCGAGCTCCACCGCGAAGCCGAGATTGACGAAGTTGCGCGTGACGATGCGGTCGCCGCGGATCTCACCGTTCACGTACGGGTGGTCGCGAAGCGTCTCGACGGTGGCCCGCGCGATGAACGCCAGATAGGTCGGATTGACGCCGTAGGCGTTCTGGTACTCGCGCTTCAGCCGCTCGCGAATCTGCACGACCTTTGTCATGTCGACCTCGATCGCGCTCGTGACATGCGTCGACGTATCGAGCGACGCACGCATGTGCTGAGCGATGCCGCGGCGCATCGCGCTCATCGGCTCGAAGGTCTCGCCCGTCTGCGGCTCATCCGGCACAGCGGCAGCCGGCGGCGCCGGCGGAGCCGCCGCGACGGGCACGGGCTGCGGCGTGACCACGGGTGGTGTGACCGGAGCCGGTGCGACCGGAGCTGGCACGACCGGGGCCGGGGCCTCGACGACCGCTTCGACCGGAGTCTCGACGACCGGAGCCGTGACGGGTGCCTGAACGACGGGTGCGGCCGGGGCGGGCGCTGCGGCCACCGCTGCCTCGACCGCCGCTGTTTCGAGCACCGGTTCGGGCTCGGGTGCCCCCGCGCCGGATTCGATGAACGCGAGGATGTCCTTCTTCGTGACGCGGCCGCCGATGCCGGTGCCGTGCACGCTCGACGGGTTGATGCCGTGCTCGCCGGCGATCCGCGCGACGACCGGCGAGACGAAGGCCCGCCCGTTCGACGAGCCCGCCGGCGCGACCGCGGCGGCAGGTACGGCGGTGGCTGCCACGGGTGCCGCTTCGACCGGTTCGGCTGCAACCGGTGCAGCTTCGGCCGGAGTCGCCTCCGCGACCGGCGCGGCCTCCACGACCGGCGCGGCCTCGGCCACGGGCTCAGGCACTGCCACGGGCTCAGGAGCCGGCGGTTCGGGCGCTGCCGGCGCCGCGCCTTCGGCGGCGATGCGCGCCAGGATCGTCCCGACGTCGACGGTCTCGCCCTCGCTGACGAGGATCTCGCTGACGACGCCGGTACCGGGTGACGGCACCTCGGTGTCGACCTTGTCGGTCGAGATCTCGAGCAGCGTCTCGTCGGCCTCGATGTGCTCGCCGACCTGCTTCAGCCACTTGGTGACGGTGCCTTCGGACACCGAGACGCCCATCTGCGGCATGACCACCTCGACTGCGATTCCAGTTGCCATCAGTACTCGATCAACTCCTTGAGCCCCGCGACGACGTCGCTGACCTGGGGGATGTACGCCTGCTCGAGGACAGGCGCGAAGGGAACGGGCGTGTCGGGCGCCGTGATGCGCTTGATCGGCGCGTCGAGATCTTCGAACGCCTCCTCGGCGATCGTCGCCGCGATCTCGCCGCCGAAGCCACCGGAGTGGGTGTCCTCGTGCAGGATCAGCACCTTTGACGTCTTGCGGACGGAGTCGAGGACGGCCTGCTTGTCCCACGGCATGATCGAGCGCAGGTCGACGATCTCGATCGACGAGTCGGGCAGCTCCTTGGCTGCCTCCTCGGCGGTGTAGACCATGGCGCCCCATGTGATCACCGTGACTTCCTCACCCTCGGCGTGGATGCGCGCCTTGCCGATCGGCACCGTGTAGCGCTCCTCGGGCACCTCGCCCTTGATGCGGCGGTACAGATGCTTGTGCTCGAAGTACAGGACCGGGTTCGGGTCCTCGATCGCCGCGATCAGCAGGCCCTTGGCGTCCTCGGGCGTTGCCGGGCAGACGCACTTGAGCCCGGGGATGTGTGCGAACGACGACTCGGGGTTCTGCGAGTGGAACGGCCCGCCCGAGAAGCCGCCGCCCGACGGGAGGCGCAGCACGATCGGCACCGGGGTGCCAGCGCGCCAGCGCTGCTTCGCCGCGACCGTTACCAGGTGATCCCACGCGCACGAGACGAAATCGGCGAACTGCATCTCGGCGACCGGGCGCAGCCCCATCATCGCCGCGCCGGTGGCCCCGCCCATGATGGCCGTCTCCGACAGCGGCGCATCGATTACGCGCCACTCGCCGAACTCCTCGAGGAAGCCGAGGGTCACCTTGAACGCGCCGCCATAGACACCGACGTCCTCGCCCAGCACGAAGACGCGTTTGTCGCGCCGCATCTCCGTCCGGAGCCCGTCGCTGATCGCCTGGAGGTAAGTCAGTTCCGCCATGGCTATTTGTGGTGCGGCGTGTCGAGGTCTTCGGGCGTCGCATAGACGCCCTCGAGCAGCGTTGCCGGATCGGGAAGCGGTGACTCCTCGGCACGCTGCAGCGCCTCGTTCAGCAGCTTCTTGACCTGCGTGGTGATCTCGTCCTCCTCATCCGCTGTGAACTCCGCGTGATCGCGGAGCCACAGGCGGAACCGCTCCAGCGGATCGCGCTTCGCCCAGGCCTCGAACAGCTCCTTCGGCACGTAGAACGCGTCGTCGTGGACGGCGTGGCCCTCCATGCGCAGCGTCTGGCATTCGATGAGCGTGGGGCCGCCGCCGTCGCGCGCCTTGTCGATCGCCCTCTTGGCCTCGCGGAACACGGCGAGCACGTCGGTGCCGTCGACGACGACGCCGTCGAAGCCGTAGGCCTGTGCACGATCGGCCAGATGCTCGACCGCGTACTCCAGATGCGTCGGTGTCGAGTAGGCCCACTGGTTGTTGTCGCAGATGAACACGACCGGCAGCCTGCGGACGCCCGCGAAGTTCATGCCCTCGTGGGTGTCGCCGCGCGCGGACGCGCCTTCCCCGAACCACGTCACCGCGACACGCCGCTCCTCGCGGATGCGGAATGCAAGCGCTGCGCCGACCGCGACCGGCAGCATCGCAGGCAGGTGGCTGACCATCGCGATCAGGCCCAGCCGGGTGTCGGCCATGTGGACGTTCCCGTCGCGGCCGTGCGTCGGCCCGTCCTGGCGCCCCATGTAGTTCGCGAAGATCCGCCACGGCTCGACGCCGCGGGTGATGTGAACCCCCATGTCGCGATGCAACGGCGTGCCGACGTCCTCGGTTTCCATCGCCATCGCGACGCCCACGGCCGCCGCCTCGTTGCCGCGGCCCGTATAGAAGGAGCCGGGAATCTTCCCCTGGCGGTACAAGATGTGGCCGCGTTCCTCGACCCCGCGGGTGATCAGCATGTTGCGGTAGATCTGGAGCAGATCCTCACGGTCGAGGCCTGACTCCTTCACCTCCTGAAGCGAGCCGCTTGGCTCGGCCATGCGTGCGATCGCCACTGCACCGTCCTTGTTGCTCGAAGGGGAACCCCTGGGGCCAATCGTAACGACCCGGGTAGGCTGTCGCGGTGGGCAAGGCGTCCGACTGGCTACGCGAGGAGCGGCGCAACGTCCTCGGCCACTGGTGCGCGTTCTGCTTGAGCTGCGGTGCGGCTCGGCGCTGGTTCGAGGACTCCGAGGCGGATGTGCCGGAGACCTGCCCCGCGTGTGAGGGTGTGATGCTGCGCCGCTGCCCGGCCTGCAGCGCACCGTTCTCGTCGATGTTCGCTGTCGACTGCGAGGAGTGCGGCGAACAGCTTCGGGAGCCCGAGCTGCTCGGGATGCAGATCCGCAGGCCCGCGCGGGAGGCTTAAAACTCGTCCCGCGGCTTGATCGCGGAGAAGCGGATCAGCGTGACGGTGTCCTCGGCGGTCACCTCGCGGTTGTAGAGCTGCCCCAGGAAGCGCGCAATTTCCTCCGCGTGACGCAGCTCGGGGTTGTCGTGCTCGATCTCGTTCGGAGAGAGCTCGCCGAGCGACTTCACCTCGACCTTGTCGATCACGGCGTCGAACACGTGCTGCCGCGGGCCGAAACGCGCCCCGCAGAGCACCGAGACGATCATCCCCTTCTGGTATTTCCGCGACTTGTCGCCGAGCCGGATCGTCGCCGTCTTGCGGTGCGACCGGAGCTGCGCCTCGACGATCGGCGAATAGAAGTTGAGCGCGAACGAGGGCACCGAGCGGCGATCATACGTTTTCCAACCGGGCCAATCCTTTCACCGCCATCTCGCGCTCGCCCGCGTAGGCCAGCGGGCGCCCCGTCGAGTCGAGCGAGAGCCACCGCACCTCTGCCACCTCGTGGCGGAACTCCTCCGGGATGTCGCCCAGCCGGCCGCCCTCGTAGCGGACGAGGAAGAACGAGACGACCTTGAAGACCCGCTCGCCCTCCCAGTTGAACCAGTAGCGGACGTCGCCGAGCTTCCCGAGCGACCGCCCGTGCGCACCCGTCTCCTCGGCGATCTCACGCAGCGCCGTGGCCTCGCCCGCCTCGCCCTCGTCGATGCGCCCTTTCGGCAGCGCCCACAGGCCGGCCGGACGCCCCGCGGGACGGATCGCCGCGACGACCCAGCTCCCGTGCAGCCGCCGGACGAGCACGCCGCCCGCCGAGAATTCACGCCGCATGGCCGGATTCACCTCGCAAGCGGCAGGATCTTCGTCTGAGGGACTGAGATTTCGCTGAGAATCACTGAAGAACCTTGCGGCTCTGGCACTCTGACCGCTAGAGTGCCAATCGTCAGAAGGCACGTATCTACGTGGAGGTTGCACAATGAATCTACAGCCGCTTGGCGACCGTTTGATCGTGGAGGTCCTCGAGGAAGAGGAGACCACGGCGAGCGGAATCGTCCTGCCGGACACGGCGAAGGAGAAGCCGCAGCGCGGCAAGGTCCTCGCCGTCGGTCCCGGCGCCCGTGACGAGAACGGTGAGCACGTTGCCATCGATCTCGAAGAGGGCGACGAGATCATCTTCAGCAAGTACGGCGGGACCGAGATCAAGCTCGGCCTCGACGATGTTCTGATCCTGCGCGAGTCCGACGTGCTCGCGAAAGTCGTCGGCGACCGCGCAGCGGTCTAGGAAAGGGAAGGCAGAAAACCATGGCTCACAAGGAGCTCAAGTTCAGCGAGGACGCACGCCGCTCGCTTCAGCGCGGCGTCGACATCCTCGCCGACGCGGTCAAGGTCACGCTCGGCCCGAAGGGTCGCTACGTCGTCCTCGACAAGAAGTTCGGCGCGCCCACGATCACGAACGACGGTGTGACCATCGCCCGTGAGATCGAGGTCGAGGACGTGTTCGAGAACCAGGGTGCCCAGCTCGTGCGCGAGGTCGCCACGGCGACCAACGACGTTGCAGGCGACGGCACCACGACGGCGACCGTGCTCGCACAGGCGATCGTCCGCGAGGGTCTGAAGAACGTGTCGGCCGGCGCGAACCCGATGGCGCTCAAGCGCGGCATCGAGCAGGCCGTCGAGCAGATCGTCGAGAACCTGAAGTCGCAGTCGGTCGAGATCTCGGGCAAGGAAGACATCTCGCGCGTCGCGGCTGTCTCGTCCCGCTCGACCGAGATCGGCGAAGTGCTGTCCGAGGCGATCGAGAAGGTCGGCAAGGACGGCGTCGTGAACGTCGAGGAGGGCCAGACCTTCGGCCTCGAGCTCGAGTTCACCGAGGGTATGCAGTTCGACAAGGGCTACCTCTCGCCGTACATGATCACCGATCCCGAGCGGATGGAAGCAGTCCTCGACGAGCCGTACATCCTGGTCGCGAACCAGAAGATCGGCGCCGTCAAGGATCTGCTGCCGGTGCTCGAGCAGGTCATCCAGGCTGGTCGTCCGCTGCTGATCGTGGCCGAGGACGTCGAGGGCGAGTCGCTCGCGACGATCGTGGTCAACAAGCTGCGGGGCACCTTCCAGGCCGTCGCCGTCAAGGCGCCGGGCTTCGGTGACCGCCGCAAGCGGATGCTCGAGGACATCGCGATCCTCACCGGTGGCGAAGTCATCACCGAGGAGATGGGCCTCAAGCTCGAGAACACGAAGATCGCTCAGCTCGGTCACGCACGGAAGGTCGTCGTCGACAAGGACTCGACCACGATCATCGACGGTGCGGGCGACGCGGACGCGATCAAGGGCCGCATCAAGCAGCTGAAGGCGGAGGTCGAGAACACCGACTCCGACTTCGACCGCGAGAAGCTGCAGGAGCGGCTGGCGAAGCTCTCCGGCGGCGTTGCGGTGGTCAAGGTCGGCGCAGCCACCGAGACCGAGATGAAGGAGACCAAGCACCGCGTCGAGGACGCGCTGCAGGCTGCCCGTGCCGCTCTCGAAGAGGGCGTCGTCCCGGGTGGCGGAGTCGCGCTGCTGAACGCTGCAGACGCGATCAAGGAAAGCCTCCTGAAGGGTCTCGAGGGTGACGAGCGGACCGGTGCTCAGATCATCATCAAGTCGCTCGAGGAGCCGCTCCGCCAGCTCGCGACGAACGCGGGCCTCGAGGGCTCCGTCGTCGTCCAGCAGGTGCGGACGGCGAAGCCGGGCCAGGGTCTGAACGTCGACACCGGCGAGGTCACCGACCTCGTCAAGGCCGGCATCACCGACCCGACCATGGTCACCCGCTCGGCGCTGCAGAACGCCGCGTCGATCGCGAAGAACATCCTCACGACCGAGGCGATCGTCGCCGAGGCACCCGAGAAGGCAGGCGCCGGCCACGGTGGCGGCGGCATGCCCGACATGGGCGGAATGATGTAAATCGCTGGTGGGGCGGCCGGGCCTTGCGCCCGGCCGCCCCACCACGATCATGCGGTCGTGTGTCTGAGCACTCGGTGTCTGACACCTTTTCCGCTCGTCGACCGCAAGATGTGTCAGACACCTGCGGTGTCAGACACTAGAACTCGTAGCGCTCTTCCTTGAACGGGTCGGCGTTGTTGTTGTAGCCGTACTTCTCCCAGAAGCCGGGCTTGTCGACGCTCGACAGCTCGATGCCGCGCAGCCACTTGGCGCTCTTCCAGAAGTACTTGCCGGGGATGACGAGCCTCAGCGGATAGCCGTGGTCCGGGGTCAGCGGCTCGCCGTCGGCGTGCGTTGCCAGCAGCGCGCTGGTCGTTCTCGCAGGAAGCTGTAGCGGCACGTTCGACGTGAAGCCGTGCTCGGCGTGCGCGATCACGAACCGCGCGGACGGCTTCGGAACGGCGAGCTTCGCGAGCTCGCGCCAGTGCACGCCCTCGAAGTGGGCGTCGAAGCGCGACCAGCGCGTGACGCAGTGGATGTCCTGGACGTTCGAGGTGCGCGGCAGCGCGCCGAGCTCGGCCCACGACAGCTCGAGCTCGTTCTCGACCTCGCCGAAGACGCGCAGCGTCCAGTCGTCGAGGTTCCGGTACTTCGCGACCGAGCCGGCGTGCAGCACGGGCCACTTCTCGGTCAGGTACTGGCCGGGCGGCAGGCGGGCCGGGTCGTAGCCCGCCTCGACGACCTTGCGCTCTGCTTTCGACCGGAACACGATCACTAGTCTAGGGAGCGATGGCAACCGTTACACAGAAGTCGCCCGCCGGCCGCGCGCCTTCGTTCGCGTGCAGGGCCCTGACGCGGGCGACTTACCTCCAGCGCATGGTCTCGAACGACGTCGCTCGCCGGCGCGAGCTGCCAGGCGCTGCTGCTGACCGCGAAGGCGCGCGTGATCGCGCCGCTCGTCGTCTGGCGCCGCGGCGACGACGACTTCCTGCTCCTCACCGAGCCCGAGCTCGGCGAGGTCGTGCGCGCGCACCTGACACGGATGCGTTTCGCCGCGAAGTGCGAGATCGCGCTCGAGGAGCACACCTCGACACTCGTCTTCGGCGGCGAGCGACGGGATCGCGAACACCGACTATGGACGCCCGGCGGTCGAGGTACTCGACGAGGACATCGAGCCGACGCTCGACGACGCCGATCTCGAGCGGCTGCGGATCGAGGCCGGAACGCCGCGGTTCGGCCGCGAGCTCGACGACCGCGTGCTGCCGGCCGAGACCGGGCTCGTCGAGCGCGCCGTCTCGTTCACCAAGGGCTGCTACCCGGGGCAGGAGCCGATCGCGCGCCAGCACCATCGCGGCAAGGTGAACCGGCGCCTGCGCGTGCTCGACCTCGACGGTGGACCGGCCGAGCCCGAGACGCCCGTATCCTACGCAGGCAAGGAGGTCGGGCGCATCACGAGCTCGGTGCCCGGGCTCGCGCTGGCGTACGTGCGCGTTGAGGTGCCGGACGATGCCGAGCTCGCCGTAGCCGGGATTTCCGCGCGGCTACACTGACCCGTCCTGACGCGCCCGTAGCTCAGGGGATAGAGCGCTGCCCTGCGGAGGCAGAGGTCGCAAGTTCGAATCTTGCCGGGCGCATTTCGACGTCAGGCTCCGCCTGACAAACAGCGAGCTTCGCGACGGCACCGGAGCAGTTCGTGCTTCGCTGGCGAACCTCGTGGCAGTTGACTCTTGTTGTCCGCGGGGAGTACGGTCGCGCACAAATGTCCATGCACACGCCGGCTGATGAGCCGGCGACGCGTCGGCGAATCGCCGTTCGGCCGTCCGCCGCCGTTCAGGTCCTTTCGGACGTCTGGAATCACCCGGCCAACCGCTCGCGACGGTTCCGGGCGATGTGGCGCGCGCTCCGCTTCCAGATCCGCACGCGGCTCAGCGGGCGGCCTGTGATCGTCGAGTTCGCGCATTCGAGCCGCGTCAGCGCCCGACTCGACGGTGCGGGCTCGCAGAGAGCCGCCTACGCCGCTTTCCCGGACTGGAACGAGATGACGGCGTGGCTGCGCCATCTGCGGGCCGGCGATCGCTTCATCGACGTCGGCGCCAACGTCGGTCTCTACTCGCTGCTCGCCGCCGAGGCCGGCTGCAGCGTGACGGCGCTCGAACCGTTCCCCGACAGCCGCGAGCAACTCGAGCAGAACAATGCGCTGAACGGATACGGGATCGAGATCCTGGAGGTTGCGCTCGCAGACCGGGCGGGCACGATGTTGCTCGCAGGTCAGGACGCCCTGCGACAGCACCTCGTGGTCGGTGGGACGGATCAGGGACTCGTCGTCGCGGTGCAGACACTCGATGAGGTGCTGGGCGACGGCTCGGCGGCCGGCGTCAAGATCGATGTCGAAGGCGCCGAACGTCTCGTGCTCGAAGGTGGGCGCCGGGCGCTCTCGGAACGACGGATCGCTCTGCTGCAACTCGAGTGGAATCAGACGGCGGAGCGCAACTTCGGGGAGAGCCGTGCCGGGGTCGTCGCGCTGCTGGAAGCATCGGGGTACGAGCTTTGCCGCCCCGACGCGGACGGCACGCTCTGGCCCGCGGAGAGCACCGACGAGGGAGCTGACATGTTCGCTCGCCCGGCCGCGGAGCCTGCTGGGTTCGCGGCCTCCCCGGCACACGCTGCTACCGGTTCCGCGCCGTAACGTTCTCGGAACGGCTCGCGGTCTAGATTTCGCCATCGCTGCGAACGCAGAACTGCTCGGACGTCGGCGGGGTTGGAGGAGCCTGCTCCGGCTCGCGTCGCCGAGAGTCGCGCTACTGGTCGGCGTTGCGACGTTGCTCCTGACGGCTGCCGGCGTACCGCTCACCATCATGAGCCGAGCGGGATCGTCCGGGCTGCCGCTCGTGCCGTTCGCGATCGTCGGCTACGTCGTCACGCGGCGTCAGCCACGCAACCCGATTGGTTGGATCCTGGTCGGGCTGGCGTTCGTCTTCTTGCTCGCCTCCGACGCGGGGAGCTATGCCTTCATGGCCTATCGCCAGGGGTATCACCTACCCCTCGCGCGGGCGGCCGCCTTCCTGGCGGGGTTCTGGATCTGGCTCGTGATCCTCGGCCCGCTACCGATCGCGCTCTTCCCCGATGGGCGTCTCTCGCGACGCTGGCGGTGGATCCTCTGGGGCTACCTCTGCGTCTGCGCGTTCGTGCTCTTCGACTACACGTGGCTCGACGTCGCCGGCGTGGGTGCCCGGCACATCCGGATCGATGCGCAGGGTGCGCTGTCGTCGACCGACAGATCCTTCGGAGAGGAAGGTGGAGTCTTGACGGCGGCCCTGGTGGGCTTCTGGGCCGTGGCCATTCTCAGGCAGGTGCTCAACTACCGGCGGGCCAGCGGCGAGTACCGCCAGCAGCTGAAGTGGCTGCTCAGCGGAGCGGTGATCTCGATCGTGGGGCTCGTCCTCGGAGGCATCGGCTTCTTCGCGGTCATCGCGTTGCCGATCGCGATGGGGGTGAGCATCCTCAAGTACCGCCTGTACGAGATCGACCGGCTGATCAGCCGCACGCTCTCGTACCTGATCATCACTGGCCTGCTGGCCGGCGTCTTCATCGGCATCGTCGTGCTGGCCACAGACGTGCTGCCGTTCTCGTCACCGGTCGGGGTCGCCGCTTCGACCCTGGCCGCTGCCGCGTTGTTCAACCCGCTGCGGCTACGCGTGCAGCGGCTCGTCGACCGGCGCTTCAACCGTGCCCGCTACGACGCCGAGGCGATCGTCGCCGCGTTCACCATGCGGCTCCGCGACGCGGTCGACCTCGAGACCGTGCGGCACGAGCTGTTACTCGCAGTCGACCGGGCGGTTGAGCCCGCGCACGCGTCGGTCTGGATCCGACCCTCCTAGGCACACGGCTTAGACTGGGCCGGTGCCGCTGTACCTCACGGAAGCGGACGTCGAGGCCCTTCTGACTCCCGCCGAGGCGTTCTCGGCAGTCGAGGCGGTCTGTGCACGTTTGGCCCGCGGGGCCGTGCAGAATCCCGATCGCGTCCGACTCGAGATCGCGGATGGTGTCTTCGCGGCGATGCCGGCCGCGGATGCCGAGCTCGGTTACGCAGGTCTGAAGACATATGCCTGGACGGGGAGCGGGACGCCGTTCCTCGTCGTCCTCGTCGCGATCGAGGGGACGCGGATCGAGGCGCTCGTCGAAGCGGACCACCTCGGCCGGCTGCGCACCGCGGCCGCGACGGCTGTTGCGGCGACGCGGCTCGCGCGGGCCGGCGCATCGACGCTCGGTGTGATCGGCTGCGGCCGCCAGGCTGCCGGCCATGTCGCGGCGTTGCGTGCCGCACTGCCGTCGCTCGAGCGGGTCGTCGTCTACGGACGCGACTCAGCCCGGCTCGCCCGCTTCTGCCGCGACCACGACTGCGAAGCGGGCGAGTCGCACAGCGACGCGGGTGCCTGCGACATCGTCGTCACGGCGACGACGGCGCGAGATCCCGTGCTCCGCGGCGAGTGGCTGCAGCCCGGCGCACTCGTGTGCGGCATCGGCGCCAACGAGCCCACGTGGCGGGAGCTCGACAACGTCGTCCTCGAGCGGGCGTCGTTCGTGTGCTGCGACCTGCGCGCCCAGTCACAGTTCGAAGCCGGAGATCTGATCGAGCCCGTCGCGCGTGGCGTGCTCGACTGGCTCGAGGTGCACGAGTTGCACGAGGTCGTCGCCGGCGAGGTGCAAGGCCGGGCGAGCGACGAGGACATCATCGTGTTCAAGTCCAACGGCCTCGCGGCGTGGGATCTGGCCGCGGCCGCGCGCGTATTCGAGTTGGCCCGTGCCGCCGGCGTCGGGAGGGAGCTCTAGGTCGCGAGCGTCTGGCGGGCGTCGGCGACCACGTCGTTGCCGAGCGAATGGATCAGCTCGGGCCGGTCGAGCAGCCGTGCGACCTGCTCGGGCGTGCACCGGTTCTTCACGTACGAGTCCTCGAGGATCTCGTCGAGTGGGCGGCCGCGCTTGTGCTCGCGGATGACGTACTGCGCGAGCCGCTCCTCGATCTGGGAGCGGGACTGCAGAAATGAGAACACTCCGCCCAATGCGTCTTTCAGGCCCACGGGGCGATTGTATAGTCGAGGCGTGAAAGCCCAGGCCGGGTCGGGGCGCTTCGCACAGAGGATCGTCGAAGGGCGAGGTGACGACGGCACGCTCGAGCGCGTGCTGATCTGGATCGAGCGCCGCCCCGGAGCCCTGTGGGCGGTCGGCCGGATCGTCGACCCGGAGCATCGCGAGAGTGACGCTGCCCGCGAGGACGACTACGTCTGGCAGGGGTTCGAGCTCGAGGACTGCCTCGAGGCTGCGAACTCGGCACTCGAGGACGAGGTCGTCGTCGCGGAGGAGGAGGGCGGCGACGAGACCGCGCGGCCGTTCCGCCGCGAGGAGCTGCTCGAGCCCCTCGAGCGCTACTTCTTCGGGCGCTGATCTCCACTGGTCCGCTTACGCGGACGGGCCGCTGGCGCGGCCGGCCACCTCAGATTCGCGTCGGGAATCGGATCCCCATGCGGGTCGTGGGTCGGAAAGCCGAGCGCCCGGTCGATCCGCGCCTCGAGCTCCTCGGAGATGACGTGCTCGAGCCGGTCGGCCTCATCGTGGACGTCGTCGACGTGCAGGCCGAGCGTCTCGGCGAGGTAGAGCTCGAGCAGCCGGTGGTGGCGAATCACCTCGAGCGCGACGCGCTCGCCGGCCGCTGTGAGGTAGGCGCCGTGATACCGCTCGTGCGCGAGCAGCTCGAGTGCGGTGAGTTTCTTCACCATCGCGCTCGCCGAGGCTGCCGAAACCGCCTTGTCGTGGGCGAGCGCGCCGATCGTCACGCGGCCGGTCTCGGCCTGGAGCTTGTAGATGCTCTTCAGGTAGTCCTGGATCGACTCGGACAGCTGCACCTTCCTCACGACGTGCAGGGTAACGTGGTCGGCCGTGCCGATCCGCGTGGGACACAGCGCCGACCCAGACGACGCATTCATGGTGTGGGCTCTCGAGGCGGGGACGGTCGACACCCGCGGTCTCGAGCTGGAGCCGGTCGTCTCCGACATCCAGACCCTGAACGAATGGGCTCTCGAGGGCCGGCTCGAGGTGACCGCGTTCTCGGCGGCGGCCTATGCGGAGGTCGCCGACCGGTACCTGCTGCTCGCCCACGGCGCCTCGTTCGGCGAGGGGTACGGGCCGATCGTCGTCGCGCAGCGCGAGCTGTCGCTCGACGAGCTTCGCGCCACCGAGATCGTCATTCCGGGGCGTCTGACCACTGCCTATCTGGCGCTGCGCCTGCTGCTCGGCACGAACGACCTCGAGGTGCGCGAGCTGCCCTTCGACGCGATCCTCGACGAGGTCACATCGGGCCGCGCCGAGGCGGGGCTGATCATCCACGAAGGCCAACTGACCTACGCTGCCGCCGGGCTGGTGAAGGTGCTGGACACCGGCGTCTGGTGGCACGGCGAGACCGGTCTGCCACTGCCGCTCGGGCTGGTCGGCATTCGGCGTGACGTCGAGCGCGCGTCGGATGTGGCCGCAGTCCTGCGTGACGCGATCGACTCGGGCCTCGAGCATCGCGTGGAGGCAATGGCCTACGCAGCGGGGTTCGGGCGTGGGATCGATGCCGCCACGGCGGATGAGTTCGTGGCGATGTATGTGAACGAGCTCACGCTCGACATGGGCGAGCGCGGTCGCCGGGCGGTCACCGAGCTGCTCGCTCGTGCCGGAACCGGCGTCGAGCCGGAGTTCGTCGCGCTCCCGCCGAGGTGACAGCAGAGCGGTACGTGCTCCTGGGGCTGCGTCTCGGCCGCCACGTCGACGGTCTCGTCGACGCCTACTTCGGCCCGGACGAGCTGGCGGCCCACGTCGAATCGGAGCAAATCGCGCCGATCCAGGAGCTGGTCGAGGAGGCCGACGCACTCCTCGGCGCGACCGGCGACGGATGGCTGCGCGACCAGGCTCGGCGCGTTGCGCGCCTACGCAGGCGTCCTCGCGGGTGAAGCGATTTCGTACGCCGACGAGGTGGAGCGTTGCTACGGCGTACGGCCCGTCCGTGCGCCGGAAGAGGTGTACGCAGAGGCGCACGAGCAGCTCGACCGCCTCTTGCCCGGCGACGGCTCACTCGCCGAGCGGCGGCTCGCCTGGAAACAGCGGCATGTGGTGCCGGTCGAGCGATTGGTGCCGGCGCTGCGCGACGTCGTCTCCGACCTGCGGGCCCGCTCGGGCGAGATCTTCGGCCTGCCTGAAGGAGAAGGGTTGACGATCGACGAGGTGCGCGACGAACCGTGGTGGGCGTTCAACTACTACCGCGGCAACCTGACGAGTCGTGTGGTCGTGAACGTCGATGTCCCGACCTCCGGCCCCGATCTCGTCCACCTCGCAGCGCACGAGGCATATCCCGGCCACCATCTCGAACACGTCTGGAAGGAGCAGCTGCTCGTGCGAGGCCGCGACCTGCTCGAGGAGACGATCTTCCTCGTGCCGACCGGGCAGGCGCTCGTCAGCGAGGGAATCGCCGAGACCGGCGCGGATCTGTTGCTGGATGCAGCAGGCCGTGCCGAGGTGCAGGAGCTGCTCCAGGCGCACGGCGCGGGCTACGACGCCGAGGCGGCACACGAGCTGGGCGTCGCGCTCGAGACGTTGCGCACCGCAGGCCTCGACGCGGCCCTGATGATCCACGAAGAAGGCCGGCCGATCGAGGAGGCGCAGGCGCACGTGGAGCGCTGGGGCCTGCGCACGTCCGAGCAGGCCGCACACGAGATCAGCTTCGTCACCGATCCCACCTGGCGGGCGTACGCGATCACGTACTCCGCGGGCCGCGATCTCTGCCGTCGCTACGTGCACGGCGATCCGGCGCGGTTTCGGAGGCTGCTCACCGAGCAGGTTCGCGTGCGCGACCTCCTCACGTCGTGAGCGCAGCCCGGGAGGGCCGCTATGGGTGGGCGGTTCTCGCCGCCGGCACCCTTTCGCAGGCCTCCTACTCGGCGATCTGGTACGGCGTCGCCGTCATGGCGCCGTTCCTTCGCGACGAGTTCCACCTCTCGCTCGCCCAGACCGGATTGCTCCTGTCCGGATCGCTCGGCGGGTCGGTGATCAGCCTGATCCCGTGGGGACTCGCAACCGACCGCTTCGGCGAGCGCGTCGTGCTCGTGACCGGGCTCGGGACCTGCGGCGGCGCCCTTCTGGCGGCCTCACAGACCCGGAGCTTCTGGGCGCTCTTCGTGCTGGTGGCGCTCGCAGGGCTGAGCGGTGCCAGCGTGCAGTCCGCGAGCGGGCGTGCGGTCTTGCACTGGTTTCCGCCGGAGCGTCGAGGGCTCGCGCTCGGCATCCGGCAGACGGCGATTCCGCTGAGCGGCTTCGCGGTCTCCCTCGGGCTGCCGTCGCTGATGGCGAGGGGCGGCGTGGAGTGGGGCTTTGCGTCCCTCGGTCTGGCCTGCCTTGCCGGAGCGGTGATCGGCGGGCTCGTGATCAGGGAAGGTCCGCACGCCGGGGTGGTCGCTCTCGGCACGAACCGGGCGGCGCTCCGCGACCGGGCGATCTGGCGGCTTTCGATCGGCAGCGCGCTCCTGATCGCGCCGCAGCTGTGCATCGGCGGCTTCGCCGTGCTGTTCCTGCACGAGCAGCGCGGGCTCTCGACGAGCTCGGCGGCGGCCGTCCTGGCGGCGACCCAGGTGCTGGCGATCATCGGCCGGGTCGCGGCCGGCCGCTGGTCGGACGTGCTCGGCAGCCGCGTCCAGCCGCTCCGGGCGTTCGCGCTCGCCGCGACGGTCTTCGTGGGTCTCGCCGCCGCAGTCGTGACGGCGCCGATCGGCGTCCTCGTGCCCGTCCTGATCGCGGCCATCGTAGTCTCGATGAGCTGGAACCCACTGTCGTTCGCGGCGGCCGTCGAGATGGCCGGGCCGGGCCGAAGCGGGTCGGCGATCGGGCTGCAGCAGACGGTCCTGAACGTTCCGGGCTCGGTCTACCCGGCCCTGTTCGGGGTGCTCGTCGGCGTGAGCTCGTGGTCGCTGGGCTTCGCCGTGATTGCGCTGTTCCCGCTCGCGGGCTGGCAAGTGCTGCGAGCATTGCCGCGATGACTTCGCAGGCGCGCGTCCTCGACCGGCTCGACCAGATCTATGCGATCGCCCAGCATCGCGCGGGCTACTCCGCGGAGGAGGACGCGGCGCACGTCCTCGCGACGGGGTGGCTGCGCGAAGCCGGCCTCGAGGTGTCGGTGGATGAGGCCGGCAATCTGCACGGCCGCCGTGGGGCCGCCCGCGTGTGGTGCGGGTCGCACATCGACAGCGTTCCCACCGCAGGCCGGTTCGACGGAGCGCTCGGGGTCGTTGCGGCGATCGAGGCGGCCGAGCGGCTTCCCGAAGCAGAGCTCGGCGTTGTCGTCTTCCGCGCCGAGGAGACAGGGCCGATGGGCAGCCGCCGGCTGACCGAGTTTCCCGATGCCTTCGTGGAGCTCCATATCGAGCAGGGTCCCGTGCTCGAGCGGCTCGGCAAGCCGCTCGGGATCGTCACGGCGATCGCCGGACAGGCACGCGGCGACGTCGTCTTCGAGGGCCGAGCCGACCATGCCGGCACGACGCCGATGGCCGCGCGGGACGACGCGTTGCTCAAGGCAGCTGCCTTCATCCAGCACGTCGCCGCCTCGCCGCGCGACGGTACGGTCGCCACCGTCGGCTTCGTCGAGGTCGAGCCGAACGCCATCAACGTCGTGCCGGCGCGGGTGACCGTCATCGTCGATGCCCGCGCCCCGCGGCCCGAGCAGCTCGACGACCTCGTGCGCGCCATCGGCTTCGTCCCCCGCCACCGCATCGACCCGGTCGCGATGAGCGGAGCGCCGCTTGCGGCTTTGCGGGAGGTGCTGCCCGGTGCGCCCGAGCTCGTCTCCGGCGCCGGGCACGACGCGATGGTCCTCGGCGCAGCCGGCGTGCCCACGGCCATGCTCTTCGTGCGCAGCCTGAACGGCGGCATCAGCCATTCGCCCGACGAGCTGACGAGCGCCGAGGACATCGAGCTTGCCGGTCGAGGCTCTCACTGCGACGCTCGCTAGGCTCGTTCGATGATCGACCGCGAGGTGATGAAGTGGAAGGAGCTGGGCAAGGGCACGAGAGCGCTTGCCGAGCTCGTGGTCGCCGACGGCTACCAGCCCGACATGGTGCTCGCGATCGCCCGCGGCGGGCTGCTGGTCGCCGGCGCGCTGAGCTACGCACTGGGCGTGAAGAACACGTTCACGATGAACGTCGAGTTCTACACCGGGGTCGATCAGCGGCTCGAGCTGCCGATGATCCTGCCGCCGGTTCCCGACCTCGTCGACTTCAAGGAGACGCGGGTCCTGATCGCCGACGACGTCGCCGATACGGGTGCCACGCTCGAGCTGGTGAAGGAGTTCTGCGCGGACAAGGTCGCCGAGGTGCGGTGTGCCGTCCTCTATGAGAAGCCCCGCTCGGTGGTCAATTGCGAGTACGTGTGGCGACGCACCGACCGGTGGATTACGTTTCCGTGGAGCGCCGACGACGCCGTCAGCGCCCCTGTGTAAGCACACACGGAGGCCCAGCGAGGGGTCGGGTGCACGACCTTCATCACACCCGTGTCCGGGGTCGGATATGTTCGGCTGACCCCCGGCATCACCGGTTTGCAAGAGGAGAGGAGCACATGACCAGGAGGAAGTTTTCGCTCGCGGCGATCACGTTGGTGATCGTTGCGGCAATCACCGCCCTCGCGTTGGGCGCTGCGACGGGCACCGCGAAGTCGAGCGGCGCCTACAAGGTGGCCTGGATCTACGTCGGCCCCCACAACGACGGTGGCTGGTCGCAGGCGCATGACGACGGACGCCTGTACGTCCAGAAGGCACTCGGCAGCAAGGTGCAGACGACGTACAAGGAGAACATCGCCGTCGGCGCGCAGTTCAGCCAGACGGTGGCGAGCCTGTCGGCGCAGGGCTACAAGCTGATCTTCGCCACGTCGTACGGGTATGTGACGCCTGCGATCGCTGCGAAGTACCCGAACATCCTGTTCGAGCAGGCGACGGGAACCGACACGGCAAAGAACCTGTCGGAGTACTTCGGCGCGGCGGAGGACACCGTCTTCCTCTCCGGCATGGCGGCCGGTGCGGCGTCGAAGACCGGCGACATCGGCTACGTGGTCGCGTTTCCGATCCCCGAAGTGATTCGCCACGCGAACGCGTTCGCGCTCGGCGCGCAGGTCACACATCCCGGCGCCAAGATCCACCTCGTCTGGACGAACAACTGGTACGACCCGGCGAAGGAGAAGAAGGCGGCCCAGAGCCTGCACGCGGCGGGTGCCGATGTGCTCGGCCAGAACGTCGACTCGCCGGCAACCGGCCAGTTCGCCGAGTCGGCCGGCATCCCGTGGGTCGGGTACGACTCGGATGCGGCGAAGTTCGCGCCGAAGTCGTGGCTCACCGCCTCGGTCTACAACTGGGGCCCCTACTACCTGCAGCGCGTCAAGGCGGCGATGGCAGGTACGTGGAAGTCGGGCTTCTACTACGGCAGCATCAAGGACGGCTTCACCGGGCTCGCACCGTTCGGGCCGGACGTCTCGGCGGCGACGAAGGCGGCCATTCTCGCCAAGGAGAAGGCCATCGAGAACGGCTCGTTCTACGAGTTCGCCGGGCCGCTGTACGACCAGAGCGGCAAGTTGCGCGTACCGAAGGGCAAGCGCATGACGGTGCAGCAGCTCTATGCGATGAACTGGCTCGTCAAAGGCGTGATCGGCAGCCCCAAGGGCTAGGCCCTGCTTGAGGGCGATTGAGGGGAGGGGCGCGCCTGCGCCTCTCCCCTCAAGCCCGAAAAGGGATGTGAAGCAATGCGCTTCAGCGTCGAGCGGAGGTTGCGCCAGCCGCGGTGGCTGATGGTTGCCGTGCCGGCCGGGTCGCTGGTCTGCGCGCTCGTCGTGGCGGGGCTCGTGCTCCTTGCGACCGGGCACAACCCGCTGTCGAGCTACCGCCAGCTCTTCGACGCGGCGTTCATCTCGGCGGGCTCGCTCGACCAGACACTGATCGCCGCGACGCCCCTCGCGTTCACCGGCCTCGCCGCCGCGGCGGCGTTCAGGATGCGCCTCTTCAACGTCGGCGCAGAGGGCCAGATGTACATGGGCGCGATCACCGGAGGAGCCGCGGGTCTGTACTTCGGAGGCCGCGGCGGGCCCTCGGTGTTCGTGATCGCGGCGATGGTCGTGGCGGGATGCGCCGGCGGCGCGCTGTGGGCGTCGATCCCCGCGATCCTGCGTGCCTTCTTCAAGACGAACGAGATTCTCAGCTCGCTGATGCTGAACTACGTCGCGGGCTACGTCCTGACGTATCTGATCTTCCAGAGCGAGTCGTACTGGCGGCAGACCAAGGGCTTCAATGCGACGACGTTCCCGACGGGGAAGCCGCTTCCGTCATCCGCCGTCTGGCCGACGGCGACGCTGCATGCGCAGGGCGGCATCGCTCTGCCGCTCGGCGCTGGGCTGGCGGTTGTGGCGGCGATCGTCGTCTGGGTGCTCTACTCGCGCACCAGGTTCGGGTTCGAGGTGCAGGTGCTCGGCGACTCGGAGCGCGCGGCGCGCTATGCGGGTATCCGGATCCGGCGGAAGATCCTCGCGGTCATGGCGATCTCGGGCGCGATCGCCGGGCTCGGCGGAGTGAGCCAGGACGGTGACTTCCGCCATGCGCTCGACGGCGATCCGAACGGCCTGCAGAAGCAGGGCTACGGCTACACGGGGATCGTCGTCGCGGCGCTCGCGCGGTACAACCCGC
The DNA here is from genome assembly GCA_963812995.1 of uncultured Thermoleophilia bacterium. GTDB lineage: Bacteria > Actinomycetota > Thermoleophilia > Gaiellales > Gaiellaceae > PALSA-600. The sequence goes on from CAWEXL010000003.1 coordinate 874,207, forward strand.
TCGCCGTCGTGCTGGTCGCGTTTCTGATCGGCGGGCTCGAGAACGCGGGCAACACGCTGCAAGGGGTCAACTTCCCGTCCGGCCTCGTCGGCGTGATCCAGGGGATCATCCTGTTCTCGGCACTCGGCGGTGAGCTGCTCGTTCGCCACCGCGTGCGGCTCGTGCGCGGGCCGAAGCAGCCGCCTGCAGCAGTCGCCACGGAGCCGGTCGCGTGAACAACGAGCTGGCCGTCGTCCTGCTCGCCTCGGGTGTGGCCTACGGGACGCCGCTGCTCTTCGCGGCGCTCGGCGAGCTGCTGACCGAGCGGTCGGGGGTGCTCAACCTGGGCGTCGAGGGGATGATGCTGGTGGGTGCCGTGATGGGCTTCTGGGCCGTCCAGCGCGTGCATGCGACGACCGCGATCGTGCTGCTCGCGGCGGTGACGGCGGCCGCCGTCGCGGGTGCGGCGATGGCCGCGATCCACGCGTTCCTCGTGATCACGCTGCGCGCGAGCCAGATCGTGTCCGGGCTCGCGCTCACGATCTTCGCCGGCGCGGGCGGGCTGTCGTCGTACCTCGGCAACGATCTGAACCTGGCCGACCTGCCTGCGAACCAGACGTTCCACGCGGTGTTCCCCGCGAGCATGCAGCGTTGGCCGATCATCGGGCCGATCGTGCTCGGCCAGACGGTGCTCGTGTACGCCTCATGGCTCGCGGTGGCCGCGGTCTGGTTCTACCTCACGCGGACGCGGCCGGGCCTGAACGTCCGGGCGGTCGGCGAATCGCCGGCGGCCGCCGACACGATGGGCATCAACGTCGTCGCGTATCGCTACGCGCACACGCTCGTCGGGGGTGCGCTGGCGGGGATCGCGGGGGCGACCTTCACGCTCTCGATCACGCCACAGTGGGTCGACGGGATCACCGGCGGGGCCGGCTGGATCGCGATCGCGCTCGTCATCTTCGCGTTCTGGCGGCCGGGGCTCTGCCTGGTCGGCGCGTACTTCTTCGGCGCGCTCCAGGCGCTCGCGCCCGAGCTGCAGGCCCGCAACATCAGCCTCGGCCCGACCGAGCTCTGGACGAACGCGCTGCCGTACGTGGCGACGGTCGTCGTGCTCGTCGTCGTCTCGACCAGCAGCGGCCGCCGCCGGCTCGGGGCGCCCGCCGCGCTCGGTGCGGCTTACGTGCGAGAGGAGAAGTAGCTGTGGCCGACGCATCCGTTCCGGCTGTCTCGCTGCGCGGGATCACCAAACGGTTCCCGGGCGTCGTCGCCAACGATCGCGTCGACTTCGAAGCGTCGGTGGGCGAGGTGCACGCTCTGTTCGGGGAGAACGGCGCGGGGAAAAGCACGCTGTCGCACATCCTCACGGGGCTCTATCGCCCGGATGAGGGCGAGATCTTCCTGTACGGCGAGCGGGTCGACTTCGCGTCGCCGCGCGAGGCGATCGACGCGCGGGTGTGCATGGTGCACCAGCATTTCCGCCTCGTCGAGAGGTTCACCGTCGCCGAGAATCTGATGCTCGGCGACGTCCAGGGCGCGGGCCGGTCGTTCCGCATCGACCCGTCAGCGGTCGAGCAGCAGGTGCGCGAGCTGGGCGAGCGCTATCGCCTCGCGATCGACCCGCACGCCCATGTGTGGCAGCTGTCGGTCGGCGAGCGCCAGCGGGTCGAGATCCTGAACGCGCTGTACCAGCACGCGCGGGTTCTGATCCTCGACGAGCCGACGGCGGTTCTCACCCCCGACGAGTCGCGGGCGCTGTTCGTGACGCTGCGCGAGATGGTGCAGGAGGGGCGGACGGTCATCTTCATCTCGCACAAGCTGCACGAGGTGATGGCGGTCTCCGACCGCGTGACGGTGCTGCGCGGCGGTCGCGCGGTCGCGACGGTCGACGACGGCCGAGTCGACCCTCGAGTCGCTTGCGTCGCTGATGGTCGGTCGCGACTTCGAGACGACGAGCCGGCGCCGCCCCGTGCAGGCCGAGAAGCCGGTCGTGCTGGCCGTCGACGGTCTGACCGTCCAGGGCGATCGCGGTGCACCCGCGGTGAACAGTGTGACGCTGGAGGTGCGCGCCGGTGAGATCGTCGCGCTCGCCGGGGTGTCCGGCAACGGGCAGCGCGAGCTGGCGGAGGCGATCACGGGGTTCCGCAAAGCGAGCTCCGGCTCGGTCCGTGTCGGCGGCGCGGCGCTGCCGAACGGCGATGCGCGGGCTGCGTTCGAAGCGGGCGTCGGCTACGTGCCGGAGGACCGTTTGGGGACAGCCGTCTCGCCGAACCTGTCGCTGGCGATGAACGTCGTCCTCAAGTCGTACCGCAGTGCCTCGGCCGGCCCATTCCTGCGGCTCGGCCGGATGAAGGAGATCGCCGACAAGGCGATCGAGGCGTACGACGTCAAGACGTCGGGACCGGACGCGCGGGCGGCGACGCTGTCGGGCGGCAACCTGCAGAAGATCGTCCTCGCCCGCGAGTTTGCGCACGACCTGAAGGTGCTGGTCGCCGCCTCGCCTACCCAGGGGCTCGACGTCGCCGCGGTCGAGACGGTGCACGCGCATCTCGTGAGCGCCGCGGAGCGGGGGGTCGCGGTGCTGCTGATCAGCGAGGACCTCGACGAGATCCTCGAGCTGAACGACCGCATCCTGGTCATGTACGAAGGACGCCTGTCCGAGGTCGTCGATCGCACGAGCCATGACGAGGTCGGGCTCCGCATGGCCGGGGAGACGCCCGGGAGCTAGCCCGGAGGGCAACTCAGCCCAGGCAAAAGCATCCCTCGTCAAGGCATCCCACCCGACGATCCTGCCCCTGCCAAGCACCCCGCCGAGCGCCCTCGAGCCCAACCAATCTCAACGGCCGCCAACGAGCCGCTGCGGGCATCCCACCCGCCTCCTCAAGGTCGCAGCCCCTGTCAGGTAGCGCAAGTGCGGTGAACAAATTGGCACACAATTGTCACTGCCGTGGACCCCGGTGCCTGGCACCGGGGTTCGGCCCTCGCGAACAGTTCGGGCCTCGTTCTGTGAGGGTCCTTACAGCGCGCGGAAGGAGATCGCCTGCGCGCCCTGCCAGAGGGTCAGCTTGCCCAGCGCGGGTAGCTGCTCTTGACCCTCGACGACGGTGGCGAAGTGATTCGCCCACAGCTGGCCCGCCTTCGACGCGAAGTTGCAGTAGCCGTACGGGAACAGCAGCTCGGTCTCACTCTGGCCGCCGGGGTAGAGGGCGAGCTCGCCGGGGTGGGGGTAGGACGTCGCGTTCTCAGGGCCGATGCCCAGGTCGCGGTCGCCCCACGGGATCCAGTTCGACTCGCCGCTCCAGCGGCAGTGGATGATCCGATCCTCGAACGGCAGGATCGCCTTGAACGCAGCCACTGTCTCGGGCGCGAGCTCCTCCTCCCAGCGGGCGACGAAGCGCATGCCTGCAGTCACGATCTCGAGCATCGCCAGAACCTACCGCTGACGCCAGCCAGCGCGCGAGGACGTCGCGCTCGGCCTGCGTCATGCCGGTCGCGTTCCCGAGCGGCATCGTGTGCGTCTGCACTGCGTACTGGTCGATCAGCGACGCCTTCGACTCGATCTCCTGCCGCGTGTCGAACTCGATCCCGAGCGGCGCCGAGGCAACCAGCTTCGGCGCCATCGAGTGACACGGAGCGCAACGCTGCTGGACGATCGTCTGCACCTGCGAGAACGGCACCGGAGCTCCGCTCGCGCCTGCACCCGCATGGTGCGTCTTCGGCTCGATCAGCAGCGCGACGGCCAACAATCCCGCCGCCGACACGACCAGGATCGGCCACACGTTCAGGCCCTTGTGGCGCAGGTTGAAGTAGTGACGCGTCAGCGCACCGATCGCCATCAGCGCGACCAGCACGAGCCACGCGTGGGTGTGCCCGTAGGTGAACGCGAAGTGACCCGAGAGCATCGCGAAGACGACCGGCAGCGTCAGGTAGTTGTTGTGCACCGAGCGCGTCTTGCCGCGCTTCCCCAGGCTCGGATCGGGTGGGCGGCCATCCTTCTTCGCGCGCACCAGCTCGCGCTGCGCCGGGATGATCACGAAGAAGACGTTCCCGACCATCATCGTCCCGATCATCGCCCCGACCTGGATGTACGACGCCTGCGCCGCGAACAGCTCGCCGGCGCCCCAGGCCGACACGCAGATGAACGCGAAGACCAGCACCGCGAGAATCCCCTCGTCGTTCGGGAACGTGCGGCAGAGCCCGTCGTAGACGAGCCACGCGAGAGCGAGGCCCGCCACCGAGATGACGATCGCCTCCCAGGTCGCAAGATTCCGGACGGTCGCGTCGACGAGGTACGTCGACGCGTGGACGTAGAACACGACGATCAGCAGCGCGAAGCCCGAGAGCCACGTCGTATACGCCTCCCACTTGAACCAGTGCAGCGGGTCGGGGAGCCGCTCGGGCGCGACCCGGAACTTCTCGACCCGGTAGAAGCCGCCCCCGTGCAGCTCCCACACCTCGCCGGCGACACCGCGCTTTGCATCCCGCGGGTCGTCGGGTGGCTCCAGGTGGTTGTCGAGCGCGATGAAGTAGAACGACGCCCCGATCCACGCGATGCCGGCGATCACGTGCAGCCAGCGGAACACCAGGTCGGCCCACTGCCACCAGTAGTCGCTCAGAGCCAGCAACGGTGCGAGCGTCACGAGCGCCGCCAGCGGTCGATCGCGATCTGCACGAGCTCGTCGACGCCGGTCTCGAGCTCCTCGTCACGTGTCCGCTCGAGACGATCGCGCAGGATCGGGACGATCTCGCGCCGCGGGCGGCGGTTGACGAACACGACGAAGCGGAAGCCGAACCGCGCCTCGTAGAGACGGTTCAGCTCGGCCAGCTCGCCGAGCACCTCCGGGTCGTCGTCCGTGCCCTGCTCGGCCGTCGACCGCGCCGACAGTCCCGTCCGCGCACCGATTGCCGGATGCGCATCGAGGACAGCCTTCTGCTCGTCGGCCGACAAGCTCCGCGCCACCTCGCGCGCCCGGCCGAGCGGATCGTCCAGCGTCGCGAGCCGCTCGACCAGAGCCGTGTCCCCCTCGAACAGCTCTGCCAGCTGCTCGGCGGTCAGCTGCCGCGGTAGGTCGCGCACGCGTAGCTCGAGACGAGGAGCGGAACGTGATGGTGGCCCTCGTCGAGTGAGAGCTCCAGCTCGACGCGGCGGAAGAACGGCGACGGCGGGTGGAACACGAGCAGGTAGACGCCTGCCGGCCCGGCCGCGAGCTCCTGGATCCGGCCGTCTTCGTCGGTCACACCCTCGCCGACGAGCGCGGCGTCGTGGTACAGGGAGACGCGCACACCCCCGGCCGGGTCGTCCCTGCTCGGTGTCGAGCACATGGGTCGAGAGGGTCATTCCTGCCATAGCCGTGTGGCCTGTTTGCGGTGCTCGACCGCGATCTCCTGCACGTCGCCACCCACCAGCGACCCGCCGCGCACGGCCGGCCGGCCCCCGACGAGGAGCGTGTCGACCCGGTGTGGGCCACTGAGGACGAGATTCGCGACGAGGTCGTCGGCGCCGCCGAACTCGAGGCCGTCGGTCGGCCAGATGGCCACGTCGGCGCGCTTGCCGGGCTCGAGCGAGCCGATGTCGTCGCGCTGCAGCACGGCAGCGCCGCCGCGCGTCGCGAGCCGCAGCGCCTCCCGCGCACTCAGCGCGCCGCCTCCGCCGCGACCCCGCGCCTGCAGCAGCGCCTGCTTCACCTCGAAGAACAGGTCGCCGCGCTCGTTCGAGGCCGTGCCGTCGACGCCGAGCCCCACCTGCACGCCCGCGTCGAGCAGCTCGCGCACCCGCGCGACACCCGCGCCAAGCCGCAAATTGGACGTCGGGCAGTGGGCGACACCCACACCGGTGCGGCCGAACGTCGCCACGTCGTCGTCCGAGAGATGGACGCAGTGCGCGCACCACACGTCGTGCTCGATCCAGCCGACCCGCTCGAGGTATTCGACCGGCGTGCACTGGAACAGCTCGCGACAGTACGCGTCCTCCTCGCGCGTCTCCGCGAGGTGGGTGTGCAGCTGCAGCGACAGCCGCCGCGCCAGCGCAGCCGACTCTTCCATGAGGCGGGTCGTGACCGAGAACGGCGAGCACGGCGCGACCACGATCTGAACCAGGTCGGCGTCGGCCAACCCTGCCAGCCGCTCGGTGTCGGCCAGGATCGTGTCGAGATCCTCGACGAGCGAATCCGGCGGAAGGCCGCCGTCCGACTCGCCGAGATCCATCGAGCCTCGCGACGCGACGAACCGCAGTCCGAGCTCGCGCGCCGCCTGCAGCTCGGCCTCCACGAGACCCGAGACGCCGCGCGGGAAGACGTAGTGGTGGTCGAACACCGTCGAGCACCCCGACAGTGCGAGCTCCGCCAGCCCGGCTCGTGCCGCGGCGTACTCCATCTCGTCGTCGAGCCTGGCCCACACCGGGTAGAGCGTTTTCAGCCAGGTGAACAGGTCGGCGTCCTGGGCCCGGGCGCGCGTGAGGCTCTGGTACAGGTGATGGTGGGTGTTGACGAACCCCGGCGTGACGACCGCGCCTCCCAGATCTTCGCCTGGCTGGGGCGGTGCGCCGCTGCCGGTGGCGGTCACGAGCCCGTCGTCGATCTGCAGCCAGCCCGAGCGGTGCTCGGTTCCGGCGTCGTCCATCGTGACGACCCAGCAGTTGGCGAGGATCATCCGGCTGCCAGCGGCACAAGCTCGAACCGGTCGACGTCGACGAGGCCGCGGTCGGTCAGCTTCAGGCTCGGAATCACCGAGAGCGCGAGGAACGAGAGGTGCTGGAACGGAGCTTCGAGCGTGCAGCCGAGCGAGCGGGCGGCCTCGACGATCTCGCGCGACGCGGCGATCACGTCGTCGAGCGGCGCATCGGACAGCAGTCCCGCGACCGGCAACAGGAGCTCGGCGAGCACCTCGGCACCGTCGACGACCACGATCCCACCGCCGCGGTTCGCGAGCCGTCGCACGGCCGCCGCCATCGACGCATCGTTCATGCCGACGACCACGACGTTGTGGGCGTCGTGAGCGACCGTCGACGCAATCGCTCCCCGCTGCAGGCCGAAGCCGCGCACGAAGCCGAGGCCCGTGCGACCCGTGCCGAGGTGGCGCTCGATCACCGCGATCTTGGCCAGGTCGTGCTCGGCGTCGGCGATCGCCTCGCCCGCGCGCACGGCAGGCTCGGCGACGAGCGAGTCGGTGACGATCTGGCCCGGGACGATCCCGATCACGCGCGCAGGTCCGCCCTCCCACGGGATGCGGAACATCTCGGGTCCGAGAGCCCCGATGCGCATCGTGTGGCGTACCCAATCCGGCACGTCGGCGTGGGGGATGTCGGCAACGGGCTTGCCTGCCTTCAGCACCAGCTCGGGAACGAACCGCTCGAGGTCGGGCAGGATCAACACGTCGGCCTGATAGCCCGGAGCGATTGCACCGAGCGCGTCGAGGCGGTGCCAGAGCGCCGGGTTGCACGTCGCGCACACGAGTGCGTCCTCGGCCGGGATGCCGAAGGCGACCGCCTCGCGCACCATCGCGTTGATGTGCCCGTCGTCGGCGATGTGCTCGGGCTCGCGATCGTCCGTGCAGAAGGCGATGCGCCCCGGCCCGTACTCGGCCAGCAGAGGCAGCAGGGCGTGCAGGTTCCGGGCGGCGGTCGCCTCGCGGATCAGCAGCCACATTCCCAGCCGCAGCCGCTCGCGCCCTTCCTCGACCGTGTACGCCTCGTGGTCCGAGCGGATGCCGGCTGCTGCGTACGCGTTGAGGTCACGGCCGAGGACACCCGGCGCGTGGCCGTCGACGTGGTGGGCGAGTGCCAGCTTCGCGAGCTCCGACTCGCTCGCGCCGATCACGCCGGGGAAGTTCATCATCTCGGCCAGGCCGATCACACGGCGGCGGCGGAGCAGCGCGTCCAGGTCACCCGGGGTCAGCTCGCGGCGCGGTGACTCGAACGACGATGCCGGGACGCACGACGACGCCATGAAGAAGACGTCGAGCGGCAGGCCCTCGGTTGCATCGATCAGCCAGTGCACTCCGTCCGTGCCGAGCACGTTCGCGATCTCGTGCGGGTCGGCGACCACTGCTGTCGTGCCGAGCGGCAGGACGAGGCGCGCGAACGCGTCCGGCAGGAGCTTCGACGACTCGAGGTGCATGTGGGCATCGATGAAGCCAGGCACGACCCAGCGGCCCGACGCATCGATCACCTCGTTGCCTTCGTACTCCCCGAGCCCGGCGACGAATTCGTCGGCGATCGCCACATCGACCTCGAGCCACTCGCGCGTGAAGACGCTGAGGACCCTGCCGCCGCGGATGACGACGTCTGCAGGCTCGTCTCCGCGCGCCACCGCGAGCCGCCTCGATAGGGATGCAGGCACTGCAGCGGAACCGTACAGTCCGGCCGATGGACGTTCTAGCGCCCCGAACGCTCGTCGAGGCGCTGCAGCTGAAGGCAGAGCATCCCGACGCGCAGCCGATTCAGGGCGGCACGGACCTGATGGTGGCGCTCAACTTCGACCGGGCGCGTCCACGGAAGCTGCTCGATCTGAACGGGATCGCCGAGTTGCGCGGCTGGTCGCGCGAGAACGGCTCGCTGCGGCTGGGCTCGGGCCTGACCTACACCGAGGCGATGCGCGGCGAGCTCGCCCGTCTGCTGCCGGCGCTCGCCGAGGCCTCGCGCACGGTCGGGTCGCCGCAGATCCGCAACCGCGGCACCATCGGCGGGAATCTCGGCACCTCGTCGCCCGCCGGCGATGCGCTGCCACCTCTCACCGTCGAGGGCGCCGAGATCGAGTGCACGTCGACGCGGGGCTCGCGCCGGCTGCCCGTCCTGGAGTTCATCACCGGGGTGAAGCGAAACGCCCTGGAACCGGACGAGCTGATCACCGCCGTCTGGGTGACGCCGTCGGGCGCGCCGCAGACCTTCATGAAAGTCGGCCCTCGGAACGCGATGGTGATCGCGGTGGTCTCGCTCTGCCTGTCGGCCGGCGAGGAGCTCCGGGCGTCCTTCGGGTCGGCTGCGGCGCGCCCGGTCCTGGTGACGGCACCGCGCGGCGAAGCGGAGTCGTTCGCCGAGCAGGTGGCTGCTGCCGCCACGCCGATCGACGACGTGCGCGGCACCGCGCGCTACCGCACGCACGCGCTGCGCGTGCTCGCGGGCCGCGCCCTCGACCGGGTGCTCGCATGAGGATCTCGGTGCGCGTCAACGGCGAGGTGCACGAGGCGGATTGCTGGGAAGGCGAGTCGCTGCTCTACGTGCTGCGCGAGAAGCTCGGGTTTCCCGGGCGCGAAGAACGCGTGCGAGCAGGGCGAGTGCGGCTCGTGCTCCGTGCTCCTCGACGGCACGCTCGTGTGCGCCTGCCTCGTGCTCGGCGCCCAGGCGCATGATCGCGAGGTGACGACGGTCGAGGGTCTCGCAGACGGCGAGCAACTGCATCGCGTGCAGGAGGCGTTCGTCGAGACGGGCGCCGTGCAGTGCGGCTTCTGCACGCCAGGGTTGATCGTCGCCACCGTCGATCTGCTGGCGCGGACCGCGCACCCCTCGGATGACGAGATCCGCGAGGCGCTCTCGGGCAACCTCTGCCGCTGCACCGGCTACGCGAAGATCTTCGACGCGGTGCGGCTCGCCGCGAGCGCATGACGCAGACGGCCCCACGCACCCTCGAGCGCGGCCACATCGGCGAGAGCGTCCGCCGGCCCGACGGGGTGCCGAAGGTGACCGGCCAGTTCGCCTATGCGAGCGACCTGATCGTGCCCGGGATGCTCTGGGGCCACACGCTGCGGAGCCCGCACGCCCACGCGCGGATCCGCTCGATCGACATCGCCGAGGCGGTCGGGATGCCGGGGGTCGCATGCGGTGCTCACGCACGCCGACGTTCCGGGCGCCAAGTACTACGGGCTCGAGTTCGCCGACCAGCCCGTGCTCGCGATCGACCGCGTCCTCTACTACGGCGAGCCGGTCGCGCTGATCGCGGCCGAGCATCCGGAGCAGGCGCGGCGGGCCGCGGCGAAGATCCGCGTCGACTACGAGCCGCTCGAGCCCGTGACCGACATGGAGCGGGCAACCGAGCTCGAGGATCTCCACCCCGAGCGGCCGACGCGCGGCCACGGCTACCGCGAGGACGAGCGGCCGAACGTGGTGCGGCACATCGTGATCCGCCACGGCGATCCCGACGCCGCCGGCGACGTGTCGGTCGAGGGCGTCTTCGACATCGGCATCCAGGACCAGGCGTTCCTCGGACCCGAGTCCGGGCTCGCCGTCCCCGACGGCGAAGGCGGCATCGACATCTACGTCGCCACGCAGTGGCTGCATGTCGACCGGGATCAGGTCGCGCCGTGCCTCAACCTCGCCCCCGACCAGGTGCGTGTGCATCTCGCGGGCGTCGGCGGCGCGTTCGGCGGCCGCGAGGATCTGTCGATGCAGCTGCACGGTGCGATGCTGGCGCTGCACACCGGCCGTCCCGTGAAGATCGTCTACAACCGCGAGGAGTCGTTCACGGGTCACGTGCACCGGCATCCGGCGCGGATCTGGTGCGAGCATCGCGCGACGCGCGACGGGCGGCTCGTCGCGGTGCGGATGCGGATCCTGCTCGACGGGGGCGCCTACGCGTCGTCATCGACCGCCGTCACGTCGAATGCGGCGTCGTTCGCCTGTGGGCCGTACCGCGTCGACAACGCGCTGATCGAGTCCACGTGCGTCTACTCGAACAACCCGCCCTGCGGTGCGATGCGCGGCTTCGGCGCTGTGCAGACGTGCTTCGCCACGGAGGCACAGATGGACAAGCTCGCGGCGGCGCTCGAGATCGATCCGGTCGAGCTCCGGCTTCTGAACGCTCTCGCCACCGGCGACGTGCTGCCGACGGGCCAGCGGCTCACCGGCTCCATGCCCGTCGCCGAGGTGATCAGGCAGGCCGCCGCGCTCGAGCCGCCGGCGCCCGAGGAGCTGCCCCGCGATCCGCTGCGGCTGCCAGGAGGTGCCGGGAACACGACGCGCGGGGAAGGCGTCCGGCGCGGTGTCGGCTTCGCGGTCGGCTTCAAGAACATCGCCTATTCGGAGGGCTTCGACGACTCGACTGCGGCCCGCGTCGTGCTCGCGGCCGACGGCTCGGCGGTGATTCACTGCGCCGCGACCGAGGTGGGCCAGGGCGTTTCGAACGTGATCCTGCAGGTTGCGCGGACCGAGCTCGGAACCGGCGACGTGCGGCTCGCGCCGCACTCGACTTCGAGTGTCGGCTCGGCCGGTTCGGCCTCGGCCTCGCGGCTCACCTGGATGGTCGCGGGCGCGGTGCGCGACGCGTGCCGGGCGGCGCTCGAGCAGCGGGCGGCGACGGGCGGCGACGTTGACGTCGAGCGCGTCTATCGCCATCCGCGCACGACACCTCTCAATCCGGAAGATGGTCAGATCACCGGCGAGCGGGCGCATGTCGCCCTCGCGACCTGCGCGATGAAGGTCGTCGCCGAGGTCGACGTCGAGCTCGGGCTAACGCGCGTCGTGTGGATCGGCGCCGCGCAGGACATCGGCAAGGCGGTGAACCCCCAGGCGGTGGAAGGTCAGATCGAGGGCGGCACGGCGCAGGGTCTCGGCCTGGCGCTGATGGAGGAGATCCAGACGCGCGACGGCCTGATCACGAATGCGAGCTTCACGGACTACCTGATCCCGACCGCGCTCGACATGCCGCCGGTCGTGAGCGTGCTGATCGAGGACCCCGAGCCCGACGCGCCGTACGGCGTCAAGGGTGTCGGCGAGCCGCCGACCGTCGTCTCGACCGCCGCGATCGTCTCTGCGTTGCGAGCCGCGACGGGCAGACCGCTGACTCGCGTTCCCGTCAGGCCCGACGACATCGTCGACTACTAACGGACGCCTTCCTCGAGCTGAGTGGCCACCGGAGGCTCCTGCGTGACGACGATCGCCACGGCCACGACGACGATCGCGGCGCCGATCAGCAAGCGCACGCCGAGCTGCTCGCCCTGGAACAGCACGCCCAGCGAGATCGCGACCAGCGGGTTCATGAAGGCGTACGTCGAGACGAGGCTCAGCGGCGCGTTCGCGAGCAGCCACACGTAGGCGGTGTAGCCGACGACCGAGCCGATCGTGACGAGGTAGACCCAGCCGAGCACCGACTGGGTCGACGGCGCGAACGTGCCCATGGTCGCGATCCCGAAGGGCAGCATCACGAGGCCGCCGCTCAGCATCTCGTAGGAGGTTGCCAGGAACGGGTCGGCCGGCAGCGGCAGCCTCCGGGAGAGCACGGATCCCGTCGCCCACATGCCCGCGGAGAGGACGCAGAGGCCGATTCCCCACCCGGTGGCGCCGCCCGAGGGACGGGCCAGCACGGCGACCCCCGCGAAGCCGACACCGACGCCGATCAGGACGGGCAGTGGCAGACGCTCTCGCCCGATCAGCCGCAGAACGACGACCCACAACGGGACGGAGGCGATGATCAGCGACGCCAGGCCGATCGGCACGTTCCGCTCGGCGTAGAACAGAACAGCGTTCGCCCCGGGTAGCAGGATCCCGATGAACACGCACGAGGCGACCGCCCGGAACGAGGTGCGCAGCGTCCCGCCTCGCAGCAGGACGAGTCCCGCCATGATCGTGCCCGCGAGCAGAAAGCGCGTCGACGCCGCGAAGAGCGGGTGCAGCGTCTTGACCGCGAGCGCGATGAAGAGGTACGTCGACCCCCAGATCACGTAAACGGTCGCGAGCGCCGTCCAGACCTTCGCTCTGTGCGTCACCTCTTCTCGTCTACCGAATCGGTGACGGCTCGGCGCCGATTCCCGGGCCTGCGTCCGCCATCGTTAGGCTCAACCGGTCTGCGGTTGGTCGGTCTGCGAAAAGGGGTGACGGCATGGTCAGAGCGTTCGTACTCTACGACGAGGCCCCCGAGCCGGAGCGGTACGCGGCCCACGTCGAGTTGTGCAAGGCAGTGCCCGGCGCGACGTTCCGGCACGGGAAGGTCTTCGCCGCCGCGGCGGGGGCGCCGAAGTACGCGTACTACGCGGAATTCGAGTTTCCCGACCGCGAGTCGTTCAAGGCGGTTGCGGGCTCGCCCGAGTTCGCGGCGACGGGGACAGACGGGCTCGAGCTCGGCGTTCCGTTCACCGTGCACTTCGCCGTCGGTCGAAGATGCCTGAGCCCGACGCGCCCCGGCCGGTCTCGCCCGACGAGCTCGGCTTCGAACGGATCGTCTATACCAAGGAGGGCCCGAGGGCGACGATCAGGCTCAACCGGCCCGAGGTGCTGAACGCGTTCGACTTCCGGATGCTGCGCGAGATCGCCCGCGCGTGCGAGGACGCATCGTGGGACGACGAGATCCGCGCCGTGGTCGTCACGGGCACCGGGCGTGCGTTCTGTGTCGGCGCCGACCTCAAGGCGTGGGGCACGGATCTTGTCGGCAATCCACGCGAGTACTGGAAGTGGTTCGGGGCGTTCAAGGACATGCACGACAAGCTGCGTGAGATCGGCAAGCCGACCGTCGCGCGCGTCCAGGGCATCGCTGTCGGCGGCGGCAACGAGCTGCAGATGGCGTGCGACCTGACGGTGATGGTCGACACGGCGTTCATCCAGCACGTCGGCCCGGAGCACGGTTCGGTGCCGGCGGGCGGTGCAACCCAGTGGCTGCCGATCATGGTCGGCGATCGCCGCGCGCGGGAGATCATCATGCTGTGCGACCGCCTGCCCGCCCCGAAGGCGGCGGAGTGGGGGCTGATCAACTGGGCGGTGCCCGAGGCCGAGCTCGACGCGAAGGTCGACGAGGTCGTCGAGAGCCTCGCACGCAAGCTGCCCCAGACGATGCGCTACACGAAACAGCAGCTGAACTGGTGGCGCGACCTGTCGTGGCACGAAACGGTCGGCCATGCCCGAGACTGGCTGTCGCTGTCGATGCTGAACGACGAAGCCAAGGACGCGATCAACGAGTTTCTCGAGCGCCCCTGAGCACCCCCGGGCCGGACCCGGTGCGCGGCTCGAAAAAGGCGGCTGCCACCGGACTTGTCCGTTTGGCCGTGCCCGATTTGCAGGGGAATTCACGAAGGTGTTTTCCTTCGGGCACGTTCGTGTAGCTACGGCTGAGGGACCTCGTTCGGACACGGTTGGTTGGGGCGGATGTCTGGTCGGGCGGTGCCGTCGGGCGCGGGTTATCGTTGCGCCATGGCCGAGGTCGAGCTCACACGTGACGGAGCGGTGCTCACGATCACGCTCAACCGGCCCGACGTTCTCAACGCGCTGAACCGAGCAGTGCACGCCGGGCTCCATGCCGCGTTGGCCGAGGCTCGGGATCCGGCGGTCCGGGCGGTCGTCGTGACCGGCGCGGGACGCGGCTTTTGCGTCGGCCAGGATCTGCAGGAGTTTCGCGAGGGTGCCGACGACGTCGCGGGCCATCTTCGCTCGACCTACCACCTCACGGTGCTCGGGATCCGGGCGCTCGAGAAGCCGGTGCTCGCCGTCGTGAACGGGCCCGCCGCGGGCGCCGGACTGTCGCTGGCACTGGCGTGCGACGTGCGGATCGCGTCGGAGCGCGCGAGCTTCGTACCGGCGTTCAGCGGCATCGGCCTCGTGCCCGACTCCGGCGGGACCTGGCTCGCGCGGCGGCTGCTCGGCCAGGCGCGGGCCTTTGCGTGGCTGTCGACGGGCCGGAAGCTCTCGGCTGCGGAAGCGCTCGAGTGGGGCCTCGTCTCGGAGGTCGTGCCGGAGGATGCGCTCGCCGGGCGGGCTCACGAGCTGGCACAGCAGTTCGCGTCGCTGCCCACGCGTGCGGTCTGGGAGACGAAGCGTCTCCTCGATGCCGCCGAGACGGCGACGTTCGAGGAGCAACTCGAGCGCGAGGCCGACACGCAGGCGGTGCTGACGCGCACGCACGATTTCGCCGAGGGTGTCGCCGCGTTTCTCGAGAAGCGCGAGGCCGTCTTTACCGGCGAGGCCTGAGCCGCGCGCTCACGCCGGCCAGTTCGTCTCCGGCTGCTCGCAGAACGTCAGCCCGAGCGCTTTTGCCTCGACGTGAATCCTGGCGGCGACCGCCTTGGCCGCGACTTGCGCGCGCCGCGCCGCCGTCAGGTTCTTCGCCTTCAGGCCCTGCGCGACTTGTTGGACGTCTCGCCGCAGCTGCCGGCCGTAGCTGAGCAGCCGCCTGAAGCCGGCGGCATCTGGCAGCGGCGGGCGCAGCGCCTCCATCTGGCGGAGCGCCGTGGTGGCTGCGGCGACCGTCTTCGTCCAGCCGAGGGGAGCCGTCGAGAGCGCGCCGAGCTTGTAGATGCGCCGGTCGGAATCGACACAGACCTCGTCGGCAGCTGCGGCAAATCGCTTTTGCGTCAGGCGCGGCGGCTCTTTCCGCGTCGTGGTTGCAGCCGGTTTGGAGCTACCGCAACCGGCCGTGGCGAACGCCACGACACCGGCGACAACGACGGCCTGCCGGACGCCGCGAACGCTCACGAGCCCTCAGGGTAGCCGCTAGATCGTCTTGAATTGCTCGAACGGCTGGCGACAGGAGTCGCAGTAGCGGATCGAGCGGCACGGGGTGGGGCCGAACAGGTTTTCGAGGCGCGTTTCCGTCGAGCCGCAGTACGGGCAGCGGAACCCCTTCGCCTGTAGCTGCACGAGCTTGGGCCCGCCCACTTCGCGTGGGGCGGGAGGTGCGAAGCCGGCCTCGCGCAGCTTCTCGCGGCCGGCCGCGGTGATGCTGTCGGTCGACCACGAGTCGTCGGTGATCACGAGCACGTCCGCCTCGCCCCCGAGTGCGGCGACGCTCTGCTCGAGCGCGCGGCGCATGGCCTCGAGCGCGGGGCAGCCGAGGAACGTCGGCGTCAGCTCGATGTGCACCTGCGCTCCGTCGACGGTGACATCGCGGATCACGCCGAGGTCGACGAGCGAGATGACCGGGATCTCCGGATCGGGGATCTCCCCGAGCGCGGCCCACACCTGCTCGACTGTCACCATGACGCGCCCGGGCGCCGTTCGCCGCACCTCGGTCATCTGGTCCCAGAGCTCGGCGAGCTCCTCTGTGTGCTCGCCTCGCTCGCGTGCTGCGACCGGCTCGAGACCGACGTCGCCGGCCGAGCTCGTCCCGCAGCTCCGGCTCGACGATGCCGAGTGCGAACGGCCACAACTCCTCGACCGCAGCGCGAAAGCGCGGCTCGTCGTGCAGGCGGCCCGCCCACAGCTCGGCGTGCAGCCGGTGGTAGACCTCCTCGCGGTCGATCTTCGCCGCCAGCCCGGCGAGCTCGGCATCGTCGCCGGCGCGCAGAGCGTCAAGGCGGAGCCGGTCGGCCTCCTCGTAGAGGTAGCGGCGCGCGATCGAGTGCGCCCAGTCGAGCAGACGCAGCTCGACGAACGGCGCGCAGCGGTACGCCTCGGGGTCGCGGTCGAACGCGAGGGCGTCCGGATCGGAGTCAAGCTCGATCGCGGCGAGCTCGTAAAGCGCCCGGGCGTGGCCGATCTCGTTCTGGGCGATCGACGAAAAGGCGACGTCCTCCTCGAGCGTCGGCGCGATCCCGGTCCACTCCGAGTCCCGCCACCCGAGGATCAGCTCGTCGTCAGCCAGGCTCAGAAGCAGCTGTGCCCGCTTGTTCACGTGCCTCCTTCAGCCGTGCCTTGATCGAGTACCCGTCGACGCGGCGGTACTTGAGGTCGAACTCGTCGGCCCAGTCGCTCACCTCGTGAATCGACGTGCGCGGCACGAGCCAGAGCGCCGCCGACTCGCCCCGCCGGCCGTACTGCTCGCGCGCCCACGTGTCGGCGAACATCGCGTCGGGCGCGACGATCGACCCGGCATGCTGGAACGGCTGCCCCTTGCGCTCCTGGCGAAAGACCTCGAAGACGCCCATCAGGCGGCAAGCAACGCGTCGCGGACCCACTGCTCCTGCTCGAGGAACTTCCTACGGAACGCGAGCCGCTCCTGCGAGCGCGGGCCGTGCCCGGTGACGACCGACTTCAGCTCGTCCCAGTCGGGCTCCGAGTACTCCCAGACCCCGTCCTCCGACCGGCGCAGGTTCGGGTCGGGAATCGTCAGCCCGAGCTCGAGGATCTGCGGCACGTACCCCTCGAGGAACTGCTGGCGCGCCTCTTCGTTCCCCTGTGACTTGATCCGCCAGATCCACATCGGATCCTCGTCGCGCGCAATCGGGTTGCCGTGAAACTGCATCAGCGGCCCCCACCAGCGATCGACCGCATCCTGCAGCAGCTCTCGCTGCAGCTCCGTCCCGGTCACCAGCGTCAGGATCACGTCGCGGCCGTGGAGGATGTGGAACGACTCCTCCCAGCAGATCTTCTTCATGATCCGCGCGTAGGGGGCGTACGAGCACTTGAGGAGCGCCTTCTGGCTGATGATCGCCGCGGCATCGACGAGCCAGGCGATCACGCCGACATCGCCCCACGAGACGGTGGGGTAGTGGAAGACGTTGTGGAACTTCGCCTTGCCCGAGACGAGGTCGGCGAACATCGCGTCGCGGGGCTTCCCCAGATCCTCGGCGATCCGGTAGAGCAGCTGGGCATGGCCGACCTCGTCCTGCACCTTGGCGGTGAGCGCGAGCTTGCGCTGCAGCGTCGGTGCCTTGAGGATCCATTCGCGCTCCGGGAGCACGCCCATCAGTTCCGAATTCGCGTGCATCTCGATGAACTTGAGCAGACGCTGCCGGTACTCGTCAGGCAGCCAGTCGCCGCTCTCGACCTGCCCGCCGTCCTGTACGTAAGCCAAAAACTCTGCTGTCCGGGAATCCATTGGGCCTCCCTACCTACCGATCGTTAGTCTGATTGTAGTGACCGCTCCGTCCGATCGTCGTCTCGAGTTGACACGGGCCGCGGCGCGCCTCTTCGCGGAGCGTGGGTACCAGGGGACGTCGCTCGCCGACCTGGCCGAAGCGCTCGGCGTCCAGAAGCCGTCGCTCTACCACCACATCGACTCCAAGGAGGATCTCCTCTGGGACGTCGCCTGCGAGGGCGCCGAGGCGTTTCAGGCCGCACTCGATCAGGTGCCCGGGGACGCGCCGGCGGCCGAGCGGATCCGCTTGGCGCTACGCGGGCACCTCCGCGTGGTCGCCGGCCAACTCGACGTGTCGACGGTGTTCGTCCGGGAGTGGCGCCATCTGAGCGGTGAGCGGCGCGAGCGTTTCGTCGCCGAGCGCCGCCGCTACGAGGAGCGCATCCGCGAGCTCTACGCGGATGGGCTCGAGCGGAGCGAGCTGCGGGCCGATCTCGACGTGGCCGCTGCCGCGCTCCTCTTTCTCTCCGCTGCGAACTGGGCATACACCTGGTTGCGGCCCGGGGGCGACATCGACGCTCTGGCCGACCGGTTCTCGGCGGTGCTGCTCGACGGCATGCGCGGCTACGCCACGCTGACCGATTAGCCGCTGAGCGGGTAGCGCCGGAGCACGGCCCACGCGCCGTCGGGCTCCGTCTCGACGAGCAGCAGCACTTCGCGCGCCCGCGCCGCGATCGGCAAGGCCGCCTCGACGTCTGGCACCTCGAGCCTTGTCTCGCCGATCGTCAGGTGCGGAATCGAATCGGCGTGCTCGCCGCCGTACGGCGGGTGCGTGGGCCAGCGCCGCCACACCGCATCGGTCAGCGCCCGGAACGGAGCGTCCGGCTCGGGCGCGAGGTAGGTGACGTCAGCTCCGAACCGCTCGACGCGGGCGAGCTCGAAGTCGAACGCCCGCTGGGCTGCGAACACCGCTTCCAGAGCCGCTTCGTCGAGCTCGTCGTCGGCGAGAAACGGGAACAGGATCGTGATGTGCGCCGGTACGCCACGCGCCGCTGACCGGTCGTACTGCAGGCGCAGCGCGCTGACGGCAGCCTCCGCCTCCGGCACGGCCACGACGAGAGCGGTGCGCCGTGGCATGCTCGCAAGCGTGCAGCGGGCGGTTCTCATCGTCAACCCATACTCGACGAAGGTGACCGGCGACCGGATCGCGCGGGTCGAGGCGACCCTCCGCGAGCAGGTCGAGCTGCGCACCGAGTTCACGCGGGCGCCCGGCCATGCGACGGAGCTCGCAGCCGACGCGGCCGGCAAGGCCGACGCGATCGTCGTCTTCGCCGGCGACGGCACCTACAACGAAGCGCTGAACGGCGCGGCCGACGGTGCCCTCCCGTTCGGGTTCCTGCCGGGCGGCGGGACCAGCGTCTTTCCACGTGCGCTGGGGCTGCCCCGCGATCCGGGGGAGGCGGCACGCGTCGTGGCGACGGCGATCGAACGGCGGCGGACGCGCCGGATCTCGCTCGGCGCTGTGAACGGACGGCGCTTCTGCTTCTCGGCCGGGATCGGCTTCGACGGCGAGGCGGTACGCCGACTCGACAAGCTAGGCCGCGATGCCGCCGGCGCGCGGCCGGGCGATCTCGCGTTCCTGCGGACGGTCGGGAAGATGATCTCCGAGCGCCGCGGCCGCTGGGATCCGGCCCTCGAGATCGTCGGGTACGGCCGCGCCGCGTTCATCCTCGTCGCCAACTGCAGCCCCTACACCTACGCCGGCTCGTTGCCGCTGCCCGTCGTTCCCGACGCGAGGCTGGAGCTCGGTCTCGATTTCGTCGCCCCGGAGCGCGTTCGGGCCCGCTCGGTTCCACGGATGATCGCCTACATCGTCACCGGCAAGGGCCAGCTGACGGCCGGCGACGTCTTCTCTGGCCACGACCTCGACCGGATCGAGGTGCTCTGCGATCGCCCGCTGCCGCTGCAGGCCGACGGCGAGGACCTCGGGGACGTCGACCACGCCGTGTTCGAGGCGGAGCGTGACGCCGTCTCCGTTCTCGTCTAGTTCCGACCTCCAGCTCGCCAGGTACCTTCCCCGCGATGGCGCAGGTGACGCTCGAGCTCCGACGTGTTCTCGACGGCGACACCGTCCCGGAGACACTCGCGGAGAGCGATCTGCTCGAGCTCTACCGCCGCCTGATCCTGCTGCGCACCTTCGACGAGCGGGCCGTCGTCTATCACCGGCAGGGCCGCATCGGCACCTACGCGATCTTCTGGAACCACGAGGCGATCCAGGTGGGCGCGACCTATCCGCTGACCGACGACGACTGGATCTTCCCGAGCTACCGCGAGTCGGCGATCGGGCTGGTCCGCGGCATGCCGGTCGAGACGATCCTGCAGTGGTGGCGCGGCCATCCCTCCGGCTGGTGGAGCCCGGCCGACTGGAACCTCGCGTCGATTGCCGTTCCCATCGCGACGCAGATTCCGCATGCCGCCGGTCTGGCCTGGGGCAAGCGCCTGCGCGGCGAGCCGACGGTTGCGGTTGCGTTCTTCGGCGACGGCGCGACCAGTGAGGGGGCCTTCCACGAGGGAGTCAACTTCGCCGCGGTGACCGGCGCACCGGTCGTCTTCGTCTGCAACAACAACCAGTGGGCGATCTCGACGCCGCTCGCAGCGCAGACCCGAGCCGCCTCGCTCGCCGACAAGGCGATCGGCTACGGGATTCCCGGCGTGCGCGTCGACGGCCTCGACGTGCTGGCCGTGTACGAGGCGACGCACGAGGCGGTCGAGCGCGCGCGGGCCGGCGGCGGCCCGACGTTCATCGAGGCTGTTCACTACAGGGCCGCGCCGCACGCGACGGCCGACGATCCGCGCGCCTACATCGACCCCGCGCGCGTTGCGGAGGAGCGTGCGCACGAGTGCGTCGGCCGGTACGACGCCTACCTCCGCCGGCTTGGCGTGCTCACCGACGAGCTCGCCGCGTCGGTCAAAGCCGAGGCCGAAGCTGCCCTGCGTGCGGGCATCACCGCGGCCGAGGCGGAGGCGCCGCCCGATCCGGAGCTGCTGTTCTCGAACGCCTACGTCGACCCGCCGCCGGGATTCCGTGATGGCTGAGCTGACCCTGGTCGAAGCGGTCAACGATGCGCTGCACTGCGAGCTGGCGCGCGACGAGAACGTGATGGTGCTGGGCGAGGACGTCGGGCGCGCCGGCGGCGTCTTCCGAGCGACAGCGGGCCTGCTCGACCGCTTCGGAGCGAACCGCTGCTTCGACACACCGCTCGCCGAGGCCGGACTGCTCGGTGCTGCCATTGGCCTCTGCATGGCTGGGTGGCGGCCCGTGTGCGAGATGCAGTACGACGCCTTTTCGTACCCGTGTCTCGACCAGCTGATCACGCATGTCGGGCGCTACCGCTGGCGCAGCGGCGGCCGCATGGAGTTCCCGATCACGATCCGCATGCCCTACGGCGGCGGCGTGCGCGCGCCCGAGCTGCACGACGACTCGCCCGAGGCGTACTACGTACACACACCGGGCATCAAGGTTGCGATTCCCTCGACGCCGGCCGATGCGAAGGGTCTGCTCGCCGCCGCGATCCGCGATCCCGACCCGGTCGTCATCTTCGAGCCGAAGCTCGTCTACCGCACGGCCCGGGGAGAGGTGCCGGAGGGCGATCACATCGTCCCGCTCGGGCAGGCGCGCATTGCGCGGGAGGGAACCGACGTGACGTTGATCGCCTACGGGGCAATGATCCCCGTGTGTGAGCGCGCCGCGGCCGAGCTCGCCGGTGAGGCGTCGTGCGAGGTCGTCGACATCCGGTCGCTGCGCCCCCTCGACACCGACACGATCCTCTCGTCGGTCGCGAAGACCGGGCGGGTCGTGATCGTCCACGAGGCGCCGCGCACCGCGGGCTTCGGCGCCGAACTCGCGGCGATCATCGCCGAGCGGGCGATCTTCGACCTGCGGGCTCCCGTGCTCCGTGTGACCGGGTACGACGTGCCGTATCCGTACTGGTCGCTCGAGGACGCGTACGTCCCGTCGGTCGCGCGCGTCGCCACAGCGGTACGCAAGGTGATGGCGTAATGGCTTATGAGTTCCGCCTGCCCGATCTCGGCGAAGGGTTGACCGAAGGCGAGGTCGCCCGCTGGCTGGTCGCCGAGGGGGACGAGATCGCAGAGGATCAGCCGCTCGTCGAGATCCAGACCGACAAGACCACGGTGGAGATCCCGTCGCCCGCGGCCGGCACGGTGACGAAGATCCTGGTTGCAGACGGCGACGTCGTTCCCGTGGGCACGGTGCTGGTCGTGATCAGTGACGGAACGGCGGCCTCTGAGAGGTCTCAGACGCCCCTCAGAGACGTGTCAGAGACGGGTCACAGTCCTTTGACAGTTGCGGCGGCCGGGACACCGCCCGGGGCGACGGGTCGGATCCAGGCGACGCCGCTGGTGCGCCGGATCGCCGGCGAGCTGGGTGTCGACCTCGCGACCCTCATCGCGACCGGGCCTGGCGGGCGGATCACCGAGGCAGACGTGCGAGGCGCCGCGGGGGTTTCCGCGGCCCCGGAGCCCGCGGGCCGCCGCGAGAAGCTCCGGGGTGTCCGGCGGCAGGTCGCCGAGCACCTGACGCGCGCTCACCACGAGATTCCGGCCGTCACGTTCGTCGAGGAGTGCGACTGCTCGCAGCTCGACATGGCGATGCTGGTCCCCACCGTTCTCCAGGCGACGGCTCATTCGCTGCGCGAGTTCCCCGAACTGAACGCCCGCCTCGAGGGCAGTGAAATCAGCACCGCCGAGATCGTGTACCTCGATACGTATGACCTGGGGATCGCGGTGCAGACGGAGCAAGGCCTCGTCGTGCCCGTCGTGCGCGGCTGCGACACGCGCTCGCTCGAGGAGCTACGGGCCGACGTCGATGCGCTCGCCGAACGGGCGCGCGCCGGGACGCTCGACCGTGCCGACCTGCAGGGGTCCACCTTCACGGTCACCAGCGCCGGCAAGCTCGCGGGCTTCCTCGTGACGCCGCTGATCAACGCGCCCGAGGTGGGCATTCTGGGCGTGCACCGCATCTCGCAGCGGGCCGTCGTCCGCGACGGCGAGGTGGTCATTCGCCCGGTCGCGAACATCAGTGTCACCTTCGACCACCGCGTCGTCGACGGGGCCCGCGCCGCCGCGTTCACCCTCGCGGTCATCCACCGGCTCGAGTCGGGCACCATTCTCTGACGATGGGCACCTGGTACACGATCGGTCTCTTCGCGGGCCTCGGCGCGGCGCTGGGCGTCGCGG
The DNA here is from genome assembly GCA_963812995.1 of uncultured Thermoleophilia bacterium. Classification (GTDB taxonomy): domain Bacteria; phylum Actinomycetota; class Thermoleophilia; order Gaiellales; family Gaiellaceae; genus PALSA-600. The sequence continues at coordinate 897,090 of CAWEXL010000003.1, forward strand.
CAACGGGGACGCTTCGGCGCTCGTTGCCGAGCCTCGGAGTCTCGGTTGTCGTCATCGCGATCGTCGGTGTGCTGGTCAGCCACTGGGAGCAGGCAGTTGGCGGAGGCGTCGGCGCGGTCTGCGGCGCGCTCGGCTCGGCGCCGCTGGTCGCGGGAACGCTGCGGCGCGGCGGGACGCGCGGCGGTACCGCAGCCCTGCTCGCGCTTGGCGCTCTCGTCGGCGCGGGGCTGGCATTCATCCCCGTCGTCGGCTACCTCGAGGCGCTCGCCGTGCCGCTCTTCGGTCTCCGGCTGCGCCGCAACGCGCCCGACAAGCACGCCGGGCTGCGCACGCTGGCACGCGACTGAACTTCGTGACCAGGAAGAAGCCGGTGATCCTGGTCGTCATCGACGGCCTGACACCGTCGATGTTCGAGGCGGCGGCGACGCCCACGCTGCGCCTACTGGGCGAACACGGCGAGTACCGCCGAGCCGCGTCGACGTTCCCCTCGTTGACCCCCGTCTGCCTGGCCTCGATCGCGACGGGCGCTCACGGACAGGTGCACGAGATTCCCCATCTCGTGTGGTGGAACCGGCATGAGGACAGGCTGGTCGAGTACGGCTCGTCGTTCGGTGCGATTCGCGCGGCCGGGCTCGCGCGGGGGCTGAAGGACACGATCATCGACCTCAGCGCGCGCCATCTGGGAAAGAGCGCGCGCACGGTCTTCGAGACTCTCGAAGGTGACGGGCTGACGACGGCTGCCGTGAACATCACCTGCTACCGCGGCAACACGAAACACATCGCGACGATCCCCGGCGTGCCCGCCGTGTACGGGCCGAAGCATTTCTTCTTCTACTCCCTGTACGAGAGCGATCGCACGGGCGCTCCGCTGGCGGTACGCAGTCGCGCCCTCGGCTCGATCGACGCGTATGCGGCGGCGGTGGGGCGGTGGCTCGTCACGCGCGACGCGTTCGACCTGCTCGTCTTCTATCTGCCCGATTACGACTACGCCTCGCACGCGGGCGGCCCCGACACGGCGCATGAAGCGCTCGCCCGCAGCGACTCGGCGATCGCTGCGCTGATGGACGCCGCGGGTGGCCCCGACGAGTTCCTCGATCGCTACGCCCTCGTCGTCTGTTCCGACCACGGGCAGTCGAAGGTCGAGCAGACTGCGGCGCTCGACGCAGGAGGCGACCTGGTGACGGCGTCGAACCGCGCCGCGATGGTCTACACCGCAAATCCACGCGCGATCGCCGAGCGCCTCGATGCCGAGCCCTCCGCCGGCATCGTGCTCTTCCTCGAGGATGGGGAGGTCGTGGCGCGCCGCGACGGCGACGAAGACCTCGCCTTGCTCGACGCGGTGCCCGACGGACGGGCGCGCGCCGAGGGCGCGCTGCGCAACCCGAACTCGGGCGAGGTGCTCGTCTCGGCGGCCCCCGGCTGGGAGTTCGACGACCTCGGCGGAGGCAGCCATCTCGGCGGCGGCAGCCACGGCTCGCTCGAGGCCTCCGACTCCGAGGTGCCGATGCTCTCGGTCGGCCTCGGCCCGCCGCCTGCATCGATCACCACGATCAAGGGGCTGATCACCGCCCATTTCGCGGCGGAATGAGACGCCGTTCCCTAACAGTCGCCGTTTGGCGACGCTGCTAGCCTCGGCGCGCGTGTCCGCCTTCGCACTCCGCGCCGTCGAGGCGCTGCGTCAGCGTCACAACTGGCTCCAGCTCGGGAAGTTCGTCGCAGTCGGGCTCAGCGGCTACGCCATCAACCTCGGGATCTACGCCGCGCTCCTCGGCTGGGGCGCGCACACCGCCGCCGCCGTCTCGTTCGTCGTCAGCGCGGCGAACAACTACTGGTGGAACCGCCACTGGACGTTCGCCCACACGAAGGGGAGCTTCACCTACCAAGGCACGCGCTTCTTCGTGGTGTCATTCGTGGCGCTGCTCGTCAACCAGGTGTGGCTGCTCGTCTTCCTCGACTGGCTCGGCTGGGGCAAGCTCCTCGCCCAGGCCGTGGCGATCGTTCTCGTCACGCCGTTGAACTTCCTCGGCAACAAGCTCTGGAGCTTCCGGCACTGAAACCCGGCGTGCTGATCGCGATGCTCGCCGCGCTCGCGATCGGTTCGCTCGCGGTGGCGGGACCTGCTGCCGCCGCAACCCCCACCACGTCCGGCGCGACGGCGAAGAAGCACGTCCGCACGGTCACGACCGTGACCACGATCACCACGATCACGTCGATCAAGACGGTGACCAACCCGTTGCCGACGACGCCGATCACGCCTCAGGGCGCGCTGACAACGGCCGCGAAGGCCGAGCAGCTCTTCCTTGCCGACCCGAAGGTCGCTCGCTGGTTGACGCGGTATCCGCCGCATCCGGTCACCGACGCGAGCTACGCGAACGGGACGTGGACGGTCAACGTCTTCTCCGGCAAGGCGGGCGAGATCGCGACGGGCAGTGTCGACGACGCCTCCGGCGCGGTGACCGAGGCGTGGACCGGCCCGCAGGCCGCCTGGAAGATGGCGCGCGGCTACCCAGGCGCGTTCGGCGGCGTGAAGCTGAACAGCTACGAGGTCTGGCTCTCGTTCTGCGCGATCTTCCTGCTCGGGCTCGTCGACTGGCGCCGTCTCTTCTCGCTGCGCAACCTCGATCTGCTCGTCCTCGTCTCGCTGTCGGTCTCGCTCGACCTGTTCAACCGGGGACATGTCTTCGCTGCCATGTCGGCGGCGTATCCGCCGCTCGTCTGGCTGCTCGTGCGCTGCCTCTGGATCGGCCGCCGCGACAGGTCCTCGCCCGGGGCACCGGTCTGGCCTGTCTGGGTGCTGATCGCCGCCACTGTGTTTCTCGCCGGGTTCCGGGTGGGGCTGAACGTCCGCACGTCCGACGTGATCGACGTCGGCTACTCGGGCGTGATCGGCGCCGATCGCATCTGGCACGGCCAGAGCCCCTACGGGCATTTCCCGATCGAGGGCAACCGCCCGAAGTGCGGACCGGCCGACTCCTCCGGCGAGGTGCGCGACCGCATCCAGACAAACGGCCGCTGCGAGAGCGCGAACCCGCTCGGCGACACCTACGGACCGGTCTCGTACATCGCCTACCTGCCCGGCTACTGGCTCTTCGGCTGGAGCGGCAAGTGGGATTCGCTCCCGTCGGTGCACTTCACGGCTCTGCTCTTCGACGGGCTGGCGCTGCTCGGGCTCGGCCTGGTCGGGCGCCGGTTGGGCGGCCCGCGACTCGGGGCGACGCTCGCGTTCGCGTGGGCTGCGTGGCCGTTCACGCAGTACGCGTCCAACTCGAACACGAACGACGCGATCATGCCGGCCTTCCTGATCTGGGGCTTCTTCGCCCTCACGAGTCCCGCTGTCCGCGGCGCCTCGGTCGCCCTCTCGGGCTGGACGAAATTCGCCTCGCTGCTCGTGGTGCCCCTGTGGTCGGGCTATCCCGAGGCGCGACGGGGCCGCGACGCCGCCCGTTTCCTGCTCTGGTTCGCGGTGACCACGGTGCTCGTGTTCTTCGTCCTCTTCCTCGAGCCATCGCCGCTGCACGCGGTGCGCGTGTTCATCGATCGCACCGTTCGCTTCCAGGTCGGGCGCGACTCGCCGTTCTCGATCTGGGACTGGGGCCAGTACCACGCAAAGGGCATCCCGAGCCTGAAGATCGGCCAGTACTTCCTGCAGGCCCTGCTGGTGCTTGGCTCCCTGGCACTCGGGGTGTGGCCTCGCCGGCGCTCGCCGTTGCGCATGGCCGCGTTCACCGCCGTGCTGCTGATCGGCTTCGAGCTCGTGCTGACCCACTGGTCGTACCTCTACCTGCCGTGGTTCTTCCCCTTCGTCGCGATGGCACTGATCGCGCCGCTTGCGGGCGGCCCACCCGAGGAGCACGAGCCAGAGGAGCCCGAATCAGACCCTGAGCCACTTCAACCTGAAGACGATGCGGAGCCTGCGCCGGCTTTCGCCTGAGGGCGACGGACTCGCGGCGGCCGCGGCGGCGGCGACGTTCCTGGTCGCCTGGGGGCTTGTGCACCGGTGGTTCTGGGGGCACACCCAGCTCGTCGACACGCCCACGTACCAGAGCTACGGCAACGCGATCGTGCACCACGGGCTGTTCCCGTACCGCGACTTCCACGTCGACTATCCGCCGGGCGCCCTGCCGGTGTTCGTCGTGCCGTCGCTCGTAGGAAGCTACGACGCGACCTTCGGCTGGTTGATGGCTGCCTGCGGAGTCGCCCTCGTCTACGTGGTCGGATCGATCCGCGGGGCGGCCGCCTGGTTCGTCGCCGTCTCGCCGCTGCTCGTCGGATCGCTGATCTTCTCTCGCTTCGACCTCTGGCCGGCGCTGCTCGCAACAGGCGCGTTGGCGGCGCTCGTCCTGGGCCGCGACCGGCTCGGGTGGGGCTTGCTCGGGTTGGCCGTCGCGGCGAAGGCATGGCCGCTGGTGCTGGTTCCGCTCGCGCTTGCATGGGCGTGGCGCCGCCGCCGCCTGCCGGCCGCCTGGGTCGGCGCGGCGGTGCTGGCGCTGGCGGTCGTGCCGTTCGCGATCGTCGGGCCCGCGGGGTTCTGGTCGAGCGTCTCCGGCCAGGCGTCGCGGCCATTGCAAGTCGAGAGCTTCGGCGCCGCACTCCTGACGTCGTTCGCGCGCCCGTCGGTGATCACCAGTCACGGCTCGCAGAACATCGCCGGGCACGGAGCGCTCGCCGCGTGCTTCGGAGCCCTGCAGGCATTGGCGGTCGTCGGGCTGTGGGTCGCGTTCGCGCGCGGCCCGGCGACCCCGGAGCGGTTCCTGCGCTACGCCGCCGCGGCCGTGTGCGCGTTCATCGTCTTCGGCAAGGTGCTCTCGCCGCAGTACCTGATCTGGCTCGTCCCGCTCGTCCCGCTGGTGCGCGGCCGCCGCGGCCTGGTCGCCGTAGGTCTTCTCGTGGCGGCGCTCGTGTTGACGCAGGTGTGGTTCCCCGAGCGCTACTGGCGCTACGCCCTCCAGTTCCACCTCGCCGGAGTCGTGCTCGCGCGCGACGTGGTGCTTTTGGCGCTGCTTGCGGTGCTCGCGCTGCCGGCTCGCGGTGGCGCGCGAGGCGTGGCCGCCGCGCCTCCGTAGACTCTCGGTGTGCACGGAGTCCCGAAACTCAGCGTGCTGCTGGCGATCTTCGCCGCGGTTGCGCTCGGCGCGGCCGCCTCAGGGTCGTCTCAGCCCGGGTCCTTCCCGTGCCGTTCGAGCTGGACGTTGAACCAGGGAATGCCCGCAGGCCAGGTGGTGGCCGGGTTCGGCGTCAACTGCGCGAGCCTCCGCCGCAGCGAGTCGCTGAGCGTCACGGGCCGCCTCTTCAAGCTGAACCCCCACACCGGCAAGTGGCACCTCGAGCTGACCCGAACCGGACGCTGGGCGAGCATCGCGCAGGCGCGCCGCCTCGCTCTGCAGGAGCCGTGTGCGGCAGCGACGTTCAAGGCTTCCTTCAGCGCGATCCTGCGCTACCCGAACGGCTCCGTGGCCGGCCGGGTCGAGGTCGACTCGGGCCGGCTGCAGGTCGTCGTGCCCTGCGTCTTCAAGTAAGGCTCATTCCGCGTCGACGCGGACGGCGACGCAGCTCGTCGCGCGGCCGTCCGGCCCGCACTCGACCAGCGCGCCCTCGAGCCGCACCCCGCGCGTTGCGGGCTCGAGCCTGACCGGCATGCCGGTCACGAACCGCTTGATCGCGCCCTCTGCGACGCTCCCGATCACCGAATCGTGCGGGCCCGTCATGCCCGCGTCGGTGATGGCGGCCGTACCGCGGGCGAGCACGCGGGCGTCGTTCGTCTGGACATGTGTGTGCGTGCCGAGAACGGCCGTGACCCGCCCGTCGAGGTACTGCGCGAGCGCCACCTTCTCGCTGGTGGCCTCGGCGTGGAAGTCGATGATGATCACGGGCGTTTCGCGGCGGGCCTCCTCGACGAGGTGGTCGGCCGCGATGAACGCATTCTCGAACGGGCTCAGCGCGAACATGCCCAGCAGGTTGATCACGGCCACGCCGTCGTGCACCGTCAGCCCGCGGCCGGGCGTACGGGGCGACATGTTCGCGGGCCGCAGCACACGGTCGGTGCCGGACAGGTAAGGCGCGAAGCCCTGCTGGCCCCACGTCCAGTTGCCGAGCGTGACGACGTCGGCCCCCCCGGCGAGGAACTGGTCGGCGATCTTGGCCGTGATGCCGCGGCCGGAGGCGGCGTTCTCGCCGTTGACGATGCAGAAGTCGACCGCGAGCTCCTGCCGCAGGCCGGGCAGCAGCTGGTCGATCGCGCGACGTCCGGCGGAACCGAAGACGTCGGCGACGAAGAGGATCTTCAAGGCTGGGTCGCTACGGAGCCTGCAGGGTCGCCGCCGAGTGCACCTCGACGACAACGTGGTTACCGGCGTCGTTCGTGTAGCGCGCCAGCGCCTGCTGCTCGGCGTGCGAGAAGTCGAGCACGTCGCCGAGCCGCGAGCCGCCCGACGTGACGGCCGAGCCGACCGTGAGTCCCGAGTCGACGCTGATGTGCGAGACCGAGATGACGAGCGAGGGCGCGACGGTCGGCTGGATGTCGACCTGTGAGCCGAGCGTGCTGCCGTTCAGGACGACGTCGTCGATCGCGACGATCGTCCCGTCGACGGGCGAGTAGACATCCGTTCCCGGCGCGGCGCCGACGTCGATCGACGAGGTCGCGGGCCCTTCGCCGCCCGGTAGCTGGTACCAGCGCGGCCTGCCGCTCGAGCTGCCGAAGATGGCGCGCGCGAGGCGCCGCAGGAGCCCCTGGTTCGCCTGGGTGCCGACGGGCGAGAGGGCGAGCGAGCCTTCGCTGCCTCCCTGGTAGCCGAGCGCGGTGACCCGAGACTGGTCGACGGGCAGCTGGATGTGCAGCGCACCGATGTTGGCGATGATCTCGGGCTGCGGCGGGCCGCCCGGCAGCAGCCGTGACGCGCTGGCCGGCGCCGGGCCGGCGGAAGGAGTCTGGCCGGAGCCGCCGAATGCTGCCAGCAGCGCCGTCACGATCGCCACCAACGAGAACACTGCGACCACGGCAAAGCGCCGTCGGTTGCGTTCTTGCTCCTGCCGCTGACGGCGCGCTTCGCGCACGCGCGGCTGGGTCGCCGGGGGGACCATCTGTGGCACCGTAGCTAACGCCTGACTGGCTTTCAACCGCGCGCTCGGCGCCGGAGCTTGTGACAAACGCAAGCGGCGTCGTTCCTGAGGTTCATCCCAGAGTTCGTGACGGTCGAGTGCCAGCGCTCCGTCGACGGTCACATCCCAGTCCCAGTCGGGTGGGCGAAGAGGTATCACCCTCGCTGTAGCATCGGCTGCATGAGCCCCGCCGGGCGGTCGCCGCGCATCGAGATCCCTCGCTGGATCCAACTGATCGGCTTGCCGCTCGTGCTGGTGCTGGCGTGGATGATCGCGTCGGCGAGCGCTCACGTCGTCTTCCTGTTCCTCGTCGCCGGGCTGATTGCGCTGCTGCTCGACACGCCGGCGCGGGGGTTGCAGCGGCTGCACCTGCCTCGTGCCGTGTCGGTCGCGTTCGTGTATCTCAGCTTTGTCGCGGTGGTCGTCCTGGTCATCCTGGCGGTCGGCACCATCGTCGTCAGTCAGACGAAAACGGCTACGAGCAGGTTCAACGACTACTTCACACATGCTCACGGCCCGGCCGGACAGACATCCGCCGACCGCGACGTCGACCGGCTGCAGGTGTGGCTCAACCAACACCACCTGAAGTCGATCAAGGTGCAGACCCGCGGACACAAGCTCGTGCGCGAGATCCGTCAGCGCGACGTCGGGAAGTACACACACCGCATCGTCTCGTTCGTCGAGGGCGCTGCCGTCTCGATCGGCAAGACGCTGTTCTCGGTCGTGCTCGTGCTCGTGATGAGCATCTACATGCTGCTCGATCTGCCACGACTCAGACGCACCGTCGACCGGCGGTTTCCGCCTCGAGTCGGCGAGCACACGCTGATCCTGCGAATCGAGCACGCCATCGCGTCGTACGTGCGAGGGCAGGCAGCGCTGAGCCTGATCATCGGAGTCAGCGCCGGCATCGGTCTGTGGGTGCTAGGGGCGGTCGGCCTCTTGCCGCAGGGGCAGCGATACGCGCTGCTCTTCGGCGGCTGGGTGGCGATCACCGAGGTCATCCCGTACCTCGGCCCCTGGCTCGGGTCGATCCCACCGTTCCTCTACGCCCTCGTCGTGCACCCGGTCTCGGCCGTCTGGGTGGCGCTCCTCTTCCTCGGGATCCACCAGGTCGAGGGCCACATCGTCGTGCCGAACGTGATGGGCAACGCGCTGCGCCTGCACCCGCTGCTGGTGATCTTCGGCCTCGCGGCCGGCGCCGAGATCTACGGCCTGCCGGGAGCTCTGATCGCGTTGCCGCTGCTCGCCTCGTGCCGGGCCGTGTGGGAGTTTTTCGTCGATCGCGTCCACTTCGAGCCGTGGTCGACGGCCGAGCAACCGGTCCCGCTCGAGATCGATCTCGCCGACCAGCCGCCTGCGGCGGGCGCCCGCAAGTGACGCTGCTGACGGCGCGCGGTGTTTCGCGCGCCTTCGGTCGCCGCGTGGCGTTGCGCCCGACCGACCTCGCCCTCGTCGAGGGTGAAGTCGTGGCGCTCGTCGGGCCGAACGGCGCCGGGAAGTCGACGCTGCTGGCGATCCTGGCGGGGGCCCTGGCGCCGACCGCCGGTTCGGTCGAACGGCACGCTGCCGTCGGTTGGGTGCCTCAGCGCTCGGCGCATTACGGGCGGCTGACCTCACGCGAGAACCTCGTCCTCTTCGCAGCCCTCGAGCAGGCCGACGCGGGCCGCGTCGACCAGCTGCTCGAGGAGTTCGAGCTGCCGGAAGATGTCCGCGCGGGCGAGCTGAGCGTCGGGAACCGGCAGCGCCTCGACGTCGCCCTCGCGCTGCTCGCGTCACCACGGGTGCTGCTGCTCGACGAGCCGACCGCGTCGCTCGATCCGGCGCAGCGCCGGCGCCTGTGGGAGATCGCGAACGGTGTGCGGGAAGCCGGCGGCAGCGTGCTCGTCGCCACCCATCACTGGGACGAGCTGTCGGGCCACGCCGACCGGACGCTCGAGCTCGTCGACGGGGCGCTCACGTGAGGGCCGTTGCCCTGCTCGTCGGCAAGGACCTGCGGACGCTCCGTCGCACACCGGTGCTCCTCGGCGTGCTCCTCGCCTACCCGCTCGTGATTGCCGCACTCGTCGGCCTGGTTGCCGGTTACTCGAACTCCAAGCCGCGCGTCGCGTTCGTCGACGAGGACGGCCTGCCCGCGCGACTCGTCGTGGGCAACCACTCGTTCAACGTGCGAACGACGATCGACGCGGTCGCACAGAACGTCGACCTGGTCCGCATGTCGGAGGACACGGCCCGGCGCGAGCTGGCCGACGGCAAGGTGGTCGCCGTCATCACGGTGCCGCCGGGGTTCGTGTCGACCCTGCAGCAGATGGTGACGAGCCCCACACTCGAGCTCGGGGTGACACGGGGCGGCACGTCGGGCCGCGTGCGCCAGCAGGTGCAGGCACTCGTCTACCAGCTGAACCTCAAGCTGCAGCGTGCCTACATCTCCGCGAACATCGCCTACGTTCGGCTGATCCTGCACGGGGGGAATGGCAAGTTCCTCGGACGCACGTTCAACGTGATCGGCCTGGACGGCACTGCCAAGGAGCTCTCGGCGCTGCCGCAGTCGGCGCGGGTCAAGAAGATCGAGGACTTCGTGCACGACGCGCGGCTGGCGCTCGCCGAGACTGACGACGCGCTGCGTGCTACGGCCGAGCCGATCAAGCTCGTCGAGGAGCCCCAGCGCGGGCGATCGGCACTCGTCTCCGCGCAGGTGCAGAGCTACGCGTTCGCCCTCACGCTCACGTTCCTGGCGCTCGTGCTGGCGGCCGGCGCGCTCGCGGCGGAGCGCGACGAGAACGTCCTCGGCCGGCTGCTGCGCGGACTCGTCCGTCCGGCCGAGCTGGTCGGCGCGAAAGTCGCCCTGGCCGGGCTCGTCTCCGCCGCGCTCGGACTCGCGGTGGCGATCGGCTTCGGAGTCGTGATTCAGGTCGGGCACGTCGTGGGCGGCGAGCCCTGGGGGCGGCTACCGCTGCTGGCGGTCGGGCTCGCGCTCACCGGCGGCGCGCTCGGGGCGCTGGGTGCGCTGATCGGCGGAGTCGCGCGCGAGGCGCGCACGGCCTCGCTCGTCTCGGTGTTGGTGGTGCTGCCGATCGTCTTCCTCGGGCTGATCCCCAGCGAGTTCTTCGCCGCCGCCGGCTGGGTGAGCGACGCGCTGCCGTTCGCGCACGGCGTCCGGTTCTTCTCGGCCGCCCTGTTCGACAACGACCCCTGGGGCAGCGTGGCGCGCGAGTCGGCGTGGCTCGTCGCCCTCGGGCTGCTCTACGGCGGCGGTTCGGTGCTCGCGGTGCGTACCCTTCGAGGATGAGCTCGTTCCCGGTCACGAGGTTGCGGAGGCTGCGCCGGACCGGCGGGTTGCGCGATCTCGTCCGCGAGACGAGCCTTTCGGTCGACGACCTCGTGCAGCCGCTGTTCGTGGCCCCCGACGCGCTCGCGAACGACCGCCTTCCCGCACTCCAGCGCTTCACCGTCGACGGTCTGGTCAGCGAGTGCGAGCAGCTCGTGGCACTCGGGGTGAAGTCGGTGCTCCTGTTCGGCATCCCCGAGTCGAAGGACGACGAAGGCTCGGGCGCCTGGATCGACGACGGGATCGTGCAGCAGGCCCTGCGGGCGCTGCGGCCGCGGTTCCCGGAGCTCGTGCTGCTCACCGACGTCTGTCTGTGCGAGTACACGAGCCACGGCCACTGCGGGGTCATCCACGACGGTGAGGTCGACAATGACGAGACGCTCGATCTGATCGCGCGCACCGCGGTCTCGCACGCCGAGGCGGGTGCCGACGCTGTCTGTCCCAGCGACATGATGGACGGCCGGATCGCCGCCGTTCGCGCCGAGCTGCCGCAGACTCCGATCGTGGCGTATTCGGCGAAGTACGCGTCGGCGTTCTACGGGCCGTTCCGCGACGCAGCCGGCAGCGCACCTGCGTTCGGCGACCGGCGCGGGTATCAACTCGACCCGGGAAATGTGCGCGAGGCGATCCGCGAGTGCGAGCTCGACGTGAGCGAGGGAGCCGACGTGCTGCTCGTGAAGCCGGCGCTGCCGTATCTCGACGTCGTGCGCGCCGTGCGCGACCGCTTCGACCTGCCGCTCGCCGCCTACAACGTCTCGGGCGAGTACGCGATGTTGAAGGCCGCCGCGGCGGCCGGCGACCTCGACGAGCGAGCTTCGGCCGTCGAGTCGCTCACGTCGATCCGCAGGGCGGGCGCCGACATCGTGATCACGTACTGGGCGAAGGACTTCGCGCGCTGGTCACAGGAATGAGCCTCGTGCGCACCGCGCTCTGGCACCGGGCGCGGAAGGTGATTCCCGGCGGTGTCAACTCGCCCGTCCGCGCAATGCGGAGCGTCGGCCTGGACGAACCGTTCTTCGTCACGCGTGGGGAGGGCGCCTATCTCGAGACTGCCGACGGGCGGCGCCTGCTCGACTGGGTGCAGTCGTGGGGGCCGCTCATCTTCGGGCACGCCGATCACGAGACGATCGAGGCGGTGCGTGAGGCTGCGGCCGCGGGCACGACGTTCGGCGCTCCGACCGAGCGCGAGGTCGAGCTGGCCGAGGAGATCATCGACGCCTTCCCGACGATCGAGCTCGTGCGGCTCGTCTCGTCGGGGACCGAGGCGGCGATGTCGGCGATCCGCCTGGCGCGGGCGTTCACCCGCCGCGACCGCGTGATCAAGTTCGCCGGCTGCTACCACGGGCATGCCGATCCCTTCCTCGCGAGCGCGGGCTCGGGGCTCGCGACGCTCGGCATCCCCTCGTCACCCGGCGTCCCGTCGGGCGTGACGGCCGACACCATCGTCGTTCCGTACAACGACATCGAGGCTGTCGCCGAGGCAGTCGCGGTACACGGAGAGGGGCTCGCCGCGATCCTGGTCGAGCCCATCGCCGGGAACATGGGCTGCGTGCCTCCGGCGCCCGGGTTCCTCGAGGCGCTGCGCGCGCTGTGCGACGCGTCGGGTGCAATGCTCGTGTTCGACGAGGTGATCAGCGGCTTCCGCGTCGCCCGCGGCGGCGCACAGGAGGCGTACGGCGTGAATGCCGACCTGACGATCCTTGGGAAGATCGCCGGTGGCGGCCTGCCGCTCGCCGCTTTCGGCGGCCGCGGCGATGTGCTCGAGCGCCTCGCGCCGGCAGGCGACGTCTACCAGGCGGGAACGCTCAGCGGCAACCCGCTCGCGACCGCAGCCGGGCTCTCGGTGCTGCGGCGCCTGCGCGAGCCCGCGGTCTACGAGGAGCTCGAGCGGCGCGGCGCACGCCTCGAGGCGGGCCTTGCTCCCTTCGGCCGCGTCCAGCGCGTCGGCGCGATGCTCACGCTCTTCGCCGGCCGCGCTGCGCCGGTAACGGCGTTCGAGGAGCTCGACACCGAGACGTACGCACGGCTTTTTCGGGGCCTGCTCGAGCGTGGGATCTACGTGGCGCCGAGCCAGTACGAGTGCCTCTTCCCATCGCTCAGCCATGGCGACGAGGAGATCGACCTGACGATCGAGGCGGTTGCCGATGTCCTCGCGGCCTGAGGCGGTGCTCTCTGCCCCGGAGGCGATCGCCGCCGGCGCCGGTGCCGAGAGCGCGCTGTGGGCCCGCTCGCTGTGCGGCGCCGCCGACTGGGAGCCGGTGTTCTCGCCGCTCGCACCCGACGTGTTCGCCCTCGGACTCGAGACGGTCTACGAGGCGTATCTCGTCCACTACGGGCGACCCCGGTTGTTCGCCGTCACGGACCGCGACGAGGCGGTGCTGCTCGGCGACTATCTCTACGCCCACGGCCTGGTGCGCATCTCCGAGGCGGGCGGAGTCGAGGCCGTCGCGGCGATGGCCGAGTTGATCTCCCGCTGCGCGGCTCTGCGCGCCGACGGCGCCATGGGCGACGGCGACGTGTGGGTGGAGACTGCGCGCCGCCTCGGGGGCGCCCCGGGCTCCGACGAGATCACGCTCGCGCTCGCCCGCCACTTCGCTAGAGTCGGGCCGTCGTGATCGCGCTGCTCCTGGACAACGCCAGCGAAGGCACCCACGTCATCGAGGGGATGCTGATCGTCGGGCTGATCTTCCTGGCCGTGATCGCGCTCGGCGAGCTGACGCACTGGGCCGGCCACCGCCGCGCCGAGCGCAAGCGCGCGACGCACCACTAGCGCCGTGGCTCTCGCCCGCGACCTGCGCGAGTGGATCGCGCTTCTGGAGCGCGAGGGTGAGCTCGTTCGCATCTCCGCCGAGGTCGATCCGTACCTGGAGGCCACCGAGATCGTCGACCGCACTGTCCGCGCCGGCGGGCCGGCGCTCCTCTTCGAGCGGCCGCGGGGCAGCAGCGTCCCGCTCCTGATCAACCAGTTCGGGACGGAGCGGCGGATGTGCCTCGCATTCGGCGTCGAGCGGCTCGACGACGTCGCCCAGAAGCTCGCCGACGTGCTCGAGATGCAGCCGCCCGAGGGTCTGGCCGCCAAGGTGCGCGGCCTGAAGACGCTCAAGTCGATCGCCGACTCGCGGCCCCACACCGTCCGCAAGGGAGCCTGCCAGGAGATCGTGCGCACGGGCGACGACGCCGACCTGGGTGTGCTCCCGGTGATGACCTGCTGGCCCGGTGATGCCGGCCCCTTCATCACGCTGCCGGCCGTGATCACCCACGACCCGCGCACCGGGACAGCGGAACGTCGGGATGTACCGCATGCAGGTGCTCGGCCCGCGGACGACGGCGATGCACTGGCAGATCCACAAGGACGGCCGCGCCGACTATCTGCTCGCCGACGGACGGCCTGGAGGTGGCGGTCGCGCTCGGGCTCGACCCGATCACCGCGTACTCGGCGAGCGCGCCGCTGCCGAAGCACATCGACGAGCTGATGCTGGCCGGCTTCCTGCGCGGCGAGCCGGTCGAGCTGGTGAAGGGCGTGACCGTCGACATCGAGGTGCCTGCCGACGCCGAGATCGTGATCGAGGGCTACGTCGAGCGCGACGACCTCGTCGACGAGGGCCCCTTCGGCGACCACACGGGCTTCTACACGCCTGCCGAGCCGTTCCCCGTGTTCCATGTCACCGCGATCACGATGCGGCGCGACGCCATCTACCCGTCGATCGTGGTCGGCAAGCCGCCCCAGGAGGACGCCTGGCTCGGGAAGGCGACCGAGCGGATCTTCCTGCCCGCCGTGCGGATGACCGTGCCCGAGATCGTCGACTACGATTTGCCGGTCGCCGGGGCGTTCCACAACCTCGTGATCGTCTCGATTCGCAAGGCGTTCCCGGGTCACGCGCGGAAGGTGATGCACGCGCTCTGGGGGCTCGGGATGCTCAGCCTGACGAAGGGGATCGTCGTCGTCGACGAGCACGTCGACGTCCACGACTACGCCCAGGTCATGTTCTACGCGGGCGCCAATGTCGATCCGCGGCGCGACATCGTCATCTCCGACGGCCCGCTCGACCACCTCGATCACGCGCCGACACTGCAGTTCGTCGGCGGGAAGATCGGCATCGACGCCACCGCGAAGTCGCCCGCAGAGGGCGCGCGCGAGTGGCCGCCGGAGATCGAGATGAGCGAGCGAAATCCGCGCTCTGGTCGACCGCCGGTGGGCTGAGTACGGTTTGCCGACGGTTCCCACGACATGGCCGCCGGGATCCGGCAGAGTTCGCGCGGGCTGTTACGACGTTGACCAGCCATGCCCCCGACCGCTTGAATCCCGACTGACCGCCTTGGCGCCTCAACACGAAGACCATCCGCAGGTTCCCGGCCCGAGCCTCTGGCCGATCGGTTTCGCCGTCGGCGTGGTCGTGCTGCTCGTCGGCGTGGTCGTCTCCTGGGTGATCATCGCCGATCGGCGCGATCATCACCGTGGCGTTCGCGATCCTGTGGGTGCGCGACCTGACGGCGGGCACTGCGCTCGCCCACGCACCGGAGGTCGTGTCCGGAGAGCGCGGCCGCTGCGGCCGCCGCCGAAGCGGAGCTGCCGCCCTCCTCGATGGAGGAGCGCTACCCGCGCGCGAAGTTCCTCGAGCTGTCGACGCTCGGTCTGGGCGGCGTCATCGGCGGTCTCGTCTCGGTCCCGGCCTTCGGCTTCATGATCGCGCCGGCGTTCCTCAAGCAAGGCTTCAAGGATCACGACGTCGGGCCGCTCACCGACTTCCCGGAAGGCAAGTACGTCATCACGACGTTCACCTCTGACGAGGCCGAGGGAACCGTCTCGCGCCGCACGGCGTTCATCCGTTACAACGGCGACGCTCGGGAACGCAGCCGAGCTTCACGATCATCTCGAACCACTGCGCGCACCTCGGCTGCCCGGTGCAGCCGAACGGCCCGCTCGACAACGCGCACACCGGTCACCTACAAGGACGTCACGCTGATCCCGGCGATCTCGATCGCCGGCTTCGGCTGCCCGTGCCACGGCGGCCAGTACGACCCCGAGGGCAACCGCACCGCGGGGCCGCCGGTGCGTGCGCTCGACCGCTACTCGTTCTCGATTCGCAACGGCCACCTCTTCCTCGGCTCACCGTTCTCGGTCTCCGAGGTCGTCGGCACCGGCGCGACGGCGAAGATCCACGAGCACACGCTCGCGTTCCCCGGTGAGCACGTGAACGGCATCGAGGGCTGGCTCTACCCGGTGCAGCCTCCCCACTGATGGCGACGCGCAAGCTCACCCGCTCGCAGCAGCTCCAGGAGACGATCCTGTATCCGCTCGACTGGCTCGAGGAGCGGTCGGGGCTCGTCGGCGGCGTCAAGTACTTCCTCTTCCGGAAGGTGCCGGGCGACATCAACTGGTTCCAGACGCTCGGCTCGGCGACGCTCACCGCGTTCATCGTGCAGGCGCTGACCGGCGTGATCCTCGCGATGTACTACCAGCCGGGCCCCACGACGGCCTACGCGTCGATCCAGAACATCACGAATCACGTCTGGGCGGGCTGGCTCGTGCGCGGCATGCACCGCTGGGGTGCCTCTGTCTTCATCATCCTCATGTTCATGCACATGGGGCGCGTGTTCCTCTTCGGCGCCTACAAGTACCCGCGCGAGCTGAACTGGATCATCGGCGTCCTCCTGCTCGCGATGGGCCTCGGCGAAGGCTTCACCGGCTACCTGCTGCCGTGGGACCAGACGGCGTACTGGGCGACGGTCGTCGGGATCAACATCAACGGCTCGGCGCCGTTCCTCGGCCCCTTCATCGCGCAGATCCTGCAGGGCGGTACGTACATCAACGACGACACGCTGTCTCGCGCTTCTACTCGATTCACATGCTCCTGATCCCGGGCGCGATCATCGGGCTGATCGCCCTGCACCTGTACCTGGTGATCCGGCTCGGCGTCACGTCGCCGCCGTGGTCGAAGGAGGCCGCGGGCACCGGCCCGATCTACGCCGCCGGCCGGTGAGGGCGACGCGCGCACCGGGCTGACGAACCCGAGCCCGCGGCAGGCCCGCTGATGGCAACGGATCGCATCGCCGAACGCCGCCGCGTCTTCAAGCAGTACAAGGCCGACGTCAAGGAGCGCGGGAAGCCGTTCTACCCGTACGCGATGTTCCACGACACGATCATGTCGCTGGTCGTCGTGGTCGTGATCATCGGGCTCGCGATCGTGTGGAAGTGGACGACGCCCGGCCATCACACCGGCACCGGCGCAGGGCTGGCTGGGCAAGACGCTCGACATCCCCGCCGACTCCGGCACGTTCAACTTCGTCCCGCGCCCGGATTGGTACTTCTACTTCCTCTTCTATCTCCTCCGGGTCTTCAAGTGGCCGAACACGGTGTTCCTCGGCACGATCGGCATCCCGACGCTGTGCCTCGATGCTGCTGATCGCGATTCCGTTCATCGACGTTCGCGCCGAGCGCCGCATCCTGCGCAGGCCGGTCGCGTTGATCGCGTCGATCCTCGTCGTCTTCTCGATGGGCTACCTGACCTACTCGGAGCGACCGCGAAGGAGCCGCTCGGCTCGGAGATCCTGGGTCATGTGCCCGCGTGGTCTGTCACCGAAGGCTTCTCGACGAACAAGCCGGCCATCGCCGGCGCCAAGCTGTTCGCCGTCTCCGGCTGCCTCACGTGCCATACGTACCTGAGTGACGGCGGTCACCAGCTCGGCGCGCCGGTCCTCACGGCCGAAGGGGCGAAGAACAAGGGCATCGCCTTCGAGATCGCTCACCTCAAGTGTCCGTCGTGCGTGAACGCCGGCTCGCCCATGCCGTCGTTCCAGGGCCTCGGCGACGCGCGCCTGAAACAGATCGCATCATTCCTCGTCGCCTCCAAGGGCCCCGTCAAACACTGACGTTCCCGGCGCGCGCCGAGCGCGGGCGTACCCTTCCGCTCGTGCACGTCTTCCTCGGCATCACGGGAGCCTCGGGCGCGCCCTACGCGCGGCGGCTGCTCGCTGCGCTCGACGCGGCCGGCTGCGACGTCGGGGTGGCCGTTTCGGCGCCCGGCCGATCGAGGTGCTTGCCACGGAGTTGTACGGCGATGTGTGACAGCAATGCCCGCCTCTCGCGCGACGAGGTGATCGCCCGCTTCACCGACGGCGCATCGGCGCGCGTGACCGTGTACGAGCCGAACGACTGGCGCTCGCCGTACGCCTCGGGCTCGGCGAAGGTCGACGCCTACGTCATCTGCCCGTGCTCGATGGGCACGCTCGGCACGATCGCGTCGGGCGCGATGCAGAACCTCGTCCACCGGGCCGCGTCGGTCGCGCTGAAGGAGGAGCGGAAGCTCATCCTCTGCCCGCGCGAGACGCCGCTGTCGGCGATCCACCTCGAGAACATGCTCACGCTGCGCCGGGCCGGAGCGACGATCCTCTTCCTGGCGCCCGGCTTCTACCACGGCGCCGAAACGGTGGAGGACCTCGTCGACTTCGTCGTCGGGCGGATCCTCGACCAGCTCGGTGTCGAGAACTGCGCTGGTCTCGCGCTGGGGGCAGAGTGAAGAGGCCGGGCTGTCGTGACGCTCGCGCCTGACGCCGTGCGCTCGATGTTCGACCGGATCGCACCGGTCTACGACGTGATGAACCGGCTGATGACCGTCGGGCTCGACGGCCGCTGGCGGCGCCTGGCGGCGTGGCTCGTCGTGCGACCCGGCGACAGAGTGCTCGACGCGGCCTGCGGCACGGGCGATCTCGCCCTCGCCGATCTGCGCGCGGGTGCGGCGAGCATCACCGGCCTCGACTTCTCGGAACGCATGCTCGCCCGCGCTCGTGCCAAGGCTCCCACGCTCGACTGGGTGCAGGGCGACATGCTCGCGCTGCCGTTCGACGCGGAGTCGTTCGACGCGGCAACTGTCGGCTTCGGGGTTCGGAACGTCGCCGACCTGCCCCTCGCCCTGCAGCGAGCTGCGCCGGGTGCTGCGGCCGGGCGGGCGGCTGGCCATCCTCGAGATCACGCAGCCGCGTGGTCCCCTCAAGCCGTTCTTCGGCCTCTGGTTCGACCGCGTCGTGCCGCTGCTCGGCAAGGTGCTGCCCGGAGGCCGCGCCTACACCTACCTGCCCGCATCGGTGAAGCGGTTCCCGGCGGCCGAGCCGCTGGTGGAGCTGCTGCGCGAGGCGGGCTTCGCGCAGGTCGAGTTCCGTCTGCTCGGTGGGTCGATCGTCGCGCTGCACACGGGGGTCGCCGTATGACCCTCGCGATCGTGCACGCGACGCCGGGCGTCGCCGGGTACATGGCCGAGGTCGAAGCCGGACTCGCCGCAGGCGGTCGCCTCGCACGACGGGCTCGCCGGCGAGGTCGCCGACGAGGCGCTGGCCGCCGGCGGCAAGCGGCTGCGGCCGCTGCTCTGCTTCCTCGCTGCGCCCGGCGAGCCTTCGGTCGCCGCGGGCGTCGCGGTCGAGCTCGTCCACATGGCGACGCTCGTCCACGACGACCTCGTCGACGGAGCCCGCCTGCGCCGGGGCATGCCCGCCGCGTGGTCGGTGTTCGGCGAGGCGGCGGCGCTCGCGGCAGGTGACTACCTCTACGCCTGCGCCTTCAAGGTGCTCGCCGCGACCGGCGACGCCGAAGCCGTGTCGACGCTGGCGCGCGCCGCTCTGAGCCTGGCTCGCGGCGAGGCGATGCAGCGCCTGCAGCAGCACGACCCCGACACCACCGTCGAGGCGTACCTCGAGCGCTGCGCCCTCAAGACCGGCAAGCTGATCGAGGCGGCATGCCTGCTCGGCTCCGGCGGCAGTCAGGAGCTCGGTGCGTACGGCCGCAACCTCGGCATCGCGTTCCAGATCGCCGACGACATCCTCGACTGCGCCGGACAGACCCAGGAGACGGGAAAGATCCCCGGCACCGACCTCCGCGAGGGAACGCCGACCATGCCGCTGCTGCTCGCGGCCCAGAGCGACGGCGTCGTTCGCGCAGCGCTCGCCGGCGGCCCGCTCGACGGCGTCCTTGTGCGGGTTGCCGCGACCGATGCCCTCGCCCGCTCCAGAGAGGCCGCACTTGACTACGCTGCCGGAGCGCGATCGCATCTCGACGCCGAACCCCACCGCGAGGAGCTCGAAGCCTTGACCTACGCCGTTGTCGACCGAGCCAGCTGAGTCATGGCTGTTGCCGTCGACACGACCCTCGAGCTGATCCGCGAAAAGGTGGAGGCGAACGAGCGCCTCGACTTCGAGGACGGACTCGCCCTGATGGAGTCCGACGATCTGCTGGCGCTGGGCGAGCTGGCCGACCTCGCGCGCCGCGTGCGCGGTGGCGACGACCGCGTCTACTTCGTGCAGAACCTGTATCTGAATCAGACGAACGTCTGCCGCGTGAAGTGCAAGTTCTGCGCCTTCGCCGCGACGCAGAAGCAGGAGCACGCGTGGACGACGCCGACCGACGAGCTGGTGGCCGACGCGCTGCAGCAGCGCGAGGTGACCGGGTTCACCGAGATCCACATGGTGAACGGCGAGAACCCGCACGTAGGCTACGACTTCTACGTCGACACCGTGCGCCGCCTGCATGAGGCGATGCCCGACGTGCACCTGAAGCTCTATACGGCGTCCGAGATCCACCACATGACGACGCTTTCCGGCCTCTCGCACGAAGAGGTGCTGAGCGACCTGAAGGAGGCGGGTCTCGGCTCGCTGCCCGGCGGCGGTGCAGAGATCTTCGCCGACCGAGTCCGGCGCATCATCGCGCCCGGCAAGGAGCATCCCGACTTCTGGTTCCGCGTGCACGACTCCGCACACCGGATGGGGATCCCGACCCACTGCACGATGCTCTACGGACATGTCGAGACCTACGAGGAGCGGATCGACCATCTGCTGCGGCTCCGCGACCAGCAGGACAAGACGGGCGGCTTCCTGGCGTTCATCCCACTCGCCTTCCATCCCGAGAACACCGTCTTCGAGCGGCGCGGCTTCCAGTTCCAGACCGGCGCCGCCGACCTCAAGGTGCTCGCTGTGTCGCGCCTGCTGCTCGACAACATCGCGAACATCAAGGCGTACTGGATCTCGCTGACCCTGCCCGTCGCCCAGGTTGCCCTGCACTTCGGCGCGAACGACGTCCAGGGCACCGTGGTGCGCGAGGCGATCTTCCACGCGGCCGGCGCGACGACCGGGACCGAGCAGAAGCTCGAGGAGCTCGCCCGCGTCGTCACGGATGCCGGCCGCATCCCGGTGCAGCGCGACACGCTCTACAACGAGATTCGCCGGTTCGAGGCAGGCATCGGAGCTCAATGATCCGCCTTGGCCGCATCGGCTACGTGAACATGGCGCCGGTCTTCTACCGGCTCGAGTTCGACGTCGAGGAGATCGTCGGCGTGCCGACCGAGCTGAACCGGCGGCTGGTCGCGGGTGAAATCGACGTCGCCCCGATCTCGTCGATCGCGTACGCCCGGAACGCCGACACATTGCGCCTGCTGCCGCGGCTCTGCGTCTCGAGCGAGGGGGCGGTCGAATCGATCCAGCTGATCACCAGAGCGCCGCTCGAGAGCGTGCGCTCGGTGGCGGTGACATCCGAGTCGGCCACTTCCGTCGTACTCACCAAGGTGCTGCTCCCCGACGCCGTCCATGTTCCGCTCGAGCAAGCCGACGAGGCTGACGCCAAGCTGCTGATCGGCGACGCTGCGTTGCGCTCGGCGTTCGAGGACCCGACGCCGCACCACGATCTCGGCCGGCTCTGGCTCGAGCGCACCGGCCTGCCGATGGTGTTCGCCGTCTGGGCCGCGCCCGAGCCGGCGCATCCGGATCTCGGCGAGCTCGAGGACGCACTCGTCGAGTCGGTGCGCGCCGCGCGCGCCGAGCCCGAGCTGCTCGCCTTCGCCTCGGCCGAGCGCTACGGCTATCCGGCCGGCTTCCTCGCCCGGTACTTCGAGAAGCTGCGCTACCGCTTCGGCCCGCGCGAGCGCGCCGGCCTCTACACCTTCCTCGAGCTCGCACGCGACGTCGGCGAGCTGGACGAGGTCCCCGAGCTTCGCTTCGTCACTGCGGCGGCGACTGTTTGATGACAGAGATGCTGGAAAGGACCCGCGCGGGGTCGGTGCGGGAGATCCTGGAGAAAGCTCAGAGCGGCGCCAGGATCGACGACGCCGAGGCGGTGACGCTGCTCCGGTCGCGCGACCTGCTCGCCGTCGGCCGGGTGGCGAACGAGCTGCGCGGGCGCAAGACCGATCCCGGGCGCATCTCGTTCATCGTCGACCGGAATCTCAACTACACGAACGTCTGCGTCACCGACTGCGACTTCTGCGCCTTCTACCGGCGCCCGGGCGACCGGGCCGAGGGGTACCTCCTGCCGAAGCCGGTGATCTTCAAGAAAATCGAGGAGACGCTCGCGATCGGTGGCACCGGCTTGCTGATGCAGGGCGGCCACCACCCCGATCTAGGGATCGAGTACTACGAGGATCTGTTCCGATCGATCAAGGAGCGCTACAGGATCCACCTGCATGCACTCTCGCCGCCGGAGGTACAGCACATCTCACGTCGCTCGAAGCTCGATATCCCCCAGACGCTGGCGCGGCTGCGGGACGCGGGCCTGGATTCACTGCCGGGCGGCGGGGGCGAGGTGCTGGTCGATCGTGTGCGCGCCATCATCGCGCCCAAGAAGACGAAGAGCAGCGAGTGGATCGGCGTGATGCGCCATGCGCAGCGCCTCGGCATGTCGACGACGGCGACGATGATGTACGGGCACGTGGAGACAGTCGAGGAGCGCGTCGAGCACATGCGCCGCATCCGTGAGCTGCAGGACGAGATGCACGGCTTCCGCTCGTTCACCTCGTGGACGTACCAGAACGACGGCAACCGCCTGGGCGCGCTCGTCCCGCGCGAGACCATGCCGACCTCGTTCGACTACCTGCTCACCCAGGCCGTCTCGCGGATCTACCTCGACAATGTCGACCACATCCAGAGCTCGTGGGTCACCCAGGGGATGAAGATCGGCCAGGTCGCCCTCGAGTTCGGCGCAGACGATCTGGGCTCGGTGATGATCGAGGAGAACGTCGTCTCCGCCGCGGGAACGACGTATCGCGCCTCGATCGAAGACTTCGTCCGCACGATCAAGTCGCTTGGGAAGATCCCGGTTCAGCGCGACACGCTCTACCGTGAAGTGCGGGTCTTCGCGTGATCTTCCGGCGGGCAGCGGTCGGTGTGATGGTGGCGGGCGTCGTGCTCGCGGCCGCCGGCGCGTCGCTGGCACCCGCCAAGCCACTTGCGGCCTCGATTTCGGCGCCCGGGCTCACGGCCAAGGCTCGTGCCGTCGTGTTTTCGAACCTCGTCGGGGCCGGTAACAGCCGGGTTGCGGGCGCTCGCGCTCACGCCAACACCACACCCGCGCCCTGCACGCCCGGTGCGCAGGTGCTGTGCTCCGAAGTCGACGTGCCTCTCGACCCGACCGGCGTCGTTCCGGGCACCGTCCCGCTGCACGTCGAAGAGGTGCCCGCCCTCGGCACGCCGCGCGGCGCGATGTTCCTGATCGCCGGCGGCCCGGGCCAGGGCTCGTCGGAGGCGTTCGACCTCGGCTCGGCCTCCAGCGTCGCGCTCTACCAGAGCCTGTTCCCGGGCTACACGCTCGTCGCTTACGACGATCGCGGTACCGGCAAGTCCGGCCTGCTCGACTGCCCCGGCCTGCAGGCCGCGGCCACGACGGTCTCCGAGGAGGCCCAGGTGACGCCCTGCGCGAACCAGATCGGGGCGGCCCGCGACCACTACACCACGATCGATCATGCGAACGACCTCGAGGCGGTTCGGGTGGCGCTCGGCCTCGGCAAGATCGGCCTCTACGGCACGTCGTACGGGACGAAGCTCGCACTCGCCTACGCCCTGGCCTACCCGCAGAACGTCGAACGGCTGCTGCTCGACTCGGTGCTGCCGGTGCAGTATCCCGATCCTTTCGCAGCCAACGTCCTGTCGGCGATGCAGGCCACCCTCGATCGCTTCTGCAACAACGGCTCATGTCGCGTCGCGACACGCAACTACGGCGGCGACGTGGTCGCCGAGGCGAATGCACTCGCTGCGAAGCCGCTCGCGGCCCGCGTTCTGCAGCCGGGTGGGTCGTACGCCACCGTGCACCTCGCCGCTCTCGACTTCCTGTCGATGGTGCTCGACTCCGACCTCAATCCCGGACTTGCGACGGAGCTGCCCGCGATCGTGCACGCCGCGCGGCTCGGCAATCCGCAGCCGCTGCTCCGGATCTATCAACTCGACTCGCAGACCTCGTCCGAGTCGGCTCCGTCGCTCAGCTCGGCGCTGTACGCGGCGACCGACTGCCACGACGGCCCCTTCCCCTGGCAGCCGGACACGCCGATTCCCGACCGGCAGGCGATGGTCCAGGCGGCAATAGCAGCGTTGCCGGCGGGCTCGCTCGGCGGGTTCGGCTCCTGGTCGGCCGAGTTCGGCAACGCCTCGTTCTGCCTCAACTGGCCGAGTCCGTCAGGCGGCGTCGTGTACGGGGCCGGCCCGTACCCTGACGTGCCGATGCTCGCAGTGAGCGGCGGCTACGACATGCGCACGCCCACGCCCGGCGCAGTCTCGGTCGCGGCGCAGTTCCCGCAGGGACATGTGCTCGTGGTGCCCGGCGTCGGTCACAGCGTTCTGGGCGCCGACGCCTCGGGCTGCTCGCAGCAGGCGGTTCGCAGCTGGATGCTCGGAGGCCCCGTTCCGGCGACCTGCGCGCGCCCCGCATCCTTCACGGCAGTCACTCCCGCCTATCCGGCGGCGCCGACCCGGGCCCAGACTCCTTTGGGAACACTCGCGATCGTGACGAAGACGATCAAGGACGCCGAGTCGGTGTGGTTGATGACGGCCGGCCTCGCCGGCTCGTCGGACGTGGTGCCTGGCGTGGCCAGTGGCAAGCTGATCGAGTCAGGCCGTGCGTTCACCTTCGTGAAGTACTCGATCACGCCCGGCGTCAGCCTGTCGGGAACGCTGCGGCTCGCGAAGGCCGGGCTACCGCTGCAATTCCAGGGCAACGTCACGGTTGGCGGCAAGTTCGCCGCGACCGGGCTGCTCGGTGTCTCCGGCGCAAGCGTGCGCGGGACGCTCGGCGGCCACGTCGTCGGCCACTGAGCGTCCCGCCCGCTCACTTCAATCTCCGGCTAGGTGATCTTGGCCGAGAAGCTGCGCTGCACGGACGTGCCCTTGACCGTCAGCGTGATCGTGCCCCTGATCGTCTTGCCCTTGTCCTTCTTCGGCAGCGGCCAGACGCAGGTCGCAATCCCGTTCACGACCGCGCCCTTGTGGGCAGCCGGGATGTGCACGCCGGCGACGGTTGCCGCGCAGGTCACGGTGCCCGTCTTGACGGGCCCGTTCGTGTCGTTCTCGTTCACGGCCAGCCCCGCCGAGAACGGCTTGCCGGACTTGGCCGGCTTCGGGGACGTCGTGAACGCCGAGACCGCCAGCTTCAGCGTCGTCAGCACCTGATACTGGTAGGTGCCATGGCCGGCGTCGGGTGCGACGTCGCCGACGGCGTTCGTGAAGTCGGGCGCTCCCGTCGTGTCGGTCGTGATACCCGACAGCGCCAGGACGGTGAAGTTGAACGCCTTCGTTCCGCCGAGCGCCTGGGCGCTCACATGAATGGTCGCGATGCCTGACGCGTAGCCGTAGGTCAACGACGGCGTCGCGACCGACGTGCCGTAGTCCGTCCCCGCCCACGGGAACAGATCGACCTCGCCGGGAAGGAGCTGAATCGCGAAGTCAGCACCGTTCGACTGTGGGTCGCCGGTCGAGGCGTTGTTGTCGGTGTCGAGCGAGATGAGCAGCAACATGTCCGGAGTCAGCGTCGGCCGGTTGGGAATGTTGACCTGAAACGTGATGTTCCCGGCGTCGTCGTTCGTCACCGTGATCGACGTGATGTCCGGTGCGGCCGGGTTCTCACCCGTCGAGTCCTGGTAGGTCTGCGTGTTGCTCGCGCTCCTGGTCGCCGTCACGCTGTGTGAACCGCTGCCGAGTGCGGTGCTTGGTAGCGCGACGAGCAGGAGAGCCGCAAAGAGCAGCATCGCGAACGCCGTCACCCCTGTCGCCTGTCTCTTCATGTCGCCCCCATCCTGTTGCGGCACCGCCGTTTTTGCCTGCGTCTCAGCGCCTGGTGCGCTGATCTCGTGAATCTAACGAAGGCTTCGGCGGGTCGCCCGGCTGCTTAGGAACTTCTTCAGGCCCCTCTGGCCAGGAGCACCGACGGACGCCGGCGCTAACCTCATCCCGTAGTGACCTCGTTCGTCGGCAACCACGGCCTGTTCGCGGTCGCCCTGCTGATGTTCGTGGCGGCCGTGCTGCCCGCGGCCAGCGAGCTGACGATGCTCTACGGCGGTGCGCTCGCATCGGGCGCCGTGGCCGGGCACATCGCGCTCGGCTCCCATCATTTCGGCTCCGGCTGGCCTGCCTACCTGGCGGTCGTTGTGACTGGAGTCATCTTCAACACGCTCGGTGCGGCGTTCGGCTGGGCGCTCGGTGCCTACGGCGGTCACGGCCTGCTCGAGCGCCATGGCCGTTGGCTCCACGTTACCCCGGAGCGGATCGAACGGGCCGAGCGGTGGTTCGAGCGGTTCGGAACCGTCGCGGTGCCACTCGGGTTCGCGTGTCCGGTCGTCCGTTCGTTCGTGGCGCTGCCGGCGGGGATCGCCGAATGGCCGCTGCGGCGGATGCTCCCACTCGCGCTGGTCGGGATCACGGTCTTCTGCGCGGTCATCGGGGGGCTCGGCTGGGCCGTCGGATCGAGCTGGCACACGGCCAGGCACTACCTCAGCTATCTGGATTACGTCGTCGTCGTCCTGGTCGTTTTGGGTGCGATCTACTGGGTTTACCGCCGTCGCGTGGCTACGATGACTCGCCGTGGCGATTCCGCACGTTGACGTCAAGGCGCAATACGCGCCGCTGATCCCCGAGCTGAAAGAGGCGTTCGCCCGCACTCTCGAGAGTGCGCGGTTCATCTTCGGCCCGGACGTCGAGGCATTCGAGCGCGAGGCGGCCGAGTATCTCGGCGTTCAGGAGGCGGTCAGCGTCGCGAACGGCACCGACGCGCTCGTGATCGCGCTCGACGCGCTCGAGATCGGCCCGGGCGACGAGGTGATCTGTCCGGCGTTCACGTTCTATGCGACCGCCGAGGCGATCGCCCGCCGCGGCGCCACCCCGGTCTTCGCCGAGATCGACCCGGTCACGCTCAACGTCGATGCCGCCGATGTCGAGCGGCGGATCACCGAGCGGACGAAGGCGATCATGCCCGTGCACCTCTTCGGCCGGCCGATGCCGCTGGCCGGGCTGCAGGCGCTGGGCCTGCCCGTGATCGAGGATGCGGCTCAGGCGTTCGGCGCGCAGTCGATCGGCTCTTCGGTCGCGTCGACGTTCTCGTTCTTCCCCACCAAGAATCTGTTCGCGCTCGGCGACGGAGGCCTGATCGGCGTGAACGATCCCGACCTGGCCGCCCGGATCCGGATGCTGCGCTTCCACGGCTCCGCCGCCAAGAAGGAGTTTCTCTACGTCGGCTACAACTCGCGGCTCGACGCGATGCAGGCGTCGTTCCTGAGCATCTTCCTGCGCCACCTCGACCGGTGGAACGAGGAGCGGCGCGAGGCGGCCGCCCGGTACACCGAGCTGCTGCAGGGAGTCGTCGAGACGCCGCTCGACGAGCCGGGCCACGTGTACCACCAGTACTGCGTCCGCTCGCCCGAGCGTGACAGCATCGCCGCGGCCTTGCGCGAGGCCGAGATCGGCTGCGCGTCGTACTACTCGCCGCCACTCCACCTTCAACCCGCGCTGCGCTATCTCGGCTACTCCGAGGGTGCGTTCCCCGAGACCGAGCAGGCCGCGCGTGAGAATCTCTGCCTGCCACTGTGGGCGGGCATCACCGAAGAGCAGCAGGCCGAAGTCGCCGACGTCGTGCGGCGCGCGGTTCGGCTCGTCGCCAGCTGATGCGCCTCCCGGTCAACCGGCACCGGGTCTGGCAGCTCGTCACGGACGCGGTCCTGATCGCGGCCGCCTGGCGACTCACGTACTTCCTGCGCTTCGACAAGACGACCCCTGATCTACTACCGCCACCTCCTCGACTGGCAGGTTCTGGCGTTCGTCGTCGCGATCAAGCTGACGACGTTTGTGCTGTTCGGGTTCTACGAGCGCTGGTGGCGGTATGTCTCGACCCGCGACATGTGGGGTGCCTTCCGTGGCGTCACCGTTGCGTCGGCGCTCACGTATCTCGCGCTGTACGCCTTCCAGCCCGAGCACACTGCGCGGCTTCCACGCGGCGTCGCGGCGCTCGACTACCTGCTGCTGCTCGCTTTCGTGGCCGGCTCGCGCCTCCTGGCGCGGTCGCTCATCGAACGCCCGCAGGCGGGCATCGTCGCGCGCGGCAAGGAGGTGCTCGTCGTCGGCGCGGGAGACGCCGGTCAGTTGCTGATCCGCGAGATGCAGCGGAACCGCCAGCTCCACTACACGCCGATCGGGCTGATCGACGACGACCCGCGCAAGAAGAACCTGCGCGTCCACAGCGTCCGGGTGCTCGGTACGACCCACGATCTGCCGCACCTCCTGCGCGACAACCGGCCCGATGAGCTCCTGATCGCGATCCCGTCGGCTCCCGGCGGCGTGCGCCAGCGCATCGTCGAGGCCTGCCGCGCGCAGAACGTGCCCGTGAAGACGCTGCCGGGCCTGCACGAGCTCATCTCCGGCGATCTGAACCTGGCCGGCCAGATCCGGCCGGTGCAGGTCGAGGACGTCCTCGGTCGCGAGCAGGTCGAGGTCGACCTGGAAGCCGTCTCCGCGTACGTCCGGGGCAAGACGGTGCTCGTCACGGGTGCCGGCGGATCGATTGGCTCGGAGCTCTGCCGGCAGCTCGCGGGGCTCGGTGCAGCGCGGCTGATCCTGGTCGAGCAGGGCGAGTCGGCTCTGTACGAGATCGAGCGCGAGCTGGTCGACGAGCGCGGCTACCCCACAGCGATCCCGGCCCTCGCCGACTGCGGCGACCGGCGCAAGCTGCGCACGATCTTCGAGCGCTATGCGCCGCAGGTCGTCTTCCATGCCGCGGCGTACAAGCACGTGCCGATGCTCGAGGCCAACCCGCTCGAGGCGGTGTCGAACAACATCCTCGCGACGCGCACGGTCGCCGAGGCAGCGACCGAGTTCGGCGTCGAGCAGTTCGTGCTGATCTCCACCGACAAGGCCGCGAGCCCGAAGAACCTGCTCGGGCAGTCGAAGGCGGTGTGCGAGTGGATCGTCGAGTCGTTCGCCCTGCGCGAGGACGTGGCGACGCGCTTCGTCGCCGTTCGCTTCGGCAACGTGCTGGGCTCGTCGGGTTCGGTGATCCCGATCTTCCGCCGCCAGATCGAGCGCGGCGGCCCGGTCACCGTCACGAACGCCGAGATGACGCGCTTCTTCATGACGATCCCGGAGGCGGCGTCGCTCGTCGTCCAGGCCGGCGCGATGGGCGGTCGCGGCCAGGTGTACGTGCTCGACATGGGCGAACCCGTGAAGATCATCGACCTGGCGCGGCAGATGATCCAGCTCTCGGGCAAGGACGAGTCGCAGATCCCCATCGTCATCACCGGGACGAGGGCCGGCGAGAAGCTCCACGAGGTGCTCTGGGACGACGGCGAGGCGGTCGGCCCGACCTCGCATCCGAAGATCATGCGGGCCGCCCGTCCACCGATCGACGGCCTCTGGCTCGAGGAGCGGCTCGCCGAGCTCGACCGGCTCGTCGCGGAAAGCGACACGCTCGGCGTGGTCGCCGAGCTCGGCCGGATGACGCGCGAGCCGCAGCGCGCGGACGTGCAGGCCGTGCTCGAAGACACGTTGCACTAACGTTGCGAAGCCCGGCCGGGGCTGCGGGTAACGTGACCCGGTGGATCCGCTCGAAGGCCTGAATCCCGAGCAGCGGCGTGCCGCCGAGGCAGTGCGTGGGCCCGTGTGCATCCTCGCCGGGGCCGGTTCGGGCAAGACGACCACGATCACGCGGCGCATCGCACAGCAGGTCGCGGCGGCGGCGTTTGCCGCCGAGCAGATCATGGCGGTGACGTTCACCGAGAAGGCGGCGGGGCAGCTGAAGGCGCGCCTGGCCGCTCTCGGCGTGCAGCGGGTGCGGGCGAGCACGTTCCACTCGGCGGCGCTGCGCCAGCTTCGCCACTTCGCGCCGGGCGACGTGGGGCGCGTGCTGCCGTCCAAGGCGCTCGCGCTCCGGCAGCTCGCGAATGCCCTGCCGGCTCCCTACAAGTTCAGGCCGGCCGGCGACCTGGCGACCGAGATCGAGTGGGCCAAGAATCGGCGGATTGCGCCCGAGGAGTACCGCTCGGCGGCGCGTGACCGCGAGCCGCCGATTCCGGCCGACCTGATGCACCGGATCTATCGCGACTACGAGCAGCGCAAGGCCGCCGAGGGCGCGATCGACTTCGAGGATCTGCTCAGCGCTGGCGGTCGAGCTGTTCGAGCGTGACGAGTCGGCGCGCGCGAGGCGTTCCGGGCGCAGTACCGGGCGTTCACGGTCGACGAGTACCAGGACGTCAACCTGCTGCAGCAGTCACTCCTCGATCTGTGGCTCGGCGACCGCGACGACCTGTGCGTGGTGGGTGACGACTATCAGTCGATCTACGGGTTCACGGGTGCGAGCCCGTCGCATCTGCTCGGCATTCCGCAGCGCTTCCCGCAGGCGCTCGTCGTCCGGCTCGAGGAGAACTACCGCTCGACGCCGCAGGTGCTCGCCCTGGCCAACCGCCTCGTGTCCTCGCTCGGGGGTGCCGAGAAGGTGCTGCGGCCGACGCAGCCCGCCGGGCCGGAGCCGGCGGTGATTCCGTTCTCGACCCCCGAGGCCGAAGGTGCCGCGCTCGCCGACCGGATCCGGGAGCTGGCGGGTGCCGGCACGCCGCTCGAGGAGATGGCGATCCTCTGCCGCACGAACGCTCGGCTGACCGATTTCGAGGAGATCCTGCACGGGGCAGGGCTGCCGTTCCAGGGTGCGTCGCTGCTCGTCCGCGACGCTGCGCGGCGCCTGCTGCGCCGGATCGAGCGGAGCGGCGGCGCGCCGGCCGGTGAAACGGTGCGCGGCGGCCGCGCTCGAAGCCGGCTGGCTGGTGGTGGTGCCCGACAAGCTCGGCGAGCGGGAGCTCGTCCGCCAGACCGACCTCGCCCGCCTGGTTGCGTTGGCCGAGGCGTTCGACGGCGACGTCAACGGGTTCGCGGCCGACCTGCGGCAGCGCTTCGACCCGGGTGGCGACGGTGCCCGCGGCGTCCACCTGTTGACCCTGCACCGCGCGAAGGGGCTCGAGTTCGATGCGGTCTTCCTGCCACGCCTCACCGAGAAGGAGCTGCCGTCGAAGCAGGCTCGCAGCGACGAGGAGCTCGCCGAGGAACGGCGCCTGCTCTACGTCGGCCTGACGCGCGCCCGCCGCGAGCTCTGGCTGACGTGGTCGGGCAAGCCGTCGCGGTTCCTGCGCGAGCTCGTGCCTGACTCCGGGTTGCGAAGCGAGGTCGAGCCACGACCGAAGCGGGAGCGCCAGGAGTGGACGCCGCTCGGCGAGAAGCTCCGGGAGTGGCGGCTCGGCCGCGCGAAGGCTGACGGCGTCCCGCCGTACGTCGTCTTCCACGACAGCGTCCTGCAGGCGATCGCCGAGGCCCAGCCGGAGTCGCTCGGCGAGCTCTCACAACTGAGTGGAATCGGCCCGGCGAAGCTCGAGCGATACGGCGAGGATCTGCTCGGCGTGCTCGCGGCTGCGTAGAACGCTCGCCTAGCCGACCACGTCGAATGCGGCGCAACTCTTCGCGTGGTTGCCGGCCTTGTCGAACGCGGTCAGGCACCACGTGTAGGTGCCGTCGGGAACGTTCGACGGAATGGGTACGTCCCATCTGACGACCCGGTGCGGCAGGACCCCCCAGCCGTTGTGTGAGACAAGCACGACCCGCTTCTGCTTGTTGTAGAGGTCGAGTTCCTCCCTGATCGGGCCGCCGCCGTCGTCGATCGCCTCGAAGTTGAACCAGCCGATCGTGCCGCGCTTCGAGACGCCCCGCGCGACGAAGACGCGCGGCGGTGTCGTGTCCGGGGGTTGGAAGATCGAGAAGCTTCCCGTCGCACTTGCCGCGACACCGCCCGGACCGCGGAGCGACACGCGCCAGTACATGATCCCGCTGGTGCTTCTCTGATTCACGCAGCCGGTGGGAGGAGGCGGCTGGTATGTGCATGCGTCGTTTTCCGTGTACCACCAAGACGTGTTCCATTGATACTGGCCGGGACAGGTGCCGTTGCTGCAGGTGAAGTTCTCTCCTGCTGAGCCGCCGAATGAAGGGTCGGTCGATACCTGGAGCTCTTCGATCCCGTTAGCCGGCACCGCGTCAAGCCCGTCGACCCGCCACGTGAAAAGTGGGGAGAGGCTGGTCCGCGGGACCCGGCTGGTCGAGGTCGGGCTGAGCAGCGTAATCGTCACCATTTTGGCGCTCTTGCCGTGAGCGGATGCGCCCGCGCAGACGATGAGTGCAACCAGCACGGCCGCGAGCAGCTGCAAGGCTCGTCTCGGAGACATGAGCATCGTCCCACGATGGCCGCCCCCGCGGGCCCGCGCACTGACCGTTGGGTTCGTCTTCGACCCGGACCGGCGAGTCGACCGGGTCCCAAGGTCCGGGTCAGGCGTGAGTGGCGTCGAGCGCCGAGAGCAGCAGGTCGAGCATGTCCTGCGGGTCGCGGATCGTGCGTGTGGTCGCGGCGTGGTCGCGCTTTGCCAGCTCGAGTGCCCGTGGATCGGTGAGCGGGCGCAGACGGCCTTCGCGGATCAGCTCTTCGTCGACGCCGCCGAGCCGGCCCCCGTACGTGGTGTAGACCGGTACGCCGAGCGCTGCAGCCTCGCGGTTCATCGTGCCGCCGGCCGAGACGACGAGGTCGGCGAAGGCGATCAAGCTCTGCGCGTCGACGGCGGTGTCCGGGACGATCACCGACGGCAGCGCGAGCGAGCGGACGTAGGCGAGCTGCTCCTCGGTCCGGGGTATGACGAACGCGTGGACGTTCTCGAGCGAGCCGAGATGCTCGAGCGTCTGCGGGAACAGCGGGTTCGCGTGCCGGTGGTACAGCGACACGTCGGGCGGCGGCCGCAGGACGACGAGCACCTTCTCGCGGTTGATCCCCCAGGTCTCGAGGACGGCCGGATCGGGCTCGAAATCGGCGAGGTAGTACTCCTCCTTCAGACCGGCGTAGGCCTGGAGCTTCGGCGGCGTTGCGCCGTAGCGGGCCAGCCGCTCTGCCGGGATCGACGCAGGGACGACGACGCGGGTTGCGGCCCGGCAGCCGAGCTGGTGCTGCAGCCAGGCCCACTCGTAGTCGAAGGTGGTGGAGCTCGGGACGTCGAGTCGCCGGGCGGTGATCGTCAGCTCGTGCGAGCCGTGGGCGAGCGCCAGGTCGAACTTCCGCGGGCGCGCCCACTTGTGCAGGGCATGCAGGCGGGCCTGCAGCTGCCGTGCCTTCCCGGCGCGCGAGCGGCCGCCGTGGTGGCCGATCACGGTCGCCTCCATGCCGTGCGACTCGATCAGCTGGATCGTCTGCGCGTAGTCGCGCGTGGTGATCTCCACCTCGTGGCCCTGTTCGCGCAGGAGCTGCACGAGCGGCCGGAAGACGAGTGGGTGCGCGCTCGCCGTCATGTCGATCCAGACCTTCATGCGACCGCCCGCTCGAGTGGCGCATCGCGGCGAATGCCCTCGACGTGGTGCTCGTACCAGAGGGTCAGCGAGAGCAGCCCCCAGAGCTGGCGCGAGTTGTCCTGGAGGCCGGCCGCGTGCTCGTTCGAGCAGCCTGCGTCGCCGTCGAGGCGCTGCAGCAGCCCTTGCCGGCCGAGTGTCTCGGCGGAGAGCGTCTCGCGGGCGAAGGGCAGCAGCGCGCCGCGCAGCCAGGCGGCGGCGGGGATCGAGAAGCCGCGCTTGCGCCCGTGCACGACGGAGTGCGGCAGCAGCGGCTCGACCGCCTGCCGCAACAGCCGCTTCTTCGAGAGGCCGCGGACCTTGTGCTTGACCGGCAGGGAGAAGGCGAAGTTCGAGATCGCCGTGTCCATGAACGGAACGCGCGCTTCGAGCGACCAGGCCATCGACGCGCGGTCGGTCTTCACGAGCAGGTCGTCGACGAGGTAGGTGCCGAAGTCGACGTCCTGCAGGCGCGTCAGCAGCTCGTGTCCCTCGGTCTCGGCGAAGCGGGCGCGGTAGCCGGCGAGCGGGTCGGCCGCGTTTCGCCGGCCGGTGAGCTCGGCACGCGAGATCGGGCGCGAAGATCTCCTTCCAGCCGTGATGGCGCTCGAGCGGCGGCAGGTGCGCGGCGCGGACGAAGCGCTTGGCCTTGAAGTCGAAGCTGGCTTTCGCCGTGGATGTCGGCAGGCGTTCGACAAGCGGGCGCGCCGCACGGGCGAGGCCGCCCGTTCGGGTCGCGAGCTGGTCGGCGACGTAGGTGTAGTAGCCGCCGAAGAGCTCGTCGCCTCCCTCGCCGGAGAGGGCGACCTTCACGTCCTCGGCCGCCAGCTTGGAGACGAGGTAGGTCGGCAGGGCCGACGAGTCGCCGAAGGGCTCGTCGAACGTCTGCGCGAGCGCGGGCAGGAGCAACGCGGCGTCGGGTCGCAGCACGAGCTCGCGGTGGCGGGTGCCGTAGCGCTCGGCGACCGCTCTCGCACCGGCGAGCTCGTCGAACGATGCCTCCTCAAAGCCGATCGAGAAGGTGCGCACGGCCTCCGACGACTCCTCTGCGGCGAGCGCGGCGAGCGCACCCGAGTCGACGCCGCCCGACAGCAGTACGCCCACCGGCACGTCGGCGACGAGATGTGCGCGGACAGAGTCGCGAAGCCGCGCACGGCACTCCTCGACCAGCTCTGCCTCGTCGGCGTCGTGGCGCGCCGCGAGCGGGCCGGGCCGGGCGAAGCGGTCGAGGGCGACGATGCCGTCGCTCCAGGTCAGCAGGTGTCCGGCCGGGAGCTTGCGGATCTCCTTGAAGATCGAGAGCGGCGCGGGAATCGAGTTGAAGGCGAGGTACGCCTCGAGGGCGTCGGGGTCGATCTCGCCACGGGGCAGTGCGTCGAGCTCCGAGGCGAAGGCGAGCTCGCCGGCGACGGTCGCGGTAGTAGAGCGGCTTGATCCCGAACCGGTCGCGGGCGAGGACGAGCCGGCGCGAGCGCGCGTCCCAGAGCGCGATGGCGAACATGCCGCGCAGCCGCTCGGCGAACCCCAGGCCCCACTCCTCGTACCCGTGCACGAGCACTTCGGTGTCCGAGTGGGTGCGGAAGCGGTGGCCGGCGCGCTCGAGCTGCGCGCGCAGGTCGCGGTAGTTGTAGATCTCGCCGTTCTGGACGAGCACGACCGTTCCGTCCTCGTTCGCGATCGGCTGGTCGCCGCCCGCGAGGTCGATGATCGAAAGGCGTCGCGACGCGAGCCCGATGCCGTCGTCGAGGAACGTGCCGTCGGCGTCGGGGCCGCGGTGCAGCAGGGTCGCGGACATCGCGGCGAGCCGCTCGCGGTCGACGGCGCCCCGCGCAGTCGCGATTCCGCAGATGCCACACATGGGGCCAGTCTAGGGACGGGGGTTACAGACCGAACGCGGAGCGCAGGCTGGTTGCCGTCGCGGCGTTGCCCAGATGGGCCCGGATCCCGAGCAGCTCCTCCGTGGTGCGCAGCAGCGAGTAGTGCGTGAACCGCGTGTTGCTGCGGGTTCCCGGCCGGGTCCAGGGCGAGATCACGAGCAGCGGGACGCGGTTGGCAGCCGAGCCGTCGTCCTCGTCCCAGGCGACGAAGACGACGGTGTGCCCGGCGCGGTAGCTCTTGCTGCCGGTGATCGTCGCGAGCCAGCGTGCCGAGCCAGGCGTCGCCGGTCGCCACCGAGCAGTCGTGCATGTCGTTGCAGAGATTCGGCGTGACGAAGCTGAAGGCCGGCAGCGTGTCCTTCGCCAGTGCGGCCGCGAAGGCGCCGTGCTTCGTCGTCCCGAGCGGCACGTCGCCCGTGCGACAGCGGGCGCGGGCGTCGAGGTAGTACGCCTCGGGGTTGTGCTTCGTTGCGTAGGGGTAGGTGTCGGTCAGGGCGCACGGCGCCGGCATGCTCTCCTCGTAGCTGCGCGCCGAGGCCGCCTGCGCGAAGAGGCTCGTCGCGCGGATGGGGTGTGCGGAGGGCGGGCCGTCGTCGGTGACTCCCTGCGTGCCGCCCGAGGTGGCAGCGAGGTAGTTGGGCAGTGAAGGGTGCGCCACGGCGTAGTAGCTCGCTGCGAAGCCGCACTCGCCGGCGAGGCCGGGTTGTGCGGGGCGCGGCGGGGTTGGCGACGATCTCGCCTGCGGCGTGGTTCTCGAACCAGATCCAGATCACGTGCGAGACCTGCACCGGCGTGCCGGCCCGGGAGCCGCACGGGCCCTTCGCGGGCGCGGGTCGAGCTGCCGACGAAGCGCTGACGGCGAGCGCGCCGAGCATCGATCGCCGCCGCGGCGAGCCTCACGGTTCGCGGTGGCGCGAGAACGTCTGGCCCAGGACGCGGAAGCCGGTCACGACGAGCGTTCGCAGGTACAGCGGCACGGAGCGGTCGGCGATCCACTCGAGGTCGTGTGCGAGCTTCTCGGCCATCGAGGTCTCGTAGCCGCGGCGCACCTGGGCGAGACCGGTCAGTCCGGGCCGGACGACGAGGCGCTGCCAGTACGCGGGGAGATCCTCGGTGAGCTCGGCGAAGAAGCGAGGCCTGATCGGGCGGGGCCCGACGAACGACATGTCGCCGCGGAGGACGTTCCAGAGCTGCGGCACCTCGTCGAGCTGCGAGGCCTTGAGCCAGCGGCCGACCGGGGTCAGCTCGGCCTCGGTGTGGCGGACGAGCTCTTCGCCGAGGAACTGGCCGATCCGCTCTTCGGCGCCCTCTGCGAGCGTGCGGAACTTGTGCATCGTGAAGAAGCGGCCGGCGCGGCCGACGCGCGGGCCGCGGTAGAGCACGGGCCGGCCGCTGGTGACGAGCACGATCAGCGCGAGCACCAGTGCGAACGGCAGCGCGACGACGCCGAGGATCGAGGCGAGCACGACGTCGAGCGCGCGGAGCTCGATGTCGATGCGCCGGTTGCGGCGCGTCCGACGCGAGCCTGGCGTAGCCGCTGACGAGCGTGTCCTCGAGCTGAGGCTGCGCCGGTGCCACCCGGTCGATGGTAGACCCTTGTGGGGATGACGGTCATCGGGATCGACCATGTCCAGGTCGCCGCGCCGCCAGGGTGTGAGGAGGCGGCACGCGCGTTCTACGGCGAGGTGCTGGGCCTGGAGGAGCTGCCGAAGCCCGCGCCGCTGCGCCGCGCGCGGCGGTTGCTGGTTCAAGGCGGGCGACCAGGAGCTGCATGTCGGAGTCGAGGAGCCGTTCGCACCCGCCCGCAAGGCGCATCCCGGCTTCGTCGTCGACGATCTCGCCGCGCTCGAGGAGCGTCTGCGCGCCGCCGGCCACGAGCCCGCGCCCCGATCAGTCGCTGCCTGGCACCGTCCGCTGCCACGTCGACGACCCGTTCGGCAACCGGCTGGAGCTGCGCCAGGCATAAGCAGCGCTGCGTGCAGAACGCGTACGCGCCCAGCCACAACCCCTCTCCGGTTCACGCTCAGCGCCTCCCGCGCCAGTACGAAGACGCAACCGCATGGTCGCACGCAGGGCCGATTTCTTCCAGGCTGTGGACGAGATTTCACACGTTTACTGCCGGTGCCTGGCACCTGCAGTTGGCCCTGGCACGGCGCTTGCGGACGATGTGCGCTCGGGACATGGCGTGATTTGCGATAACGTTTGCTTATGGACACGCGGCAGCTGCAAGCCTTCTGTGCGGTCGTCGAGCGCCGGTCGTTCTCGCAGGCTGCGGAGCGCCTCGGGGTGACGCAGCCCGCCGTCTCGCTGCAGGTGCGCGCGCTCGAGCGGCGGCTCGGGATGCGTCTGCTCGACCGCTCCGGACGCCGAGTCGAGCCGACCCAGGCCGGTCTTCGCCTCTACCGGGGCGCGCAGCGGCTGCTGCAGCTCGAGGAGCAGATCGTCAACGAGCTCGCCGACGAAGCCGAGGGCGAGCTCGCCGGCGCCTTCGAAATCGGCGCGTCGACCGGCCCGGGCGGCGTGGTTCTGGCCCGCCTGCTGTGCGAGTTCGCGCTCGAGCTTCCCGTCGCTGCACGTCGCGCTCAGCGTCTTCGACACGCAGACGATCGTCGAGCGCGTCGCCGAGCGCACCCTGGAGCTGGGCGTCGTCGGCGCCGCCCCGCGCCACCGCGGCGTCGAGTACGAGCCGTTCTTCCACGACACCGTGATCCTCGTCTGCCCGCCGGGCCATCAGTTCGCCGGCCGCACGATCTCGCTCGAGGAGCTCAAGACCGAGCAGCTGATCGTCATGCAGGACGGCGCCGGGGTGCGCCGGATGATCGAGGACGAGCTCCGCAAGGTCGGCATGCGCCTCCGCGATCTCGACGTGCGCATCCAGCTCGGCCTGCAGGAGTCGGTCGCGACCGCCGTCCGTGCCGGATTCGGGGTCACGTTCATCTCCCGCTCCTCGGTCGAGAACGACCTCGCGACGGGGGCGCTCGTCGAGGCCCGGGTCGAGGATCTCGAGCTCGAGCGCGACATCCTGCTCGTCCGCGCCGCCGGACGCTCGGAATCGCGCGCAGCTCGCGCGTTCCTGGATTTCGCGGCCACCCGCCTGACTTGATCGTCCGCTTCGGACTCTCGGCGCTGCCGGAGGTGCTTTCCGAAGCGCACATCGAGCGGCCCTTCCTGATTGCCGGCGAGCGCTGGCGGCAGCTCGACCTGCCGCACGTGGCGTGGTGGACAGAGGTGCCGTCGGATCGGATCGAGGTACCCGCACGACGCGGACGGGATCCTCGCCGTCGGTGGCGGCTCGGCGATCGACACCGGCAAAGCCGCGTCGGCGCAGTCCGGCTTGCCGCTCGTCTCGGTCCCGACCACGTACTCGGGCGCCGAGTGGACGACGTTCTACGGAGTCCGGACGCCGGACCGGCGGATCCAGGGCGGCGGCGGGGGCGCGCACGCCCGCGGCGATCGTCTACGACGTCGACCTGACGCTCGACTTGCCGCCCGCCGAGTCGGGCGGGACGGCGCTCAACGCACTCGCCCACTGCGCCGAAGCGCTCTACGTCCGCGCCCACAACCCGGAGGGCGACGAAGCCGCGCTGTCCGGAGCCTCGCTGATCGCGGGCAGCCTCCCGCGCGTGCTCGCCGCTCCCCACGACCGGGAGGCCCGCGAGGAGCTCCTTCGCGGCGCTGCCGACGCCGGTCGCGCGCTCGGCCTGGCCGGCCTCGCGCTCGCGCACGCCATGGCGCAGGCCCTCGGGGGCACCTACGGGATCTCGCACGGCGCGATGAACGCGCTGTGCCTGCCGCCGGCGCTCGTCTTCAACCGGGAGTCGGTGCCGGCCGAAGTCGCCCGCTTCGGCGACGCGATCGGCGCCGATGCGGTCGATGGGACCCGGGCCTTGGGCCGTCTAGCGGGCTTCGAGCGCCTGCGCGATTTTGGTGTTCCCAAAGGAGACCTGCCGCAAATCGCCGTCGCGGCAGCCGCGCGCGCCGGCAATCAGGCGAACCCGCGGCCCGCCACGGCCCAGGAGATCGAGGTCATGCTCGCGACCGATCTGGTGAGCGTCCGAACTGCCGTCCTCTCGGATAAACGTATGTAATCCGTGAGATTAGGTACGATTCGCGGGGTGCGCGCCTGCGGACTCCTTTGACGTGCTCGTGATCGGGAGCGGAGCCTCCGGGCTCGCGGCCGCCGTTTCGGCCGAGCGCTCGGGCGCCCGCGTGGCACTCGCGACCAAGGGGTCGCTGCAGGCGAACAACTCCGCCAAGGCGCAGGGCGGGATCCAGGCGGCGTTCGCCGAAGACGACTCACCCGAGACGCACGCCGAGGACATCCTCCGTTCCTCGCACGAGACCGCAGACCTCCGGCTCGTCGAGGTGTTGACGACCGAGGCGCCGTCCGCGATCCACTGGCTCGAAGAGGCCGGAGTCGAGTTCACCCGCCAGAACGGCGGCTACCGCCTGGCCCGCTGTGGCGGAGCCACGAAGAAGCGGCTGCTACAGGTGGGTGACCGCACGGGTCACGCGATCACGAAGCAGCTGCGCGAGACGTGGGAGGCGTCGACCGGCACCTCGATCACGAACGCCCCACTCCGCGAGCTGACGCCCCTCGAAAACGGCTGGCGCGCCCTCTGTGGCGACCGCTTCGTCGAGGCGGGCACCGTCGTGCTGGCGGCCGGCGGCCGCTGCTACGCCGAGGCCGAAGAGCGCGGCGAGCTCTCGACCAACCACCCGAACGCGACGGGCGAGGTGACGAAGCTCGCGCTCGACCTCGGCGCCGAGGCTCGCGACCTCGACGCGCTCCAGTACCACCCGAACGGCGGCGCATGGCCTCCGAACATGCAGGGCTACTCGATTCCCGAGACGACGCGCGCGTACGGCGCCGTCCTCCTCAACGCCGACCGTGAGGAGTTCACCGACTCGCTCGGCCCGCGCGACGTCGTCAGCCAGGCCATCTTCGACGAGGTGCAGAAGGGCAAGGGCGTCTCGACCCCCGACGGCCGGCCCGCCGTCTTCCTCGACACGACGCGCATCCCGCGCGACGACGCCGAGGTCTCGCTGCCGTACATGCTGCGCCGCTACCGCGGGGCAGGCATCGATCCGCTGCGCGAGAAGATCCTCACCTACCCCGTGCTCCACTACCAGAACGGCGGCCTCGTCATCGACACCGACGCCGCGACGACGCTCGAGGGCGTCTACGCCTGCGGCGAGATCGCAGGCGGAACGCATGGACGCAACCGGATGATGGGCAACTCCCTGCTCGAGTGCGTCGTCTTCGGACGCCGCGCCGGCCGGGCTGCCGCCGAGAAAGCGAGCGCATGAGCACCACTATCGACACCGACCTGAAGCACACGATCGAGGATGTGGCCGCCCATCTGTACGTCTGGGCGCTGAAGGACATTCCGCAGGACCTGCGCGACGCGCTGGCCGAGGCGCGGCTCCGCGAGACCTCGGTCGCCGGCAAGCGCGTCCTCGAGACGATCCACAAGAACGTCAACGTCGCCGACGGCGAGAAGAACCTCGTCTGCCAGGACACCGGCATCGCCGTCTACAACTGCCGCGTCGGCGAGCACTTCCCGCTCCATCCGACCCGCATCTACGAGGGCCTGCGCGACGGCACGGCCCGCGCGACGGTCGAGCATCCGCTGCGCTCGAACGCCGTGCACACGATCTCGCGCCAGAACACCGGCCCGAACATCGGCTACCGCCTGCCGATCGTGCACTGGGAGTTCATCGCCGACTGGGACGGGCTCGATGTGAAGTGCGTGCCCAAAGGCTCCGGCTCGGAGAACATGAGCTTCCTGAAGATGTGCGTGCCCGCCGACGGCGTGAAAGGCATCAAGCAGTTCGTCCTCGAATCGATCGTCGGTGCCGGCGGCAAGCCATGCCCACCCGGAATCGTCGGCGTGGGCATCGGCGGCTCGGCCGACTACGCGATGTATCTCGCCAAGGAAGCGATCATGCGCCCGATCGGGACGCGCAACCACGATCCGCTCGTCTCGCAGCTGGAGGACGAGCTCTTCGGCCTGCTCAACGAGACGGGCATCGGGCCGATGGGGCTCGGCGGCGACGTCACGGTGCTGCAGTGCCACATCGAGCACGCCGACACGCACATGACCCTGAACCCCGTCGCCGTCAACTACCAGTGCTGGGCCGCCCGCCGCGCGAGCGCCCACGTGAGCCCTGACGGCACCGTCGACTACGACAGGGAGTTTTAGGTGATCCCCTCGGCGACACTCGGCGGCGCCCCGCCCGCGATCACACGGCGCGGTGCTGCGTCCTCAGTCGCCCCGGTAGTAACCACTACCGGGGCTCCCTGCGTCCTTGCCTCGCTTGGTGCTCGCGACCGGGGCATCCACCGGCGCCACCGAGGAGATCACTAATGGCGACCCACGAAGTCACGTTCCCGATCACCGATCCGAACGAGATCCTGAAGCTGCGGGCCGGCGACGAGGTGACGGTGCAGGGGCACATCATCGGGATCCGCGACCGCACGCAGGTGCGGATCTTCGACCAGGGTGTGCCGCCGCCGATGGACCTCGCGGGGGCGTTCCTGCTCCACACCGCGCCGAACGTCCGCAAGCTGGAGGACGGCCGCTACGAGAAGCTCTGCATCGGCACGACCACCAGTGCCCGAATGGTCAGGTTCACCGAGCCCCTCGGCACCCAATACGGCGTCAGGGCGATCTGCGGCAAGGGCGGCTTCCCCGATTCTGCAATTGAACCCATGGCTACCCTGGGGATGGTCTACTTCGCGATCGTCGGCGGTGCCGCCGCGCTCGAGACGACCCAGATCGAGGAGATCGAGGACGTCCAGTGGGAAGACCTGATGCCGGAGTGCCTCTGGAAGTTCCGCGTCAAGGATTTCGGGCCGCTGACCGTGGGGATCGACGCCCACGGCAACTCCCTCTACCGCGACGTCCAGGCCCGGGCGCGCGCCAAGCTCGAGGAGCTCTATGCCCGACTTTGACCTCGGACTGACCCGCGGCGTTCGCGAGCAACGCGGCCTGACCCACGTGCTGGACAAGGGCCTCGGCCCGCGCGGGTGGGAGGACGTGCTCGAGATGAGCGGCGACCACATCGACATCGTCAAGCTCGGCTGGGGCACGGCCTACGTGACGAACAATCTCGAGCGGAAGCTCGCCGTGCTGCGCGAAAAGCGCGTCGTCATCGGCGGCACATTCTTCGAGGTCGTCTACGTAAAGGGCGCCTTCGACGGCTACAAGCGGTGGCTCCAGAGCCTCGGGATCACCCACGTCGAGATCTCCGACGGAACGGTCGACATTCCGCGCGAGCGCAAGCTCGAGCTGATCGCCGACTTCGCCCGCGACTTCACCGTCCTGTCCGAGGTCGGCTCGAAGGACTCCGCGGTCGAGTTCGAGCCGGACGAGTGGGTGCAGTGGATCAAGGAAGAAAAGGACGCCGGCGCCTGGAAGGTGATCACCGAGGCGCGTGAAGGCGGAACCGCCGGCATCTTCCAGTCCGACGGCGCGATGCGCACCGACGTGATCGCCGAGATCGAGCAGGCCGTCGACTTCCACGACCTCGTGTGGGAGGCGCCGACCAAGTCCTCGCAGGCCTGGTTCATCAAGCACTTCGGGCCCGATGTCAACCTTGGAAACATCCCGCCCGACGAGGTCATCCCGCTCGAGACGCTCCGGCTCGGTCTGCGCGGCGACACGCTGAAGGAGGTGCTGCTCTCTGACGGCGAGCACGTTCACGCTTCCTGAGCCCGGCGCCGTCGAGGCGATGGGCGCGCCCGAGATCCTCGAGCTCGCGCTGCGCGAGTTCCCGGGGCGGGTCTCGCTCGCCTGCTCCTTCCAGAAGGAGGAGTCGGTGCTGCTCGACATGCTCCTGGCGCTCGACAGCGACGCGCGCGTCTTCGCGCTCGACACGCACGTGCTCTTCCCGGAGACGTACGCCGTGTGGCGCGAGGTCGAGAAGCGCTACGGGATCGTCGTCGAGGTCTACGAGGGCCCGTCTCTCGGCCGCCAGGCTGCCGTGCACGGTGAGGCGCTCTGGGAGCGCAAGCCCGATCTCTGCTGCGCGATCCGCAAGGTGGCGCCGCTCGCACGCGCCCTCGAAGGGCTCGACTGCTGGATCACCGGCCTACGCCGCGACCAGTCGCCGACGCGCGCCAACGCGCCGAAGCTCGGCTGGGACGAGACCCACGAACTGTGGAAGGCAAACCCCCTCGCCGACTGGGATGACGCTCGGGTTCGCGCCTACATCGCCGAGCGCGGGCTGCCTTACAACACGCTCCACGACCATGGCTACGCCTCGATCGGCTGCACCCACTGCACGCAGCCCGGTGACGGGCGTGAGGGCCGCTGGTCGGGTACCGCCAAGGTCGAATGCGGGCTCCATATCGTCGCGACGAACGCGAGTGCCTCATGACCCAGCAGGCCGTCCGGCGCCTCACCCATCTCGACGCGCTCGAGTCCGAGGCGATTCACATCATGCGCGAGGTCGCCGCGGAGCGGGAGCGCCCCGTGCTGCTCTTCTCCGGTGGTAAGGACTCGATCGTGCTGCTGCGCCTGGCCGAGAAGGCCTTCCGGCCGGCGCGCTTCCCGTTTGCCGTGATGCACGTCGACACGGGCCACAACTTCCCCGAGGTGATCGAGTTCCGCGACCGCCGCATGCAGGAGCTCGACGAGCGGCTGATCGTCGCGAGTGTTCAGGAGTCGGTCGATCAGGGCCGCGTCGTCGAGGAACGGGGCCCGCGTGCCTCCCGGAACCAGCTGCAGACCACGACCCTGCTCGACGCGATCGCCAAGCACGGCTTCGACGCCGCGATGGGTGGAGCGCGTCGCGACGAGGAGCGTGCGCGCGCGAAGGAGCGGATCTTCAGCTTCCGCGACGACTTCGGCCAGTGGAACCCGCGCGCCCAGCGCCCCGAGCTCTGGAACCTCTACAACGCCCGGATCCGCAAAGGCGAGCACATCCGCGTGTTCCCGATCTCGAACTGGACCGAGCTGGATGTGTGGCAGTACATCGCCCGGGAGAAGCTCGAGCTGCCACTCATCTACTACGCGCACGAGCGCGAGGTCTTCCGCCGCGACGGGATGCTCTACGCCGCCTCGGAGTTCATCGAGCGGCTGCCCGGCGAGGATCCCTTCACCGCGACGGTCCGCTTCCGGACGGTCGGCGACATGACCTGCACCGGCGGCGTCATCTCGGACGCGTCGACGCTCGACGACGTCGTCAACGAGATCGCCGCGACACGCATCACCGAGCGCGGCGAGACGCGCGCCGACGACCGCGTCTCGGAAGCCGCCATGGAGGACCGCAAGAGAGTGGGGTACTTCTAGATGGCCGCCTCGAAGGAGATGCTCGACACCGATCTGCTGCGCCTCGTCACGGCTGGCTCGGTCGACGACGGGAAATCGACGCTCATCGGGCGCCTGCTCTACGACACGAAACAGCTTCTGGTCGACCAGCTCGAGCACATCGAGGACGCCTCGCGGCGCCGGGGCCACGACTACGTCGACCTCGCATTGGTGATGGACGGGCTGCGCGCCGAGCGTGAGCAGGGGATCACGATCGACGTCGCCTACCGCGGCTTCGTCACACCGCGCCGGCGCTTCCAGCTCGCCGACGCACCGGGCCACGTGCAGTACACCCGCAACATGGTCACGGGGGCGTCGACCGCCGACCTGGCCGTGATCCTCGTCGATGCGCGCAAGGGCGTTGTCGAGCAGACCCGCCGCCATGCCTACGTGCTCTCGATGCTCGAGCTCCCGCATGTCGTATTCGCGGTGAACAAGATGGACCTGGTCGACTTCTCGGAGGAGCGGTTCGACGACATCGCCCGCGACCTCGCCGAGCTTGCCGCGCGCCTCGACATGCACGAC
The DNA here is from genome assembly GCA_963812995.1 of uncultured Thermoleophilia bacterium. GTDB lineage: Bacteria > Actinomycetota > Thermoleophilia > Gaiellales > Gaiellaceae > PALSA-600. Next base: position 941,849 of record CAWEXL010000003.1, read on the forward strand.
GTGCGCGCGATCCCGATCTCGGCGCTGAAAGGCGACAACGTGGTCGACCGGTCGGACGCGCTCGGCTGGTACGCCGGCCAGACGCTGCTCGAGCACCTCGAGTCGGTCGAGGTCGCAGGCGATCTGTCGATCCTGCCGCGCCGCTTCCCGGTGCAATGGGTGATCCGGCCGATGGCCGATGAGCACCACGATTACCGCGGCTACGCCGGGCAGGTCACGTCGGGCATCTGGCGGGCCGGCGACGAAGTCGTCGTGCTGCCGTCGGGGCACCGCACGCGCGTGTCCTCGGTCGAGGCCGCCGAGACGGCCCTTGACGAAGCGCTGCCCGGCCAGTCCGTGACGATCAGGCTCGAGGACGACATCGACGTTTCGCGCGGTGACCTGCTCGCCGACCCCGAGGATCCCCCGGTCGTGACGCGCGAGGTGCTCGCCCGCCTGTGCTGGATGTCCGAGCGGCCCTTGCTGCCCGGCGCGCGCCTGCTCGTCAAGCACAACACGCGAACCGCGCCCGCCCGGATCGAGGAGCTGGTCTCGGTCGTCACCATCGAGACGCTCGACGACCGCCCGTCGCCGGAGCAGCTCGAGCTGAACGACCTCGCCCTCGTACGGCTACGCCTCGCCGAGCCGCTCGCCGTCGACCCGTACAAGCGGGTGCGGGGCACCGGCGCGTTCATCTTGATCGACGAATCGACGTTCGACACCGTGGGTGCCGGCATGGTCGTCGAAGCTTCGTGACCGCAAGGCGGGCCGATCCCTACCGGAACCTGCAGGTGATCGACTCGCGCGCGCCGCGCACGAATCAGGCCGTGGTCGGGCTCGTCTCGGTACTCGCCCTCGCGACCGGCTGGTGGTGGCTGCTGACACTCCTCGCTCTTCAGCTCGCGCTCGGACTCACGCTAGGCCGGCGGTTCTGCCTGCCGTGCCTGCTCTATTTCGAGGTGCTGCAGCCGCGGTTCGGCGAGGGCCCGCTCGAGGATTCGCGGCCGCCGCGGATCGCCAACATGATCGGTTTCTCGGTTCTCGTGGCCGCGTCGGTCGCCTATGCGGTCGGGCTCGGCACCCTCGGCTTCGGGCTCGGCTTGCTCGTCGCGGCGCTGGCGCTGATCGCGGCGATTACAGGGTTCTGCACGGGGTGCGAGGCGTACAAGCTCGCCTGTCTGCTGCGGGGGCGGCCGTTCGTCTCCTGCCCGCTCCCGCCCGAAGTCACCGCCTGAAGCGACTGCCTAACAAGCGCCTCATCGGGCGTCCGTAGAATCGCGGAGCCTTGGCCCGGCTCCTGTCGACGGCGCTCGTCCTTGCTGTGCTCGCAGCCACGGCGGTTGCGTTCGCGGTCACGGAGCGTGCGAAGCTCGCGCGCTCGCCGATCTACGCGACGAGCGTGACGAAAGTCTTCTCGCCGGACTGTGCCGTTCCGTGCACCCTCGGCAGCGGCTCTGCGGTCGTCAGCTTCAAGCTGCGGACGCGAGAGCGGCTCCAGGTCTGGATCCAACGCGGCTCGATCCGCGTCGCCACCCTGGTCTCGGGCCGGGTGTTCCCGCGCGGAAAGCGGCTGTCGTTCCAGTGGTCGGGCGTCGCCGGCGGGGGGACGCTGTTCTCGGACGGGACGTACAAGCCCTACGTGAAGCTCGAGCGCTCGCATCGGACGATCGCGCTGCCGAGCCTGATCGTCCTCGACACCAAGCCGCCGGTGATCACCGTGAAGCACCCGGTCTACCCGGTGATCTCGCCCGACGGCGACGGCCATGCCGACGTCGTCCGCGTCCCGTACAGGGTGAACACGCCGGCGCACGCGATCCTCCTCGTGGGCTCGCAGCGCGTGATCCTGACGTATCGCGAGCCGCTGAAGGGGACCCTCGTCTGGAACGGCAAGCTCGGTACGCCGCCACACCCTGCGAGGCAGGGGAGATACGTGCTGTACATCGCCGCGCTGGATCTGGCGGGGAACGAATCGAAGCCCTACCCGTTCGCGATCGTCCAGGTTCGCTACGTCGTGCTCGCCCGGCCGCGGGTGACGGTCGCGCCGGGTCATCGGTTCGCGATCCGGGTCTCGACCGATGCGCCGAAGGTGACGTGGCGCCTGCACGGCCGCTCGGGAGTCGCCCACAAAGGGACGCTGCATTTCCGCGCGCCGCGGACGCCGGGCACCTATCGGCTCTACGTCTTCGCGGCCGGCCACGCCGCCCGCTGCCTGGTGGTGGTCGAGTGAACCCGGACGTCGCGCGCGCCGGCGGTGCCGTGGGCGCCGTCGGGCTGGCGCTCCTGCTCGTGGCGACGCGCCGCGAGCTCCGCATCGCAGGGCTGGTCGCCTGGGCGGCGGGCTGCGCGATCCTCGCCACGTACCTCGCGCCGCATGGCCATCACCGTCTGTTCGCCGCGGCTGCCGTGGTCGGCATCGTGCTTGCCGCGGGCGGGGCTTGGCTGGCGCTGCGGGTGCCCTGGCTGCTGGCGTGCGCCACCCTCGCCTGCGTTCCGGCGCGCATCCCTGTTCACGTCGGCTCGACCCAGGCGAACCTCCTGTTGCCCATCTACGGCGTGGTCGTGGTCGCGGCGCTCGCGCTCGCATGGGAGCTGTACGGCGAGGAGCCCCGCGCCCGCGAACTTGGGCCGCTCGCCTGGCCGGTCGCCGCGTTCATCGCCTGGGACGGCTTGAGCCTCCTCTGGTCACAGGATGTGAAGCAGGGGGCGATCGAGCTGCTCTTCTTCGTGCTGCCATTCGGCCTGCTCACTCTGGCGCTGGCGCGGCTGCCGTGGTCGCGGAGCTGGATGGTCGGGCTGTTCGCGCAACTCGCGGCGATGGCGCTGGTGTTCGCCACGATCGGCATCGTCCAGTACGAGGAACGCGACATCTTCTGGAATCCGAAGGTGATCGTCGACAACGCGTACGCCCCGAGCGGCTGGTTCTACCGCGTGAACAGCGTGTTCTACGACCCGTCGATCTACGGGCGGTTCCTCGTCGTGGGTCTCGTCGTCGGGCTCGTGGTCGTGCTGCGCCGGACGGATCCGTTCTGGATGGTCGCGCTGGCTCTGGCGATCGGCATCACGTGGGCCGGGCTGCTGCCGTCGTTCTCGCAGTCGAGCTTCACGGCGCTGTTCGCCGCCGTCTGCGTGATCCTGGTGGTTGTCTGGCGCAGACGGGCCGTCGCGTTCGTGGGCGTGGCGATCGTCGTCGCGGCGCTCGTCGCGGGTCTCGGCTCGCCGCAGATCCGCCATCGGCTCGAAGGCAAGTCGTCGACCTCGTTCTCGCACATCACCAGCGGCCGCTCGAAGCTCGTGACGACGGGCCTCAAGATCGTCGAGCATCACCCCGTGCTGGGTGTCGGGGTCGGCGGGTTCAAGCACGCGTATGCGGCGCTCAGCGGTCTGCGCGGCAAGGAGCCGAAGGCTGCGGCCTCCCACACCACGCCGATCACCGTCTCCGCCGAGACAGGACTGCCCGGCCTCGCGCTTCTGCTCTGGCTCGTCGGCACCGCCCTCGCCGTCGGCTTCGGGCGGCTCGGCCCCGGCTTCGTCGGCACGTCGCGTCTCGCGTTCGCAGTAGCCTTGACTGCGATCCTCGTGCACTGCCTGTTTTACAACGCGCTCTTCGAAGACCCGACCACGTGGGGTCTCCTGGCCCTGGTCGCGCTCGGTGCGCGCGTCGAGAGGCCCGTCGCGAGCGCGCGCGCGTGATCTCGGACGTCAAGCGGGCGCTCGTGCTCGCCCCGCACACCGACGACGGCGAGTTTGGCTGCGGCGGGACGATGGCACGGCTCGTCGAGGCCGGCGCCGAGGTCAGGTACATCGCGTTCTCGATCGCCACCCGCTCGCTGCCGGAAGGCTTTCCGCCCGACACGCTGGCGCAGGAGGTGCGCGAGGCGACGGCCGAGATCGGCATCCCCGCCGAGAACCTCACCGTCCACGACTTCGACGTCCGCACGTTTCCCGACCATCGGCAGGAGATCCTCGAGCTGCTGATCGCGCTCTGGAACGACTGGCAGCCCGACATCGTGTTCCAGCCCTCCGTCCACGACGTGCACCAGGACCACCGCACGATCGCCGACGAGGGGCTGCGTGCCTTCAAGCGGACGACGATCCTGGGCTACGAGATCCCGTGGAACAACTTCGACTTCTCGTACCAGGCGTATCTCGCGCTCGAGCACCGGCACATCGAGCGCAAGGTCGCGGCGCTCGACAAGTACGCATCGCAGCAGCACCGCCGTTACGCAAACGGGGAGTACGTCTGGAGCGTCGCCCGCACGCACGGCGTGAACGTGAATCGCGAGTACGCCGAGGTGTTCCAGGTGTACCGCTTCGTCGGTTGACCGCCGACCGTTCGCTTTGCCATAACTGAAACCGCGGCGGACGACCCCAGTAGCTGAATCGCTCCTCGAAGCGCCTTCTTGACTTTTGTAGGAAACGGCAGTAAATGAAAGTCAACGGCGAAGGAAGGGGCAGGCATGGCGCCAACCGATACCGGTGTCAGTCCCGCGCGGCTGATCACTTGGCGAACCCTCGTCAACCGGTCGACGAAACTCGCACTGACGGCGTGCGTTGTCGCGCTCGCAGCCGGCGCCCTCAGTGCTCCGGGTCGCGGCGCCGGGACCAGCAACTGGTACTGGTCGCCCGCAGCCTGCAAGGCGGAGCTCCAAAACTACGGGGTGAAGATCTCGGACGGACGCACCTTCAACGTGGCCAAGGCCTATTGCGTGGGACTTCACAACCACTGCTGGCTGAACGCTGGACTGCGGCGGTACAAGGTCTTCGACACGGTCATGCGGTCTTATGGCGGAGTTGTGCGAGAGATGATGCTCACTGTTACAGGGCATAACACCTGGAGCGGCTCGCAAATGCGCATCGTCGAGCAGCAGATGAGCGTGACGAAATTCAACGACACCTACGGTCCTGCGGCCTGGGCGGTTGCAACGCAAGAGAACGCGGGTGGCTGCTTCGACGTGCATCCCTAGCCGCAGGCCTCGAGCGCCAGGTGGTTTGACTTATCCTTGAGATAAGGTACGGTTTGTCTACCGACTTAGTAGACAAAGCAGAGGTCAAACCATGCGCCACGTCCGCCGTATTCTCGTCACCGACTCGCCGACCGCACGTCCCCGCTCGGCCGATGTGATCGTCTGGCTCGGGGGAGAGGAGCCGCCTGAGCTGCTCGGCCGGGGCCGGCTGCTCGTCGAGCCATCGTCTCTGCACGCCGCCGCTGTCTATGTCGCAGGCGGACCGGCCGAGATCAGCCTCTCGCTGGCCGAGCCTCTGGAGTTCATGCAGCTGCTCGCCGAAGTCAGCGCAGCTCCGGCCCTTTGCGCCGCGTGAGTGCCGGCTCACTTTCATCGCTGATCGGGTGCGTGGCGCCACCGGGCCGCGACCTCGACGTCGCCGAGCTCGAGATGCTGGCGGAGCAGATCGCGGCAGCGCCGGCTCTGTGGCAGGACCAGGTGCGGCACGAGCGTGACCGGCGCTTCTACGTCGAGTTGCACCGTCAGCCGCACGTGGATGTGTGGCTGATCTGCTGGGACGCGGCCCAGGAGACGGGTCTGCACGATCACGACCGCTCGTCCGGGGCGGTGAGCGTGGTCGAGGGGACGCTGCTCGAAGACTTTCTCGCTGCGGACGACGAGGGCCGTCTCGGCCTGCAGACCGTTGCGCATGGCGCGGGTGGCGGGTTCAGCTTCGACGCGACGCATATTCACGACGTCCGCCACGACGGCGGTCCTCCGGCCACCTCGATCCATGTCTACTCGCCGGCGCTCTGGCGGATGGGCCGCTATGAGCTGGGCTCGCGCGGGCTCGGCCGCGTCTCGCTGTCGTACCTCGACGATCTAGCGGCTTGAATCAGGAGAGGTAACTGTTAAGAGATCGTGCCGATCGGCACGAGAACTGGCAGACTGGAGCGATGAGCTCCCTGATGCACAGGGTGGTAGCGGAGGAGCATCATCTCGAGGACATCGCTCGTGACGGCTATGCGCCGGCCACGATTGCGATCACGCTCGCCGGCATCGTGCTGGCGCTCGTCGTGATCGTGGGCCTTGCCCTCGGCTTGACGCTCGCCGTCTACTACCTGTCGTAAACCGCCAGCACGTCCGGCAGCGGCCGGGCAAAGACGACGATCAGTGTTTTCGTCGGGCGTGTCAGCGCGACGTAGAGCTCGCGCAGCCCCTGCGCGTGCGCGGCGATCAGCCCGGGCTCGACAACCACGACGTGGTCGAACTCGAGGCCCTTGGCCTCGCGGGGCGTGAGGAGCGGCACGTCGTCCCACAGATCGCCTGCCGGCGCCGTCGCCACGAGCTCATCCGGAGCGATCACAGCGAGCAGTCCGTCGGCGGCCGCGAGGGCCGTGGCCTCGGCGTAGGCGGCCGTCAGCAGCTCCTCGGCCTGCACTTTGCGGAACCGCGGCGCCGCGGCGCCGGTGCGGTAGGAGATCGGCGGCGTCACGTCCGGCGCGATCAGTGGGAGCAGGGGCAGGGCGAGCTCCATGATCTCGCGGGGCACGCGGTAGGCGTGGCGCAGCTCCTCGACCGCGGCCTCGTCGCCTCGTGGCAGGTTCGGCAGCACCTGATCCCAGCCGGTGTACTGCACGGCGCCCGTTCCCTGCGCGACGTCGCCGAGCAGGGTCAGCGAGCCGTCGCGGGCGCGGCGCGCCACCATGCGGAGCTGCATCGGGGTCAGATCCTGCGCCTCGTCGACGATGACGTGACCGAACGACTTGGGAGGCGCGTCGAGCAGCGCCCGCGCCTCGTCGATCAGGGGCACGTCGCCGTCCGACCAGACGCGTTCGCGGCGGAACAGCAGCTTCTGCTCGCCTGCTTCCAGGATCCCGTCGGCGGCCTCGGCGAGCGCCGCACGCGAGGTGAGCAGCGAGCGGACGAGGCGGTCCGGGTTCACGATCGGCCAGGCTGCCTTCAGGACCGCGTCGAGGTAGCCGTTCTGGCGCACCGCCTTCTCGACCTCCTCGAAGCTGCGGTAGGCGGCGGCGCCGAGCACGCGCCCGTACTCCTCGTAGAGCCGGCGCAGCAGGCTCATCCGGAACCGTTGCCGGCCCGCCGCGGTGGCCCCGAGCTCGGAGCGCGCCGCTTCCAGGAGCGTGCGCACCTCGGGCGTGCGCACCCAGATGAACGAGCCTTCGAGGCGGATCGCGAGCTCACGCGGCTCGGCCTCGAGGCGCAGCTCGGCCGCCTGGCGGATCACGTCGATCATGCGTGTGTCGGCTTTCACCGCCGCGACGGCGGGTGGGTCGCGCAGCTCGGCGACCACGCCGTCGGCCAGATCGTCGACCGCGCGCTGCTCGACGGCGTCCTCACCGAGTGCAGGAAGCACGTGTGAGACGTACTCCATGAAGGTGCGGTTCGGGCCGACGACGAGGACGCCGCGGCGGGTGAGCGTCTCCTGAAACGTGTAGAGGAGCCAGGAAGCGCGGTGGAGTCCGACCGCGGTCTTGCCGGTTCCCGGCCCTCCCTGGACGACCAGTGGGCCGTCCGGCGGGTGGGTGATCAGGCGGTACTGGTCGGTCTGGATCGTCGCCACGATGTCGCGCATGTGCTGCTCGCGGCTGCGCTCGAGCTCCTCCAGCAGGAAATCGCCGACGGCGGCGCCGTCGAACACCGAGCCGTCGAGCGTCTCGTCGGCGATGTCGGTCACACGGCGGCCCTCGGTCCGGAAGCGCCTGCGCAGCGCGACTCCGTGCGGGTCGACCGGTGTTGCCGTGTAGAACGGGCGCGCGGCGGGCGCTTGCCAGTTCACGACCACCTGGCGCCGCTCGTCGTCGTGGACCCAGCGGCGGCCGACGTAGAGCGGCTGCGGGAAGCTCTCGAAGTCGAGGCGGCCGAAGCACAGGCCGCGCTCGGCGTCCTCGAACGTGCGCAGGCGGCGGGCGGCCCACGCGTCGAGTGCGGCCTGGGCGACCTCGCCGTCGGCGAGGTCGGCGGCGCCGGCCACGACGGCGCGCATTCGCTCCAGGTGCTCGTAGGCGCGGTCGACGTAGGCCTGCTCGGCGGGCAGGTCGGGGTGGCTCACGGCGTGGACCGTAACGGCTAGCGGGTGAGCGGTACGAGGCGACGCAGGCGTTGGCGTTCGGCCGGCAGGTAGAAGCCGAGCAGGGCGAGCACGATCGGGTAGACGAGGATCAGCGCGAACGACAGCGCGAAGTCGAGGTGCGGGGCGCGCGCGAGCACCGTCAGTCCGACGGCTGCTCCGACCGCTGTGACCAGGCGGCGCCACTGGTACGGAACGGGGTAGACGGATTGGGCGTAGATCGTCATGCCGATGAACAGCACGACGTATGCGGCCGCCGTCGAGATCGACGCGCCGACCATGCCGTAGCGCGGGATCAGCCAGAAGTTGAGGCCGACGTTCGCGGCTGCGCCGACGCCGGTCACCACCCAGTTGAGCTGCGTGCGCCGGGCTCGTCCGCTGCCGATTGCGAGCACGGTGTAGCCGGCGTAGATCGCAAAACCGAAGGCGAGCAGCGCCACGCCTTTCTCGGCTCGGTGGTACTGGGTCGCGGTCAGGAGCGAGACCAGCCACGGTGCGAGGGCGCCCAGCGCCAGCGCCGCCCAGGATGCGGCGGCGAGCAGGTAGGTGAGCACGAATGCGTACGTGCGCTTCGCCTCGCGGTCGTCCTCGATCGAGTAGGCAAAGGCCGGCCAGGCGGTGCGGAAGGCGAGCATGACGAACGTGATCACCGAGGCGACCTTGATCGCGGCGGAATAGATGCCGACCTCGCCGCGGCCGTTGTAGTAGGCGACGAATTCGCGGTCGATGAAGCTGATCGCCCACAACGCGAGCGCCGACGGGACGAGTGGCATGCCGAAGGTCTGCATCTGGCGGAAGAGCTTGCGGTCGAACTGCAGCCCGAGCTGCTCGCGGCGGTAGGCGACCAGGACGAGGTAGACCGCGAGCGTCCCGATGAAGTTGCCGACGACGAGGCCGGTCGCACCCCAGTTGAAGACGGCGACCGCGAGGACCATCGCGACGACGGTGATCAGCACGTTCGCGATGCTGGCGATCGCGTAGGCGACCGACCGTTCCTCGACGCGGAAGAGCGCGGTGAGCTGCTGGTAGTTCGTCTGGGCCCAGAGGCCGACGGCGCCTGCGCGCACGAGCGTCGGGTCGTGGCCGAGCTGCAGCGCGTGGCCGACGGGATTGGCGAACACGAGCCCGATCACGAGGCCGACCGTCGCCATCGTCATCGTGAACCAGAAGGAAGTGCGGACGACGACGAGGCGCTGGGCGGCGTCCTTGGTGTCGAAGTAGAAGCGGAAGAACGCACTCGAGATCCCCAGCTGCAGGACGATCACGAGGACCGCTGTCGCGGCGGTGACGATCTCGACCTGGCCGTACGCGCTGGTCGGCAGGTAGTCCGTGTAGAGCGGCAGCAGGATGACTGCGAGCAGCCGCGAAACGATCCCGCCGAGCCCGTAGATCGCCGAGTGGCGCACGAGGCGCTTCAGTTGGACGGCGAGGCTCAAGTCAGAGCGAACGGTAGACGTCGAGCAGGCGGTCGGCGACGCGGTCGATGTCGTGGACCCGCTCGACGTACGCGCGGCTCGCCGCGCCGATCTCCCGGCGGAGCTGCGGGCTCTCGACGAGCGGCCGGAGCGCTTCGACGAGTGTCTCCGTCGTCGCGGGGACGACGGGCAGCCGAATCCCGTAGCCCTCGGCGCTCCGGTCGACGACGTCGGGCTTGAGGTAGGTGACGACGGGTTTGCCGAGCGCCATCGACTCGAGGGCGAACACGCCGTGCCAGCCGGCGTGGAGCTGGTCGACGACGATGTCGGCGCGCGCGTACCGCTCGCGGGCGACGTCATGGGGAACGCCCTCGACGATGTCGAGGTCGACGGGCAGCTGCGCGCAGGCTTCGATCACGTACTGCGTGCCCTTCTTCTCGCGGCTCGACGGCGCGTGCACCACGAGCGGCCGTGGGTTGTCGCTCGGCGGGACGGGCGTGAACGGGCGCAGGTCGAGGCCCGGTGGGATGACGTGCGCTTCGGGCACCCAGCGGATCGCGTCGTAGGAGCCGACGATCTCGGCGTTTGCCCGCTTGCCGAAGGCGAGCTCGGCGGGGGTCTTGCCGCGAATGTCGGAGCCGAGGTAGTGGAAGACGCTCTTCTTCCGGAGCAGTCGAAGCAGCGGGAACTGGATCGACTTGGGAACCAGCGTCAGGCCGAAGTAGAAGTGAAAGATGTCCGTCTGCGGCGCCAGCCGCGCGAACGCCGCCGCCTGCTGCATCAGCCGCTTGGCGAGCGAGCCCGTGCCGGTCGAGCGACCAGTCCGCCTCCGGATGCAGGTGCCCGCGGTTGAAGACGACGAGCCGTGCGTCGACGCCCTTGCGCCGCAGCGCCTGCACGTTCTCCCACGGAATCCCGGCGATGTTGACCGGGCAGTGCGTCACCCGCAGCCGCGCTTGCTCCGCGCCCCTGTGGATCGTTCGTCACAGTCCTGTCACCCTCGTCCGCAATTCATCCACATGCCCCTTGAGGACAACGCCCGCGTGCAGCAGACCGGCTTCGCCCTCTCTGTGGAGCGTTCGTCGCACTCTTGACACCGTTGTTTGACGAAGGGTCTAGCCCATCGCGGACGCGTCCCCGACCTGTTGCCGCTCCAACCGTGGTCTGACCGCAGAACTTGCCCCCGCGGCCGGGTCCGAAAGAGGGAGGTTGTAGACGCCTTTCGCCTGTAGGCAAGGCGTTTTCGACGTCGTTGTGGATTGTTTGCCCCACTTCTTTCACGCTTGGTCTGACCCCAGAACTTGCTCGCGCGGACTGGTCCGCTCGGTCATCGGTCGAGTGTCGCGCGTTTCGAGGGTCAGGCGTCGAATTCGAGCTGGTCGAAGTAGCGGAGCGCTGTTCGGCCGGGGCGGATGCGTGAGCTGAGGTGCGCGCAGCTCGTCGTCGGAGATCTCGCCGAGGGCGCGCTTCACGCCGAGGTACGGGAGGTTCAGATCCGCCTGGTAGACGATCGTCGAGATGCGCGGGTTGATCTCGATCACGTAGTCGCCGACGAGCTGGATGTTGAAGAAGTGCTCGATGCCGAGCTCGGCGACGATCAGGTTCGACATGCGCAGCAGCTCTGGGTCGTCGAGCGTCACGAAGTACATCGCGAGGCCCGCGCGCATCGCCTCTCGCGTCTTCGGTGCCCGAGCACGATCTCGTTGCCGTTCGCGATTCCGTCGATCGTTCGCTCGCCACCCGTGGCGAGCTCCATCACCAGCAGATCCGGACCGCCCTCGGCGGGCAGCAGCTCGACGGCCTCCTCGAGTCGCATCGACACCGACCCGGGACGCTCGTTCAGCAGCTGATGCGCACGGTCGACGGTCGAGTCGAGAATCCGGAAGCCGCGCGAGCCCGACGAGAACACCGGCTTGAAGCAGACGGGCCGCTCCGGATAGCCGAGCTCGCGCGCCGCCGCCGCGACCTCGCAGCCCCCCGTTGACCCGCTTGAACTCCGGCGCCGGAACGCCGAGCGCGTGCAGCAGCTCGTAGGTCTCAGCCTTGTCGTTCGAGCGTCGGATCGCATCGGGGTGCGACACCAGCACCGGCATCGGGAAGCGGTCGACATGCTCCGCCAGCCCCTCGAGGTCGAACGACGACTGCGGCAGGATCGCGTCGGCCCCCTCTCGCGTCGCGATCTCCAGCACCGCATCCGGGAACGACGGATCGGCGCCGGCCGGCACCAGGTGGAACGCGTCGCACAGGTGCCGCCCCACCGGCGCGATCGCTCATGTCGGTGCCCACGAGGCGCAGTTCGCGTTCGCCGTTCGCCCGCAGCGCATGCAGGAGCGCGGCGGTTCCCGGGGCGCCCGACGCGGTGACGATGACCGTGATCGGCTTCATGTCAGGTCGATTCTGTCGGCCCGGAGGTGCTCGAGTCGCGCGGCCCGGTCGGCGTCGAGGAAGGCGTCCATCGTCGCGCCGCATCGTCGTCACCCGGATACGCCCAGATCTCCGGATGCGTCAGGAGCTGCAGCCACGGGAACGAGCCCGCGGCAAGCTCGGCGTGCGGGCAGCCGTGGCGCCAGTGCTGGTTCGAGTCCGAGCGGTACGTCTCGGGATCGAAGAACGGCGGCCGCATCACGTTCACGGCGCCCGTGGACTCGGCCTGCATGAACTCGGGCTCGGGGTTGTGCCACGCGACGACCTTGTCGAACCGCGCGTCGAGATCGACGTGCGGCCAGACGGCGTGGTGCGCCACGCGATGACCCAGCTCGCGCAGCCGGGCGATCGCCGCCTCGCCCTCGCGCGAATCGAGGTTGTAGAGGACGGAGCGCGTCATCAGGAACCACGTCGACCAGGCGCCCTCGCTCGGTCTCGACCTCGGCGACCGCGAGCGCCGCCGCGAGCGACAGGTCGACGTCGTGGCGAAGCAGCAGGTCGCCACGTTCGGGCGCGTGGTCGAACCCCGCCCACCGGTACCCGCCGGCCTTCGCCGCGCGCAGCAGGTCGCGATAGTGGTCGCGAGAAGTCGCACGTCATGGTCGCACGCTCCAGCCGGCACCTACGCTATCGCCGCCGGCTGTCGACCACCTCGACGTCGAGGAGCCGCGCTGCCGCCTCGGCGCGGGCGAGCGCATCGAGGTTCGTGTCCGCGGTCGCGATCACATAGCCGCGCCGGTCGCCGTCGAGCCGAACGGGTCGGATCACCTCGCCCACCGTCAGATACGTATCGGCCTGCACGACGCCGGGGAACGCCAGCACCTTGTCGAGTGGCCCCACCCGGACGACGCGGCCAGCCGGCAGCGGGCCCGGCTCCGCCGTGAAGAACCGGATCGCGAGCGGCTGCGAGAACCGCGGCTTGACGAGCTCGTCCGGAAGGTCATCGCCCAGGGCCATCGCGAGCTGCACGTCCACCAGGTCGACGCCGACGGCGAACCGCACGAGGTCGGCCATCTGCCCACCCGGGATCCGCGCGGCGCACTCGACGACCACGACGCGCCCGTCCTCGGCCGCGATCAGCTGCGGGAACGCGATGCCCGTTCGTCAGGCCCAGCGCGTGCACGGTGTGCGCGGCCACCCGTTCCGACTCCTCGAACTGCTTGCGCCCGATCGTCGGGGGGTACACGTGAATCCAGCCGACGCCGAACCCGATGCCCGGCGGGCGCATGCGGTCGGACAGGGTCAGCGGGATCGCCTCGCCGTCGCGGGCCAGCACGATGCCGTTCAGCTCGGTGCCCTCGACGAACTCCTCGAGGATCGCATCGCCCGCCGGCGAGGACGCGAGCGCCTCGTGCAGGTGCCGGACGATGTCGTCGACCGACTCGACGCGGAAGACGCCCCGCTGCCCGCCGGAGTCGGCCGGCTTCAAGACCGCGGGAAATCCGACCTCGTCTGCCGCTCGCCGCGTCTCGGACAGCGTCCGCACGGCGGCGAACCGCGGCTGCGGAACGCCTGCCTCCGCGAGCTGCCGACGCATCGCGATCTTGTGCGTCATCAGGTGAGCGGTCTCGACACCGATCCCCGGCAGGCCGCGCGCCTCGGCGACAGCAGCGACGACCGGGACGGCGCGATCGGCGCTCACCGTGAGCACGCCCTCGATCCGGAGACGAGCCGTCGCCTTGAGAACCGCTGCGGGATCGGCGAAGTCGACGACCTTCGCGATATCCGCCTCCTGCAGACCCGGCGCCTCCGGGTTCCGGTCGACCGCCACGACGCGCAGCCCGCGCGCCTTCGCCTGCAGGATCGCGCGGCGCTGATGCCGGCCCGCGCCGACGAAGAGGACGGTTCTCACCCGCGCGATGCTACGTCGCCCGGCGCGGATCGTCGGGGTAGCGGCGGTCGCGCACCGCGAGGTGCAGCCGGGTCGAGAGCCCCCGCGGACGCAGCTCGGCGCAGAGAACCGCCGACGCCCCGGGCCCGCGCGCGCCGTACTCGACGCCCGGCGTCAGAGCTGTCACAGAACGCCAGCCCTCCGAGCCGAGCTCGTACAGCTCGTCTTCCCACACGGTGAAGTTCGCCGCCTCGAATCGGTCGATCCAGGCTCGCGGCTCCAGCACGACCTGCTCGGGCAGGCGCTCGCCGGCTCCGGCCGGGACGGTGACGAGCAAGCGGCCGTTCCGCCCGAGAATCCGCCGCAGCTCGCGCAGCGCGCTGCCGAGCGCGCCGTCGTCATCCTCGGCCGCGAGCCCGTACTGCGTGTTGTCGCGCCCGACATGCTCGAGGGTCGAGATCGCGATCACCGTGTCGAAGGAGCCGCGCGGGAACGGGAGGCGGCGCACGTCCGCCTGAACCGAGGTGACGCCCGGGATGTCGACCGCCACGAGGTCGACGCCGGTGATCGCGGCGCCGAGCCCGAGGAGCCCGGCGAGGTACGCCGGCTCGGCGAAGGCGTACCCGACGTCGAGGATGCGCGCCTCCGGCCCGCAACGCGCCAGACACCAAGGAATCTCGATCGGCCGCTCGTCCGTGCCGGGCGGCGCCTGCAGGTTCCGCGGCCGCGCGCCGGCCCGTCGCTGCGCGGCCGCCCAGGCGACGGAGTCGTCGAGGATCCGCACGTGCTCGAACTCCGGGGAGGTCGCCAGCTCCTGCAGCAGCGCCGAGCGCGACATGCCCCCCTGCAGGCGCGCGCGTGCCTCGTCGCGCACGTCCGGCTCGACCTCCCGGCGCAGGACGAGGCGCCAGAGGCGGTCGACGAACTCGTCGTCGGAGCTTTCTGAGACGGCGAGCCAGGCCGCGAGCGTCGAGTTCATGGTGGTGGCAACGATACGCTTGGCCCGATGGCTCTGGAAGGCAAGCGGATCTTCGTCACCGGCGGCGCCGGCTTCATCGGCACGACCCTGGCGCGCGAGCTCCTCGACGCGAACACTGTCGTCGCGTTCGACAACCTCCACCGCAACAGCCTCGAGGGCACGGACCTCGGCTCGCACCCGAACTTCGAGCTGATCGAAGGCGACGTGCTCGACGCCGCCGCTGTCCTGAAGGCCGCTGCCGGAGCGACCCACATCGTCCACTGCGCCGCGATCGCAGGTGTCGACACGGTGCTCGCGAGCCCCGTGCGCACGATGCGCGTGAACGTGATCGGCACCTACAACGTGCTCGAGGCCGCGCTCGGCACGCTCGGCACGCTCGAGCGCTTCATCGACTTCTCGACCAGCGAGGTCTTCGGAACGCACGCGTTCCGGGTGCAGGAGGGACAGGTCTCCACGATCGGCTCCGTCGGCGAGGGGCGCTGGACGTACGCCGTCTCGAAGCTCGCCGGCGAGCACATGGCGCACGCCTACCACGACGAGCTCGGCCTGCCCACCGTCACCGTGCACCCCTTCAACGTCTTCGGGCCCGGCCAGATCGGCGGCGGCGCGATCCGCGCGTTCAGCGAGGCGGCGCTCGCCGGCCGCGACCTGACGATCCACGGCGACGGCTCGCAGATCCGCGCCTGGTGCTACGTCACCGACATGGTGTCCGCGGTGCTCGCCTGCCTCGAGAACCCCGCCGCGGTCGGCAACGCCTTCAACGTCGGCAACCCGCGCTCGGCCGTGACGATCTACGACCTCGCCCAGCGCATCAAGCGCCTCAGTGGGTGCTCCGGCGAGATCGTCTTCCAGCCGATCCACTACGCCGACGTCGAGCTGCGCATCCCCAACGTCGAGAAGGCCCACGAGCTGCTCGGCTGGGAGCCGCAGGTCGAGCTCGACGACGGCCTTCTCAAGACACTCGCTTGGTACCGGGAAACGCTGACCGAATCCGTCTAGGCTGGCCCGAGCTCGGAGCCGCCGAGCTGGCGGCGGTCGAGGCCGTTCTGGCCGACGGCATGCTGACGATGGGGCCGCGCGTCGGCGCCTTCGAGGAAGCCCTGGCCGTGGCCTGCGGCGTCGAGCACGCGGTCGCCGTGTCGTCCGGGACGGCGGCGCTGCACCTGGCAGTGCTTGCCCTGGGACTCGAGCCGGGCAACGAGGTGCTCGTTCCGGCGTACACCTTCCCGGCGACCGCCAACGTCGTCGCGCTGGCCGGGCTGACCCCGGTGCTGATCGACGTCGACCCCGAGACGATGAACCTCGACCCGGCGCTCATCACCGTCGGCCCGCGGACGAAGGCGATCCTGACCGTCGATCTCTTCGGGCGGCCGGCGCGCTACGAGGAGCTGCCGGAGGGCCTCACCGTGCTCGAGGATGCGGCCGGGGCGCTCGGTGCCCGCCGGCGCGGCCGTCCCTGCGGCAGCTTCGGGCTCGCCGGCTGCCTGAGCTTCCATCCGCGCAAGATCGTGACCACGGGCGAGGGTGGCGCAGTGACCACGTCCGACGCCGAGGTCGCGGCCGCCGTCCGCCAGATCGCGAACCACGGCTGGAAGACGCTCGTCCCGCCTGACATGCCCGTTCCGGGCCTGAACTACCGCCTCTCGGACATCCTGTGCGCCGTCGGCATCCCACAGCTCGAGCGTCTCGACGAGCTGCTCGCCGCACGCACCCGCATCGCCGACGGCTACACCGAGCGGCTCGCCCATCTGCCCGTGCTGCTGCCTCGCGCCGACGACGGCGATGTGCACGGCTGGCAGGCCTACGTGCTCCAGGTCGACGACCGCGACACCGTTCTCGCCGCGTTGCGCGCGCAGGGAATCGAGGCGCAGATCGGCACCTATGCGCTGGCCGGCCTCGGCGCCTACCGCGATCAGGGCGACTTCCCCGGCGCCGCCCGCGTGTTCGAGCGTGCCCTGGCGCTGCCGTTCCACACACGGCTCAGCGACAGCGATCTCGACCGTGTGGCGGCCGCCCTTGACAAGTTAGTGAGTCACCACTAACCTAGGGTCCATGGTTACTGTTGAACGCAAGACGAAGGATGAGCGGCGCGAGGACATCCTCGACGCCGCGATGGCCGAGTTCGCCTCGCACGGGCTCCAGGGAGCGTCGACCGACGAGATCGCCCGTGTGGCGGGCATCTCGCAGCCGTACGTCTTCCGGCTCTTCGGGACGAAGAAGGAGCTCTTCACTGCCGTTGTCGCACGCTGCTTCACGCGGACGCTGGAAGGTTTCCAGCGCGCCGCCGAGGGCAAGCGCGGCGAGGAGGCGCTGGCCGCGATCGGCCAGGCCTACGGCGAGCTTCTGCGCGGCGACGATACGTACCTGCGGGGCCAGATGCAGGCGTACGCCGCCTGTGGCGACCCCGCCATCCGGGCCGTCGTGCGCGACGGCTACGGCGATCTCGTCGCGTACGCGGAGCGCGTCAGCGGCCTGCCGCCCGAGCAGATCTCGGCGTTCTTCGCCCGGGGCATGCTGATGAACGTGATCGCCTCGATGTATCTGGACAGCCTCGATTCCCCGACCGAGCAGTGGGCACAGCGTCTGATCGCCGGCTGCGAGAACAGCAAATAGAAACCCTTTTTTTGGTACGGAGGTAAGTAATGGCTCACAAACGAAACATGTTCTGGACGTTCGCAATCACCTCGCTGGCGCTCTTCATGGTCACGCTCGACAACCTCGTCGTCACGACCGCGCTGCCGGTGATCCGGAAGGACTTGCACGCGACGCTCTCGCAGCTCGAATGGACGGTCAACGCCTACACGCTCACGTTCGCCGTGCTGCTCCTGACCGGCGCCGCGCTGGGCGACCGCCTCGGCCGGCGCCTGATGTTCTCGATCGGGCTCGGCATCTTCACCCTCGCCTCGGCTGCAGCTGCGCTGTCGACCTCGGCGACGATGCTCGACGTCGCGCGTGCCGTGCAGGGAGTCGGCGGCGCGATCGTCATGCCCCTCACGCTCACCATCCTCTCGGCCGGCGTGCCGAAGGAGCGCCGTGGCCTTGCCCTGGGACTCTGGGGCGGGATCAGCGGCCTGGCCGTGGCGTTCGGTCCGCTGGTCGGCGGCGCCGTCGTCTCGGGCATTTCGTGGCACTGGATCTTCTGGCTGAACGTGCCGATCGGGCTCGTGCTCGCCCCGCTCGCGCTGTTCCGGCTCGAGGAGAGCCGTGGGCCGGTCTCGAAGCTCGACCTGCCGGGACTGCTGCTCGCCAGCGCGGGCCTGTTCGGGATCGTCTGGGGCCTCGTCCGCGGGAACTCGATCGGCTGGTCGTCGCCCGAGATCATCGGCGCGCTCGTCGTCGGCTCTCTCGTGACCGTGGGCTTCGTGCTCTGGGAGCTCCGCACCGAGCAGCCGATGCTGCCGATGCGCTTCTTCCGCAACCGCACGTTCGCTCTGGCCAACGTCTCGAGCCTGTTCATGTTCTTCGGGATGTTCGGCTCGATCTTCCTGCTCAGCCAGTTCTTCCAGACCGTGCAGGGCTACTCGCCGCTGCAGTCGGGTCTCCGCATCCTGCCCTGGACGGCGATGCCGATCCTCATCTCGCCGCTGGCGGGCGCCTTCTCCGATCGCATCGGCGGCCACCGCCTGATGGGAGCCGGGCTGGCGTTGCAGGCCTCAGGCCTGGCGTGGATCGCGGCCGTGACGACGCCGACGACGCCGTACATCGATCTCGTCGCGCCGTTCGCCCTCTCCGGCATGGGCATGGCGCTCTTCTTCGCCCCGGTGGCGAACGTCGTCCTGTCGAGCGTCCGGCGGGAAGAAGAGGGCCAGGCGTCCGGCGCCAACAACGCGATCCGGGAGCTCGGCGGCGTCTTCGGCGTCGCGGTGCTCGCCTCGATCTTCGCCCACTACGGTGGCTACCGCACGGGCGCGACGTTCGCGCACGGGATGCAGGTCGCGGTCTACGTCGGCGCGGCGATCGTCGCGGTCGGCTCTCTCGCAGCCTTCAGCATCGGGCGTGAGGTGAAGCGGGTCGCCGACGACCGCGAGCCGCTGGTCGCCGACCTCGAACCGGCCTGAAGTCGAACGAGTGACGGGCATGAGCCGGGTTCCGCACCAGCGGGGCCCGGCTCGGCCGTTTCCTAGTCGCGTTCCTTGGGGACGGCTCGCATCGCGCTCGATGCGATCTGGCCGCCGAGCCGGGCGGTGACCTCGACCTTCACCTTCCAGCCGAGCAGATCCGAGAGCTCGCGTGCCAGTGCCGCAGCGGCGCGCTCGATCTCGTTGCACGTGTCGGCGCGGCGCCAGGGCGCGTCTGCGACTCCGTACTCGGATCCATGGATGGGCTGCAATTCGCCGTAGCTCATAGGCGCTGTATCGGCGCGAAGGACGCCGAACGCGAGAGTCAGTCGTCGAACGAGGGTGTCGGCCAGGCCGGATCGGGGTGCCAGTCCGCCCACGCCTCGTCCCACCAGCGGCGGCCGGCGTCGAGCTCGGCGGCGATTCGCGCGCCTTCGGCCCGGATCTCGACCAGTTGCCCGGCCGTGAACCGGCCCTCCTGGACGCGACGTTCGAGCAGCTCCTCGTCCTTCCACTCCCACGGCCTGTCGAGCGGGATCCAGATGTCCAGCTCGAGGTCTTGCGTGTCGTACCCCGTCACGGTCCGCCGAAACGGCTCCTGGATGTTCACGTACCAGCCGGCGAACGTCCGCCGGCCTCCGCGCCAGAAGAGCCAGATGGCATGCGCCTCGCCCGGCCGCTGGAGCATCAGCACCCCGTGGCCGTGCCACTGCTGCTTGCCGTGCCACGGATGCCGGCCCTGCGGTGCGGGCCACGGGCCGGGCGGAAACCGGAACGGCGCGCCCTGCGCGATGAAGGTCGCGAGCAGCTCGTCGGTGTCGCGGACGACGATCACCGGAACCTCCAGCCAGGCACGTCCGTCGTTCAGAACCTCGCGACGGATCACAACCTGCCCTTCGGTCCACATGATCCGAGCTTAGAACGCCGCCGTTAGTGTGCTGTAAGTGGATCAGCCAGAGCCCGCGGTCTCGGTCGTCGTCACCGTCCTGAACGAGGAAGGAGCCGTCGACGAGCTCTACCGGAGGATCGCCGCGTCGCTCGACGGCTCGGTGGCGTGGGAAGCGGTCGTCGTCGACGACGGCTCGACCGACGGCACGTGGGCGCGGCTCGCAGCGTTGCACGAGCGCGACCCGCGCTGGCGGGCCGTCCGCTTCAAGCGGAACTTCGGCCAGCACCCCGCCATGCACGCGGGACTCGCGCGGGCCCGCGGCGCCCGGATCGTGACGATGGACGGCGACCTGCAGAACGAGCCGGAGGACATTCCGCGCCTGCTCGCGGCGCTCGACCGCGCCGAAGTCGCCTCGGGTCGCCGCGTCGCCCGCCTCGACTCCGCCGGCCGCACGGTTCCGTCCCGCGTCATCAACGGTCTGCTGCGCCGGTTCACCGGCGTCCCCATCTCAGACTTCGGCTGCGCCTTCAACGGCTACCGCCGCGACGCGATCGAGCCGCTGATGGGCGCGATCGGCCGCCAGAAGTTCACGAAGGCGCTGGTCGTGCAGAGCGGGGTGTCGGTCGAGGAGGTCGACGTCTCGCACGCCGAGTCGCAGTCCGGCTCGCGCTACTCGCCGTTCCGGCTCGTCCGCCTCGCGCTGCACGTCGTCGCGGGCTTCTGGCCGCAGCCGGTGCAGTGGATCGGCGTCACACTCGGCATCGTCTGTTCGCTCGCGGCCACGGCGCTTGGCGTCTACGGTGTCGTGTACTGGATCGCCGAGGCGAA
The DNA here is from genome assembly GCA_963812995.1 of uncultured Thermoleophilia bacterium. Classification (GTDB taxonomy): domain Bacteria; phylum Actinomycetota; class Thermoleophilia; order Gaiellales; family Gaiellaceae; genus PALSA-600. The sequence continues at coordinate 962,286 of CAWEXL010000003.1, forward strand.
CTTCCCGGGGCCGCTGTTCGGAGGTGCCGGAATCGTGGCAGTGCTCGGTGTGCAAGGCTTCGTGCTCGCGCTGATCGGTGAGTACCTGGCCAGGATCCAGCGTGGTGTCGAAGGCAGGCCCTTGTACACGATCGAAGAGGAGCTCTGAGCTGGTGAGCAAGCGCGTTCTGGTGACCGGCGGGGCCGGATTCATCTCGTCGAATCTGATCCGCCATCTTCTGGAGGCCACCCCGCACGAGGTGGTGTGCATTGACGCGCTGACCTACGCCGGGAACCTCGAGAACCTCGCCGATGTGATGAGCCACCCGCGGCTCGCGTTCGTGCACGGGGACATCCGCGACTCGGGGCTCGTGCGCGAGCTGGTCGAGGGCGTCGATGTGATCGTGAACGCCGCTGCCGAGTCGCACGTCGAGAAGTCGATCGAGGACGGCGCCTCCGAGTTCGTCACGACCAACGTGGAAGGGACGCAGATCCTGCTCGACGCGATCCGGCAGACGCCGGTTGAGCGCTTCATCCTCGTCTCGTCCTCCGAGGTCTATGGCACCGCCGACTACGCCCCGATGGACGAGGAGCATCCGCTGAACCCGCGCTCGCCGTACGCGGCGACCAAGGCGGGCGCCGACCGGCTCGCGTACTCGTATTTCGTCACCTACGGGCTGCCCATCGTGATCGTGCGGCCGTTCAACAACTACGGCCCTCGGCAGCATCCCGAGAAGGTCGTGCCGCGCTTCATCACGCAGGCGCTCGCCGACGAGCCGCTGACGATCCACGGCGACGGGCATGCCTCGCGCGACTGGCTCTACGTCGGTGATGACGCCGAGGCGATCGAGGCGATCGTCGACGCGCCCATCGACGACATCGCCGGCGAGGTGCTGAACATCGCCACAGGGGTCGACATCTCCGTCGCCGACATCGCCGGGCTCGTGCTCGACGTGCTCGGTAAGCCCGCCGACCTCGTGCGCTACGTCGATGAGCGGCTCGGGCAGGTCGACCGCCACATCGGCTCGACCGACAAGACGACGAGGCTCATGGGCTGGCAGGCGCAGACGTCCTTCACGGAAGGGCTGGAGCGCACGGTCGCGTGGTATCGCGAGAATGAGGCGTGGTGGAGAGCCGTTCTCGCTCGCGAAGCTCGCGCTTACTCGTCCTAGGGGGCGGCCCGGCTCAGCTCGGGCTGCTCGAAGCTGCACGCGCCCGAGGTCTCTGGATCGCCGTCGTCGACCGCGATCCGGCGGCTCCCGGCTTTCGCCATGCCGACCGGCGCTGCCTGCTCTCGACCGAGGACGAGCCCGGGATCGAGCGAGTCGCCGCCGCGCTCGACGTCGGCGGCCTGATCGCACCCGGCACCGATTGGCCCGTCGGCGTCGGTGCGCGTATCGCCGAGCGTCTCCGGCTCGCCCATCCGATCACGCCTGCGACGGCGGTTCTGGCCACCAACAAGCTGCGTCAACGCGAGCGCCTGGCCGAGGCCGGCATCCCGCAGCCGCGCTTCTGGGTCGTCGGCGGCGAGGATCCGGTGCCCGCGGTGAGCTTCCCCTGTGTCGTGAAGGCGCCCGACCAGCAGGGCCAGAAGGGCCTGTCGCTGGTGGACGACGAGGCCGAGCTCGCCGGCGCGCTGGAGACGGCCCGCGCCGTTTCGCGATCGGGTGCGGTGCTCGTGGAAGAGCTGGTCGGCGGGCCGGAGGTGACCGTCGTCGGGTTCTCGGCCGGCGGCGTGTTCACGGCGCTCGCGGTGACGGACCGGATCGTCGCCGAGCCGCCCGCCTTCGGCGTGGCACTCGCGCACATCTATCCCAGCGAGGCAGCTGCCGAAGTCGTAGCCGTCGCCGAGCGGGCGGTGGCGGCGCTCGACATCGCCGAAGGCCCGTCGTACACACAGCTTCGCGTCGGCCCAGCCGGTCCCCGCGTCGTCGAGGTGGCAGCGCGGCTGGGCGGAGGGCACGACGCCGAGCTGGTCGAGGCCGCCACCGGCGTTCCCCTCAACGATCTGGCAATCGACGCGGCTTTTGGCGAGACGGTCGCCGTTCCGGTGCCCGAGCCACGGGCCGCGGCGGCGGTGACGCAGTTCCTTGTCCCGCCGGAGGGGGTGCTGCGGTCGGTCGTGGTGCCCGAGGATCTGGAAGGAGTCGAGCGCGTACGGCTCTACCGCGAGCCCGGCCACCGGTTCACCGCGTTTCGCCGCGGCGCCGACCGGGCGGGCGCGGTGCTGGCGCTCGGCTCGTCGCGCGACCAGGCGGTGTCGCGGGCGAACGCGGCGGTCGAGCGCATACGCTTCACCACCGCCGATGACGGAGACGAAAGCTAGCCGCGACACCTTCCTCTCGTTCCAGCCGCCGGCGATCGGCGAGGACGAGATCGAGGCAGTCACCCAGACGCTCCGGTCGGGCTGGCTGACGACGGGCCCCCGCGCCGCCGAGCTCGAAGCGCGCATGCGCGAGTACCTCGAGGCCGAGCATGTGCTCGCCGTCTCGTCGTGCACCGCGGCTCTGCACCTGTCGCTCGCCGCGCTCGGGGTCGGCCCTGGCGACGAGGTGATCACGACATCGCTCACCTGGCCGGCCACCGCCAACGTCGTCGTCCATTGCGGCGCGACGCCTGTGTTCGCCGACATCCGCCCCGACACGCTGAACATCGATCCGGCCCGCGTCGCCGAGCTGGTGAACGAGCGGACGAAGGCGATCGTCCCCGTCGACCTCTACGGGCAGCCTGCCGACCTCGACGAGCTGCTCGCTCTCGGCGTGCCGGTCGTCGAGGACGCCGCGCACGCCGCCGAGTCGCGCTACCGCGGCCGCAAGGTCGGCGCGATCTCCGACGTGACGTGCTTCAGCCTCTATGCGACGAAGAACATCTCCGCCGGCGAGGGCGGGCTGATCTCGACCAATCGCGCCGACGTCGCTGCCGCGCTCGACGATCTGCGCGTCATGCGGCGGGGGCACGGCTCGCTCTACGACATCGCCGTTCCCGGCTACAAGGCGAACCTCTCGGACGTGCTGGCCTCGATCGCGCTCGTCCAGCTCGACAAGGTCGACCGGCACGGCGAGATCCGCGCGCGCCACGTTGCGCTCTACGAGGAAGGCATCGCCGGTCTCGCGGGAATCGAGCCGGTCGCACGCGACGAGCGCGACGTGCACGCCAACCACCTTTTCGTCATCCGGATCGACGCCGAGTTGGCCGGTGCGACCCGCGACGAGTACCAGGTGGCGTTGACCGGCGAGAACATCGGCACCTCGATCCACTTTCTGCCCGTGCACCTGCTGACGGCCTATCGCGGACGGCTCGCGCCGCAGCAGCCACCGCTCCCGATCTCGGAGCGGGCCGGCTCGGAGGTGCTCTCGCTGCCTCTCTCGCCGGCGCACAGGGACGAGGACGTGCGCGACGCCGTCGCGGCGCTGCGGCGCGTCCACGAGCGCTTCGCCGGATGAAACGCGCCGCGCGGATCGCCGCGACCCTCGTGATCTCGGGCGCGGCCGTCGCCTACATCCTCACGCGGATCGACATCGGGAAGACGCTCCACATCATCGGCTCCGCCAGCCCGGCGTGGCTCGTGCTCTCGGCGGCGCTCACCCTGGTCACCGTGCCGCCGATGTCCTGGCGGTGGCAGCGTCTGCTGGCCGCCCGCGGGGTGCACGAGCAGCTGCCGTGGCTGATCCGCGCCTACTTCGTCTCGTACGCGGTCGGCCAGGTGCTGCCGACGTCGGTCGGCGGAGACGCGTCGCGGATCTTCGAGACGTCGCGCCGGCACCGCGGGCAGATCACCCCGATCACGGGCTCGGTGCTGGTCGAGCGGTCGCTCGGCGGTGCGGTCACGCTCGTTCTGGCCGGAGTCGGCCTGCTGCTCGCGATCGGGCGCTACCAGATCGGCGCCTACGTCTGGATCGAGGCGCTCTTCGTCGTCGCCACGCTCGGCGCAGGAGTCGTCTTCTTCTCACGCAGCGTCCGCCGCCGGCTCGTCTTCGCGCTGCCGTACGCGCGCAAGTTCCGTCTCGAGACACCCGCCCGCGCGGTGTACGACGGCATCCACGGCTACCGCGACCATGCCGGGACGCTCTTCGGCGTCGCGTGCGTCACGCTCGTGCTGCAGCTGACGCGGGTCATGGCGATCTACGCCTCGGGCCGCGCGGTCGGGATCGGCCTCTCCCCGCTCCCGTACGTGGTGCTCGGACCGCTGCTCTTCCTCGTCATGCTCGTGCCGTTCACGGTGAACGGACTCGGCGTGCGCGAAGCCTTCTTCGTCAGCTTCCTGGGCCACCTCGGCGTCAGCTCCGACTCGGCGTTCGCGTGCGGCTTCCTGTTCTTCATCATGACGATCCTGCTCGCGCTGCCCGGTCTCGCCCTCCTGCTCAAGGAGAACGTGTTCTTCCGGCGCGCCGCAGTACCCGATGCCGGCTCCTGAAAGCCCTGCGTCTGAGGGCGCCGTGCCTGAGGGCGCCGCGCCCGACGTCACCGTCGTCGTCGTGACGTGGAACGCGCTGCCCTGGCTCGAGCGGTGCCTCGACTCGGTGAGCGGCCGCGACGTGATCGTCGTCGACCATGGCTCGACCGACGGAACCGTGCAGCTCGTGCGCGAGCGGTACCCGGCCGTCCAGCTGGTCGAGCAGGACAACAAGGGCATGGGCGGAGGCAACAACACCGGCATGCGGCTTGCCCGCGGCCGGTACTTCTTCCTGCTCAACTCCGACGCCTGGGTCGTCGGCGACGCGCTCGAGCGGCTCGTCCGCTTCGCCGACGAGCACCCGAAAGCCGCCGTGGTCGGGCCGAAGCTCCTGAACACCGACGGCACGCTGCAGCGCTCGGTGCGCGGCGAGCCGACGCTGTGGCGCCTCGCCACGGAGTACCTGTTCATCCGCAAGCTCGCGCCCCGGTCGCAGCTGTTGAACCCGCTCTACGCAGGCGGCTTCGAGCACGACGAGGTTCGTGAGGTGGAGTCGCTTTACGGGCCGGCGCTGCTCGTGCGGCGCGAAGCGGCCGACGCCGTGGGGCTGTTCGACGAGGCGTTCTTCATGTTCAGCGAGGAGGTCGACTGGCTGACGCGCTTTCGCCGAGCCGGGTGGACCGTGTTGTTCTTCCCGGAGGCCGAGGTCGTCCATGTCGGCGGGGCGACGCACGGCGGCCGGCTGTACGCCGAGAACCTGCGCGGCCACCTGCGCTGGTTCGACAAGCACCAGGGGCCCCGCCAGGCCGAGCGCGTCCGGCGGCTTCTGCTCGTGTCGCTGCGCCTGCGCTCGTTGCTCTGGCGGCAGGGGCCTCGCGGGGCGGAGATTCGCGAGGGCATCTCGTTTTTGTCGTCCGGTGATGCCCGGACGCTGTTGCAGTGATCGTCTACATCCGTCTCGCGATCGGCACGGCGATCGTGCTCGCCCCCGGCGCGGCGGTTGCGCGGGCGCTCGGCCAGCGGACGCGTGCCTCGATGCTCGCGTGGGCTCTGGCGGCGCTCTTCGTCGCGTGGGCGGTGGTCTTCACCGTGCACTCGAACATCCGGCTGGCAGCGGTCGTGCTGGCGCTGATCTGGCTGGCGGCGTTGGCGGTGCGGTTCGGTCGCGGGCCGCGTTCGCGGCGCGAAGCCGGCTCGGGCCGTGCGCATGGTCTCGTCTGGCTCGGCGGCGTGGTGCTGGGTTGGCTGCTCTGGCACGTCGAGGGGCCGGTGACGGGAGACGGGCCGTTCCACGAGGCGCGAGTGCGGAAGCTGGTCGCGCTCGGCAACCTGCATCTGCGGACGGTTGACGAGTTCAAGGACGGCGGTCTGCATCCCGGGTACGCGTTTCCGCTCTGGCACGGCTTCCTGGCGCTCGTGGCGTGGGTCGCGCAGGTCGACGCAGGCACCGTTGTGCGGCACGAGCCGTCGCTGCTCGCGCCGCTCGCCTGCGTCCTGGCGTGGGAGTCGGGCGTTGCGCTCTTCGAGTCCAAATGGGCCGGCTGGTCGGTGCTCTTCGCCTCGCTCGCGATCTTCTGCTTCGGCCCCGGGCACGGCGGCTCGTTCGCCACGCTCGCGCTGCCGGGGACGACCGCCCGCCAGCTGCTCGTCCCGGCTGCGCTCGTCCTGTTCTTCGGCTGGATCGAGACACGCTCGCGCGCCGCGCTGGCCGGCACGGCGGCGATCTTCGGCGCCCTCGCGCTCATCCATCCGACCTACGCGCTGTTCCTGCTGCTGCCGCTCGGCGGGTATGCGCTGCTGCGACCCGGCGAGTGGCGTCTGTCGCTGGCCGGCCTCGCCGCTGCGCTCGTTCCGGCCGGGCTGGCCGTCCTGTGGCTGAAGCCGATCGCCGACGAGACGCTGTCGCGCAACCCCGGCGCGAAGCAGTTGGCCCAGAACATCGCGCAATACCGCCAGCAGCTCGTCGTCTCGAACACGCACCACTTCCGGCTCGCTCCCGAGGTGCTCGGCCGGAGTGGGACCGTGGCGGTTGCGGCGCTCGCGCTGCTGCCGCTGGCTGCGCTCGCCCGGAGCCGCCGCTGGGCCGCGTTCGCGCTCGGCGGGACGCTGGTCGTGCTGGTGCTGATGGAGGTGCCGTGGCTCTTCGCCCACTTCTCGGACGCCGTCTCGCTGTCGCAATCGCGCCGGGCCGCCGGGTTCGTGCCGTTCCCGTTCGTCTTCGCGGGCGTCCTGCTGATCGCGGCGCGCAACTGGCTGGTTCTGCCGGCAGCGCTCGTCGCGGGCATCGTCCTGCAGAGACTCTGGCCCGGCGACTTCGACTACGGGCTGCGGCACGGCGGCCCGGCGGCGGCGACGTGGATCGCGCTGTTCGGAGGCGCGCTCGCCCTCGCCGCGGCGCTGGTGTTCCGGCCCGCAGAGCCGCGACCGCGGTTCGCGCTCGGTGCCGGCGCGGCTGCCCTCTTCACGCTGCCGGTGCTGATCCACGGTCTCGCGCACTGGAGCCCGCGCGTGCCCTCCGATCCACTGGCGCTCTCGCCGAGGCTCGTGCACAGCCTGCGCACGAAGGTGCCAAAGGGCTCGATCGTGATCGCGCCGGTCAAGGAGAGCTACCGCGTCGTCGCCGACGCGCCGGTCTACGTCGTCGCGCTGCCGGTCGCACACGTCGCCGACACGCGTGCCAACGACCCCTACGGACGGCGCGCTGCGGTGCTGCGCTGGGTGCGGACGAACGATCCGAGCATCGCCCGCCGCTACGGAGCGACCTGGGCGATCCGTGCCGGGCGTCTCTATCGTCTTCCGGGATGAAGGTTCTCCTCGTCGCGCTCTACTTTCCGCCCGCGGGCGGCGGTGGCGTCCAGCGGCCCTTGAAGTTCGCGACTCACCTGCCCGAGCTCGGGATCGAGACTCACGTGCTGGCGCCCGACGATCCGAAGTGGATCCACCGCGACGACGAGCTGCAGCCGCCCACGCTCGCCTGGGTGCACCGCGTGCGCTACGTGGGGCCGAAGGGGCGCCGGCCCGCCGAAGAGCTGCACGGCACGACCGGCCTCGAGCGCGTCGCCAAGCATGCGCAGCTCGCCGGGCGGCGCCTGCTCGTGCCCGACGAGAACGTCAGCTGGAACCTGACCGCGATCCCCGCGGCCATCCGCATCGTCCGGAACGAGCAGATCGACGTCGTGATCACGACCTCGCCTCCGAACTCGGTGCATCTGATCGGGGCGGCGGTGCAGAAGGCGACCGGCGTCAAGTGGGTCGCCGACCTGCGGGACTCGGTCGCCGCGCATCCCCACCGGCGCGCCGAGAGCATGCTCGTGCGTGCCAAGGAGAGCGGCGACCAGCTCGTCGCGCGGCTCGTCGCGAAGCGTGCAGACGCGGTCGTCGCGGTCTCCGAGGCGATCGCCGCCGAGGTGAAAGAACGCTCGCCTTCCGGCCCGGTCGTGACGATCGCGAACGGCTCCGACTTCGACGACTTCGTGGGCATCGAGCGGCATCCGTCGGAGCGCTTCCGCATCACCCACACCGGTTCGTTCTTCGGCAAGCGCGACCCCCGGCCGTTTCTCACGGGACTCGAGGCGAGCGGGCTCGACGACGCAGTCGTGCGCTTCCTCGGGGACTTTCGCTCGAGCGACCGCGAGTGGGCCGACACGCTCTCGCTCGGCGACCGGCTCGAGGTGATCCCCTACGCGCCGCGCCGGAAGTCGCTCGAGCTGCAGCGCGACTCGGAGGTGCTGCTGCTGCTGATTCCCGATGCCGGCGGCCGCGGCAAGGGCGTGCTCAGCGGCAAGGTGTTCGAGTATCTGGCAGCGGAGCGCCCGATTCTGGCGATCGTGCCTCCCGACGGTGCCGCTGCCGAGTTGATTCGCAACGCGAATGCGGGAATCGTCGTCGCGCCTGACGACGTCGAAGGCATCGCTGCTGCGCTCCGCGAACTGCATGGGCGCTGGCAATCGGGCGGCCTCGAGGAAGCGCCTCTGGCGCCGGAGTGGAAAGCGCGCGTCTCGCGCCGGGCCCGGGTGCAGGAGCTGGCGGATCTGCTCGAGAGGCTCGCGTGAGGCGTCTCACCAGCGGCCTGTTCCTGGCCACGGTGTTCTGCTGCACGTTCGAGAAGGTGCACTGGAACGCGATCGGCACGGTGGGGGTCGCCGACGTGCTGGCTCTGCTCTTTCTCGCCGCCTTCGGGATCACCACGCGCAGCTGGCGCGTCCCGCGCACGACCGCGGTCGTCCTCGCCTTCCTCGGGTTGTTCCTGGCCGTGTACCTCGCAGGCTTCTTCAATCTCAACTCGTCGGATCAGCTCGGCCAGTGGACGAAGGGCGTCATCAAGTGGGCGATCCACTTCACCTTCCTCGCGGCTGCGACGATGTTCCTCGCGCGGCGGGGCCAGGCGTACTACTGGCGCGCGCTCGGCTGGTTCACGGCCGGAATGGCCTTCAACGCGCTCTACGGCGTGCTGCAGCTCCTCGACGCGCGGCGTGGCGGCAACCTCGATGCAACGCTCATCTCGCCCCTCACCGGCGGCTCGAGCCAGATCAACACGTACGGGATCGTCAACGGGGCCAACGTCTACCGGCCGAACGCCCTGACCGGGGATCCGAACCATCTGGGGATCATGTTGATCGTCCCGCTGCTGATCCTCTCGCCGCTGTATCTGCGGCTCGAGCCGGGACACAGGCTCCGGCGGCCGCTGATGGCGCTGATCGGGTTCCTGCTGGTGGTCGAGGCGAGCACGCTCTCTCGCAGCGGCCTGCTCGGCCTCGGCGTCGGGGTGCTGGTGCTCGCCGTGCCGTACCGCCGGTTCCTCTACTCACGCGCGCTGCTCGTTCCGGTCGGCGCTGCGCTCGCGCTGCTGCTCGCCGTCGTTCTGTCGCGTCGCCACTTCTTCTCGGTCGTGCTGAGATCGCGGGTGCAGACGGGCGGGAGCTCCGAGAGCGCCCACTTCCAGGTCTACAGCTTCATCCCGAACGTGCTGCACAGCCACCCCATCCTCGGCCTGGGGCTGAACACGTTCTCGGTGTACTACGAGTTCGTCACCGGCAAGTCGAACTGGGGGCCGCACTCGTACTACGTGGCGCTGATCGTCGAAACCGGCCTGGTCGGCTCGGCGCTCTTCGCGCTCTTCCTCGTCTGGGTCTTCCGGCGCCTGCACGCAGCACGCGCGCTCGGCCGCGCACTCGCCGCCGCCGGCGACCCACTCGCAGCCCGCATCCGTCCGCTGGCCTGGGGCTGCACCGCCGCGCTCGCCGGAACCCTCGCCGCGAACGTCTTCTACCTGACGATGCAGTTCTATTACTTCTACGTCTTCATCGCCTTCGCGCTCTCGATCCCGGTGGTCTTCGGCCGCACGCGCGAGTGAAGGTCGTCGTCCTCACGACGTCGTACCCGCGCAGTCCGGGCGACGTCGCGGGCCGCTTCGTCGGCGATGCGGTCGAGCGGGCACGCGCCGCGGGCGTCATGGTCGAGGTCGTCTCGCCCGCGACCTTCCCGCACTTCGGGATCGGCTACGGCGCCGGGATCGCCCAGAACCTGAGAGCCGCGCCGTGGAAGTTCGCCCTCACCCCGGCGTTCGTGGCCGCCTACGCGCGGGCCGCGCGGCGGGCCGCGCGCGACGCCGATCTGGTACACGCGCACTGGATTCCGTCGGCTCTCGCGGCGCGCGCGACCGGCAAGCCGTACGTGCTCCAGGTCTGGGGCACCGACGTCGAGCTGGCCCGGCGCGCCCCACGTCTCGCCAGGCCCCTGCTGCGCGGTGCGCGGTTTGTGCTGGCCGCCTCGTCGTTCCTGGCGGGCGAGGCCGAGGCACTCGGTGCGCGAGAAGTCCGTGTCGTCCCGTCTGGCGTCGAGCTTCCCGAGCACGTCGGGACGCCGGCCGAGCCTCCGCATGTTCTGTACGCGGGCCGGCTGAGCGACGAGAAAGGCGTGCTCGAGCTCGTCGACGCGACGACCGGATTGGCACGTGTGGTCGTCGGCGACGGACCGCTGCGCGATCGGGTTCCCGACGCGGTCGGCTTCGTCCCCCCGGCCGAGCTCGGCGCGTACTACGAGCGGGCAGCCATCGTTTGCGTGCCGTCGCGCCGCGAGGGGTACGGCCTGACGGCGCGGGAAGCGATGGCCTACGGCCGTCCGGTCGTTGCCACCGACGTCGGCGGGCTCCGCGACGCGATCGAGGACGGTGTCACGGGCCTGCTCGTGCCACCGCGCGACCCGGCCGCGCTGCGCGCCGCACTGACGCGGCTGCTGGACGACCCGGCACTGCGCGCGCGACTCGGTGAGGCGGCCCGGCGGCGGGCCGAAGTCGCGTTCTCACCCCAGGCCGAAGGCTCGGCGCTCGTGGAGGTCTATCGCGCGGCGACAGTATCCTGGCTCGGGTGATCCCGAGCGGGCACGACTCGCCCAGAATCGTCGATTCCGGGGCGGTCGACACCAGGGCTGTCGATACCGCTGTCGATACACAGCGCGAGCCGGAGCAGGTGCCGGGGGCCGAGGCCGCTCCGACGCTCTCGGTCGTCGTGCCGGTCTTCAACCAGGCGTCGTCGATCGTCGACAACCTCGAGGTGATCCGCGAGCGAATCTCGGAGCGTCTCGGTGAGAACTTCGAGATCGTCGTCGTCTCGGATGGCTCGATCGACGAGACCGAGGATGCGCTGCTCGCGCGGCAGGGGGCCGGAGGATTCCGCGTTTTCCACTACGACCGGAACCTCGGCAAGGGCTACGCCGTCAAGCTGGGCGCGCTCGAGGCGGTCGGCGACTGGATCGGCTTCGTCGACGCCGATCTCGACCTCGATCCGGCCGACCTCGCGACATATGTCGAATACGCCCAGCTGCGTGACCTCGACTTCGCGATCGGCTCGAAGCGGCACCCCGACTCGCAGGTGCACTATCCGCGCTCCCGGGTCGTCGCATCGTGGCTCTTCCAGCAGTTCGTGCGGCTCCTCTTCCGGCTCGACGTCAAGGACACCCAGGTCGGCCTGAAGGTGTTCCGGCGGGAGGTCGCCGAGCAGGTGCTGCCGTTGCTCCTCGTCAAGCGCTATGCGTTCGACATCGAGCTGCTTGTCGTCGCGCGCGCCTTCGGCTTCGACCGCATCGAGGAGCTGCCGATCCGACTCGACTATCGCTTCACCGGATCGGGTGTCCGGTCTCGCGCTGTGCTGCGTGCGCTGGTCGACACGGCGGCGATCTTCTACCGGCTGCGGATCCTGCGCTACTACCAGCGACGGCGCGCGATCGCCGGCGCCTATGGCTGGACCCGTCCCAGGGCGTACCTGCCGCTCGTTTCGGTGCTGGTCGCTCCCGACGCACTCTTCCGCGCGGGGGACTATCCCAACGTGGAGATCATCGACGTCCCCGACTCGTCCGTCGCGGCCCTGCACACCGCTGCCGCGACGGCTCAGGGCGAGGTGATCGCCGTGCTCGAGCCGAACGGCCGGTCGGCAGCGAACTGGCTGGCGTCGACCGTTCCGTTCCTCTCACGGCCCGAGCTGACGGCGGTGGTGTCGCCCAAGGTCGCTCCGCTGGAGGGTCCGGTGCTCGAGCGCGCCGCCGCCGCGATCGACGAGTCCCGTATCGGCGCCGGCTTCGGCTACTTCCGCTTCACACCAGGCAACGTGCGCTTCGTCGACGACTTTCCCGCCGCGAGCTTCGTCGTCCGCCGTGACGCGCTGCTGGCGCTTCCGGGTGAGCTCCCGGTCGAGGAGGTCGTGTCGGCTCTCGCTGATGCTGCCGGGCGTGTCCTGTATACGCCCGAGTCCGTGATCGTCGTGGCCCCGCCGACTCTCTTCGCACCGCATCTGCGCACGGTGTTCGCCGACGGCCGCCGCCGCGGCCGCGCGCTGCGGCACGGACGGATTGTCCTCCGGCGCGCCGTCTTCGGCGTCTTCCCCGTGCTCTTCATCGTGGCCGTCGCCATCCTCGCCGGGAGGTCAGGGGGCGATGCGCCCGACATCGTTCTCGCGGTCGTGCTCGGCTACGCGCTCGTCGTCTGCGTGGCGTCGCTCGCCGCGGCACTGCGCTTCCAGTCGGCAGCTGTCGGCGCGGTGGCCGGCGCGGGCATCGTGCTGACGCACATCTCGTACGTGGCGGGCCTGGCCCGCGGCCTGACGGGTCTTTAGCCAGTGCGCATCCTGATTCTCAACTGGCGCGACGTCCGCAGCCCGCGCGGTGGCGGCGCGGAACGCGTCACGCACGAAGTCGCCCGCCGGCTCGTCGAACGGGGGCACGAGGTGGTCTGGCTGTCGTCGGCCGCAGACGGGCTCCCCGCCGAGGAGACGATCGACGGCGTCCAGCTCGTCCGCCGCGGCAGCGAGGCGACGACGCGGCTGCGCGCCCGGCGGCTCGCTCAGAGTGTCCGCCCCGACGTCGTCCTGGAGGAGATCAACACGCTCCCGTACTTCGCGCCGTCGTGGTCGCACGCGCCGGTCGTGCTCTACATGAACCAGCTCGCACGCGAGGTGTGGTGGTACGAGGCGCACCCCGCCGTCGCGGCAGTGGGCTGGTTCGCCGAGCCGGTCTATCTGCGCGCCTATCGCAACTGCGACGCCGTCACGATCTCGCGCTCCTCCCGCGACGATCTTCGCGGACTCGGCCTGCTGAACGCGATCACGATCGCGCCGATGGCCGTCGATGCGGCGCGCGTCGACGAGCTGGGTCCGAAATCGCGTGCCGGGCGGATGCTCGCAATCGGTCGCCTGACGCCGTCCAAGCGGTACGACCACGCGATCGAGGCGCTGGTTGAGCTGCGCCGCGCCCACCCGGACGCCTCGTTGACCCTGGTGGGCGAGGGACGGGAGCGAGCGTCCCTCGAAGAGCTCGCGCGCAAGCTCGGGGTCGCCGACGCTGTCGTCTTCGCCGGCCGGGTGTCCGAGGCCGAGAAGGTGCGCCTGCTCGACGAGGCCGACGTCCTCGTCGGTACCTCGGCGCGCGAGGGCTGGGGGCTGACCGTCACGGAGGCAGCGGCCCGAGGCACGGCGTCCGTCGTCTACGACATTCCGGGCTTCAGGGATGCGGTCGTCGACGGCCGGACCGGCCTCGTCGTACCCGCGAGCCCCGATGCTCTCGCGCAGGCCGTGTCGGACCTCCTCGCCGATCCCGAGCGCTTCGACCGCCTGCGCACGAACGCGTGGCGGTCGGCGGCCGGGCTGTCCTACGACGCGACCGCCGATGCATTCGAGCGGGCGCTCACCGGTGCGGTCACACGGTCGCGGGGAACTCGGCCGAAGCCGCCGTCGGCGGCAGTTACTTCTCGCTCGACAGGCTGACCGAGGAATCCGCGACCGGCTGCAGGAGCAGCGAGTTGAGCTGCATCACGTTGCCGGTCCGCGAAGGCGAGATATGCAAGGTGTAGGTGGTTCTTCCTTGCGGTAGCGGGAACGGCCCGATCGTGATCTGGGTGTTGCCCGTTCCGATCGGTCCCTGACCCGCGACACCGCCTGACGAGTCGACGAGCTGCAACGTGCGAGGCGTGCCGGCGCTCTGGGCGTTCACGATGAGCTGCAGCTGTTTCAGGTTCTCGTCGGTATTGTCGAAGGTGAGCTGCGCGCCATCTCCGAAGGTGCGCGCGTTCTTCGCCGTCGGGGCCGAGAAGCCCGTGTACGAGGTCGTGGGCGTGTGCAGGCCCTGGACCAGCGCGATCTCGACCGCCTGCTGCTGCAGCAGCAGGTCGAGGTTCGCGGGCTTGACCTTCGGCGACAGTACGTAGACGCGGACGTTGGGGAAGCGCTTGATCAGGCGGAAGTCCGACGAGACCTTCGGCGGCGCCTCGTTCTCCTCGCGGTAGACGTCGTCGTGGAGGAGGACGTAGTGGACGTGCTCCGCTGCGAGGATCGACGGTGTCAGCGGATCCGTGATGTAGCGGGCCATGATGCGAATGTTGTTCTCGCGCGTGTGGAACGTCCCCGCGCCGAACAGGTTGAACAACGGCTGCGAGTTGAACATCTGGTAGTAGATCTCCCGCTCGCCGAGATGGATCGCCGCTGACTGGTCGGTCGGCAACGGGTAGTGAGCGACGATGCCGATCGGCTCGTGCGCGAGCCAGCGATCGTAGGCGGGCGGGTTCGTCGCCCCGGTCCAGGCATGGATCGGGCCGGGGATCAGCTCGAAGCCGACGAGCAGCCAGAGCGCCATGCCGATTGCGATGCCGTGACGGCGCCGGCGGACGATGAGGTCGAGGGCGGGCGCTGCGAGCAGAACCAGCGCGATCCCGACGATCACGCCGAACCGGGCGTAGACCCGGAAGTACGTCGTGACGTGGCCCACGAAGTACGACAGGGACGGGATCGGCACCCCGAACGGATGCACGACGCGTGGGAGCGACGACCAGTACGCCAGCGGGAGCAGGATCGCGGCGAAGACGAGTGCGAGCCGGCGAGTCGGCGACGCAAGCGTGACCGAGTTCCGGCGCAGGATCAGCACGATCCCGGCGGCGGCGAGGAAGAGCGTCGTGTAGCCGAAGAACAGCGTCTGCTCGGCGAAGTTCGTGCTCGAGGGAAAATGCCGGGTGATCGGCCCAAAGATCGGGTGGTACTGCGCGGGGAGGACGTACGAGGCGGTCGAAGCGCCCAGCCGCTGCGTTTCGCTGAGCGGGTTCGAGATCGTCTGCGCGATCGCCGAACGGTCGCGCAGGTACGCGAGGACCCCGGGCAGGAGACACAGCCCCGTGACGCCCAGGGATGTACAGGCAAGGGTCGCCGTCCAGAGCTTCTCCTCCCAGCCCCGCACGCGCAGGAACTCGAACACCAGGTAGAGCCCGAAGATCAGCGATCCGAGCAGGCCGAAGTACGACGAGATCAGGAACGTGATGCCGAAACAGAGCCCGGCTAAGGCGGCCCAGCGGTTCTGCCGCGTTCGCGACATCTCCAGGAAGCACAGGATCATCGCCATGAAGATCCAGGTCTGCAGGAAGGCCGCATGTCCGGCGAACGCGCGCTCGAAGAACCAGGGATTGAAGGCGAGGACGTAGCCTCCGAAGAGGCACACGAGCGGGTGGAAGTCGAGCCGTTCGAGCAGGAGGTAGCCGAAGAAGCCGCTCAGGACGAAGCCGGAGATCAGGAAGACGTTGAAGCCGCCGATGAAGCCGAACACCGGCTGCAAGGCGAAGACCGCGGCCGTCTGCACCGGCTGGGCGATCTCGACCGCCCGGTACCAGGGGTCGCCTTCCGGTGCGCCATTCAGGTAGTCGTGCGTGAAGGTGAACGGGTTCCCGTGGACGTGTGCGACGGCCCAGTACGAGCGAATGCTGAGCGTGGCGTCCGAAGGGCCTGTGAGCACCGCCGACGTGAGATGGATGACGAGCGGCGACAACCAGACGAGCGTCGCCAGCAGGTAGAAGAGGAAGGCTCCCTCCAGCCTCCGGCGTCGCGTCGCAAAGAAAACCTGTCCGCGAGCCAGCCAGCGAGATGTCAGCCGAGGAGTCGCGTCCGGACTTTCGGCCACGAGCCCAGGATAGCCTCGCCTGTCGGCTGTCTCTATCGGCGAGCGGGCCCGGAGCGCTCGGTCTGCTCGAGAATCGTGTCAAGCTCCGCAGTCGCGACCGCGGAGAGGTCGAGCGACGCAACGCGGGCGACCGCGCGAGCCGAGGCGGCGCCTGCTGCGTCGTCATCGGTGAGGAAGTGAACGATCGCGTCGGCAAGCGCGTCGACGGCGCCGACTGCCACCGGCTCGTAGGCACCGCCGAACAACTCGTCGAGCGTCGGCAGGCGGTAGGCCACGACGGGCAGGCCCGACGCCAGGGCCTCGGCGACCGAGATTCCCCAACCCTCTTCGTAGCTCGGGGCGACGAAGACTCGCGCTCCTGCCAGCAGTGCGCGCTTCTCGTCCTCGGAGATGAACCCGCGCCACTCGACCGAGTCGGCGACCCCTTCGGCACGTGCGCGGGCCTCGGCGGCGGCGCGCTCGGGGCCGCTGCCCGCGATGACGAGCCTTGCCGCAGGCACCCGCTCGAGAACCCGGGGCCACGCTGCGATCGCGTCGAGCAACCCCTTCTTCGGCACGAGCCTGGCGACGAAGACTGCGAGCGGAGGTGCCTGAGCGGGCCGGGCGCGCTGAAACGAGGCCAGGTCGATCCCGACGTCGGTGTGCGTCGGGTTGAAGCCGCGGCGGCGAAGCTCGGCTGCGGTGCCGGCGTTCGAGCTGAAGACCGTCTGCGCGCTGCGCCGAAGCAGGGCGAGGCTCAGCCGTTCGTCCGTCTTCGCCCACAGCGTGCGGGGCGACCGGTCGTCTCGCCCCGCGACCAGGTGGTAGATGTAGACGACGCCGTGCGCGCCGCGCCGAGCGGCACCGTGCACCGTTGCGGCGTCGGGCAGAAAATGGCTTGCGGCGACCACGATGTCGGCGTCTGCAGGCCGCACTTCGGCCGCCGCTGCCCGCCGCAGATACAGCCCGGCCAGGCGGAGGCCGTCGGTTGGCGCGGACAGTGCGCCTCCCGCAACGCTTTCGAACGGCACGTCTGCGAGGAACGACCTGATCATCTCCTCGGCTCGACGTGGCGCCGACACGTGAATCTCCACCCGCTCCCGCCAGCGGGCGGCCATTTCCAGCAGATGCCGGTCTCCTCCGGAGAGCCCGGCGGCGCCGGCTGCGGCGAAGGAGAGGAGGACCTTCGTCAGGGCCGCCTGCCGATGCCGACGAGTCGGACCAGCGTCGGGGCGACCAGAGCTTCATGCGCGACGAGCAGGACGGCGCCGACCACGATGCTGATCGTCAGCAGCTCTCGCGGCGTCGAGTGGAACACACCGAACAGAGCCGCCTGGACGACGGCGCCGCCGAGCAGCAGCCAGGAGGTCCGTGCCGCGCCGTGTCCGAGGTGGTAGATGAGCAGCACGTTCAGCAGCGCGAAGAGTGTCATCGAGATGCCGAACATCCAGAGCAGAGGGCCGCTCGCCGCGTACTTCTCGCCGAACGCGACCCGGACGATCGCGTGCGGAACGAGCGCATAGATCGCAGCCGCCGCGATGCAGAAGGCCGCCGTCACGGCCAGGCTCTGCACGAGGATGTCCGAGGTATCCCGGGCAGCGGCGACCCTCGACGAGACCTTCGGCAGCAGCACCGTCACGATGGCGGCCGGCAGATAGAGGATCACGCGTCCGATCAGGGAGGCGCTGCCGTAGATGCCGGCCTGATGGCTGTTGAACACTGCCTTGGCGACGACGAGGTCATCACTGCTCAGCGCCGTGATCGCGAGCAGACCGCCGACCACGGGCAGGAGGGCGACGAGGTCCTGGCGGGAGACGCGGGGCCGCCACGCCTTGGCCGGCGCCAGCGCATGGCGTAGCGGGACGAACAGGATCAGCACGCCGATCACAGCCGAGATGAAGGTGGCGGCCATCGCCCCGACGACGCCGAAGCCTGCTTCGAGCAGGCCTGCGACGAGCACGACTCGCACCAGCGGCGGTGCGCCCATGCCGACGGCCACGAGCAGGAAGCGTTGTCGCCCTTGCGCCGCCCCGAGCAGGGCGGGAGCCAGGAACGAGGGGGCCGTGAAGAGGACAGTGAACACGACGGCCCAGAGGCTGCCGATCGAGAGCACGTGTTGGATCAGCGGCGCGAGCGCCAGGAGACCGAGCGTCAGAACGGCTCCGGCAACCAGGCAGGCGGCGCTGAAGGCCGAGACATAGGTGTCGTCGTTCAGCGGCCGGTCGTTTGCCGCCAGGGCGGCGACGTGCCGCGCGACAAAGACCTGCACTCCCCCGAGCGGCAGTGCCACGATGCCCGTGAGTGCCGCGAGCGTGGCGACGTCGCCGTACGACGATGGCCCGAGCGTGCGCGCCGACAGCAGGTGAAAGACGTAGTTGCCGAGGTTCGCGACGCCGATTCCGACGAAAACGATCGCTCCCGCCCTGACGCCGCTGATCTCACTCGTAGACTCCCCGGCGATCGTGTCAGCCAGGGGTGCAGTTTCGGAAGTTCCGCTCATGTTCGGCGCTGCGGATCGTAGTGCCCGATCAGGAAGGCACCGCCGCAGCCCAGGCGGCATTGACCTGTGTCATTTGACCCCACAGCTCCGAGCACAGACACTTCATCGCTCCGAATGTCGCTGACGAATGCCGAGCGGGAAGGGGGGCCTGCCGCGTGAAAGCTGCGGAAGCGGGGCACAAGGCGTGGGAGAACGCCATGCGCCAGAACATGGACAACATCCTTGCTCTCGCGCGTGAGCCTGCCGTGACGTCGCTGCTCGATCTCGGCTGCGACGCCGGCGGGCGCACGGCCTGGCTCGGCGAACGTCTCGGAGTCACCGACCTGCACGGGGTCGAGATCGTGGACGAGCGAGCCGACCTGGCGCGAGCGCGGGGCATCGAGGTCACCGCCGCCGACCTGAACGGCCCGCTGCCGCACCCCGATGGCGCCTTCGACCTGGTTGTGAGCAACCAGGTGATCGAGCATCTCTACGACACCGACGCGTTCGTGAGCGAGGCTTACCGGGTGCTGCGACCAGGCGGGGTGGCGGTCGTGTCGACCGAGAACCTGGCGAGCTGGCACAACATCGGGTCGCTCCTGCTCGGCTGGCAGCCGTTCTCGCTGACGAACATCAGCCCGCTCTCAGCCGCGGTCGGGAATCCCCTGGGCGTCCACCGCGGCGAGACGGGGGAGTATCGCGGCCACCTGCGGATCCTCTCGCACCGTGGGCTTCGTGAGCTGTTCGCCTTGCATGGGTTCGACGTCGAGGCAGTGCTGGGTGCCGGGTACTACCCGCTGCCGCGTGGGCTGGCCCGGCTCGATCCTCGCCATGCCGCGTTCCTGACGATCAAGGCGCGCAAGCCCGTTACGGCGACGTCCTGACGTCGTGAGCGGCGCCGGCGGCGCCCCCGGTTACGCTAGGGACGATGACTAGCCCCGTCCGCGTCTCGGCGATCGTGACCACGCGGAACAGCGCAGCCACGCTCGAACGGCTGCTCGCGAGCATCGCCGCGCAGAGCTATCAGCCGGTCGAGATCGTCGTCGTCGACAACGCGAGCACCGATGCGACACAAGAGATCGCCCGGCGCTTCACCGAATCGGTCCTCGAGCGCGGCCCCGAGCGGAGCGCTCAGCGGAACGCTGGGGTGGCGATGGCCTCGGGCGAGTACGTGTTGATCCTCGATGCCGACATGATCCTCGAGCCGCAGACCGTCGGGGCGTGCCTCGAGACGGCCGAGGCGACCGCGGCCGCGGCCCTGGTCGTGCCCGAGGCAACGATCGGGCCGGGCCTGGTGGCGAGAATCAGGAAGCTCGAGCGGAGCTGTTACGAGGGCGATCCGACCGTGGAGGCGGCGCGCTTCTTTGTTCGCGACGCGTTCCTTCGGTATGGGGGCTACGACGAGGAGCTCTCGGGTCCGGAGGACTGGGACCTGCCGGCACGGATGCGCCGCGACGGCGAGGTGGTCGGTCGTGCCGACGCCGCGCTGATCCTGCACGACGAAACGGGGCTGACGCTCAAAGCGCACCTCGGCAAGAAGTTCTATTACGGCAAGAGCCTGCGCCGGTACGCCGGCCGGCACCCGCAGTTGGCGGCGCGGCAGTTCAACCTGATCCGCCCCGCCTTCATCCGCAATTGGCGGCGGCTGGCCCGCCATCCGCTGCTCGCGGCCGGCGTGTTCGCCCTGAAGGCTGCGGAGTTCACGGCCGGAGCCGCAGGCGCGCTGACCGCTCGCCGCTCGCGCTAGCGGACGTAGATCTGGACGCCGCCGGCGTCGTACTCGAGCCGGTAATGGTGCGCGACGTAGGCCAGCACGGCCGGCTGCATGCGCAGCGCGCGTGAGATCACGACGGCGTCTGCGCCCCGCAGGTTGCTGATCACCTTGGCGTCTGTCAGCGAGCGCGTCTCGAAGCGCAGCACCGCCATGTCGACGAGCGGTCCGACGACGCGGCGATGGGCGAGGAACGAGATGATCGGCTTGTCGTCGGCGATGAGCGCGTAGCGTCCGGTGAGGCGATCGAGAGCTTTGGCAGCGGCGATGTTCGCCGAGGGCTCGGGCGCCCGTGAGATGTCGACGCGGTGGATCTGCTGCACGAACCCTGCGACGAGGACGACGGCGAGCAAGCCCTCGAGGGCGAGCCGCGCTCGCGCGGGGGCGCGATCGACTCCTGCCCCGATGGTCGCGGCCGCGGCGACGGCGAGCGTGTACGGGAACAGGACGAGGTGGTTGTCGTGCAGCGGCTGGTGGAGAAACAGGAAGATCACGCCGAGCACGACCCATGTCCAGAGGGGCCAGACGCCGAGGGGACGTCTCCGCGCCAGCAGCACGACCGCGACGACGCCTGAGACGACCGCGAGCCAGAAGAACGGCGTGCCGTGTGGGATCTGGTCGAAGATCTGCCGGTCCGGATGGGGCATCACCTGGGGTGTCGATCGGGCCCGGTCGTGATAGACGATGTCGCTCTCCCAGAGCTGGCGGAACGCTCCCGCGTGCGGGAGCAGGAGGAGCAGCGAGGTCCCGACGAAGCCGCCGATCGCCAGGCGTAGACGCCCGCGCAGGAACCAGGCGGCGGCCGGGAACACGGTGACGGCCGTCAACTTCACCGACAGAGCCGCGGCGAGCCCTGCGCCGGCCGCGACCGCGGCGACCGGCCCGGCGAGCGTCGCGAGCCCCGTCGCGAACAGCATCAGCGCAAGCGCCGGGGTATCCGCGATCACCTGTGACTCGAACAGGTCGAGCGGAGGCGCGATGGTCAGAAACCCGACGACCAGGAGACCGCCGAGCGGGCCGCCGAAGCGCCGGCCCACCAGCCATCCGCCGATCGCGCCCAGCGTGATCACCCCGAGCATCGCGACCCGCAGATTGACCACGCCGATTCCGGCGATGTACGACAGGCCGCGCAGCAGATCGTAGAAACCCGGGAACTGCGCGGCGAAGACGTCGCTGCCCAGGGACTGGCCGTGCCGCAGCGCATCGACGGCCGCGAGGTAGACGTCCTCGTCGTAGTTCGTGGCCGCGTGGAGCGTCCGCGTAAAGAGGAAGCCCTGCGCTGCGAGGGCGATCGCGAGCAGCGCAAGCTCGAGCGTGCGGGCCCGTGTCACGTTGCCGAGCGTACTATCGGCGGCGGTGATCGTCCTCGAAATTTGCTTCTGGGCGAGCCTTGCGGCTCTCGTGTGGACACATGTCGCGTATCCCGCGTTCGCGCTGCTGCTCGCCCGCGTCGCGCCGCGGCAGGTTCGCGCGGCCGACCAGGAGCCGGCCGTCACCGTGATCATCGCGGCCTACAACGAGGAGACGGTGATCGCCCGGCGCATCGCGAACCTGCTCGAGCTCGACTACCCCAGGGACAAGCTGCAGATCGTCGTCACGTCGGACGCGTCGTCCGACCGCACCGAGGAGATCGCCCTGCAGTACCCGGGAGTCATCGTCGTCGCGAACCCGCGCGGGGGCAAGGTGGCGGCCCAGGACCGGGCCGTCCGGCAGACCGACGGCGAGATCGTCGCGTTCTCGGATGCGAACGCGACCTGGTCGCCCGATGCGCTGCGGCAGCTCGTCCGCGCGTTCGCCGATCCGGAGGTGGCGTACGTCTGCGGCCAGCTGCGGATCCTGCAGGCAGACGGCTCGAACCGCGAAGGGCTCTACTGGCGCTACGAGATGGGTGTGCGCGGCGCCGAGTCGCGGCTCGGCTCGGTCACCGGCGGCAACGGCTCGATCTACGCGGTGCGGCGGAGCGACTACGTCGAGGTCGATCCGCGCTTCGGGCACGACCTGTCGCTGCCGTACCTGATGGTGCAGCGCGGACGGCGAGCGGTCTACGAGCCTGCGGCGCACGCGTGGGAGAAGCCGACACCGTCGAACGAGACCGAGTACCGCCGCAAGGTGCGCATGTTCGAGCACTGCTGGCTGATCGTGCTGCGCGGCAAGATGCTGCGCCGGCTCGGGCCGCTGTACGCGCTCGAGGTCGTCTCGCACCGGCTGCTCCGCTACGGCTCCGGCTTGCTGCACATCGTCCTGCTCGCCACCTCGATCGCCCTTGCGGCGCACGGCTTCGTCTACGCGTTCGTGCTCGCGGCGCAACTCGCGTTCTTCGCCGCCGCGCTGCTGGGCGTCGGCATCGCCCGCTACTACTCGCTCGTGACGCTCGCGACGCTCGTCTCCCTCTGGAACTACCTTCGCCGCGGCGTGCCCGCGACGTGGGAGGTCGCGGAGGGAACGCGCTGAACCGCGCGCTCGACATCGCGATCGCCGGCTCGGGCCTGGTGCTCGGGAGCCCGTTCCTCGCGCTTGGCGCGCTGGCGGTCAAGCTCGAGGACCGCGGGCCGATGCTGTACCGCCAGGTGCGCGTGGGCAAGGACGGGGCCGATTTCGAGCTGCTGAAGCTCCGCACGATGGTCGTCGGAGCCGAGCATCAGGGAGCCGGATTCGCCGTCGCGCAAGGCGATGCGCGCATCACGAAGGCGGGCCGGATCCTACGGCGCCTCTCGATCGACGAGCTGCCACAGCTGTGGAACGTCGTCCGCGGCGAGATGTCGGTGATCGGCCCTCGGCCGACCCTGCGCTATCAGGTCGACGCCTACAACGACGAGCAGCTGCACCGGCTGGACGTCAAGCCGGGGATCACCGGCTGGGCACAGATCCACGGACGCACCTCGCTGCCGTGGGCCGACCGCATCGAGCTCGACCTCTGGTACGTCCGCCACCACGACTGGAAGACCGACCTGCTGATCCTGCTCAGAACCCCGCTCTCCCTCTTCGGCGGCACCTACAAGGGCGAGACCGGCGGCTGGACCGCGCCGCCTTCCTGAACGACCGCGACCCTGACGAGCTAGCCCCTTCCGCGATACCCTCCCCAGTCGTGACCGCCGTCCTGTTCACGTGTGCCGGGCAGCGTGTCGACATCGTCAGTGCGTTCAGCCGCGCCGGGGCAACGACGATCGCCACCGACGTCAACCCGCTCGCGCCGGCGCTCTACCACGCCGATCGCCACGCGATCGTCCCGCGGGTCGACGACCCCGGCTACGCCTCCGCGCTCCGCGACCTCGTCGCGCTGCACGACGTCCGCCTGGTCGTGCCGCTCACCGACCTCGACCACCTCGTGCTGGCGCACGCACAGGAGGAGCTCGGCGACGTGCTCGTGCTCGTGCCCGGCGAGCAGACGATCGAGCGCTGCTCCGACAAGTTTCTCGCCCATGTCTTCTTCGAGGAGCACGGCATCGGCTCGCCGCCCACGTGGCTGCCGGGCGAGCTGCCCGGCGAGCTGCCGTTCCCGGTGCTCGTCAAGGCCCGCAAGGGGTTCGGCTCGCGCCATATCTATCGCGCGCACGACCGCGGCGAGCTGGAGTTCTTCCTGCGCTACACGACCGCCGACTCGATGGTGCAGGCGGTCTGCAGCGGCGAGGAGTTCTCGATCGACGTGTTCTGCGACCTCGACTCGCGCTGCCTGAACGCCGTGCCGCGGACGATGATCGAGTCGAAGGGCGGCGAGTCGATCAAGGGCCGTTCGATTCGCGACGAGGAGCTGATCGACTTCGGCCGCCGGGTGGCCGAGGCACTGGGCCTCGTCGGCCCGGGCAACGTCCAGTGCTTTCGCGAGCCCGACGGAGCGCTGCTCGTGACGGACGTGAATCCGCGCTTCGGCGGCGGGTTCCCACTGCCGACAGCCGCCGGCTCGCGCTATCCCGAGCTGGCACTGGCCCTCGCGAACGGCGAACGCCCCGAGCCGCGACTCGGCGACTTCCGGGAAGGTGTCGTGATGACGCGGTTCTTCTCGCAGGTCGTCCTGCGTGAGGTCGGCGACGGCACGTACGAGCCGCTCGGCGATGCGGCGGAGGCCGTTCCCGAAGGAGCGTGAAGCGCGCGGCCCTGGTCGTGGTCGCGCTGCTGGTGCTTGTCGCACTCGGTGCCGGCGGGGCCTATTACCTCCATGTGAAGCATGCTTCGCGCGACGTCCAGGGCTCGTCGACCGTCGAGTTCGTCCCGACCGAGACGGTGCCTGTCGCGCCGAAGGAGCCGGACGTCGCCTGGCCGATGTACGGCCACGACCCGGAGCGCCTGCGCGCGTCGATCGGTCCGGCGCCGGCGCCCCCGTTCACGCGCAAGTGGATGTTCCGCGCGCAAAGCCTGATCGAGTTCCCGCCGGCAGTCGCGTATGGCCGCCTCTACTTCGCGAACAACGCCGGGGTGATGTTCGCGATCGGCAAGCAGAACGGCCTCAAGGCATGGAGCTACAAGTCGCACCGCTGCCAGGCTGCGTCGCCGGCGGTCGACCGTCACCTCGTCTTCCAGGTGTTCCTCAACACGCCGCCGTGCAACCGTCCCTACAGCTCGGCCCTGACCGGGGAGCTGATCGCGTTCAACGCAGGCTCGGGCACGATCGCGTGGCGGAAGACGATCGGCCCGTCCGAGACCAGCCCGGCGGTCGTGCGCGGTGTCGTCTACGTCGGTGACTGGAGCGGGCGCGTGTATGCCTTCGCCGAGCGCACGGGCAAGCTGTGGTGGACGGCCCAGCTGCGTGGCGAGGTCAAGGGCGGGGTCGCGGTGGTCGGCCACTCCGTCTATGCCGCCGACTATGCGAGCCACGTCTACGCGCTGAACGCCGCGGACGGGAAGATCCGCTGGGAGGCAAGCGCTCAGCCCCGCTTCGGCAGCACCGGCCGCTTCTACGCCACGCCGTCGGTCGCCTACGGCCGGGTGTACGTCGGCGCGACCGACGGCAAGGTCTACTCCTTCGGCGCCGCGAGCGGCGACCTGCGCTGGTCGACGTCCACGGGCGGATACGTGTACTCGTCGACCGCCGTCTGGCACGACCGGGTGTACGCCGGGTCGTACTCGCATTCGTTCTTCTGCTTCGACGCGGCGACCGGCCGGATTCTCTGGCAGTTCCACGCGAACGGGCCGATCTCCGGGTCACCGTCGATCGTCGGCGGCCGGGTCTACTTCGCAACGCTGGCGGGCACGACGTACGGGTTGAATGCCCTGACGGGGCATGAGGTGTGGTCGTTCCCCGACGGCAAGTACTCGCCGGTCGTGGCTGACGCGAAGCAGCTCTACCTCGTGGGCTACGCGCGGCTGTACGCCCTCGCCCATAAATAGGAACCGCCACCCGCTACCCTCCGGACCCGATGCGGTACGTCGTCACCGGCGCAGCCGGGTTCATCGGGTCGCACCTTGCCGCGTCGCTTCGCGCATCCGGCCACGACGTCGTGGGGCTCGACTGCTTCACCGACTACTACGACCCGGCGTTGAAGGAGAGCAACGCGCGCACGCTCGCCGGCCTCGGCATCGAGGTGCACCGCGTCGACCTGGCCGAGGACGCTTTCGACTTCTCGGGCTCCGACGGGGTGTTCCACCTCGCCGGGCAGCCCGGCGTGCGCAGCTTCGGCGACGTCTTCGCGACCTATCTGCGCCGCAACCTGCTCGCGTCCCAGCGCGTCTTCGAGGCTGCGGTGCGGGACGGCGTCAAGGTCGTCTTTGCGTCGTCGTCGTCGATCTACGGCGCCGCCGAGCGGTACCCGACGTCCGAGGACACGCTGCCGAGCCCGCTCTCGCCGTACGGGATCACCAAGCTCGGGTGCGAGCAGCTCGCGGCGGCGTATGCGCGCGAGTTCGGCCTCGACTGCGTGGTGCTTCGCTACTTCAACGCGTTCGGCCCGAGGCAGCGGCCCGACATGGCATTCACGCGGATTGCCTTCGCCCTCGCGACCGGCGGCACGTTCGAGCTGTACGGCGACGGAGCGCAGTCGCGCGGCTGGACGTATGTCGGCGACGTCGTCGACGGGACGATCGCCGCGATGGAGCGTGGCAGCGGCACGTACAACGTCGGCGGGGCACTCGAGGCCTCGATGAACGAGACGATCGCGCTGTTCGAAGAGATTGCAGGCAAGCAGCTCGACCTGCGCGCCCGCGAGGCGGTTCCGGGCGACCAGCGCCGCACGAGCGCCGACACGACGCGGATCCGGGCCGACCTCGGCTGGGAGCCGAAGGTCTCGCTCCGCGAAGGCCTAGAAGCCCAGTGGGAGTGGGCACGCGACGCAGCCGTTGCCGGCCGCGTCGGGTAGAGTCGCCGCCGGATGTCCGCGCCCCAGTCGAACCTCGACGCGGAACGCGAGATCGACCTCGCCCGCTGGCGCAGCGCGCTGCGCACGCGGTGGTGGCTTCTCGCTGCCGGCCTGATCGCCGGCGCGGTGATCGGTGTCCTGTTCTCGTTCGGCGGCAGCGGCAGCCTCTACAAGGCGTCGTCGCTGATCTCGCTCGGCCAGCCCGTTTCGCCCGGCGGCGTGGTGCTGCAGGGCTTCGGCCAGAACCCGCGCGCCGTATCGCAGATCACCAGCTCGGCCGCTGCTCAGGACGCCGCCGCGCACATCGCGGGCATGCATCCGGGAGCGCTGCGCGGCAACGTCTCGATCGCCACGGTCGGCACCGCCACGGGTGCGGGTGTCCGCGCGGCGCCGCTGATCTCGCTGACGGTGCAAGGGAAGGTGTCGTCGAAAATCGCCAAGGCGGCGAACGCGCTGGCGGCGATTGTGGTCGCAAAGACGACGGCGCCATACGTCGGCACAAAGATTGCGACGTACGTGCAAGTGCTGGCCACCACCGATGCGCAGCTCGCGTCGATCGCGACCCGGCTCGCCGGGTTGAATCGCGCGCTGAAAGTCTCACACCTCGACGCGCTGAACGAGCTCGTCCTGGTCAGTCAGATCGACAACGCCGAGCAGCGCCAGGGGAATCTCAACGATCAGAAGGCGTCGACGCAGCAGCAGTTGGCCTTCTCGCGGAACGTCGAGAGTGCGAAGGTGATCACGAAGGCGGTCTCCGAGAAGTCGACCGCCCGTTCGCGCAGCACGTCGCTCATCATCGGCGCCTTGATCGGCCTGCTGCTCGGCGCCATCGCCGCAGTTGTTGCAGACGGTCGCGCGAAGCGCACCGTCGCGGTCGCGTAAAGGGGCCTGTCCGGTGCTCGAGGGTCGCACGGTCGCGGTCGTCGTGCCCGCGCTCAACGAGGAGGACCTCGTCGGCGCCACGCTGGAGGGCATCCCGGGCTTCGTCGACCGGATCGTCGTCGTCGACGACGGCTCGACCGACGCGACCGTCGCGCGGGCCCGCGCCGTCGAGGATCCCCGGGTCGAAGTCGTGAGCCACGAGCGCAATCTGGGCGTGGGCGCCGCGATCGTGACCGGGTACAAGCGAGCCCTGGCGCTCGGCATGGACGCGACGGCGGTGATGGCGGCCGACAACCAGATGGATCCCGACGAGCTCGAGGAGATGGCGCTACCGGTCGTCCGCGGCGAGCTCGACTACGCGAAGGCGAACCGCCTCTTCACCGGGCGGGCGTGGGCCGAGATCCCTCACAGCCGCTACCTCGGGAACGCGACGCTCAGCCTGTTCACGAAGATCGCATCGGGTTACTGGCACGTGGCCGACTCCCAGGCGGGCTACACGGTCATCTCCCGCCGGATGCTCGAGTTGCTCGACCTCGACCGCATCTATCGCTCGTACGGCTTCCCCAACGACATGCTCGTGCACCTGAATGTCTGGAACGCGAAGGTGCGCGACGTTCCGTCCCGCCCGATCTACGGCGTCGGCGAACGCTCGGGAATCAAGATCCGCAAGGTCGTCCCGCGCATCTCGTGGCTGCTCTGGAAGGGGTTCTTCTGGCGGCTGCGCGAGAAGTACGTGATCCGCGACTTCCACCCGCTCGTCTTCTTCTATCTCCTCGGCTTCCTGATGACCACCGTCGGCCTGGTGCTCGGGATCGTCGAGACCGTGTTTCGCTTGTCGGGCAACCACATCACTCCGGCGACGATCGTCCTGGTCGCGCTGCTGCTGATCTCGGGCAGTCAGTTCACGCTCTTCGCCATGTGGTTCGACATGGAGTCGAACAAAGACCTGCGCTGAAGGCGGCGGAGGCGGCCGTTAGTCTGAAGACGTGCGGACTCTTGGCAACTACGTCCAGGAGGCTTTCCCGGCCAGGCGCGGCCGCTGGCGCGGGTCGCTGGTCTCGCTGGTCGCCATCGTGCTTGCGGCCGCATCCTGCTGGCATTCGGGGCGGCATGTCTGGCACAAGCTGGTCGCCGCGCAGAAGACGGACGCCGCCCTCACCCCGCTCGAGCGGCAGCACGAGTTCTTGACGCAGCTGACGCTGCCACCCGACGTGTTCGACTTCTACGCGGACTACGTCGGACGCGGCGACCGGGTCTATTACCAGGTGATGCCGAGCGGGCTCGGCGCCTTCCTGACGCTGCCTCAGGCCGTCGCCGCGGCGGGCCGCTACTACCTCATGCCGGCCGTCCAGGTCTCGAGCCTGGCCAAGGCCAACGTCGTCGTGACGTTCTTCGACGACCCGACGCGCCTGCACACGCATTTCGTCACGCAGGTGCAGGTCGGGAAGCAGCCGATCTTCGTGTCACGGATCCGATGAACACGTCCGTCGTCGAGATTGCGGCCGCGAACGTCTGCATGTTCCTGACCGGCGTCGGACTCCTGCCGCTTCTCGGGGTTGCGCGAACCCCGAAGGATGTGCTTCGGCGAGTTGCACTCGCGTACCCGGTCGGCCTCGCCGCCGCCGGCATCCTCTCGGCGACGCTGGTGGTGTTCGACGTGCCGATCGGCTGGCCGAGTCTCGCGGCGAGCACCGTTCTGGCCCTCGTGCTCGGGGCACGGCGCGCCGGTGTACGCCTCTCCCTGACGGCCCTTCGCCGACCCGCACAGTTGCCCGTCGTCGGCTGGCTCGCGCTGGCCGCCGCCACGGTGTTCCTCGTCGAGGCGGGCCGCCTGCTCGTCGTGAAGCCCCTCTCCGACAACGACGCCTGGCAGATCTGGGGTCTACGGGCGAAGGCGCTGTACGACTTCGGGCATCCGGTCTCCCCGATCTTCACCGCACCGCAGTACCCCGCACTCCAGCATCCGCTCCTGCTGCCTGCCGTGCAGGCGCTCGACGCGCACGTGATCGGAAGGTACGACGGCACGCTCCTGCACGTGCAGCTGCTCGGGTTCGCGATCGCCTTCGTGCTCGGCGGGTGGGGGCTGCTCCGGGCCTACTCCTCGCCCGCGCTGCTCGGGCTGACACTGCTCGCGGTGTTGACGGCGCCGACCTTCTTCGACCAGCTGCAGACGAACTACGCGGACGTTCCGGTGGCGACGTTCGTCGCGCTCGGCGTGGTCGCGCTCGGCGTCTGGATCTCGACCGACGAACGCTCGGCGCTCGCCCTCGGCGCCTTGTTTCTCGCGGCGGGGGCATTGACGAAGAACGAGGGCGAGATGTTCGGGCTGGCCGTAGTCGCGTCGGCCGCGGCGGTCTGCGGCCGTGCTCGGCTCCGGCCTCTGGCGATCGCCGCAGCCGCAGCCGCCGTGCCGGATATTCCCTGGCGGGCCTGGATCGCGATCCACCACGTGAAGATCGCCGAGTACTCGATCTCCAACCTGTTCGACCCGAGCTATCTCAGCGCGCATTCGGATCGCGTGTGGCCCTCTGCCCACGAACTGCTTGCCCAGATCGCCGACCTCGGCCGGTGGAGCTTCGTCGTTGCGCTCGTCGCGGTCGGCCTGGCCGGTGCAGTGGTGCTCGGCCGCTGGCGCCTGGCGATCTTCTCAACGGTGTGGCTCGCGCTCAGCTTCGTCGGCCTCGTCCTGATCAACTGGATCTCGACGAATCCCCTGACTTATCACCTGTACGGCTCGTCGTACCGGACGATCGACGCGATCGTGATCGGAGGCGCCTGCCTGGTGCCTCTGCTCATCCGGCCCGTTCCGCCGGCCTCCTGACCGCGGCGAACGTGAGGGCAAGAGCAGCGATGGCCGCAAGGCCGACCGCCGTCGCCCCGTAGATCCGGCTCACACCCAACCAGTCGAACGCGTTCGCTGCCAGGTTGTGCCTGAAGCGTGACGATCCGAGCTGAACGGGGACGCGCGCCAGTTCTCCCCAGATTGTCTCGCGGTCGTGTGGGCCGTTCGCCCAGGTGAGGGTCAAGCCGATCATCGGGACGACCGACAGGACGGTCAGAGCAAAGGTCGTTCGGGGCAGGCGTGCGAAGGCGGGGCCGAGGCCGACAGCCAGGAAGGGCAACGCGGGGATGACGAACCGGGGGCCAGGCGAGAGGCCGCCGTAGGGCAGGAAGTACCCGCAGTCGGCGAGCACGAGGCCCGCGCTGATCACGCAGCAGACGATCGCCTCCGCCCGGTGTTCGCGGGCGAGCATGACCAATCCGGCCGCGGCTGCGACGAGCACGGGCGAGATGACCAGCAGGCCGCCACTGCCTACGAAGACCTCGCGTACACCGTGGAGTGTCGGTACGCCGACACCCAGCAAGCCCGTCTTCTGCTGCTGCGCGTAGCCGTTCGCCAGATAGTGGTACGACAGGCGCCACGGGGCCCCGAACGCCATCCAGTTGTAGGTCCAGAGCAGCGCTGCTCCGGGCAGCACGCCGCGGATGTAGTGGAAGACGGGCCAGGGCCCCTGCAAGGCGACGTACGCCCCGACGACGACGAGAGCCAGTCCGGCCTCGTAGTCCACGGTCAATGCGGCACCCGCCGCGAGCCCGGCGAGCAGGGGATTGCGGCGCCACGCGAGCACGAAGGCGCCGAAGCCGAGCGCGGCGGACGGAACATGCTCGAAGTTCGACACGGCGAACGGTGCGATCAGCGTGCCCAGGGAGAACGCCACCAGCGCAGGGCCGCCGAAGCCCGGTCGTAAGCCTTCGGCGATCCGTCCGACCATGAACGCGCAGGCCAGGAATGCGAGTCCGCTCGTGCAGAGGCGGATCACCCAGAGGCTCAAATACTCCCACGGCCACTGCACCGGCAGGGGGATCTGCAGCGCCTCCGCAGCCGGAATCTCGAGCACCGACATGCCGGGCGCCTTGTCCGAGTACAGGTGGCCGTGGTAGGTCGACTTGTCGTACGCGAGCGTCGTGTC
Source organism: uncultured Thermoleophilia bacterium (assembly GCA_963812995.1). Lineage (GTDB taxonomy): Bacteria > Actinomycetota > Thermoleophilia > Gaiellales > Gaiellaceae > PALSA-600. The sequence continues at coordinate 993,451 of CAWEXL010000003.1, forward strand.
GAGGCAGTCGTCGGCGCTCAACCGGCTATGGACGAGCGACCGGGTCAGGCAGAGCCGAGACACATCCTGTGGGCTGATGACGTAGACCGGCGACAGAACGGCAGCCGCGACCAGCAGCAGCAGCAACACCTCGTGTCGCGGACGCCGCCAGGGGAGTCCTGACTGGCCGTTGCCGACCACGAGGGTCAGACTACCGGGCGCCCCGGCGAGGTCTTAACCGGACAATCACTGCTCGTTTACCGGCGCGTCCGATACTCCGGCTCGTTGTTGTTGTCCGTCAGTTGTGGTGGGCTTGGCGCCGATCGATACGAGGAGGACGGCATTGACCCGTAGGGGGATTTCCAGAGGGTGGCGGAGAGCAGCCTTGATGGCTTTGGCAGTCGTCGCGACGGCGACCTCGGGCGTGGTTGCAGAGACACGAGCGGCCGTCACCGCGGCCATGCCGGTTTGTGCGACGTCCGGCCTCGTCATCTGGCTGAACACGCAAGGCGATGGGGCTGCGGGGAGCAGCTACTACCACCTCGAGCTGACCAATCTCTCCGGCCACGCGTGCTCGATCAGTGGGTACCCCGGAGTTTCCGCCGTCAACCTCGCCGGCCACCAGCTCGGCGCCGCGGCGGGGCGCGACCGCGCGCAGCCCAGTCCTCTGCTCGCCCTTGCGCCTGGTGCGACCGCGGCGGTCTTGCTGCGCATCGTTGACGCCGACAACTTCCCTGCCTCCAGGTGCCGCCAGGTGACGGCGGCGGGTTTGCGCGTCTACCCGCCGAACCAGACCACTGCCAAGCTCGTTCCATTCCCGTTTCGAGCCTGCTCGCGCCTGGGGCCGACCTATCTGACCGTCCGAGCGGCCCAGAAAGCCTGATCGACGTGTGAGGATGCTCGCCGGTCATCCCGGGCGCCGGCTCGTGCCGGTCGCGCTGGCCGCGTCGGTGCTGGTGCTCGGTGATGGCGTGGGGAACCCTGCGGCGCGTGCTTCCGAGCATGCGACTTCGTCCCCGCTGCTTGCGCTGCAGTCGGCGGCGCGGCGGGTGTTTCGCCAACCGGGCCTCGAGCTGACCGGTAGCGGCAGGCGGGGCACCGCCGAATTCGGCACGAGCGTCGCTATCTCGGCCAACGGCGACACGGCCCTGATCGGCGGGCCGTATGACAACCCCGCCGGGGCGGTGTGGGTGTTCACCCGGTCCGGTTCGACCTGGCGTCAGCAGGGCAAGAAGCTCACCGTCAGCCGCGAGAGCGACGACGGCCTGTTCGGCCAAAGCGTGGCGCTGTCCGCAGACGGGAATACGGCGCTGATCGGAGGGCCGAGTTGTGAGCAGTGCGGCCGTGGGGCCGCATGGGTATTCACACGGTCGGGCTCGGTGTGGAAACAGCAGGGGAAGGACCTGACCGGCCGCGGCGGGACGCCCGTCGCCAACTTCGGGGTGAGTGTCGCGCTCTCGGCCGACGGCGACACCGCCCTGATCGGCGGCGTCGACAACAACGGCGACGTCGGCGCGGCGTGGATCTACACCCGTTCGGGAGGCCGCTGGACACAGCAGGGGAGCAAGCTCACCGGCCGCGGCGAGGCCGGCACGGCCGGTTTCGGCTCCAGCGTTGCGCTCTCGGCCGACGGCAACACTGCTCTGATCGGCGGCCCGTTCGATCACGACAACGCCGGAGCGGCCTGGGTGTTCACACGTGTGGGCAATGCCTGGGCCCAGCAGGGGTCGAAGATGACCGGCCAGGGGGAGAGCCGCGACGGCTGGTTCGGCATGTCCGTGGCGCTGTCGGGCGATGGCGACACCGCCCTCGTCGGCGGCCCGTACGGTGTCGCCGACGTCGATACCGGCGGGGCGTGGCTGTTCACGCGCTCAGGCTCCACCTGGCGCCAGGAGGGCAAGAAGCTGGCGGGCGGCGGCGGCACCGACAGCTTCGGCTTCAGCGTCGCGCTCTCATCCGACGGCAAAACCGCGGTGGTCGGCGGTCTCTCACGCAGTCGCCTGGTCGGAGCGGCGTGGGTGTTCACGCGCTCCGGCGGCACCTGGCACCAGCAGGGACCGAGGCTGACCGACAGCGGCGAGGTCGGCACCGCCAACTTCGGTGCTTGCGTTGCGCTGTCGGCCGATGGGAGCACCGGCCTGTTCGGCGGCCCGTACGACCGGGGAAACCCGACGAGCGGCGGCGCCGGGGCGGCCTGGGTGTTCACGCGTTCCGCCTCCCGTTGGCAACAGGAGGGGAAGAAGCTCGCGGGCAGCGGCGAGACACTCAGCGGCGAGCCGAACGAGTTCGGCTTCAGCGTGGCGCTCTCCTCCGGCGGGAACACCGCCCTGATCGGCGGCCCCGGCGACGACTCGATGCGGGGGCGGCCTGGGTGTTCACGCGGTCGGGCTCCGGCTGGGCCGAGCAGGGCCGAAGATGGTCGGCAGCGGCTGACGAGAACGCGGCCCGTCGAGTTCGGCTCCAGCGTGGCGCTGTCGGCGGACGGGAACACCGCACTGATCGGCGGCCCCGACGGAAACGGCGCGGAGGTGGGCGGCGGCGTGGGTGTTCACGCGCTCGGGCTCCAATGGACACAGCAGGGCAGAGAGCTCAAAGGCCGGGGCGAGAGCAGCGCGCCCGACGAGGCGGTGCTTTCGGCGCGAGCGTGGCATTGTCGGCGGACGGGACACGGCCTTGATCGGCGGCCCCGGCGACAACGTCGATACGGATGCGGGGGCGGCGTGGGTGTTCACGCGGTCGGGCGCGACGTTGGACGCGAGCGGCGGGAGTTCGCGGCAGCGGCGGCGGAGAGCGGCGGCGAGGCGGAGTTCGGCTCGAGCGTGGCGATGTCGGCGGATGGGAGCACGGCGTGATCGGCGGCTTCGATGGCGACGATACATCGAGGCGGGGGCGGCGTGGGTGTTCACGCGTTCGGGCTCGGCTGGGTCGGAGCAGGACAGGCTGAACGAAATCGGCGGCTCGGCGGAGTTCGGGTACAGCGTGGCGCTGTCGGCGGACGGCAACACCGCGCTGGTCGGCGGCCCGTTCGCGACTCTGCCACGACGCGGGGGCGGCGTGGGTCTTCACGCGTTCGGGCACGGTGTGGGCCAGCAGCGGAAGATGCTGGCCGCCGACGAGACCGGGGCACGGCGGGTTCGGGTGCGGGCGTGGCGCTGTCGGTGGATGGCGCAGTGCTTGATCGGCGCGCCGTTTCGACACCGCGGCAACGATGACGGGGGCGGCGCCGGTGGGAGTTCACGCGCTCGGGCTCGACGTGGACGCGGCAGCGAAACCGACTGATCGGCAGAACGGCGAGGCCGGTCTGGGGACTTCGGGTGGACCATCGCCCTGTCGGCGGTGGCAGCACCGCGCTCATCGGCGGCCCGTGGCGATGTCGACTTCGGAACAGGGGCGGCGTGGGTGTTTCGGACCTAGTCGCGCTCGACGAGCTTCGACTTGTACTCGCTCCGCTGCAGGCTGCCCCAGGGAACGAGATCGACGCGCATCTGGACGACCAGTGCGCTGCGCAGCTTCTCCCTGATCGCGTCAGCGAGCGCCGGTGCCGGCGCGACGCCGGCCGCGAACTCTACGCTCACCGGCACCGGTGGCTCCTGTTTGACGCCGGGAAGCTCGGGCCTGACGAGGATGTGGCCGCTGACTTCGGGTGCGAACGAGGTCACGACCTCGCGGAGGGCCGAGGGAAAGACGTTCACCCCGCGGACGATCAGCATGTCGTCGGTGCGTCCGATGCATCGCACCCGCGGTCCGGTGCGGCCGCATTTGCACGGTGTTGCCCGAACCTCGACGTGGTCGCGGGTGCGGAAGCGCAGCAGCGGCGCCGCACGATGCCGCAGATGGGTCAGCACGAGTTCGCCCGTTGCGCCGTCGTCGAGTCGAGGGCGGTCCCCGAGTCGGGGTCGATCAGCTCGGCGTGGACGAAGCCGCGTGCGCCAAGGTGCATGCCGTCCTGCTCTTCGCACTCGCCCCAGAGTGACGGGCCGATGTCGCCGATGCCCATGGCCTCGGTCACGGTCGCACCCCAGCCGTCCTCGAGGCTCGCGCGGAACGCCGCCTCCCCGCCGCCGGGCTCGCCCGCGACAAGGACGCGCCTGATGCTCGAGCGCCGGAGGTCGAGCCCCGTTCGGCCGCCCATTCGATCAGGTAGGCGGCGTAGGACGGCGTGAGCACCGCTGCCTCGGGCTTCAGGAGCTCGATCGCCAGCAACAGCCGCTCGGTGTTGCCGGTTCCGACCGGGATGTGGCAGAGGCCGGCCCGGTCGAACGCGGCGAGCGCGGCGCCGGCCACGAACGGCCCGGCGTTGTACGTGGAAACGATCCGCTCGCCGGGGAACACGCCGGAGGCGGCGTAGCTGCGCGCGGAGCCGGTGACCCAGTTCTCCAGATCCTGCGCCGTCAGCGGGATGTAGCTCGGCGCGCCCGTCGTCCCGCTCGTCGAGTAGATCCGGACGATCTCCGAGCGGGCCCCGCAGAGATGCGCGCCGACCGGGTTCTCGGGGGTGCACGTCGCCTTGAGCTCGTGCTTCTCGGTGAGCGGCAGCCCGCCGATGTCGGCGAGGCCACCGGCGGCGCGCGCGGACGCGACGCCGGCCACGCGTCAGCTTCTCGCGATAGAACGCCGAGCGGGAGAACAGATAGGCGAGCTGCTCGCGGTACTCGCGTCGTCGAGGGCCTGAGCTGCTCCGGCCATGGCCGGGTCTCGACGCCGGGCCGAGCATCAGCGGCCGGGGTGGCAGGCCCGCGCTCGTACTCGACCGCCTCCTCGGCGCCGCGGCCGCGCAGTGAAGCCGAGCGGTTCTGCTGCTCCTCTGCAAGATGCGCGAGCAGGCCGGCGGTGCGGGCCAGGATCGGGAACCGCCTTCACAGGCGAGGCGGGAAGCCGAGGTCGAGCAGCACGGCGGCGATCGGCATCGAGACGTTCATGGTGAGCGGCCTGCCCCAGCTCCGCCGCCGCGGCGTGCGGAAGGAGCGCTGCGAGCGCGACGTGGGCCCGCTCACGCCGCGGGCGTCCGCGAGCTCCAGGATCCGCTCGGCGCGCGGGTCGAGCGGGCGGTGGACAGGGTGACCGAACCCGGGCAGCCTGGCACCTGAGGCATGAATCGTCGCGCGGCCAGGTCGAGCGCCGCCGTAGCCGGGACATCGCACCGGCGACGACCCTGGCCTCGTGCCTCCTCGAGCAGCTCGGCGCACAGCCTCGGCGGTACCGAGCAGCACCGGTCCGCACCCGAGGATGCCCGCCGCGACCGCCCCCTGGAGCGACCGGGATCGGCCGCGAGCGTCATCCGTGCGGCGACGTTCGTCGGCATCAGCCCGTGCTCGGCGATCGCGACGAGCAGCAGATCGAGGAAGTACCGCTGGTCGGCGGTCGGCTCGACGCCGGTCAGCAGGAGATGGAAGTACTCGGTGAAGCTCAGCCGCCCCATGACGTCATCGCAGAGGTCGATTCCGCGAACCTCGACCCGGTCGGCATAGGCCTGGCTGATCCGGGTGACAGGGGCCGGCACCCCGGCGACGGTACGGGTCGGACAGATGACCGTCAAGCGGGGTCAGGTGCGCGCGAGGAGCTCGCGCAGCCACGTGGCGACCGCGGCGGAGACCGCCGCCCGGTCGGTGCGGAGACTGTGGTCGCCGGTGACCTCGATCACGGTTCGGAGCTTGCCTGCGAGGGGCATCCCGAACGGGTCACGCGCTCCCTGCACGACCAGCGTAGGCAGCGTCACGGCGTCGAGCTCGGATTGCCGGCTCGCCGCAGGTGTCGCCTCCGGCCGGCGCGGCGGCCGGAGCGGAAACGCCAAGCACAGCACTCCGTCAGCCCCGGCCGCCTCGGCGGTCCGGCAGGCGACGCGGGCACCCGACGACCGCCCGCCCGCTATCAGCGGCAGTCCGCGCAGATCCTTGTCGCGCAGGGCCGCGATCACGGCGAGCCAGGAGGCGTCGAGCTGATGCGCCGGAGCGGGAGCCCGCCGGCCCGCCACGCGGTACGGCTGCTCGACCAGGACGACGGTGAGCCCTTCAGCGTGAGCGGCGGCTGCAGCGGCGGTCAGATCCGGCGCCGAGATGCCGCCTCCGGCGCCGTGGCCGAGAACGATCGCGGCCCGCGCCGTATCGACCGGAGTCACGTGGGCGCCTGCGACGCCATGGGGTGTGGGGATCTCGAGCACGGGGAGCGAATGATCGCTGTCGACGAAGCCGAGCGCTTTTTAGGCATGCAGATTGCGTGCAATCTGTGCCATTTTCGGCAAATACCGCCCGGAATCTCGATGAATTGCATGCAGCAAGACCACCGCTGTATGCTCTTCCGAATGTCGGCTACCGCACGCTCGCAGACGACCAAGGCGACTCTGGGCGTGCGGGAGCTCGTGTTCGAGGGTGCCCTGATCCGAGGTGAGCGGGTGTCCGAGGTCGCACTCGCTGAGCGCCTTGGAGTCTCACGGACGCCGCTCCGGATCGCTCTGACGACGCTCGCGCACGAGGGGTTGCTCGAACCACTGGCGAGCGGCGGATTCGTCGTCCGCAGCTTCACGCAGTCCGACGTGGCCGACGCGATTGAATTGCGGGGCGTGCTCGAGGGGACGGCGGCGCGGTTCGCGGCCGAGCGGCTCGGGTCGCAGCTCGAGCTCGCGCCGCTCGTGCGGCTGGTCGAGGAGCTCGAGGCCGTCGTCCAGGATCTCTCGCCGGAATCGTTCGTCCGGTACGTCGAGCTGAACGACGCCTACCACGCGGGACTTGTCGCCCTCGCGAAGAGCCCGACGCTGGCACGGTCGATCGCGAACGTCTACGTCCTCCCGTTTGCCTCGCCCGGCGCCCTGCTTTCGTCGCAGGCGCTGCTGCCCCGCTCGCGCGAGATCCTGGTGGTCGCGCAGCACCACCACCGCGGATTGATCGAGGCGATCCGGGACGGTCAGGGCACGCGTGCGCAGGACATGGGGCGCGAGCACGCTCGCCTCGCGCTGTTGAATCTCCGGTTCGTGCTGGACGACGGATCGGCGCTCGACGAGCTTCGCGGCGCCTCGCTCTTGCGCGCCGTCGCGCGGTTGAAACCGGCAAGTCCAATCGTGCATGAGGAGGCGTTTCGGAGATGAGTAAGCGCAGCTTGGAGGACGTTCTGCAGGCGGTCGGCAGTCCGGTCGAACTCGCCCGCAACTCGCAGATCGGGCCGTACGTGTATCCGAAGGTTCCGGCCGAGTTCACGAACTGGCGCGACGAGCAGGTCGGTTGGCGCGAGACGTCGGCTCTCTTCGACCAGTCGCATCACATGACCGACCTGACGATCGAGGGCCCCGACGTGGTCAGGCTGCTCTCCGATCTCGGCGTCAACACCTTCAAGAACTTCGCGCCCGGCAGGGCCAAGCAGTTCGTCGCGTGCACCCCCGACGGCTACGTGATCGGCGACGCGATCCTGTTCTTCCTCGACGAGAACCGCGTCCGGCTCGTCGGGCGGCCCTCGGCGCACAACTGGGTGCAGTTCCACGCCGAGACGGGCGACTACGACGTCCAACTCGACCGCGACGAGCGGACGGCCGTCAACCCGACGGGCCGCCGGGAGCTCTACCGCTTCCAGGTTCAGGGCCCCACCGCACTCGATGTGTTGACGAAGGCGAACGGGGGGTCGCTGCCGGAGATCAAGTTCTTCAACCTCGGCGAGCTGACCATCGCCGGCCATCGCGTGCGCGCGCTGCACCACGGCATGTCCGGGGCGCCCGGGACTGGAGCTCTTCGGGCCGTGGGAGGAGGGCGAGGACGTCCGCGCCGCGCTCGTCGAGGCGGGCGCCGACTTCGGACTGCGCCAGGTGGGCTCGCGCGTCTACGCGACCAACACGCTCGAGTCGGGCTGGATCCCGTGCCCGCTGCCGGCGATCTTCACCGGCGACGAGCTGAAGTGCGTACCGCGAGTGGCTGCCGGCGAACGGCTACGAGGCGACCGGCTCGCTCGGCGGAAGCTTCTACTCGGACGACATCTCGGACTACTACCTGACGCCGTGGGATCTCGGCTACGGGCCGTTCGTGAAGTTCGACCACGACTTCGTCGGCCGCGAGGCGCTCGAGCAGCTGGCCGAGATCGCCGCAGCGGCGGAAGGTCACGCTGGCGTGGAACGGGGAGGACGTGGCGCGTGCGATGGGTTCACTGTTCGCGAAGGGCGATGCCGCCAAGTACATCGATCTGCCCCTGTCGAACTACTCGACGTGGCCGAACGACAAGGTGCTGCACGGCGACGACCTGATCGGCGTCTCGACGTTCTCGGGCTACAGCTACAACGAGCGCTCGATGCTCTCCCTGGCGGTCGTCGACGCCGACGTCGAGTTCGGCGCCGAGGTCACGCTCGTCTGGGGCGAGGAGAACGGCGGCTCGGCGAAGCCGGTCGTCGAGCGGCACGTGCAGTGTCGACATTCGCGCGATCGTCAGCCCGTGCCCGTACTCGGAGGTCGCCCGCACGACGTACGCCGAGGGCTGGAGGACCGCTACATCGGCAGTGTGAGACCGGGCACCGAGCCCGGCGCAAGTGCGATCCAGAGACCCAGCCCGACCAGCAGCAAGGCGACCGGCACAACGAGCCGGGCACCCTGCCTCGGCACCTTCTGGGCGAAGACGAGCACCGTAACGAGCGCCATCCAGAGGAAGCTCATCACTCCGACCGCGAACAACACGACCATCAGTCCGGCGCTGCAGCCGACGCAATTGCAGGCGTAGCGAAGCCCCGCCTGCAGCGGTGTCGTCGCGCGATCGGCGCCCGCACGGCACCGTCGCAGGCAGGTGCGCTTCAACGAGGTGACCTCGTAGAGGCCGGCGGCTGCGACCGCGCCGGCTGCGACGTAGCGGCCGCCGCGGTCCCACGCGAGGAAGCCGAGGTGCGCGGCAGCAACCGCCCGGTAGGCGCCGTACGCGGCGATTCCGACCAGCGTCCAGACGCCGAGATAGCTCGCCGCGAAGAGCAGCGCCGACCCGAGGCCCGCCGCCAACCGGCGCAGCCTGAGCCGGTCGAACGACAGCACCGCCGGCACGGCCGACGGCAGCATCATGGCGGCCATCATTGTCACCCAGGTCGCCGTGAAGAACCCCAGTGAGCCCAGCGCTCCACCAGGCCCCATATCCATCCCGCTCATCCGCCGGGCGGCGGCGAACCAGCACACGGTGGCGGCGCCGAGCAGCGCGACGACGATCGACGCGGGGATTGCGGCGCTGCGGCGTTCGAGCCGTGCTTCGCTCATCTCAGTCGTAGGAGAGCTGGAGTTCCCAGTCCGTGCCGCGGCCGTCGGGTGTGGTATCGAAGACCGACCACACCGGCCACATGAAGTCGACGTGGCGTGGGTGCTCGCCGGGATCGCGTGGCCCCGCGAACAGCTCGCTGCTCCAGAAGTGGTGGATCTTCCCGTCGCTGCGAACGAACACCGTTGCGACGGGGAGTTGTCCGCCTTCCGGCGTCTCGGTGCCGTAGTCCTTGTTGTACGTCGAGGCGGCCGAAGAGAGCAGGCGGATGTGCTGCCAACCTCGCGTGGCCGCGTGCTCACGGAACTGCGCGATCGGGGCCTTCGCCGAGACCGCGATGTTCACCCGCTGCGCGATATGCGGTGCGGCACCGTCGAGCGAATCGACGATCGAGGTGCACGATGGGCAGGCTCGCCCGAGCGGCCTGTCACCGTCGGGCAGGAACATGAAGCTGTAGAGAAACAGCGTGTCCTTACCCGGCGCGAACAGCTCGGACAACGCCACGTCCACTCCGGGCGCCTCCTCGAAGGTGTAGTCGAGCGGAACCTCGCCGCCGAGCGGCAGGCGCCGCCGTTCAGCAGCAACTGCCTCGATCTGGCGGCGAAGCTGCACCTCGGCCTCGAGCAGCCGTGTCCGCGCGAGGCGGTACTCGTCGCTCTCGCCCGGGAGGCGCATCCCGATCTGCGCGTCACTCACGTTGGCCCCTCCTCGGTTCGGTCTGCGTTGACGTGCGGCGAGGCTGCCGCGAGTGCGAGCGCCTCGATCCTGCCCGGCCAGCCGTTCGTCAGGCGGTCGCCGATGTCGGCGTCGATCTCGCCGACGTGCGTCAGCCGGAGGCGGGTTTCGCCGGCGTCCGGTGTGAGCTCGAAGGTGACCGTTGTCGGCAGGGCGTCGGGATCGACCGACCATGCCCAGACCATGCGGCGCGGCGGATCGAGCTCCAGCACCTCGGCATCGACCCAGCCGTCCGCCGCGAGGTTCCGGGTCTTCAGCCTGAAGCGCGTGCCGACCTGCGGCTGGAAGTCCTCGGTCGCCATCAGCCAGTCCGAGATCGCGCGCGCATCCGTCAGGGCGTCCCAGACTGCCTCGACCGGATGGGGCAGCAGCTCCTCGAACGCGAGATCGAGGTTCATTGCTCGAGTCTCTTGCGGAGGCGTGTCAGCCGCTCGCTCCAGAAGCTCTCGTATTCGGCCGTCCAGTCGTGCACGCCCCGCAGTGGCGCGGCGTCGAGCTGGTAGACGCGGTGGCGTCCCTCCGGCCGCTTCGCGACGACCCCGGCGTCCAGGAGCACACCGAGATGCTGTGAGACGAGCGAGTACGAAAGCCCGGTGGCCGCGACGAGGCCGCCGACCGGCTGCTCGCCCTCGCGCAGGATGTCGAGCAGGCTCCGCCGGTTGCCTTCGGCGATCGCGTGAAACGCGTCTGAGCTCGAGAGGACTCGTGGCATGCCCGTGATGATATTCAAGCAAACGCTAAAACGTCAAGTCGCTAGGGTCCCCGGGGTGGCCATCGACCTGATCGAGTTTCCGGCAGACGATCTGCCGAGAGCGAAGCGATTCTGGGAAGGCCTGCTCGACCTCTCGCTCGACACGCGAACGCCGGCCGAAGGCTCGGGAGTGCAGACGCACGACGCTGGGCCGGCACTCGGCCTGCACGAGCGGGGGACGGGGCCTGGCGACCGCTTTTCGCTGCCCTACTTCCGCGTCGCGGACATGACGGCCGCGGTTGAGCGCGTGACGCAACTCGGCGGCAGCGTCGTGCATCCCGGGGAGCGGTGGTCGATCTGCCGCGACTCCGAGGGCAGCCCCTTCGGGCTCAGCTCCTAGGGCCGCCACAACCGCGCGCGTCGGAGCGGCCGCCGAGCCGAGTAACTGCGCTGCCGCCCCGCACGGGGGCGCGGTCGATCGTTCAGCCGACGGCGAACAGACAGAGCGTCGCGCTGAGCGCGAACGCGCGGCGGCCGCGCAGCACGATCCGCGCGAGCAGGCGCTCAGGCATTGCGCTTCTCACGCATTGCTCTGCAGGGCCGCCGTGCACTGCGACCGGCCCGACTTCTCGAAGTACTGCTGGTGATAGGCCTCAGCCTCGTAGAACGGGCCGGCCGGCTCGATCTGCGTCGCGATCGTCTTCCTCGGCCACCGCAGGAGCGCCTGCTGCTGCTCGCATGTCGCACGCGCAGCTGCGTCCTGCTCGGGGGAATGGGTGAAGACGGCAGAGCGGTACTGGCTCCCGATATTCAGGCCTTGCCGGTTCCGGCTCGCCGGATTGTGGCCCGACCAGAACGCCTCGAGCAGCTGCCCGTACGAGATGAGCTCGGGGTCGTAGGTCACCTCGACCGCCTCGGCGTGGCCCGTCCGGTGGCCACAGACCTGGCGATACGTGGGATTCGCGACGGTGCCGCCGGTGAAGCCGACGCGTGTCCCCGTCACACCTTCCAGTCGCCGGAACATCGCCTCGACACCCCAGAAGCACCCGGCTGCAAACGTTGCCTTTTCTGCCAATTCGGCTCCTTTCGGTTCAAGCTGTTGCGACATAGACCCGGCTACGGCATCAGGCGTTACGCGCCTTATTAGCCGATTCCGAGGTACGACTTATCCGGCTCCGAGGTGGTTCCGGAACCGTCACCGTGCTATGTCTCGAGGAATGTGTTGTGAGCGCGGCGGCCGGTAGATGAGTGCTGCGACCGGTGAGTCGCTCCTGAGGGTCCCGTCGGCCCGCGCGCTCGTGCGCGGCCGGACCGGCGACCCGGCGTGGGTGCGGCCTGCGCTCGTCGGGCTGCTCGGCGCGGCCGCCCTGCTGTACCTCGTCGGCTTGTCGGAAAGCGGGTGGGCGAACGGCTTCTACTCGGCCGCCGTGCAGGCGGGCGGGAAGAGCTGGAAGGCGTTCTTCTTCGGCTCGTTCGACTCGTCGAACTTCATCACCGTCGACAAGCCGCCGGCCTCGCTCTGGGTGATGGATCTGTCGGTTCGGGTGTTCGGCCTCAGCTCGTGGAGCGTGCTCGTGCCGCAGGCGATCGAGGGTGTCGCGGCTGTCGGCCTCCTCTACGCGACGGTGCGCCGGCGCTTCGGGCCGGCGGCCGGGCTGCTGGCCGGTCTCGTGCTGGCGCTCACCCCGGTTGCGGTCCTGATGTTCCGCTTCAACAACCCCGACGCCTTGCTCACCTTGCTGCTCGTTGCGGCCGCCTACGCGCTCACTCGCGCGGTCGAGCACGCCTCGACCCGCTGGCTCGCCCTCGCCGCGGCGCTGATCGGGATGGCGTTCCTCACCAAGATGCTGCAGGCGCTGACCGTGGTGCCGGGCTTCGCCCTCGTGTACCTCATGGCCGCACCGACGCCGCTGCGGCGTCGCCTGACCCAGCTGCTCATGGCGGGCGTCGCGCTCGTCGTCTCGGCCGGGTGGTGGGTCGCGATCGTCGCGCTCTGGCCGGCGTCCAGCCGCCCGTATATCGGCGGCTCGCAGGACAACAACATCCTCAACCTGATCTTCGGCTACAACGGCTTCGGCCGGATCACCGGCAACGAGACGGGGAGCGTCGTCGGCGGAGGCGGCCAGGGCGGCCCCGGCGCCTGGGGGCCAACCGGCATGACCCGGCTGTTCGGTTCCGAGATGGGTACGCAGATCTCGTGGCTGCTGCCGGCCGCGCTCGTGTTCCTGGTCGCTCTGTTGTGGGTCGGACGGCGCGCCCCGCGCACGGATGGAAGGCGGGCGGGCATGGTCATCTGGGGCTCCTGGCTCGTCGTCACCGGGCTCGTGCTGAGCTTCGCGCAGGGCATCATTCATCCGTACTACCTGGTCGTGCTTGGTCCCGCGATCGGCGCGCTCGTCGGTATCGGGGCGGTCTGGGCGTGGCATGACCGCAGTTCGCTGGAGGCGCGCCTGGTGGCTGCAGGCGCGCTCGGGGCGACGGCCGTGTGGGCCCACCAGCTCCTCGACCGGACGCCAAGCTGGGAGCCATGGCTTCGTACTGTCATCCTCGTCGCGGGCGTCGCCGGCGCCGTGCTGCTCGTCCTGCCGCCACGGCTCTCTGCCCGGGGAGCCGCCGCCGGCGTGGCGCTCGCGGTCGCGTCAGTCGTCGTCGCGCTCGCGGCGCCCGCGGCCTACTCGCTGCAGACAGCCTCGACAGCGCATTCGGGCGCGCTTCCGACCGCGGGGCCGTCCGGCGCGTCGACGCTCGGCGGTCGCGGGGGCGCCTTCGGCCGTGGAGGACCCGGTTTCTTCGGAGGGCAGCGCCCGCGTCGCCGGTTCGGGTTCGGCGGTGGGGGCTTCACCCCGCCCGGCGGCGGGCAGCAGGGAGCACCCGGCCAGGGCTTCTTCGGGCCGGGCGGAGCGCCGAGCGGCCGTGGCTTCGGCGGTGGCGGCGGACCCGGTGGCTTCGGCGGCGGTGGCTTTGGCGGGGGTCTCGGCGGGCTGCTGAACTCGTCCACGCCGAATCCGGCGCTCGTGACTCTGCTGAAGACCAACGCTGCGAGCTACCGCTGGGTCGCGGCAACCATCGGCGCCAACACCGCGGCCGGAGTTCAGATCGCGACAGGTGACGCGATCATGGCGATCGGCGGCTTCAACGGCACCGATCCTGCACCCACGCTCGACCAGTTCGAGGCGGATGTTCAGGCCGGCCAGATCCACTACTTCCTCGCGGGTGGCGGCATCGGCGGCCGAGGCTCGTCGAGCGCGATCAGCGCCTGGGTCGCCCAGACGTTCGCGTCCACCACTGTCGGCGGGGTGCGGGTGTACGACCTCACCGGCGGCGCTGCCTCCGGGGTATAGCGCTCATTTCATAGTGAGCTCTTCGGTCAAGCCGCGAGCAGCTGAGGCTGCCTGCGAACCGACGTCTCGAGCGCGGCCATCGAGTCGCCGCAGAGCTTTCCCTGCTCGACGTCGCCGGCGAGGATCGCGAGTGCCTGCTCGGGTTCGAGTGCCCCGCGGTAGGGGCGGTCTGCGGTCAGTGCCTCGTAGACGTCGGCGACGGCCAGCACGCGAGCCGGAAGCGGGATCGCGTCGCCGGACACGCCGCGCCAGTAGCCGCTGCCGTCGAGCTTCTCGTGATGCGCGCCTGCAACCGCGGCGATGTCCGCGAACCTGCCGACGCGCCGGAGGATCTGCTCCGACAGCTGAGGATGCTGTTCGACGCGGCGGCGTTCGTCGCTCGTGAGCCGGGCGGGCTTGTCGAGAATCGAGTTCGGGACGGCGAGCTTGCCGATGTCGTGGAGCAGCCCGGCACGACGTAGGTCACGGAGAGCGTTGCCGTCGAAGCCGAGGCCCGACGCCGCGGCGACCGCGAGCTCGGCGACGCGGGTCGAGTGCCGGTACGTGTACGGCGACTTCGCGTCGATCACGAGTGCGAATGCCTCGGCGACCCGGTCGAGCCGCGCGTCGTCGGCGACGATCCGCCGGTCGTTCGGCTCGAGCGCGGCCAGCCCCGGGCCGAGCGCGTCCTCGGCGAGCGACTGCCAGAACGCGTGGTCGTTGCGAAGGGAGAGGAACAGCTCGACGAGGGCCGGGTCGAACCAGGTCCCGCTTCTCGTGGACGCCATCTCGCACGCCGCGTCGACGCCGAAATCGCGGACGAAGACTTCCGCGGTCTGCGCGAGCTGGAAGATCCGGGCGAGCAATGGGATCTCCTCGCCGGCCAGCCCGATCGGGTGTCCCTTGCCGTCCCAGTGCTCGCCGAGGGAGCCGATCGCAGCGGCCGCGCCGTCGGGCAGCTCGAGCATCTGGGCGATCTGCGCGCCGCGCTCGCAGCGCGTCTCGGTCATCTGCCGAGCCATCGCCTTGCCGGTGCGCGCGACGCGCAGCAGGTTCTTCCCGCCACTGACGTTCCGAACCAGATAGCCGGCTGCCTCCGAGAGCTTGGACTGGTTGATCGTGCGCAGCGCGTGCTTGAGCGCGATGTCATCGCCCCCGTAGAGGGCCGACACCGCCGCCGAGTTCGACGAGCAGCCGGCGTCCTTCATCAGCAGGCCGTAGAAGGCGGCCGCTTGCGTCGATGCGTCGAGACCGAGCTCCTGCACGAGCCGCATGCCGATCATGCAGCTGCGGAGCGAATGGCCCGCAGGCTGCCCGTCGGTCGCGTCGAGCGCGTATGACAGTGCACCGATCACCTCGGAGAGCGGCAGGTCGTTCGGGCGGTCCATCCTTCAGCATCGGCTTCGCGCTGCCGAAGCTCAAGCCCCGATCTGGTGGTCCGACCTACGCAGCTGCGGGCTCTACGACCCAGACGCCGTGGTACACGACGGCGGTCGAGACCTCAGGCAGCATCTCGACGATCCGCCATCGTTGACCGTCGACCTCGAACGTCTCTCCGACCCGCCATTCGAGCTGTTCCGGTTCGAAGCTTCCGACCCGCTGGCCGTCGGCATCGATGAGCATGTAGCGAAAACGCGGCAAGAGGGGATCCTATCGGGGGGCCGCAATGTCCCGGCTGCCACGATCCGAGGTCACCGTGAGTCGCTCTATAGTCGGCGGTGTGCTGCACGACCCGTCGTCGCTTTCCGCGCGCCCCGACCTCCTCGTGAGGCTTGCGCAGGAGATCGGAGTCAGGCAGTGCGGGACCGAGGCTGCGGCTCGCGCGGCCGACGTGATCGCGGAGGCGTTTCGCGACCTCGGGCTGGAGCCGCGCTTTCAGGAGTTCCCGCTCCTCCGCTTCGACGCCGAGGAGCCCGAGCTGTGGGTCGACGGCGAGCGCTGGCTCGTCGGCCCCTGCATCTACGCCCACCCAGGCGTGTGCGAGGGGCCGGTCGAGCGGCTGTCCGACGGCCAGTGGGCGGTGGGCGAGGGACGCCTGACCCGCTCGATCTTCGGCAAGGGGCCGATTCCGTTCACCGGGCGCGGCCCCGCGGGCGGCTATGTCGCGACGCCACCGACGGCGTTCCTCTCGCGTGCCGACGACGGACGTCTCCGCGAAGGCCAGCAGGCCCGTCTCGTCGTGCGCGGCGCTTGGGCGATGGGGCACCGGGATCGCAACGTGATCGCGACGATCCCCGGCGCCAGGCCCGAGAAGGTCGTCGTCGGCGCGCACTTCGACTCCGTGTGGCGCGGAAGCGGCGCCATCGACAACGCGACCGGGGTCGAGGGGGTGCGCCGCGTTGCCGAGCGGTTCGTCGGCCGGGATCTGCCGCGGACGCTCGAGTTCGTCGCGTTCGCCGCCGAGGAGGTCGGACTGATCGGCGCCCGTCGCTACGTCGCCGAAGCAGGCGAGCGAAATGCGCTCGACACGATCGTCGGGATGGTCAACCTGGACTGCATCGGCTACGGCGAGCAGCTGCAGTTGCTCTGCGCGCCGGCGGCCTTGCTCGACCGCGCGAAGGCCGCCGTCGACCGCCTCGGGCTCGCCGAGCGCTACGACCTCGTCACGGAGCTCGGCGAGGACGCAGGAACCGACCATCTTCCGTTTGCGGAGGCCGGCATCCCCGCGCTCAGCATCCTGCACTTCCCCTACGAGGAGTACCACCTGCCGGAAGAGTCGCTCGACCTGGTCGACGAGCAGCTCATGGCCGACGCGGTCGAGCTCGCGTCCGACCTGGTCGAGTCGCAGCTCGTCGAACCGGTCGCCGCGCCCTAGACTTGCGTGCTTTCATGCGCGCGATGGCGGCTCCTTCGAGACGAGCGCCTCGTCGGCTCATGTTGTTCGCGGCCGTTTTCGTCACGACGGCTGCCCTGGCTCCAGGAACGGTGTTTGCCAGCGTGGCGTTCGGCGACCGCAATGTCCGTGACCCGACGCTCGCGGTCAGCGCGCGCGGCATCGCCGTGGTGACCTACGCGACGCAGAGCGGCCAGGTTCGGCACGTGCTCGCATGGGGGGCCGTCAACGCGTATCCGCACCAGACCGATCCGCCCGTCACACAGACGCACTTCTCACTCGACTACTCGGGTGGTTGGAAGAGCCACGGGAGGGCGACCTTCTGGCAGACGCTGCACAACGTCTGCGCGCCCTATACGGGGCCGGCGCTGCCATTCTTCGTCGCGGGCTGCGACGCGCCGGACGGCAGCCACTGGGCGCTGCAGAGCTGGCAGCGGAACCTGCCCGTCGGCGGCTTCGCTCCATGGACCGCGGCCCAGAAGGCGGTCGAGCTCCACCTCTCGCACTGGAGCGGGCAGCTGCCGGTGCTCGAGATCTACCGGCACTGGACCTACGGCGGGACGCTGCAGGGATTCTTCGGCCGGATGACGTATCTGGGCCGGCCCGTCTACGGGTCGCGTACCGCCTCGGCGGCCGTCAACGACACCTGGGCCCGCAACATCTACATCGACGTCTTCGACTCCGATTTCGGGCCGGGTTGGAAGCACGACACCGCGATCAGCACGCACCCGGGGAGCGGCGGCTTCTGCTTCACGTTCGTCACCCAGGCTCCCCCGGCCGGCTACCCGAGCACGAAGCCGAACGGCAACGGCCTGGGCACGCGGTACCGCATCTCTGCGATCGGGCCTGGGGTTACGCCGATCGTCCAGTGGGAAGGCCCACGCCTGATGACGCACGATCCGGAGCAGGAACGAACCGCCACCCAGGCGTTTGACCGCATCCTCGGCGGGGACGCCCACTGTGCCGCGGAGCGTCAGTAGTGAGCTTCGGCGAGCGGTATACCGCCTTCGACCGCTTCCAGCAGCGGCACACCTCCCTCGGCTTCCCGCTCGCGGTACTGCAGAAGTATTCCGACGACCAGGCCGGCTATCTCGCGGCGACGATCACCTACTACGGCTTCTTCTCGCTGTTCCCGCTGCTGCTCGTCCTCACCACCTCGCTCGGCTTCGTGCTGCGCGGTCACCACCACCTGCAGCAGTCGATCGTGAACTCGGCGCTCGGCCAGTTCCCGGTGATTGGCCGGGAGCTGCAGCACGGGTCGCTGCACGGCAGCTCGCTCGCCCTCGGGCTCGGACTGGCCGCCGCGCTCTGGGCCGGTATGGGCGTGTTTCTGGCGTCGGAGAACGCGATGAACCAGCTCTGGGGCGTGCCGTTGCGCCGGCGGCCGAACGCGATCAAGTCGCGTGGGCGGTCACTGCTGCTGCTGCTTGTACTCGGCGGCGGGACGCTCGCGGCGACGATCCTCGGCGGGCTCGGCTCGGTCGGGACGCACTTCGGCCTGGCCTGGAAACTCGGCTCGCTCCTGCTCTCGACGGGGCTCGACATCGGCCTGTTCTGGGTGGGCTTCCGCGTGCTCACCGCGAGGGACGTGACCTGGCGGCAGCTGCGCGGCGGCGCGATCGGGGCCGGTGTCCTCTACGAGCTGCTCCAGACCCTGGGCGGCTACTACGTCGGCCACACGTTGAAGCATGCGAGCGATCTCTACGGCACCTTCGGGCTCGTCATCGGCTTGCTCTCCTGGATCTACCTGGCGGCGCACATCACGCTGCTCGCTGCCGAGGCGAACGTGGTCGCCACCAGGCGGCTCTGGCCGCGGAGCTTCTCGGTGCTGATCGAACAGCCTGCGACGAGTGCGGACGTGCGCGCGCTGACGCAGCGGACACGAGTCGGAGAGCGCAGGCAGGACGAGACCGTCGAGGTCGAAGTGCCGCTCGGTGGGAAAGAGAAGGCACACGACAACTGAGCCCTGCGCAGGTTGAGAACGTGCCGGGTCGAACAAGGCCGCGTGAAGGTCAGCTTTCTCATCCCGGCCTACAACGAGGGGCGGACGATCGCCGAGCTGATCGAGCGGGTCTCCGCACTGCCGTTCGACAAGGAGCTGATCGTCGTCGACGACGGCTCGACCGACGATACGCCCGCGATTCTCAAGCGTCTCGCCGCCGGCCGCGACGACCTGCTGGTCATCCGCCAGGCGAACCGCGGCAAGGGCGCTGCGCTGCGGGCCGGGATTCCCCACATCACGGGCGAGGTCGTCGTCATCCAGGACGCCGACCTCGAATACGACCCGAGCGAGGTCGAGTCGCTGATCGAGCCGATCGTGCGCGGCGTCGCGGACGTCGTCTACGGATCGCGGCTCTCGGGCGGCAGGCCGCAGCGCGCGTACCTCTTCTGGCACATGGTCGGAAACCGGTTTCTCAGCCTGGTCACCGGCCTGCTCTTCAACACGACGCTGTCCGACATGGAGACCGGCTACAAGGCCTTTCGGGCCGACGTGCTGAAGTCACTCGACCTGCGCGCGGATGACTTCTCGATCGAGCCCGAGATCACGGCGAAGATCTGCCGGCGCAAGCTGCGGATCTACGAGGTGCCGATCTCGTACTACGGGCGGAGCTACGACGAGGGCAAGAAGATCACGTGGCGCGACGGCTTCAAGGCGCTATGGATGCTCGTGCGCGTTCGCCTCGAGCCGTGACGTAAGAGCTTTAGTCGACCAGGTCGCCCGTCAGGTGCGGTCCGAACGCATCTTCGGGGCGGCGCTGCGGGATGACGAATCCCACGGCGATGCCGATCACCAGTGCGGCTGCGCAGAAGGCGTAGGCAACGGTGTAGCCGTTTGCCGTCGGATAGCCGTTGCTGCGGAGGGTGCCGGCGATCAGGGATGCGGTCGCGGCGCCGCCGAACGCACCGCCGACCGTTCGGGCCACCGTGTTCATGCCGGTTGCGACCCCGGTCTGCGCCGGTCCGACGTTCTCGATGATCAGGTTCGGCATCGCCGCAAACGCGAGGCCGATCCCGGCGCCGAGCAGGCCCGCTGCGACGTAGACCTCCCAGCGTGAATCCCGCGCCACGGCGAGCAGGCTGAACGACGCCGCGGCGAAGGCTCCGCCCGCGAGCAGCAGCGGCTTCGAGCCGAAGAGCTTCTCGAGCCGCCCGGTCAGCGAGCCGAAGATGAGCATCGCTGCGGTTGTCGGCACGAGGAACAGCCCCGCCTGCGTGACGGAGGCGCTGAAGCCGTACCCGGCCCGGCTGGGCGTCTCGACGAACTGCGGCAGGAGGATGAACGACGCGTACATCCCGAAGCCGAGCAGCAACGCGACCACGTTCGTCGTCCAGACGCCGCGGATACGCATCATTCGCATGTCGACGAGAGGCACCTCCGCCCGCGACTCGCTGCGAACCCAGAGCCCGAGCAAGATGATCCCCAAGACGATCACGCCGATGGTCTTGACCGAGAGCCAGTGCCATGACGCGGTTTCGCTCACGGCTACCAGCACGCCGATCAAGCCGAGGGACATCAGCAGTGCGCCGTTCCAGTTGATCTTCGCCGGCACCTTCACTGGCGACTCGGGCACGAAGAAATGCGTCATGACGGTGGCGAGGACGATCGGGATCAGCGGCAGCCAGAAGAGGTAGTGGTAGGAGAGGTTGTCGGCGATCGGCCCCGCGAGGATGACGCCGGCACCCCCGCCGACGCCGAGGAGCGCAGACATCAAGCCGATTCCGGCGGCGACACGGTGACGCGGGAACTCGTCGCGGATGATCCCGAACGCGAGCGGGAAGATGCCGCCGGCCGCTCCCTGCACGACCCGGCCGACCAGCATCAGCGGCAACGAAGTCGCAAACGCCGAGACGATGGTTCCGACGGAGAGCAGCACGAGCACGAGCAACAGCAAGCGCTCCTTGCCGTACATGTCGCCCAGCCGGCCGAGCAGCGGTGTCGCGACCGACGCACTCAGCAGGTACGCCGTCAGCACCCAGCTCACCGAATCCTCGGACGTATGCAGGGCGTGTTGAAGGTCGGGCAGCGCCGGCGCGACGAGTGACTGCAGCAGGGCGTACGACACGCCCCCGAGGGCCAGAACGGCGAACGTGATGTTCGGATGCTGGCGGTCGGGATCGTGCTCCATCGAAGAAGTAGTAGCCAAACGGCCCTCGACGACCGGCTGCGACGGGGGAGAGACGGCCGGATCGGGGAGGTCTGACGCATAGAGTCGCGGGGTATGGCGACGGGCGAAGAGCCACTGTGAGGCGCAAGGAGAAGCCGCTGGCTCCGCCGGGAACCGTCAAGCGCCGGTTCCGGCCGAAGTTCCACTACGAGCTGTTCGCCTGTGGCGCCCGGGGCCACGTCCTCGTCGGGACCGACGCCGAGGCGATCCGGCCGAGCGACTCACTGTTTGTGCGCGAGTACGGGGGAATGCGCTGGTACCGGTGTCTGCGCTGCGACGCCTGGCTGCCGCTGCCGCCGCCCGAACGTCCCAAGTGGTCGCATCCGCCCGAACGCGCCGAGCTGGAATTGCCGCTCCGCGGGCGCGCACTCCGCGACAAGATCGTCCTGCGGCTGATCGCGCTCGACCGGGCGCTGCACTTCGTGGTGCTCGGGGTGCTCGCCGCGCTGGCGTTCACGCTCGCGTCGCACCGCGCCAAGCTCACGCACTTGATCGACCGGCTGAACTCGCTTTTCTACGGCTCGCGGACCAACTCGAACGCGTCGCCACACGGCCTGCCGCACGAGATCGAGCGGCTGCTGACGCTCGACGTGAACACCTACCGGCTGATCGGCGTTGCGGCGGCTGCGTACGCCCTGCTCGAGGGCGCCGAGGCCTACGGGCTCTGGTTCCAGCGGCGCTGGGCCGAATATCTGACGTTCGTCGCAACCACCTTGTTCGTGCCGTACGAGGTGTACGAGCTCCTCGACAAGGTGACGGTGTTCCGGGTGGGCGCGTTTGTGATCAACCTCGCGATCCTGCTGTATCTCCTGCTGGCAAAGCGACTGTTCGGGCTGCGGGGAGGCGCCGAAGCAGACCACGCGGCACGCGAGCGCGACTCCGGCTGGGAGGCGTTCGAGAAGCTGACGCCGGGAGAGTTCGCTTCGCCGGTCTAGCCAGCCCTTCGGCAGGGTCGGTTGCAAGGGCTTCGTAAGGGAAGAGGGAACATTCCGACGGCCCCAGTACGATTCCGCCCGTGCCGACTTCTGTTGTGACCGGCGGTGCCGGCTTTCTCGGCTCGCATCTCTGCGATTACCTGCTGGAACGCGACCACCGGGTGATCTGCGTCGACAATCTGGAGACGGGCTCGCTCGAGAACATCGCCCATCTCCGCGAGAACTTCAGGTTCGTGAATCACAACGTGATCGAGCCGATCTACCTCGACGAGGACGTCGACTTCGTGTTCCATCTCGCGGCGCTCGCGAGCCCGGTTGACTATCTGCGCGCGCCGCTCGCGTCGCTGAAGGTCGGCTCGTACGGGACACACAACGCGCTCGGGCTCGCCAAGTGGAAGCGGGCTCGCTTCCTCATCTCCTCGACGAGCGAGGTCTACGGCGACCCGCAGGTGCATCCGCAGCCCGAGGGCTACTGGGGGAATGTGAACCCGATCGGGCCGCGCGGTGTCTATGACGAGGCGAAGCGGTATGCCGAGGCGCTGACGATGACCTACCACACCCAGCAGGGCGTCGATACGTGCATCTCGCGCATCTTCAACACGTACGGACCGCGCATGCGCCGCAACGACGGCCGGGCATCCGTCCAGTTCGTGAACCAGGCGATCGCCGGCAAGCCGTTGACGGTGTACGGCGACGGGTCGCAGACGCGCTCGCTCTGCTACGTCGACGACCTCATCCGCGGCCTCTATCTCCTCGCGATGAGCGGGGAGCATCTGCCGGTCAACCTCGGCAATCCCGACCACGAGCTGACGATGCTCGAGCTGGCGCAGACCGTCATTCGGGTCTCGGGCTCCTCGAGCGAGGTGGTGTTCGAGGCGCTGCCCGTCGACGACCCGCAGATCCGCCGCCCCGACATCACCCGTGCGCGCGAGCTGCTCGGCTGGGAGCCGGAGATCGCCCTCGACGAAGGTCTCACGCGGTGGCTTCAGGCGCTCGGCCACGGCCCGGTCGCGGCTTGACGGTGCACGGCTTGAAGTTGCAGCTGAGACGCGCGATCCTCGTGGGCGCTCTGCTCGCGATCCTGCTCCTCGCCGGCGCGGCGCGGCCCGCACACGGTTCGCGCTATCTGAGGATCGGCATCTACGACGAGGCGCAGACCCTCTACGGGCCGGTCGACCAGACGTTCACGACCCTCGCTCAGCTGCACGTGCAGGAGATCCGGCTGAACCTCTACTGGGGCGGCAAGTACGGCGTCGCGAAGACCCGCCCGCAGCACCCGACGGACCCGAACGACCCGGCGTACAACTGGACGCTCTACGACCGCACGGTGACCGACGCGGCGCAGTACGGCATCCACGTGCTCTTCTCGGTCTACGGGACGCCCGGCTGGGCGAACGGTGGCAAGGCGATGAACGTCGCGCCGCTGCAGGCGATCGACCTGCGCAACTTCGCCTTCGCGGCGGCGAGTCGCTACAGCGGCTCGTTCATGGGCCCGGACGGACAGCTGCTGCCGAAGGTTCGCGAGTGGCTGGCCTGGAACGAGCCGAACAACCCCGTCTTCCTGGTGCCGCAGTACACGCGAAGCGGCAGCGGCTACACCATGGCCAGCGCCGCGGCCTACGCCAGGATCTGCAACTCGGTGTACCAGGGCGTGCACGGAACGCTCCTCGCCAACGAGCGCGTCGCGTGCGGCGGCACGGCACCGCGCGGCAACAACAACCCGAAGAGCTCGCGTCCGTCGGTCTCCCCGCTGGCCTTCCTGCGCGCCGTGAAGGTCGCCGGCCTGAAGACGTTCGACGCCTGGGCGCATCATCCGTACTACTCCTCGCCGCGCGATACGCCGACCACGAAGCCGGTCACGACGAACGGCGCGCCGGTCACGTCCGTGACGCTCGGAAACCTCTCGACGCTGATCAACCTCGTCACCCAGCTGTACGGCAACAAGCGCATCTGGATCACCGAGTACGGCTACCAGACGAACCCACCCGACACGATCGTCGGTGTCTCCTGGGCGAAACAGGCGCTCTATCTCAAGCAGGCGTTTGCGATCGCGCGGGCGAACCCCCGGATCGATCTGATGCTGTGGTTCCTGCTGGTGGACGACCCGAGCCCTGACGGCTGGCAATCGGGCCTCATCACGACCGCCGGCAAGCACAAGCCGTCGTTTGCGGCGTTCGAGAGCCTGACCCAGTAGGGCTACGGATGACGGACGACCTCGGCAGCTGGCCGGGAGCCGCGCGGCGCAACCCGCCGTCGACCTCTTCCACGTGGGTCGTCCGGTCGGCGCTCGCGGGGTGGCTGCGCGCCCAGTCGGTCGAACTCGAGGGTCGCCCTCCGGTGCGGATCCTCGACGTCGGGTGCGGCGTCAAGCCGTACTACCCGTTCTTCGCCCGCGTGGCCTCCGAGTACGTCGGAGTCGACGTGGTCGAGAACCCCGCCGCCGACCTCCTCGGGTCGGTCGAGTCACTCCCCGTCGACGACGGGACGTTCGACGTCGTTCTCTGCACCCAGGTGCTCGAGCACTGTGACGATCCCGCGCAGGCGGTGCGAGAGCTCAGGCGCGTCACCGCGCCGGGAGGTCGGGTGCTGGCGTCGACGCACGGTGTGCAGGTCTATCACCCGTCACCGGTCGACTACTGGCGCTGGACGCACGAGGGCCTGCGCCGGCTGTTCGAGCAGAACGCGAGCTGGGAGTCGCTGCGGGTCGAAGCGGGTGCGGGCACCGCGTCCGCGCTCGCGATGCTGCTCGGCACGTACGTGGAGATCGCGCTGCGGCGAACCGTGCTCGCGCGCGGCCCGGTCTGGCTCCTCAACCGCGCAGGCTCGGCACTCGACGCGCGCTCTGCAGAGCTTCGCCGGCCCGTGCCCGGGTCGCTGATCCCGAACTTTCACGTCATCGCAGACGTCTGATGCGCCTGTTCCGCCGGAACGCGCTCGGGCTCTATGCCGTGTACGGGGCCGCCGTGGTCTCCGGTCTGATCGTCACGCCGATCACCTTGCACGCGATCGGCTCGGGCCAGTTCGGCGTGTGGAAGTTCATCGGCGGCATCACGATCTACGTGTCGCTGCTCGACCTCGGGGTGGGGCCGTCGATCGTCCGCTTCGCTGCCGAGGCGCGCGGACGCGGGTCGACCGAGGCGGTCAACGAGCTTGCGTCGGTCGGCCTCGCGATCTACGCCGTGATCGGACTTCTCACCGTTCCGCTCGGGGCGGCCCTGTCGTGGTTCGTCCCCGCGCTCGTGCATATGCCGGCACACCTCGAGTGGCCGGCGCGGTTCTGCACATTCCTCGTCGTCATGTCGCTCGCGGCGCGCTTTCCGCTGGGCCTCTTCTACAACCTGCTCGGCGGCCAGCAGCGGTTCGACGTGCAGAACCTCGGGAACCTCGTCTCGACGGTGCTCTACGCCGCCCTGGTCGCGATCGTCCTGCCGCATGGCGGCGGCCTGATCTTTCTCGGCGCCGTCACGTTCGCGACGACGGTGATCCGGCTCGGTATCCCGCTCGCCTGGCTGCGCTCCGAACTGCCGCACCTCGCGCTCCGTCGCCAGTACCTGTCCCGGAGCAAGGCGCGGGCGCTGCTGCAGTTCAGCTTCAGCAACTTCCTGATCGCGATGGCCCAGAAGATCGTGTTCACGACCGACGTCGTCGTGGTCGGAATCGTACTGGGGTCGCATCAGACGACGCTCTACGCTGTGCCTGCGACCCTGTTTGCGATTGCCTTCGGCATCGGCATCGCCGCACAGACCCTGCTCTTTCCGGCGTTCGCCGAGTACGAGGGGTCGGGTGAGCTGGAGTCGCAGCGCCGCCTGCTCCTGACGGGCGTTCGGGCGGGAACCGCAGGGGTGACGCTGCTGGCCATGCCGTTTCTGCTGATCCCCGACAAGATCATCCACGCCTGGATCGGCCGCGGGTACAGCGCCAGCACCCCGGTGATGATCCTGCTCGGCGTGGTGATCCTGATCCACGCGCCGATTGCCCTCTTCATCCAGTACCTGATCGCGCGAGCGCGGCAGAGGGCGATCGCCATCACGCTGCTGGTGACGACCGGTCTGAACGTCGTGCTCTCCGTCGTCCTCGCCCTCACCGTCGGCATCTGGGGCGTCGCGCTCAGCACGGTCGTGACCGACCTGGCGGCGCTCGCGATCATCGTGCCGCGCCTGGTCGCGCCGATCGCAGGCGTCACCACCCTCGACTTCGGCCGCGCGCTCGGCCGTCCCCTGGTCACCGGCGCGCTCGTGGCGCTCCCGGTGCTCGGCTTGCTCGGTCGCGCCCTGCCCGACCATCACGTCTGGGAGCTCGCCTTGCCCGGCGCGCTCTGGGTAGCCGCGTGCAGTGCCGCGCTCTGGTATTTCGGGATCGCCCCGTCCGACCGCGCGGCCGTGCGGCGCGAGTTCTTCAGCGGTCGCGCCCGCGCAGCCGAGGTTCTGGAGTAGCGAGCGCGTCGCGGTAGACGTCGATCGTCCGCCGCGTCATCCGAGCCACCGAGAACTCGGCGCGTGCTCGCGCCAGGCCCGCCTTGCCGAGAGCGTCGCGGCGCGCTGGGTCGTCGAGCAGCTCGGTCAGCGCGCGGGCGAAGGCGTCGGCGTCTCCCGCCTCGACCAGCAGGCCCGTCTGCCCGTCCGCCACGATCTCGGGGATTGCGCTGACGCGCGTGGCCACGACGGGGAGCCGCGCGAGCATCGCCTCCAGCAGGACGATGCCGAAGCCCTCCCAGCGGGAGCTGTGCGCGAAGATGTCGGCCCGCTCGAGCCAGGCACGTGGCTCGACGCGACCGGGGAGGAGCACCGAGCCCTCGAGCCCCAGTTCGTCGCTGAGCGCCTGGGTCTGCTCTTCGAGGATGCCCCAGCCGAGGATCGCGAGCCGCGCGTCGGGGTGGTGTCCCCGGGCACGCGCGAACGCGCGCAGCAGCGTGTCGTGGTCCTTCTGCGCGATCAGCCGTCCGATCGCCAGGACGAGCGGAGCGGCGGAGGGAACTCCGGCTTGCTCGGGCGTCAGCTCCGACTTGGCGGTCGGCAGCTCGTCGAGCCCGTAGTGGATGGTGAGGAGCTTGTCCTCGGGCAGGCCCGCCTGCACGAGGAATTCGCGGACCGAGTCGGAGATCGCGATCAGCCGGCGCACGCGCCTCATGAACGCCCGGTCGACGTACCGGAACGGCCCGAGCAGGTACCGGTCGTCGTTGTGACGCGACGAGACGAACGGCAGCCGGAGCGCGTTCGCCGCGACCGAGCCGTACACGTCGCCGTGAACCATGTGCGTGTGGAGCAGGTCCGGGCGCGTCGCCCGCACCGCTCGCACCACCGAGACCCCGAGGCGGGGCGAGACGTCGAAACCTGTCGCGACCCTCTGCCACGGAACGCCTCGCTCGTCGAGCGCGCGGTGGAAGCGGTCGGCGTCGGCTCCCGCGTCGAGCGAGAGGATCCGTGCGTCGACCCCGCGGTCCCGCAGCGAGGGCAGGAGCGCGAGCAGGTGCTGCTCGGCGCCCCCGATGCCCTTCACCTTGATCAGATGGAGGACCCTCACCGGGCGAGAATCTCCGTGTAGAGGCGATCGGTGTCGTCGACCATCCGCTCGACCGAGAAGCGCTCGCGCATCCGGCGCGCACCGAGCTCGCCCATGCCGGCGCGCAGCGTGTCGTCGCCGCGCAGCCGCTCGACGTCGGCCTGCAGTTGCGCGACCGCTCCCACGGGCGCGAGCAGGCCGGTCTCGCCCGCGTCGACCACGCTGGCCGTGCCACCGGCCGCAGTGGCGACGACGGGCACACCCGCGGCGAGCGCCTCGATCAGGACAACCGGCGCGCCCTCGTTGGCAGAGGTCAACAGGAAGACGTCGAACGCCGGATAGATCGACGCCAGGTCGTCCCGGTAGCCCAGGAAGCGAACCCGATCGGCGACGCCGAGCTCCGCGGCGGTCGCCTCGGTAGCTGCCCGGTCCTCACCGTCACCGACGAGTACGAGTACCGCGCCCTCGACGCCCGCGACGACGCGGATCAGGTCGAGTGGCCGCTTGATCGCGGTCAGCCGCCCTGCCCAGCCGAGCACGAAGGCGTCGTCGGGCAGGTCCAGGCGTGCGCGCGCGTCGCGCCGCTCGGCGGCGGCGTCGCCGGGCGCAGGGAAGTTGAAGCCGTACGGGATGACGGCAAACTTGGCTCTGGGAGCGACCTTCAGGCGCACGAGGTCGTCGCGGACCTCTGCGCTGACGGCGATCAGCGCGTCGGACGCGTGAGCGAGCGCTCGCTCCAGGAGCCTGAAGGCACGCTCGCGCCGGGGGTCGAAATAGCCGCTCAGCACGTGGCCGTGAAAGGTGTGGACGACCGCACCCGGGCGTTTGCGGCCCGCGGAAAGGGCCGCGATTCGGCCGGTCGCACCTGCTTTGGCGGTGTGCGTGTGCAGCACGTCGGCCCGTCGCGCGAGAATGGTGCCGCGGATCGCCTGGATCGCCTCGAGGTCGGACCGAGGAGCGAGCTCGCGGCGCAGCGCGGACACGTGGAGATACGGGACGCCGAGCTCGACTGCGACGTGTTCCATCGACCGCTCGCCGTCCGGGATCGTGCCGGCGACGACCAGCACGTCGTGGCCGCGGCGCTGCTGCCCGGCGGCGAGCTCGAGCACCGACAGCGCCGCTCCACCGAGGTTCAGCCGCGCGATGGCGTGGACGATGTTCAGGGTGTGCTCACGGGGCGTCGATAGGCGGCGAGCCCGAGGGTCAGCCAGAGCAGCGTCACGAGGGGGCTGCCGCCGAAGAGCGCTTCGCCGGCGAGCGCCCCGAGCAGGGCGGTGAACCAGAGAGCAGGCACGTAGTCGAGCGCGCGGGCGTCGGCGCTCGCTGCGGCTCCTGCCACCGCAGCGCGACCGGCCGCGACGAGCGTCGTCAGGAAGAAGACGGCTCCCACCAGGCCGAGTTCGTAGAGAACCTGGTCGTACGTCTGCTGGGGGATCAAGGGTTTGTCGACGGGTGGGAAATACCAGGGGGGATTGTCGGGGAACTTCCGTCGCGCGGCAGGGACATAGCGTGCGAACTCCGACGGGGGAACTTCGCCCCACCAGCCGGTTCCCAGGATCGGCTGGTCGAGGAACACACGACCCCCGACGTACGTGTAGATCAGCCGCTGGCTCCAGCTCGACTCGAACTGCCCGTGGCTGGTCTCCTTCTTGCCGAACAGCTTGTAGATGAAGCCCAGATCGTTGTGCCGGAGTGACAGCGTCGTGACGGTCACCGCGACGACGATCGCAAGCGTGGCGGCGACGGGGCGGAGCGAGAGCCGCCGGTGCCGCCAGGCCAGGAAGAAGATGGCGACGACGCCGAGATAGAGGCCGATGAGGCTCGCCAGGGCGACGGTCAGCGCCAGTCCGAGCCACGCCGCTACCCCGGCGAGCCACTGCGTACGGCGGCTCCAACGCGGCGCGGCGAAGAGCCCGGCGATGACGACGAGCATCGGCAGCGTCGCGAGCGCGGCGAAGTCGTGTGTGCCGAGGAACGAGTCGACCCGGCCTCCGCCGTTCGCGATGTACTCGTACAGGCCGACGAGATCGGCCACGACCGTGACGGCGAGGATCACGTCGACGATCGCTCCCAGGGCATCCTCGTTCTCGAGCACGACCAGGACGCCGAGGCCCACGACTGCCGGCTCCAGCAGCTTCACCGCGCTGATCAGCGGCGTCGTGCCGTTCCAGGCGGCCGTTCCGAGCAGCAACGCGGCAAACGCAGCGGCAGCCGCGAGGAGCAAGGGTTGCAACTTGGCTGCCTCGACGAGTCGCGCACGCCCGCCGCGGAGGAGGGCGGCCGCGCACAGCAGGAAGGCCACATCCGACGGCACCACGGTTGCCGTGCTGCTTCCGAGATGGACGTTCAGACTGGGCTGGCTGATCGAGCGGACGAGCCCGAGCGCGGTCACTCCGAGCAGGAGCAGCAGCAGGCGCCGGCGCTCCACGGTGCGCGGAAAGAGCCTCTGCTCGAGAGTCGTGACCATTGCCGCCTACGATACGCGGTGCCCTCCGCCGTCATGCGCATCGTCTTCCTCACCGGCATCTGGCCGCCCGACGTCGGCGGTCCGGCGACCCACGGCCCCGACTTCGCCCGCTTTCTCAGCGAGCGAGGGCACGACGTGAGGGTTGTCACGATGGGCGACTTGCCGCCGAGCGAGCGGCCGGTGCCCGTCGATTGGGTGCGACGCGATCTGCCGTTCGTCGCGCGCTATCCGCTCGTCGCCCTCCGCGGAGCGCGCCTCGCACGGCACGCCGACCTGATCTATGCGACCGCGACCTACGCCGCGGCCGCGGCGGCGTCGCTCGCGTCCCGGCGGCCGCTCGTCGCCAAGCTCGTCTCCGATCCGGCGTACGAGCGGGCGTGGCGATTCGGCCTGTTCCGCGGCACGCTCGAGGAGTTCCAGGCAGCAACGGGACCGCGGCTGACGGCACTCAAGCGTCTGCGGATCGCCTCTCTGCGCCGCGCGCGGCGGATCGTCGTGCCGAGTCGGTATCTGGCTTCGATCGCCGAGACCTGGGGGTTGCCGGCGCCCATCGAGGTGCTCGTCAACCCCGCGCCGCCGCCACGCGATGTCGTGCCCGACTCGCTCGGGCCGAGGACCTTCGTCTACGTGGGCCGCCTGACGTCGCAGAAGGCGCTGCCGGTGGCGCTGGCCGCTTTCGCCGCGGTTCCGGCTGCGCGGCTGTTGCTGATCGGCGACGGGCCCGAGCGCGCGTCGCTCGAGGCGCTGACGCGGACGCTTGGGGTCGTCGACCGGGTCGAGTTCGCGGGGGCACTGTCGCGCGACCGCGTTCTGGCCGCGCTCGCGGGAGCCCGGGCGGCGGTTCTGTCGAGCGAGTGGGAGAACCTGCCGCACGCCGCAGTCGAGGCTCTGGCCGTCGGTACGCCGGTCATCTCGACCGCCGTCGGTGGGGTTCCCGAAGTCGTGCACGACGACGTGAACGGTTTGCTCGTCCCGGCAGGTGACGTCGACGCGTTCGCCGCGGCGTTACGCAGGGTGCTCGACGACGACGGGTTACGCGACCGGCTCGCTGCAGGAGCGCAGCCGTCCGTTGCCGCTATCGGACGTGAGCCCATCTACACGCGGCTCGAAGCGATCCTCACCGAGGCCGCATCGTGAGCAAACCTCGGGTGCTCTTCGTCGGCAGGGGCCGGCTGACGCTGCCGCTGGCCCCATGGCTGGCCAAGAAGTGGGACGCGCTCGACGAGGTGTTCGATTGGCGTGTCCTGAATGCAGGCTCGGGCTCGGGCGATCCCCGGTTTCGGCTGCTTCCGGACAGCGCCCGCGCGTTCTATCTCGGTCTGCCCCGGGCCGTCGCGCGGGAGCTCGCCGATTTCCATCCCGACGCCGTTGTCGCGGGCGACTCGTTCGTGGGCGCGGGTGTGCTCGCGGGCCGCCGGCTCGCGCGCGGCGATGCGAAGGTGATCGTGGAGGTTCACGGCGACCCGGCGACCTTCACCCGCCTGTACGGGTCGTCGTCCCGCAAGCTGCTCGCGCAGGTCGCCGACTCGGTGAGCCGCACCGCGCTCCGTCGCGCCGACGCGACCCGGGCGGTGTCGGCGTTCACGGCGGCGATCGTCGAGCGCGCCCGAGGCCTGCCCCCGACGGCATCCTTCACCGCGTACAGCGATCTCGCCGCCTTCGACGATCCATTACTGGTGCCGGTCCCCGACGAGCCACGCGTGGTCTTCGTCGGAGCACTCGAGCGCTACAAGAACATCGATGGGCTGGCCGCCGCCTGGCGGCTCGTGGCGGCGGAGCTGCCCGAAGCCGGTTTGATCGTCGTCGGCCGCGGTTCGCGCCGCGCGGTCGTCGACGGGCTCGTCGCCGAGTTTCCCGGCCGCGTCGAGCACTATCCCGAGCTTGCGCCGCCGGAGGTCTCGGCGCAGATCGACCGGGCGCGGGCGCTCGTGCTGCCGTCGTGGCCCGAGGGTCTCGGACGTGTGGTGATCGAGGCCTTCGCACGCGGCCGGGCGGTGATCGCGACCGACGCCGGCGGCATCCCCGACATCGTCACCGACGATCTCGACGGGATCCTGCTGCCGCCCGCGAGCACTCCGGCTCTCGCCGCGGCACTGCTCCGGATTCTCAGGGACCGCGCGCTCGCCGAGCGCCTCGGTGCCGCCGCGCGCACGTCGTACGGTGCCTGGCACCAGACGCCGGAGGAGTTCGCCCGCGCCTACCGCGCCCTCGTCGACCGCGTGCTCGAAGGCGCTCGTTGACGAAGCTCGTCTTTGTCACCCAGACGCTCGATCCGGGCCATGCGGCGCTCGCGCAGACGCTCGACCTGGTCGATGCCCTCGCGGCACGAGTCGACGAGCTCGTCGTGCTGTGTCAGGGCGACCGCTGGGGAGGTGCGCCGCAAAACGTGCTGGTCCGCTCGTACGGGTCATCGAGCAAGATGGGGCGGGCGGTCGCCTACGAGCGGCAGCTCGCCGCGTCGATCGGGGGAGCCGACGCGGTGCTCGCCCACATGGTTCCCACCTTCCTCACACTCGCAGCGCCCCTCGCGAAGCCGCGTCGCATTCCGCTGCTCCTCTGGTACACGCACTGGCATGCCGGTGTGCCGTTGCGCGTCGCGACGGTGCTGTGCGACGCCGCGCTGAGCGTCGATGTGTCGAGCTATCCGATTCGCTCGCCCAAGGTGCACGGGATCGGCCATGCGATCGATGTCGCGACGTTCACGGCCGTGCCGTCGGTGGCGCACGAGGGGTCGCTGCGGTTCCTCGTGCCCGGCCGCACCGCGCGCTGGAAGGGTCTGGCGACGCTGCTCGAGGCGTTCGGGATGGCGGTTGAGAACGGCCTCGATGCGACGCTCGAGATCCGTGGCCCCTCGCTCACCGAGGATGAGCGGAGCCACCGTGCGGAGCTGGCGGCGACGATCGCCGCCGACTCGCGGTTGCGCGGCCGGGTCAGCATCGAGGAGCCTGTCGTGCGAGCCGAGATCCCCGCACTCCTCGGAGCGTCCGATGTGGTTGTGAACCCGGCTGAGCCATCCTCCGGCGCCGCGCTCGACAAGGTCGTCTACGAGGCGGGGGCGTGCGCGCGTCCCGTCGTGAGCACGAACGCGGCGCTGCGGCCGTTCCTCAGCGATCTGCCATTGCCGCTGCTCGCTCCGCCGCGCGACCCGCGGGCGCTCGCGGACTTCCTCCTCACCGTCGGAACAGCAGCCCCCGAGCTGCGCGCGGCGGTTGGAGTCGCGCTACGCCGCCGTGTCGAGGAATCCCATTCGCTCGACCACTGGGCCGACGCCGTGCTCGCGACGATCCGCGAGCTGCGCGCCTAGCTCGAGCTGGGCTCGAACGTGAACGCGGTGATCACGCTCAGCTGGCGCTTGTCCGACAAGGACGGCTGGAACGTGCGATCGGCCGATACGTCGACGCGGAACGGCGGAGTGGCCGGGATCCGGACGACCGGCGCCTGACACGGGTTCGAACGGACGGTTACATGCCTGACCGTCTCGAGCCGGCCCGCGATCGGCTGCGCATCCTTGTCGATCGCGATGTGCGACACCCGGACCGTGATGTGAACGGCCGGGATGTTGCCGCACGCGGCGAGGCGCGAGAGGGAGATGACGACGGTGCCCGACTTCGCGTGCCCGGATGCGGCGAATCGGTTGTACCAGGCACTCGTGCCCATCCATCCGTCGGGTGAGATGCCGCCCTCCTCGGCAGCGATCCGCACCGGGTGCGCGAGCCGGTAGAGGCGCATCCCGGCGACGGTCTCGACCACCTTGCCGACGAGCTCGACGTTGCCCATCGTGACCGCCCACTTGATCGGCAGCTGCGGGTCGACCTCTCCGTCCACGTTCAGGAAGTTCGGCGTCACCGCAGGCCCCGGGCCGGGGGCGCTCGCGTCAACCGACCACACGTCTTCGATCGACTGGTTCCAGAACTCGACCGAAGCGAGCACGTTCGAGTTTCCGAGCGCCTCGCCGATCAGCATCGTGCGTTGCCGCCCTGTCTCCCGGTCGATCCAGTCGGGTGGCGTCGGGAGGACCGACCGGAAGGACGTCGCAAACGAGTTCGAGGCATCGGCGGCCACGACTTCGCCCGTGACGTTCCAGGTCAGCACGAGTGCCGCGAGCAGGCCTCCCGCGACGGTCCCGATCGTCCGTGATGTGGCCCGGCCGGGGCGGCGCCGGAAGAGCTCGAGCGCGGCGGCGGTAACGGCCGTGGCGATCAGAATGCCGAACACCACGCGCCCCACATCGGCGGTCGTGAAGGCCCATGTCCTGTTCATCCACTCGAGAATCGCCAGGCCAGGCGCGTCGGAATAGAAGTGCTCGTTGCTGTGGTACGGCGTGGTTGCGAGGAGATAGGCGACCGCGCCGAACGCCAGCACGCCCGGCACGAGCCGTGTGCGACCGGCGGTTGCCCAGCGAGCCGTGGCAACGAAGACGAGCGGCGCGAGGTAGAGCAGGTTTCGCTCCTCGACTCGCACGGCCAGGATCGTCGAGAGGTACGAGGCCTTCGCCGCCGTGTAGAGCCCGAACGCGATCACCGACCCGACGATCACGGCGAAGAGCACGCGTTCGTCGAGCGTGCGGAGGCGCGCTCCGAAGAGCCAGACGAGGGTGACGAACACGGGGAGGACGCCGACGCCGATCGCGAAGGCGCCGAAGGCCCACAGGCCGTAGCTGAACATGCGATGGTGGAAGTACGTGCCGATCCGCCACGCGTTCGAGTGGTGGATCAGCAGCGCGTCGAACCAGATCGCGCCGAGCGCGAGCAACGTCACGGCTCCGAGCCGCTCGCTCTTCGTCCACGCACCCATCACCCGCCGGCTGCGGGCGGACGTGGCGAAGGTGATCGCGACGGCGATCACGGCGGCGGGCACGAGCGCGGCCAGTTCGCCGCGCACGGCGGGCGCGATGAGGACGGCAAGCGCCGCGATCGCGGCCGCGCGCCGGGTCGGATTGAGGAGCGCGCGCGCCACGAGCCAGAGGGTCAACGTCGACCACGGGTAGGCCAGCGGCTCGGGAATCAGCACCCCGGTATAGGCGAGCTCGGGAATCGCTGCCGCCGCGAGCGCGCAGCAGATCGCGGGCCAGCG
Source organism: uncultured Thermoleophilia bacterium (assembly GCA_963812995.1). Taxonomy (GTDB): domain Bacteria; phylum Actinomycetota; class Thermoleophilia; order Gaiellales; family Gaiellaceae; genus PALSA-600. The sequence continues at coordinate 1,028,350 of CAWEXL010000003.1, forward strand.
GGTCACGAACAGGCGCGCCAGGGCATACGCCGGAAAGAGGGTCGCCGTCATGACCACGGCGTTCAGGTATTTCGCGGCGGTGTAGGCGGGCCCGGTCGCGCCGAGCCACCAGGACGGCGCCAGGAAGTACGGGTAGAGCGACGGGAACGCGACCGGGTGCAGCCTCAGCTCGGGTCGGCCGTGCTGGGCGATGCTGCGCGACAGCTCGGCCCATTGCAGCTCGTCGGTGAAGAGCCATGGCGTGGAGTGCTTCGTCGTCTGCCACGCATAGAGCGTCAGAAGCACGAGGTACGCGACGATCAGCGGATAGCCCGCTGCAAGACGGTCGGCGGCCGAGCGTTTGGCCGGCTGGGGCGCGGTCACGTTGCGGTCACGAGAGGGGCCGCGATAAGGGTGGTTGTATCCCGCACGAGCTGCCCCACGTTACTTTCCGGCGCTGACGAGAGGTACGATCGGGGCGTGTCCCGGTCCGTTCTGGACGACGGCCCACGGCTTGACGCCGAAACGGCCGCGGTCGTCGAGGATGTCCGGTCGAGTCGTCCCTACCTCCTGTCGCGGTCGTCGGTGCGTGCATTCGTCCGGCGTCTGGTCAGCATCGCGATCCTCGCGACGATCGACATCGGTGGGCTGATCCTCGGCCTGTATGCAGCGCTGGCGCTTCGCGCCGCCCTGTTCGAGCCCTTGCCCGTGCTCTGGGGCCTGCTCTGGACGAACGAGACCAACTGGCTCGCGTTCCTGATCCTGCTGCTCATGCTCGTGTTCTGGCAGGCCCGTCTCTACGCCCCGCGCGAGGTGCGCGAGCGGCCGGGTCGCGTGGTGCCGTCCGTCTTCCTCGTGGCGGTGCTGTCGCTGGTCTTCGCGATCGGCACCGGTCAGCACTTCACGACCTTCGGGCTGTACATCGTCTCTGCGGTGTTCGTCTCCGCGACGATCGGGGTGCTCCGGGCGAGCTACGAGACGATCACGGGAATCGCGCTGAACGCGGTCGGCGTGCGTCGCCGCGCGGTGATCGTGGGGGACGCTGCCCAGCGTGCGCACCTGCGGTCGTCGCTCGGTGCCCGGCGCGGCGGGATCTACTACCTCTTCGTCGATGAGATCGAGCCGGGTGGACAGGTCGAGCACGCGCTCGCCACGCACGCGCTGGACGAGTTGATCGTCGCCGATGCGGGTCTGTCGGAGGTGCGCCTGCTGGAGATCGTCGACGAGGCGCACCGGCGCGGTGTGAAGGTCAGGATCGCGCCGCGCGCGACGGAGCTGCTGGTCGAGCGCGGCGAGTATGTGCCGGGTCAGGGCGTGCCGCTGTTCGAGCTCCGCCCGCCGATCTTCGCCGGGGCGGACTGGGCGACGAAGCGCGCGTTCGACCTGGTCGTCTCGCTGGTCATCGTGATCGCCCTGCTGCCGGTCTGGCTGGTGATCGCCGCGCTCATCAAGCTCACGTCCCGTGGCCCGGTCTTCTTCGCCGACGATCGGATCGGCCTCGGCGAGCGGCCGTTCCGGCTCTTCAAGTTTCGGACGATGATCGAGGGCGCCGACGCCGACCAGCGGGAGCTCGAAGGCGACAACGAGGCGAGCGGGGCCCTGTTCAAGATCCGCGACGATCCGCGCGTCACGTCGATCGGCCGGTTCCTGCGCCGCTACTCGCTGGACGAGGTTCCGAACGTCGTGAACGTGCTGCGCGGCGAGATGTCCCTGATCGGGCCTCGGCCGCTGCCCCTTCGCGACTACGCGCTTCTCGAACCGTGGCATCGCCGCCGCTACAACGTCCTACCCGGCCTGACCGGGTTGTGGCAAGTGGCCGGCCGTTCGGATCTCACCTTCGACGATCTGGTTCGGCTCGACTTCTACTACCTCGAGAACTGGTCGATTTGGCTCGACCTGTCGATCCTGGCGAAGACGCCGTACGCCGTGATCTCACGGCGCGGCGCGTACTAGCCCGAGGGGCTCCGGCGGTCGAGCGAGGACACGCTCGCGCAGCTAAGCGAACCCGTGTCTGACACCGTTCCCGCTGCTCGAACCGCAAGTGGTGTCAGACACCGCGGCGCGATGTCAGACACAGCGTGTCGTCGGGCGTCAGTCGCGCACGCTCGCGCAGACCACCGCCGATCCCCTCGGTCACGATGGGGGCGGGCCCGACCGTTTTCCTGGCGCCGGAGCCCGCCGCCAAACAATCACTGCGACCTCAAACCAGAGGAACGCGACAAGGAGAAGAAACCACCACGGTGGATTCGACCCGCGAACGGCCGCAAGGGTCGCGAGAGCCGCCATCGCCCGCCCGGCTCGGTATCGGCTTTCTTCACCAGACCGCCGAACTCCCGCGCTCTACAGCCGCAGCCTCTCGCGACGCAGCAACAATCCCGCTGACATCACGCCGGAGCCTGTCCCCCACCACGATGGCGATGCAGAGGCACAGTCGCGCTCGCGATCCGTGCGACACTGCCTCGCGCGTCTGAGTTCAGGGGTAGATGAAGCCGCCGCGGTGGTCGAACTCCGAACCATGCTTGAAGGCGATGTCCCAAACGTTGCCCTCCGGGTCGCGAAAGCTGAACCCGCATCCCCATCCCGACTTCGCCACGGTCTCGTCCAGGTCGGAGATGTCGTCCAGTTGCGAGATTTCCTCGTGCGCCCGGGAGACGGCCTCCGCGTCTTCGCAATGGATCGTCAGTGTGAAGCCGCGAAATGCGGTTCCAGCGACGCCGAACCTCGACTCGTACATCGCGTCCGAGAACAGACCGAGTACGACACCGTTCGTGCACTGGAAGACAACGTGCTCGGGGACACTCGTCGGCGCCTCCGGCCAGCCGAACTGTCGGTAGAACGCAGCCATACGCCCGATATCCCGGCAAGCGAGAGTCACGGCGCTGATCCGCATCGGCAGGCTCAAGAAGCCATCAGTCTAGGTCGCGCACACGTGTCAACCCTGGACGCCGGCGGTGCGGGTAGGTCAGCGGGTCCGCTTACCCGGGATAGCGCGCGTCAGGCTCCTGGCCGGACGGAACAGCGCTGAAGATCTCGGTCGCCACGCCCAGGTCGGCACCGGTCGGCAGGTACGCGAAGTCGACCCCGCGGTAGCGCCCGCTCAGGAGCGGCAGGCGTCCCTCTTCTGCGAACTTGGCGAGCGTGCCGGCGAAGGTGGTGCCGGCCATGCCGACGTGGTGGACGCCCTCGCCGTGTTCGGCGAGGAACTCGGCGTAGGTGTTGCGGTCGTCGAGCGGCTCGATCAGTTCCCACATCACACCGCCGACCCGCGCGAGCGCGAGCCGCCACGATGACGCGATCGGTTCCCCGCCCGCCTGCATGTTCTCCACGGTATCCGGGTTGAACTCGTAAATGTCCCAGGGGCCGATGCCGTAGCGCTCGACGTAGGTCTGCATCGAGGCCTGCAGGTCGGCTACGACGATGGCGACCTGGACCGTGTCTGAAAACACCGGCTCGCGCATCGCGCGATCATACGACGCGTCAGGTTCGCCCGATCTCGAGCGCGGCTATTGCCGGGGCGGCGAGGTTCCCCGCCTCACGGCGGGTAGCTGACGATGTAGTACATCCACGTGCCGTGGTTGAGGACGATGCCGCGCTTGTCGACGTGCCGCTTGTGGTTGTACGTGTACGTCAGCGTCAAACGGGTGAAGCGCCCGTTGACCGGCCGAGAGGCGACGACGGTGACCGGGTAGGGAGTGAATTTGCCGCTCGCACAGGCGGGGGTGCAATTGTCGATCCAGACTGCTCCCGACCCGCGTGCTTGAGTCGCCGTCCACGTCCGCCAGAGCAAGTGGCCGGGATGTGCGATGCCGCTGCCATCGAAGCCGCCGAGGACACCCGATCCGTCACCGGTGTAGACGATGTGCGCCGGACGCACCTGCCAGGTGGCCGAAAAATGCGGGCCGTCGGCCAGGAGCTTCGGAAGGCCGCCGGAGGCACCGGCGGTGGCTCCGCACGTCAGTCCGCCCAACGCGATCGCGGAGACGGCGAACCTGAACAGCCACGGTCTCATGCCCTAACTGTGCCCGATACCGGCGCGGAGCAGTACCACCGACGAGAATCCGACACATGACCGAAGCCGACCCGTCTCGGGACGCCGCCGCTGTGGCCCGTGCGAATGCCATCGTGGACCGCATGGAGCGCCGGCTCAGGCTGGTCATGCCGTTCGGGGTGCTGATCGCGTTGACGGCGGTGATCGGCGCCATCGACCTGGCAACCAACTGGCTCGGTGACGGCTCGCGGATCGACGCCCTCCTGATCGCCGTGGGCAGCGCGAGCGTCTGGACTCACTTCAATGCTCGACGCGCAGCCCGGCGAATCCGGACCGGCGAGTCGAGGCGGCAGCCGACCCGGCGAGACTGGGTCAGGGCGGTTGGTTCGATGATCGGGACGCTCGTCTTCATGGGCGTGGTCGGCTTCATCATCGGCGGCTGGCTGCTCGCCGTGCTGTTCCCCGTTGGCATGGGTGGGCTCACCGGTGCGGCGATGATCCGAGCGCACGCCCGCCTCAGCCGGCGGCGACGTGAGCACGCCTGAGCCGTCATCTCCCTCGAGTCGCTCATCAGCGCCGCGGCCCTCGTGCGTGACCCCCGGCAGACCGTGTCGACCGGCCCCGGATAGTCTCGGACGGTGAGCGCGGCCGCGACCTCTTTTCCGGGCCAGGCCGCGCCTGCTCCCGACGTCCGGCGTGCGCGGCGCGGGACGGCGGCGGTGTTCGCGGTGCATGGATGCGTTACCGGCAGCTTCGCGGCTCGCATTCCGTGGATCGCGTCGCACGTCGGTGTCGGCGTGGGCCATCTCGGGGTCGCACTGCTCATGCCGGGGATCGGCGCCCTGCTGGCCATGCCCTTCTCCGGCCGTCTCGCGCACCGTTTCGCGCTTCGCCCGTTCGTCACGGTCTCGATCGTTGCGTGGTGCGCCTGCCTCGTCCTGCCGGCGCTGCCGACGTCGCTCGTGGTGCTCTGCGCCTGCTCCTCGTCTGCGGTGCCGTCGCGGGACTCGCCGACATGGCGATGAATGCCGAGGGTGTCCTGGTGGAGAGGCTGTTCGGCCGCTCGATCATGTCGAGCCTGCACGGCTTCTGGAGCGTGGGTGTCCTGGTCGGGTCGGCGGTCTCGGCTCTCGCGTCCCACGTCGGCATCGACACCCGGGTGCAGTTCGCGCTCGAGGCGCTCGTCCTCGCCGGGGCCGGCGCCGCAGTCGCGCAGCTGCTGACCGAGGATCCGACGACCACCGACGCGCCCGCTCCGCCGGCCTTCGCGCTCCCGACCCGGCCCGTCCTCCTGATCGGGCTCGTCGGCCTCTGCGCCGTTTTCGGCGAGCAGGCCGGGACCGACTGGTCGGCGTTCTACATCCGGAACCAGCTCGGCGGGTCTGCGAGCGTCGCGTCGCTCGCGGTCTCGGCGTTCGCCGTGGCGATGGCGACGGTCAGACTCATGGGCGACCGTGTGATCCGCAAGCTCGGGCCGGTTCGTACCGTCCGCATCTCGGGGGCGTGCGCCTTTGTCGGCGCCATCGCGGTCGTGCTGGCGCCCGGACTAGCGGTCGGCCTCCTCGGCTTCGCGCTGCTCGGGATCGGCGTCGCGGTCGTCGTGCCGCTCGTGTTCGCGGCGGCCGGGCGCGTAGGCCCGCATCCTGCGCGCAGCGTCGCCGGCGTCGCTGTCGTCGCCTACGCGAGCGGCCTCGTCGCACCGGGCGTGATCGGCGGCATCGCTTCGGCCTCGTCGCTCACGACGTCGTTCTGCGTCGTTGCCGCCCTGGTGGCGGTCGTCGGGTTGGCCGCGGGCGTGCTTCGCCCGGCGCAACCAGTCGTCGAGGCGAACTGGAGCGAATCATGAAGGCAGCTCGTTTCACGCCCTGGCGGTCGGTGTTCTTGAACGGGACGCCCGGCTTTCTGGTTGCCCGGTCGACCTGGCGGGGTTGCCGAGCCGGAGCCACGTGACGATGCGGACGATGCCGGCGGCCTGGAGGATGAACACTGCCGGCAGGACGACGTCGAAGAAGCGCGGGTGCTGGGCTGTCCAGTAGTACGTCGCATAAGAGACGACAGTGACAGCGATGGGGATGGCGAGGAGCGCCCGTCCGAACCAGTCACGCAGGGTGGTCAGGCCGATCACGGCGAGCGGGAGCAGGACGAGCAGCATCCACGGGGTGAAGATCGTCGAGCCGGTGAGGTTCTGGTGGACGAATCGCCACTGGTATCGGCCTCCAGGCGGCACCGCGACGCCCTCGTTGTCGTTGACGTATCCATGGGTCCAGTAGCCGAGCAGGATCGGCAGTGATACGGCGCCTCCAAGGGCGACGAGGGCGGCCCGGGTGATCGAGCCTCTGATAGCGATGAGCGTCACGACTGCGGCCGCAACCAAGCCGTCCGTGAGCTTCACCACCGTCGAGAAGCCGAGCGACAGACCGGCCAGAACGGCGGGTGTGGGTTGCAGGGGTTCGCTGGTGAGGAGCAGGAGCGCCGCCGCGACCAGCGCAGTCGAGAAAGGCTCCGTGTAGAGATGGAGACCGACATCGACGTTCCACTGTCCGTTTTGGAACGCCTGGCTGCCGGCGATCAGACTCATCCAGAGGGGCCAACTCGCGAGCAGCCCAGCGGCTAGGAGGCCGACCGACCGGCGTCCCGAAAGCCGCCGTCCCACGACGGCAGTCGCAATGACGGTGTACGCATTCGCGGCGAGGCTCGCGGCGAGCCCGAACGCGAACGCGCGGTCGGGGGTCGTGGCGAGCCGCAGGATCGGCAGTGGCAGCGCCGCGAGCGCCCAGACGAGCGGCCAGCCGACGACGCCGGCGCCCGGCGCTGCCATGTCGTGCACGAGCACGCCGAGCACGAACGACACGCCGAAGGCCCACAGGCTGATCGCGAGCCAGAGCAGGCCGCTTCGTCGAATCAGCTCGCCGGCCACGCCGAAGCAGGCGAGCAGGACGAACGAGGCGATCCCGAGCCGGCCGCCGAACACACTGCTCGCCGCGAAATAGAGGTTTGTGACCGCGTGGTAGTAGCCGTACGCATCGCCGTTCAACGGCGTGTACGTGTAGTCCGGTGCCAACGGCAGCCGGGTGGGGGCGGCGGCGAGCACGGCGAGTGGTACGAGGAGTCTGAGCGCCACGCAGCCGCCGAGAAGCAGCCGCCACGAACGGTCGGTCATGGTCCGGGCGCCTTGGCGTAGTAGGGATAGATCCCGCCTGGATGACCGCCGCCGTCGACGAACCCGTCCCGGGCATACCCAGCCGGTGGCCCCCCGCAGGTCAACCCCACACCTGCGACGAAGTTCGCGGGCACGGCCCCGGCGTAGTGCCCGTCGACAGCCGGCGTGCCGACCGTGAGATCGAGGAATGTCCCCGGTGCAAGCGAGGCGCCGTTCTCCGTGTTCCCGGCCACGGAGCAGTAGCCGGCCCGCACGAAGCCCGCGCTGTTTCCCGCGCTGACGTTCGCCAATGCAACGGCAGCCGAAAACACACCCAATCCCACCACCACGAGTACGCCGGCTGCCCACAAGCGGCGAGCATCGCCCGGCGATGCGGTCACATGCCTCATGCCTCGATTATCGAGCCCGAGTCGAAACCGCGTGGCCCTTTACGGCGCCCTCATCCTCCCCTGCCACACTTCCAACGATGCGCGGGCCGAAGATCCTCGCGGTCGCTTCGGCGATCGACCTCGATTTCCGTTACGGCTGCACGCCCGCCTGGTGGCAGCTCTGGAAAGGCCTGTACGAGGAGGGCGTCGACCTCGTCGTGGCTCCGTACCGCGGGCGGCCTGTCGAGTCGCCGTGGTGGCGCACCGCCCCGAACCCGACGTACTACGAAGGTGAGTCGTTCGCGCGTGCACGTGACGCCGTGGCGCGGCTCAAGGGCGACCGGTATCTGCGCCGCGCCGAGGTGGATCCCACGGACAGCGTCACCGACCGTGTGACGCGCGAGGTGATCTGGCGCTGGGTGACGCCGCGCTGGCGGCGGCATCTCGAGGAACTCGTCGAGCGGGAGCGTCCGGACGCAGTTGTCGTGTTCACGGTGCCGATGGCGCACCTCCGCGGCATCCCGTCGGCGTTGCGCACCCGGTTCGGCATGCCCGTCGTGTTCTACGACGGCGATGCGCCGATGAGCCTGCCCGAGTTCGGCGGTATGGACACCGGCTTCAACTGGTACCACGACGCCGACCCGTCCGAGTACGACCTCGTGCTCTCGAATTCGGAAGGGGCGCTCGACCGGCTGCGCGCGCTCGGTGCCAGGCGCGCCGAGGCCGTGTTCTGGGGAGCCGACCCCGAGTTCTTCGCACCACAGCCGGTCGCCAAGGAGCTCGACGTCTTTTTCTATGGCTACGGCGACAAGTTCCGCCGGGAGTGGGTCGAGGCGATGGTCGGCGATCCCTCGCGGCGCCTGACGGAGGTCGACTTCGCTCTTGGTGGGCGCGACTTCCAGGGCGACACCGGGCGGGCACGTCTGATCGGCGACGTCTCCTTCAACACCTTCGCCCGTGCCATCTCGTCCGCCCGCGTCAACCTGTGCATCACGCGACGCTCGCATGCCACCGTGTATGCGTCGTCGTCCTGCCGGCCGTTCGAGCTCGCCTCATCCGGTGCCGCAATCGTCTCCAACCCGTACGAGGGGATCGAGCGCTGGTTCGAGCCGGGGTCGGAGCTGCTCGTCGTCCACGATGCCGACGAGGCCACCGCCGCGTACCGCGCGCTGCTCGACGATCCCGCCCAGGCGGAGGAGCTCGGCCGACGCGCGCGCGAACGCGTGCTCGACGAGCACACGTACCGGCACCGCGCGCGCCAGGTACTCGACCTGCTCGGGCTCGAGGTCAGGGTATGAGGGGCATCGCCATCGTTCCGGCCTACAACGAGGCGCCGAACATCGGGCGGGTCGTCGATGAGCTGCGTGCATTCGATGCCGAGCTCGACGTCGTCGTGATCTCGGACGGGTCGGTCGACCGCACGGCGGAGGTGGCCGCCGAGCACGGCGCGCACGTGATCCGGCTGCCGTTCAACCTCGGGATCGGCGGGGCGGTGCAGACCGGCTTTCGCTACGCCTGGGAGAGCGGCTATGACCTCGCGGTGCGCTGCGACGGCGACGGGCAGCATGACCCCGCGCAGCTGCCCAAGGTGCTTGCGCCGGTGCTGTCGGGCGAAGCCGACATCTGCGTGGGCTCCCGCTTCACGAGCACTGACGGGTATCGCTCGTCGATGACCCGCCGTGTCGGTATTCGCCTGCTCGCGCTCGTCGTCTCCGCGATCGCGCGCCAGCGCCTCACCGACACCACCTCCGGCTTCCAGGCGCTCAACCGCCGGGCGCTCGGCCTGTTCGCCGGCGACTACCCGCACGACTATCCCGAGGTCGAGGGAATGGTGATGACGATCCGGCACCGGCTGCGCCTGTGCGAGGTTCCGGTGACGATGCGCGAGCGCGAGCACGGGCGATCGTCGATCACGGCGCTCCGGTCGATCTACTACATGCTCAAGGTGTTCACCGCGCTGTTCGTGGGCCTCTTCCGCCGCGCCGTGCCGCCTCTGGAGGACGCGTGACGCTGCTCGCCCAGGGGACGCCGCTCAAAGTTTCGATCGCGGCGACGCTGGCCTCGCTGGTGCTGGTGCTGGTCGTCTTCGAGCTGATCCGCTCGCGGCGGCTGCAGGAGCGGTACGCGCTGCTCTGGCTGCTGACCGGAATCGTGCTCGTCGTGCTGTCGGCCTGGCGTAGCGGACTGAACACGATCGCTGCCTGGCTCGGCGTTCGCGGCTATCCGCCGGCGGTGCTCTTCGCGGTCGGGTTGCTCTTCGTGATCGTCGTCCTCCTGCACTACTCGACGGTGATCTCGCGCCTCTCCGACCAGAACGTGATCCTCGCTCAGCGTCTTGCGCTGCTCGAGACGAAGCTCAACGAGCGCTTGCCGCCGGAGCCGGTTGCGGCCGCAACCGAGGCACCAGCAAGCCCAGCGACGCGATAAGGATCGCCACGGCGGGCATCGCGGCCGCCAGCCCCGTCCAGAGCGCGCCGCTGTAGTACGGGCCGTGCACTCCTCGCAGCACCAAAACGGCGAGCCAGCCTCCGAGAGCGGCGGCCCCCCACGGTGCACGGAAGGAGACGCCGATCAGGCCGGCGAGTGGCAGAGCGCAGACGAGGGTCGGGCTCCACGTCGATTCGTGGAGGTTGCCGAAGACGGTCGTCCAATCCAGATCGATCCAGAACGCCGCGGCGACCACAGCCGCGGCCAGTCCGGCAACTCCCGCGATGCGGGACGGCGCGAAGCGCACCACGACGGCCGCTCCGATGCCCAGCGCGAACCACGCCGGCGCCCGTGTGCCGACGAGTGACGGCAGGATCCGGCTGCCGTAGATGCCGCGCAACGAGCCGTAGAACAGCAACCGGCCGACAATCGGCAGCAGCGCATATAGAGCTGCGGCAACCGTCCCGAAGCGCGGTCCGCCGATGTTCTCGGCGATCCCGTTCACGCACCAGACAGCCGGAACTGCGAGCAGCAGCGCGACGATCACCGCAACGGCTCCGCCGGTCGGCTCGCTCGCGGCGACCACGGCGACGATCGCCAGCTCGGCGGCGCCGATGACGACTAGCGCTCGGGAGGGCCTCGTCAGGTCAGGACGGATCGGGCTAGGACGGCGCATGCGCGACCGCTTGCTCGCGATACCAGGCGATGGTGCGCGCAAGTCCGTCGCGGAGCTCCGTGCGCGCCTCGAAGCCGAACAGCTCGCGGGCACGTGTGACGTCGAGCTGCCGGCGGGGCTGACCGTTCGGCATCGAGGTGTCCCACTCGATCTCGCCGTCGAATCCGGTCAACTCGGCAATCAGCGTGGCCAGGTCGCGGACCGCGATCTCCTGTCCGGTGCCGAGATTCACGGGCTCCGCTCCGTCATAGCGCTCCGCGGCGAGCAGCAGGCCCTCGACGGCATCTTCGACGTAGAGGAACTCCCGGGTCGGGCTGCCGTCGCCCCACAGCACGATGCGGCGGTTGTCCTCGTGCATCTTGCGGATCAGGTCGGGGATGACGTGCGCATCGGTGGGGTGGAAGTTGTCGCGCGGCCCGTACAGGTTCACCGGCAGCAGGTGGATCGCGTTGGTGCCGTACTGCTCGCGATACGACTGGGCTCCGACGAGCACGGATTTCTTCGCCACTCCGTACGGGGCGTTCGTCTCCTCCGGGTACCCGTTCCAGAGGTCGCTCTCGTGGAACGGAACCGGCGTGAACTTCGGGTATTCGCAGATCGTCCCGAGCGTCACCAGCTTCGGCGTCCCGGCGAGGCGCGCGGCCTCGAGGACGTGCGCGCCCATCATCAGGTTGGCGTACCAGTAGCGTCCCGGGCTGGCACGGTTCGCGCCGATGCCGCCAACCTCGGCCGCGAGGTGGAAGACGAGTTCGGGCGCGGCGTCGGCGAAGAGACGCTCCGTGTCGTTCCAGTGCGTCAGGTCGTATTCAGTGCGGCGAGGCGAGAATACGTCCCGCCCCTGGGCCTCGAGCTGCGCGACCAGGTGTGAGCCGAGGAAGCCGGACCCGCCGGTGACGAGGACCCGGCTCAACGAGCCGACGCGCGGTCACGCGTCTGCCAGTCGACGCGCCCGATCCACCGGTGGCGATTTTCGGAGTACCAGCGGATCGTGCGCAGAACCCCGTCCTCCCAGGAGATCTTCGGCTCCCAGCCGGTCTCGCGCTTCAGCTTCTCGTAGCCGACGCGCAGGGCCATGACGTCGGTAGTGCCCGGCCGCAGCCTGGTCTCGTCGATCGAGACGTGCCGGTCGGCCTCCCAGAAGCCGTTTTCGTGCCCGACGCGAATGATCAGGTCGACCCAGTCCTGCATCGAGATGTTCTCGCCCTGGCCGTACACGTAGACGTCGCCCGGCACGCCGTGTGCCGCGACCATCAGGTGGCCGCGCACGCCGTCGGTGCAGAAGCAGAAATCGCGGAGCGGATCGAGTGCGCCGAGCTCGATCTTGGGACGCGAGAGGGCCTGGGTGATGATCGTCCCCGTCACGTAGCGCGGGTTCTGCCGCGGCCCGTAGTTGTTGAACATGCGGGTCACGACCCCGGGCACGCCGTACGCGTCGTGATAGTTCATGGTGAGGAAGTCGGCTGCCACCTTCGCCGTCGCGTAGATCGACTTCGGGTTGATCGGCGAGCGCTCGTGCAGGATCAACCCGCCGAGCTCGTCGAAATCGTGATGGTGCGAGACCGAGTCGTTGACGTTGCCGTACTCCTCCGAGGTCCCCGCCGTGTCGAACTTCTCGAGCTCGACGTCATTGTCGACCACCGACTGGAGCAGGTTCAGCGTGCCGATCGTGTTCGCCATCACGGTCTCGTACGGCCGGTGCCACGACTCCCCGACGTGCGCCTGCGCGCCCAGATGGAAGAGGTACGGCCGGTCCTTGGCCTTCGCCAGGTCACGCATCAGGTAGTCGATCGACGTCTTGTCCGTTAGGTCGGCAAAGACGACACGCAACCGCTGCTGCAGGTCGCCGATGTTGTTCAGCGCGCCCGACGAAGTGGCCCGCACGAACGCGATCACGTTGGCGTCGAGCTCGACGAGGGCTTCCGTCAGATGCGAGCCCATGAAGCCATCGGCTCCCGTGATCAGGCAAGTCCGGCCCGCATAGGCGCTGCCGACCTCGGCGCGCAAAGCGACGAGGTCCTGCTCGGTCCACTGGGAGTCGGGTGCGGTTACGCTCATTGCGGTGATCTGTGAAGCCGGCTAAGGGTAGCCCGTCGACCCGCAAGAGTGCTGTCAGGAGCGGTCTCCTGACCGGGGCGGGGCAACTTCTGCAGAGCGGAGCCGGCGCGGGAGCGGCGGTGCTGCTCGCCCACCGGTTCGGCCGAAACGCGACGACCGACGGCTTTCTGACCGCGTACGGCGTGTACCTCGTGCTCGGGCTCGCGGCGCAGGCGTTCCGGCTCGTGGTCGTGCCGAAGCTGACGCGGGCCGCAGCCGACGGTCGGCTCGCGGGCGAGACTCGAGCGTGGGCGTTTGCATTCCTCACGCTCAGCGTTCCGGTCTGCGTGGTCGCAATCGCAGCGCGCCACCCGATCGGCGACGCGCTGACGAACAACCCTGTCTCGGCGCACGAGGCATCGAGGGCGCTCACGTATCTCGTGCCGGCCGCGTTCGTGCAGCTCCTGGCGGCGCTGCTCGCCAGCTCGCTCGCGGCGCTCGACGAGTACACCGTCGCCGCCCTGGCGTGGGGACTCGGCAGCCCACTCGGCCTGGTCATCTTCGCTGCGCTCTCCGGCCCGTACGGGCTGATCACGCTCGCCTGGGGCGTGTTGGCGGGCGGCTGTGCGACGACGGCGATCCTGCTGATCGAGCTTGCGCGGCACTCGGCTCTGCTCGGCGGCCCTCGTGCGCCTGCGCGGGTCGGGCAGCGGCTCTTCGAGCTGTTGCAGGGCGCGGCCGTTCCTCTTGCGGTCCAGGGGATGTACGTGATCTCGATTCGGCTGGCCGGAGGGCTCGGAGTCGGCGCCCAGACGTCGCTCGCCTATGCCTACGTCTTCGCCGGAACGCTCGTCTCGGCCACCGCCTCGGCCTTCTCGTTGATCTCGTCGGCGCCGCTCACCCGGCGCGGCATCGACGCGGCCGGCGCGGCGAGGCATGTGGTGCACGCAGCGTGGCTGTCGCTCGTCGGAACCGTGGCCGCGACGGGCATCTTCGCCCTCGTCGGCGGACGCCTGGTCGGCGTTGCACTCGGCTCGGCGTACACAGGTCCGGTTGGAGGTCAGCTCGGCCGGCTGGTCGTGTACTTCGCGCCCTGGATGGTGGCGACCGTCGCGTTCAGCGTGGTCTTCCCGCTCCTCTTCGTGGTCGACAAGCCGGCTGTTCTACTACCGCTCGCTCCGATCGCCTTCGCGTTGCAGGTGCCGATCTCGCTCGGGCTCCGCGCCTGGCTCCACCTCGACGGACTGGCCCTCGCGCTCGGCGCGACGACCGCCCTGGTGCTAGTCGTCCTGCTCGCAGCGATCTCGCGGCAGATGCTCGTGCTGGCGGTGAAGGGACTGAGTCGCGTGGCGCTCGGCCTCGGACTGCTCGCGGCCGCCGCGTTCGGGCTGGCATCGCTCGCGACGTCGGGCTACGCGGCCGCCGCGCTCGGGTTCAGCCTGTACGTGGCAGCCCTCGCGATCATCCGGCCAAGCGGTTTGCGCGAGGCGGTCGGCTACGTGCGCCTGCTGCACTGACGCTCCGAAACAGACGCGTCCAGCCACCGTTCCGAGACAAGTCTGCGGGGGGTAGCTCTGGGGTCAGACCAGAGCCTGTGGACAGTTTGTTGCACTTGCCAACTCGGAGAAAACCGCATCTTTGCAGGTCTTCTTGGTGGTTGGCCACGGCTTGCTGAGACCCGTCTCGTCGTCAAACAAGGGTGTCGAGAGTGTGACAGGGCGTCCACAGCACCCTCGAAGCTCGTTCGTTGGAGTTGCAGGCTGACGAGGTGGTCTCGGTGGACGACCGCTGGAGGAGGCGACCGTCCGTTCCAGTAGCGTTCGCGGCGTGCTTCCCGCTCGCAGCAAGGAGCTGATCCGTCGCTTCGGTCGCACCGCGATCGGCAAGAACCTGGTTTACGCCTCGGTCCTCCGTGACCCGACGCGCATGCGGTTCTCGCAGGTCGAGCGCTGGCCGGACAGCGTGCGCGGCTTCGAGGATCTCGCGCTGCTGTTCTCCTCGAACCAACTCAATCACGGCATCGCCTCGCTGCAGTTCGACGAGGCTGCACTGCTCTATTCGCTCGCGCGCGATGCGCAGAGCGGGCCGTTTGCAGAGATCGGCCGCTACAAGGGCGGAAGCACGTTCATCTTCGCCGCCGGGCTGCCGGACGGCATCGAGCTGTGGTCGTACGACCTGCACGTCGCGCTCCATCCGGACCTGCCCGGCGAGCTCCTCGACGCCGAGCTCAGCGCCGCGCTCGAGCGGTACGGGCTCGCGTCCAAGGTGCATCTGCTGATCGCCGATTCGCGCAAGGTCGAGCCCCCCGGGCCGCTCGAGCTTCTGTTCATCGACGGCGACCACACGTATGAGGGCGCGCGGGCCGACTTCGATCGCTGGAGCGAGTTCGTCCGTCCGGGCGGCCATCTGCTCTTCCACGACGCGGTCGACTCCGGCGGCTACGGAAACACCTACCCAGGCATCGTCCGGCTCCGGGGCGAGGTCGAGACGAATCCTGCGTGGGAGCGGCGGCCGGGCGCCGGCTCGATCGCGCACTTCGTCAAGCAGTAGTGCGGCTCATGGCCGTGGTCCTGAACTGGAACGGCGGCGAGGACACCCCCGCCGCGCTCGAGTCGCTGGCCGGCATCGAGACGATCTGCGTCGACAACGGGTCGACGGACGGCTCCGACGCCGTCGTCGAGGAGCGATTCCCGTCCGTCGAGTTGATCCGGGCCGGAGCGAACCTCGGCTTCGCCGGCGGGAACAACGTCGGACTCCGCCGCGCCCTCGAGCGCGGTGCCGACTGCGTGCTGCTGCTGAACAACGATGCGGTCGCGGCACCGGGCGTGGCACCCGCGCTCGAGCGCGCAGCGGCCGCACATCCCGATGCTGGGCTGCTCGCCTGCAAGGTGTTCCTGCGGGACGGGGTCGCGCTGGAGTACGCGGGGGCGGTGTTCCACGGCTGGCTCGGCTACTCGGGCCATTCGCGTGGCTACGGCAAGCCGGACCGGTTCCATACGCTCGAGCCCACCGGCCGGGCCGACGGCGCGGCGATGGCCGTGACCCGCGCGGCCGCCGAGCGGGCGGGTCTGCTCGACGAGACGCTCTTCGCGTACGTCGAGGATGTCGAATGGTCGCTCAGGATCCGGCGCGCCGGGTTCTCCGTCCTCTTCGTGCCGGATGCAGTCGCACGCCACAAAGGGTCGGCCTCGACCGGCGGCAGCGCATCGACGGCGAGCCTGTACTACTCGACCCGGAACACGATCGTGATCTGCGAGCGCTACCGCCCCTTGCCGCCGGGTCTCCGCTGCGCTCCGTCGCGGAATCGTCGTGACGGCGCACCTGGCGCAGAGCGCGCGCCACCCGCACCGCGGCGAGGCGATGCAGGCCGTCTTCGAGGGCCGGCGCGATGCGCGGGCCGGCCGTCTCGGCCCGAGAGGCTCCTGATGCATCGCGGCTGGGCACGTCTCTACGGTCTGAGCGTCTCGCTCGGCTTCGGGATGCTGCGGCGGCACGGCCTCTCGCGTGAGGCGGTCATCCGCATCGCGATTCCGCTCGACCCCAGCCGCTACCTCGAGCTGCCCTGGGCGCTCGCTGCGCTCGGCGCGTCGCGCGGCGACCGGGTGCTCGACCTGGCGAGCCCGAAGCTGCTCGCCGTCTCGCTCGCACGTCGCGGCGTCGACGTCCTGTCGGTCGACCTGCTCGAGAGCGAGGTCGAGCTGTGGCGGCGTCTCGCCCCGGGTGTCAAATTCGAGGTGGCGGACGGGCGGGCATTGCCGTACGCCGACGCGTCCTTCGACCGCGCCTACTCGATCTCCGTGCTCGAGCACATCCCGGACGGTGGCGACCAGCAGGCGCTGGCCGAGCTCGCGCGGGTCGTCGTCCCGGGAGGACGTATCGTCCTGACCGTGCCGTACGCCGACACCTACTACGAGGACTGGCGTGACCGGGCGGTCTACTCCGCCGACGATGGGGACGGCCGCGCGTTCTTCGAGCGCTGGTACGACAAGGAGCATCTCGACCGGCTCGTGGGATCCGTGCCCGTCCGCGAGGTGTCGCGCGAGCTCGTGCGCATGGAGCCGAACTGGAGCCGACGCTACAACACGACCTTCCCGCGCCTGCTGCCACTCGGCCCGGTCTTCGGTTTCCTCGGCCACGAGGTTCGCGGCCCCGGCGGCGACATCGCACGCGTGATTCTCGAGCGGTCGCAATGAAACGGCGCGCGCTGATCACCGGAATCGGCGGCCAGGACGGCTCGCTGCTCGCCGAGCTTCTGCTCGCCGAGGGCTACGAGGTGTTCGGCGTGATCCGTCGGCCGGGTTCGTCCTACCCGAACCTCGACGAGCTCCACGATCGCGTCGAGCTGATCCAGGCCGAGCTCACCGACCCGCCCGGGTTGGAGGGCGCGCTGCGCACCGCGCACCCGCACGAGGTCTACAACCTCGCGTCGGTGTCGTTCGTGCCGATGTCGTGGGAGCAGCCAGTGCTCACGGCCGAGCTGGCGGCGGTGGGGGCGACCGCGCTGCTCGAGGCGATTCGCTCGGTCGATACGTCGATCCGCTTCTACCAAGCGTCGTCGTCGGAGATCTACGGCGAGCCCGTCGCGTCGCCGCAGGACGAGAACACGCCGCTGAATCCGCTCACGCCGTACGGCGTGGCCAAGGCGTACGCCCACTTCATCACGCGGAGCTACCGGAAGCGCTACGGCCTGCACGCCTCGTGCGGGATTCTCTTCAACCACACCTCGCCGCGGCAGTCGGTCGAGTTTCTCCCGCGGAAGGTCGCAAACGCCGCGGCTTCGATCAGTCTCGGGCTCAGCAGCGAGGTCAAGCTGGGCGAGCTCTCGGCTCGCCGCGACTGGGGCTTTGCGGGCGACTACGTCCGTGCGCAGTGGCTGATGGTGCAGCAGGACGTGCCGAACGACTACGTGATCGCGACGGGCGAGATGCACTCGGTCGAGGAGCTGGTCGCCGAGGCGTTCGGCTTCGTCGGGCTCGACTGGCATGACCACGTACGCGTCGACGAGTCGCTGAAGCGGGGCAAGGCCGAGCTGCACGACCTGGTCGGAGACGCAACCCGCGCGAGGGCCGATCTCGGCTGGCGCCGGGAGTACTCCTTCCCTGAGCTCGTGCAGCTGCTCGTCGCGGCCGAGCTCGCGCGGCTCGGTCAGGCGCCGAGCTCGCGGTAGACCCCGTCGTGGGCCCGCGCGACGGTGTCCCACGAGAAGCGGCTCGCCTGGATCAGCCCGCGTGCCGACCATTCAGCCGGTGCGTCGAGCACGTCCCGCATGGCGTCGGCCATCGCGCGTGCGTCGTGCGGGTCGAAGAGGCGCGCCGCGTCGCCGACCACCTCGGGCAGAGAGGCCGCGTCGGAACATGCAACGGGGCAGCCGCAGGCCATCGCCTCGAGCGGCGGCTGACCGAACCCCTCGTAGAGCGAAGGAAAGACGACCGCGGCCGCCCGGCGGTACAGGCCCGCAAGCTCCGCGACCGAGACCAGCCCTGCTGTCTCGACGCCTTCCGGCAGTCGGCTTAGGTGCCCTCCTCCGGTCAGAACCAGCCGCAGGTCCGGCCGATCGCGCCGCAGCAGCGCGAACGCTTCGTAGAGCCGTGCGTGGTTCTTGTGCGGCCAGCGGCCGCGCGGGATAGAGCAGAAATGGCTCGCGCTCCTCGGCGCCCGGCCGGAAGACGTCGTGGTCGATGCCCAGATGGATCACCCTGATCCGCTCGGCAGCCAGCCCGAGCAGGGCGATCGCCCGGTCGCGGACGAACTCGCTGATCACGATCACCCGGTCGGCGCCACGCACCGAGCGGTGCCAGGCGACGGCCCGGAAAGCGCGCTCCTGCCGCGAGAAGAGGGCCGGCAGGTCGAGGTGCTGCAGGTCGAGGAGCGTGGTCGCCGACGGCTGCGGGACGGTGGGGATCCGCAGCGTCAGCGGGTAGTGCACGACGGCCGCATCGCGGAGGCGGCGGCGGAGCGGCCCGGGCCTTGCAGTCGCGAGCGTCATCGCCGCCAGCCGGCGCGGGATCGTGCGCGCCTCGAGGTATTCGGCGGCGACCTCTGACGGCAGTCCGCCGTCGACCTCGGCGAGCCGCGGGCGGCAGCAGCACGCGATAGTCGAGCTCTCCGGAACGGCCGAGTGCCCGCAGCAGCTCGCGGGCGTAGGTCTCGCTGCCACCGAGCTCGCCGGGCACGAGCGTCGAGGAGCGCGATGCCGACCACGCGGCCGATGGTAGAGGTTGCCCGAAGTGACCACCGTCCCTGTCACGATGCGCGCGTGCGTCCAGCCGCCGCGATCCTGCTCGCCGCTGCGTCTGCGTCGTTCTATGCGTTCTCGACGATGTTGCAGGCTCTGGAGGCGCGCCAGGCGCCGGTCGAGTCGGCGTTGCGCGCCTCGCTGATGATCCGGCTGCTGCAGAAGCGCACCTGGCTGGTCGGCTCGGCCGTCGGCGGGATCGGCTGGGCGTTGCAGGCCGTCGCGCTGACGTTCGCGTCGATCGCCCTCGTGCAGCCGGCGCTCGGGCTCGGGCTCGTCGTCTTGCTCCTCTTCGGCACGCGTCTGCTCGGCGAGGTGGTCGGGTCGCGCGAGATCGGCGGCGCGCTGACGGTCGTCGCCGGAGTCGCCCTGCTCGGGTGGGCGGCCCCTTCCGGCATCGACCATTTCACCCGCGGCGGGCGCATCGCGATTGCCATCACGGGCGCGCTGGTGGTGCTCGCCCCCCGCACGCTGCGCCTGGTCGGCCTCGCCGGCGGGCTCGCGACCAGCATCTTCGCGGGGCTCGGCTGGGCCTGGGTCGGTGTCGGGACGGCACTCGTCGACCGGGCTCTCGCCCACGGGCACTGGCTGGATGCGGCGCTCTGGGGCGGCGGGGTCGGCCTGGTCAGCTGGTCGTCGCTCGTGATCGGCATGACCGCGCTGCAGGCGTGGCCGGCGACGCGCTCGTGGCCGTTGACGTTTGCGCTCGAGATCTCGACGCCGGCGGCGTTCGCGCCGATCCTGACGCATGGTGGCGTCGGCCCGGCCCACGGAATCCCCTTCGCACTCGCGCTGCTCACGACCTGCGGCGGGGCCATCGCCCTGGGCAGCTCGCGGAAGGTCGCAGGGGCGGTCGCGGTCTAGAGCACCGACTGGGGGCTCTCCTACGATGAGCGCGGTGGGCTCCGAGGAGATGAGCGTCGCCCGGCGCGGCCGGCAGGCCCGCTACGGCGTTGCGACCGCAGTCTTCGCCCTGGCGGTTGTGGTCTGGTTCCACGCGGTCGTCATCCACCCGGGCTCCCGCGTCCTCTTCGGGTTCAGCGACGCGACCGGGGTGCTTCGCTACGAGTGGGCCGCGAACGTCCAGCACAAGAATCCATTCACGTTCAAGCACGACCTGCTCGAGGGAGCGCCGGAGGGCCAGCACTACTCACCCGCGGTGGAGCTTGGGGGCGCCGCCGTGCAGACGGGATTCGTCTGGTGGCTGCACGACCTCTTCGGCTTCGTCGGCGCCTGGAACGCGTTCATCCTCGTCGGCTTCCTCGGGTCGGCGCTCGCGATGTTCGCCTTCCTCGACCGGCTGGGGTGTGCGCCGGCTGCGTCGCTGTTCGGCGGCTACGTCTTCGCGTTCAACCCGTATACGTTCGAGCAGGCCTACGCCGGCCATATCGCGTTTCTGCAGAACTGGGTGTTCGTCCTCTTGATCGTCGCATTGCTGCGGCTGCGAGAGCGACGATCGGTGGCCGCAGCCGTCGTCGCGGGCGCCGCACTCGCGCTGACGTTCTATATGGCCGCCTACGACGGCCTCTTCGGCTCGGTGACCGTGGCAGCGTTCGGGCTGGTCGAGCTGTGGCGGCTCCCGGTGCGGCGGGAGCGCTGGCGCACCGTTGCGCTCACGGCGTCGGCCTTCGTCGTCTCCGTGGTCGCCCTCATCCCGGT
Organism: uncultured Thermoleophilia bacterium; assembly: GCA_963812995.1. Taxonomy (GTDB): domain Bacteria; phylum Actinomycetota; class Thermoleophilia; order Gaiellales; family Gaiellaceae; genus PALSA-600. The sequence continues at coordinate 1,048,876 of CAWEXL010000003.1, forward strand.
TCTCGTGCTCTATGCCCGCGACCGCTCGGTCGTGCAAACGGCGGCCGTGCACGCGACCAGCGACTTCTACGACTTCGCGGCCAAGCCGCTCGGCTATCTCCTGCCGTCGCCTCGGAACCCGCTCTTCCACTGGCTGCGAGGGACCCATCCCGCGAATCTGGTCGAGGAGACCCTGTTCTTCGGGTACACGACGCTAGCCCTCGCCGTGGTGGCGATGGTGCTGCTGCGGCGTCACAACGCGTGGTTCGATGCAACGGCTGCCCGGCGCTGGACGGCGATCTTCTTCGTCACGCTTCTGGCCGCGGCTTTCGTGATGTCGCTGCCGCCGACCTACACCTTCGGGAGCGTCACGATTCCGATGCCGTCGCTCGTCCCCGCGGCGGCGACGAGCTTCTGGCGTGTCTACGCCCGGTTCGCTCTGCTCGTCGGCATGTCACTTTCTGTGCTCGCTGCCTTTGCCCTGACGGCGCTGTCGCAACGGGCGGGCGCGTTCTGGCGGTACCTCGCACCGGCGGCTCTTGCCGTCGTCGCGCTCGTCGAGTTCCTGCCGGGGAATGTGCCCGCGCTGAACACGACGGCCCGCCCCGCCTGGGTCGCGTGGCTCGCCGGCGCTCCGCGCGGCATCGTGGCGACGTATCCCGTGACGCTCTACGGTCAGGCGGCGGTCGACCTGAACCAGGCGGACTACTGGTACCAGCAGTTCGACCGGCAGCCGCGGTTCGCGTTCTACGACCTCGGCGCGCTCGGCGCGCGGACACGGGCCAGCTCGATCCGGCTGCTCGCGCGCAGGGTGGCCGATCCACTCGCGCCTCATGTCCTGGCGAGTGAGGGAGTCCGGTACGTGGTTCTGCACGACGGCGTCTATCGCGCCCTCGGGGAGGCGACGCCGAAACTCGACCCGCACGAGTACAGCCTGCTGAAGCGGTTCCCCGACGTTCGGATCTACGCCGTTGACGCGACGCCCGCGAACCTCGGGGCGGCGCTCAAGGCACATCGGCGGGAGATCGACAGGCTGGAAGGCGTCACCGTTCCGGCCAAGCACTGACCTCGTGACAGTCCTGAAGGGCCGACAGCCGAGCCGTTCGCCCAGTCTCGCCAGCCGAAAGGTCTGTGGCGGCGGGCACCAGGCATCGCCAACCTGAAGGCATGTCATCCGCTGAATCCGTCCAGGGCGCCGCGCCCGATTTCCCGCGCGTTTCGCTGTCCAAGAATCCGAACAACATCGACGTCCTGGAGAAGCTGACGAAGCTCGGCAGGCTCCGGCAGGCCGGAAAGCTCACTCCGGAGGAGTTCGAAGCGAAGAAGGCTGAGTTGCGGGCACGGCTCTGGTGAGCTCGTTGCCTGCATCCTTTCGCAGCATCCGCGTCTGCACCCAGTGCGGCCAGGTCAGCCGGGTCTTGCCGACGGCGGCCGAGGCCGACGAGCGCAGTGCAGGCAAGCCGCCCGCTCTCGCGTTCTACTGCGCTGCGTGCGCGACGTCCGATCTCGGGCAGCACCCTTCCTCGCGTTCGCTGTGAGGGCGCACTTCCGAGCCTGGTACCTGCTCGGCGTCAGCCTGGTGCCCCCGCTCTGGGCTGCGACCGACTGGCATAGCTTCACCCACGTCGGCGGCAGTGCATATTTCGTGTCCTACGTCGCCCTGGCCGTTTCGCCGGCCGTCTTCGTGATCGGCGCGCGGCGGATGTTCGACCTCTCGCCGCACGACGATCCGCCGCTCAGCGACTAGCGCTCCTACGCGTGACGGCGGCCGTTGCCGGCCAGAGCCGGAAGGCGGCGAGAGCCGGCCTTCGACAGCTTGACGACGCACCAGGGCCGGTGCTTCGCCTTCTCGACGGCCTCTTCGACATCCCAGCCGTCGGAGACGAACCACATGCTCCGGCACAGCGCGCAGTGGCCGTAGCTGACAAGTCTGTCGCGGTTCCGCCTCCGGAGCCGGCGGAGCCACCAGTAGGGCGGATACTGGCCGGCGATCACTGGCCGAGCACTGACTCGGAGGTGCCGAGGAGGTCGGCGACCTTGATCGCGTATTCGGCCTCGCTCATGTGGCCCGCGTTCCGCTGTGCCCGGAGATCGGCCATCTGATCGCGGAGCGGCCCGCTGGGGGCGCCGCCGCCGAACGGGCTCAGCTTGGCCCGGAGAGCCTCAGCCTCACTTGCGCGCTCGGCCCGTTGGGTCGAGCGTGACTTGAAGAGCCCGCCAAGCATCGAGGCAGATATCGGCCGGGACACGGCCCGGCTTTAGCCCACTTGCACATTCAGGGGGGACGAGGAGGATCTTCGAGCGCCGGCGAGGGGCGAACCCGGTGCCTGGCACCGCAATTTGGACGTGTCTCCAAGGGGGTTGCAGAGACGCTCTCCCGGCGTGAGATTGTGTCCTATGGCGGCGGCTGACCTGACGGAGGGGACACGCCGTCGTGGACGCTGGCCGTGGCTTTCGCTGCTGCCGTTCGGGCTCGGGTCGTGGGCGCCGGTCATCGCCGGGGTGCGCTGCCACAGGGTGGGCTGGACGCTCTTCGGCCTGTTCTGGCCCGCGCTTGTGGTGACGGCGGTCGTTGTCGAGCACGGCCAGAAGGCAGGGTCGACCGCGAACGGGGCCGCCACACTGCTCCTGCTCGCAGCCTGGACCGGTGGCATCACCACGTCGTTCACCCTCCGGACGAGCTACGAGCGGCACCTGCCCGACCCGCCACCCGAACCCCGCCCACGCACGGAGCCGACTCAGCGGTCGCGACACTGGTCGGTGCGATACGCGCTGGCCGCGTTCGTGCTCACGTTTGCGATCGGCTTCGGTCTCTCCGTCGCGCTGGACTTCGGGTTCGACGTCCGTGTTCGCGTCGGTGCAGGCGTGCTCATCCTCGATGCCCTCCTGCTCGGCACGCTACTGCCGCTGCGCCGCCGGCGCGGCCTGTCGCGCCAGGATCTCGGACTCCGCGCCGCGCCCGGTGCCCGGTCGGTCGTCTTGGTCGCGTGTGGCCTGGTCGGCTACGTCACGTTCTCGGCGCTCTGGGCGCTCGGCGTCCTGCACGATCACGCCAGCAAGGGCCCGCTCACCGGCGTGCGGCACGAGTCGACGATCGACATCGTGCTGGCGGTGATCGCCGCGACGGTCAGCGCGCCCGTCGTCGAGGAGATCTTCTTCCGCGGCCTGCTGTACCGAAGCCTTCGCAACCGGCTGCCGGTGCTGCCCGCGACCGTGATTGCCGGCGCGATCTTCGGGGCCGCGCACATCTCGGTGTACCACCCCAGCGAGCTGCCCGTCCTCGCCGTGTTCGGCTTCATCGCCTGCCAGCTGTACGAGCGCACCGGCTCGCTCCTGCCCGGAATCGCGCTCCATTCGTTCGTCGACTCCAGCGGCATCGACATCGAGCTGGCGGGGAACGACCTGATCGTGATTGCCGTGTTCGGCCTGCTGGCCGCGACGCTGCTCGTTCGGGCTTCGATGGCGCGTCGACCCGCCGTCGCCTACTTCGGCGTCTCCGGCGCTCCGCAGCCGTAGGGGCAGTTTTGCCAGGAGCAGTGCGCCTTTGACCCGCTGGCCGCGCAGGCTACATCTAGCTTTTCGGCTCGTCGTGGTCTACGTTCAGCGCTGTTATGTCAACCTTCCCGCTTGGTGGCGGCATCGTCCTGGTTGGGGCTTTCCCGCTCTCGACTTCGAGTGCAGGCTTCGCGGTCGACCCCTAGATCGCGTTACTCCTTGAGACAACAGGTCGGCGTTCGAAGCAGCCACTCTCGCGGCTCCCGGAGCGCTTGCTCCAGGCGCATCGTCTGGCTCGGGGTTGTGGCCGTGGCTCTCCTGGCGGCGAGCGCTGCCAGCGGGAAGTCCAGCCCCCAGCCTCCCTTTACGCCGACGTGCACCATCACCGGTGCGAAGTACGCTGCTGTTACGCGCCGGGTCACAGGCCAGGGGGGTTGCACATACCGGCGGGTAACCATGACCGCTACCGGTAAGAAAGTGACCAAGCTGGTTCACATGACTGGTCTGAAGTGGGCCTACCGGGGTCTTGCCGCCAAAGACCTGAACGGTTCGGCCTGCCCGGTCACGACCACGGCTGGGATAGGCAATACCTTCGTCGTACAGGCCTCGGGGGCCGCCGTTGTGTCGGTGACCTTCAAGCTCTCCGTCTCCCGAAACGCGTTCCATAAAGCCGCGACAGCGAGTAAGGCTGTTGCGGTCGCGGTGGGCGGTGGCTCAGCATCGTGCAGCCGGCCGGTTCAAACACCAACGCCTCCGACGCCCCAGCCCCCACCGGTGAGTTCGACCAACATTCCTGATTTCTCGGGCTATGAGGTGTACCCCGGCGCAGGAGCGTCCTTCAGCGCGATGAGCGCGAGCTGGACCGTCCCGGCGTTGAGTTGTGCGTCGGGAGTACCCCTTGGCAGTGTGAGTTCAACGGTAGCTGAGTGGGTTGGATTCCAAAACGGCGGTGGTGTTCTCGAACAGGACGGTATCGACAGCTATTGCACCAGTACAGGTCCGGTCTATCAGGCGTTTTCCGAGATTTATCCCCTCGACATTGTGGACGATCCTCTTTCCATTGCTACGTATCCGGTGAGTGCCGGTGATGCCTTTTTCGCCTCGGTCACCCTTTCCGCTGCCACGGCGGAGTTCACGATGGCCGACGCGACGCAAGGGTGGACCGACACGATCAACGAGCCAGTGGGAGCCGCCAGCCAGAATCCGACCCAGGCCGAATGGTTCGTCGAGGATCCAAGCTACGGCCTTGACCCGCTCGCTGATTTCGGATCCGTCACCTTCAGCGGGATGAGCGCGACCGCGGGCGGCCAAACGGGTGCTCCCTCGGCCTTCTCCGGCGTTCAGGAGGTGCAAATGCTCAACGGGTCTCCGCAGTCGCCGGGTTCCGAGATCATCGCTACAGCCGGGCCTTTGGATGCGACAGGCACAAGCTTCACGGACAGCTGGGTCGCAAGTGGCTAGATCGTTGATGCGGTGCAGCTAACAAGGCCGTAATGGCCTCCACTTACACTTCCGCGGGATGCCGGAAGAGACAACGGACATTGCTGCCCTCTTCGCCCGGTTGAAGGAAGAGGTACGGGCCGCCGGGCCGCGGTCGGCGGATGTGACGCCCGCCCAGGTGCGGCTGAGCGTCCGCGATCAGGCGGAGCGGCTGTGGCCGATTTCGGCCGAGCGGCCGATCGTCGGCAAGGGTGGTCCGCTCAAGTCGTTTCTCCGGCGGCTGATGCGCTGGTACGTCGAGCCGGCGTTCGCCGACCAGCGTGCCTTCAACGACGCGTTGCTGAAGCTGCACGACGACCTCGACGAACGGCTTACCCGGCTCGAGCAGCGGCCGTGAGGATCGCGGTCTGCGCGCCGCAGGTGCCGTTCGTGCGTGGCGGTGCCGAGTTGATGGCCGACGATCTCGTCGCGGCACTCCGGCGCGCGGGGCCACGAGGCCGAGCTCGTCACGATTCCCTTCAAGTGGTATCCCGGGACCCGCGTGCTCGATCAGGCGTTCCAGTGGCGGCTCGCCGATCTGACCGAGGCCGACGGCCGCCCGATCGACCGCGTGATCGCGACCAAGTTTCCGGCGTACTGCGTGCGCCACCCGAACAAGGTCGCGTGGGTGCTGCACCAGTTCCGGCAGGCCTACGACTACGACGGCACCGCGCTCGGCCAGTTCGGCGACAGCCCGGAGGAGCGGGCGACGATCGAGGCCGTGAAGCGCCTTGACGGGGTCGCGCTCGGCGAGGCCCGCCGCGTGTTCGCGACCTCGCGCAACGTGGCGACGCGGCTGGCGAAGTTCAACGGAATCGAGGCCGAGATCCTGCCGCACCCGCCGCAGACCCTGGCGTACCGCACGGCTCCCTCGGAAGGCTTCGTCCTCTCGGTCAACCGGCTCGACCGCGCGAAGCGCATCGACCTGCTGCATCGAGGCGGCGAAAACGGAGCCGTCGCTGAAGATCGTGATCGCCGGCGAAGGTCCTGACCGGGAGCGACTCGGTCGGTCTCGCCTCGGGCCTGAACGGGCAGGTCGAGTTCGCGGGCCGCGTCGACGACGAGCGGCTCGCCGACCTCTACGCCCGCTGCCTTGCCGTCTACTACGCGCCCGTCGACGAGGACTTCGGCATGGTCCCGTATGAGGCGTTCCTCTCGGGCAAGCCGGTGCTGACCACGACGGACGCCGGCGGCCCGCTCGAGGTGGTGGCCGATCGCCGGACAGGGATCGTCGTCGCGCCCGACGTCGCCGCGCTCGCGAGCGCCGGTGCGTATCTGGGCGCGCATGCCGCCGAGGCAGCAGCGTGGGGGCTCGCCGGCAAGGCTGTCGCCGAGCGCGTGACCTGGGACGCCTGCATCGACAGCCTCCTGTCGTAATGCGGGTCGCGTACTACTCGCCGCAGCCACCGTCGCGGTCGGGGATCGCCGACTACTCGACGCTGTTGCTGCCCGCGCTGCGGGAGCGAGTCGACGTCGTCCTCGCCGAACCCGGCAAGCGCCCGCCCGCCGCTGACCTGGCGCTCTACCACGTCGGGAACGACCCGGAGGCCCACGGCTGGATCGTTGACGCTCTGCGCAAGCGGCCTGGGCTGGTCGTGCTGCACGAATACGTCCTGCACCACCTGATCGCGGGCATCACGATCGGTCGCGGCGACGGGCGCGCGTACCTCGACGCGATGGAGCGCGAGCTCGGCGTCGCCGGACGGTTGCTGGGCCTCGGCGTGCTCGACAACCTCCTGCCGTTGCTGTGGGAGACGCAGCCCGAGCGGTTCCCGCTTGCGGGCACGATCCTCGACCAGGCCCAGGGCCTGATCGTTCACTCGGCCTACGTCGAGCAGAACGCGCGGTCGGCGGGTTATGGCGGGCGTGTGTGGCGTGTCCCACATCCGGCGTGGCCGATGACGCACGTGGAGGCGGCGACCGATGTCGTCGGGCGAGCCGCTCTTCGGTTGCTTCGGCTTTCTGAACATGAACAAGCGAATCCCGCAGCTGCTGGAGGCGTTCGCATCGCTGCGCCGCCACCTGCCGGGAGCACGGCTGCTGCTCGTCGGCGCGGCCGGCGAGCGGTTCGACCTGTCGCGCAGGCTGGAGCGCCTCGGGCTCACCGACGGCGTCGACCGGCTCGACTACGTGCCGGAGGAGCGCATGTGGTCGCTGATGGCCGCGTGCGACGTCCTCGTCAACCTTCGCTACCCGACGATGGGCGAGACCTCCGGCTCAGTCATCCGCGGGCTGTCGCTTGGCAAGCCGCTAGTCGTGTCGGACGTCGGCTGGTTCGCGGAGTTGCCCGACGACGTCGTGCTCAAGGTTCCGGTCGACGAGTACGAGGTGGCGACGCTCGAAGCCGCACTGGGCTTTGCCGCCGAGCACGCCGCCGTGCTCGGCGCATCCGCCCGGGAGTACGTCGAGCGGGAGCACGCGTTGCCGCGGGTCGCCGACGCGTATCTCGAGGCGATCACCGTCACCGCCGGCGGCGACGCGGTGAACGACGCGGTGCTGTGGCGGATCGCCGAAGCGGCAGCCGAGGTCGGCATCACCGACGCAGCGTCGCTTGCGCGCGCGGCGATCGAATCCGGGATCGTGGCATGAGCCGTAGACCTGGCGGAGGCTCACAAGTAGCGCAGATGCCGGCTTCGCCGGCATTGGAGCTGAATAGTCCAGCGCTCCGGCCGTTCGCGGTCGCGTGCTTGGGCTGCCGCCGTGGGTCTGGCTCACGCTGCTCGTCGTCGTGTCGGCGATCGTCCGGGCGGTGCTGGCCCGGCGGATCGTCGCGCCGTGGATCATGATCGACGAGCTGATCTACTCGGAGCTCGCGAAGTCGTTCGCGGCGAACGGGCACTTCCTCGTCCGCGGCGTGCCGTCCTCCGGCTACGGCTTCGTCTACCCGGTGCTGATCGCCCCGGCCTGGCGGCTGTTCGCCGGGATCCCGGCGGCCTACAACCTCGCCAAGACGATCAACGCGGTGACCATGTCCCTCACCGCGGTGCCGGCCTACTTCCTCGCCCGGCGGCTCGTGGCGGCGCCGGCCGCGCTGGCAGCCGCCCTGCTCGCCGTGCTCGTGCCGTCGATGCTCTACACCGGAATGCTGATGACGGAGAACGCGTTTTATCCCGTCTTCGTCTGCTTTTGCCTGGTGCTCGTACAGACCCTCGAGCAGCCGACCGCCCGCCGCCAGGTCGGTCTGCTCGCACTCTGCGGCATTCGCCTACGCGACACGGGCGCAGGCGGTTGCGCTGCTGCCGGCCATCGTCGTCGCCCCGTTGCTGCTCGGGGTGATCGAGCGGAACGTGCGCGGAGTCGCCCGGTCGTTCGCCGTCACGTACGGCATCCTCATCGGAGGCGCGGTCCTGGCCGTCGCGGGAACGGTGCTGCGCGGCCGGTCGCCGCTGTCCCTGCTCGGGGCCTACCGCGCCGCGACGAACACCGGCTACTCCATCCGGGAGATCGCCAAGTTCCTGCTCTGGCACGTCGCCGAGCTCGACCTCTATCTCGGCGTGATCCCGTTCGCGGCGCTGCTCATGCTGTGGCTGTCGGCGCGTTCGCTGTCGCCGGCCGGCCGCGCGTTCGCGGCCGCCTCGCTGCCGGTGTGCGTCTTCCTGATCACGGAGGTCGCCGCCTTCGCCACGCAGCCCTCGGTGCAGCGCATCGAAGAGCGGAACATGTTCTACGTCGCGCCGCTCGCCTTGATCGCGCTGTTCGCGGTGGGCGGACGCCTTGTTCCCTCTCGCCGCGCCGTCATCGCGGTGGCCTGCGTCGTCGCGGCGGTGCTCCCGCTCACCTTCCCGTTCGTCCGGTTCATCGGCACGAGCGCCCAGGCCGACACGTTCGGCCTGCTGCCCTGGTGGTGGCTGATCGACCATGGGCTCGCGCCACACGACGTGCGGTATGCGGCCTTCGCTGCCGCCGTGCTCGCTGCTGCGCTCTTCGCCGCGCTGCGTACGAGGTTCTTCGTCGCCCTACCCGTCCTCGTCGGTGTCGCGTTCGTCTTGACCAACGTGAATGTCGACAACGGCCCGCAGGGGATCCACATCAATTCGGTCGGGTCGCTCTGGGCCGGCATCAGGGTCGCGCACAGGAACTGGATCGACCGGGCCGTTGGGAGCAACGCCGATGTCTCGATCCTCTGGCTCGGCCGCGGCGACGTGCACGTCGTGTGGGAGAACGAGTTCTTCAGCCGCAGCGTCCACACGATCTACGACCTGAACGGCGCGACGCCCGGCGACCTGCCGGAGACCGCGGTGCACGAGGTGCAGGGCGGGAGGCTCGCCGACGCCACCGGTCGCGTCGTCCACGCCCAGTACGCGCTCGCCGACCAGGCCGCCGACGTCGAGGGGAAGGTTGTCGCGTCCGATCCGCTGCAGGGCCTGAGCCTCGTCCGCGTCAACGGCCCGCTCGTCCTGCAGACGCATGTGTCCGGGGTCTTCGCCGACTCGTGGTCGGGCCGGCAGGCGGGTACACGCGCTTCGACTGCACGGGCGGCAAGCTCTCGGTCCTCCTGCAGAGCGACCCGCATCTGTACTCGAGCGACCAGGTCGTCACCGCGACGACCGGCGGGCAGGTGCTCGGCGTCAAGCATGTCCCGCCGATCGGCGAACGGCGACTGACGGTGCCCCTGCGACCCGAATGCCGCCCACGTCTGCCGGGTGGTCTTCACGAGCGCACAGGTTCGTTCGCCGGCCGAGCTCGTGGCCGGGAGCACGGACACGCGGAAGCTCGGGACGCGCTTCCTGAACTTCGAATACCGCCCATGAGAATCGCGTTCGACGTGAGCCCGCTCTCCCACGAGCGGACGGGCGTGAACAACTACATCCGGGGCACGCTGGGCGGGCTCGCCGAGGTCGCTTCCGAGCGCGGCCACCAAATCGTGGCCTTTGCACCCACGTCTCCCGCGGGCAAGCGCACCATCCCGGAGGCGCTCGACGGCATCGACGTCGAATTGCGCCTCGTCGCGCTTCCCGGCGCACACGTCTGGCGCAGCGCCTGGTCGATCGCCGGCCACCCGGTCGCCGAGCGGTGGCTCGGCCGGTTCGACGCCCTCCACTTCACCGACTGGATGTACCCGCCGCAGCGGGCGGGGGTGCGCGCGACGACGATCCACGACCTCGTGCCGTTGCACCACCCCGAGTGGACTACGGGCCGCACGCGTTCGATGCACGGCCGCAAGTACCGCAACGCCGCTCGGACGTGCGACGTGATGTTCGCGAACTCGGCGTTCACCGCGAACGACGTCACGGCGACGCTCGGCTTTCCGCGCGACCGCGTCCTGGTGGCGCATCCGGGGATCGGCGCGGAGTTCACCGCGGAAGGTGAGGCGGCAGAGCTCGGCGCGCCGTATGCCCTCACGGTTGCGACGCTCGAGCCACGGAAGAACCTGGGGACACTTGTCGAGGCGTTCCCGCTCGTCGCCGACCTCGGCCTCTCCCTCGTCGTCGCCGGCGGGGCCGGCTGGGGAGCCCAGCCCGAGCTCGACAAGCCGGGAATCGTCCGGCTCGGCCGCGTCACCGACGGCGAGTTGGCGCGGCTGTACCGCGGAGCAGCAGTCGTCGTCTATCCGTCGCGGTTCGAGGGGTTCGGCATGCCGATCACCGAGGCGATGGCCTCGGGCGCGCCCGTCGTCGCGTCGTCGCACCCGTCGCTCGACGAGGCCTGCGGTGACGCGGCCGTGCGCGCCGACCCCGAGAGCGCAGAGTCGATCGCGGCTGGAATCCGCGAGGCGATGTCGCGTCGTGCCGACCTGCGCGCGCTCGGCCTGGCGCACGCCGGCACCTTTTCGTGGCGGCGCGCGGGCGAAACCTTTCTCGAAGGCTACGAGCGATTCGCGTAGCGATCGATACCACGCCGCTCCTGCAGACCCGGGCCGGCACGGCGCGCTATCTGCGCGGCCTGCTCGACCAGCTCGACGTCGACATCGAGGAGCTCCAATTCGCCGCGACGTCACGGCTCCGCAGCGTGGCGGCAGACGTGGCGTGGTACCCCCGCCTGCGGCCCCGTGGGCCGGCCGACGTCCTGCACTGCCCGACCTTTCGCGGCCCGTTCCGGTCGCGGACGCCCCTCGTGGTCACGGTGCACGACCTCGCGGTCCTCGCGCATCCGGAATGGTTCAACCGCTGGACGGCGACCTACTCGCGCTTCGCGGTGCCGCGCGTCGTCGCCGCGGCAGATCGGGTGATCGCTGTCTCCCCGCACACCAGCCGTGAGCTGCAGAGCCGCCTCGGGGTTCCCGAGGCGAAGATCCGCGTCGTGCCGAATGCTGTCGAGGACGTCTTCACGCCGGACGGCCCCGCCGCGGCGGGCGACTTTTTTCTGGCGGTCGGGACGCTCGAGCCCCGCAAGAACCTCGCGCGCATCGCGGCCGCTGTCGACGGCGAGCTGCGCGTGGTCGGGGCGGCGGGCTGGGGCGGGGTGTCGCCGCCGCCGAACGTCACCTGGCTCGGGCCGGTCTCTGACGAGCGAGCTCGCAAGCCTGTACCGCGGTGCCCGCTGCCTGGTGTACGCATCGTTGTACGAGGGGTTCGGGATCCCGGTCGCCGAAGCGCTCGCCTGCGGCTGTGCCGTCGTGACGAGCGCCGGCTCGCCGATGGAGGAGTTGGCCGGCGACGATGCGACCTACGTCGACCCGTTCGATGTCGAGTCGATTCGCGCGGGCATCGCGCGGGCGAGCCGGCCGGCGCCGCGGCGGATCGCGACGTGGTCCGAGGTCGCTGCCGCCACCCGCTCCGTCTACGAAGAGCTCGCGTGATCGTCATCGACGCCGATGTTCTCGGCCGCCAGCGGACAGGCGAGGAGACGTACGTCCTGAATCTGCTTCGCGAGCTTCCGCGCGCGGCTCCTGACCTGCGATTCGCCGCTGTGACCCGGCACCCGGAGCTCGTGCCGGAGGGCATCGAGCCGATTCTTCTCGCGGCCCGCTCGCAGGAGCTGCGCATGGCGTGGTCGCTGCCGCGGCTGCTTCGTCGCTTGCGGCCAGGCCTCTCGCACTTTCAGCATGCGCTGCCCCTCGGCTTCTCGGGCCGGGCCGTGGTCACGTTGCACGACCTGCATTTCGAATACGACACGCAGGTGATGGGGCGGCTCGACCGGCTGACGTTCAAGGCCGTCGTGCCGCGCGCAGCCCGTCGTGCGCGCGCGGTGCTCGCGGTCTCGGAGCGCACCAGGCAGGATGCGATTCGCCTCTACGGCCTCGCGCCCGACAAGGTGACGGTCACCCCGCACGGGGTCGATCCCGCGTTCTCGTACGACGCCGGCGAGGGCGGTCAGGGTGGCTACCTGCTCTTCGTCGGCGCCGTCCAGGAGCGCAAGAACCCGCTTGCCGCGGTCGCGGCTGCCAAGGGCGCGGGTCTGCCGCTCGTTGTGGCGGGGCCGGAGAAGGAGCCGGCGCTGGCACGCGCCCTACGTGACGGCGGGCGCCGACGTGCGTGGGCTTCGTCGACAAGCCCGAGCTCGCCCTTCTCTACCGCGGGGCGTCTGCGCTGATCCTGCCGTCGCGTTTCGAGGGCTTCGGCCTGCCGGTGCTCGAGGCGATGGCGTGCGGAACACCGGTGGTCGCTGCGCCCGACCCGGCCCTTCGCGAGGTCGGCGGGGACGCCGCGATCTACGTCGAGGACGGGGACTACGCAGCGGCAGTTCGTCGTGCGCTGGCCGACCGGCCGCGCCTGGTGCAGGCAGGACTCGAGCGCGCGCGGCTCTTCTCCTGGGCCGAGACCGCTCGGCTGACGGTCGAGGTCTATCGGCGGGCTCTCGCGTGAAGGTCTCGGCGATCGTCGTGTCGCACGGCCATCCGAGCGAGCTCGAGCTCTCGCTGCCGGCCCTGCGGCCCCAGGTCGACGAACTCGTCGTGATCGCGAACATCCCCGGCTCGGTGCCGCCGGGCGTCGAAGCCGTCCACAACGAGCGGCCGCTCGGCTTCGCCGCGAACGTCAATCGGGGCGTGGGGCTCACGACCGGCGATCTGGTCGTCTCGGCCAACCCGGATGCGATCCCGCGCGAAGGTGCAGTGGCGGCGCTTCGGGCGTTCATGGAGGCGAATCCGAAATGCGGTATCGCAGGCCCGCAGATGGTGTTTCCCGACGGCTCGCTCCAGCCGTCCCGGCGCCGTTTTCCCACGGTGACCGGAACCATCGTCAGGCGGACGCCGCTTCGCCTCGTCGTACCGCAACGGCATCACTTCCACCTGGACGAAGTGCCGCCGACCGAGCCCCTGCAGGCCGACTGGATGCTCGGGGGCTTTCTGATGCTGCGCCGGCGGATGCTCGAGGAGCTCGGCGGCTTCGACGAGGGCTACCGGCTGTACGGCGAGGACATCGATCTGGCCTATCGCGCGGCGCTCGCGGGCTGGGAGCGGTGGTACGTCCCGCAGGCGGTCGTGCAGCACGAGCACAAGGCGGTGACGGACCGGCGCTGGCTGACGCGGTACACGCTCTGGCACTGGGCCGGCATTGCGCGGTTCGTGCGCAAGCACCCCGAGCGCCTGCGCGCGTTGTAGGCGCTACCTCGGAGCGCCGAGAATCTCGAGCGGGTCGAGATCGACCTCGCGGCGCACGAAGCGGCACGAGACGTCGTCGTCGGCGCAGCTCCGCACGACCGCATCGAGCACGTCGCGCGGGGCATTCGGGATCGTCACGAGCACCGCCTCGGGATGGGTCTGCTCGAGGATCCGGTCGAGCTCGGAGACGCTGCCGACGACCTTGACGCCGTTCAGCCTGCGGCCGAGCAGCAGCGGGTCGTCGTCGACGAAGCCGACGACGCGCTCGCCGTGCGTCTCGCGCAGCTCGCGCAGCAGGCTCCGGCCGCTGCGCCCCGCACCGACGATCAGGACGCGGCGCGCCTCGCCTCGCCGGGTGAGGCCGAGCCCGCTGAAGATCGCGCGTTCGGCGAACCGCACCATCACGATCGCCGTCGAGCAGATGAAGGCGTCGATCACGAAGACGCTGCGTGAGAAGTCGCCGATCTGCCCTTGCGTGAGCGTGACGAACCCGATCGCTGCGATTTCGGAGATCGCGACGGCGGTGACGGCGCGCAGCGCGTCGCGGGAGCTGACGTACCGCGAGATGCTCGAGTACAGCCCGAGCGCGATCAGGGCCACGTAGCGCGCGAAGAGGATCGCCGGGAGCGAGAGCAGGAAGTAGTGGCGCTGGTTCGCCGTGCCGAGGCCGTTGAAGCGGAGCAGGAACGCCGCCAGGAACGACGCGCCGATCACCGCGCCGTCGGTGAGCACCTCCGCGAGCCTGCGGGTCGAGCCGAGGAAGCTTCGCCGGTAGTCCGGGCCGCGGTCGACGTCGGCGAGCAGGCTGCCGAATTGCACGAGCAGCGCGAAGGTCACGAGCACGCCGATCGCCGCCAGCCGTCCGTCGCCGAAGGCCTCGTACGCGAGGCTCGTCCCCCCGAGCGCGGCCGAGATCGCGGCGAGGAGCACGACCGCGCCCGTCTCGGAGACGCCGAGCGAGACGAGCCGGTGCGAGCTGTGGTCGCGGCCACCCTGGGCGATCGACCGTCCGTCGAGCAGGCGCACGATCGTCACCAGGGTCGTGTCGAGGATCGGGACGGCGAGCACGAGCACCGGCAGCAGCAGCGTCACGAGCGTGGACGACGCGACGGTGTACGCCGACGCCAGACCGAGCGACGCGAGCAGGAACCCGATCAGCTGCGAGCCGCTGTCGCCCATCCACGACAGGGCGCGCTTGCCCGGTCGCAGGTTGAACGGCAGGAAGCCGACGAGCGCGGCGGCAAGGGCCACCGACAGGACGAGGACGAGCCGTGAAGGCTGGTACCACGCGGCGGCGATCGCGAAGAAGCCGGCGGAGATCGCCGCGAGGCTCGCCGCGAGACCGTCCATGTTGTCGAGGAGGTTGAACGCGTTGGTCATGCCGACCAGCCACAGGACGCCGAGTCGCGATCGCGATCGGGCGCCAGTGCACGAGCTGCACGGTGGTGCCGGTCGACAGCACGATCGCCGCGCGCGCCGAGCTGGGCGGCGAGCTTCCAGCGCGCGCTCAGCGTCCAGATGTCGTCGACGAGGCCCGCCAGGAAGACGAGCGTGGCGGCGGCCGACGATTCCGGCGAGCTGCTCGCTCGCGCGAAGCGGCCCGACCGCGAGTGCCAGCGAGACGCCGACGACGACGCCGATGTAGATCGCGATGCCGCCGAGGAGCGGGGTCGCGGCCGTCCTCCAGCGCGAGGAATCGGGAATCCGCTTGAGTCCGCGGGCCAGCGGGCTCCGGAGAAGAAGGGCAAGCGCGAGCGCCGCTGCGGGGAAAGCGACGCCTGCCGCGATGGTGGTCACGGCATTGGAGGGTAGTGAACCGCTGTAAGGGCTGTGTTTGCCCGCAAGAGCGATACCTACACTACTTCCGGCCTATGACGGTCTATGCCGATCTCCTTCGCTACCGCGAGTTGTTCGCGAACCTTTTCCGGCGGGATTTCCAGGCGAAATACAAGGGCTCGGTGCTCGGTGTCGTGTGGTCGCTCGTCAATCCGATCGTCCTGCTGGGCGTGTACCTGCTCGTCTTCGGGCTGATCTTCCCGAACCAGAACATCGCGCATTACCCGGTGTACCTGCTGGCCGGTCTGGCGTCGTGGATCTTCTTCGCGGTCTCGATGCAGTCGGCGGCACGGTCGATGGTCGACAGCGCCGAGCTGATCAAGAAGGTGCGCTTCCCGCGCCAGCTCGTCGCGTTCTCGATGGTCGCGACGCAGGCCGTCACGTACGCCGTGATGATGGCGATCCTCGTCGTTCTGTCGCTCATCTTCGTCCCGGCGGCGCGTTCGACGGTGTGGCTCGCGCTGCCCCTCGCACTCGTGTTCGTCGGTTTCGTCGCAGGCCTGGCGTTGTTCTTCGCGTGCCTGAACGTCCTCTATCGCGACGTCGAGCATGTGCTCGCCGCTGCTCTGCTCCCGTGGTTCTTCGTCACTCCGATCCTGTGGCGGGTCGCGACCCTGCACCCCTCCGCTCAGCGCCACCACCTGCTCCTCGACGTCCTGCGCTTCGGAAACCCGGTCGCCCCGCCGATCTACGCGATCCGGGACGCCCTATGGTCAGGCCACCTCCCGCGCCTCGCCGACGTGATCTACCTCGTGGTCGCCGCCGCAGCAGCGATGACGCTCGGCGCCCTCGTGTTCAAACGCGTCGACGACCGAATCGCCGTCGAACTCTAGAAGGCGCCGGCGGTACGAGAAGGGCGGCGGCCGGAGGAGCAGCGCCGGCCCACGAGTCGCACCGAGCGAGCCGCCAAGCACCAGTTCCACCCACCGGCGTGACATTCACGTACCACACCTCCCCCCAAGTCGGACACGGCCAGGGCCACGTCGCACTGAGACATGTCTGGCGGCAGCCGTCCCGAATTTAGCGTGCCGTGAGTGTGCCGATTGTGTGAATTCTGGCTTGGATACGGGATTTTGGAGGTTGGCCTGCGTAGGATCGGGCCAGCGCCTTGCGGCTCCGTGGGCACGTCGCGGCGTTGATTGGTCACGGCCACGGGTGGTGTGATTCCGGTCGCTCCTGGGCGCAGGGACCTTCGACTTTCGGATCGGTTGCCGCGTCCCGACACGTTCAGGACGGGTCAGCTGTCGAGTCTCTAGCCTCTCGCGTTCTGGTCGGTCAGCTGTTGTGCCGTTTGGCGTTCAGCACTATCCGGCCGTCGTAGACCCACGGGTCGTCTCTCGGGGCGGCGAAGGCAGGGAGGCCTGCGATGTCGTCGAGGCGTTCGAGCTCGACGCCCGGTAGGACCGATGGGCAGAGCAGCGGGGAGGCGAACCCCGGCACGCGGCCCTGGCCTGGTACGTACGCCTCGAGTGCTCGTGGCCGCGGGTGCAGCAATCCGCTCGGCCAGGCGATCGCGCCTGCGACCACGGCGAAGCCCTCGGCGTGCGTCGCCCGCACGCGCTCGGCCCAGTCCGGGGCCGGCTCGACTGTGGCCGGCAGGTCGGCGTTCGGCTCGCCCGGCCGCGGGAGCACCTCGACGTCGCGTGCCAGGACGGCGCTGCCGAGCTCCGAGAACCACGCCCGGTTCTCGGCGACGAGATCGAAGGCCAGGCGGTAGCGCCCGGGTGGAATCGGCGCGCGCACGGGAGCGTCGATTGTCGCGGTGGCACCCGGCGCGAGCGGCGGCGGCGCGGTGCGGATCCCGTCCCACACGATCGGGTTGTCACGATCGTCGAGCCAGTGGTAGGCGACGAAGATGCCGCTCCGCCAGGCGACGGAACCCGTGTTGCGCACCGTGATTCGCGCCACGGCGACCGCGCCCGCATGCTGCTCGGGCAATTCGAGCGCCTCCCAGGTTGCTGCAAGCGGGCCGTTGGCCATGGCGGGCTAGTCTAAGCCGCCGTGGAGCCTCTCCTGGTTCGTGCCGCCCGTCGTGAGCACGTGGAGCGAACGCCCGTCTGGTTCATGCGGCAGGCCGGCCGCTCGCTGCCGGAGTACCGCGCGCTCCGTGAGCGGCACTCGTTCTGGGAGGTCGCGGACACGCCCGAGCTCTGCGCCGAGGTGACATTGCAGCCCGTCCGCCGGCACGAGGTGGATGCGGCCGTGATGTTCGCCGACATCATGACCCCGGTGCTCGGGATGGGACTTCACGTCGACCTCGTCGAGGGCGTCGGGCCCGTCATCGAGCACCCCGTGCGGACGCTGGCAGATGTCGAGCGGCTGCGTGGTCCCCGATCCGGATGAGGCGTTTGCACCGCTTCTCTCGGCCATCCGCATCGTGCGCGGAGAGCTTGCACCCGATCGGGCCGTCGTCGGTTTCTGCGGCGGGCCGTTCACCGTCGCCGGCTATCTGGTCGAGGGCAGGCCGTCACGCGATTTCGCGACCGTGAAGCAGTTGATGTACGCGCAGCCGGATGTCTGGCACGCCCTGCTCGATCGGCTGGCCGACTGCTTCGCCGGCTACGTGACAGCGCAGGAGCGGGCCGGCGCGGACGTGATCCAGCTCTTCGACTCGTGGGTCGGCGCGTTGTCGGTGGCCGACTACCAGGAGTTCGTGACGCCCTACTCGGCGCGCATTCTCGCGGCGCCGACGGTTCCGACGATCCACTTCGGCACGGGCGCCTCGAATGCACTTCTTCGCGCGCTGACGCGTGCGGGCGGCGACGTGATCGGGCTCGACTGGCGGCTGCCGCTCGACGAAGGGTGGGAGACCGTCGGCCACGATCGAGGCGTTCAGGGAAATCTCGATCCGGCGGCGCTGCTCGGACCATGGGACGCATGTCGAGCGTGCGGCGCGAGATGTATTGGGGCGCGCTGCGGGACGTCCCGGGCACATCTTCAACCTCGGCCACGGCGTCCTGCCGCGCACCGATCCCGACGCGGTGACGCGGCTGGCGGCGCTGGTGCGCGCGGGAGTGGAGCTCGACTCGACGTCCGCTACCGTAAACGCGTGAGCGTCAGCGGCGGCGCACGGTGAAGCCGGGCGAGATTCTCGTCGACCGGGTCTCGCGGCGGTTCCGCGTGTACCCGAAGGCCCAGCGAACGCTGAAGGATCTCGTCGTCTCGGGTGGGCGTTCGGGAGCCCGCGACGTCTGGGCGCTGCGCGACGTCTCGCTGCAGGTCGCCCCGGGCGACGCAGTCGGGCTCGTCGGCAGGAACGGGTCGGGCAAGACGACGCTCCTGCGCCTGATCTCGCAGATCGTGAAGCCGACCACCGGACGGATCGCGACCGGCGGACGCGTTGCGTCCCTACTCGAGCTCGGCGCCGGCTTTCACGCCGACTTCACCGGGCGCGAGAACGTCTACCTGAACGGCTCGATTCACGGCCTCTCGCGGGCGCGTGTGCGAGAGGCAATGGACGAGATCGTCGCGTTCGCCGAGCTCGAGGAGTTCATCGACCTGCCCGTGCGGACCTATTCCTCGGGCATGTACATGCGCCTCGGGTTCTCGGTCGCCGCGCACATCGAGGCCGACGTCCTGCTGCTCGACGAGGTGTTCGCCGTCGGCGATGAGCAGTTCCAGCGCAAGTGCTTCGGCAAGATCGCCGAGTTCAAGGGACGCGGCGGCACGATCCTCTTCGTCTCGCACGATGCGCAGGCGGTCGAGCGGCTGTGCGACCGGGCGGTGCTGCTGCGGCAGGGCTCGGTCGCATTCGACGGCTCGACGCCCGAGGCGATCGCCGAATACCGGCGCCTTCTCGCCGCCGACGCGAGTCCGGACGAGCTCGAGGGTGGCCTGCGGGAGTGGGGCAGCGGCGAGGCGCGCATCACGTCGGCGTCCCTGGTCGACGACGACGGCGAGGAGCGGCTGCAGTTCGCCGCCGGCGAGCCCTGCACGGTGCGGCTCGCGGTTCAGGCGGACGAGGGCGTCGAAGCGCCGGTCGTCTCGCTCGAGCTGCGCGACGACGGCGGTCTCGTTCTCGGCTCCGTGACCCAGGGCACCGACGAGCTCGGCTGGCACCACGGGCCGGGCGAACGCGAGCTGCGGTTTCGCCTCGACCGCCTGCCGCTGGCGGACGGTCGGTTCCATCTCCGGCTCGCCCTCGCCGACGCCGCGAGCGGCCGTCTGCTGCATTCGCTCGACGATGCCGTGCGCTTCTTCGTCTTCCCGTCGGGGGCTGCGACCGGCGCCGTGCTCCTCGAAGGCGCGTGGTCGCTGCAGGAGATCGGGGCTGTCGCGCCAATCTCCCGCCCGTGAGCTCACGTGCGTGCCCCGATTGGCCGCAGCTGATGGAGATCGCTCCGGATCTCCACTTCAGGCACTGCACGCTCGGCGAAGTCCAGCTGCCGGCAGGTGCGTTCGTCCAGGTCGCAGGCATCACGCTCGCGACCGTTGCCGTCTGCTGCGACCTCGAGTCCCACGTGTACTACGCCGAGCACACCGATCCGCAGGTCGTCGCGGCGCTGCGCGGCACGCATTGGATCGACCTGCGGGAGTGGTCCGCCGGCGCGGTTTCGCCCGGCGCCTCGCGCTCCTGACCGCCGCTCCGGCAGGTGTGACGACCGGGGTAGTGTCCCGGGCGAGATGCCGACCGTCGTCGTCCCGTTCCGTAGCACCGACCCCAAACGCCGGCTCTCGGCGCTGAGCGAAAGCGACCGGCTGCGGCTCGCCGAGGCGATGCTCGCCGACGTGCTCGCGGCAGCGGTGGTCGTGGGCGAAGTCTTCGTCGTCGCGCCCGAGCCGCCGTTGCTGCCGGCCGGGGCGCAGCACGTCGTCGATCCTCACCGCGGGCTCGGTGCGGCCGTCCGCGCCGGACTCGACGCGGCGGCTGCCGTAGGCGCCGCGGGGCCGTACCTGGTCGTCAACGCGGACGTGCCGTGCGCCGAGCCGCGCGACCTGCTGGCGCTCGCAGGCGCGGTGCCCGCCGACGGCCTCGCCCTCGTCGTTGCCGACGACGGGACGACGAACGCACTCGCCTTCGACGACGAGCGTCTTTTCGAGCCCGTCTACGGTCCCGGCAGCGCCGAGCGGTTCGAGGCGCTGGGTCCGTCGCGACGCGTCGAGGCGCCGAATCTGATGGATGACGTGGACACCCTCGACGATCTGTCGCGGCTCGCGCTACGCCTCGGCCCCGTGACGCGCGCCGTGCTGGCAACGGTGCACCTCGGGGCGGCCGCATGAACCGGAACGACCTCCGGCTCGCCTTGCGGAACCGCGCGTGAACGTCGCTGTCCTCTCGGGCGGCGTCGGAGGCGCTCGGTTCCTGCGCGGCCTGGTGGCTGTCGTCAAAACGGGCAACGTTTCCATCATAGGCAACGTCGCGGACGACCTCGAGGTGCTCGGCCTGCATGTCTCGCCCGATCTCGACAGCATCCTCTATGCGCTCACCGGTCTGGCCGACGAGGAGCGCGGCTGGGGGCGCTCGGACGAGTCGTGGCGCGCCCTCGAGACGGTCGCGGCGCTCGGCGGCGAAGCCTGGTTCTCGCTCGGCGACCGCGACCTCGGGCTGCACCTCGTGCGCACGCAGCTGCTGCGCGAAGGTGTGCCTCTGTCCGAGGTGACCGCGCGGCTCGCGTCGGCGCTGGATCTTCGCGCGAAGCTCCTGCCGGCAACCGACGCACCCGTGCGGACGTTCGTCGAGACCCCCGCCGGAACGTTCCCGTTCCAGACGTGGTTCGTCGCCCGTGGCCATCGCGACGACGTCGACGCCGTGCACTACGCGGGGGCGCCCGAGGCAACTGCCGCCCCCGGCGTCGCCGAGGCGTTGGCCGGCGCCGATCTGATCGTGATCGCTCCGAGCAATCCCTACGTCTCGATCGGGCCGATCCTCGCCGTCGCCGAGATTCGCGCCGCGCTCGCGGCGCGGCAGGTGCCTGCAGTGGCCGTCAGCCCGCTCGTCGGCGGCCGCGCGGTGAAAGGCCCCGCCGACAGGATGCTGCAGCGGCTCGCCGGCGGCACGTCGCCCGCACACGTCGCCGGCTGCTACCCCGATCTGATCGACGTGCTCGTCGTCGATGCGAGCGACGAGGCCGTCGAGCTCCCGGGTGGCGTGCGGCGCGTCGTCACCAACACGCTGATGACCGATCTCGAGGCATCACGGCGGCTGGCTGCTGTGGTGCTGGATGCGGCGGGGGCGCACGCGTGAGGGTCGCCATTCTCGGCGGCACCGGCAGCTTCGGCCGTGCGCTCGCGGCGCGCCTGGTCGCGCTCGGCGAGGACGATGTGGTCATCGGCTCACGTGACGCCGAGCGGGCGCGCGAGACCGCGCGGGAGCTGGGAGGCGACCGGGTCGAGGGCGCGACGAACGAGGACGCGGTGCGCGGCGCCGACCTCGTCGTGCTCGCGGTGAAGGCCGACGCTGCGCTCGCCGACCGCCGACGGCGGTTGCAGACGCGCTGGGCTCGACGCCGCTGTCTCTCGGTCGCGAGCGCGATCGAGTTCCAGAAGGGCGTCGGCTGCTTCCCCGATCCCGACGCGCGCAGCCTCGCCGAGCGCATCCAGGACGTCGTCAGCGCGCCCGTCACGGCGGGCCTGCACTCGATCGCAGCCGCGAGCCTCGACGAGGCGCCGCCCGAAGAGGACGCGCTCATCTGCGGCGACGACCAGGGCGCGAAGCTGCTCGCGCTCGAGCTGGCCGGCAAGGTCGTCGCGGGCCGGGCGCTCGATGCCGGGCCGCTGGCAAGCGCGCGCGCGCTCGAGGGCCTGACCGCAGTGATCGTGAACCTGAACCGCCGCTACAAGGCGCACGCGGGCATCCGGGTCAGCGGCGTCGAGTGATCGCGATCCTGCCGGTGCTCGGCCTGCCCGAGGTGGCAGCAGGGCGATGATCTCGCGGCTCTGATCGCCGCCGCGGATCGAGCTGGAGGAGCACGACATCGTCGTGGTCGCCCAGAAGGTCGTGTCGAAGGCCGAGGGCCGGGTCGTCGCGCTCTCGCGACATCGAGCCGTCGGCGCGGGCCGATCGAGCTCGCCGCGGGCGAGCGCGATCCGCGCGAGCTCGAAGTGATCCTGCGTGAGACGAAGCGGATCGTGCGCGAGCGGGCGCCCCTCGTGATCGCGGAGACCCGGCACGGGTTCGTCTGCGCGTCGGCCGGAGTCGACCATTCGAACACCCCCGACGCCGAGACGCTCGTGCTGCTCCCGCTGGATCCCGACGAGAGTGCGCGGCGCCTGCGGGCGGCGCTCCGAGAGCGCGCCTCGAAGGACGTCGGCGTGATCGTGTCCGACTCGTTCGGGCGACCGTTTCGCCATGGCACGACCGACGTCGCGATCGGCATCGCCGGCGTGCCGGCGCTCATCGACCTGCGGGGCACGCTCGATCGCGGCGGCCGCGTCCTCCAGTCGAGTCTGGTGGCGATCGCCGACCAGATCGCCGGCGCCGCCGATCTCGCCCGCGGCAAGGCGAGTGGCGTCCCCGTGGTTGTCGTGCGCGGCCTCGACCTGAGCGCGATCCCGCCCGGCGAGGGCGGCGCGGCGCAGTTGGTTATCGACGCCGAGCGCGATCTGTTCCGATAGGTTAGGCAACCGGAACCCCCCGATTCCTTAACAAGACATTGACAATTGCGCGGCCACGGCCGCCGGCTCGGCTACCGTCATGGTGTCGCGGTCATGGTGTCGAAGATCACCGGGTCGTTCGGTGGCTGACACTCATTTGATCGCCGTGACTTTCTCTGAGCCGTAACCACCCTGAGCGATTCAGGCGTGGGCCGTTGAGCAGAACCCGACGTGCGTCACTTTCTCCCCACGAGCCTCGCGCTCGCACTCGTCTTGGTTGCACTGGCCGGTGCTGCGGGCCTCGCGACCGCCGAAGCCGCCACCGGGACGGCGACCGCCAAGCCCAGGACACACGCTGCCAAACCCGCAGTCGTCAAACGCACCGCAGTCGCATCTGCCGCGGTCGTCGCAGCCGTCGCCCGCTACCGGCAGCTGACGTGGACGTACGACCGCATCGCCCACCTTCGCCGCGTCGGTGCGGCGCACGCCCGCAAGCACGGCGTCGAGACGCCGCACGCAGTGCTCGAGCTGTGGAAGCAGCGAGCCGACACCGCCCGCCGTGCCGCGCTCGCAACCCTGCGCCGCACGATCGGCGTGCGCCTGCCGGTCGCCGCCGGGCCTGCACGCTTCGGCCGCACGCCAGCGCGCGTACTGCAAGCGTCTCGCCCTGGCGCTCGAGCGGATCTTCCCGGCGCCCGAGCCGTCGGCGCGTTCGCTCGCCAGCGCTCGCCCGGCCGCTCCGACCTCGGCGTTCTGGCAGTCGCGCGCGGCCGCGGCCGCCGCTCGGCATCGCCCGGTACGCCCCGCGGCCCGCTGTTCACCCGCGACCGGCTGCTCGACGAGCTGCTCTGCATCCACCACCACGAGGGCAGGTGGACGTCGGACACCGGCAACGGGTACTACGGCGGCCTGCAGATGGAACATCAAGTTCCAGCTCACCTTCGGGAGCGCGTTCTTCGGCCGCTGGGGCACCGCCGACAACTGGCCGGTCTGGGCGCAGGTGGTCGTCGCCCGGCGGGCCTACAGAACGGGCTGCGGCTTCACGCCCTGGCCGAACACCGCCCGCGCCTGCGGGCTCTAGCGCCGAAGGCCGCCCTCCAAGACCGCGTTCGAG
The DNA here is from genome assembly GCA_963812995.1 of uncultured Thermoleophilia bacterium. Lineage (GTDB taxonomy): Bacteria > Actinomycetota > Thermoleophilia > Gaiellales > Gaiellaceae > PALSA-600. The sequence continues at coordinate 1,072,794 of CAWEXL010000003.1, forward strand.
CCATGCCGCGCTCAAGCACGCCGCTGCCCGCGGTCGATGAGAGTCGGCCATGGCTCGTCCTACGCGCGTTGGAGCAGCGGCAGCGAGCGCGAACGTCGTCCCGATCGGGGCCGGCGGCAGCGCCGAGACGCTCGTCGAGTCATATAAGCGCCTGGCCGAGGTCTTTCACCACGTGCTCTCCGAGCAGAGCCTCGACGCGCTGCTCGACCGCATCGCCGGCACGCTCGCCGAGCTGATGCCCTACGACGCCCTCCACGTCTACGAAGCCGACGAGGAGCATGGCGAGCTGATCCCGGTGCTCGCGCGGTCGCAGTGGTACGAGGAGGAGATCATGGGGAGCCGCCCCAAGTTCGGGGAGGGGCTGACAGGCTGGGCGGTCGAGAGCCGGACTCCGGTCTGGACGAACCGCGCGCATCTCGATCCTCGCGTCGTGAACGTTCCCGGCACCCCGGTCGAGCCCGAGGCGCTGATCACGATCCCGCTCGTCGCCCGCGGCACAGCTGAAGGGCGCCCTCAACATCTACCGGGTCGGCGAGGACGCCGCGTTCTTCGAGCACGAGTTCGAGCTGGCGAAATGGTTCGGCGACGCGGCCGCCCTGGCGATGGACAACGCCCAGATCCGGATGCGCCTCGAGCACCTGGCTCAGACAGACTCGCTGACCGGGCTCTACAACCACCGCTACTTCCACGAGCGTCTGCGCACAGAGCTGACGCGCGCCTCGCGGTTCCGCGACTCGATCGCCGTCCTGATGCTCGACCTCGACGACTTCAAGCGCGTCAACGACATCTACGGCCACAGCGCCGGCGACCAGTTGCTCGTGCAGGTGGCGCGCGTGACCCGCGAGACGGTGCGCGCCTCCGATATCGCCTGCCGCATCGGCGGCGAGGAGTTCGCGGTGATCATGCCCTCGTGCGACGCCGCGGCGGCACTCGGGCTCGCGGCGCGCCTCACCGAGCGGATCTGCGAGATCGACGTCGACCCCGTGCACTCCGTGACGATCTCGATCGGCGTCGCGCAGGGCCCGCAGCACGCCGCCAGCGCACGCGAGCTGATCGGCTGCGCCGAGGCCGCGATGATGACGGCCAAGGCTCGCGGCAAGAACCAGGCTGTTCTGTTCGACGAGGGCGCGACGGAGCGGCCGAACGCCGAGGCCGCCGGGCGCGACCTCCGCTCGATCGGCCACATGAAGCTGCTGCAGTCGCTCGCCGGCAAGCTGAACCGGCTGAACGACGTGCAGGAGATCGGCGCGACGATCGCCACGGAGCTGCGGCTCCTGATCGATTACCACAACTGCCGCGTGTTCCTGCGGGACGGCGACCAGCTGAAGCCCATTGCCTTTGTCGGCGACCACGACGCGCGACTCGGCACTGCGGCGGAGGTCTATACGACGGTTGTCGGTCGCGGCATTACCGGCCGGGTCGTCGAGTCGGGCGAGTCGCTGCTGGTGCCGAACGCCCTGGAATGCGAATACGCCGTCCGGGTTCCCAATTCGGCCGAGATCGATGAATCGCTCGCTGCGGTGCCGCTGCGCTACGGGTCGCGCGTGACCGGCGCGATCGTGATCTCGAAGCTCGGCCTCGACCAGTTCGACGAGGACGACATCCGGCTGCTCGAGGTGCTCGCCGGACAGGCCTCGGTCGCGCTCGAGAACGCGCGCCTCTACGACCAGCAGCGCCGGGAAGCGCTGAACGCCAAGGCGCTGCTCGCGTTCCTGGACGAAGTCTCGCGCGCACAGTCCTTCGACGAGATCTGCACGCGCACAGTCGAAACCGCCGCGACGCTCTTCGAGACCCCGGTCGTGTCGCTGTGGCTCCAGAATGACGCGGGCGACTTCTACCGCGCTGCCGCGTGTGGCTCGTCCGACCTGATCGAAGGCCGTCTCGGAGGCGACAGCATCGATCGCTTCGCCCTGGAATGGCGTGAGCCGTTCCGCGGCGAAACGGCGCTCGTGGCGCCGCTACTCGAAGGCGACGGCGTCACCGGGTGGATTGCCGTGGCGAAGGACAACCCGGCAGCCGCCCCGGAAGAGGAGCTGCGCCTGCTCGCGGCGTTCTCGTATCAGGCGTCGGTCGCGCTCCGGAAGGCTCGTCTCTACTGGCAGCAGCTCGAGGCCGCGGAGATTGCGAACGCGCTGCTCGACGCGAGCCGTGAGCTCGCGACCGCCGACTCGCCCGAGGCGGTTCTGAACCGCACCGTCGAGGTCACGGCGCGCGTGCTCGGCACGGAGCGCGCGTCGCTGTGGATCCAGCAGAAGGATCCGCCGTACGATCTCGTCCCGCGCGCGTGGTTCGGCGGCGAGCTCGACGACCTCCGCACGCCGATCGCTGCCGAACACGCGGAGAAGTGGCTGCAGACGACCGAGCCGTTCTTCCTCGAGCCCGAACAGGTCTCGCTGATCAACGGTGTTCCCGCCGAGCGCATGACACGGCTCGCCGTTGCACCGCTCCGGCTCGAGAGCGGGCGGGTGGGTGCGCTCACCGCCATGATCGGCGAGCGCGACCTGGGCGAGCGCCGCCTGAGGCTGCTCTCGGGCCTGGCCCACCAGGCGAAGCTCGCGATCGAGACCGCCTCCCATTTCGCGATGCTCGAGCGGACGTTCGTCTCGACCGTCGAGGCGCTGGCGAACGCGCTCGAGGCCAACGACGCCTACACGTCGTCACACGCGCGCTGGATCACCGACATGGCGCTGCTGGTCGGTCGCGAGTTCTCGCTCGACCGCGCCGCGCTGAAGCGGCTCGAGTTCGGCGCGCTCTTCCACGACATCGGCAAGATCGGGATTCCGTCGGAGATCCTCCAGAAGCCCGGCCCGTTGTCGGATACCGAGTTCGCGATCGTCAAGGAGCATCCGGAGCTGGGCGAGCGGATTCTGGCGCCGATCGAGCGCCTGGCCGACGTGCGGCCGATCGTCCGCGCCTGCCACGAGCGTTGGGACGGCCTCGGCTACCCCGATGGGAAGGCCGGCGACGAGATTCCGATCGAAGCGCGGATCGTCCTCGTCTGCGATGCGTACCACGCGATGGTCACGGATCGGCCCTACCGCACCCGCCTGCCCGCCGAGGAGGCCGTCAGGCGCCTCCAGACGGCCGCCGGGACCCAGTTCGATCCCGCAGTCGTCGACGCGTTCGTGCGCCTCCACAAGGCCGGGAAAGTCGGCGACGCTTAGACGACGAACTCGTCGGCGACGCTCAGAGCCTCGTCGAGGGCCGCGAGAGCCTCGTCGAGCTCGTCCCGCGTGATCGTCAGCGGCGGGCAGCACATGACGACGTTCCAGTGCACCATCAGGTAGAGGCCCCGTTCGAGTGCGCGCTTGGCCACGGCTGCGATCGGCGCCGCGGCCGACCCGGTGGCGTTGAACGGCACGAGCGGCTCGCGCGTCTCTCGGTTCTTGACGAGCTCGAGCCCCCAGAAGCAGCCGAGGCCGCGCACTTCGCCGATCGACGGATGCCGCTCGGCGAGCTTCGCGAGCTCGACCTTGAACACCTCGCCGGTCGCGGCCGCCTGCTCGACGATGCCCTCTTCCTGGAAGGCCTCGATCGACGCGACGCCCGACGCGCACGCGAGCGGATGGCCGCTGTACGTCAGGCCGCCCGCGAAATACCGTGAGCGAGCCCACTCGGCGATCGGCTCGCGCACGACCATCGCGCCGAGCGGGACGTAGCCCGAGTTGATGCCCTTGGCGACCGTCAGGATGTCCGGCACGACGTCCCAGTTGTCGCAGGCAAACCACTTGCCCGTACGTCCGAAGCCGGCCATCACCTCGTCGCAGATCAGCAGGATCCCGTGCCGGTCGCACGTCTCGCGGATCGACTGTAGGTATCCGTCGGGCGGGACGATCACCCCGTTGGTGCCGGTGACCGTCTCCAGAATCACCGCGGCGACCGTCTCCGGCCCCTCGTACATCAGGATCTCCTCGAGGTGCGGCCCACCCGTGCAGACGGGGCACGGATCCGGATGGCCGGCCGGGCAGCGGTACGTATACGGGTCGAACATCCGCACGACGCCCGGGAGCCCCGGTTCGGCCGGCCAGCGACGCGGATCGCCGGTCAGCGTGATCGCCCCGGCCGTCGCCCCGTGGTACGAGCGGTACCGCGCCACGATCTTGTGGCGGCCCGTGTACCAGCGCGCGAGCTTGATCGCGTTCTCGTTCGCCTCGGCGCCGCCGTTCGTGAAGAAGCTCATACACAGGTCGCCCGGCGTGACTGTCGCTAGAAGCTTTCCGAGCTGAGACCTCGATGCGGTGGCCATGGGCGGCCCGATCGTCGCGAGTTGCTCGGCCTGATCCTTGATCGCCTGAACGATCTTCGGATGCGAATGGCCGATCGAGACGTTTACCAGCTGCGAGGCGAAATCGAGGTACCGGTTGCCGTCGTAGTCGTAGAAGTAGCGCCCCTCGGCGCGCTCGACCGCGATCGGGTTGATCGCGTCCTGGACGCTCCACGAGTAGAGGACGTACCGCTTCGCGTCCTCGACGATCTGCCTGCCGAGCTCCTGGCTCGCGAGTGAGCTACCGGTCTCCGTCGTCGCCATCACGGCAATCGTACAACCGCTCTCGCGCTAGGCTCCGCAGGACCACGCGAGGAGGACCGAGATGACCGATGTCGTCGATGCACCAGTAACCGTCAAGCCGATCACTCACTGGATTGCGGGTGCGGCGTCTGCCGGGCAGTCCGGGCGGACGAGCGCGGTCTACAACCCGGCGACCGGTGCGCAGACCGGTGCTGTCGACCTCGCGTCGGTCGAAGAGGTCGATGCTGCGGTGCAGGCGGCCGCGGCGGCGTTTCCGGCGTGGCGGGCGCTCTCGCTGGCGCGCCGCGCCGAGTTGTTCTTCCGGATCCGCGAGCTGGTGCACGAGCATCGCACCGACATCGCAAAGCTTTTGACGGCGGAGCACGGCAAGGTGCTGTCTGACGCGACAGGAGAGGTGACCCGCGGGCTCGAGGTGATCGAGTTCTGCTGCGGCCTTCCCAGCCTCCTCAAGGGCAGCATCAGCGAGCAGGTCTCGGGCGGGGTCGATGTGTATTCGCTGCGCCAGCCGCTTGGCGTCGTCGCAGGCATCACACCGTTCAACTTCCCGGCGATGGTCCCGATGTGGATGTGGGCGCCTGCGCTCGCGTGTGGCAACACGTTCGTGCTGAAGCCGTCCGAGAAGGATCCTTCGGCATCGCTGTACACGGCTGAGCTGCTCAAGGAGGCCGGAGTCCCGGACGGTGTCTTCAACGTCGTCAACGGCGACAAGGTGGCCGTCGACGCCCTGCTCGAGCATCCGGGCATCTCTGCGATCTCATTTGTCGGCTCGACGCCGATCGCCCGCTACGTCTACGAGACCGCCACGGCCCGTGGGAAGCGCTGTCAAGCGCTCGGAGGGGCCAAGAATCACATGATTGTCTTGCCGGATGCGGATATCGACATGGCGGCCGACGCTGCCGTCTCGGCGGCGTATGGCTCGGCCGGCGAGCGCTGCATGGCGGTTTCCGTCGTCGTCGCGGTCGGCGACGCGGCCGATCCGCTCGTCGCCGCGATCAAGCAGCGAATTCCGAACGTGAAGGTGGGCGACGGGATGGACGCCGATTCTGAGATGGGCCCGCTGGTCACCCGCGAGCACCGGGACAAGGTCGCCTCCTACATCGATCCGGCAGCCGAGCAGGGCGCCCAGGTGGTCGTGGACGGCCGCGACAACTGCCCCGCCGACGGCTTTTTCCTCGGCGCGACGCTGATCGACAACGTGACGCCCGACATGAAGGCCTACCAGGACGAGATCTTCGGCCCGGTCCTGGGCGTGACGCGCGTTGCGACTTATGACGAGGCCGTGCGCCTCGTCAACGAGAATCCGTACGGGAACGGCACCGCATTGTTCACCCGGGACGGCGGCGTGGCCCGCCAGTTCCAGTTCGACGTGCAGGCCGGAATGGTGGGGATCAACGTCCCCATCCCTGTTCCCGTCGCGTATTACAGCTTCGGAGGCTGGAAGGCCTCCCTCTTCGGCGACCGGCACATCTACGGTCCCGAAGGCATCGACTTTTACACCCGAAGCAAGGTCGTGACTAGCCGTTGGCCCGACCCTGCGACCTCTCGCGTCGACCTCGGTTTCCCGCAAACCCGCTGAAATAGCGGTTTTCCGCCGCTTTAGCGGGTAGCCGTTCGGGTGGGGGTGCCCTACCCCTTTCGGGGATGTGTTTTGCCCTCGCATCGGACGATATGAGGAACACGCCTCGACCTGGCGGCAGGGTAGTTGAACCAAGCGGCAGGTGGATCGCGCAGCACGTCGAAAGCCCTAGTTCGGCAGGCCCGCGTCAAAGCGACGAGGTGGGAATGATCGGACTGGGACAACAAGAGGAAGGGAGACACAGGTCAAATGCTCTATTCGATTCACAGCCGGCTGGCGATTGCGCTCGCCGATCTGAAGTCGGGTGCGGCGCGCGAAGAGGGTCAGGCCCTCATCGAGTACGCGCTGATCATCTCGCTGATCGCGCTGGTGGCGATTACCGCCCTTCAGACGACCGGCACCAACATCAAAGGCATTCTCAACACGATTGCCGGCGAAGTCTAAGACTGTCTTCTTGGGCACGTGAGGCTCGTGATGCGAGCCTCGCTGCGGCCAGGCAGTTAGCAAGTCCGACGTGGAGCGAGGAACTGCGGCGGCCGGCGGGGACCGCCCCGCTGTTCCTCGCCGCGTGCCCCAAAACTGACCCGAACGTTTCTGTTGTGACCTACGAGGAGGCAAGGTAATGCTGGAGAGGTTGTTTGCGACGAGGAAGGGGGCCGTGGCCGTCGGCCTGGCTGCTGCAGCCGTCGCGCTGGTGCTGCTGCTTGTCTACGTCAAGCAGTATCGGCACAACGTCTCCGCGACCGCTCAGACGACGCAGGTGCTCGTGGCCCGGAGCCTGATTCAGAAGGGGACTCCCGGCAACGTCGTCGGTACCAGGCATCTGTACGAGTTGCGGGCCGTCCCGAAGGACACCGTTCAGCTGGGAGCGCTCATCGATCCGGCGAGCCTCCGGACGGGCGTTGCCCTGAACAACATCTTCCCGGGACAGCAGCTTGTCTCCGGCGACTTCGGCGTCCCGACCAACGTCCTCGACACACAGATCTCGGGCGGGCAGCGGGCGATCTCGATCCCGATCGACTCGACTCGCACGCTCGGCGGGCAGATCGAGGCCGGGGATCACATCGACATCTACTACAGCGCTTCGGGTGAGAAGTCGACCTGCGCCGGCTCGAACGTGGCCGAGATGCTGCAGGACGTCGACGTCATCGCCCTCGCACCCGGTGGTGGTGAGATCACCCTTCAGGTGAGTCCCACCGATGCCGGCCGGCTCGCCTACGCGACCGACAGCGGCAAGCTGTGGTTCACGCTCCGCGCGAAGGTCGGAGTTCCCGCCCAGGCGCCTGTCGTGATCTGCGCAGCCAACGTCCTTCCCGCCAACGTTCGTGCCGCGGTGACGCCATGACCGCCATGCCGATCAAGCTTCTGCTCGCGGTCGACAAGGACCTCGACCGGACGAACATCGAGCACCTGCTCACCAGAGAGGGCGGTGTCGAGCTGGTCGGCGTCGTCGACGATCTCGACAGCGTCTGGGCCGCGCTCGACGCGACCAACGCCGAGTTGCTCGTCGTCGCCTCGCCGAGCTCCTCGGACCGGGCCCTGTTCTTCATCGACCAGGCCGTCCGCCAGAATCCCGAGCGGCCGGTCGTGGTGCTGGCCGACAACCTGACCGACGGGTATCTCCGCCGGGTCTTCGAGGCCGGCGCCGAGGATGCGATCTCGCTCGCGGCCGACCCCGAGGAGATCGGGTTCTCGCTCCAGAAGGTCCTGGCTCGCCGCCAGGGCGCGACCACCGCGTCCGGGCAGACGACGGCGCCGCTCATCTGCGTCCTCGGGCCCAAGGGCGGCACCGGCAAGACGCTCGTCTCGACCAACCTCGCGGTCGCCCTGGCGATGCGCGGTGAGAAGGTCGTGCTCGTCGACCTCGACCTGCAGTTCGGCGACCTGGGCCTCGCCCTCGGTATCGCGCCGGACCGCACGGTGTACGACCTGGTCAAGGCCGGCGGCTCGCTCGATGCCGAGAAGCTCGACGGCTTCCTGATGTCGCACGTCTCGGGTGCCCGGGTGCTGATCGCTCCGACGCGGCCCGACCAGGCGAGCGTCGTCACGGTCGAGTTCCTGCGCGAGGTGTACGGCGTCCTCCGCACGATGGCCGACTTCGTGATCGTCGACACGCCTCCGGGCTTCACGCCCGAGGTCATCGCCTCGATCGACATCTCGACCGAGGTGATCATGGTCGGAATGCTCGACTCGCTGTCGCTGAAGAACACCAAGCTCGGCCTCGAGACGCTCGAGCTGATGGGCTACCAGTCCGAAGCCGTGACGCTCGTCCTGAACCGCGCCGATTCGCGCGTGGGCATCACGGACGACGACGTCGCCGCGATCGTCGGGCGTGCCCCGCAGATCCGCGTCCCGAGCGACCGCGCCATCCCGCGCTCCGTCAACGAGGGAGCGCCGATTGTCCTGTCCCAGCCCCGCACTGAAGCAGCACGTGCGTTCCGGCAGCTCGCAGCGCTTGTCGCGCCCGAGCGCGCCGCCGCCGTGAAGCGTCCGCAACAGGGTGGGCTCATGCGCATGCTGCTCGGCCGGAGGTAACGATGGAACTGCACGAACGTCTCACTGCCGCACGCCCCGTCGCTGCGGCGCCGACCGCCAGAGATCCGTTCGCGGAGCTGAAGAACCGGGTTCACCTTGCCGTGATCGGCGACCTCGGCCCGCAGCTCTTCAACGTGAGCATCAATCCGGACGAGCTGCGCGAGCGCGTGCTCGGAGACATTCGCAACCAGCTCGGAGACGAGTCGGGCATCTCGCGCGACGACCGCATGCGGCTCGTCGACGACATCGCCGACGACATTCTGGGCCACGGCCCGATCGAGCGTCTGCTCGCCGACGACACCGTCTCGGAAATCATGGTCAACGGCCCCTTCGATGTGTGGGTCGAGCGTGCCGGCCGGCTGTCCCAGACGTCGGTCCGCTTCAACGACGAGTCGCACCTGCGGCGCATCATCAACAAGATGGTCGCGCAGGTCGGGCGCCGCATCGACGAGTCCTCGCCGATGGTCGACGCGCGCCTTCCTGACGGCAGCCGTGTGAACGCGATCATTCCGCCGCTGTCGCTGAGCGGCCCGCTCGTCACGATCCGGAAGTTCAGCAAGGCGCGGCTTGGCCTGGCGGACATGGTTCCGCTCGGCACGATCTCCACCCAGACCCTCGAGTTCCTCGAGCGTGCCGTCCTGGCCCGGTTGAACATCCTGATCTCGGGTGGTACGGGTTCCGGTAAGACGACCCTGCTGAACGCGATGTCGAGCGCCGTGCCCGACAACGAGCGCATCGTCACGATCGAGGACGCGGCCGAGCTTCGCCTCAATCAGCGTCACGTACTTCGCCTCGAGTCGCGCCCGAAGAACATCGAGGGTGAAGGCGAGATCCCGATTCGCGAGCTCGTGCGGAACTCACTGCGTATGCGCCCCGACCGGATCATCGTCGGCGAGGTTCGCGGCCCGGAGACGCTCGACATGCTCCAGGCCATGAACACGGGCCATGACGGCTCGCTCTCGACCGTCCATGCCAACAGCCCTCGTGATGCACTGTCCCGTCTCGAGACCATGGTGCTGATGGCCGGTTTCGATCTGCCGATCCGCGCGATCCGCCAGCAGGTTGCGAGCGCACTCGACCTGATCGTCCACATCGAGCGCGTCGAGGACGGCTCGCGCCACGTCACCGCGGTGACCGAGGTTCAGGGCATGGAGTCGGACGTGATCACGCTGCAGGAGATCTTCGAGTTCAGGATGAGCGAGCTGAACAAGGACGGAGTCGTGGTCGGCGAGCTTGTCCCGACCGGTCTGCGCCCGCTCTTCATCAAGAAGTTCGAGAAGCGCGGAGTCGCGCTGCCGCTCGGCCTGTTCGGTACCCAGAATGCCCACGCGATGGTCGAGCGCGGAGTCGCCCAGGGCAGATGAAACGCGCGTCGCTCCTGTTTGCCGCTGTCCTCTTCACCGCGCTGGTCGCGGTCGTTTCCGCGGGTGCAACCGCCGGCGGTGTCAGCATCTCGCCCGCGAGCGGCAAGTTCCCGAACAAGTCGTTCATCCTCTCGCTGCCGGCGAAGGCCTCGCTGAAGCCCGGCCAGGTCTCGGTCACCGAGAACGGCGCTCCGGTCTACGGCGTGTCGGTGGTGCCCGAAAGCGCCAGCGCAGGTAGCTCGGCGCGGTTCGGCGTCGCGCTGGTCGTCGACGCGAGCGACAGCATGCAGGGCGCCCCGATCCAGGCCGCCATGAGTGCAGCGCGGGCGTTCGTCGCGCAGAGGGCACCCGGCCAGCAGATCGCTTTTGCCACGTTCAACTCCAAGACGAACGTGCTGCTCCCGTTGACGAAGACCAGCGCGACGATCGCCGCGGCGATCGACCACGCGCCGAGCCTCGCCTATGGGACGCACATGTACGACAGCGTTTCGTCGGTGATCAAGCTGCTGGCAGCAGCGAACCTCGACTCCGCGTCGATCGTCCTCCTTTCCGACGGAGCGGACACCGGGAGCAGCAACTCGCTCCAGAAGACCCTCGCGGCCGCGCGCGCAGCTCACGTGCGGATCTACACGGTCGGCCTGCACTCGAAGAAGTTCGACCCCTCGAGCCTCCAGGCGCTCGCTGCCGGCGCGAACGGCGTCTATGCCGAGGCGAAGCCGTCCGAGCTCACCGGGCTGTACCACAGCCTCGGGGCGCAGCTCGCGGGCCAGTATCTCGTCCGGTACCAGTCCTTCGCCGGGCCGAAGCAGCCGGTGACGGTGCGGATCCGCGTCAAGGGCCTCCCGGGCGTTGCCAAGAGCCACTACGACGCACCGCCGCTCGAGCAGATCGCCGTTCCGAAGACGTTCCACCGCACGCAGTTCGCGCGGATCGTCCTGTCGCCGTACACCGCGATCGGGGTCGTGCTCGCCTGCGCGCTCCTCGCCGGCTATCGCGCTCGCCTCGGCGCTGACCCCGACGCACAACCATCTCCGCAAGCGCATGGCCGAGTTCGTCTCCATGGCCACGCCTCGCGACGACCGGCCCGCCCTCGGTACCACTGAGGCGCGCAGCGGTGTGCTCGGTGGCACCGAGCGGTCGCTCGAGTCCCAGGCCTGGTGGCAGAACTTCAAGGAAGAGCTCGCGATCGCCGAGATCAAGATGCCGGCCATCGAGATCGTCGCCCTCACGTTCATCGGGACGATCGTGTTCATCCTCGCGCTGAGCGTCGCGATCGGCTCCGCCCTCTTCGGGGTTCTCGGGCTTGCGTTCCCGTTCGCCGTCCGCGCGTTCCTCAAGGCGAAGCTCGCGCGCCGTCGTGGCGAGTTCGCGGATCAGCTGCCGGACTGCCTGCAGATCATCGCTTCCGCTCTCCGCGGTGGCCACAGCCTCGTCGGCTCACTGTCGGTCGTCGTCGACGCCGCAGGCGAGCCGATGAAGAGCGAGATGGCGCGCGTCGTCCAGGAGGAGGCCCTTGGCACCCCGCTCGAGGACGCGCTCGCCGAAGTGGCACGGCGCATGGACAACACCGACCTCGACCAGCTCGGGCTCGTCGCCCGGTTGCAGCGCGACACGGGTGTGTCCGCCGCAGAAGTGATCGACCGCGTCACGGAGACGGTGCGCGAGCGCTTCGAGCTGCGCCGCCTGGTCTCGACGCTCACCTCGCAGGCGCGGATGTCGCGTTGGATCGTCACCATGCTGCCCGTCGGTCTGCTTGTGGTCATCTCGCTGCTGAACCCGCACTACCTCCACCCGCTCTTCTCGCGGCTCAGCGGACGCGCGCTGCTCGTCGCTGCCGCGCTGCTCGTCATGGGTGGGTCTCTTGTGATCAAGAAGATCGTCAACATCAAGGTTTAGGGAGGACGCGAACATGCTCTTCCTCATCGCTGGTCTCGCTCTGCTCGGCGCTGGGCTCGTGATCATCGGCCGTGCGATCGTCGCTCCGCGTCTGCGCGCTGCTCACAGCGTCGCGGGCATCGAGCAGTACGGCTTCTCGGCCACCCTTCGCATCGACGATGCCGAGAGCCGCTCGATCATCAACGATCTCGCCTCGCTCGTCGGGAATCTCGCCAGCACCCGTTTCGGGAGTGTGCGCGAGGCCGAGCTCCGCCAGCACATCGTGTCGGCGGGTATGTACAGCCTCTCCGCCCGGATGCTGCTCGGCTACCAGGTGCTCGGGGCAATCGGCCTGCCGGCCGCCTGGCTCTGGGTCTCGATCAACGGCGGTATGAGCCCCGTGATCATCATCGGCGGCACCGCGGTGATGTTCGTGCTCGGCTGGCTCGCCCCGCTGAGCTGGGTGAAGGCGCGTGCGAAGAAGCGTCTCGCCGAGATCGACTACTTCCTGCCCGAGCTGATCGACCTGATCGTCGTGAGTCTCGAAGCCGGTATCGGCTTCGCCGGCTCGCTGACCGTGGCGGCCGACCGCATCATGGGGCCGCTCGGCGAAGAGCTCCGCCTCACGAATCAGGAGCAGCGGATGGGTCTGCAGGGCTGGGAGGCGCTCGAGAACTTCCAGAAGCGCTGCCCGACCGACACGGTGCGCTCGTTCGTCCGCTCGGTCGTGCAGGGCGAGCGGCTCGGTGTCTCGATGGGCCAGATCATGCGGAACCTCGCGGTCGAGATGCGCATGCGGCGCCGGCAGCTGGCGGAAGAGAAGGCGCACAAGGCGCCGATCAAGATGCTCTTCCCGCTGGTCTTCATGATCTTCCCGTCGATGTTCGTCGTGCTCCTCGGCCCGGCGATGTACTCGATCATCGACAACCTCGGCTCGAAGTGACCGGACGCCGGGCGCGCCGGCGGGCATCTGTCAGCACAACCGGCGGGATCGAGATCGCGCCACACTGCGAGCTCGCCGACGACATCGTCTCGCGGACGGTTGGGTTGCTCGGGCGGAAGGGCCTGGAGCCCGGCGAGAGGCATGTTGATCTCCCGCACCGGGTCGGTGCACATGTTCTTCATGCGGTTCGCGATCGACGTTGTCTTCGTCGACAAGGCGCGGACGATCGTGAAGATCGTCCCGAACCTCCGGCCCTGGCGAATCGCCATGGCCCTGCGCGCCAAGTCCGCCCTCGAGCTGCCCGCCGGTACCGCGGCCACGCTCGGCCTGGAGCCGGGCATGGTGCTCGCGGTCGGCGAACTAGAGGAACCGGTTTAGGAGAACCGAGGTACTAGTGGTCTTCGACGGGCATCTCGACGAGCCCGTTCTGGTAGGCCAGCCGCGCAGCCTCGGTGCGGTTCGAGACGCCGAGCTTGCGGTAGATGTTCGTCAGGTGGAACTTGACGGTCTGCTCGGCGACCCAGAGCTCCTTGCCGATCGCCTCGTTCGAGAGGCCGCGTGCGAGGGCGGTGAGGATCGCCGTCTCGCGGTCGGTGAGTCCGGCCGCACGCGCCGCACTGTCGTTGTGCTCCGGCATGCCGATCGCACTGAAGACGTTGCCCTCGATCGCCTGGCGCAGGGCCGCCGGTAGGTCGATCGGGCTGATGCTCTTCACGATGTAGGCGCTCGCGCCGCGCTTCAGCGCCGTCTGGATGACGTTCTCGTCGGTCGACGCGGACAGGATGATCACCTTCACGTCCGGGTACCGCTTCCGGATCTGGGCGAGGCAGGTCAGCCCGTCGGCGCCCGGCATGCGGAGGTCGAGCAGAACCAGATCGGGGCTGGTCCGCGCTACGAGCGGCAGCACCTGCGAGCCCGAGCTCGCTTCGCCGACGACCTCGAAGTCGGGCGAATCGTCCAGTGCTCTCTTGATCCCTTCGACGATCAGCCGGTGGTCGTCAGCGATGAGGACACGCATGCGTGTCGGGCCTCCTCCTGCCGTTCGTTCGGGTTCTAGGCTGAATTGATCCATCTGTTGTGTCAATAGTAGTAGACGGCCCGTCGGCCGTCCCCCGTTCGAGGGTCGCTCCGGGTGGCACCTTCGCTCTAAGGTCGCGACAGATTTCGGCCGATATGTAGCTGGGAGTCACCGTGAGCGTCGATTACCGTCTTCTGCATCATTTCCGGGTCAGCCAGCGTCGCGAGATGGCCTCGCGCGGCGAGCTGTCGGTGCTGCACACGGACCAGCCGAGCGACGGTGAGCCGGCCGGCGAACGGCGTGTGGAGGATGAATCGTCGGTCGTGCCCGAGTCGCTGCTCCCTGCTCCGCCGGAAAAGCTGCCGCGGGGTCAGGTGCTCACGCACCTGCTCAACGAGGATCGGTAGCGCGGGGCGTGAGGGCTACGCAGTGTGCGGGCTACGCAGCCTGGCCCTGCTCCAGCAGCCAGGCGCCGTCGGTGAGGCGTTTCACGAACCGCCCCGTGTCGTCGGCATACACACGGAGCCCGTCGTGGATCTCGAGGAGCCAGCGCGCGTGCGGGTCGTACGCTTCCTGGACGCCTTCGCGCACGGTCCCCGCCTCGAGCCAGTGCTGATGCTGCTCGATGCGGAGCCTCAATGCAGCTGCTCCTGCGGCGTCCATGCTGTCTCAATGTAATCGGCCGCTGCCGCTTTCGATAGTGCCGAACGTCCAGGTTTTCGGCCGTTGAAGGCGGCGACGGCCCGCCTACTGCAGCCGTCGTTACTTGGTTTGCGAACCGCCGCCGCACGCGAGGAGTTCGCCGGGCCTACGGGACATCCTTTTCGCGGGACCTGAGAGTCCAGTCGCAGACCCCCCTACCGGGGGATGCGAGGCCTTTGGCGTCCCGACCATGGTGCGACTGTCGGGCGGTCGTCTGTCGGCCTGCCCGGCGACCGAGACTTAGGAGATTGCGCTCAATGGCGATGCACGGCTGGCCGAACGATCTATCACTGCAAGATGCCGATCCCGCTGCCGCGGAGAGCGCGGAGGCGCTCGCGGAGCGCTTCCGGCGCCGCCTGCTGCGTCTCGCTGCCGACGTCCACGACGGGCCGATGCAGGACCTGACCGTGATCGGCTTCGGTCTGCACGATCTGCGCCGCCAGTTCGAGAAGGCGGTGCCGGCCGACAGTCGCGGGTCGATCGACTCGTCGTTCCACGAGCTGCTCACCGAGTGCGAGCAGGTCGAGCGGTCGCTGCGGGCGCTCGTCAGCTCGCTCGAGGGCGGCCTCGCGGAGACCATCTCGCTGCCCGAGGCGATCAGTGACGAGGTCGACAACTTCCGCCGGCGCTCTGCCGTCGCGGCCGAGCTCGTGGTCGAAGGCGATCCCGAGGCCGAAACCGATTCGCAGCGCATCGCGCTCCAGGCGGTGACGCGCGAGGCGCTCTCTAACGTGTCCCGCCACGCCCACGCAACTCTTGTCGTCGTCACCCTGCGGGGTGTCGGCGAAGGGATCGAGCTCTCGATCCAGGATGACGGACGCGGCTTCGACGTTCCGGCGACGAGTGCAGGAACGCGTCTCGGGCTGAGCGGTATGCGAACCCGGATCGCTCTGCTCGGCGGCGAGCTTCGCGTCGAAAGTGCCCCCGGGGGGCCCACGACTGTCACGGCTACCCTCCAGCCCTGGCGGCCGGCGGCGGCGTAATGCCGCGGCTCGCCCGGTGATCAGCACCAACGGTTGGTGGTGACCACACCTTTGTCCGTGACCCTGGCCTCGCGCAGCGACGAGTATCTCTGTGGGCGGGTGCCGCGGGGTCGGGATTTCCTCGGGCCCCTCAAGGGTCAGGACTTCCTCTCAGCCAACCTAGGACGTGGCACCCGCCTCTTTCTGCCTGACTGCGCGAGCTCTTAGGCCATGCTTCCGGGAGATATGGCGATCGGCGCCCTGATGCTTGCCAGGCTGGTCGTGAGCCAGACCGTGCTCGCGATCATCGCCGCCGCCGCGGGGCTCGGTGTGATTCTGCTCGCCCTCTCCGTGGCGGGTGTGGGGCGGCGCGCCCGGCGGCGCGAAGCGGAGCGTGTCGCGGCCCTCACGTCGCGCCTCGAGGCTCGTCTCGACGAGTTCGCCCGTGACCTCGCCGACGCGACCGGGCAGGCCGAGGAGGAGCGCCGCTGGCGGCCCTTCCTCGACGAGGTCGCCGAATCGGTCGATCTCGACGAGGTGCTCAAGCGCACGCTCGAAGCGGCGCGGCGCCTGCCCGGAGCCGACGCGGCCCTGATCTCTCTCGAGACACAGGACGGGCCGCCGATCCTTGCTGCGTCCGGACTCCCGGCCGAGTCGATCGAGCTGCCCCTCTACGTGCCTCGCGGCCGTGGCGGTGAGGAACACCGTTCGATCGAGCTCTCGTTCCGCTACGCAGACGACGAAGCGGCCGCCGAGCCGGACGGCGAGGAGGACGAGCCGCGGATCCATCACGGTCTGGGCGTGCCGCTGGCCGACAGCATCGGGCGACTCGGCTTTCTGACCGTGTACAGCTGCGAGCGCCGTCACCGCTTCGGCTCGGACGAGCTGCACCGTCTCGAGCAGCTGGCCGAGCGCGCCGCTCCTGCGATCGAGAACGCGCGGAGGTTCCGTGAGGCGCGCCAGCTGGCCGATCTCGACGCGCTCACCGGCATGCACAACCGTCGCTTCTTCTATCAGGCGCTCGAGCGCGAGGTCTCCCGCGCCCGCCGCTACGACCGTGCGCTGGCGTTGATCATCATCGACCTCGACGACTTCAAGCAGGTCAACGACACGGTGGGCCATCTGGCGGGCGACGAGGTACTGGCGGTTGCCTCTGAGCGCATCCAGGGCGCTGTTCGCACCGCCGACATTCCGTGCCGGATCGGCGGCGACGAGTTCGCGATCATCCTCCCCGAGTCGGCACTCGCCGATGCTCACCTGCTCTTCTCCCGCATCGAGGACGCGATCGCCTCGGCCCCCGTAGGGCAGGCCGAGCGGCTCGGCATCTCGGGTGGCATCGCCGAGCTGGCGAAGAACGCATCGCCGACCGACTTCTTCGACGCGGCCGACGAAGCGCTCTACCGGGCGAAGCACGCCGGCAAGGCGCAGTCGGCCGTCTCCTCGCGCACCGGCTAACCGCTGGGGGCGCCCGGGCGCGTCGTCGGTACCTCGGCCAGCGTTCACCCGGACCTTCGGAGGTATCTCGCGTCCACCCTCGCGGGCAGGATCGACGATGCACTGACCATATCTGCGGCGTCTGCGGCATTCAGTTCGACCCACTCGAGTACCAGGTCGTCGCCAACGGGCTCAGCTACCACTCGGTCGACTGCGCCGTGCGGGCACTCGACCGCGTTCAGTCGCTCGATCCGATCGCCGAGCTCGCAGGCGAGGAGGAGCCGGCCGGCCACGGGCGGACCTACTCGATCACGGGCTCGCTCGGGATGCCCATCCAGCGCCGCCCGGCCCGCGAAAAGGTCTAGCGCGTCAGGCGAACGCAGCCGGCGCGACCGCTGAGTCCGAGCGGGTCGCGAAGAAGGCCGTCCGGGTGTCGCCGGGGAAAGGCGAGGCCATGCGGCCGGAAACCTCGTACACGAAGCCCTCGACCTCGACGGTCGGCGTCGGCTGGACGCCGTCTCCGATCACGATCCGGTAGCCGGCGGCCGTCGCGAGCATCAGCACGTGCTGGACGGTCTGGTCGGTGCTCGTCTCGTCGGCGCGCGCCGGCTCCTGTTCAGCACTGTCCTCAACCGCACTGTCGTCAACCACGCTGTGTTCGAGAGCACGGTCCTCGGTGCCGGCGGGTTCGGGCGCGGCGTCCTCTGGCTCGGAGTGGTCGGTCCAGACGGCCGCGGGCGGCAGCACCGGCTCGGGCTCCGGCTCGGCTGCGGGTTCCGGGTCCGGCACGGGTTCGAGCGCTGCCTCCAGCTCGGGCTCGACTGCCGGCTCGGGTTCAGGCTCGGCTGCCGGGACGGACTGGGCTGTGAACTCCGGCTCGTAGGCAGTGGCGCGCTCGTACGCGGCCTCGTAGGAAACCTCGGGCTCGGACTCGCGCTCGGGCAGAGGCGCCGGCTCGGCCGCGACCGGCTCGGGCCGGTGCTGGACGAGTTGGTCGACCCGGCTGCGCAGGGTGTCGACGGCGGTCGCGAGGGAACGGATCTCGCGCCGCTGCTCGAGGAGGGCCTCTTTCGTCGCGCGCAGGACGTCGAGCGTGCGCTCGAGCAACTCGAACAATTCCCCTGGGGGTTTCTTGCGCATCTCTTCGAGGCGTCGAAACAGGGTGTCCTCCAGCACGCCGCGCCGAGGCGGGTTGCCACTTCCTTCGGGCAGCCAGCCCCGTTCACGACGTTCCGTCATCCGTCGTCTTCGGTTCGTCGGGAAGCGCGGCTCTCCTGTTCGGATTTTCCCGAAATCGGCCGGGTCAGCTCGAAATCGCGACGATCGCGGCGACGACGCCCGGGTCGAACTGCGTCCCGGCGCATCGCTCGAGCTCCGCGAGGGCCTCGCTGCTCGACCGCGCCTTCCGATACGAGCGGTCGGTAGTCATGGCGCTGAACGCGTCGCATGCACAGACGATACGCGCAATCAGCGGAATTTCATCCCCCGCGAGACCGTCGGGGTAGCCCGCTCCGTCCCAGTGCTCGTGACACGAGCGGACAACCCGGCCGATATGGCCGAGCAATCCGCCGACGCGCTCCAGCAGCTCCTGGCCTACGATCGTGTGGGTCTCCATCAGGGTGCGCTCGGCGGCGTCGAGCGGACCGGGCTTCTGGATGATCTCGGCGGGAATCCGGATCTTCCCGACGTCATGCAGCAGCGCCACGAACTCGCTGTCGCGGCGTGCGGCGGCATCGAGGCCGAGGTGGTCGCACACGCCGAGCACCAGGTCGACCACGTGGCGGCTGTGGCTGCCGGTGTAGGCATCGTCGGCCTCGACGACATCCCCGAGCAGAAAGGCGGTGCCGCGATACGCATCGCTCAGCTCGAGTGCGTGATCGATGCGGCGCTTCCGCTCCCGGGAGAAATGCAGCAGCAGACCGACCAGCGGCACGCAGAACAGGACGGCGCTGCTCCAGGCGGCGGCTGCGAAGGCCAGCGCCAGCCCGGTGGGAGCGAGCGCGGCGTCGACTGCGAAGACCCAGACGATGAACCTGAGCATCGTCCGGAGGCCGATGCCGTGACCCAACGAGCTGCCGACCCCGACGACGAGCAGGTCGACGGCGAACTGCGCACCGAGCGCAGCCAGATACACCGGCCAGGCGTGGATACGCACCGGGTCGCCGGCTGCAAGTCCCAGCACGAGCACGGGCCCGAACGTGTGTGAGGCGCTCGCGAGCTGCGTCGCGACCCGGTCGAACGTCACGGGGCGTGAGCGGTCGAGGAGACCGGCACCGACGAGAGCCGCGGCGGCAAGAGCCGGGACGACGCCGACCGGCAGCGCGAAGAGCATCGGCACCAACACCAGCTCCGTCGGGACGGCGGCGCCCGTGCCGATCTCGAACTCGACGCGCGAGACCGCCGCATACACGGCGACGTAGAGCAGCGGCGACGGGAATCGAGAACGCCGGCCCCTTGTGCAGAAAGACGGCGCACAGCACGGCGCCGGCGACGAACGCCGCGCCGAGCGCGCCGAACGTCAACCGCGCACGGTGCTCGAGCTGGTCGTGCATGCGGGCGCGGCCCTCCCGGACGAGCTCGCCTTCGACCAGGTTTTCATCCGTCACAGGGCCTCCACCCTACGGATCGATGCGGCGGGATTTCCCTCGATCCAGGGATCCCAACGGCCGTTTTTCCACCCCAAAGGGTGACGCAAGTGGTATCCGGAACACCCAGGATGCGTTCGTGTTCAGCGGCTCCTGACCAGCGGAGCAGCCCAATTCAGGGAAGCGCCACTCCGGACGGAGATCGCGGCCCGAACCGAAATCCGCGACCTCGACAAACTGGAGGACGAATCCGTGAACCGGAAGCTTGGCTTGCTCGTCAGCGCATTTGCACTCGCCGGCTCGATCATCGCCGGAAGCGCAAGCGCCGACCTCGCCCCGTCTCTGCTCGGCGGCAACTGCGGCACCACCACGCAGCCGTTCGCACCCTGGAACGACTCGGCTGCGTACTACCTCGCCGGCAACGGCGGCTTCGAGTCGGCCGGAGGCTGGACTCTGTCGGGCGGCGCTGCGGTCGTTGCCGGCAACGAGTCCTTCTACGCCCACGGCAAGCAGGATCACTCGGCGCTGCTGCTGCCGAGCGGCGCGAGTGCGACCAGCGCTCAGCTCTGCTTCGGTCTGCTGAACCCCGGCGTCCGGTTCTTCGCAATGAGCCCCACCGGCTCCGGCACCGTCAAGGTGCAGATCGTCGCGACCGGCCTGCTCGGCGGTCTGTCGACGCTCGATGGAGGCACCGTCAGCGCCGGCAAGACCTGGGCACCGTCGCCCAAGCTCAGCACCACGATCAGCCAGCTGAACTCGCTCGTCGGCGCCAAGTCGATCGCGATCAAGCTCACCGCGGTCAGCGGCAGCGTCGAGGTCGACGACCTCTACATCGATCCATTCCTGGCTCGCTAGAACCAAAGGCCCAGCAGCAGGAGCAGCCCTCGCCGGTCGCGCGCTTTCGCGGCCGGCGAGGGCTCTTTCATTCGGTCAGTGCTGGACCGTGAGCGCGGCGAGCTCTACCGCCGTCAGCGGCTCGGGCCGCTCCACCTGGCTCTCGATCGCGACGGCGCACCCGGAGTCGCTGGAGCGCTGAATCGCCTCGAGCACCTCGAGGGTGTGGTAGGCGAGCATCGCTTGGGTGCGATGCGGTGCGCCGCCGATCGCCCCGATCAGATCGAGGACGCCGTAGCCGCGGAAGCTCGAGCGGCCCATGCCTTCCCCGGGGATCGGCGGCGACACGGGCTCGACGATCCGAGGTGCGGTCTCGGCGTTCAGCTGCACCTCGACATCGCCGCCGAACCAGTTCGGATGTGGGACCGTGAGCGTGCCCAGAGAGCCGTAGATCTCGATGTGCGGATGGCGGTGGTTCCACACGTCGAAGCTGTGGAGGTACGTCCCGATCGCGCCCGATGCGAGCTCGAGCACTGCCGTTGCGTGAGTCGGGACGGTGACGTCGATGACGTCGACCAGCCGGTCCGGGGCGGTCACCTGCCGCTGGGCCGCGCCGATGCGCGTCTTGCCCATGACCCGTGCGACCGGGCCGAGCAGGTGCACGAGCTGGGTGATGAAGTAGGGGCCGACGTCGAGGAGCGGCCCGCCGCCCGGCGAGAACAGGAAGGTCGGGTCCGGATGCCACAGCTCTGCGCGGCTGTGTGAGCCGACGAGCGTGAAGCCGATCACCTCGCCGAGCTCGCCCGAGTCGACGACGGCGCGGGCGGTCTGGCCTCCCGAGCCGAGGAACGTGTCGGGCGCTGAGCCGAGCAGCCTGCCCGCAGCCTGAGCCAGGTCGAGCAGTGGTGCGGCTGCCGCCGTTGTCGCCGCGAGCGGCTTCTCGGTGTACACGTGCTTGCCTGCGGCGAGCGCCGCCGCGGTCACCTCGGCATGCACGACCGGGGGCGTCAGGCTGATCACGATGGTGAGCTCTGGATCTGCCAGCAGCTCGGCCGGGGAACCCCACCGCTCGATGCCGGCGCGAGTCGCCGCCTCCGCGGCCCGCGAGACATCGACATCGGCGACGTGCGCGATGCGAACCTGCTCGGGAAACCGCGCCAGTCCCTTGGCGTAGGTGTCGAAGATCTTGCCGCAGCCGATGATCCCGACCGCCGTTCTGCCGTCCGTCACGCGTCCACCTCTCTGAGCCGCCGAATGCCCGCTAACGGCTGAGGACGATAGAGCGAACCGTTCGACCTCGGGCGGCGAATGTGATACGTGCACCCATGTCCGAATGCGCTTCATGTCCCGTGATCTCGCCCACCTCTCCGAGGAAGCCCTCGTGGCGCTGACCGCGCGCGGCGACGAGACCGCGCTTGCCGAGCTCTACGACCGGTTCTGCGCGCCCGCGTTTGCGCTCGCCCGGCGCGTCCTGCGCGACGACAATCTGGCCGAGGATGCGGTGCAGGAAGGGTTCCTCGATCTCTGGCGCGGCGCAGGGCGGTATCTGCCCGAGCGCGGCCGCGCCTCGAGCTGGCTGTTGATGCTCGTCCACCGGCGGGCAGTCGATCTCGTCCGGCGCTCGGAGCGCCGCCGCACCGATGTGCTCGACGACGTTCCGGACGCGGTCGGGCGACTCCGTCGAGGAGATCGGCTGGCTGCGGCTCGAGCGCGAGCGGGTTCAGGCTGCGCTGAAGGTCCTGCCCGACGCCGAGCGTGAGTCGATCGAGCTGGCCTATTACGGTGGGTTCAGCCAGAGTGAGATCGCCGAGCGGATCGGACAGCCGCTCGGGACGATCAAAAGCCGCACGTTCAGCGGGCTACGACGCCTGCGGGTGCTGTTGGGTGACGATGCAATGGAGCGGGAATGGGATCCGAGCAGCTACACGAGCTGAGCGCCGCATACGCGCTCGACGCACTCGACCCGCAGGAGCGGGAGGAGTTCGAGCTGCACCTGAGCACGTGCCCGGCCTGTCGGGAAGACGTTGCGGCATTCACCGAGACCGCTGCGGCTCTGGCGTACGCGGCGCCGCCGGTCAATCCGCCTGCCCGCCTGCGCGCCGACATCCTCCGTCGCGCTGCGGCGGACCGGCCGGCCGCCGTCGTGCTGCCGTTCCGGCGGCGCCGGGTCGAGGTTGCGCTCTCGTCCGGCCTGGCGGTCGCTGCCGCCGCCGCGATCGTCCTCGGCATCTGGGCCGGCAGCCTGCATGGGAAGCTCGGCCAGCAGCGCGCCAGCTCGATCCTCGCCGATGCGCAGGCCTCGTGGTGGCCGCTCAAGGGGACGGGTGGCGAGCTGGTGGTCGACCACAACGGCAGCGGAGCCCTGGTCATGAACAATCTCGCCGCCGCGCCGTCGGGCAAGACGTACGAGGCATGGGTGATCGCGGGCGGCGTTGCCGCGCCGGCAGGCCTGTTCTCGGGCGGGCATGTCGTGACGCTCACGCATCCGGTCGGACGCGGCGCCAAGGTGGCGATCACCGTCGAGCCCGCAGGTGGCTCGCCGCGGCCGACGCAGACGCCGTTCGCGTCGAGCGCTCAGGTTTAGCGGCAAGAGGTTAGGCGGCGGGGTGGTGGGCCACCCCGCCGCGTATTGACCCGCTTACTTGACGCCGGGGCAGTTCGTGGCCGCCCAGGCCTCGAGGTGCTGCTCGGCTGCCGCGACCTTGGGTGCGCTGAACGCCTTGCCCGCCGCCTCGAGCTCTGCCACCTGGGCGGGAGTGGGCGTCTTGCCGGCCGTCAGGTTCGCCTTCTGGAAGGCGCCGGCCGAGGCCGCGAAGGCCGTCGCAAGCGTCTCGAAGTCACCGTGGATCGCGGCTGGGCTTGCGTCGGCAAGCGCCTTGAAGAGCTGCTCCTCCTTGGTGAAGTCGATCTTCCCTGCTGACAGGCCGCTCGACGCCTGGACAGCCGCTTCGAACTTCTTGCCGATCGACTCCAGCTGAGTGCAGTTCTTGATCGAGTCGAAGCTCGGCTTGCTGCTCGCTGTCGTCGTCGGTGCCGTGGTCGTCGGTGCCGTGGTCGTCGCTCCGCCACCGCCGCCGGACCCGCTGCTCGAGTTCGTGGTCGTGGCCGCCGGCGGAGTCGTGGTGGTCGCCGCCGCCTTCTTCTTGCCGCCGCAACCCGTCATCGCGACGACGAGTACGAGCGCGAGTGCGATCGTCCCCAATCTGAACATCATTCGCCTTGCCTCTCCTCTCGGCGTTTCCTGCACAGCGTTTGCTGGACAGCACGTTTTCTGCACAGCGGCCGGGCCCGCGCCGATCCTAAACGACCGCCGGTTCGGAGGACAGGGGGCGCGCCGTATGATCGGCAGCACGTGATTTCGAACCTTCGGCCGGAGCTTTGACGCGCGTCGTCGTCACGGGTGGTGCCGGGAAAGCCGGCCGCGCGGTCGTAGCGGAGCTCGCCGCGCACGGCCTGGATGTGCTGAGCGTCGATCTGGTGCGGTCGGCTGCGCTCGACTGCGACCAGCTCGTGGCGGATCTGACCGACTACGGTCAGACGGTCGAGTCGCTGCGGGGCGCCGACATGGTCGTGCACCTGGCCGCGATCCCGGCGCCCGGCCTGCGCCCCGACGAGCTGACGTTTCGCGTCAACACGGCCAGTACGTACAACGTCTTCTCCGCGGCGCCGCTCGTCGGCCTACGGCGGGTCGTCTGGGCTTCGAGCGAAACGGTGCTCGGGCTGCCCTTCGACCGCGAGCAGCCGGCGTACGCCCCCATCGACGAGGACCATCCGTTGTACCCGGAGTCCAGCTACGCGCTCTCGAAGGTGATCTCGGAGGAGTTGGCGCGGCAGTTCAGCCGGTGGACCGGGATCCCGTACGTCGGGCTTCGCTTCTCGAACGTGATGGAGCCTCACGACTACGAGCGCTTCCCGGGCTTCTGGGACGATCCGCAACTGCGCCGCTGGAACCTCTGGGGCTATGTCGATGCGCGCGATGTGGGCCAGGCCTGCCGGCTGGCGCTCGAATCCGAGTTGCCGGGTGCCGACGCGTTCATCGTGGCCGCCGCCGACACGGTGATGAACCGCTCGAGCGCTGGCCTGCTCGCCGAGGTCTACCCCGGCGTCGAGATCCGCGGTGAGCTCGGCGAGTTCGAGACGCTGCTCAGCATTGGCAAGGCGCGCAGGCTGCTCGGCTACGAGCCCGCGTTCTCCTGGCGCGAACAGCTGCCGTAGCGGCGGCGGCCGCCAGATGTGCGCTCTGCAAACATCTGTGCGGAAACGCGCGGACGCTGTACAGTCGCTTGTATGAGCTCGGAAACGCCCGTGCGCAACGAATCGTTGCAGTCGCTCGAGCGCGGCATGGCCGTGATCCAGGTCTTCTCGCGTGACCATCCTGCGCTGACGTTGAGCGAGGTAGCCCGGCTGACCGGGTTCACGCGGGCCACGTGCCGGCGGATTCTGCTGACACTGGAAAAGCTTGGCCATGTCCGCTCGGACGGGCGCTCGTTCATGCTCACGCCCCGCGTGCTCACGCTCGGCTGGGCCTACCTGACGTCGCTCAACCTCTCGGAGCTCGCTCAGCCGCTGATGGAGGACCTCGTGGAGCGCACGCGCGAGTCGTGTTCCGCGGCGACGCTCGACCTGCCCGACATCGTCTACGTTGCCCGGGTTCCGACGCGCCGGATCATGACGATCGCGCTCGGCGTGGGGGCGCGGCTGCCGGCGTCCGCGACATCAATGGGCCGCGTGCTGCTCGCGGCGCTCTCCGAGGCGGAGCTCGAGGCGTATCTCGACGAGACGCCCCTCGAGCGCTACACGGAGCACACGATTGTCGACCGCGAGCAGTTCAAGGCTGCGATCGCGACGGTCCGGGCCCAGGGCTGGGCGCTGGTCGACCAGGAGCTCGAGATGGGCCTGCGCTCCGTCGCGGCGCCGATCAACCGGGCCCACTCGGGGACGATTGCCGCCATCAACTGCTCCGCGGCGGCCCAGCGTGTCTCGATCGACGAGTTCTCGGAACGGATCGTCCCGGCGCTGCTCGAGACGGCGAAGCTCATCTCGGCGGGCGCCGGAGCGTCCGGCGAATGGCAGATCGAGTCGCTGACGCAGCCCGTCTTCCGCTCGGACGAGCCGCTGCCCGCGCTGACCTCCTAACCGTCCAGCCAGGCGGCCCCGCGCGCGTACAGCGCTTCGACTTCCGGTCCCGTGAGGCCGGGCATGTCCGGTTTCACGGCGAAGCCGATCTGCTCTGCAGGTAGGCGAGATGGCGGTAGCCGACCGGGAAGCGCTCGAGCCGCGCCGCGTCGAGGGCCAGAACCGATGCCGGATCGACCGGGTTCAGGCGGTCCTGCTCGTAGATCGGCTGGCGCAGCACGATTCCCCACAAGCCGCCGCGCCGTTCGAGGAAGTCGTAGAAGCGGCCGGTGCAGACGACGTCGCACACGACGTCATGCACGGGCGCGCGCTGGGTGATCGTCATCTTCGTCTGGGCGATCGCGCGCGTCTCCGCGGACGTCGACCGACGTGCCGCCGAGGAAGTGCAGGATGCGAACGCCGCGCTCGAAGCCCTCACGGCTGACGCGGATGAATTCGGCCGCCGGGCCCTGGAACCACGTCGCCATCATCCGCCCGTCGTCGTGCCAGACCGTGCGGAAGCGCTCCCAGTCGCCTGCGTCGCGCCAGACGACCCAGTTCTCGACCAGCTCGCGGATCGCCTGCCTGTCTGCTGCGTCGCTCATTGCTCGATGCTCTCTACGGCGGTGCGCACGAACTCCGCCGAGGCCCGGAGCGCTTCGAGATCGGACGGCGAGAGCGTCCACTCGTGGATCCGCTCGACGCCGCCGGCTCCGAGGGTGACCGGGACGCTCACCGCGACCCCTGCGATCCCGTACTCGCCCTCGAGCACGACGGACGCCGGCCAGAGCTCTCCGAGTCCGTCGAGTGCGCTGACCATCCGCGCGAGCGCGAAGCCTGATGTCCAGGTCGACGAGCGTCCCGAGTCGAGCGCGACGTGGCGGACGTACCAGTTCCGGAAGTAGTCGAGCGCGACGGCTGCCTGCTCCGGCGTGGGGGCGACGGGCGAGCCGTTCACGGTGACGCGGTCGAGGAGCGGGACGCTCAGGTCGCCGTGCTCGCCCACCGCCCAGGCCTGCACCGTGCCGCTGCCGACGCCGAGCGCTTTCGCGAGACCCGTGCGGAGGCGGAGGCTGTCGTTGATCGTGTAGCCCGACGATCCGCTGACGGTCGAGGCCGGTTTGCCGGTGCAGCCGGGTGACGAGTGGATCGACCGGATTGGTGACGACAACGAGAGCGCCGGGCCAGCCCGGATCGAGCAGGTCGCTGACCTCGTCGACGATCCGTGCGTTCTTCGCCAGGTACTCGAGGCGCGCCGTGCCGACCGTGAGCGGTGACGCCGAGATGATCACGACGACATCGGAGTCGGGCAGTTGCTCGTTCACACCTCCGGCGCTGACCGTGCAGCCCGGCGCAAGTTCGAGCACCTGCTCCAGATCCATCAGGTGCGAGGTGATCATCTCGGGCCGCTTGTCGGCGAGCACGATCTGGTGGCCTCCACGCAGGAGGACGAGGTTGAACGCCAGGGAGGAGCCAACCCCACCTGCCCCACCGACGATCATCACCTTCATCCGGCCACCGCACTGTGCGCCTGCATCTGGCCATCGTCTTGCCCTGAGTCGTAAAAGTCAAATCATTTGTGTATGCTGCCGCCCGTGTCTGCCGGCTCCGTGCGCGATGCGGCTTTCGAGGTTCTGCGCCAACGCGGGCTGACGACACTCTTCGCCAATCCCGGGTCGACCGAGCTGCACCTGCTCGCCGACCTGCCGGACGACCTGCACTTCGTGCTCGGTCTGCACGAGGCCTCCGTCGTCGGGATGGCCACGGGCTGGGCAATCGGACGTGCCGAGCCTGCGCTCGCGATCCTGCACACGACGGCCGGCCTCGGCAACGCCGTCGGCGCGCTCGCCACGGCGCGAGTGAACCGCGCGCCACTCGTCGTCCTGGTCGGCCAGCAGGACCGCCGCCACCTCGCCTTCGAGCCGTTCCTCGCCGGACGATTGCACGGACTCGCGGGGGAGTACCCGGTGTGGGTCGACCAGCCGGTGCGCCCGCAAGACGTGCCCGGTTCGATCGAGCGGGCCTGCCACGAGGCGGTGACCGCCGGCGGGCCGGCGCTCGTGATCGTGCCCATGGACGACTGGGCCGCCGAGGCCGACGACTCGCGTGAGCGGGCGGCGGCGGGTCGGGTCGTGCGGGCGCGCGCCGCCGACAGCGGCGCCGTCGCCGAGCTGGCCGGGCTGATCGCCGACGCCAGTGCGCCCGCGCTCGTCGTGGGGGCGGGAGCCGACGATGCCGAGACGTGGCAGGCCCTCGTCGCTCTGGCCGAGCGGCTGCGCTGCCCCGTGTGGCAGGAGTCGTTCGGCGCCCGGGCCGGGTTCCCGCAGGATCACCGGCTCTTCGCAGGCCACCTGCCCGCCGACCGCACGCGGCTGCGTCAGACGCTCGCTCCCCACGACCTGGTGCTCGTCGTCGGCGCGCCCGCGTTCCGCCAGTACCCGCATGTCGCCGGTCCGCTGGTCGAGTCGGGAACGCGCATCGCGCTCGTCAGCAACGACCCCGTCGAGGTGCACCGCAGCCCGGCCGATCCCGGCGCTGCTCGCACCGCCCGCAGCGGTTTGCGCCGAGCTGGCTCTGCTCGTACCGGAGCGCACCGGGGAAGCGCCGGCCCCGTTCAGCCGCCCTCCGGCGCCCACGCCGCCTGGCCCGGGCGAGCCTCTCCGCGCAGGGCACGTCCTCGCCGGCATCGCGGAGCGTCTGCCGCGCAACGCGGTTCTGATCGAGGAGACGCCGTCGAACCGGCCGGAGTTGTGCGCCCGGATCCCCGCGCGCGAGCCGCTCGGCTTTCTCAGTGCGGCGATGGGCGGGCTCGGCTTCGCATTGCCGGCGGCGATCGGTCTGCGGCTGTCGCGGCCCGACCGTCCCGTGGTCGCGGTCGTCGGCGACGGCTCGTCGCTCTACGGGATCCAGGCGCTCTGGAGCGCCGCCCACTACGGCGCTGGGGCGCTGTTCGTGATCCTCTCGAACGGTGGCTACGCGGTGATGGACCGGCTCGTCGAGCAGCAGGGCGGTGCGGGGCCCTGGCCGACCGTCGACGTCGACGTCGCGGGCCTTGCGCGCGCGTTCGGCTGCCCGGCGCGCACGATCTCCGCCCACGGTGACCTGCTGGAGACTCTCGACGAGGTGCTGCCGGCGCTCGGCGAGCGGCAGGAGCCGCTGCTCCTCGAGGTCAAGGTCGCACCGGACGAGAGCTTCTCGCCGTGACGCTTTCGCCGGGCGCGCGCTTCGGGCCGCTGCGGCGGGATGCGAGCGAGCAGGTCGCCTTCGAGATCCGCCGGTACCTCTCGACGCGCGGACTCACGGCCGGGCGAGCGGATCGGCACCGAGCAGGAGCTCGCGGCCGAGTTCGGGGTCAGCAGGCCGACGCTGCGCGAGGGCTTGCGCCTGCTCGCGGGTTCGCACCTGATCCGGGCCTCCCGCGGTCCCGGCGGCGGCATCTTCGTCGCGAGCACGCAGAACGAAGGCATGCGGCGTAACGTGAGCGAGTCGATCGCGACCATGCTCGAGACTGACAGCGTCTCTCTCGACGAGCTCCTGGCTGCGCGTCTTTCACTCGAGGTGCCACTCGCCGGGTTGGCGGCCAGGAACGCGACGGAGAGCACCGCCGGCGAGCTGCTCGAGGCGATCGCCGAGGCCGAGGGGAACCATCCCGCCTCGGACGCGTTCCGCGTCGCCGATACGCGGTTCCATCGCATCATCGCGACGGCCGCGCGCAACGAGCTCCTGCGTGCGTTCACGAGCTGGACGCTCGACGTGCTGCAACCCTCGCTGATCGACACGATCGGGGAGTCGATCGACGGCGACGCGATCCTGCGCCAGCATGGCGAGATCCAGCGGGCGATCAAGCAGGGCCGCTCCGCCGGCGCAGAACGCGCGATGCGGAAGCATCTCGAATATCTTCGGGAGCTCGTCAGCGAGCTGTAGCTCAAAGGAGAGCCATGAAAGCCGCGATCATGCGCGAGTATCACCGGCCGCTCGAGCTCGTCGAGCAGCCGCGTCCCGAGCCCGTGCATGCCAATGACGTGGTGGTGCGAGTCGGCGGCGCCGGAGTCTGCGCGACCGACCTGCACGCCATGGAAGGCCTGATGGAGTTCGCCGGGGTCTCGCTGCCCCGGGTGCTGGGCCACGAGAACGCGGGGTGGGTCGAGGACGTCGGCAGCGGCGTCTCGACCGTGGCGAAGGGCGACGCGGTGCTCGTCTACCCGCCCTGGAGCTGCGGCCTCTGTCTCGCGTGCCGTCGCGGCAACGACATGCATTGCGCGCGGCACGAGTTCACGGGTCTGTCGGTCGACGGCGGCTTCGCCGACTACGTCCGGGTCTCGGAGCGCTCGCTCCTGCCTCTGCCGGCCGGCGTCGAGCCGGCCGCCGTGGCCCCGCATGCCGACGCCGGCCTCACCGCCTACCACGCGGTCCGACGCCTGGCGCACCTCGCGGTTCCGGGAACGACGGCGGTCGTGCTCGGGGTGGGAGGCGTCGGGCACATCGCGCTGCAGCTCGTCCGTGAGCTCGGCTCGAGCAGGGTGATCGCTGTCGACACCGACGAGCGCCGCCGCCGGCTCGCGACGGAGCTGGGCGCAGACGAGGTGATCGACGGCGTCGAAGGTGTCGACGCCGTCCGCGAGCTGACCGGCGGCCGTGGTGCCGACCTGGTGTTCGACTTCGTCGGCACCGACCAGACACACGGCGACTCCCTCGCGCTGCTCGCCCGCGGCGGGACGTACTCCGTGATCGGCTACGGGGGCACCGTCTCGGTCCCGTCCGGCGCCCTCGTCGGGAACGAGCACGCCGTTGCCGGGAACCTGGTCGGTACGTGGGTCGACCTCTACGAGCTGCTGCAGCTGCACGGAGCGGGCCGGATCACGCTCAGGACGCAGACCTACCCGCTCGCTTCGGTGAACGAAGTACTCGACACGCTGCGCGCCGGCGAGATCACAGGCCGCGCCGTGCTCGTCCCCTGAGAGAGAATCTCCCGGTGGAGATCATCGAGCCGGCGAGAGTGGAGCAGCGGCCCGAGCGGGCGTATCTCGGGATCAGAGTCGTCACGCCGTTCCGTGGAATGCTGAAGGTGCGCGACGAGCTCCTGCACGAGCTGCGCGGGTGGCTCGACCAGTCGGCCGTCGAAACAATCGGGTACGGCTTCCTGCGGCTCCACGTGATCGACATGGCCGGCCCGATGGATCTCGAGGCGGGCTACTTCACGACCCGGCCGTGCGAGGGCGGCGGACGGATCCAGCCTGGATCGATGCCTGCGGGGCGGTACGCGACGCTGACCTATCGGGATCACGCGTTGCGAGCCAATCGTGCACTGATCGATTGGGCGCGCGACAACGGCGTCGAGTTCGACCGGCATGAGGAGCCGGAAGGTGACGCGTTCGGCTGCCGGTACGAGGCGTTTCTGACCGACCCGAAAGACGAACCCCGCAAGACGAAGTGGGACGTCGAACTCGCGTTCCTGGTTGCTGACCAGTCGACCTGACGACCGCGCCCGTCGGCAGTGGCCGTCATCGTCCCGGCTTGCCTACTCCGGGTACCTGGCCTCCGACTCGCCCGTGGTGTTGTGCATGGTCCAAAGGAGGTGGGCGAGGTGGTCAGGGTCGACGGTCGGCCCCCAGTCCCTCCCTTGGCCGGCAGCCTTGGCTGCCTCGGTCCCGGCGTGGAAAGCGCTTCTCTCGATGAGTGCGCCGATGTAGAGCATGCCGACGTAGACGTTCCTGTCGGACACCTCGGCCTGGAGGGACTGCAGGTAGTTTCGCTGCGCCGCTTGCGCCGGTCCGGGCCCGCTCATCTGCGGTAGGCCATGCACGGTGCTGGCCCCTTGGGCGGTCAGGATCGCGCCCGAGCGCTGCTCGAGCATGTGCGGCAGGAACTGCTGCACCAGAGCGACCAGCGAGTAGAAGACGAGGGGCATGAACTCGTCGGCCCGCTGTGGGGTGAGGTCCACCGCCGGGACGAACCCCTGGCTCGGCGTCGGCGCGTAGTACAGGGCATCGAGCTCGCCGGTCGCGGCACGAATTCGCCCGGCCAGGGAGGGGACGGCGTCGGTGTCGGCGAGATCAGCGGTGATCACGTGTGCGCCGGCGCCAAGGGCGGCCAGATCCCGGGCGAACACGTCAAGGGGTTGCCGGTCGCGAGCGACGAGGACCACGTCGTAGCCCTCTCGTGCGTAGCGGCGGGCGACGGCCTGGCCGAGACCCGGACCGGCTCCGAACACTGCAATCGACTTCGGCAAGGCCGCACCTCCAGGCAACGACGACTCACGAGCGGCCGGAAACTCTACGGCTTGACCAGCGCGCGTTGCGGCGCACATGGTTGCCTCAGCCCGCGACGAGCTCGGGTTCGTCTAGTCGCTTCAGTTGGCGGACGCTGCGAGAGGCGAGCATCGCGGCGGTCGCCGCGGTCGTGACGCCGGCAGCGATCCAGAGCGTCGAGCTCATACCGATCGCCCCGGCGACGACGCCTGCGAGCGCAAGCCCGATCGGTTGGCACAGAAGCGAGCCGAACCAGTCGTAGGCGCTCACGCGGGACAGTGCTGCCGCAGGGACGTTCTGCTGCAGCGCCGTCTCCCAGAGCGTGTTGAACACCATGTTCCCGAAGCCGGTGAGGAGTGCGGCTGCGACGAACGTCTCCCACGGGAAGCGCAGGGCGAGCAAGATGAGCGGCAGCGCATTCGGCACGGTCGCGAAGCAGGCGGCCAGGAGAGGGCGGGGCGGCCTGACGCGCAACACGGTCGCGCCTCCGATCAGGGCGCCGGCGGCGGAGACCACCAGGATCGCCGTCCACGCGCCGGCGCCGCCGTGCCCTTCCTTGATCCACGTCGCGGCGAGCACCAGCCAGACGGCGCTCATCATGTTGCCGAGCGACGCAGCGGCCACGATCAGCCAGACCCAGGTCCGCGCGACGAACTCCTGCCAGCCGGCGCGGAGGTCGCGCGCGAACGACTGCGGCGGCAGGTTGATGTGGCCGGGCAGGTGGAGGCGCGCAAGGTAAAAGGCGCTCACGCCGAAGCTGGCGGCGTCGATCGCGAGGGCATAGCCGGGGCCCACGGTCACGATCAGCAGCCCCGCGAGCGCGGGAGCCAGGAGCCCGGTGGACGCCATCGACATCCCGCGCAGCGCGTTCGCCTCCTGCAGGTTGGCCGCGCTCACGGTCATCGGCGTCAGCCCCGTCGACGCCGGGTTGAAGAACGCGGTCGCTGTACCGGCGAGGGCCTGCAAGACGATCAGCTCCCAGATGTGGGCGCTGTGCGACAGGAGGAGCACGGCCACCGTCGCCTGGACGGCCATGCGTGCGACGTCGGCGGTGAGCATCACCGCACGGCGCGGCAACCGGTCGGCGAACACGCCGCCGACGAGCAGGAAGATCACGAGCGGCGCGGTCTTCGCGGCGATCACCAGGCCGAGGTCGGTCGGCGAGCCGGTCAGATCGAGCACGGCCCACGCAAGCGCGAACGGCGTGATCGCATCGCCGATCAGCGACACGAACTGGCCGGTGAAGAAGAGCCGGAACTGGCGTTCCTGGAGCGCAGCGAACGGCAGCCGCCTCATCTGATCCCGCCTCGCTCCAGGGGTGAGGTCGACACAGCCAGCCGAGACTACCCCGCGTTTCGGCGCGGGCCTCCGATCAGCCTGTCTACGACGCGACGATGTCGCGCAGGAGGTACGCCGAGCGAAGGAGCTCGGGGTCGTCCTGCAGCGCCTTGGCGGGGCCCTGGTAGCGGATCCGGCCGCCTTCGATCACGTACGCGGTTTGCGCCAGCGCGAGCGCGACGTGCGCGAACTGCTCGATCAGCAGCACACCGACGCCGCTCGCCGCCACGGACTCCAGGGTCGGTACGAGCCGCTTCACGACGACGGGGGCGAGGCCCAGGGAGAGCTCGTCGACGAGTACGACCTTCGGGCGCGAGACGAGCGCCTGGGCGAGCACGACCATCTGCTGCTCGCCGCCGGAGAGCAGCCGCGCCGGCTGTGTCCAGCGCTTCTCGAGCTCGGGGAACAGCTCGAGCGCATAGGCGATGCCGCTCTTCGCATGCTCCCGGCTCAGCGCGTAGGTGGCGACACGCAGGTTGTCCTCGACCGTCAGCTGCGACAGGAGCCGCCTGCCTTCGGGCACGACCGCGACGCCTGCCCCGCGCACCTGCTCGGGCCGCAGGCGAGTCAGATCCTGCTCGCCGAGCAGCACCCGGCCGCCGGTCGGCCGCAAGAGACCCGCGACGGCGAGCACGATCGTCGACTTGCCGGCGCCGTTCGCGCCGAGCAGCGTCGTCACCTGCCCCGCGGGGATGTCGATCGAGACGTTGTGCACGACACCGCGCCCGGCTCTGGCGATCGACAGGTCGTCGAGGCGAAGCGCGAGGTTCGCGGGTACCGGGTCGCTCAAACCTGTGCTCGTCAAAGCTCTGTCTCGGTTCCCAGGTACGCGCGCATCACGTGCTCGTTGCGCAGCACCTCGGCGGTGGGGCCGGAGGCGATCAACCGCCCGAAGTCGAGCACGGCCGTCGTCTCGCAGCAGGCCGAGACGAGGGTCATGTCGTGGTCGACCAGGATGACGAGCGCACCCATGTGCTCGGGGATCTTGCGGATCACCTCGCTGAGCTGCGCGGTCTCCTCGTCGGGCAGGCCGGCCGCCGGCTCGTCGAGCAGCACCACGCGCGGCTTGCCGACCACGGCGCGCGCGACCTCCACGAGGCGCCGCTCGCGCGCGGCGAGCCCCGCCACCTTGGTCTGCGGCGGCAGGTCGAGCCCGACGAACTCGATCGCGCCGAGCACGTCGGTGCGCCGTGAGGCTCGCTTCGCTCCCGAATGCTCGTGGATCATTGCGACGTTGTCGTACACCGAGAGCTGCTGAATCGCCATCTCGGTCTGGAACGTCCGTCGCAGGCCCCAACGCGCCCGGCGGTAGTCGGCGAGCGCCAGCAGGTTCTCGCCGAAGGCTGCGATCGATCCCGATGCAGGTTTGACGAAGCCGCTGAGGACGTTGAAGAAGGTCGTCTTGCCGGCGCCGTTCGGGCCGATCAGGCCGCACGTCCCGCCCGGGAAGACGACGCTCATGTCGTCGATCGGTGTCACGCCGGCGAAGCGCACGGTGAGGCCCTGGACCTCGATCATGCCGACTGCCCGCGTGGACCCAGCTTGCGCACGCCGCGGATGAGCAGGCGGGCCAGATTCGCCATGTCCTTCGGGAACTGCTGCGCCAGCCCGCCGGGGGCGGTGAGCAGCACCTGGATCAGCCGGCTCCGAAGATGATCAGCAGGAAGTTCGGATTGACGCCCCACTGCGCCTGGAAGACGAACGGCACGAACTGGTTGAAGACGCCCGAGACGACCGCGCCCCAAAGGCTGTAGATGCCGCCGATCAGCGTCGTCGCCAACAGCGTCAGCGAGTCCTGGGTCTGGAAGGTCTGCGCGGTCGGCTGCCCGACCTGCGCGGCGAGCAGGCAGCCCGCGACGCCGGCCATGAACGACGCCAGCGCGAACGCCCACATCTTGTAGAGCGTGATGTTCACGCCTGCCGCGAGCGCGGCCGGCTCGCTCTCGCGGATCGACGCCCAGGCCCGGCCCGGCTTGCCCGGCGACGTGGAGCAGGGCGAGCACGAACATGAGCGCGCAGACGACGACCACGTAGCGGTAGTACGCCGTGTCGCCGACGGCCATCGAGGGTCGCCGGACGGGCTGGAGGCCCGACAGGTCGACCAGGGTGGTGCGCCCGGTGAAGCCGTGACCGCCGTTCGGGAAGTTGATGGCGGTGAGCAGTGACGATCACCGCACCGGCCATCATCAGCGTGATCAGCGCGAGATAGAGGCCCGACAGGCGAAGCGCCGGCAGCCCGATCAGCGACGCCGATCACGCAGGCCACCGCTCCGGCCGCGAGCAGCAGGAGCGGAAACGGCAGGCTCGTCGCATACGAGAGCCGCGTCCCTGTCCACACGCCGACGATCAGCAGCGACGTCTGGCCGAGCGAGATCATCCCGACGCGGCCGTAGAGGATGCCGAGGCCGAGCGACACGACCGAGTACATCGGCCACGCTCGTGAGCGTCGTGATCCAGTCGGAGCCGACCAGGCTCGGCAGCACGACGATCGTGAAGGCGACGAGCACGACGATGATCGCCGGCGCGGACGAGAATGCCCCGCTCGATGGCCGGCGCGAAGCGACTCGGCGCAGCGGCCTTCACTGCCCGGTGGCGAAACCATGCTCAAGAGCTTATTGCGCGGTCCGCGAGATGCTGACGACGCGGTGCCGCGACAGCCAGAGGAGCGCCAGGATGGACAGCACGAACGGCGTCGCAGAGCGGTAGTTCGTCACCGAGTTGTAGGGCGCCAGCACGGCCTGGAAGAAGCCGACGGCGATCCCGCCGGCCAGCGTCACCCACAGCGACCGCAACCGTCCGATCAGCGCCGCGGCGAGAGACGAGATGACGAGGAACGTCAGCGCGGCGTAGTCGAGCGAGGTGAAGAGGTCGGCCAGCAGCAAGCCGGCCGCACCGCAGACGAGGCCCGAGCCGAGCCAGGCAGCCGCTTCGACCCTGCGCACCGGGACGCCGAGCGTCGCGGTGATCTCCCGGTCGTTGGCGAGAGCACGCATGGCCGTGCCGATGTTCGTGAAGCGCAGAAAGGCGGTCGTCCCGGCTGTGAGGACGATCGCGAAGACGAGCGAGATCACCTGCGTCCAGTTGACGACCGCCCCGAACAGCTCGAAGCGGTGGTTGGTCGTCGGCAGGATGAGGACGCGGACGAACGCGCCTCCGGCCGGTGCCCGCCACGCCATGATCCCGAGCAGGATCAGTGCCAGCCCGAGCGTTCCCATCATCTTGACCAGTGGATCCCGGGCTGCAAAGGCGGGGCCGAGCACCACTCCGTAGAGCAGGTTGACGGCCCCGCCGAACAGGATGCAGACGATGTACGCGAGCCAGTGAGGACAGCCCGTGTGGTTGATCAGGTAGTAGGTGATCAGGGCGCCCGCAGCACCCACCGCGCCGAACGCGATGTTCAGCACGCCGGTTGCCCGGTAGAGCACGACGAGACCGACGCCCGAGAGGGCGTAGGCGCCGCCGAGCGCCAGGCCGAGCACGATGTACGGCTTGAGAAAGAGCCAGTTCACGCCGAACACCGAGAACGCGACGACGCTATGCAACGGCTCTCGCGCTCTCGGTTTTCGTGCTTGCAGACACCCTGATCTCCGTTCTTCTCATTCGTGGGTCAACCCGAGGGCTTAGCCCTGCAGGTGGTACTTCTTCTCCCAGATCCGCGTCTGAGCGATCTGAGGATCGACCGGCGCGATCGCGAAGCAGTTTTCCTTCTGCACGACCTGGCCGTTCTTGTAGTCGACGGTGATGTCCCAGTTGTTCGGGATGTGGTACGGCAGAGCGTTGCCGACGTACCACGGCTTGCAGAGCATGTCGGTCTTGATGTCCTTCAGACCCCGGACGGCGAGGTTGTACGACTTCGCCGTGATCGGCCCCTTGATGCTCAGCAGAGCCTGCGTCGCGAACTTCGCGTCCATGTAGCCCATCTGGCCGAAGCTCTGGATGGCGATGCTTGGGCGAGTACTTCGCGTTGATCTGGTCGTACAGCGTCTCGTCCGGCCCCTTCGACGTTCAGGAGCGCGAACTCGGAGTTGATGAACATCTTCCCGTCGAACGCCTTCTCCTGGCCCGCCATGAACGTGTTGGCGATCGGAGTCGACGAGCCCCACTTCACCTGGTTGACGAGGCCCTGTGCGACGGCCGCGTTCAGCAGCGCCGGTGCCGTGTCAGGCGTGAAGTCGAGGATGACGCGCGCCACCCGTGCCGGCAGCCTGCACCAGCTTGAGGATGGTCGAGTTCGCGTCGGTGACCGGAAGCTGCGTCGGGAAGACGTGCACCGGGATGCCCTGTGCCTTGCCGAGCGCGGCGACGCCGCTGTCGGCATACGCCGAGATCGTCGACGGCGATGCGATCGCGATCGACTTCACGCCGGCCCGATGAGCGCCTGCGCTGCACCGATGTTGCTGTAGCGCGGCCCCATGTTCGACTCGACGTAGGACGGCGTGCCGAAGCACTCGGCCTGGACGCCCGCGCCGATCACGACGAACCCCTTGGACTTGTAGTAGCGCCAGTTGGTTCCGCACTCGGCGAAGCTCGTGTTGCCGACGATGCCGACGACCTTGTCGCTCTCGATCAGCTTCCGTGGCGAGCGCGGCCTCCTGCGTCGGGTTCAGCTGCTCGCTGTAGAGGATGTACTGGATCGGGTGGCTCTGGATGCCGCCGTTGTCGTTGACGCACTCGAAGTACGCGTCGACGAGCTTGCCGACGGTCGTGAAGTCGACGCCGGGGATCAGCATGTCGATGCCGCCGATCTTGATCGGCGTGCCCGTCGCCTTCTTGCCGGTGCCCGCACCGCAGACGCTCTTGGTGGCCGACGCCGTGCCCGAGCCCGACCGGCCCAGCTGCCTGGACCCGCGTGCTCGCGGACAGGGCGGCCAGCGCGATCGCCGCGAAACAGGCGATTGCAAGCCCGACACCGATCTTGGTCTTCCTCGATCTCATAGATCTCTCCTCGCTTGTCGTGCTTCGTAGGACTGACCTACAGCGCGGGGGTCGACGCGACGGCAGCCGCGGGGGCCTCCGAGCAACCTCTCGTCCAGTGCGTTCCTCCTCGCGCAGGATGTTTGGGCATGGACTGGGACGTTCACGTAACGACCTGGTTTGCGTTCGCAGAGCGAACAGGGGTGCGACTAGCGGACCGTACTGCGATTCGGGACAAAGTGTCAAGCATCAGTGCACGCTCTGAATGCGCAAAGTAGAGTCGTCCGATCGCTGATTCCGGCCCTGCGTCCGTAAAAACCGTCGAGACCGTCCTGGGTCCCGTCGCGGCCTGCGACCTCGGCCCGACACTCGCGCACGAGCACGTCTTCGTGCTGCAGCCGGAGGCGCTCCAGAACTACGGCCGCGTCTGGGGCGAGAGCTACTGGGACGAGGAGGTGCGGGTCGCCGACGCGGTGGAAAAGCTACGCGCGCTCCGGGCCGTGGGGATCCAGACGATCGTCGATCCGACGGCGCCGGGCCTCGGACGCGACGTACGGCGGATCCGGAGGATCAACGAGCAGGTCGACCTGAACATCGTCGTCGCGTCGGGTGTCTACGCGTTCCTCGAGCTCCCGAACTTCCTCGGCTACCGCAGCGCGGAGGCGATCGCGGAGCTGTTCGTCCGCGAGCTCCGCGAGGGAATCGACGACACCGGCATCCGGGCGGCCTTCCTGAAGTGCGCGGTCGAGCAGCACGGCCTGGTCGGCGACGTGCCGCGGATCCTGGAGGCGGTGGCCCGCGCCGCCGTCGAGACGGGCGCGCCGGTGATGGTGCACACGAATGCCGTGTTCCGGACCGGGGTGCCGGCGCTCGAGGCGCTCACGGGGCACGGCGTCGACCCCGCGCGGATCGTGATCGCGCATGCGGGCGACAGCAACGACCTCGGCTACATCCGCGCGCTCGCGGCGACGGGGGCGTCGCTCGGCTTCGACCGCTTCAACATTCCTCACTTCAACCCGGACGCGAACCGGATCGAGACGCTCGTCGCGCTCGTCGCAGAGGGGTACGCCGACCGGATCCACCTCGGGCACGACGCCGCGTGTTTCATGGACTTCATGGTCGGCGATCCGAATTTCGCCGACGAGCAGCCGACGTACCTCCACATCTCGGCCACCGTCCTCCCGGCGCTTCTCGACGCAGGGGTGTCGCAGGAGGAGCTCGACCAGATGCTGATCGCGAATCCACGGGACTTCTTCAGCTCGCGCTGACTTCGCGCCGCGCGAGGTTGACACGATCGTGCTGAACAGTTGAAGTAGCGATGTACAGTCGGCCTCTACAAGCGCGCGGGTAGACGAATGGAGGAGCGATGACGGACGCTGTAGCAGTGGCTCGACCATCTTCCCCTTATTACTCGGAACCGAGCCACCTGCTGGTCGGCGACCTTGACGTCGCCTACCGCCGTGCAGGCTCCGGAGAGCCCGTTGTGTTCCTGCACGGTGCGGGCTCGACGCGGATGTGGCTGCCCTTCTACGAGCGCCTCTCGCAGTCGGTCGACCTGATTGCCCCGGAGCATCCCGGCTTCGGCGACACCGCCTTTCCCGACTGGCTCGACGGCTTCGACGACCTCGTCCTGCACTACCGCGACTTCCTCGAGCTGCTCTCGCTGGAGCGCGTCCACCTCGTCGGCTTCTCTTTGGGCGGCTGGATCGCGTCCGAGCTGGCGATCTTCTACCCCGAGCGCCTCAAGAGCCTGACGCTGATCACGCCCGCAGGCCTGCACCTGCCCGAGGCGCCGCGGCCGAACCTCTTCGCGATGCCGCCCGAGGAGATCCCGGGGATGCTCTTCGGGGACGACTGGCGAAGTACGTCGACTTCCTGCCGAACCCGAACTCGCTCGACGACATCGTCCACGCGTACGGCGAGCTCGGGACGTTCTCGAGGTTGACGTGGACGCCGAGCTACGACCCGAAGTTCGAGCGGCGCCTACCACGCGTCCAGGTGCCGACGCTGGTCGTGGGTGCGGAGGACGACCGGATCGTCCCGAACGCGCACGCCGACCGCTTCGCCGAGCTCCTGCCGAACTCCCGCCTCGAGCGGATTCCCGGCACGGGCCACGGTCTGATCATGCAAGAGCCGGATCGCGCGGCAGAGGTCATCCTCGGCTTCATCGAAGGAGTGAACCGATGAACAAGCTCCAGTTCTACTCGCTCATGTTCATGCCGTACCCGTTCATCCCGCCGGCCGAGGGTCTGCCGTCCACGTGGGTGAACCTGCCGAACACGCTCTACGACCCGAAGGTCGGGCACCGGCTCTACAACGAGTACCTCGACCTGAACGTCCTTACGGAGAAGCTCGGCTACGACGGCGTCCTCGTCAACGAGCATCACCAGACCGCCTACGGGACGATGCCCAGCCCGAACATCATGGCGTCGTACATCGTCGCGAAGACCGAGCGGATCCGCGTCGGGGTGATCGGGAACGCGCTGCCGCTGCACGGCAACCCGATGCGTGTCGCCGAGGAGATCGCGATGCTCGACGTCATGTCGGGTGGCCGGATGATCTCCGGGTTCGTGCGGGGCACCGGCAACGAGTACTTCTCGTACGGGATCGACCCGAGCACGTCGCGGGACCGCTTCTGGGAGGCCCATGACCTGATCCTCAAGGCGTGGACCGAGCCGGGCCCGTTCGCGTGGGACGGCAAGTACTTCCACCTGCCGTACGTCAACCCGTGGCCGCAGCCGCTGCAGAAGCCGCATCCGCCGATCTGGCTGCCGGGCTTCGCGTCGCTGGAGACGATCGACGAGGCGGCCAAGCGCCACTACACGTTCATGCAGGTCTTCTCGCCGCGCTCGGTCCTGAAGCGCGCGCTCGACACCTATCGGCGCCTCGCGGAGGAGAAGTACGGCTACGAGGCAAAGCGGGAGCAGCTCGGTGCGGCGATCCTGATCTACGTCGCCGAGACCGACGAGCAGGCTCACCGTGAGGCACGGCCGCACATCACCTGGCTGTTCCGGGAGGGGCTGAAGCACCCGAACTACTTCGCGGGGCCGCCCGGCTATCAGTCGCAGGCGTCGTTCCGGAACTTCCTCGGCACGATCATCGAGAAGGGCATCCCGGACATCTACGACCTGCAGTACGAGTACCTGATCGACAACGGCTACGCGATCGTCGGGTCGCCGGACACGGTGATCGAGGAGCTGACGAAGCTGACCGACGAGCTGGGGACGGGTGTCGTGACCGGCGCCGGCGGTCAGTGGGGCGCGATGCCGCACTGGATGGCGATCAAGAACATGACGCTGATGGCGGAGGAGGTCATGCCGCACTTCCGCGAGCCCGACGGCAAGCCGATGTGGGCCAAGGAGGAGCGGCTCGGCAGGCACACGCTCACCGAGCACGCGGCCACGGTCGGCGAGCCCGCGATCGCACCCAGCATCCCGTGGGGCGAGAACGGCCACCGCATCGATCCGCGGATCGCACACCTGCCCGAGCTCGTCGACGAGGCGGTCGCGCGCCAGGAGAGCGGCGTCTGAGCATTTCCATTTAGCCCAGCCGGGCTCGTACAGACAGAATCACCGGGGTGACCGAGTCTTCGACAACCCCGTTTGCAGGTCGCACCGCTTGGGCGCGCAACCTCGAGACGCCGCTCCGCAGCTTCCTGCGGACCGAGACGGGCAGCGCCGCGATCCTGTTCGTTCGCGACGGTCGCCGCGCTCGTGTGGGTCAACGTCGACGCCTCGTCGTACGAGCGTGTGTGGAACACGGTGGTCTCGGTTCGAATCGGCGGGTCGGGGATCTCGGAGGACCTGCGCTACTGGGTGAACAGCGGGCTGATGACGTTCTTCTTCTTCGTCGTCGGGCTCGAGGCGCGACGCGAGTTCGACATGGGCGAGCTGCGCGAGCGGCGGCGCCTCGCCTTGCCGCTGGCCGCCGGGCTCGGTGGGATGGCGGTGCCGGTCCTGATCTTTCTCGCCGTGAACGCGGGCAAGCCGTCGGCGCACGGGTGGGGCGCGGCGATGTCGACCGACACGGCGTTGGCGCTCGGGATGCTCGCGCTCGTCGGGCCGCGGTTCCCGGAGCGCCTGCGGGCGTTCATGCTCACCGTGTCGGTCGTCGACGACGTCATGGCGCTGCTGGTGATCGGCAGCGTCTACACGGAGCACCTCGCAGTCTCGCCGCTCCTGGTCGCGGCCGCCTTGTTTGCGGCGCTGCTGATCAGCACCAAACTGAGCGTGCCGCGCGGGCTCCTGCACGCGGTGCTCGGGGCGGCGCTTTGGTTCGCGCTCTTCAAGTCGGGTGTCGATCCGGTCGTGACGGGGCTCGCGGTCGGATTGCTGACCTTCGCGTCACCCGCCGCGCGGGTCGATCTCGAGCGCGCGACCGACCTCTTCAAGCTGTTTCGCGAGCAGCCGACGCCTGAGCTCGCGCGCTCCGCGCGCATCGGGTTGACCTCGGCGATCTCGCCCAACGAGCGCCTGCAGCAGGTCTTCCACCCGTGGACGAGCTACGTCATCGTTCCGCTGTTCGCGCTCGCCAACGCGGGTGTCGCTGTCAACGGCGGCCTCCTGTCCCGGGCGTTCTCGTCGCCGATCACGCTGGGCATCCTGGTCGGCTATGTCGTCGGCAAGCCCGTCGGGGTCGCCGGTGTCTCGTGGCTCTTGACAAGGCTCAGCCGTGGTCGTCTGCGGCCTCCGGTCGGCTGGGCGGGGGTGGCGGGCGGAGGGCTGATCGCCGGCATCGGCTTCACGGTTTCGC
The DNA here is from genome assembly GCA_963812995.1 of uncultured Thermoleophilia bacterium. GTDB lineage: Bacteria > Actinomycetota > Thermoleophilia > Gaiellales > Gaiellaceae > PALSA-600. The sequence goes on from CAWEXL010000003.1 coordinate 1,115,517, forward strand.
TGCTGATCTCGAGCCTGGCGTTCCACGGCGCTCAGCTCGAGGAGGCGAAGATCGGCGTTCTCAGCGCGGCGCTGGTCGCGTCGAGCGCGACCTGGCTCCTCTTCCGCACGACGTCGCTGCTGCCGACGCGCTTGCGGATTCGAGCGCTGGTGGGGACCGCGGAGGTGATCGTCGATCTCGCCGCGCCGGTCGACCCCGACCGCGATCACATCCGAGGTCCGGCGGCTGCGCCGGTGACGCTGGTCGAGTACGGCGATTTCGAGTGCCCATTCTGCGGGCAGGCGGAGGATGTCATCCGCGAGCTGCTCGCCGACTTCGGCGACGTGCGCTACGTCTGGCGCCATTTGCCGCTGAACGACGTGCATCCGCGCGCGCAGCTCGCGTCCGAGGCCGCCGAGGCGGCGTCGAATCAGGGCCGGTTCTGGGAGCTGCACGACCTGCTGCTCGACCGGCAGGAGGCGCTCAAGCCCAACGATCTCATGCGCTATGCCGAGGAGCTCGAACTCGACGTCGAGCGGTTCACCAAGGACATGCACGCCCACGCGGGAGCCGCCCATATCGCGGAGGACGTCGACGGCGCCGACCTCAGCGGCGTCTCGGGCACGCCGACCTTCTTCGTCAACGGCCGCCGCCACTACGGCGCCTACGACATCGAAGCGCTCTCCAAAGCGGTGCGAGCAGCGAGAGCCCGCGCGCTGGTAGCAGCGTCGGCCAAATAGAGAGCCTCACGCTCCAGGCGACGGCGAGTGCGCGCGCTCCCAGGCGAGTCCGGCGGCGAGCACCGATTCGTCGTCGGGCGCGATCAGCTGGAGGTCACCGATGGCGAGCGCAGCCCAGCCGAGGACGTTGAACGGGCGAAGGAACGCAGAGAGGGGGAGTCGCACCTCGAGCTCGTCACAGTCGACCGGCGGCAACTCCTGCCCCACGACGGGAGCCACATAGAGGTCGACCGGCGGGCGAAACGCGCGCCACTGCCGCACCGACTCCCTGGCTGTGTCAGCTTCAGCGGCTGTGACCGTCTGCGCCTGCTCGAGCTTCGCGCGGACGTTGCTGCCGTACTCGTCGCTGCGAGCGGGAAACGTGTCGCGGTGCGACTGCGCGGCCTCCCACATGAAGAGGGGCCAGGTGTCCTCCGGCGGTTCCGGGATCTCGGCGCCGACGACGACCGCGCCGAGGGACTCGAGAGCTTCGATGTGTTGCTCGGCCGCATTGTTCGGCGGCTGGGCCGGCCCACCGACCGACGGCGGCCTGGTCAAGAGCCCGACGGTCGAACCCTCGAGCCGCGGCGCCGGCGGGGGCTCGCCGGTCAGCGCCGACCACATGGCAACGACCTCGGCGACGGTTCGCGCCATCGGGCCCACGGTGTCGAATGTCGGACACAACGGGAAGACGCCCGCGGTCGGGATCCGCCCCCAGCTCGGCTTGAGTCCGACGGCTCCGCAGCAAGCGGCCGGCAGCCGAATCGAGCAGCCCGTGTCGGTCCCCAGGCCGAGGTCGCACAGCCGTGCAGCCAGCGCCGCAGCGTTGCCGCCAGACGAGCCGCCCGCGGTCCGGCCCGGCTGGACGGGGTTCTGCACCGTGCCGTACCACGGGTTCTGACTCGTGACGCCCCACGCGAACTCATGCAGGTTCGCCTTGCCGACCAGCACCGCACCGGCGGCGACGAGCCGGGCAACGGCGGGTGCGGTCGTGGCCGGGACGTGGTCGGCGTACACCTTCGATCCGTAGGTCGTACGAATCCCTGCGGTGTCGATCAGGTCTTTCACCAGCAGACGCTTGCCGTGAAGCGGTCCGGGCCGAGCCGCAGCAGGTTCGATGTCCGTGATCACGGCGCGCAGGGCGTCTGTCATCCGAGCGACGTTTGGCCGCGCGCTCACGAGCCGTCGCGCAGCGCACTGAGCGTGGTGCGCGGCGTGATCGCCTCCGGGTCGATCCGCAGAGCGAGGACGGCCGGGCGGCCCGCGGTCAGCGCGCGTTCGAGCGCCTCCGGGAACTGTTCCGTGCTCTCGACGTTCTCGCCGTAGGCGCCGTACGCCAGAGCGAGCGCTGCGAAGTCGGGATTGACGAGATCGGTGCCGACGACTCGCCCGGGGAAGTTGCGCTCCTGATGCATGCGAATCGTTCCGTACATCCCGTTGTCGACGATGAGGACGACGATCGGCAGTCGGTACTGGACTGCGGTCGCGAGCTCCTGCCCGGTCATCAGAAAATCGCCGTCCCCTGCGAAGCAGATCACGGTGCGCTCCGGCGCGAGCGCCTTGGCCGCCACCGCCGCAGGCACCCCGTAGCCCATCGCTCCGCTCGTGGGCGCGAGTTGGCTCGGGTAGCCGTGCCACCGCCAGAAGCGGTGCACCCAAACGGAGTAGTTCCCGGCGCCGTTGGTGACGACCGCGTCCGGGACGCGCTCGCGCAGGTGCGCAATGCAGTCGCCGAGATCGAGGGCCCCCGGCATGGGGCCGTGCTGCTGCCAGGCCTCATACTCGGCGCGCGCCGAACGTGTCCACTCACGCCAGCGGGGCTCGACCCGCAGCTCCCGGACGGCTGCCGCGAACTGCTCCATACCCGAGAGGATCGGGAGTTCGGGGCGATACACGCGTCCGAGCTCCTCGGCTCCCGGATGCACATGCACCAGTGTCTGCCTGGGCGTCGGCGGCTCGAGGAGGGTGTAGCCGGAGGTCGTCATCTCACCGAGCCGTGGTCCGGCGACGAGCAGCACATCGGCATGCTTCACCCGGTTCGCGAGCGCCGGATTGATCCCGATGCCGACGTCGCCGACATAGCTGGGAGAGTCGTTGTCGAGCGCATCCTGTCGGCGGAACGCTGCGCCCGCGGGGAGATGGTTCGCCTCGAGGAAGGTGGCCATGTCGGCTGAGGCCTGCGCGGTCCAGTCCGCGCCCCCGATGATCGCCAGCGGCCGCTCGGCCGTCTCGAGCAGGGTTCGCAGCTGCGCGACCTGGTCGCTCCCCGGATGTGCCTTCGCGACCCGGTAGGGGAGCCCGTCTGCTGCGTCGCTGGTCCGCGCGAGCATGTCCTCCGGCAGCGCGAGCACGACGGGGCCGGGCCGGCCCGAGCAGGCGGTGGCATAGGCGCGGGCGACGAATTCCGGGATCCGCACGGTCCGGTCGATCTGGGCCACCCATTTCGCCATCTGGCCGAACATCCGCCGGTAGTCGAGCTCCTGAAACGCCTCGCGCTCCTCCTGGTCCGAGGCGACCTGTCCGATCAGGAGGATGAGGGGCGTCGAGTCCTGAAAGGCGGTGTGGACGCCCACCGACGCGTGCGTCGCTCCCGGCCCGCGCGTCACGATGCAGACGCCGGGCCGGCCGGTGAGCTTGCCGTAGGCCTCCGCCATGTTCGCGGCGCCGCCCTCATGGCGGCAGGTGATCAGTCGCAGCGGGGCGTCGTAGAGGCCGTCGAGCACCTCCAGGTAGCTCTCACCCGGGACGCAGAACGCGATCTCGGTCCCGTGGACGACCAGCTGGTCGACCAGGAGCTTGCCCCCGCGCCTGCTCACAGCGCGTGCTCGAAGTAGACCCGCGCGCGCTGGAGCTTCGGCTTGTCCTCGTCGGCCGGGTCGACGTAGCGGATCGTTCGCTTGCCGGCCCATTCGGCGGGCAGCACGAGCACGCGGACGAAGGCGGTCTCCTCGGTGGCGGAGGCGGTGGCGTGCACCGGGTCGGGGCCGGTTTCGTACCACCATTCGAACGGGCCGTATTCGTGCGACGCGCCCTCGGTCTCGATCCGGATCCGCCCCTGCAGCAGTACGCGCAGACCGGGCCCGGGATGCGTGTGGAGGTGCGCGACGCCGCCCGGCGGGAAATCGACCCGGTCGCAGCGGATGAGCCAGTCGCCCTCGGGCCTGCCGGTCAGCTTCCAGACCAGCGCCCGGCCGGCGATGCGGGCGGCGCCGAAGTGCGCTTCGTCACGCTCGACGTCATAGACCACGTGGTTGCCGGGTCCGGTCACGACGCCGGCGGGATGGTCGGCCAGCTCCAGGATCAATGGAACGTCTGGCCGCCGTCGATGACGATCGTCTGGCCGGTGACGAAGTCCGAGTGGGGGCCGCTCAGGAAGACGACGGCGCCGACGACGTCGTCCGGCACCTGATCGCGCTGCAGCGTCCGGGAGGCGACCGAGACGTCACGGAGCTTCGCGACGACCTCCGGGTGCGCCTCGACTCCCGCCGACATGGTGAAGCCGGGGGCCACGCAGTTCACCAGCACGTTGTCCTTGCCGACTTCCTTCGCGAGCGCGCGGGTGAAAGCGACGATCGCGCCCTTCGACGTGACGTAGTGCAGGAGGAACGGCACGCCGCGAAACGGCGTGCCCGACGAGATGTTCACGATCTTCCCCCCGCCTGCAGCGCGCATTACGGGCACGACCGCGCGGCAGGTCAGGAACATCGAGGCGACGTTGACGTCCATCACGTGCCGCCACTCGTCGAGCGGGATCTGCTCGAACGGCCGCATCTCGAGCGATGCATACAGGCCGGCGTTGTTGACGAGGATGTCGATCGTTCCGCATCGCTCGACCACCTCGTCCGCCAGCCGCTGGACGTCGTCCTCGTCGGCGACGTCGACCGTGAGCCCGACACCCTCCGGAAACGCCGCGGCGGCCTCCTCGGCCCCGTGGAGGTCGGCGACCACGATGCGAGCGCCTGCGGCAGCCAATCCTTCCGCGAGTGCGCGGCCGATGCCCTGGGCGGCACCGGTGACCACGGCGACCTTGCCGTCGAGTGCTCCCATCAGCGGATCGGCGAGAACGAGGTGGGGATGAGGATGCGGCTCTGCTGGGTGTGGAGCAGCGGCTGGAGGCGCGTGAGGAAATCCTTCCACGCTTCGTCTGCCTGGAGCTTCGCGCGACGGTCTCGGCGCTCGTCGTAGCTCTCGTAGCCCCAGAGATGGGTGTACGTCGACAGCGTGCCGATGTCCGTCGTGAACGCGCCCAGCAGATTGCCGAGATACCGCTGCTGCAGCTCGATCCCCTCGGTCTCGTACAGCCGCACGACTTCGTTGAGCTTGCCGCTGAAGGCCTGGTAGTCGCGCTGCTCGACGATCACAGTGGGTCCTCGATCCCCCCCATGCAGAGGTACTTGATCTCGAGCCACTCGTCGATCCCGTACTTCGACCCCTCGCGCCCGATGCCCGATTCCTTGACGCCCCCGAAGGGCGCGATCTCGGTTGACACGGCGCCCGTGTTGATGCCCACGATCCCGTACTCGAGCCCTTCCGAGACGCGCCAGATCCGGCCGATGTCGCGGCTGTAGAAATAGGCGGAGAGCCCGTACGGCGTGTCGTTCGCCTGCCGGATCGCGTCGGCCTCCCCCGAGAAGCGCGCGATGCCCGCAACCGGCCCGAACGTCTCCTCGCGCGCCATTGCCGCATCGACCGGAACGCCGGCAATCACCGTGGGGCGATAGAAGAGCCCGCCCATCCCTTCTCCCCCCGTCAGCAGCTCACCGCCGCGTTCGAGCGCGTCGGCCACGTGCCGCTCGACCTTCTCGATCGCCTGCTGCTCGATCAGCGGCCCGACCTTCGTCTCCGGCTCGAGTCCCGAGCCGACCGGCAGCAGGGCTGCCTCGTCGGTCAGCCGGCGCACGAACTCGTCGTACACCGGATCCTGAACGAGGATCCGGTTGGCCGAGATGCACGTCTGGCCCGAGTTTCGGAACTTGCAGAGCAGCGCCCCGGCGACCGCTTCGTCGAGATCGGCGTCGTCGAAGACGATGAAGGGCGCGTTGCCGCCCAGCTCGAGCGAGACTTTCTTCACCTGCCCGGCGCACTGGGCCATCAGCAGCTTCCCCACCTCCGTCGAGCCGGTGAAGCCGAGTTTGCGCACGATCGCGCTCGATGTCAGAACCCGCCCGATCACCGGCGCATCGTCGGCGCTGCCGGTGACGATGCCGAGCACGCCGGGTGGGAGTCCGGCCTCCTCGCCGAGCTTGGCGACGGCGAGAGCCGAGAGCGGCGTCTGCTCGGCGGGCTTCAGCACCATCGTGCAGCCGGCCGCCAGCGCCGGCGATGCCTTCCGCGTAACCATCGCGGCCGGGAAGTTCCACGGTGTGATGCCCGCCGTCACGCCAACCGGTTCCTTGGTCACGACGATGCGCCGGTCTTTGAGATAGGTGGGAATCGTGTCGCCGTAGACGCGCTTCGCCTCCTCGCCGAACCATTCGAGGAATGACGCGGCATAGGCGATCTCGACCCGGGACTCGGCGAGCGGCTTCCCCTGTTCGATCGTGAGGAGGCGGGCGAGCTGCTCGGAGTTCTCCAGCATCAGATCGGCCCACCGGCGCAGGATCCGCGCGCGGTCCTTCGCGAGTCGCGAGCGCCACGCGGGCAGTGCTTCTTCAGCGGCCGCCAGGGCACGCCGCGTCTCGGCTTCGCCCATGCGCGGGACCTCCGCGACCGTCTCTCCGGTGGCGGGATTCTCGACGGCGAACATCTCCCCCGAGTCGGACTGGAGCTCGAGGAGCGGCGGATCGACGGTCGTGCTCACCGCCGACAGTCTACGAACGCGGGTCAGTTGAGCGCGTCGGAGATCTCGGCGCAGCTTGCGACCGAGGCCACGTTCTGCATCGCGTAGTTGAGGGCCGCGTGCTGCCATTCGTCGTTCACCGTCGAGGTGCCGTCCGAGGCGACGATGGCGCGGTAGCCGGCGTCGGCTGCATGGCGCGCCGTGTGCTCGATCGACATGTTCGTCCAGGCGCCGGTGATGATCAGCGTCTCGACTCCGAGCCCACGCAGCAGGATGTCCAGCCTCGTGTTGTAGAAGGCGTTCATCCGCATCTTCTCGATCACGTGATCGCCGTCACCTGGCTCGAGCCCGTCGGCCGGCGCCGCCCCCCAGCTCCCGCGGACGAGCGCATTGGCGCCCTTCACTCCCTCGAAGAGCGGCGCGTTCTGCTTGAGCCCGGGCGCGCCCGGCTCGACGATGTACCAGACGTGGACCACCGGCACCCCGGCGGCCCGGCAGGCTGCCGCGAGGTTCGCGACGTTCTCGACCACGTTCTGGCTCGTTGCGTGGGCAGGCGCGCCGGAGTCGGCGAATGCGCCGCCCTCGATGATCACGTCGTTTTGCAGATCCTGGATGACCAGGGCTGCTGCTTTCGAGTCGATCGCATCCATGATGGGAGTCTCCGGGGTTGGGATTAGCGCGGGTTGGGATTCGGGTCGCTTGGGATTGGTCAGCGCATGTAGCCGAGACGGTTCCCGCCGACCTTCAGCCGGATCCGGTACACGGAAGTCGAGGCGGGGATGTAGAGCGTCTTCCAGTCGGCGTCGCCCCAGTTGACGTTGCCGACGTTCTCCGGGACGAGAATGACACCGAGGTGCTCGCCGTCGGGGGCGAAGATCCAGACCCCCTTCGGCCCTGTCACGTAAACGTTGCCGTGCTCGTCGAGCTTCATCCCGTCGACGAGCTCGCCGCTTGCCAGGTCGCCCGTGCCGATGCCCTCTGCGAAGACGCGGCCGTTCAGGAGCGAATGGTCCGGGCCGACCTCGAAGACGCGGATATGGGCGTGCACGGTGTCGTTGATGTAGAGCAGGGACTCGTCGGGTGAGAAGCAGAGGCCGTTCGGCTGGGCGAAGTCGTCGATGAGCAGTTGCAGTGGGCCCCCGTCGGCCGGCAGGCGGTAGACGCCGCGGAAGTCGAGCTCGACCTCGCGCTCGAGGCCGAAGCCGGGCATCCGCCCGTAGGTGGGGTCGGTGAAGAGGATCGAGCCGTCGGAGGCCACGATCACGTCGTTCGGGCTGTTCAGCTCCTGAGCGCCCCAGTGCGAGGCGAGCGTCTCGCGCGTGCCGTCGGTCGCTTCGCGGACCAACGAGCTGGTGACGTGCTCGCAGACGATCAGGTTCCCGTCGTTGTCGAGCGTCATCCCGTTGCACTTGTTGCTCGGGTCGCGCAGCACGGTGATGCCTTCGTCCGGATGCCAGCGCCGCCGTTTGTCGCCGGGCATGTCGCTGAAATGCAGCGAGCCGTCGGCCATCCAGATTGGCCCTTCGGTGAAGGTGAATCCGGTCGCGATCTGCTCGACCTCCGCGTCCTCGTCGACGAGAGCGAGCACTTTCTCGGACTCCACACGAATCGCCATCGCGCCCTCCTGATCGAGTTCCGTCGAGTTTCCCGGCCGAGTTCCCTGACTCTGCGCGAACGTACCAAACCGTTCGCGCCGGAGCTACAGGGCTACCGCTCGACGTGGATGCGCCCGGCGGAGGTCCGGAGCGGCCCGCCGGGCCGGCCGGCGGCGACGGCGAGGATCTCGGCGAGGATCGACAGCGCCGTTTCGGGGGGCGAGATGGCCCCGATGTCGAGGCCGCAGGGTCCCTGGATGCGGTCCAGCGATCCCTCCGGCACGCCGGCTACAAGCAGCCGCTCGCGCCGTCGCGCCTGCGCGGTGCGGCTGCCGAGCGCACCGATGTAGAAGGCCTCGCGTCTCGAGCGCGGCTTTCAGGGCCGGGAGGTCGAACTTCTCGTCGTGGGTCAGCACGACGACCGCAGTGTCGCGGTCTGGGCGAATCTGGGCGAGGGCCTCTTCCGGCCACTCGACGACGATCTCGTCGGCGCTCGGCATCCGCTCTTTCGTGGCGAAGCGGCCGCGCGCGTCGACGCAGATCGTGCGCCAGCCGATCCCTCGGGCGGCGGCGCAGAGGGCTTCGCTCGTGTCGACCGCTCCGATCACGACCAGGCGCGGCGGCGGCCCGAAGACCTCGGCGAAGACCTTCGCGCCTTCGTGCTCGATCAGGCCGCTGCGGCGGATGTCGGGGGCAAGTGCCGCCAGGCCGCCGGGGTCATCCCCGTGCGCTTCCTGACGGTCGAGCAGAACGACCAGCTTCGAGCCGGCGGCGGGCCCTTCGATCACCGTGAAGACGACCGCCCGCTCGTCGCCGTGTGCGAGCGAGAGCAGGACGTCGGTCAGGCTCAATCGAGGCGCTCGACGAACACGTCGATCTCGCCGCCGCAGGGCAGCCCGACCGTCAGCGCCTCGTCGTCGGAGATCCCGTAGCTGAGCAGCTGCGGCTGTCCGGACTCGATCACCTGCCGGGCATGCTCGAACACGTCATTCTCGACGCACCCACCGGACACGGAACCGCACATCTGGCCGGACTCCGAGACGGCGAACTTCGCACCGACGGCCCGCGGCGCCGACTTGCGCGTCGCGATCACGGTGGCGACGGCTACTCGCTCGCCCTGCGCCCGCCAGCGCTCGACGTCGTCGACGATCTCCTTCACGCTGCATGCCTCCGTTCGATGCCGCCGAGGACTTTACCCAGGTCATCGAGGCTGCCGACGTCGTGGCCCGTCACGAGCCGGTCGATATGCGGAAGCGCTGCTCGCATTCCTCCTGCGAGCGGCTGGTAGGCCGCATCTCCCTTCAGGGGATTGACCCAGACCACGGCGAATGCCTGTCGCGCGAGCCGCGCCATCTCACGCTCGACGAGTTGCGTATCGCCCCGTTCGCACCCGTCCGACAGGATCACGACGACCGCGCCGCGTGTGAGCGCACGGCGCCCCCACTCGTCGTTGAACGCCTTGAGCGACGCGCCGATTCGAGTGCCCCCCGACCAGTCGACGACGCGTTTGGACGCTGCCCTGAGCGCGGCTTCGGGATCGCGGACGCCGAGCTCGCGCGTCAGGCGGGTCAGCCGGGTCCCGAACGCGAACGTCTCCACACGGCGTCCAGAGCCGCGTGCTGCGTGCATGTAGAGGAGCAAGGCGCGGGCGTATGACTCCATCGAGCCCGAGACATCGAGGATCAGCACCAGTTTTCGGGGCGCGTCGGTGCGGCTGCGGAACGCGCGCATGACCGGATCCCCGCCCGTCGCGAGCGACCTGCGGGCGAGTCCCCGGACGTCGAGCACCGAGCCGTTCCTGTCGCTCCGCAGACGCCGCGAGCGTCGTTGGGGCCGGTCAACCGCGATGCGCTGAATCAGCCGCCGCGCGCGGGTGAACTCATCCGGCGACATCGCGGCGAAGTCCTTCGACCGCAGCAGTTCCTCGGCGCTCCAACCGCCGATCTCGACCTCACCGCCGTCGAGCTCGGGTCCTGAGCCGGGCCTGCCGCCCTTGCGGCGTGCCCCCGGAGGCCGTGGCCGCTCCACCTGCCGCGGCGCCGGTTGCACCGCGGCACGCAGAAACCAGGCATCGAAGGCACGATCGAACGCGTCGAGGTCCTCGCGCCGCGAGACGAGCGTTTGCCGAAGCGTCCAGTAGACGTCCTCCTGGCGGCCGAGCTCGATGGAGTCGAGCCCCTGGAGTGCGTCGCCGATCCGCCCGGGCCCCACCTCGAGTCCAGCTTCGCGCAGCACGCGTCCGAACACGACGACGTGCCGGGCGACCGCGTCGACCGGCAACGGCCTCAGTTGCTCCGGACGCGCGCGACGAGCCCGGCGAGCACGTCGTCGCGGATCGACAGCAGGTCCTCGTGGTATTTCAGCACCGCGCCGAGTGTCGCCTGGATGCTCTCGACGTCGAGCTCCTGCTGCCCCAGCGCCGTCAACGCACGCGCCCAGTCGATCGTCTCGGCGACGCCCGGCGGCTTCTGGAGATCGAGCGCCCGGAGCTCGGCCGCGAAGCGCGCCGCCTCGCCCGCCAGGCGCTCCGGCACGCCGGGAACGCGCAGCCGCACGATCTCGATCTCGCGCTCGACCGACGGGTGTCCGATCCAGTGGTAGAGGCAGCGGCGCTTGAGCGCATCGTGCAGCTCGCGTGTGCGGTTCGACGTGAGGATCACGTAGGGACGCTGCTTCGCCGTGATCGTGCCGAGCTCGGGCACGGTGATCTGGAAGTCGGACAGCACCTCGAGCAAGAAGGCCTCGAACTCCTCGTCGGCTCGGTCGATCTCGTCGATCAGGAGCAGCACCGGCTCCTCCGACTCGATCGCCTCGAGCAGGGGGCGGCGGATCAGGAACTCGCGGCCGAACAGCTCGGCCTCCTGAAGCGTCCCTTCTTGCGCGGCGCGGATGTGGAGGAGCTGCCGCGCGTAGTTCCACTCGTAGACCGCGTGCGCGACGTCGAGGCCCTCGTAGCACTGCAACCTGATCAGCGGGGCGCCGAGCGAGGCCGCGATCGCCTTGGCCGCCTCGGTCTTGCCGACGCCCGCCTCACCCTCGAGCAGCAGCGGCTTTTCGAGCGTCAGTGCCAGATAGAGCGCCGTTGCGAGTCCGCGGTCGGTCAGGTAGGAGGCGTCGGCGAGGGCCGACTCCAGCTCGTCGATCGAACCGAATACCACCTTCGCACAGTAATCGAAGAGTCGAGGTGCGCTCTTGAAGCGTCCATGCTTAGAATCGAGAGCATGACCGTTGACGTACTCCTCCCGACGTCCGCCGACGAGGCGGCTTCCCTGTACGGCTCCGGCGAGGACATCACCGTTTTTGCCGGCGGCACGATTCTGCTGCCCGAGATCGCGGCGGGACGGCTCTCGCCGCGGCGAGCCCTGATGCTCCATCGCAGCGGCCTCGACCGGATCGCTGTCTCCGGCGAGCGCGTTGTGATCGGCGCGATGGTCTCGATCTCGGCGCTGCTCGCAGACCCTCCGGACGAGCTGCTCGCACGTTTCGCTGCGCACATCGCCGACTACGAAGTTCGCCGGAACGCGACAGTGGGCGGGAACATCTGCGCCCCCGCGGGTCGCGAGCTCGCAGCGCGGCGATCTCGGTGCACCGCTGATCGCGCTCGGTGCGCGCGTGCGCTCGACCGGCAGCGGCGGAGAGCGCACGGAGCCGGTCGAAGACTTTCTCGCCGGCGACCGTTCGGGGCGTCTCGTCCTCGAGGTCGAGTACGACCGCGTCGCGCGCCGCTCGGGAGCGAGCGGCCTGCGTCGCAGACACGCCCACTCGTATGGGATCGCCGCGGTGGCGGTGAGCTCGCTCGCTGACGGCAGCGACCTCCGCGTCGGCATCTCCGGGGTCGGGCCGACCGCTGTCCGCAGCCGCGCCGTCGAGGAGAGCCGCGACGCCGCCTCCGTGCTCGCCGACGTGGCGCTCTCGACGACGCGGTGGCGTCTGCCGACTACCGCCGGCGCGTCCTTCCCCTCCTCGTTCGAGAGGCTCTCGACAAACTGGAGATCGCATGAAGCTGATCGTCAACGGCGTCGAGCAGGAGATCACGAGCTCGCCCCTCACGCCGCTCCTGCACGTGCTGCGCGACGAGCTCGACATCACCAGTCCGAAAGCAGGCTGCCAGCAGGGTGGCTGCGGCACCTGCACCGTGCTCGTCGACGGCGAACCGCGGCGGTCATGCCTCACGGCGGTCGCGACGGTCGACGGCGCCGAGATCACGACGGTCGAGGGCCTCGGTGAAGCCGAAGCGCTGTCGCCCGTTCAGGCGGCGTTCCACAACCACTACGCCGCGCAATGCGGCTTCTGCACGCCGGGCATGGTGATCGCGGCCACGGCGCTGATCGAGCGCGCGGGCGGCCCGCTCGAGCGCGAGGACGTGCTCGAAGGGCTCGGCGGGCACTACTGCCGCTGCACCGGCTACGTGAAGATCGTCGACGGCGGTGCTGGCCGCGTCCCGCGGAGACGTCGAGCCGGTCGAGTTGCTCTCTGCCGAAGGGAGCGCAGCATGAAGGCCGTCGGCGCCCGCCTGCCGCGCTACGACGGTGTCGCCCACGTCACGGGGCGCACCCAGTACGTCGACGATGTACGCGTGGGGCGGACTCTGTGGGTGAAGGCGCTGCGCTCCCCGCACGACCATGCCGTGATCACGCGGCTCGACACGGCCAAGGCCGAAGCGATGAAGGGCGTCCGCGCGGTGGTCACCCATGTCGACGTTCCCAAGAACGTCTACGGCCATCTCGAGGGTCTCGGCGTGCCGGCCGACGAGCCGCTGCTCGCCGAGGGCGAGGTGCGGTACCGGGGCCAGCCGATCGCCGCGGTCGCCGCCGACTCCGAGGAGGCCGCGCGTCGCCGCCGTCGCCGCGATCGAGATCGCGTACGAGGAGCGCCCGGCGCTGTTCGACATCCGCAATGCGCTCGATCCCGACGCGCCGCAGATCCACCAGTGGGGCAACGTGTATCCCCACTACGGCCCGTACAACCACCGGCGTGTCCGGAAGGGCGACATCGACTGGGCTCTCGACAAGGCCGACGTGATCGTCGAGGGGGTCTACCGGCCGCAGGGCATCGAGCAGATGCCGCTCGAGACGCAGGTCGCTCTGGCCGTGCCGGAAGCGAACGGGCGGCTGACGATCTACTCGTGCACGCAGGCGATGTACTTCTCGATGGGCGTCGTCGCCGCTCACCTGCAGGTACCGCTGAACAAGCTCAAGTTCGTCGGCGGCACCGTCGGCGGCGGCTTCGGCGGCAAGGTCGACACCGCGGCCGAGACGATCTGCGCGCTGCTCGCGCTCAAGGCGAGGAAGCCCGTGAAATGGCGCTGGACTCGCGAGGAGGAGTTCCTCGCATCGTCGACCCGCGCCCCCTGGCACATCGAGCTCACCGACGCTGTGACGTCCGACGGCTGGATTCTCGGCCGGCGGACGCTCACGCTGCACGACTCCGGCGCCTATGCGCGCTTCTCGCCGTACGGGCTCACGAAGCATGCCTTCCACCATTCGGGCGCCTACACGATCCCGAATCTCCGCTTCGACGGCTTCGTGGCGTTCTCCAACCGGGTGCCGACCACTGCGATGCGCGGCTTCGGCGTCACGTCGGTGTCGTTCGCCGTGGAGACGCACATGAACCGCATCGCCGAGGCGATCGGCATGGATCCGTGGGAGCTCCGCCTGAAGAACGCCAACCGGGTCGGTGACACGAGCGGCAACGGCGTCACGCTGAAGGATCCGTCGACGGTGGCGGTGACCCTTGCGGCTGCCGAGCGCGTGGGGATCGAGCTTTCGGGCAGCTTGCGGGCGATGACGTCCGAGCCGCGAACGGCCGAGCTGCTGCCGGAGCATCTCGTCGGCCAGCAGAATCTGAACGGGGAGGGGGACTGATGGCCAAACGGCTCGGTCGCGGCTTCGCGACGATCGAATACCCCACCGGCATGAACCAGAACGGCGATCCCAGCCAGGCGTGGATCAAGCTCAAGCCGGACGGGCGGGTCGATGTGTTCTCCGGAACGGTCGACATCGGCCAGGGCTCGAAGACGGTGCACACCCAGATCGTCGCCGACGCCCTCGGCGTGCCCTACGACTGGGTGACGATGGACAACACGAACACCGACTCGTCCGCGGTCTGTACCGGGACGTTCGCGTCCCGCGGCACGTTCATCGGCGGCAACGCCGTGCGGCTCGCGGCCGAGCGCGTCCGCGAGCGGATCCTCGACATCGCATCGAAAGAGCTCGAGATCGACCCCGCAGACCTCGAGATCGAGGACGGCGAAGTGATCGCGAGAGGTGCACCCCAGAAGCGCATCAGCGTCTCCGACGTCGCCGGGGCCGCCACCTACAACTACGGCGAATTGATCAGCGGCTCGTCAACCGCCCTGAAGCCGTTCGCCGACGTCGACGATGCGACCGGGCAGGTCGAGCTCGAACCCCATTCGGCGATCTCGTACGCAGCGTGCGTCGCCGAGATCGAGGTCGACGACGAGACAGGCGAGGTCGTGGTCAAGAAGATGGTGCAGGTCTACGACGTCGGCCGCGCGATCAATCCGACCATGGTGGAGGGGCAGATCGACGGCGGAGCGATCATGGGTCTCGGGCTCGCCTTGCTCGAGAACAGCTATCCGTACTACCCGTCGGTCGAGCATCGCGGTGGTGAGTTCGGCTCGTATCTCGGCCCGGCGCTGCGCGACCTGCCGGAGCTCGACAACGTGATTCTCGAGAACCCGTCGGTGGACGGCCCCTTCGGGGCGAAGGCGATCGGCGAGATGGCGAACAACGCACAGCCTCCCGCGATCGCCAACGCGATCTTCGACGCGGTCGGCGTCTGGATCACCGAGATGCCTGCGACGCCCGATCGCGTGCTCGCCGCCCTCGAAGCGCAGCGGTCGCCGCGCCGAGACGGCAAGCGGGTCATCTACGACGAGCATCTGTCGGTCAAGACCGTGTCGTCGAACGCAGGCTCCGGCTACCTGGACGTCGATGCCTGAAGGCGAGCGCACGAGCCCGTTCGGCACCTGGAACAACGTCGACTCCTATGAGTTTCGCGACGGCGTGCGGATCCATGCAGTCGGTGGCGAGCAGGTGCTGCTCTGTCGTGTGACGTACGCGCCCGGCAAGGAGGTCCCGTGGCATGCGCACGAGCACACCGAGCAGGTGATGTTCATTCTCGAGGGTGAGGTGGAGATCACGGTCGAGGACCAGACGACCACGCTCGGCCCCGGGGATGTCGGCGTCGTCAACCGAGGGCTCCGGCACAGCCTCTTTTCCCCCGGTGGCGTGACGTTCATGGAGGCGCTGGCGCCGGTCCCGCTCGACCACGTGCCCGACCGGGAGCGCGATCTCGTGCTCGGCCCCGACGGCGGCGCGACGCACGTTGAGAACTAGGACGGAGAACTAGATGCCGCTCGTCCGGGTCGAGCTGTTCGAGCGGCGCCTCACACCGGAGTTGGAGGCGCGCCTGATCGAGCGGTTGACGGACGCCCTGCTCGAGGCGCTCGAGGCACCGGAGCTGAAGGAGCACACGTGGGTCATCGTCGAGGGCCACGACGCGCACCGTTGGGGCCGTGACGGCAAGCCCTGGGACGAAGCCGGCAGCTGAACCGTGGCGCCCGGCCTGTGCGCGGCCGGTTGATTACACGGCCGGCTGACTACACGCTGACGGCGGCCGGGAGTAGCACCAGCTCGACGGGCGGCGCATCACGGACGACGGCGGCCGCCTCACGGGCGTGCAGCAGCGTCGTCCGGACGATCAGCTTGGCGCGCGCATAGTTGTCCATCACCGTCGGAACGGGGGCAACGGCCCGTCCGAGCGCATATCCGGCCGCATTTCGCCCGATCTGCCGGTAGGAGGCCAGCGTCAGCGACGGCGCCATGCCGAACAGCTCGAGGCAGTCGAGCGGCTCGAGATCGGCCCGGTGAATGAGCGCTGTTCCCTTGGACTGCAGCCCGACAGCGATTCGCGAGCCGGACAGGCGGGCTCCGTCATGGCCGATGAAGGCGACGTCGGCGGAGCGCAGGATGCGAACGATGCGGGGAGCGCCGCCCTCCTCGCGAACCCCGTCCACGATCGCTGCCAGGACATCGGCGTGGCGAAGGCCGTTGATCGTTTCGGAGAGCGTGTCACCGAACGCCGGCCCGACGGCGACGACCACCTCGTCCGGGTCTGAGCCGAGCTCGGCCGGCCCCGTCGGCTCGACGGCTGCGTCTCCTCGCGGGCCGCCGCCGAGCAGCCGGGCGTCGATGGCATACGGCAGCCTGCGCAGGAGCTCCCAGCGTTCGCCCTCGAGGCGGTAGCCCGTTCCCGGCCCTCTGTAGTGGTTTCCGTCGTTGACCGCCGAGACCACGGTGCCGTCGGCGGCGATGATCGCCGAGGTCTGCAGGTAGTCGGCAGCGACCCGCTGGCGCTGCATCCCGAAGATGGCGGCGGCAACTTCGGGGAAACCGCGGCGGTCGAGAACGCGCGCGATGTCGAGCCCGCTGATCCCCTCGTCCAGCACGCGGTCTCCGGCCAGGACGTCGGCGGCGCGGTCGCGGTCCGGCAGGTCGCGCGAGTCCGTGCAGACGGTGGCGATCCGCACCTCCTCGTCGGTGATCGGCGGGAAGCCGAAGGCGGCGAAGACCGTCTGCACCGCACGCGCGGCGCGTTCGCGCACCGCGAGCGCGCTTGCCTCGTCGAGGGGCTCGATCCCGGCGTCGACTTGCCAGTCGCGCTGCAGCGTGAGCCACTCGTCGAAGTCATCCGAGTCGTAGTTGCCGCCGCCGAACATGTTGTCGTAACGGGGCATCGACGAGTACCCCGAGGTGACGAAGTCGGTGCCGGGCAGGAACTGCCCCATCAGCTTCGCGGTCTTGCGAATCTCCGAGTGGCTGGCGATGGCGTCGTTCCCGGACGCGACCTCGAGGTCGAGCCAGGCCGCGAGCACGTTCTCGGCCAGCACCTCGCGTGTTCCACCGGGGACCGAGAGGGCCAGAGCGACACAGGAGATCGACCCGTTCTGCACGCCCTGCGAGCCTGCGGCGCGCACCAGCGACAGACACCGCGCCTCCAGATACAGCATCGACTTGCCCTCCGATTCGCCCATCAGCGCCTCGGATCCGCCCCCGGAGGTGAACCGCACCTTGACGCCACGCGACGCGTAGGCCGATGCGAGCAGCGCCTTCGACCATGGGGTGTCGTCGCCGTCGACGAAGACCGACTCCGTTCCGTACACCGACAGCGTCTCGGCGTAGGTGACCAGTCCCTGAATGGCCAGCCTGAGGTTGAGCCGCTCCTCGACCGCGCACTGCGTCAACACCCCGGGCCGCCCGGTTTGCGAGCCGATCAGGACAGCGATCGCGTTCAGAGGCGCATACCGTGAGACGCCGACCGTTGTCTCGACCTCTGCGAAGCCCCGAGCGGCAGCCTCCGCAGCATCTGCGGCGAGCAGGGCCGGATTCTCCTTGAGGTTCGTCACGTGAGCCTGGTTGGCGGGTGCCCGGCGGGCGCGGAGCTTCTTGAGCGCGAACATCAGCTCGACCGGGTCGAGCATCGCGATCACGCGTGCCAGCCTGCCCGGCGTCAGGCCGCGTGAGAGGCGGATCAGATCCGCGCGAGGGACGTCGACATCGACGAGCCGGCGGGCGATCTCGGCGTCGGCGAGCTCGGTGGACTCCGCCGCAGCCTCGACGTCGATGCCGTACCGGGCGACGAAATGATCGAGCGCGTCCCAGTCTTGTTCCCGGCGGCCGTCGAGCTCGACCACCCGGCCGTTCTCGATCACGATCGACGGCTCGGGGTCGTTTGGACCGTCCATCGCGACGAGACCGAGCTCCGCGAGCGGTTCGATCAGGACTTCGCGCCGCAGGCCGCGCTGTTCGCGCGCGACGTAGCGAGCCGAGCGCTCGTCAGGCTGCAAGCAGGCCTCGCTCGGCATAGACCTCGCGTGCCTCGCGGACGAATGCCGCGGTCAGGGGCGCCCCGAGCTCGTCGAGGCGTGCGGCCCAGGCCTCGAGCTCCGGGCCCGACGACCGACGAGGGCGCAGGGCGGTGTAGATCTCCAGGATCGTCTCGTCGGGCAGCGGGGCGAGCTCGGCGGCCCGCAGCAGATTCGCGGCGAGCTGCTGCCGCCCGGCGGCGTCTGCGACCTGGGCCTGCAGGCGGAGAGTTGCCGGGGTGGCACGAAGCTCGCTCGCTTCGAGCTGCTCGCCGTCGAGCACGAGGTCCGCGAACGGGATGCCGCCGGGGGTCGTGATGAGATCGGGCCGCCGCTGTCCGAGCGGGTAGTCGGAGTGCGGGTCGAACACGGACGAGCCGGAAGCCATGAGGCAAAACGGTATAGAAATGCCCTATGACAAACCACTACGGCTTCGAAGGGCGCGTCGCGCTCGTCACGGGGGGTGCGAGCGGGATCGGCGCCGCGGCGGTCGAGCGCCTGCGCGCCGGTGGGGCGGAAGTGCACGTGTTCGACCTCGAGCACGGCGACGACGTGCGCGACTCGGCTCAACTGAACGCCGCGGTCGAGCGGCTCCCGCGACTCGACGTGCTGGTGTGCTGCGCGGGCGTCGGAGGCGACTCGCTGCATACCGAGGAGGTCTCCGACGAGGAGTGGGCTCGCGTCCACGCGATCAACCTGAACGGCGTGTTCTTCGCGAACCGGGCGGCGATTCCGAAGATGAAGGCGGGCGGCTACGGGCGGATCGTCAACGTTGCGTCGATTGCCGGGAAGGAGGGGAATCCGATGGCCGGCGCCTACTCGTCGTCGAAGGCCGCGGTGATCGGGCTCACGAAGGCGATCGGCAAGGACGTGGCCGGAAGCGGGGTTCTCGTGAACTGCATCGCGCCCGCAGTGATCAACACCCCGATCTTGAGCCAGATCTCGGCGGAGCACATCGCGTACATGACGGAGCGGATTCCACTCGGACGCGTCGGCGAGCCTGCCGAGGTAGCCGGTCTGATCTGCTGGCTGGCCAGTGAGGAGATGTCGTTCTCGACCGGCGCGTGCTTTGACATCTCCGGCGGCCGGGCGACCTATTGATTCGCACGTTGCGGACGGAGCTGCCGGGTCTCGGCCCGCGTGTCGGCCGCGTCGTGGGGGAGGTCGTCGAGGTGCTCGATCACGACGATCCGCTCGCGGCGCTTCGCGGCGAAGGCCGGATCGAGCGCTCGGTCCCGCTGGCCGGGCTCGGCCTGCTGCCGCCGATCGTCGCGCCCGAGATCTGGTGTGCCGGGGTGACGTACGAGCGCAGCCGCGACGCGCGGCTGGAGGAGGCGAAGACCGATGCGCGCGACGTCTACGCACTCGTCTACGACGCCGACCGGCCGGAGCTCTTCCTGAAGGACGCGCAGATGCGCCGCACGGTCGGCCCGGGCGGCGCGATCCGCGTGCGGGCCGACTCTCGCTGGCTGGTTCCCGAGCCCGAGCTCGGCCTCGTGCTCGGCGAATGCGGTGCGCTGGTCGCCGTCACGGTCGGGAACGACGTGTCGAGCAGGGACATCGAAGGCGAGAATCCGCTCTATATCCCACAGGCGAAGGTCTTTGCCGGTGCCTGCGCGATCGGGCCGGTGCTTGCCGTGCCGGACAGCTGGGACGAGCCGTTCGCCATCCTCCTCCGCATCACGGACCCGGCGGGAGAGGTGCTGTTCACCGGCGAGACGTCGACGGCCAGGATGAAGCGCTCCTTCGCCGAGCTGGCCGGCTGGCTCGTCCGCGACAATCCCGTGCCGCCCGGCTCGGTGCTGCTGACGGGGACGGGTCTCGTCCCGGCCGACGACTACACGCTCGAGCAGCGGGCACACGGTCGAGATCGAAATCCCGGGGATCGGGGTGCTCGTCAACACGGTCGCCTGACCTGGTTCACTTAGCTTCTTGAACGAACCAGGTTCGAAGACGAAAGGTGAGGAATGACCGAGCTCGTAGAGGCGCCGGCGCACCCGGCAGGTCTGAACTACATCGGTGGGGCGTGGGTTCCGTCGGCGTCCGGCGACACGTACTCGAAGGGCAACCCGATGCGGCCGACAGAGACGACGGGTGAGTTCACGGCGTCGAACGAAGCCGACGCCGATGCCGCCGTCGCGGCCGCTGCGGCAGCCTTCGACGGCTGGGCGGGGCTCCCGATGGCGCGCCGCGCGGCCTATCTGACGGCGGCGGCGACGGTGCTCGAGGCACGGACGGAGCAGGTCGCACGGGATATGACGATCGAGATGGGCAAGCCGCTGCGCGAGGCGCGCGGCGAGGCAGCTCGGGCCTCGCAGATCCTGCGGTTTGCGGCCGGCGAGGCCTTTCGGTCCGTCGGCGACCACTTCGAGCAGGCGGCGACGGGCGCGCAGGTCTCGACCCGGCGGCGCCCGGTCGGCGTCGTCGCGTTGATCACGCCGTGGAACTTTCCCTGTGCGATCCCGATCTGGAAGCTCGCGCCTGCATTGATCTACGGCAACACCGTCGTGCTCAAGCTGGCATACGAGTCTCCCCGCACCGGACTCCACATCGCCGAGGCGTTCGCCGAGGCCGAGTTGCCTGCGGGTGTGCTCAACATCCTGACCGGGCGTGGATCGGTGGTCGGCGCCGCGCTGGTGCGCGATCCGCGCGTTCGTGCCATTTCGTTCACCGGTTCGGTGGCGACAGGCCACGGCGTGCGCGACGAGGCGACGAAGCGGGGCAAGCGCGTTCAGCTCGAGCTCGGCGGACACAACCCGCTGATCGTGATGGCCGACGCCGACCTCGATCGCGCAGTGGAAGCGACGTTCGCCGGTGCGTTCTGGTCGGCAGGTCAGAAGTGCACGGCGACAAGGCGGATCCTGGTGCAGGACGACGTATACGACGCGTTTCGCGAGAAGCTCCTGGCCCGGATCGCGAGCGGCAAGGTCGGCGACCCGCTCGACCCCACGGTGGAAGTCGGGCCGATCGTGAACGAGTCGCAGTTCGACGAGGTTCTCGCGGCGATCGAGCGCGGGAAGGCCGAAGGTGGCAGCGTCGCCGCCGGTGGAACCCGTCTCGGCGAGACCGGTTACGTGATCGCGCCGACGCTGTTCGAGAACGTCGCCGACGAGGCGTTTCTCTCGTGCGAGGAGGTCTTCGGCCCGGTCGCCTCGCTCTACCGCTTCGCGACCCTGGACGAGGCGCTGACGCGTGCGAACGCCGTCTCCTTCGGGCTGTCGGCTGCCATCTTCACATCGAGCCTGGCCGCGGCGACGCGTTTCCAGAACGAGGCGCAGGCGGGCCTCCTGCACGTCAACTCGCAAACCGCCGGGGCCGACGTGCACGTGCCGTTCGGCGGCATCAAGTCCAGCGGCTTCGGCCCGCACGAGCAGGGCCGCGCAGCGATCGAGTTCTACACCGAGACGGTCACCGTCTACGTGGACGCATGAGCGGCGAGCGGTTCCTCGTCACCGGCGCGCTGGGCTGCATCGGCGCTTGGAGCTGCGCGTTGCTTGCCGAAGAGGGCGTCCATGTCGTGGGCTTCGATCTCGGCGCCGACGACCGCCGGCTCCGGCTCGCAACCGAAGCCGCGGTTCCCCTCGAGCAGGGCGACATCACCGACGGCGAGGCGCTTGCACGCGTGCTCGACCGGCATGAGATCACCCATGTGATCCATCTCGCCGGCCTGCTGTTGACGATGATCAAACGCGATCCGCCGTACGGCACGGCCGTCAACATCGGCGGCACGGTCAACGTTCTCGACGCGGCGAAGTCGCGTGGTATCCAGGTCGCATTCGCAAGCTCCGCGGCGGTCTACTCGCCGGTTGACGACCGAGGCGGCCCGGTGCCCCACGAGGCCGTCGGGCATCCGACCACGTTTTACGGGGTGCACAAGCAGGCCTGCGAGGCGCTCGCCGGGATCTTCTGGCACGAGGAGGGGGTGCCGTCGATCGGGATCCGTCCGTTCGTCGTCTACGGGCCCGGCCGGGACAACGGCCTGACGGCGTCGCCGACCCTCGCGATGGCGGCCGCCGCTGCCGGCGAGAGCTCGCAGATCGCCTTCGGGGGCCGTACGCAGATGCAGTTCGCGCCGGATACGGCCCGCGCGTTCATCGCGGCCGCCCGGGCGGCGTCCGAGGGGTCGCGCACCTTCAATCTCGGCGGGCCTGTCGTGTCGCTCGCGGAGGTCGCCTCGTCGATCGAGCGTGCGGCGCCGGGGGTCTCGGTCGGAGTCGATGAGGGAACGTTGCTGCCGTTCCCCGAGGACTTCGACGGCAGCGCGTTAGAGCAGGCGATCGGCCCGATCGCCTGGACGCCGCTCGATGAGGGCGTGCAAGCCACGATCCAGCGCTTGCGCGCCTGAAATAGACTTCTCCTCCGGCAGACGCGGAGGGGAGACATGAGCGACATTCAGGCACTGCTCGACCGTCACGACGCTGCGTGGAACGACAAGGATCTAGATGCGGCGATGGCCAGCTACACCGACGACATCGTGTTCCAGAACCACACGGCGGGCGAACCTGCCGTCGAGGGCGCGGACGCGGTCAGAGCGCACATCGGCGGGATCTTCGAGCGGTGGCCCGACATGCGCTTCTCGTCGCGGCGCCTGTACGTCTCGCCCGGCTTCTGCACGAGCGAGTGGACGGCGCGCGCCACCGCGCCCGACGGTCGCCGGCTCGAATGGGACGGCGTCGACGTCCTGCCGATTCGCGACGGCCTGATTGCGCGCAAGGACGTCTACTCGACGTCGCACATCCCACGGGAACTCGGTGGCTAGCGCGGCCGGCGGGCGGCTTCCACGCGAAGCGGCCCTCGGCCGGCCGGTTCGCGATGTGATGCGTCTCGAACCGAAGACGCTCGCGGCCGACGCAACCGTCGGGGAGGCCCGCGCGTTCTTCGGAGGCTCGTCCGCCCGCCTCGCGCTGCTCGTCGACGGGTCCACATTCGTCGCGGCGCTGACACGCGGAGACATCCCCGAGGGGGCGGATGACGCGACAGCGGCGGTCGAATTCGGCCAGACCGATGTCGAGTGGGTCGGACCCGACGTGCTCACCGACGAGGTCGTCGACGCTTTGCAGGCGGCGCCCGAGCGGCGGATCGTCGTTCTCGAAGGCGACCGAACGCTGGCCGGGCTGCTTTGCCTGAACCGGTCAGGCACCGAGTTCTGCCGCTGACGCGTGCTGTTTACCCGTCGTGCTCCGGCGCCCGGTTCTGCACGTACTGGTAGCCGAAGCGGCCCTTCACGCAGAGGTTGCCGTGCGTCACGCTGTGGTCGAGCGGTGACGTGACCTTCACGATCTCGTTGTCCTGTACGTGCAGCTCGAGGCTGCAGCCGACGCCGCAGTACGAGCAGATCGTCTCGGTCACCGTCTGCGCCGCCGCGTCCCAGCTTCCGTCGGCGCGCATGTCGTGCTCGCTCTTGAACATCAGCGCGCCGGTCGGGCACACGGCGATGCAGTTGCCGCAGTAGACGCACGCCGACTCGGGGAGCGGGACCGCGAACTCGGTCGCGATGCGCGCGTCGAAGCCGCGTCCGGCGACCGCGATGGCGAACGTGTTCTGCCAGTCGGTGCCGCAGGCCTCGACGCACTTGTAACAGAGGATGCACTTCGCGTAGTCGCGCACGTAGTTCTCGTTGTCGACCTTGACCGGCTGCGCAACGGTGGCCGCGGTCTGTCCGTCGCCGGCGTGGTGATGGCCGGCGCGCGCGCTGTCGCGGACACCTGCCGCCGCGGGTGGCGCGGGCGGTCCGTAGCGTTCGGGGCGTGCCCCGTACTCGGCCGACCAGCGGCCGACGTCGGGCGTCGTCGAGAGGTCGACACTCGAGCCGAGAAACTCGAGCACCATCTTGCGGCTGTGCCGGACCCGCTCGGATGCGGTGCGCACGACCATCCCGTCTTCGGCCTTGCGCGCACACGACGGCACCAGTACGCGTGATCCCTCCAGCTCGACCATGCACACCCGGCAGGCATTGACCGGGGTGAGCGACTCGCCGTAGCAGAGCGTCGGAATCTCCAGGTCGCGCGAACGGCAGGCGTCGAGGATCGTCGAGCCCTCGAAGACGCGTGTCTTCTCGCCGTCGATCTCCAGCTCGACGATCTTCCGCAACGTCACCGGGACCGCGCTCATGCGGCCCCCTGCGGAGCGAACACCGCGAGCTCCCGGATCGCCGACTCGACCGCGCTCGCGGCCGTCTGGCCGAGGCCGCAGATCGACGCGTCGCGCATCGCCTGGGCGATCTCGGCGATCAGCGCCAGCTCGTCCCCGACGCTGCCCCGCGGCCGGTCCGGACGCAAGCCGCAGCAGCGCTTCCTGCTGGCGCACCGTGCCGACGCGGCACGGCACGCACTGCCCGCAGGACTCGTCACGGAAGAACGCCGCGATCCGCAGCAGCACCGGAACAAGGTCGACCCTGTCGTCGAACAGCATCACGACGCCCGAGCCGAGCGTGGCGCCGGCCGCCCGGGTGCCCTCGAACGAGAGCTCCACATCGAGCTTGTCGGGCCCGACGAAGCCGCCGGCCGCGCCGCCGAGCAGGACGGCTTTCAGCTCTCTGCCCCCGGCAACGCCGCCCGCCTTGTCGATCACCTCGCGCAGCGTGATTCCGAACGGCGCCTCGTACAGGCCCGGCCGCTCGACGCAGCCCGAGAGGCACAGCAGCCTCGTGCCTGTGGACTGCTCGGTGCCGATCCGGGCGAATGCCTCCCCGCCGCCGAGCACGATGTCCAGCACGTTGATCAGGCTCTCGACATTGTTCACGACGGTCGGCTTGCCGAACAGCCCGACATCGACCGGGAACGGCGGCTTGTTGCGCGGCTCGCCGCGGAAGCCCTCAATCGAGTTGAACAGCGCCGTCTCCTCGCCGCAGATGTAAGCCCCGGCGCCCTTGCGCAGCTCGATGTGGAACCTGAGGCCCGTGCCCAGCACGTCGTCGCCGAGCAGGTCGTGGGTACGGGCCTGCTCGATCGCGTTCGTCAGGCGCTGCCACGCCAGGGGGTACTCGCCACGCACGTAGATGTAGGCGTGCTCGCAGCCGATCGCGTAGCCGGCGATCGTGAGCGCCTCGATCAGCGCGAAGGGGTCGTTCTCGATCACGATCCGGTCCTTGAAGGTGCCCGGCTCCGACTCGTCCGCGTTGCAGACCAGATAGTGCGGCTGCACCGGGTTCCGGGCCACCGCATCCCACTTGCGCCCGGTCGGGAACGCGGCACCGCCGCGCCCCATCAGCTTCGCCTCGGTCACCTCGCGGATCACGCCGGCCTGGCCGAGCTCGAGCGCGCGCCGGAGCGCGGCGTAGCCGCCCGCGTTGCGATAGCTCTCGGCGCTGGTGGGGTCGACATGACCGATCCGCCGCAGCAGCCGAAGCTCTCCTCCCACCGGCTCGACCGGCCCCGGCTCGTACTGCTCCGGCGTCGCGCCTGCCAGCGCCGCGGCGACGCTCTGTCCGCTCGCGCCACCGAATGCGTGGTCGCTCCCGTCGTCGCCCGCGACCGTGAGGAGCGCGGCCGGAGCCTGTTCGCACAGGCCGAGGCACGGGCTCTCCAGCCAGATCGCGGTGCCATCGGGCGACGCTTGCCCAGCGGGGCCGACCGTGCGTTCCAGCTCGGCGACCAGCTCGGCGCCGCCGCGGCACATGCACGCGATGTCGGTGCAGACATGGACGACTCTCGGCGCGCGCGGCTCGAGCGCGAACAGCGCGTAGAAGCTCGCGACGCCGTACGCCTCGGCGGGCGGAATGGTCAGCCGCCGGCAGACATAACCGAGCGCCGGCGCGCTGATCCAGCCCACGCTCCCCTGCAACTCGTGCAGAACTGGCAGCAGCAGGTGGCGCTGCGACCGGGCCGCATGGCCGCCGCGTGCCGAGTGTCCGTCGGCGCCGCGGGCCGCACCCACCCAGGCAGAGTCCGGCGGCCCGAGCACGAGGTCCACGATGGCGCGTTCCGCCGCCGAGGGCTCGCTGGCTGTCAGGCGAAGGTCCACGCGGCGGGAAGCTAGCGCGCCGGCCCGCCGGCGGCGGGCACAACCTCGCTCGCAGCGTCCGCGGGCAGCTTCTCGATGCGAATCGCGCTGGCCTTGAACTCCGCGGTGCCCGACTTCGGATCGGTCGCGTCGATGGTGAGGACGTTCGTCTCGACCTCGTCGGGGAAGTGCAGTGTCATGAACGCCAACCCAGGCCGCAGCGTGTCGTCGACCCGCACGGGTGCGACCACCGAGCCGCGCCGGGAGGTGACCCGAACGCGCTCGCCCGGCGCCACGTCGAGGCGCTCGCAGTCCTCGGGGGACAGATCGAGGGACTCGCCCCGGCGGAGGGGCGAGGAGTAGCCGCCGCTCTGGACGCCCGTGTTGTACGAGTCGAGCCGCCGCCCCGTCGTCAGGCGAATCGGGAACTCCTCCGACAGCTGGTCGACCGGCAGCGCGTGCACGACGACGTTGAACGGGGCGAGGTCGCCCGTGACCGGCTCGTCCCACAGCCGCCCGTGCAGGAACTGCTCGCCCGGGTGCTCCTCGTCCGAGCAGGGCCACTGCAGCCGCCGACCTCCTCGAGCCGCCGATAGCTCATGCCCGCGTGCATCGGCGAGAGCGACCGCAGCTCGTCCCACACCTGCTCGGCGGTGGGACGGCCCCAGTCGTGGCCCAGCCGCGCGGCCAGCTCGCACACGATCTCGATGTCGTCGCGCGCCTGGCCCGGCGGGTCGAGAGCGCGCGCGCACGCGCTGGACGCGCCGCTCGCTGTTCGTGACGGTCCCCTCGGCTTCGCACCAGCTCGCCGAGGCGGGCAGCACGACGTCGGCGATCTCGGCGGTCTTGGTGAGGAAGATGTCCTGCACGACGAGGTGGTCGAGCCCTTCGAGCAGCTGCATCGTGTGCACCGCGTCGGCCTCCGACTGCGCCGGGTTCTCGCCGATGACGTAGAGCGCCTTCAGCTCGCCGCGCTCCATCGCCTCGAACATCTGCGTCAGGTGCCAGCCGTAGCGTCGGCTGGATCGGTCACGCCCCAGGCCTGCTCGAAGCTTGGCGCGCGCGGCGTGGTTGCTCTCGATGTCCTGGAAGCCCGGCAGCTTGTTCGGGATCGCGCCCATGTCGCCGCCGCCCTGCACGTTGTTCTGGCCGCGCAGCGGGTTGAGTCCCGAGCCGTAGCGCCCGACATGGCCCGGTCAGCAGCGCCAGGTTGATCAGCGCAGAAGACGTTGTCGACCGCGTTGTGATGCTCGGTGATGCCGAGCGTCCAGCAGATCATCGCGCGGTCGGCGCTCGCGTAGGCGTGTGCCGCCTCGCGGATCAGATCGGCCGGCACGCCGGTTTCGCGCTCGCCCCGCTCGAGCGTCCAGGGCTCGACGCTCGCGGCGTAGGCGTCGAAGCCGGTCGTCGCGCGGTCGATGAACTCGCGGTTGTGCAGGCCGCTCGTCGATGATCTCGCGGGCCATCGTGTTCGACGAGCGCGATGTCGGTGCCGACGTCGAGCCCGAGCCAGCCGTCGGCCCACTGCGCCGAGCCCGTGCGCCGCGGGTCGACGACGTACAGGCGCGCGCCGCTATGCACGGCCTTCAGGACGTGATGGAAGAAGATCGGATGGGTCTCACGCGCGTTGGAGCCCCACAGGAAGATGAGATCGGTCTCCTCGACTTCCTGATAGGAGCTCGTCCCGCCCCCCGCCCCGAACACCGTCGCCAGACCGACGACGCTGGGTGCGTGTCAGGTGCGGTTGCAGCTGTCGATGTTGTTCGTGCCGATCGCGACACGGGCGAACTTCTGGGTCATGAAGTTCACCTCGTTCGTCGCTTTCGAGCAGCTGAACAAGCCGAATGCGTTCGGACCGCCCGCTGCAACCGCAGCGCCGAAGCCGGCCGCGGCGCGGTCGAGCGCTTCGGTCCAGGTTGCAGGCCGCAGTGCGCCGTTCTCGCGCACGAGCGGCTCGGTCAGCCGAGTCAGTCGCTTTCTCATCCTTCCATCACCTCCCCTCGAGCTCGTCACCTGCAGTGTCGTACGCTCTACCGATCTTAGAGTCTCGAGGCACAACACCTGCCGGCCTGGCAGAACTCGCAGCGCAGCTGGTTGCGATCGATTCGGTCAACCCGGGTCTGATCGCCGGCGCCAGAGGTGAGGCCGACGCGGTGGCATTCGTGGCTGCATGGTGCACGGAGCGGGGGTTGGAGGTCGAGATCGTCGGGGGCGAACGCCCGAGCGTGATCGCCAGACGGCGCGGCTCGGGCGGCGGTCGCTCGCTCTTGTTGAACGGGCACCTCGACACCGTTGGGGTCGCCGGCATGGATCGCCCGCATCAGCCCTGGATCGAGGACGGGCGCCTCTACGGCCGTGGCTCGTACGACATGAAGGGTGCGATCGCGGCGATCCTGCTCGCGGTCGTCGACGTACCGGAGCTACGGGGCGATCTGATCGTGACGGCCGTCTCTGACGAGGAGCTCGGCTCGCTCGGCACCCAAGCGGTGCTCGAGCATGTCCGTGCCGACGCCGCAATCGTGGTCGAGCCCACCGAGTTGCAACTGGCTGTCGCCCATCGCGGCTTCGTCCTGTTCGAGATCGAGACGGACGGCGTGGCGGCGCATGGCTCGCGACCCGACCTCGGCGTCGACGCGATCATGAAGATGGGCCACGTGCTCGTCGCGCTGGAAGGCCTCGACCGGCGACTCCAGGCCGGCGACCGGCACCCGCTTGTGGGGCCTGCCTCGCTGCACGCCTCGCTGATCGAGGGCGGGCAGGAGTACTCGAGCTATCCCTCGCGCTGCCTGCTCACCGGCGAGCGACGCACGATCCCGGGCGAGACGCGCGAGCAGATCGAGCGGGAACTGCGCGCCGTGGCGGGCGACGCCGCGTTGCGGCTCGGCTTCGGCCGGGAGCCGTTCGAGACCCTCGCCGGGCCCTTCGCCGATCTCGTCGCCCGGGTCGCGGGCGTCGCCGAGCCCGTTGGCGTGCCGTTCTGGACCGACGCAGCATTGATCGCAGACGCCGGCATTCCGACGGTGCTGTTCGGACCGGTCGGCTCGGGCGCCCACGCCGATGTCGAGTGGGTCGATCTGGCGTCGCTCGAACGCCTCCGGGACGTCGTGCTTCGTACCGCCGTCGAGTGGTGCGACTAGCGCTCGAGCGCCTCCGCGACGGCTCGCCGCACGAGAACGCGGGCCAGGTGCCGGCGGTAGTCCGCGCTACCGCTCGTGTCGCTCGGTGGCTCGGTGCCTTCGTCCGCGACTGCACCGGGGTCAGCTTCACCGGCTACGAGCGCCGCTTCTGCAGCCGACGCGCGGAGAGGCGTCGCTCCCATGTTCACCAGGGAGATCGCCGCCTCGCCGACACCGCCGTTCGACCGCTTGGCGAGGACGGCCACGCCCACCGTCGCCCAATCCTGGGCGCGGCGGCGGAACTTCAGGTAGCTCCAGGCGTGATCCCCGGTCAGCTTCGGCACCCGGATCTCGGTAACGATGTCCTGTGGCGCGGCCGCCGTTTCGAACACGCCGCGGAAGAAGTCAGCCGCGGGAACGGTGCGGGCGCCGTCTGGACCGACGATGTCCACCTCACCTCCCAGCGCGAGCAGGACGGCCGGCAGATCTGAGGCGGGGTCTCCGTGAGCGAGCGAGCCGCCGATGGTGCCGCGATGGCGTACCTGTGGATCGCCGATCAGACCCGCCGTGTAGGAGACGAGCGGGCAGTGCTCTTGCAGCAGGGGCGCCGTCTGGAGGTCGTGATGACGGGTGAGGGCGCCGATCGCGATCGCGGCGCCGGCGTCGCGCACGTAGGACAGGCCTTCGACGCGGCCGAGGTCGACGAGGAGTGTCGGACGCGAGACGCGAAGCCGGAGCAGCGGTAGCAGCGAGTGGCCGCCGGCGAGGAGCTTGCTGTCTTCGCGTTCGCCAAGCAGCCCCACGGCGTGGTCGACAGACTCGGCGACCTCGTAATCGAACGCTGCCGGGATCACGAGCGCACCTCCTGCAACGCGAGCCAGACTCGCTCGGGGGTTGCGGGCATCGAGATATCCGTGATGCCGTCAACGGAGAGGGCGTCGACAACAGCATTCATCACCGCCGCCGGAGAGGCGATCGCGCCCGTCTCGCCGACCCCTTTCACGCCGAGCGGATTCGTCGGGCTCGCAGTCTCCGTCCGATCCAGCTCCCATGACGGAAACTCGGCGGCCGACGGAACGAGATAGCTGAGCATCGAGCCGGTCAGCAGGTTCGCTTCCTCGTCGTAGACGGCCTCCTCGTACAGGGCCTGTGCGACCCCCTGGGCGAGGCCGCCGTGGATCTGGCCCTCGACGATCGTCGGATTGACGACAACCCCGACATCGTCCACCGCGATGTAGCGCAGCAGTTCGACCGCGCCCGTCTCAGTGTCGACCTCGACCACGGCGAGATGTGCGCCGCCCGGCCAGGAGAAGTTCGGCGGGTCGTAGACATACGTCTCCTCGAGTCCCGGCTGCATGCCGTCGGGCAGGTCGTGTGCCGTCCATGCGTGAAACGCGATCTCCTTCAGGGAGATCGACCCGTCAGGGCCGGTGAAGCTCCCGCCGGCCCATTCAAGCTGAGCCTCGTCGGCGCCGAGCCGGTGCGCTGCGATGCGTCTCGCCTTCTCGACGATCCGCTCGGCGGCGTAATAGAGCGCCACGCCTCCGACAGCCAGGCTGCGGCTGCCGTAGGTGTCCATGCCGAGCGGGATGACGGAGGTGTCGCCGTGCAGGACCTCGACCTCGTCGACGTCGTAGCCGAGACGGTCGGAGACGATCTGGGCCCACGAGGTCTCGTGCCCCTGGCCGTGCGGCGACGTACCGGTCAACGCCTGGACCGTGCCGGTGGGAAGGCAGCGGATCGTGGCCGTGTCCCAGCCGCCTGCGCTGTAGCGGATCGCGCCGAGAATCTTCGAAGGCGCGAGGCCGCACATCTCGACGTAGGTGCAGAGGCCGATGCCCAGACGCTTCGGGTCGTTGCGCTCGCGCCGCTCTGCCTGCTC
Organism: uncultured Thermoleophilia bacterium; assembly: GCA_963812995.1. Classification (GTDB taxonomy): domain Bacteria; phylum Actinomycetota; class Thermoleophilia; order Gaiellales; family Gaiellaceae; genus PALSA-600. Next base: position 1,146,417 of record CAWEXL010000003.1, read on the forward strand.
CGTGCGCAGCGCCTCGTAACCGGCGCGCTCGAGCGCGCGATCGAGCGACGCGTCGTAGTCCCCGGTGTCGATGGTCAGCCCGGCGGCGATCGTGTTGGGAAACTCGCGGATGAAGTTCAGCCGCCGCAACTCGACGGGGTCCATGCCCAGCTCTCGGGCCAAGGCGTCGACGGCGCGCTCGATCGCGTACGTCGCCTCGGGTCTGCCTGCCCCGCGATAGGCGTCGGTCGGCGTCGTGTGCGTGAAGACGCCGGTGCACTCGAAGCTGTAGCCCTGGATGTCGTAGCAGCCGCCGTAGAGCCAGGCACCGAGCAGCGGCGTGCCGGCCGTAACGAGTTGCAGGTAGGCGCCCATGTTCACGGTCAGCCGCACCCGGACCGCCGTGATCTTCCCTTCGGCTGTGGCGGCGAGCTCGATCTCCTGAAACTGGTCGCGACCGTGGATCGTCGACAGGTATCCCTCGGAGCGGGTCTCTGTCCACTTGACCGGACGCTCCAGGCGGCGCGAGATGGCGAGAGCCAGAGCCTCTTCCGGGTACACGTTGAGCTTGGAGCCGAAACCGCCACCGACGTCCGGCGCGATCACGCGCAGCTTCGACTCGGGAATGCCCAGGACGCCGCTCAGCGTGACCCGAGCGATGTGTGGCACCTGCGTCGTCGACCACATCGTGAACTCGCCGTTCGCCGGAAGCGGCTGGACGAAGACCGCCCGCGGCTCGATCGCGTTCGGGATCAGACGATTTTGGCGGTAGCGCTCGGTGACGGTGACGTCGGCCTCGGCGAATAGCCGTGCGACGTCGCCCGCATCCAGCTTCCACGTGTAGCAGCGATTCGTCCCGAATTCCTCATGGACGAGCGGCGCGGAATCGGCAAGCGCCGCCTGCGCGTCGGCGACGGCGTCAAGCGGCTCATAGTCGACCTCGACCAGTTCGGCGGCGTCCTCTGCCCCCGCGCGCGTCCGCGCGGCGACGACGGCGACGCCGTCCCCCGCGTGCCGGGCGACGTCGACGGCGAGCGGCGCGTGGTTCGGGTGGTTCGTGTCCTCCGTGGGGATCCACGCGCAGGGGAGACCTCCGACCCAATCCTCCGCGAGATCCGCGCCCGACCACGCGGCGACGACGTCCGCGTGCGCGAGTGCCGGCGCCACGTCGACCTTCGTGATGCGTGCGTGGGCGTACGGACTGCGCACGACGGCCAGATACACCATGTCGGGGGCGCGCATGTTGTCGACCCATTGAGCCTGGCCGAGCAGTAGCTTGCGGTCTTCTTTCCTGTCGACCCTGGCGCCGATGGCGCGGCCGACCTCGAGTTCGGCGGGCGCGGTCACTGGGCCACCTCCGCGATTGCGCGGACGATGTTCTGATAGCCGGTGCAGCGGCAGAGGTTCCCTTCGAGCGCGTGTCGGATCTGAGGCTCGGTCGGATGCGGGTTCTCGGCGAGCAGGCTCACAGCGGCCAGCACCATTCCGGAGGTGCAGTAGCCGCACTGGAGCGCGTGGTTGGTGTGGAAGCTCTCCTGGAGCGGATGGAGGACGCCGTCTTCGGCCAACCCTTCGATCGTGGTGACCTGGTGGCCGGCGGCCTGAACGCCGAGCACCGTGCACGACTTGACGGATTCGCCGTCGAGCAGCACCGTGCAGGCGCCGCATGACGAGGTGTCGCAGCCCACGGTCGTTCCCGTCAGTCCCAGTCTGTCGCGGAGGACGTAGACGAGCAGATCGCGGGGCTCGAGCGCGAGGTCGTGTTCGACCCCGTTGACCGTGAGGGTCACACCCAAGGCTCACTCCTTTCCGGGCAGGGCGCGCGGGCCGCGACCCTGGAGGCCGAGCATACGCGGCCTCGCCCGGGCTTTCAACGAAGCCATGCCCGAGAGCTACGCGGTCTCGTAAAAGGCTCGCTCGCGCGACTCCATCAGCCCGAAGAGCTCACCGACAGCGAGCCGCTGGAAGTGCTCGGTGGCCCCGTGCTCCTCGAACGCGGCCTTGTCGCGGTACTGCTCGTAGAAGAGGAACGACCGCGAATCTTCGGGGTCGAGGCAAGGGACGTAGGCCTCGCAGCCGGGTTCGGCGCGCGAGGCTTCAGCGAGTTCGCGCGCCACCTCGAGCGCGCGCTCTTCGTTGCCCTCCTGCGCCTTCATGCGCACGACCAGTACGAACGACATCGTCTCTCCTTCGGTTTGGATGGAACCGTCAGCCTGCAGTGACAGGGTTCGAGATCGACCCGATCCCGTCGATCTCGATTGTGATCTCGTCGCCCGGTTGCAGCCAGACCTTGGGCTCGCGGAACGCGCCGACTCCGGCCGGTGTGCCGGTGAGGATCAGGTCGCCGGGCTCGAGGGTGATCCCCTGCGAGACGAAGGCGACGATGTCGGCAACGCCGAACACCATGTTCGCCGTGTTCGAGTCCTGCATCACCTCGCCGTTCAGGATCGCGCGGATCGCGAGGGTCTGCGGGTCGGGCACGTCGCCGACGGCAACGAGGTCGCCGACCGGCAGGAACGTGTCGAGCGATTTGCCGCGGACCCATTGGCCGTCGGCGAACTGAAGGTCTCGTCCCGAGACGTCGTTCGCGACGACGTAGCCGCGCACGTGGTCGATCGCCTCGTCGGCGGAGACGCGGGTTGCGCGCTTGCCGATCACGACGCCGAGCTCGGCCTCGTAGTCGACGTGCTTCGAGATCGGCGGAATGCGGATCGCATCGCCGGATGAGATCAGGGTGTTCGGCCATTTGGCGAAGAGCAGCGGCCGTTCGGGCAGGGCGACACCCTGCTCCTCGGCGTGGTCTCGATAGTTGAGGCCGACGCAGACGATTTTCTGGGGTAGGTCGATCATGGGCTCGACACTACTACGCCCTCGGCGACGAGTGTCGCAATCTCGTTCTCGGAGTAGCCGAGCTCGGCCAGGACATCCACTGAGTGTCGCCCGAGGGTCGGAGGCCCCGTTTCGTGCGCGATTCGCGCACCGTCGATCTGGAGCGGCACGCCGATGGTTTCGACCCCGTCGACCTCGCCGATCATGCCGACCGCGCGGATCTGTTCGTGCTGCGCGACCTCGGCGAGGTTCTGCACCGGCGCGGCGGGAATCCCCTCGAGGATCCGCAGCCAGTCGGCCGAACGCCGGGTCGCCAGCTGCTCCCGGATCGGGGGCAGGAGCTCCGCGCGGTTGGCGAGCCGGTCAGGGTTGGTGGCGAAGCGCGGATCGTCGGCGAGGCCTGGCAGCCCGATTCGCTCGCAGAGCTCGGCGAACAGCCGGTCGTTCGCCGCGGCGATCATCAGTGCGCCGTCGGCCGTCTCGAACACCTCGTACGGCGCGATCAGCGGGAACGCCGTGCCGAACCGGCCCGGTGCGTCGCCCGTTCGCAGCGTTGCGGTCAGCTGATAGGCGACGAGTGAGAGCGCCGTGTCGAGCAGGGCGACGTCGACCTCCCGCCCGCGACCGGTGGACGTCCGCTCATGCAACGCGGCGACGACTCCGAGCGCGGCCCAGACGCCCGTGCCGATGTCGATCACCGATGCGCCAATGCGCACCCCGGGACGTCCGGGCTCACCGGTGATGCTGATCAGCCCCGCGAAGGCCTGCAGCAGCGGGTCGTATCCCGGCTGGCCGGCGAGTGGGCCGGTGCGGCCGAACGCTCCGATCGAGCAGTAGACGAGCTTCGGATTGCGAGCCCGCAGAGCGTCGGCCCCGAGGCCGAGGCCCTCCGCCGTGCCGGCGCGCATCGACTGGGCGAAGACGTCGGCCCCGTCGACCAGTCGCAGTAGCGCCTCCTTGCCGCGTTCGTCCTTCAGATCGAGGGCGAGCGACCGCTTCGAGCGGTTCGCGGCGAAGAACATCACGCTGCCACCCTCGAAGAAGCGCGGACCCCACGCGCGGGCTTCGTCGCCACGTCCGGGATGCTCGACCTTGATCACCTCCGCGCCGAAGGCGGCCAGGATCTCGGTGCAGGTCGGGCCGGCCAGAGACGACGTGAGATCGACGACGCGGATCCCGCGCAAGGGCTCGAAGCTCATGGCTCCGAACATAGTTGAACGGGCGAAGTAGGATCGGCGCATGTCGGCTCCCCTTGCCAATGCGGATCTGCTTTCCGATCCGCGCCGGGCCGGGGCCAGGGCGCACTTTCAGGCGATGGGGCTCGACAAGCGCGACCTGAGCAAGCCGCTCGTCGGGATCGCGACGACCTGGACGGGGACGATGCCCTGCAACCTCGGCCAGCGCGACCTCGCGAAGCACGTGGCCGCAGGCGTCCGCGCTGCGGGCGGGACGCCAATGGAGTTCAACACCATCGCCGTCTCCGACAACCAGACCCAGGGCATGCCGACGATGCGCGCCTCGCTCGTGAGCCGTGAGGTGATCGCCGACTCGATCGAGCTGGTCGCCACGAGCCAGCCCTTCGACGGCTTGATCTGCATCGTCGGCTGCGACAAGACGGTGCCGGCCGCGGTGATGGCGTTGGTGCGGCTCGACGTGCCGGGGCTGATCCTGTGCTCGGGCGCGATGGCCGTGGGCTCGCACCGCGGGAAGCCGGTGACCATCCAGAACGTCTGGGAAGCCGTGGGTGCGCACGAGGCGGGGCAGCTGAGCGACGAGGAGCTAGCCGAGCTCGAGCACGATGCCTGTCCCGGTATCGGCTCGTGCACCGGCCACTTCACCGCCAGCACGATGGCGGTTGCGGTCGACTTCCTCGGTCTCGGCCCCGTTGGCCTGGGTGGGATCACAGCCACCGATCCCGCGAAGCCCGCAGCGGCCGAGCAGGCTGGGCGCTTGATCCTGGACGTGATCGCGCGGGGAGCCCGGCCGTCGCAGTTCGTGACGGCCGCAGGGATCCGCAATGCGATCGTCGGGGTCGCGGGAACCGGCGGCTCGACGAACTCGGTGCTGCACCTGCTGGCGATCGCGGACGAGGCCGGCGTTCCGCTCGAGCTCGAGGACTTCGATCGTCTCTCCGCGTCGACGCCGGTCGTGACCAGCCTTACGCCGGGCGGCCGGTTCGTCGCCGGCGACCTGCAGCGGGTCGGCGGCACCGCGGCCGTGATGAAGCAGCTGCGGGCGCATCTCGACACCGACGCACCGACGGTGGACGGGCGAACCGTCGGCGAGCACGCCGTGTCGGCGGCCGACCCTGACGGCGAGGTGATCGCGTCGAGCGCGACGCCGTTCAAGCCGGGTGGTGCGCTGCGCGTTCTTCGGGGCAACCTGGCGCCGGACGGCGCGGTCGTGAAGCTCGCGGGGCACGAGCGTCCTGTTCATCGCGGGCCGGCCCGGGTGTTCGAGTCGGAGGCGGAGTGCAAGGCGGCGGTCTACGACGGGGTCGTGCAGCCGGGTGAGGTCGTGGTGGTGCGCGGCGAAGGCCCGGCGGGCGCGCCCGGCATGCCCGAGATGCTCTCGATCACCTCGGCGATCGTCGGCCGCGGCCTCGGCGACTCGGTCGCCCTGGTCACGGACGGGCGGTTCAGCGGGGCAACCCGCGGGTTGATGGTCGGGCACGTGTCGCCCGAGGCGGCGCACGGCGGACCGATCGCCCTCGTTCGCGACGGCGACATCGTGACGATCGACGTCGATGCGCGCCGTCTCGAAGTCGACCTCTCCGACGCCGAGCTCGAGCAGCGGCGGGCCGCGTGGCACGCTCCCGAGCCGCGTGTGCGCCGGGGTGTGCTCGCCAAGTACGCACGGGCCGTCGGCTCGGCGTCGAGGGGCGCCGTCACACGATGAGCGCTCGCCTCGTGGGCAAGACGGCGCTGGTCACGGGCGCCGGGCGGGGCATCGGGCGGGCGCTCGCGCTCGGGCTCGCCGCCGAGGGCGCGACGGTACACGTCAACGATCTACTCGATCCGAGCGACGTCGTCGCCGAGTTGCCCGAGGGGCGGCGTGGGCTTGCGCTGGCCTACGACGTCTCCGATGTCGCCCAGGTGCGCGAGCTGTTCGCCCGCCTTGATCGGCTCGACGTGCTCGTCAACTGCGCCGGGGTGACCGGCTGGGTCGACCTCGAGGACCCGAGCGAGGAGACGTGGGACCGCGTCATCGACACGAACCTCAAGGGGACGTTCTTCTGCTCGACCGAGGCCTCGCGGCTGATGCGTGCGGGAGGCGGTGGTTCGATCGTCAATGTCTCGTCGGTCGTCGGTGGGCGAGCGGTGCGGAACCTGGCGGCCTACGGGGCGAGCAAGGGCGGCATCAATGCGCTGACGATCCAGCTCGCCGGCGAGCTCGCGCCGTACGGGATCCGTGTCAACGCGTTCGCCCCAGGCGCGACGAACGTCGCTCGCAACCTCGAGGACGACCCTCATTACATCGAGTCGTGGGCGCCGCTCATCCCGCTCGGGCGGGTCGCAGAGGCGGCGGACATGGTCGGGCCCGCGGTGTTCTTCGCGTCAGACGATTCGGCGCATGTGACCGGCCAGCTGCTGTATGTCGACGGAGGCTGGACCTCGGTCGCCCCCTTCCCGACCGCCTACGTCGATCGGGCGCGTGCAAGACAGGGAGACGAACGATGAGGCTGGCGATGAACATGTTGCTCTGGTCGACCGATGTGACCGGAGGCGAATACGACGCGACGTTCGCGATGCTGAAGGAGGCCGGCTTCGAGGGCATCGAAGTCCCGATCTTCGACGCCGACGTTCCGAAGTACGAGCCTCTCGGCCGGCGCCTGGCGGCGCTCGGCCTCGTGCCGATCGGTGTCACCGCCCGTAACGCCGGTGACAGTCCGATCAGCGCCGATCCGGCGATTCGCGCCCGTGGCCTGGAGCTGACGAAGGCAGGGGTCGATGCCTGCGCCGCGCTCGGGGCCGAGCTGCTCTGCGGGCCGCTGCAGGCGCCGGTCGGAGCATTCAGCGGTGCTCCACCGACCACAGAGGAGCGCTCGCGCGCCGTGGCTCAGCTTCGTGAGGCAGCCGAGTACGCAGCGACGCGCGGAGTCACCCTCGTCGTCGAGTTTCTGAACCGGTTCGAGACGTATCTCGTCACCTGCGCGGCCGAGGCGGCCTCGCTCGTCCGTGAGGTCGATCATCCGAGCTGCCGCATGATGTACGACACGTTCCACGCCCACATCGAGGAGAAGGATCCGCGCGCCGCTCTCCGCGAGTGCGCTGACGTTCTCGTGCACGTGCATGCCTCCGAGAACGACCGTTCGACACCGGGCGCCGGCCAGGTCGACTGGGATGCGACGTTCGCCGGGCTCGCCGAAATCGACTACGACGGCTGGGTGGCGATCGAGGCCTTCAGCGGTGCGCTGCCCGAACTGGCCGGTGCGACCAAGATCTGGCGGAAGATGTTCACGAGCGAGGAGCAACTCGCGCGCGACGGGGCGGCGTTTCTCCGGCCACGCTTATGACGGCATCCGGCCCGGGTCTGGCCTCCGCGCTCGAGCGGCTCGGTACCGAGACGGCGTTCAGCGTGCTCGCGCGGGCGAAGGCGCTCGAGCGGTCGGGCAGGAGCATCGTGCATCTCGAGATCGGCGAGCCGGACTTCGACACGGCGCCGCACATCGTCGATGCTGCGGTCGCGGCGATGCGCAACGGCATGACGCACTACTGCCCGGCGGCCGGCCTCGACGATTTCCGCGAGTCGATCGCCCGGTACTTCAAGCGCACGCGCGGCGTGGACGTCGACCCGGCGAACTGCCTTGTCGCCACCGGCGCCAAGCCGTTCCTCTTCTTCACGGTGCTCGCGTGCTGCAACCCCGGCGACGAGGTGATCTATCCCGACCCCGGCTTCCCGATCTACGAGTCGGCGATTCGCTGGGCCGGCGCCGTGCCTGTGCCGCTGGAGCTGCGCGAGGAGGAGAGTTTCTCACTCGACCCCGAACGGCTCGCGGCCCTGCTCTCGCCGCGCACGAAGCTGGTCATCCTCAACTACCCGCAGAACCCGACCGGCGGCACGCTCGACCGGGCTGCCGTCGAGGCGGTCGCTGCAGTTCTCGAGACGTCGACGGCCTGGATCCTCGCCGACGAGATCTACTCGCAGCTGCAGTACGACGACCCCTTCTCGAGCATCACGAGCTTCGGCTCGCTGCTCGAGCGCACGCTCGTCCTCGACGGACTGTCGAAGACCTACGCGATGACCGGCTGGCGGTGCGGCTTCGCGGCGGTGCCCGAACCGCTGGTCGAGCCGCTCGTCCGCTTCTTCGTCAACTCGACCTCGTGCGTTCCGCCGTTCGTGCAGCAGGCTGGTATTGCGGCGCTCGAGGGGCCGCAGGACGCCGTCGCCGGCATGATCGAGGAGTTCCTACGCCGGCGCCGGCTCATCGTCGACGGCCTGAACGAGCTCCCCGGCGTTCGCTGCATCGAGCCGGCGGGCGCGTTCTACGCGTTCCCGAACGTCGAGGATGTTCCGCTCTCGGCCGACGTCCTCGCGCAGCGCCTGCTCGACGAGGCGGGCGTCGCCACGCTTGCCGGATCGGCCTTCGGGCGCTACGCCGACAACCACCTGCGGATCAGCTACGCGAACTCCGAGGCCAACCTCCGCGAGGCGCTCGCGAGGATGGCGTCGTTCCTCGACGTTCTTTAGCCGACCACAAGCACGACGAGCGTGCGTGGCCCGTGGACGCCTTCGACGCGGTCGAGCTCGATGTCGGACGTGGCCGACGGGCCGGAGATCATCGTGATCGGACGCTGTTCGCGCACCGCGCCGCTCAGGCGCGCGATCGCTTCGGGGACGAGCTCGACGATCTGGCTCTCGTCGACCAGGCAGATGTGGAGGTCGGGGACGAGGGTGATCGCGCGGCGGCCCTCGTGCGACGCGGCAGTCAAGATGATCGTCCCGGTCTCGGCGACTGCAACCGTGCAGCCCGTGATGACGCCGTCGACACCGTCGAGCGCATGTGGGTCGAGTCCGGTGTCCTCGACCAGCTCGAGCTCGCCGGGACGCCGGTCCGGGGGCAGGCCGAGCGGGATGACGAGCCGCTCCGCGCCGAGCTCGGCGCACACCGCCGCGATCACCGCAGCCTCGCGGCCGGGCTCGACGCGCCGGACGTCGGCACGGTATTCGCCGGCCCGCTCGCAGAAGAGTGCCGTGCGCTCTGCGTCGCCGGCAGTGCCTGCCGAGCGGTAGTCGCGCCGGGTCGCAGGCGGGTCGGAGGCGTCGGCGATCGCCGACCTGACGCGCTCGAGGATCTGGTCGCGCGCGCTCACTTCGGCCGCTCGTTCCACCAGTCGCGGAAGGTCTGCGGCGCGACTGCCTTCAAATCGCGGCTCTTCGTCCAGGCGGCGAGCGGCCCCGGCAGCCGGCGGATGCGGCCGGCGCGAACGAATGGACTCTGCGTCACCCGGGCGAGCTTCTGGGCCAGTGTGAAGCGGCGCCGGCCGCCGAAGACCCAGGCGACCGTGCGCATGACCAGCCGCTCCGAGCCGTCGGCCTTGGCGGCGACGGCCTGGCCGCGCAGGTGCAGCAGCACCGTCGGAATGTCGATCTTCACGGGGCAGACCTCGTAGCAGGCGCCGCACAGGCTGGACGCGAACGGCAGCGACGGGGCGTTCTCGATGCCGATCAGCTGCGGCGTCAGGATCGCGCCGATCGGGCCGGGGTAGACGGAGCCGTACGCGTGCCCACCGGTGCGCGAGTAGACGGGGCAGACGTTCAGGCACGCGCTGCAGCGGATGCAGTGCAGCGCCTGGCGGCCGACCTCGTCCTGGAGGACGCGAGTACGGCCGTTGTCGAGCAGCACGACGTGTAGCTCCTGCGGGCCGTCGCCGGGCGTGACGCCGGTCCACAGCGACGTGTAGGGGTTCATCCGCTCGCCGGTCGAGGAGCGGGGGAGCAGCTGCAGGAACACCTCGAGGTCGGCGAACGTCGGCACCAGCTTCTCGATCCCGACGATCGTCACCAGCACCTCCGGCAGCGTCGTGCACATGCGGCCGTTGCCTTCCGACTCGACGATGCAGATCGTTCCCGTCTCCGCGACGCCGAAGTTCGCACCGCTCACCCCGACCTTGGCGTTCAGGAACCGCTCGCGCAGGTAGAGGCGCGACGCCTCGGCCAGATCATGGGGGTCGTCCGACGTGATCCCCGGGGCGATCGTGCGCGCGAACAGGTCGCGGATCTCGCGGCGGTTGCGGTGGATCGCCGGCACCAGGATGTGCGACGACCAGTCGCCGTCGAGCTGCAGGATCAACTCCGCGAAGTCGGTCTCGAGCGCGTGGATGCCGGCGTCTGCGAGGGCGGCGTTCAGATGGATCTCGTCGGTCGTCAGCGACTTCATCTTCAGCACCTCGGCCGTGCCGTGCGCACGCGCGACCTCGACGACGACGGCGTTCGCCTCGGCGGCGTCGGAGGCCCAGTGGACCTGCCCGCCGGCTGCCGTCACCGCCGCCTCGAACTGCACCAGGTACTCGTCGAGCCGGGCGAGCACGTCCGCCTTGATCGCGCGGCCGGCCTCGCGGAGCTCCTCCCAGTCGGGCAGCTCGCCGACCACGCGTGCGCGCTTCGCCTGGATCGTGTCGGTCGCCCCGCGCAGGTTGCTCCGGAGCTGCACGTTCGCGAGCTCGCGTTTCGCTGCTTTGGGGAACGCCTCGATGCTCAATCCGTGTTCGCCAGGATCTCGGCGAGGTGCATGACGCGCAGAGCCGAGCCGCGCCGGCCGAGCCCGCCGCCGATCTGCAGCAGGCACGATGCGTCGACCGCCGTGCACACCTCGGCGCCGCTGGCCACGAGCTCGTCGCACTTGTCCGAGAGCATCGCCGTCGACGTGTCGGCGTTCTTCAGCGCGAACGTGCCGCCGAAGCCGCAGCACTCCGTCGACCGCTCGAACGGCACGAGCTCGAGCCCGCGCACGTGCCGGAGCAGCGTCAGCGGGGCCTCGCCGACATGGGTCACGCGCAGCGAGTGACAGGTCGGGTGGTAGGCGACGCGATGCGGAAACGCCGCGCCGACGTCCTCGACCCCGAGGTGCTTCACGAGCAGCTCCGACAGCTCGAACACCCGCGGAGCCAGCTCGCGCACGGCCTGCTCGAGCCTGGTGTCCCCTGCCTCGTGGGCCAGCTGCGGATACACCTCGCGCACGTTGCCGACACACGACGAGGAGGGCGAGACGATCACCTCGTGCTCGCCGAACACCTCGACGAACCGGCGCGCCAGCGTCAGCGCCTCGCCCCGGTAGCCGCTGTTCGCGTGCATCTGGCCGCAGCACGTCTGCTCGGCGGGAAACACCACCTCGTGCCCGAGCCGCTCCAGCACCTGCACCGTCGCCCGTGCCGCCTCGGGGAAGACGGTGTCACCGATGCAGGTGACGAAGAGCGCGACGCGCAGCGCTCAGACCTGTTCGTACGCGCTCTGGACGGAGGCGACCCCGCGCTCCGCCGCCAGGCGTGCGACGTGGCCCTGCGCCCGAAACGCGGCCACCGGATCGGCCTCGACACCCTGCTCGGCGCGAAGCTCGGCCAGCAGTGGCCGCACGTCCGTCTCGAAAGCCTCGACCAGCAACCGGTGGGCGCCGAGGACATCGCCTTCCGCCTGCGCGGCGGCGACGGCGGTCTCGTCGACGAGCAGCGCCTTCGCGTAGGCCGTCTGGATGTTCATCACCGACTGGATCATGGCATCGACCTTGCCCTCGATGTTGTGTGACTGGTCGATCATGAACTCGACGGCGGCAGCAGCGCTCGCCGTCGCCGGGTCGGTCTCGGCGAGCGCGATCTCGCGCATGATCCGAAAGAGCTCGAACGGATCGATCGCGCCGACGATCAGGTCGTCGTCGGCGTACTTGCGGTTGTTGAAGTGGAAGCCGCCGAGCAACCCCTCGGCGAGCAGGAGCGCGACGATCTGCTCGACGTTCGTGCCCTGAGCGTGGTGGCCGGTGTCGACGAGCACCTGCGCCTGCGGGCCGAGCCGCCTGCAGATCAGCGCCGCGGTGCCCCAGTCGGGCAGGTCGGTGCTGAAGAAGCCGGGCTCGAAGAACTTGTACTCGACCAGGAGCCGCAGTCCCTCGGGCAGCGCGGCATAGAGCTCGTCGAGGGTCGAGTTGAGTCGCGCGTACCTGCCGCGCAGGGAATCCTGGCCGGGGTAGTTCGTCCCGTCGGCGAGCCACAGGCTGATCACCTTCGAGCCGACCGCTGCGGCGATCTCGATGCACTCGAGGCAGTGGTCGAGTGCGCGCCGGCGGACGGCGTCGTCGGGGTTGCACAGGCTGCCGAGGCGGTACGCGTCGTCGCCGAAGACGTTCGGGTTGATCGCCCCGATCCGCACGCCCTGGCTCTCGGCGTAGCTCGCCAGCGCAGGCCAGTCGTCGACGCGGTCCCACGGGATGTGCAGCGCGACCGTCGGGCAGCAGCCGGTGAGCCTGTGCACCAGCCCGGCGTCGGCGATGCGCTCGTGGACGTCGCGGGCGGCGCCAGGCCAGGGGTAGACATGGAACCGTGTCCCGGAGTTGCCATAGGCCCAGGAGGGCGTCTCGATCTGGAGGCTGCCGCAACCGCGAGCGCAGAGCGTCGTCGTGCACGCGGCAGAGTTTGCCGCATTTGCCGCGCGATTGCGAACTGACTTACGAAACTCTCTTAATCGAAAGTAAACAGCCGCCATTGACAAGTGCAACACAAACGGCGTAGGGTCGCTCGATCGAACCCCGCCACAGGAGAAACGGTGGAGAAATGGCGCCAGAGCTGCCGAACTTGACGCAGGACGAGCGGATGCAGGAGGTGCTCCGCCTGCTCGAGACCCGCGATTCGCTTCCTGTTGCGGAACTTGCGCAAGCGTTTTCGGTTTCGGAAGTGACCGTCCGCAGCGACCTCTCGGAGTTGGCGCGCCAGGGCCTCGTGGCACGGGTCAGGGGCGGCGTGCGCGCCCTTCAGCGCGGCTCGGCAGAGCTCGCGTTCGACCTGCGCCTGCGGATCGAGGCCGACCGCAAGCAGGCGATCGCCCGTGCCGCGGCCGCACTCGTCGACGAGGGCGAGGCTGTCGCGCTCGATTCGAGCACCACCGCCTACTACCTCGCGCTCGAGCTCCGGGCCAAGCGGGAGCTCGTCGTCGTGACGAACGGGCTGCTGATCGCCGCCGCGCTCGCCGACGCGCCGGGCATCACCGTGCTCGTCACCGGCGGCACGCTCCGGCTGTCGGCGATGTCGCTCGTCGGCGACCTGGGCGCGGACGTGCTCCGCACGACCCGCATCAACAAGGGCTTCCTCGGCGCGCGCGGGCTCAGCCTGGAGCGCGGTCTGATGGATCTGAACCCCGACGAGGCGCGGATCAAGCAGGAGATGGCGGATGCCTGCGAGCAGGTGTTCGGCATCCTCGACGGGACGAAGTGGCATCGCAGCGCGCTGCTCTCGTTCGCGGCCGTCGACGACCTCTACGGAATCGTCACCGATGCCAGCGCGCCCGCCGACGAGGTCGATGCTTGGCGTGCGCGGGGCGTCGAAGTGATCACCGTCGAGGCAGGCCCGCGACCCCGGCCGCCGGTTCGCCCGCGCGATCTGCGCCGGGCGCTGCGCAACGACGGCGGCAGCAACTAGTGGCCACGATGGCCGCCGTCGACCTGGGTGCGCAGAGCGGGCGCGTCGCCGTGGGCCGCTTCGACGGCGAGCGCCTCGACGTCACCGAGGTGCACCGCTTTCCGAACGCGCCCGTCGCCGACGGCGCGACGCTGCACTGGGACATCTCGCGCCTCTTTCGCGAGACGTTCGACGGGCTGCGCGCTGCGCACGCCGAGTGCGGAGCCGTCGACTCGGTCGGCGTCGACTCGTGGGCGGTCGACTTCGGTCTGGTCGACTGCGAACGGCGAGCCTGCTGGGCAACCCCGTCGCCTATCGCGACGCGCGCCGGGCGGCGGCCGTCGACGCCGTGCTCGCGAAAGATTCCGGCTCGCGAGCTGTACGAGCGCACGGGCATCCAGATCATCCCGATCAACACGATCTTCGAGCTCGCTGCGCTCGCGGCCGACGACGACGCCGGCCTCGCGGAGGCCGAGACGCTGCTGATGATCCCCGACCTCGTCAACAACCGGTTGGCCGGGACGCGGGTGTCGGAGTACACGAACGCGACCACGACCCAGTGCCTCGACGCCGCGAGCGGCTCCTGGGCGGAGGATCTCCTCGAGCGCCTGGCCGTCCCCGCGCGGATCCTGCCCGAGCTGGTCCGGCCCGGGACGGAGCTGGGAGCCCTCACGCCCGGCGCCGCGGACGAGACCCGGCTCGGCGGCGCGCGCGTGATTGCCGTCGCGTCGCACGACACCGCGTCGGCCGTCGCCGCGATTCCGCTGCGCGGCACGGCCTCGGCGTACATCAGCGCCGGCACCTGGTCGCTCGTCGGGGTCGAGCTCGACCGGCCGTTGATCGACGATCGCACCTTTGCGGCGAACCTGACGAACGAGGGCGGCGTGGACGGCACGTTCCGCCTGCTGCGCAACGTGACCGGCCTCTGGCTGCTGCACGAGTGCCGGCGCGCCTGGGCCGAGGCGGGAGATGCCTACACGTTCGAGGAGCTGGTGGCGCTCGCCGGCGACGCGCCCGCGCTGCAGGCGTTCATCGAGCCGAACGATCCCGTCTTCGCAGCCCCGGGCGACATGCCCGCGCGCATCCGCGACTTCTGCTCCGCCACGGGGCAGGTCCCGCCCGGGGAGGTCGGCGCGGTCGCCCGGTGCATCCTCGAGAGCCTGGCGCTGAAGCACGCGCAGACGCTCGCCGTTCTCGCCGGGGCCACCGGGGTCGCTCCGACCGAGATCCACATGGTCGGCGGCGGCTCGCGCAACGCCCTGCTGTGCCGCTTCACGGCCGACGCCGCCGGTCTGCCGGTCGTCGCCGGCCCCGAAGAGGCGACGCTGCTCGGCAACCTGCTCGTGCAGGCGATCGCGCTCGGTGAGATCGGCTCCCTCAGCGAGGGCCGCGAGGTCGTGCGGCGGTCGTTCGAGGCGGCGGTTCACGAGCCGGTCGCCTCGCAGGCGTGGGACGACGCGCGACAGCGGTTTGCGACGCTCGGGATGGCTGAGGTGGCCGCGTGAGCGGAGGTCGTCGGAATCTTGCACGGCATCCCGGCGCCGATCGACCAGTGGGATCCGGCGGCGGTCGAGGGGCTCGACTCGCTCGACGCGCTCACGTACCGCTCGAATCTTCTGGGCTCCGACCGCGCACTCGCGAACATCGGCGGTGGCAACACCTCGGCGAAGGGGACGCTCGTCGACCACACCGGCCGCGAGCTGCGGGCGCTCTGGGTGAAGGGCTCGGGAACCGACCTCGCGACGATCACGCCGCGCGGCTTTGCCGTCCTTCGCCTCGACGACCTCCTGCCTCTGCGGCAGCGGACCGAGATGGACGACGCGACGATGGTCGACTACCTCAGGCGCAGCGCCGTCGGCCCCGACCAACCCCGGCCGTCGATCGAGACGCTCCTGCACGCCTTCGTGCCGGCGCCGCAGGTCGACCACACGCATCCCGATGCTGTCATCGCGCTGACGTCGTCCCCACGGGGACGCGCGCTCTGCGACGAGGAGTTCGGCGAGGAAGCGGTGTGGCTCGACTACCAGCGGCCCGGCTTCGACATGTCGCTGCGGATCGCCGGGCTGCTCGAGGCGAACCCCGCGGCCCGCGCGGTGCTGCTCGCCAAGCACGGCCTCGTCACCTGGGGCGAGACCGGCGAGGAGAGCTATCGCGCCACGATCGAGTTCGTCGGCCGCGCCGCGCACGTGATCGAGCGCGTCGCGGCGGGGGGCTTCGGGCTGGGTGGCCAGAAGATCGCGGAGCCCGGGGAGGAGCAGATCGGCCGTGCCCTCCTCGCGGCGCTCCCCGTGCTCCGCGGGGCTCTGCTCGCAGACTCCCCGGGGACGATTCTCGAGGTCGACCGCAGCCCCGAGGCTGTGGCGTTCGCCTCGGCCGCGCGAACCGGCGAGGTCAGCCAGGTCGGCGCGCCCTGTCCCGACCACCTGATCAACACGAAGCACAAGCCGCTGCTGGTCGACATCGACCCGTCCACCGACCGATGAGACAAGCGTTCGCCGACGCGATCCGCGCCGGTGTCGACGAGTACGCGGTCTGGTACCGCTCCTATTACGAGGCGAACGTCGACGACGAGAGCCGCCCGTTCCCGATGGATCCGGCCGGACCGCGCGTCGTGCTGCTGCCCGGGATCGGCATCGTCACCAGCGGCGTCGACGCCGGCAAGGCGCGCGTCGCCCGCGACCTCTACCACCGCGCGATCGCCGTCGAGGATGCCGCCGACGCGATCGGCGGCTTCAGCTCGCTCAGCGAGCCCGAGGCCTTCGCGATCGAGTACTGGCCGCTCGAGCGCTACAAGCTCGCGCAGGCGCCGCCCCGCGGCGAGCTCGGCGGGCGGATCGCGCTGATCACCGGCGGCGCCAGCGGGATCGGCCGCGCCACTGCTCGCCTACTCGCAGAGCGCGGCGCGCACGTCGTCGTCGCCGACCTGAACGTCGAGGGGGCCAAGGACGTCGCGGCCGAGCTGGTTGCGACGCACGGCGCCCGCCGCGCGCTCGCGGTCGAGGTGGATGTCACCGACGAGGCCGCGATCGAGGACATGGTGCGCGCCACCGTCCTCGAGTACGGCGGCGTCGACATCCTGGTCGCCTCGGCGGGGCTCGCGACGAGCGCGCCGATCACCGAGACGACGCTCGCCGACTGGGAGCGCAACTACGCCGTGCTGGCTCGCGGCTACTTCCTCGCGTCGCGGGAGGCCTTCCGGGTGCTGCTCCGGCAGGGCTCGCGGCGGCTCGGTCGTGTTCGTCGCGTCGAAGAACGCGCTCGTCGCGGGGGCGAACGCCGCCGCCTACTCGTCGGCCAAGGCCGCCTCGCTCCACCTCGCGCGGTGCCTCGCCGAGGAGGGCGGGCCGCACGGGATCCGCGTCAACACCGTCAATCCCGACGCCGTCATCGCCGGCTCGAGCATCTGGTCATCCGACTGGAAGGCCGAGCGCGCGAGCACCTACGGCGTCGACCAGGACGATCTCCAGAAGTTCTACCGAGGCCGCACGAAGCTCGGAGTGAACGTCTACCCCGAGGACGTCGCAGAGGCGATCGGGTTCTTCGCCGGGCCACGTTCGGCCAAGTCAACCGGGAATGTCGTGAACGTCGACGGCGGCGTCACTGCCGCGTATCCGCGATGAGACGGCGTCACGGCGATCGGTGTGCGGCTCGAGAGCGAGCCGGAGTGGAAAGGGGGTGAGCGACGGAATCGCGTCAGTGGGACGGCCGTAAGCATCACCTTCGTCAACATCTTCCTAGATGTCAGTGGAAAGGACTCCAATGAGTCGTTCTTTGAGAAAGCGAGCACTACGGGCGGGGGCATCGCTACTGCTGATCTGCGTCTTCGGCGCTGTTGTGGTCACCATCGCGACAGCCGCGGCCCCGCTCAAGAAGGGCCTCAAGGTCTTCGTGATTCCGAAGAACCTCGGCAACTCGTACTTCACGACCGCGGACAGCGCCAAGTCCGGCGGCGCGATCGCCGCGCTCAAGGCGCTCGGCGAGACGGGAACCGAGACCAGCGGCACGGCCGCGACCGCGGCGTCGCAGATCCCGGCGATTCAGGCCGCGATCACCAAGGGCGCGAACATCCTGCTCGTGTCGGCGACCGACGCGGCGGCTCTCTGCCCGACGCTGAACTCGGCGATGAAGAAGGGCATCACGGTCGTCACGTACGACTCGGACGCCCCCGCCTGCCGCGACCTCTACATCAACCAGGCGACTCCGTCGGGCATCGGCGCGAGTGAGGTCGACCTGCTGGCGAAGCAGATCGGCAGCTCGGGTCAGATCGCAATCGTCTCGGCCGCTGCTTCGGCGCCGAACCAGAACGTCTGGATCGGCTTCATGAAGACCGAGCTGAAGAAGTACCCGAAGATGAGCCTGGTCAAGATCGTCTACGGCAACGACGATCCGACGACGGCCACTCAGGTCACCCAGGGTCTGCTCCAGCAGTACCCGAACCTGAAGGGCATCATCTCGCCGACCACGGTCGGGATCGCCGCAGCGGCAGCCGTGCTCGACACCGCGAAGTACCGCGGCAAGATCCAGCTGACCGGTCTCGGCACGCCGAACTCGATGAAGAAGTACGTCAAGGACGGAACCGTCAAGGCGTTCGAGCTCTGGAACCCGGCCGACCTCGGCTATCTGGCCGCCTATGCCGCAGTCAACTATGCGTCGAAGGCGATCACGAACGCGAAGGGTCAGTCGTTCGTTGCCGGCAAGCTCGGCAAGTTCACAGTCGGCGCCGGCCATACGATCCTGCTCGGTCCGCCGTACGTGTTCAACAAGGCGAACATCGACAAGTTCAACTTCTAGGAACGGCTTGTCCAGGTTGGGGGGTGCCGGCGCGATCCGGCACCCCCGACTTCTCCTCTTTAGGCTTTGACCTCTCTCAGGATCTGGTGATGCTTCGTGGCAGCTGAGCTCGGCAGCGATGGTGCACTGGCTGGGGGACCGACCCCGGTCCTGTCGCTGCAGCACGCTACGAAGTCCTTCGGACCGATCCATGCGGTCGAGGACGTCTCGATCGATCTCTTCGCCGGCGAGGCGCACGCCCTGGTCGGCGAGAACGGAGCAGGCAAGTCGACGCTGGTGAAGATGTTCGCCGGCGTCCACACCCCTGACAGCGGGCGACTGCTCGTCAACGGCGTCGAGGTCGCGCTGAGCGGCCCCGCCGCGGCCATTGCCGCCGGAATCGCGGTCATCTACCAGGAGCCGACGCTGTTCCCCGACCTCACCGTCGTCGAGAACATCTTCATCGGGCGGCAGCCCCTCCTGGCCGGCCGGCGCATCGACCGCGGCGCGATGAGCACGCAGGCACAGCAGATCTTCAAGCGTCTCGGCGTGCCGCTCGACCCGGATCGGATCGCGCGCGGGCTCTCGATCGCCGAGCAACAGCTTGTCGAGATCGCCAAGGCTCTTTCGCTCGACGCACGCGTGATCGTGATGGACGAGCCGACCGCGGCCCTGTCGGCGGTCGAGGTCGAGCGCCTGTTCGGCGTCGCGGCGACACTGCGCGAGTCGGGCGTCGCCGTCCTCTTCATCTCGCATCGACTCGAGGAGGTGTTCGCGCTCTGCCAGCGCGTGACCGTCCTCCGCGACGGGCGCCTGGTGCTGGCACGCGAGCTGGCCGGTCTGACGGGAGATGACCTCATTCGCGCGATGGTCGGCCGCGATCTTCCCGAGCGGATCACGACGACTCAAACCCTCGGCGACACCGTGCTCCACGTGGAGCGGCTCAGTCGCGAAGGCGTGTTCCTCGACATCAGCTTTGACGTCCGCGCCGGCGAGATCGTCGCCCTGGCGGGCCTGGTCGGCGCCGGCCGCAGCGAGGTTGCGCGGGCGATCTTCGGCATCGACTCGTACGACGCGGGCTCGGTGGCGGTGGGCGGCCGGCGCCTGCGGCGCTCGTCTCCGTCGGCGGCGATGAGCGCCGGTGTCGGTCTCGTGCCGGAGGATCGCCGCCAGCAGGGGCTGGTCATGAGCTCGTCGATCATGCGGAACATCGCGCTCGCGTCGCTCAGGCGCCTGAGTCACGCGGGGTTGATCTCGAGCGCGGCCGAGCGAGGGTTTGCCAAAGACTGGGCGCTGAAGCTCCAGATCAAGTACGGGCGGCTCACAAATCCGGTCAGCTCGCTCTCCGGGGGCAACCAGCAGAAGGTCGTGCTGGCCAAGTGGCTCGCGCGGCGGCCGTCGCTGTTGATCGTCGACGAGCCGACCCGCGGCATCGACGTCGGTACCAAAGCGGAGGTTCATCGGCTGCTCGACGAGCTCGCCGCCGAGGGGGTCGCGATCCTGATGATCTCGTCCGAGCTGCCCGAGGTGCTCCGCCTCGCCGACCGCGTCCTCGTCATGCGCGAGGGCCGGCTCGTTGCCGAGTTCGACCACACCGAAGCTTCTGAGGAGACGATTGTCGCCGCGGCGACAAGCCAGGCGGAAGCGGTGGTTGCATGACGATCGACGCGGCCGTCCCGAGCGCGGCGAACCCACGCCGCCTCGTCGACCTCGTCTTCCGGATCAGGGCGTTCGGGATCATCGCGGTGCTCGGGCTCCTCGTGCTCGTGACGACGATCATCCAGCCGCGCTTCCTCAGCGGGCAGGAGCTGAAGTTCGTGCTCGAGGACACGACAGTGTTCGCGCTCCTCGCCGTCGGTGAGACGATGGTCGTGCTGACCCGCAACGTCGATCTCTCGGTCGGCTCCGTGCTCGGGCTCTCGGCGTTTCTCTCGGCCGATCTGTTCGGCAAGCATCCCGGCATCCCGATCGTGCTCGTCTTCGCCGTCGGGATGGCGATCGGCATCGCCTGCGGCATCGCCAGCGGGTTCCTGACCACGATCGGCCGCGTGCCGAGCCTCGTGGTGACGCTCGCGATGCTCTACATCATCCGCGGCATCGACATCCTCGTGGTCGGAAGCGGCCAGGTCGTCGCGAGCTCCCTGCCGAACTCGTTCCTGAACATCCCGCAGGCGACGATCCTCGGGATTCCCGACCTCGCGATCGTGATCGCGGCGGTCGTTGCCGTCGCCGCCTACTACCTGCGCTCGTTCCGCTCGGGCCGCGAGCTCTACGCCATCGGCTCGAATCCCGACGCGGCGCGGCTGGCGGGTATTCCGATCGCCACGCGCGTCTTCACCGCGTTCGTCATCAGCGGCGCCCTCGCGGGGATCGCCGGCGTGCTCTGGGCGGCGCGCTTCGGCACGATCGACTCGACCGCGGGCACCGGCTACGAGCTGAACGTCGTCGCGGCGGTCGTCGTAGGCGGGGTGGCGATCTTCGGCGGCAGCGGCACCGTCGTCGGCGCGGCGCTCGGTGCGCTGCTCCTGAACACGATCAACGACGCCCTGTACGTGCTCGGCATCTCGTCCTTCTGGGATCAGGCGATCGCGGGGCTGCTGCTGATCACGGCGATCGCGCTCGATCGTGCGATCACGCTGCAGCTGACTGCGGCCTTGCGCCGGAGGTCGCGCCTTGGAGCCTGAGGTGCAGACTCCCGACGTGGCCGCTCCGGCTGCCGGCAGGCACGCGCGGCTGTTGCCGCTCGTTCGCTGGGAGTCGGGGCTGGCGCTGGCTGCGATCGGTGTGGTGGTGCTCGGCGTCCTCTCGTCGTCGCAGTTCCTGACCAGCGGCAACCTCTTCTATCTCTGCATCTCGGTCGGCGAGGTCGCCGTGATGACGCTGCCGTTGACGTTCATCGTCATCACCGGTGAGATCGATCTGTCGGTCGCCTCGACGCTCGGGCTGTCGAGCGCGCTCGTCGGCTACCTCTGGGCCCACGGCTGGCCGATGTCGGCGATCATCCCGACGGTTCTCGTCGTCGGCGTCGTCACCGGCGCGTTCAACGGCCTGCTGGTGACACGGCTCGGACTGCCGTCGCTGGCTGTCACGATCGGGACGCTCACCCTCTACCGCGGCATCGCGGTGATCATCCTCGGGCCGAACACGATCTCGAACTTCCCGGCCACGTACACCAACATCGGGATCAACACGGTTCCGCACACCTTCCTCTCGTACTCCGTGCTGATCTTCCTGATCCTCGCCGTCGTCTTCGGCGTCGTCCTGCACTTCACGCCGTTCGGACGTTCCCTCTACGCGATCGGCGCGAACCAGGAGGCCGCGATCTTCGCGGGCATCCGCGTGAAGCGGATCAAGACGCTGCTGTTCATCCTGTCGGGCGTCATCTGCTCGGGCGCCGGGATCCTCTACACCTTCCGGCTCTCGACGGCCGTCCAGGACAACGGCCTCGGGCTCGAGCTCAGCGTCGTCGCCGTCGTGTTGCTCGGCGGCATCTCGATCTTCGGCGGTGTCGGCTCGATCGTCGGCATCGTGCTCGCCGTCTTCGTCTTCGCCGGCCTGCAGAACGCCCTCTTCCTGACGAATTTCCCGGAGCGCGCCCTCGGAATCGTCACCGGCGGTCTGCTGCTCGTGAGCGTCCTCGTCCCGAACGCGTCGTCGTTCGTCCAGCGGGGACGCGAGCTCGTGAAGCGGCGAGAGGTGCGCGGCCGGGCGGCTGCAGCCTCGCGTCAGCCCTGAGTGGTCCGCTACTCGAGGCGGAAGATCTCCTCCAGCTGAGGCGGCCCGGCATCCGGAACGCGTTCCTCGAGCAGCGCAGCCATGTGGTCCTGCCACCGGGTGCACACCGCTTGCTGCGCGAGGTACGCCTCCGTGGCGGCGAGCTCGTCGGTCTCGAAGTACCCGAACACCTGGTTGCCGGAACGGAAGATCGTGTAGTTGCGAATGCCGGCGCCGCGCAGCGCGGCGAGCATCTCGGGCCAGACGCTCGCATGCGCCGCGACGTAGTCGTCGATCTTCTCGGGCCGAACACGCAGGACGAACGCGGATCGCTGAGTCATGGGGCTCCTTGCGGGGGAGGGGCGAACTATGCTC
This sequence comes from uncultured Thermoleophilia bacterium, assembly GCA_963812995.1. Lineage (GTDB taxonomy): Bacteria > Actinomycetota > Thermoleophilia > Gaiellales > Gaiellaceae > PALSA-600. The sequence continues at coordinate 1,168,685 of CAWEXL010000003.1, forward strand.
CAGAGGTGGCGGGCTTTGTCGATCAGGGCGGGGTCGATCGCAGAGCCATGACTGGCCTTTCACTTGGTCATCTGGCCGCGGATTTCGCTCAGGGCGCGCTGCCCGCGATCCTGGTCTTCCTGAAGCCCGTCCTGCATCTGTCGTACACGATGACGGCCGCCGTCGTGCTGGTCGCGACGGTCACATCCTCGGTGGCTCAGCCCATCTTCGGCAACTGGTCGGACAAGCGAGGCGCGGTCTGGCTGATGCCCTCTGGCGTGGTGGTTGCCGGGATCGGGATTGCCCTCGCGACGATCGCGCCGGACTACGCCCTCCTGCTTGTGCTCGTCGGGATCTCGGGGCTCGGCGTCGGCGCGTTTCACCCCGAGGCGATGAAGGTGGCGGGTCATGCGAGCGGCGCCCGGCGAGCCAGCGGCATGGCGTTCTTCGCCACTGGGGGCAACGTCGGCTTCGCGCTCGGGCCTCTGCTCGCGAACTTCGCAATCGTGCCGCTCGGGCTGAACGGCGGGCTCTTCCTCGTCATCCCCGGCCTCGTGATCGGCGGGGTCCTCCTGCGCGAGTACGGCCACCTGGCGCACGTCCGCAGCAGCCGCTCCGCACACGCGGGTGCCGGGCCGGCCGCCGACCAGCCGGGCGCGTTCAAGTGGCTGCTCGTGCTGATCGGCCTCCGCAGCGTCGCCTACTACGGCCTGTTCACGTTCGTCCCGCTCTGGGAGGTCTCGCGCGGCCATTCCAAGTCGTACGGCAACACGCTTCTGTCGCTCGTCCTGCTGGCGGGCGTCGTCGGCACGCTCTGCGCGGGGCCGCTCGCCGACCGGTTGGGGCGCCGGCTGGTGCTCCTCGGGAGCATGCTGCTGACGCCCGGGCTGATCCTGCTGTATGTCGCGGCCGGCGGGCATTGTCGGCGCGATCGCAGTGTGCACCGCAGGAGCCGTGATCGTCAGCACCTTCGGCGTCACGATCGTGCTCAGCCAGGAGTACTTGCCGAGCCGCATCGCGATGGCGTCGGGCATGTCCGTCGGCCTGGCCACCGGGCTGGGTGGGATTGCGGCCGTCGCGCTCGGGGCGATCGCCGACGCCGTCGATCTGAGGGCCGCACTGATCGCGACAGCCGCCGGGCCTGCCCTCGGGGTGCTCGTCACGCTCTTCCTGCCGGCCGACCACGGCGCGCTGAGACCGCGCACGGCCGTTGCGGCCGTCGATTAGCTAGCGATAGGTGACCGCCTCGCGCCGGCCGGAGGCAGCCGACCGGAGGATCGCGTCGCACACTTCGGAGGCGCGATAGCCGTCCTCGAACGTCGCTCCGTGCGGTCCGACCTCGGAGTCGTTCGCGATCGCGTCGAGCAGATGGGCGAGCTCGTGCACGAACGTGTGCTCCCAGCCGATGATGTGACCATGCGGCCACCACCAGCTCCAGAACGGATGCTCGGCCTCGGAGACGAGCACGGTGCGGAATCCCTTCGTCCCTTCGCTCCACTGGAGCTCGTTCAACCGCTCGAGCTCGAACGCGATGGAGCCCTTGGAGCCGTTGATCTCCCAGCTGAAGGCGTTCTTGCGCCCCGGTGCGAAGCGACTGGCCTCGATCGTGCCGATCGCGCCCGCCGAGAACTCCGCGACTGCTTCGAACGCGTCGTCGACCTCACGTCCCGGCATGAAGGTCCGCGTCGCAGCCGACACCGCCGAGATCTCGCCGACCAGGTAGCGCGCGAGGTCGATCACGTGCGCTCCGAGATCGCCGAGGGCGCCGGACCCCGCAGCCTCGCGCTCGAACCGCCACGCCAGGTCGGTGGTCGAGCCCCACTCCTGCAGGTAGCGGCCTCGGAAGTGGTGGATCTCGCCGAGCTCGCCCGCGTCGATCAACTGGCGTGCGAGCCTCACCGCCGGCACGAACCGGTAGTTGAACGCCGTCATGTGCTTGACGCCGGCGGCCGCGACGCGCTGCCAGATCTCGTAGCTCTCCACCGCAGTCCGGCCGAGCGGCTTCTCGCAGAAGACGTGCTTGCCCGCCTCTGCCGCGGCGATCGTCGGCTCCGCATGGAGGTTGTTCGGCCCCGTGTTGTCGAACAGCTGGATCTCGGGATCGGCGACGAGGTCGTGCCAGTCGGTCACGAACCGCTCGAAGCCGTAGCGGGCGGCCGCGGCGCGAACCGCACCCCCGTCTCGCCCTGCGATCGAGACCAGCCGTGGCACGAGCGCGGGCGGCCACGCCATGTACGACAGCGTCTTGTACCCGTTCGCGTGCGCCTTGCCCATGAAGGCGTACCCGAGCATGCCCACCCCGATCTCCGGGATCTGCTCGGCCGGCCCTTCGGCGACCTGAACGCCGATCCCACCTTCCGTCATGACCCCGCCTTCTGCATGGCCGCGTCGAAGGCGATGTCGGATGCCGGGAAGTCGGTGCGGCGGACGAATGCGAGCGCGTCCGCGGCGCCCCAGTCGCGATCCATCCCGCTGTCCTCCCATTCGATCGAGAGCGGACCCTGGTAGCCGATCCGGTTCAGGGCGCGGAAGAATTCCTCGAAGTCGACGTCGCCGTGACCCGGGGAGACGAAGTCCCAGCCGCGTGCCTCCTCGCCGAAGTTCAGGTGCGAGCCCAGAATCGACCGCCTGCCGTCGAGACGCTTCTTCGAGTCCTTGACGTGCACGTGGTAGATCCGGTTCGCGAACTCGAGCGCGAACTGGGCGGTGTCCATGCTCTGGTGGGCGAAGTGGCTCGGGTCGAGGTTGACTCCGAACGCCTCGCGGTTGTCGACGGCGTCGAGCGCGAGGCGCGTCGTGACGAAGTCGTACGCGATCTCCGTCGGATGGACCTCCAGCCCGAAGCGGACGCCCTCCTGGTCGAAGACATCGAGGATCGGGTTCCAGCGCTCGGCGAAGTCCTCGTAGCCACGGGCGATCTCATCGAAGTCGTTCGGCGGGAACGAGTAGAGCAGATGCCAGATCGACGACCCCGTGAAGCCGTTGACCTGGGTGATGCCGAGCCGGGCAGCCGCCCGGGCGGTGTCCTTCATCCAGTCCGCGGCCCGCCGCCGCACGCCTTCCGGATCGCCGTCGCCGTACACCTGGGGCGGCAGAATCGCGCGATGGCGTCCGTCGATCGGGTCACATACCGCCTGACCCACCAGGTGGCCTCCGATCGCCCACACGCCGAGCTCGTGGCGTTCGAGCAGCCCCCGCAGCGACCGCACGTAGGTTTCGTCGGCAAGCGCCTTGTCGACCTCGAAATGGTCGCCCCAGCAGGCGAGCTCCAGTCCGTCGAACCCGAGAGAGCCGCACTTTGCCGCGAGCTCTGCGAGCGGCAGATCGGCCCACTGGCCGGTGAAGAGGGTGACGGGGCGTGCCATGGCGACTCCTTCTCAGCGAGGGACGGTGATTCGCAAGATCTCTACCGTCGATCCTACGATGCTTTAGCGTTGCGGTGATGGGGCCAGCGCTCGTCCAGGAGTTCGCAGCGCTGGCGGACGTGATTCGCGAGCCGGAGCAGCTGCGAACCTACGAGTGCGATGGGCTGACGGGCCGGCGCGTCGTTCCCGAGCTCGTTGTGCTGCCGGCGACGACCGCCGAGGTGCAGGCAGTCGTGCGGCTCTGCAATCGCGAGAGCATTCCCTTCGTGGCGCGCGGCGCCGGTACCGGGCTCTCGGGCGGTGCGCTTCCGGTTGCCGAAGGGATCGTGATCTCGCTGGCCCGCATGAACCGGATCCTCGAAGTCGACGCCGATTCCGGGCAGGTCGTCGTCGAGCCCGGCGTCACGAACCTCGACGTGACGAAGGCGGTCGCGCCGCTCGGCTTCTACTACGCCCCGGACCCCTCGTCGCAACAGGTCTGCACGATCGGCGGCAACGTCGCCGAGAACTCCGGCGGCGCCCATTGCCTGAAGTACGGCTTCACCGTCAACCACGTGCTGGCCGCCGACGTCGTGCTCCCCGACGGCGAGCTCGTCGAGCTCTCGGTGTGGGACGAAGGGCCCGGTCTCCTCGGTGTCTTCGTCGGCTCGGAGGGAACGCTGGGCATCGCCACCCGCTTGACCTTGCGGATCCTGCGGGCCCCCGAGAGCGTGCGGACGGTGCTCGCCGGGTTCGAGCACACGGACGCTGCGGGAGCGGCCGTCTCGGGCACGATCGCCGCGGGGATCTTGCCCGCCGCGATCGAGATGATGGACGCGATCACGATCGAGGCGGCCGAGGCCGCAGTGAACGCGAACTACCCGCCGGACTGTGGCGCCGTACTGATCGTCGAGCTCGACGGGCCGACGGCGCAGGTCGAGGAGGATCTCCTGCGGATCGAGGCCCTGTGCGCCGCGAACGGCGCCCGCGAGGTTCGGATCGCCTCCGAGGCCACCGACCGCGCTGCGGTGTGGCGCGGGCGCAAGGCTGCCTTCGCGGCGATGGGCCGCGTGAGCCCCGACTACTACGTACAGGACGGTGTCGTTCCCCGCACGAAGCTGCCCGAGGTTCTCCGCCGAATCGACGAGCTCTCGCAGGAGCACGGCCTGCGCGTCGGCAACGTCTTCCACGCGGGAGACGGGAACCTGCACCCACTGGTGCTCTACGACGGCCGCATCGAGGGCCAGGCCAAGCGCGCGGAGCTGCTTGCCGGGCAGATTCTCGAGGCTTGCATCGACGCGGGAGGCTCGATCACCGGCGAGCACGGGGTCGGCAGCGACAAGGCCTGCGCGATGCCGCTGATGTTCGGCGCGGACGACCTCGAGGCGATGCAGCGTCTGCGCCGGGCCTTCGACCCGCGAGGACTCGCAAACCCCGGGAAGGTCTTCCCGACGCCCCGGCTCTGCGGCGAGGTACCAGGCCCGTACCGCATGCATCCACTCGAGAAGGCCGGGCTTGCAGACCGCTTCTGAGCCACGGATTCTCGAGCACGAGCCTGGCGACCTGACCTGCGTCGTCGAGGCGGGCATGCGGCTCTCGCACCTCCAGGCGTCGCTCGCTGCACACGGCCAGCGCCTCTCCCTCGACCCGCCCGGCGACCCGACGCTCGGCGAGTGCCTGCTCGACGACCTCTCCGGCCCGCTGCGTCACCGCTTCGGCACGATGCGCGACCTGGTGATCGGCGTCACCGTCGTGCTGCCCGACGGGCTGCGTGCCAGCTCGGGCGGCAAGGTCGTGAAGAACGTCGCGGGCTACGACCTGGGAAAGCTCTTCTGCGGCTCGCGCGGGCGGCTCGGGGACGTCGAACGGGTCGCGCTGCGGCTGCACCCGCAGCCGGCCGCCGGGCGCACGATCGTTCTGGCCGGCGACCGCTGGCGCGACGTCCACGGCTCCCAGCTCGTGCCGAGCGCCGTGGATGTGGCCGAGGGCCGGACGTACGTCCTCTTCGAGGGAGCCGCAGCGTCCGTTGCTGCCCAGGCGGCGACACTTGGCGGCGCCGATGCGGAGCCGTGGGACGAACTGCGCGCGCTCCAGGCCGGGCTGCCCGGACGCGTGCGCTGGGATGGGAGTCCCGCGCCGCTGGTTCGTCCCGGTCCGCGCGTCGCGTATGTGGCTGAACGGGTGGAACAGCCTTGGAGCCCTCTGGCCGGCCGAGTGCTGGAGGCTTTATGCAGCCCGAACTGATCGCCGACTGCGTCCACTGCGGCTTCTGCCTGCCGTCGTGCCCGACCTACACCCTCTGGCACGAGGAGATGGACTCGCCCCGAGGGCGCATCCACCTGATGAGCGGCTTGGTCGACGGGACGATTCCGCTCACCGACACCGTCGCCGAGCACTTCGACCGGTGCCTCGGCTGCATGGCGTGCGTTCCCGCCTGCCCGTCGGGCGTCAAGTACGACCGGCTGATCGAGCAGACGCGCGACTACGTCGAGGAGCACCATCGGCGGCCGGCTGGAGAGCGCCTTCTACGTGCCCTCATCTTCGGCGTCTTCCCGCACCGGCGGCGTCTTCGCGCCGCCCTCGCGCTGCGCCGCCTGCCCGCTCCCGGCCCGTTCCGCCCGCTGGCCGCCGTGGCGCCGCCCTGGCTGAGCCCGGCCTGGCCGCCCGTGCATCTGCCCGGATCGGGCCCGCGTGTCGCCGTCCTCGCCGGCTGCGTGCAGAGCGTCGTGTTCGGCGACGTCAACGCCGCCACTGCGCGCGTCCTCGCGGCCGACGGCTACGACGTGCACGTCCCTCGGGCGCAAGGCTGTTGCGGGGCGCTCCACGCTCATGCCGGGCGGTCACCGGAGGGCGTGGCCCGCGCGCGCGAGCTCGAGCGGGAGCTCGGCGGCTACGACTACATCGTCACGAACGCCGCCGGCTGCGGCTCACACCTGAAGGATCACGGTGTCGCGAACGTCGTCGACGTCTCGGAGCTGCTCGGCAGCCCGCTCATGGTCGTAAAGGCCAATGCCGCCCGGGCCGAGCGCCATCCGTTGAAGCTGAGGGTCGCGTTCCAGGACTCGTGCCACCTGAAGCACGCGCAGCGGATCGAGGCCGAGCCGCGCGCGGCGCTGGCGGAGATCCCCGGCCTCACCGTCCTCGAGCCCGCCCAGCAGGAGATCTGCTGCGGCAGCGCCGGCCTTTACAACCTCGTGCAGCCGGACGCCGCGCGCGAGCTCGGGCGGCGGAAGGCCGAGCACGTCCTCGCAACCGAGCCGGACGCGTATGCGAGCGGCAATCCCGGCTGTCTGCTGCAGGTCACGGCGGCGCTGCGCCGCGCGGGCCGGCCGCTGCCGGCGTTTCATCCGGTCGAACTGATCGACGCCTCGATCAGGGGCATCGGCGCTGCCGACGTCCTCGCTCGTGCCCGCCGCTAGAGCCCGCCCTCAGCGCACCGAGGCCCACGGCTCCTCGCCCGCGACGTCGACCAGCCCGTAGCCCTCGTCTCCCAGCGACGGCCCGATCACGACCTGCAGCTGCGCCGTCTCCGTGCCGTCGTTGTACGAGGCGTGGACGATGCCCTCGTCGATGTACACGGAATCTCCCGTGTCGAGGGTCGTCGACTCGAGCTCGATGAACTGCGTGATCTGGCCCTGGGTGACGATGATCATCTCCTCCTGGCCGTCGTGCCGGTGGAACGGATGGCCTTCGCCGGGCTCCAGGGTGACGTCCATCACGACGATCTTTCGGGCGCCGGTGTTTGCGGGGCGCGCGCGCCAGCCGATCGTGCCCCAGTCGAAGTGCTCCTGCTCGACCTCCGACAGCTTCACGAACCTGCTCATCTCTCTCCTTGGTTAGACGGGAATCGACTTGAAGCGCCGCATGTTCTCGGTCATCGCGGTCTCGGTCGGAAGGCGCTCCATCGACGAGGCGCCGAAGAACCCGACGATCCCTTCGGTGTGGGCGATCACGTACGCGGCGTCGTCGGGCTCGGCGATGGGGCCCCCGTGGCACAGCACGAGGATCTCCGGATTGACGCGCTTCGCTGCGTCGTGCATCGCCTGGATCAGCGGCACGCATTCGGCAAGGGTCTTCGCCGTCGTTGCGCCGATCGCGCCGCCGGTGGTGAGCCCCATGTGCGGCACGAGCACGTCGGCGCCGGCCGTCGCCATCGCGGTCGCGTCGTCCTCGTTGAAGACATACGGTGCAGTGAGGAACTCGCGTTCGCGGGCGAGCCGGATCATGTCGACCTCCAGTCCGTAGCCCATCCCGGTCTCCTCGAGACCGATCCGGTAGGTGCCGTCGATCAGACCGACCGTCGGGAAGTTCTGGACGCCGCTGAAGCCGATGCGGCGAAGCTCGTCGAGGAAGACGGGCATCAGGCGGAAGGGGTCCGTGCCGCAGACACCGGCGAGGACAGGGGTATCCCGGACGACGGGCAGGACCTCTCGCGCCATGTCGACGACGATCTCGTTCGCATCGCCGTACGGCATCAGGCCCGCCAGTGAGCCGCGCCCGCCCATGCGGTACCGGCCGCTGTTGTAGATGATGATCAGGTCTGCGCCGCCGGTCTCGGCGAGCTTCGCCGAGAGTCCCGTTCCGGCGCCCGCGCCGATGATCGGACGGCTTGCGGCGACCTGGGCGCGAAGCCGGGCGAGCGCTTCTGCGCGCGTCACCGCCGAGCCTCGATCAACTGAGCCTCGATCAACTGAGCCTCGATCAGCTCGTGCAGCCGGTCGGCCATCGCCGTGGCGAACGCGGGGTCGTTGATCTCCTCACGCCGTTCGTGCACTTCGACCGACGGCTCGAGTGTCTCCCGCAGCCCCGAGTTCAGCGCTTCGTCGGCCGCGGGATCGTGGAACGGCTGGCCCGGCGCGGCGATCATCGAGATGCCGCCGAGCGGGATGAACAGAGCTGTCGGGCCGGTCGCCGCCGAGAGCTTGCTCCCGATCCGGCGGCCGAGCTCGGAGCACTCTTCGGGGGTGGTCCGCATCAGCGTGACGGTCGCGTTGTGGACGTACAGGTTCCGCCCCTCGAACTCGGCGGGCACGGTCTCGCGTGGTCCGAAGTTCACCATGTCGAGAGCGCCGAGGGAGACGACCTGGGGGAGGCCGGCCGCGCCCGCCGCCCGAAGCCGGTCGGGGCCGGCGGAGAGGACACCGCCGACCAGGTCGTCTGCCAGCTCCGTGGTCGTCACGTCGAGGACGCCCGCCAGAAACCCGCCCGCGGCCAGCGCCTCCATGGATTGCCCGCCGGCCCCCGTGGCGTGAAACACCAGCACCTCGTAGCCGAGCTCCTCGAGGCGCTCGCGCGCGCGGGTCACGCACGGAGTCGTCACGCCGAACATCGTTGCGGCAACGAGCGGCTTGGCCTCGAGGGCGGGAGGCGCAGCCAGCGCCATGCCTGCGGCTGCGGCCGCGGCGTTCGTCATGATGCGCGCGGAGACGCGGTTGACGCCTGCGATATCGACGACGGAGTACATCATCGTCACGTCGACGGCTCCGACGTACGGTCGTGTGTCGCCCGACGCGACCGTCGAGACCATCACCTTGGGGACGCCGACGGGCAGAGCGCGCATCGCGCGGGTTGCAATCGCCGAGCCACCGGAGCCGCCCAGAGCGAGGATCGCGTCGAGTCTGCCCGAGGCGTAGAGGCCGCGAACCACTTCCTCGGCTCCAGCGGCCATTGCCTCGACGGCTGCCCCCCGGTCGCCGCGCGACGCCAGCTCTGCGGCATCGGCTCCGCCGGCGCGGGCGACGTCGCCTCGCGCGACATCGGGCGCGAGGCCGACCGGCTCGTGAATGCCGGCATCGACGACCAGAACGTCGACGGCGTGCTCGAGCAGCCGCTCGCGGAGGTAGGCGTACTCGACGCCCTTCGTGTCGAGCGTCCCGACCAGGACGACCGTCGCCATCGCCTACCTGCGCTCCACTGCTTAATCTCGCCCCACTGTTAACCGCGCTCCGCGAGCGGCTCGACACCGAGATACCGGCGCTGCAGCTCCATGTCGGTCGAGAGCGCAGCTGCCGTCGTCTCGGCGGCGATCCCGCCTGCCACCATCACGAGCTGCCGGTCGGCGATCGCGGTCGCCATGCCGAGGTTCTGCTCGATCAGCAGGATCGCGAGACCCTCCGCCTCGAGCTTCTTGAAGGTCTCGATCAGGTGCTCGATGATCGCCGGCGCAAGGCCCTCGGAAGGCTCGTCCATGACTACGAGCGTCGGGTTCGTCAGGAGAGCGCGACCGATCGCGAGCATCTGCTGCTCCCCGCCGGAAAGCTGCGCGCCGCCGTTTCGCTTGCGCTCGGCGAGCCGCGGGAACAGCTCGTAGATGCGCTCGACCGTCCACCGCTTCGAGGAGTTGCGCGTACCGAGCATCCGCAGATGCTCGTCGACCGAGAGCGAGGGGAACAGGCGACGGCCCTGCGGGACGTAGCCGATGCCGAGCTGGGCGATCTTGTACGACGCGCTGCCGACCAGCTCCTTGCCCTGGAAGCGGATCGAGCCCGTGACCCGTGCAGGCGGTACACCGACGATCGCGTTGCACAGCGTCGTCTTGCCCATGCCGTTTCGACCGACGATGGCGGTCGCGCCGCCGTCGAGCGAGAACGTTACGTCCTCGAGCGCCTGTGCCGTTCCGTAGAACGCGCTCACGCCCTCGACCACGAGCAAGGAGTCAGGCACCCGGCTGGTACCCCCTGCCCAGATAGAGGTCGTGCACGGTCTGGTTCGCGCGAATCTCGTCGGGCGTTCCCTCGACGATCACACCGCCTTCGTGCATCATCGTCACCCGTTCGGCGACCCGCAGAGCGACATCCATGTCGTGCTCGATCAGGATCAGGGTGATCGACCGGTCGAGCTGGAGCAGGAGTTCGGTGAGCGCGACCCGCTCACCGCGCGAAAGTCCGGACGCAGGCTCGTCGAGCATCATCAGCGTCGGATTCGAGCCGCGCGCCATACCGATCTCGAGCTGCCGCTGCTCGCCGTGCGAGAGCGACCCGACGAGCGCTCGCTCGCGGCCCTCCAGGCCGACGAACCGGGCGAGCTCGGCCGCGCGCTCGCGGAGCTCGCCGTCGCGCTTGCGCAGCACGATCGGGCGCAGGTGGCCTTTCTGCACGCCGAGGACGGCGAGGTAGAGGTTGTCGACGACCGTCAGGCCGAGAAACGAACGTGACTTCTGGTACGTCCGTCCCATTCCGAGCTTCGCCCGGGCGCGGGGCGGGAGCGGCGAGACGTCGAGCCCCCGGAACTCGATCGAGCCCGAGCTCGGCGGAACGTCGCCCGAGATGACGTTGAAGAGCGTCGTCTTGCCGGCCCCGTTCGGACCCAGGATGGCACGCCTCTCGCCGTACGCGACGTCGAGATCGACGTCACGCACGGCGTGGAGGCCGCCATAGCGCCGGCCGATCCCCCGCAGGCGGAGGATCGGCTCGGCGTGTTCGGGTACTGCTTCCTGCGTCACTCGCGTTACTGCACCGCTCGTTGCTAGCCGGTGACCTTGGGAACGATCTCCTTGCCGATCCACGGCAGGCTGCGCTTCACGCACGCAGGTGCCGTCCGGCCCGGGGCCGGTGTGGTCGGGCTGAACGTTCCGCCGAACGTCTGGGTGACGCCCGGGACCTCGCCGACGGTCTTGATCGCCAGCTTTCCGGCCTTCAGGTACAGCTGCTGGTAGAAGACGTTGATCACGGCCTGGCGGTTCGCATCCAGGTGCAGCGGGCCGTACGGCGTGGCCAGCTTCACCTTTCCGATTGCCGCCTGCAGTGACTTCTCGCCGCCGGAGATGTCTCCGCCGACCGCCTTCAGGCCTTCAAGCAGGCCCCAGGTGTTGACGTAGTAGCCGTAGGTGAACGTCGACGAGGCCTGAGGAGCAGCCGCGCCGTACGGCGGGATCGTCTTGAAGACCTTGCCGACCTCGGCGTTGTAGGCCTTCGCAGCAGGAGTCGCGAGGTCGCCCGCTGTCCCTGCACCGCCGACGTACGCGCCGGCGACGCGGGTACCGAGCTGCTGGAACTCGCCCGGTGTGCCCCAGAACAGGTTGCCGATGAACTTCTTGCCGTCGATCGGGCCGTGAGCCTGCTCATAGGCCTTCAGGAACGGGATCAGACCGGCTCCGCCGACCGCCACGAACGTACCGTCGACATTCGTCGGCAGCTGCTGGGCGTAGGAGGAGTAGTCGGTCGTGTTCAGCGGCGGGAAGACCCGCTTCGTGATCTTGCCGCCCACCGCGCAGAATTCGGCGATGAAGCCCGCGGTCGACGTCCAGCCGAAGCTGTAGTCGTCCGAGACCACGGCCGCCGTCTTCCAGCCGAGCTTGTGGTAGGCGAGGTCGCCGAGGCCGGCATTCCACATGGCCCCGTCACCGTTGAAGCGGAAGAAGTTCGGCGCACGAACCTTCAGCGTCGTGTCCTGAGCGCCGGCGGCGCCGTCGACGAACGTCTTCGTGGGATGCTGCTTGGCGTAGTTGGCGACGGCAATCGACTCGTCACCCGAGAGCGGGCCGATCATGATGTCCGCTCCCAGCTGCTCCATCAACCGCTTGGTCTCGGAGATCGCCTTGTCCGCGCTGTCGTTCGAGCAGCCGATGCCGACCAGCTGCAACGGATGCCCGTTGATCGAGGCGCCCGTCCAGCCCGCACGCGGCTTGTTCGGGTTGACAGCCTTGCCGCCTGCGAACTGAGAGATCGCCGTGACGACGCCCGCGAGGTCCTGGTTGTCGAACGAGCCGAACGCACCCTGACAGTCGGACAGCACACCGATCTTGATCGGCGTTGCGGCCGAGGTGCGGGCGGTCGCCGTCGTCGCTGCGAGTGCGGCGGCGACCGCCGCCACCAGCGCAACGAGCGAAACCAGCTTCCACTTCCGTTTGAGAGCACTCATTCCGATGCCCTCCTCCTTTCGAACCGGTTGAATTGCTCTACGGCCTGCAAAACACACCAAGAGATTTGCTTGGGGGACGCCGTTGGGGTGTTCGTAGTGCAGACCTCCTTTCAGCCAGTGGGCTCGGCCTGGGCTGCTGTCGGGCCCCGGCGCCGCCCCGAGAGAATCGAAACCGCGCTCTCCCAGAGACCCATGAGCCCTCCGGGTGAGACGAGCACGATGACGAGGAAGATCGCGCCGATCAGCGAGGCGAACCGCGGGCCGATGAAGCTGATCTGCTGCGAGTAGTTGTTGAGAACGACGAAGAAGACGGCGCCGACCCAGGCGCCTTCGATGCGGTAGAGACCCCCCACGACCGCGATGACGAGCACGTTGATCGTGTTCGCGAGGCCGATCGACGTCGGGTCGATGTGGCCGTTCCACCAGACGAAGAGCACACCTGCGATCGCCGCGATGAACGAGGCGAACCCGAACGCGATCGTCCGGTGCAGGACGACGTTGTACCCGAGCGAGGCCATCCGCACCGGATCGTCGCGCAGGCCCTGCAGGGTCATCCCGAACGGTGTCCGCACGATGTAGCGGAGCAGTGCGTAGACGGCGAGGGCCACCCCGAGGGCCACGTAGTAGAGCCGGTTCTGGTGGGCGTCGGCGCTGCCGATCAGGTGAGGCGTCGAGATCCCGCTGATTCCCCCGAAGCCCGACACGTCCGTCACCTGGCCGAACGAGAGGTTGGCGATCACCGAGTAGGTGAGCGTGATCATCAGGAAGTAGATGCCGATGCTCCGGCTGGCCAGGGCTCCGAAGAGGAGTCCCGCGCCGACGGCGATCACGATCCCGAGCAGCACCCCCCACCAGGGATTCCAGCCCAGGTTCAAGCCTTTCGTGTTGCCGTTGGTCGTGGCGTTCCCAAGCACGAAGCCGGCGATCCCGTAGACCGAGACCTGCGCCAACGAGAGCATGCCGCCGTAGGCGGAGAGGAAGATGAGGCTCGCCGCCACGATGCCGAGGAAGAGCGCCTGGGTGAGGAGCGCGCTGATCCAGTAGCTCGAGACCAGCTCCGGTGCGATCAGGGCGAAGATGAGCGCCAACGCTGCAGCGACCCGGTCAGGCGTCCACGCGAAGCTCTTCACGCGGGCCTCCCGAACAGACCGAGAGGCCGCACGGCGAGGACGATCGCCACGAGCACGAACGTGAAGATGATCGAGTAGTAGGTGTAATTCTCGGGGAGGTAGGCCGCGGCGAAATTGGTCGTGACGCCGAGGAGGAGCGAGCCGATCGCGGCCCCGGCGAGCGACCCCATGCCGCCGATGATCACCACGACCAGGGAATAGAGCAGCCAGTTTGCGTCGACGCCGGGGGCGAGGCTCGCAAACGAGCCCCCGATGACGCCGCCGAGGCCCGCCAGAGCGGAGCCGACGATGAACGCGACGGCGAAGGTCCTCTGGATGTTGATCCCGAGCGCCGACACCATCGCGCGGTCGTCGACGCCCGCGCGGATCACCATTCCGGCCCGCGTTCGTTTGAGCCAGAACCAGAGCAGGATCCCGATGGCGAGCGCGATGCCGAGGATGAAGAGCCGGGTCGTCGTGTACTGGATCCCCGAGACGCGGAGGTTCGTGAAGGTGTCGATGTTCCGCGGCCACGCGATGTCCTCGGCGACTCCGCCGAAGTGGGCCAGCATCTGGTCGGCGAGGATGATCGAGATCGCAATGGTGATCAACGCCTGGCGCAGGTCCTGGCCCTGGTTCCAGCGCAGGAAGAGCTGCTGCATGATGAGGCCCATCGCGGCGACGACAACGGTGCCGACGAGCGCGGGAACGATCCAGTGGGTGAGGTTGACCTGCGAGCTCGTCAAGCCGAACGAGCCACCCTCGCCCACGAAATGCCGCTGCAGCTTGAGCGCGACGTAACCGCCGAAGAGGAAAAAGGCGCCGTGTGCCATGTTGACGACACGCATCAGCCCGAAGATGAGCGTGAAGCCGCTCGCGACGACGAAGTACAGCGCTGCGGCGGTCACGCCGTTCAGCAGGGTGATCAGAAAGTCCTTCGGGTCGTGCACTGCGGAGCCGAACGATGTCGCCCAGCCGCCCGTCGTCGGGGCCAGGAACAGCACCCAGATCACGGGTACGACGAGGACGACGCCCAGCAGCGCCCAGCCGGCGGTGCGGGCGGCCCGGGCCTGCAACGCGTATGCCCGCCCGAGTCTCGGTGAGGCGATCGAGCCGCTCACCGTGTGTTCTCGAGATACAGGACCGCGCCCTGCGATTCCGGCGACTGCGGTATGTGATCGGCGAGGCGCTGCAGTTCCGGGTATCGCGAACGGTCGAGGAGGTCGGCATCGGGCCAATTGAGCTCGATCAGGTTCCCGGCGGGGTCACGGAAATAGAGCTGGACCTGCCGGGAAGGCAGTTCCACGAGCTGCCAGCCGAACTCGCCGGATGTCCATGCCTTCACGGCCTGGTAGGCGGCGTCGAAGTCATCGATCGTGATGCCGACGTGGTGACGGGCGGGGGGCGCATTTGCGTCGAGGAACAGGTGGAGCTGCAGGTCGCCGACGCGCAGCCACTGGACCGGATCGGCGAATGTCGGAGTCGGAATGCGCTCCATGCCGAAGATCTCTTCGTAGAAACGGGTCGACTCGTCGAGGTCGGCGGCGGCGATGCTCACGTGGTTGATCCTCGTCGCTCGCATCGTCGCTCGCACCCGAGGGGAGTCTCGCGCGTCGCCCGTTATAGGTCAAGTGGGCAGGATGACAATCACATCGATAGGTTCTACCTATGAATCTTCGGCAGCTCGAGTGCTTCGTCGCCGTGGTGGAGGAGGGATCGTTCACGCGTGGAGCCCGCCGCCTCGGGATCACCCAGCCGTCGCTCTCGCAGCACATCAGGACGCTCGAGGAGGAGCTCGAAGGTGCGGTTCTCGACCGTCTGTCACGAGGCGTCTCGCTCACTCCGGCGGGCCGCACGCTGCTGCCCGAGGCCAGGACGGCGCTGCGAGCTGTCGCTCGCGGCCGTCAGAGCGCGCGGGCGGCTCTCGAGCTCGAGGCCGGCGAGCTCGAGCTGGCGACGGTGTTGTCGATGGCGGTTGGTCTGCTGCCGCGGTATATCCGGGTCTGGCAGGAGCGCTACCCGGGTGTTGCGATCCGCCTGCATGAGTTCAGGCACCGCCGGCAGTTGGAGGAGGCGGTTGTGCAGGGCGTCGCGGATTTCGCGATCGGGCCGCTGCCCCCCGCCACGTGGACCGGCCCGCTCGAGATCGTCTCATGGGAGGAGCTCGTCATCGTCGTTCCTCGGAACGATCCGCTCGCCGGGCGCGAGTCGGTCGCGCTCACGGCACTCGCCGACCGGGAATGGGTTCTCTATCACCCTGACCACGGCCTGGCGGGAGTCGTTGAAGAGGTTTGCCGCTCGGCGGGCTTCAGTCCGCGGGGCAGTGTTCGGACCTCTCAGGCCGAGGGTGCGGCGCGGCTCGCGTCAGCAGGTCTCGGGCCGGCACTCGTGCCCGACAACATTGTTCTGCCCGGCATCGACGGCGTCGTGCTTCGGCTCGAACCGCGGGTGATCCGAGACGTCGCCGTCTTCGGGCGGGCCGACTGGTCTGCGAGTGCGACCGCATTCGTCGATGTCCTCCGGGAGGATGACCGCCCTCGCCCGGACGGCGCCGTCACCATTCATCTCTAGGGAGCGGGCAGAATGCGCCGCATGCGCCAGGCAGTTGCGCTCGGGATGCTCATCCTGCTGCTCGCAGGGTGCGGCAGCACAGCCAAAGTGGCGCCGGTGACCAGCCCGTCCGTGCCCGCAGCGAGCCTCGCGGGATCGGGTCCGCGGACAACGAGCGGCACCGCGCGATTCACCCTCTCGGTGGCCGGCGTGATCGGGGGCGTCAACGTGAGCGCGGACGAGAACGGGACGGTCTCGTTCGTCAAGCCCAGCGCCCACATCTACAAGCTGGTGCTCGGCGGTGGGATTCCGCAGGAGCTCGTCGTCGATGGGCCGATCACGTACACGAACGGCGACGTCGAGGCGGCTATGAACGATCCGAGCGTCAAGCCGTGGACGAAGCTCGATACGCGGCGCTTGACGGCGAAGCAGCGCAGCAGCGAGTCCGACGAGCTGATGCACGTGCGTGCTCCCGCGTATCTCGTCTACGGCGTCACGGGCGCCAAGCGGCTCGGGGCCGGCGGTGCGGATGGCACGACGCATTTTCGCGGCACCGTCGATCTCGTCCGGCTCGCTGCGCGGCTGCCCGCCGAAGACCGAGCGGACATTCTCGCGGCCGTGCGGCGCGACTATGTCGACCACCCGTTCCAGGCCGACTTCTGGGTCGACTCGAGCGGACGCGTGCGGCGCGTTCACGTCAGCTACCGCACGCCCGGCGGCGGTCGCATCGTGGTGAACGCGGCGTACTCCGGGTTCGGAACGCAGGTCGACCTTGCTGTGCCGCCGCCACGCGACGTCCAGGACATCACTCCCTGAGCCGATCGGCCTCGGCCACCGATGAGTTCTCCCGTTTTCCTGCGTCTAACACTGAGGTTTGGAATGCGACGGGAAGGGGAGCATACGATGAGCACCGTGCAGGAATCGCCACCCACGAGCCGCCCGTCCGCTGCGGAGCTGGACGGCAAACTCGAGCAGCACCGTTCGGAGCTGACCGCGTACTGCTATCGCATGCTCGCGTCGCCGTTCGAGGCGGAGGACGCCGTGCAGGAGACGCTGATTCGTGCGTGGCGGAGCTACGACCGGTTCGAGGGGCGTGCGGCGCTGCGCTCGTGGCTGTACCGCATCGCGACGAACGTTTGCCTGGACATGCTGAGCGGCCGGGAGCGGCGAGCGCGGCCGATGGATCTCGGCCCGTCGCGCGAGCCGGATCTGGCCCACCTGAACACGCTGCCCGAGGCGACGTGGATCCAGCCGATCCCGGACAGCCTGGTTGCCCCCGAGGGCGATCCCGCCGACGTCGCTGTCGCGCGCGAGACGATCCGGCTCGCGTTCGTTGCAGCGCTGCAGCATCTGCCGCCCCGCCAGCGCGCGGTGCTGATCCTGTGCGAGGTGCTGCGCTGGCAGGCCACCGAGGTTGCCGAGCTGCTCGAGACCAGTGTCGCCTCGGTCAACAGTGCGCTGCAGCGGGCGCGCGCGACCATCGCAGCCACAGACCTGTCGGCGACCGATCCACCTCGTGCGCTCGACGAGGCGGACAGCGCGATGCTGGCCCGCTACGTCGAGGCGTTCGAGCAGTACGACATCGAGGCGCTGACGGCGCTCATCCAGGAGGACGCGCAGCAGTCGATGCCGCCGTTCGACCTGTGGCTCCGCGGCCGCGACGACATCCTCACCTGGTGGTTCGGCCCGGGGATCGGCTGCCGTGGTTCGCGCGTCATCCCGACTCGTGCCGCCAACGGCTCGCCGGCGTTCGCCCAGTACAAGCCGAGCGAGACCGGCGACGGCTACGAGCCGTGGGCTCTGCAGGTGCTCGAGGTGTCAGCCGGCCGGATCGTCGAGTTCACGTTCTTCCTCGACACCGAGACCCTGTTCCCGCTCTTCGGCCTGCCGCTTCACCTCGACGCGTAAGGCGTCGCGCAGCCCGAAGAAGGCGACCAGCTCCTGCAGCTCGGCCGACGCGCCGTTCAGCCGCAGCTGCACCCCGAGCCGTCGCGCAGCGAGTTGGAGCCCGGCGAGCACGTCGATCGTGCCTGCGGTGGGGGCCAGCCCGCTCACGTCGCAGTCGATCATCCGCGGGTCGGGAGAGCAGGCGGCCATCTCGCCAATCAAGACCGGCGAAAGGCCTCAAACTCATCGGGACTCACGCAGCTGCTCGTGCCGGTGGACTGACGAGTCCGAGCTGCAGCAGCGCGCCGAGACGGTCCGGAACGCCCCAGTGCTCGACCATCCGGCCGTCCGCGAGCCGAATGACGTCGAGCACCTGAATCGTGAACGGCCGGCCCGTCGCCGGGTGCCCCATGAACGAGCCGTCGTTGACGCCCGTTGCCGTCATGCGCAGCCAAACGGTGTCGCCGTCGACGACGAGATCGTCGATCGCGAGGTGGAAGTCGGTGAAGGCTCTTCGCAGCGAGGTGACCACCGCTCTGACGCCCGCGGCTCCTGGAGCATGAGCCGGGCCGAAGTCCTGGTGCTCGACCAGGTCGGGCGACGTGAGCGCGTCGAGCGTGTCGAGGTTGCCCTCGTTGAAGCCTTCTTCGATCAAGCGCCGAACCGTGAGCTCATGGTCAGAGGTGCTGAGTAGCATGTCGAGGTCCTTTCGCCGTATAGATGATGTATTGAGTACAGTATCACTGTATCGATTATGACGAGTCCCGTCGAGCCCCGTCGTGCCTACCGATCCCAGCGCCGCCAGGAGCAGGCGCAGGAGACGCGGACGCGGATCCTCGATGCCGCACAGGAGCTGCTCGTGGAGCGGGGCTTTTCCGGCGCGACGGTGAGCGCGATTGCCCGCGCCGCCGGCACCGCTCCGGAGACCGTATACCAGGCGTTCGGCAACAAGCGGGCAGTGCTGGCCGAGCTCGTTCAGAGAGCGGTGCGGGGTGACGAGCGCACGCCGATTCTCGAACAGGCCGGCCCACGCGCGGTCCAGGAGAGCGGTGAGGTCAGGGAGCAGCTTCGTCTTTTCGCCGGCGACATCGCCGGACGGCTCGAGCGCGCCGGCCCGCTGATGCGGGTGCTGGCCGATGCGGCCCAGACGGATCCCGAGCTCGCCGCGCTCTATCGGCAGTTCCACCAGGCGCGGCAGCGAAACCTGCGGGTCTTCGTCGACGCGCTGGCCGCGAACACCGCACTCCGGACGAGCCCGCGCGAGGCTGGCGAAACCGTCTGGGCACTGGCCAGTCCCGAGCTGCACACCCTGCTCACCGAGACCGCGGGCTGGTCGCGGAAGCGCTACACGACCTGGCTCGAAGACGCCCTGGGGGCGCTGCTCGTTCCGTAGCGCCGGGGCGCGACCGTCAGGTGGTGACGGTAACGGTGTCGGTCTGAGTGACCGTCACCGTGACCGGAACCGTCTGGGTGGTGGTGACGGTCTGGACGCTGGTGACCGTGCGGGTCGTGGTGACCGGCTGCACGACGGTGACCGGCTGCGTCGTGACGACGGTCTTCGTCGTCGTGACGTTGTTGGTCTGAGTCTGCGTCTGCGTTTGTGTCTGAACCTGCGTCTGCACCTGCGTCTGAGTCTGAGTCTGCGTCTGCGTCCGGGTCAGCGTGCTGGTCTGGGTCTCGATGTTGGTCGTCGGAACCAGACGGGTCGTGATGACGGTCTTCGTCTGCCCGTTGACCGTGATCACCTTCCGCGACACCACCGGCACGTGCACGACGACCTTGGTGCGGACGGTGCGGACGCCGCCGTTCAGGGTGACCACGCTCGTCTGGACATCGGTCGTCGTCTTGAACGCGGTCCGGCGCTTCACGAAGACCTTGCGCACGACCGGCACGAGCTTGCGGACGATCTTCCCCTTCTCGCGCAGCGTGACAACCTTCTGCACCGTCGTCTCGAACGTGAGCACCCCTCCCGACTGGGTCGTGCCGGCGCTTGCGGTCGACAGGCGGTCGGCGGCGAACCAGCCACCGCCGAGCATGAGCACGATCACGACCGCGCCGATCAGCCCCTTCACCTCGGAGGGGACCTGGTCGTGCCAGAGCCAACGCCAGTACCGACTGCTGCGCCAGTGCTTGCGGAACATCAGAGAACCTGCCCGTGAGTCACGGGTGGCACCCTAGAGGGACAGCCGACCCGATTCACGGCTCGCCCGTCGGATAGTCCCGGAAAATGCGGAGATTGCCGTGCCCGGACGGGCCATGCCTCGCCCGGCGCATCGCGTGGCGATGAGTTGGGGCATCGTGATTCGTCTGAGAGTGAGAGCCGAGAGATCGACCGACAGGAGGATGAGGCAGTGGGAAAGATCACGCAGAAGCTGACCCCGTGTCTGTGGTTCGACACGGAGGGCGAGGAGGCGGCGACGTTCTACACGTCGGTGTTCCCGAACTCGCGGATCGTCGATATCGCCCGCTACGGGGAAGCAGGGCCGAGACCCGCCGGGACCGTGATGGTCGTGACGTTCGAGCTCGACGGGCAGAGGTTCGTCGCTCTGAACGGCGGCCCCCAGTTCGCGTTCAGCGAGGCCATCTCGTTTCAGGTGAGCTGCGAGGGCCAGGAAGAGGTCGACCACTTCTGGAACACGCTCTCGGAGGGCGGCGAGGAGGGGCCGTGCGGGTGGCTGAAGGACCGGTTCGGCCTTTCCTGGCAGATCGTTCCGACGGCTCTGCCCGCTCTGCTCGGCAGCTCCGACCCCGAGACGTCGCAGCGGGTCATGAGCGCGATGCTGAAGATGCACAAGATCGTGATCGCCGACCTCGAGCTCGCAGCGCATCCGTAGGTCGACCGGGCCGGCGGCGCTGCCACTGCCGCCGGCCCGGTCGCGCGCTATTCGGTCGGCGCGGGAGCGGCCTCGTCGTTCTGCCAGAGGCCGAACTCGTTGCCGTGTGGATCCGTGCAGGTCGCGAACCAGCCCATGCTCGGAACCGGCATCGGGTCGCTGGATTCGCCGCCGAGCTCGCGGACGCGCGCCACGCCGTCGTTGATGTCGTCGACGTCGAAGTAGGTGCGGGTCCCGCGCTTGCCGGGCTCCATGTTCGTGATCGCCCCGCCCGTGTTCTCGCTGATGCGGGTCATGTGGTATTCGGACGGGCCGGGAACCTCGTGGAACTGCCATCCGAACAGCGACCCCCAGAACGCCTGGGACTTCGCGGTGTCGTCTGCCGGGATCTCGATGTGCACCATCTGGCCGAGCATGCGCCCTCTCTTTCTCTAACGTTCGTCCGGCGGAAGGCCTCTAGCCCCGCCGCGGTCCTGCATTGGACCTGTCCCGGCTAAGAATCTCATCGGCGAGGCGAGCCGCGCGCCGGCCACTCGCGCGGGAGCTCGAAAAAGGCGGCTGCCACCAGCCGTGTCCGTTTCGTGGCGCCTCGTTTGCAGGGGAATGCACGAAGAGGTCGCTCTTTCGGCACGTTCGTGTAACGGCGGTTGAGGGACCTCGATCGGACTTGGCCGTTCGGCCGGTTCAGTCGGGAATGGTGAGCCAGGCGGTCGCGAGTCCTTCGACTTTCAACTCGACGCGCTGGCCGACCGCAGGTGCTTCCGCGCCGGGGAGCCGGGCGAGGATCTCCCAGGCCGGGCGGCCGCGGGTGGGGGCGAGTCCCCAGGCGGGCTGATCGAGCTGGATGCCGAGCAGGACGTCGTGGCCGTGGAACTCGCGGCTGATCACCACACCTCGTGGCTGCTGTTCGCCTGCATCCCCCGGCGACTCGCCGCCGACGGCGATCTGCTCGGGTCGAACCAGCACGCTGACCGCGGCGCCGCCGGCTACCGACGAGTCCAGGTCGACGGCGATCGGGCCGAGGATCGAGCGCACGATGCTGCCTGCGAGCGCGCCGTCCTCGAGCCGCCCGAAGAGCAGGTTCGCCTGCCCGATGAACCGGGCCACTTCCGCGTTGACCGGCCGCCGGTAGAGCAACGCAGGCTCGTCGAACTGGACGATCGTGCCGTGTTGAAGCACCGCGACGTGATCGGCGATCGAGAGCGCCTCGTCCTGATCGTGAGTCACCAGGATCGCGGTCGCGTCGGCCTGGCGAATCACGCTGACGACCTCGCGGCGCATGCTGGCCCGAAGCTCCGCGTCGATCGACGAGAACGGCTCGTCGAGCAGCAGGATGTCGGGCCCGTTTGCGAGTGCTCGGGCGAGCGCGACGCGCTGGCGCTCGCCACCGGAGAGGTGGTGCGGCATCCGCCGCTCGAACCCGCCGAGCCCGACCATCTCGATCAGTTCCGCGACGCGCTTGCTCTCGGCCGACACGCGTCGCAGTCCGCCCCGGCGCAACGCGAACCCAACGTTCGCCGCGACCGTCAGGTGCGGAAAGAGCGCTCCCTCCTGGGGGACGTACCCGATGCGGCGCCGTTCTGGCGGCGTGTGCTCCCGCGAGCTGTCGACGATGCGTCCCGCCAGCGAGATCGCACCGCGATCGGGGCGCTCGAGACCGGCGATCAGCCGCAGCAGCGTCGTCTTCCCGCTCCCGGACGCGCCGAGGATCGCCGTCAGCGAGCCGGTCTCGACGGTGAGCGAGACGCCGCTCAGGACGACCCTGCCGCCGAGCGATTTCTCGAGCCCCGAGACGGCGACCGCGATCCCGCCGGGCTTGTCTGCCTGGCTCAAGTCTCTCCGCTTCCGGCGATACGTTCGAACCAGCGTCCGAGGAGCACGCCGGGAAGCATGGCGACAAGCAGCAGCGCCAGCGCGTACGGCGCCGCTGCGCCGTAGGAGAAGTTCGTCGTGTACGCCCAGAATTGGGTCGCGAGTGTCGTCACGCCGGTCGGGTGGAGCACCAGAGTCGCGGTGAGCTCGGTCGCGGCGCTGAGGAAGACGAGCGAGAAGCCGGCGACCGCCCCGGGCACGAGCAGCGGAAGCGTCACGCGCACGAGCGCCGAGAGCCGGCCGTGCCCGAGCGAGCGCGCCACTTCCTCGAGCCCGGTCGGCGCCTGCGCCACGCCGGCGCGCACCGCGACGAGGGCAAGCGGGAAGAACATGATCGCGTACGCGGCGACCAGCTCGGTGCTCGACTGGTAGAGCTGCGGCAGGTACCGCACCGAGAAATAGACGAACGCGAGAGCCACCACGAGGCCCGGCAGCGCCTGGACGATGTACGTCGACCGCTCGAGGAGGACGGTTCCCTTCGACCGGTGGCGCTCGACCAGCAGCGCGACCGGCAGCGCGGCGACGGTCGCCACCGCGGCGGCGGCAGCGCTGTAACCCGCGGTTGCGCCGGCGGCGCTCAGGATCGAGGCCGACGGGAGCGTCGACGAGGTTCCCGAAGAGAACCAGTACACGAGGGCTGCGACGGGGACGCCGATCGCCAGTCCGAGCAGGCCGGCGAGCCCGAGCAGAACCGGCACCGTCGTCCGGCCGAGCCGCAGGCGGGTGGGCGGGCGACCGAGTTGGCCGCGCCGAGCCGTGCCTGCCCGGCCGCGTGCAGCTGCTTCACCGCTCAGCACGACGAGCCCGATCAGCACCAGCACCAGTGAGAGCGCGCAGGCCGCCGGTGTGTCGAACCCGATCTGGAACTCGGTGAAGATCTCGGTGGTGAACGTCTGGAAGCGCAGGATCTCGAAGGTCCCGAACTCGGCGAGCAGGATCAGCGCGACCAGCAGTGAGCCGCCGAGGACGGCCGGACGGATCTGGTGCAGCGTGACGCGCCAGAAGGCCCGAAACCGTCCAAGCCCGAGCACGCGTGCGACCTCCTCCAGATCGGGGTCGGCACTGCGCAGCGCGGCGGCGACCGGCAGGTAGACGAGCGGATAGCTACCGAGCGTCATCACGAGCACCGAGCCGCGATATCCGTGCACGCCCGGTGCGAGTGAGATCCAGCCGTAGCCCAGGACGAAGTCGGGCACGGCGAGAGGCAGGACGAGCGCGATCTTCCAGAACCGGCGGAACGGCAGCGCCGTTCGCTCGGTGCACCAGGCTGCGGCGACGCCGATCACCGCGCACAACACGGTGACGGCAACCGTCAGACGGACGGTGTTCCAGAGCAGCGTCGCGGTCAGCTGCCGGAACAGCAGCGGCGAGAGGACGCCCCACCCGGATTGCACCGCCTGCAGCCCGAGGAAGACGAGCGGCAGCAGCACGGCACCCGCGACGACCGTCGCGGCGCCGACGAGCGCGAACGGCGGAAACCGCCGGCGCGTCTCGCCCGTGGCTGCAGCTGTGGCAGTCATCGACGGCGAGGGTAGAGCTTCTTAGAGAATTCCCGCCTGGCGCAGCAGGTCGATCGCCGTCTGGCCGTTCCCGAGCTGGCCCACCGAGATCGAGTCGGGTCGCAGCTGCTTGAACGGCGCGAGCGGCTTGGCCGTGACGACGCCGGAGCCGAGCGGGTACTCATAGCTCTCGTCGTGGGCGATGATCTCCTGCCCCTGCTTGCTGACGAGGAACGCCAGGAACTTCTGATCCTCGGTCTGGTGCGAGCTCGACGCCAGGATGCCGGCGCCCGACACGTCCACCACGTAGCCCGGATCGGCCGCGCCGAAGAAGTGCTCGGCGGAATGGATCTTCGAGCGGCCGAGCTCGTCCCGCAGGCGGTACCAGTAGTAGTGGTTGATGATTCCGACCTCGGCGCGCCCGGCATTGACCTCGGCGACCAGCGTCTCGTTGTCGGGGTAGGTGTGATCGCCGGCGTTGCTCTTCAGCGCCTTCAGCCACTTGACCGTGCGCGCCGCTCCGTAGCGGGCGGCGACCGCGGTGACGAGCGGCTGGAAGTCGGTCTCGGTGGGAGCGAGCGCGAGCTTGCCCTTCCACTTCGGGTCGGCGAAGGCGAGGACGGACTTCGGAAGCTGCGCCGGGCTCAGCGCCTTCGTGTTGTAGACCATCACGCTCACCCGGGCCGACAGGCCGATCCAGCGCTTCTGCGGTGAGCTGTACTTCGCCGACGTCGTCGCAAGCGTCGCTGCATTGACGCGGGAGAGCAGTCCCCGCTGCTGCAGATCCTCGAGGGGCGGCGAGTTCTCGGTGATGAAGACATCGGCCGGCGAGTGCTTGCCCTCCTGCACGATCTGCGCGTCGAGCACGTTCTCGTCGTCGGACCTGACCGCGACCTTGATGCCACTCTGCTTCTCGAAGGCTGATACCAGTGCGGCGACGGTTTGCGGATGCTGGCCGCTGTAAACCGTGATCGTCGTCGCGCGGCTGCTCGCCTGCGCGACGGCTGCGAGTGTGAGTCCCGCCAGAACCAGGACAGCTATTCCCTGTGCACGCCGCATGTTCACGTTCCCTCGACTCCTTGAGCTCGCTGGTGTAAGGCTTACCTTACATCAGAAGTCAGGCTAGTGGAACTGCCGAGCGGTAGCGGCGGCGGAACGCGAGATACGCCACACCGCCCACCGGGATCGGCAGCCAGAAGGCGACGAGGCGGTACGCGAGGGTTGCGACGAGCGCGTTGCTCGGGTTCACGCCGGCGAGGGTGAGTGTCCCGACCAGCCCCGCCTCGACGAAGCCGAGGCCGCCCGGCGTGAGCGGAATGAGCGCGAGCAGGGCCGCCGTCGTATAGGCGAGCAGGACGAGCGAAGGCCGGGGTTGTGCACCGACCGCGCGCAACGCACAGAGCAGCGCGATGTAGTCGAAGCCGGCGTTTCCTGCGGCCGAGAGAACAGCCGACGCCCAATGCTCGCCGAGCGTGGTGCGGATGAAGTCACGCTCTCCGAGCAGCCTCGCAGGAAGCCCGGCCGTGTTTCGCCGGCGGCGGATCGTCCGATTGAGGGCCCAGTCGACTCCGCGGCCGGCCATGCTAAGAGGCCCGTCGGCGACGAAGGCGACTGCTCCGCCGGTGAGCAGCAGCGCCAGAACGGCGATCCCGAGATAGGCAGAGGTGACGAGGCTCTTGTTGACCGGTGCACCGCCGACGATCGCCGGCAGGGCGAGCAGCGGCAGCGACAGCGTGGTCGCGATCTGCAGGGCGGTCGAGGCGGCGAGCGCCGTCGCAGCCCGGCCGACCTCGTAGCCGGCACGGCGCAGCATGCCGATTGCCAGCGCGCTCGCTGTCGCGCCGCCGCCCGGCACGATGCGGCCGAGCGCGTTCCCGCTCAGCTGCGCGCACGCGATCGGAAACCAGCGGGGCGCGCGCAGCGCGATCCGGTCGAGTTGCCAGAGCGAGACGAAGCTCGCCGCTTCGGCAAGCAGCGAGAGCCCCGCCCAGTACAGGTTGACGTGCTCGAGCGACCGCCACGACGAGAAGACCGTGACGAGGCTCGGGAGCAGCAGATAGAGCGAGACACCGGTTGCAAGCAGCAGGACTCCGCGGCCGGCACCGCGAGTCCACCTTGGAAGACTTCCCACGTGGGCCATGCTTGCAGCGCCGCAGGATGCGGTTGCGGGTCTCGAAGTAGGTTTGACCCGCCGCCAGTCGTCTCGTACAGTCACAGCGCACACTGTTCAGGCAATCGGACACCGGAGGGCTCGTGAGCGTTAACCAACATCCGTACAAGGTCTCTGTTCATGAGACCGAGTCGAGTCCAGGTATCCCAGAGCGTGGTTGGCTCAACATGGACGTCCGCTGGCTGATCACCAAGGACACCGTCGGCTCCTCAAATACCGTGTTTGGCATCACCTACTTCCCGCCGGGGTCGAAGCACGAGCTCCATCGGCATCCGAATGCCGAGGAGGTCGAGTATCTGATCTCCGGCTCGGGCATTGCTTACGTCGACGACGACGCGGTCGAGCTTGGCCCGGGTGAGGTGGTGTTCGTGCCGCAGAACGCTTATCACGGGTTCGAGAACAACTCCGACGGTGAGGTCGTCATGGCCTGGTACTACGCCGGCGCCGCCAGCCTGGAGGACGCCGGCTTCGTGACGCGGCAGGAGGACGCCGCCGCGGCCGGTTCGTAGAGCTACGGCGCGAGCGCCGAGTCGTCGATCGACAGCGTGTTGCGGCGCCCGACGACGAACCACACGGCTTCCACCGTCTCGTTGCCGACCGTTGCGAACCGGTGGGGTTGGGTGCAATCGAACGCGATCGTGTCGCCTGGCCCGATCTCGTACGTGTCGAATCCAATCGAGACCTGGAGCGTTCCCGCCAGGATGTACCCGTATTCCGTGCCGTTATGTCGCATCAGCGAGTCGGGCGGCGTCGATTCGCTTCCCGGCGGGTAGCGCAGGTAGAGAAAGTCGACGTTGTGATCGGCCTGGGCGGTGAGTCGCTGCCAACTGACGCCGGATTCGAGGTTGATCGAGGTGCGGTTCGTGCTGCGCTGAACCGGTGACGCGGGCGCATCGGCGGAGGTGGTTGCCCGGGCCCGGCGAGTGATGGCCACGCCGTTCGGAGGCTCGGGAGCGGGCGTCTCCGCAGGCGCCTCGGCTTCCTTGCGGGCGTCGAACACGATCTCGTTGACCGACAGCTCGAGCTCGCTGACCATCGCGAATAGCGTGTTGATCGAGGGCTCGGTCTTCCCGGTCTCGATCTGCGAGATCAGGCTGGGCGAGACGCCCAACCTTCGTGCAAGCTCGCGTAGCCCAATCTTCTTGTCTTCGCGGGCCTTGCGGAGGCGCTGTCCCAGATCGTCACGAAGAGCCTGCCTGCCGACGCTTGCCAGCTCGTCGGCGGACGCTCGGGGCCGGCGCCGCTGCTTGCCTGTCAGCCGTGTGTTCTGTGTCATCAGCTTGACGCCTCTCTGTTCAGCGCAGGCGGACAGACGATCACGGAGCGTTAACGTCTATTCGCTGTTCCGCTGAGAACAAGGCATGGCTGACGGTATCACGCGCGCCTTTCCGAGATCAGGCCAGAACGGGAGCCGAGCAATGGGCGGGTCGTGGCATTCGGAGGGATGAGCGCCACGACCCGCCCGCAGCGCTACGACCGCGACGCGAGATACGCCGCTATGCCGGCGCGCCGTTCTTCCGCGTTGTAGTACGCGACTTCTACGAGCTCGAGTGGATAGCCGTCCGGGTCGTCGAAGTACACCCACCGCCAGCCGGCGAGGACACCCTCGTCGACCGTGTTGACCTCACTGTGGAACGTGATGCCTTTCGCCTCGAGCTCCACCTTCTTCGCCTCGATGTCGTCGACGACAAAGGCGACGTGAGAGGCCCCCTGGTTGTTCGACCTGAGAGGCGCCGCGGTGTCGCTGGGCGGGCTCCTGTACTCGAGCAGCTCCAGCATCGTGTCGCCGAGCAGCAGGCTCACCTGGCGCAGGGCGGCGCCGGGCACCCCGACGGCCACGCCCAACCCCTCGCCCTCGAACCAGGGGCTCGGCTCGTTCGAGAACGGGAGGCCGAGAGCGTCGTGGTAGAAGCGAATCGACGCATCGAGATCCTTCACCGTGATGCCGACGTGATGCAGTCCCTTCATTGCTCCTCCGTGAGGTCGTCGGTGTGTTGAGCTGACGCGTCAGACAAGGATCTGTCCGCCGTCGACCATGTACATCTGCCCGGTCATGTAGTCCGACTCGGCCGAGGCGAGGTAGACCAGGAACGGCGCCAGCTCCGAGGGCGCCGCGGGCCGCCCGATCAGCGTCGCTCCCGCCATGTCGTGCATTGGGTTCGCGTCGGCCGGCTGGTCGTGGATGGCCCGAATGTCCTCGTTGAGCCCGACCCACATCGGGGTGTCGACGACGCCCGGCGCGAAGGCGTTGACCGTGATCCCATGCTCGATGAGGCCGCGGGCGGTCGCCTGGGTGACGGCGAGCACGCCGAACTTCGCGACGCAATACGGGACGAAATCCCAGTAGCCCTGCCGGCTCGCGATCGAGCCGGTGTTCACGATCTTCCCACCGGAGCCCTGCGCGATCATCTGGCGCGCGGCTTCCTGCGTGCACACGATCACGCCCCAGGTGTTGACGCGGACGATCTCGTTGAAGTTCGTTTCGTCGACGTCCATGAAGCCGCGCGGCGTGTTCATCCCGGCGTTGTTGAAGATCACGTGGAGCGCGCCGAAGGTCTCGACGGCCGTCTCGACCATCGCCCGCACCTGAGCACGGTCGGTCACGTCGACGCCGACCGACGTCGCAACCCCGCCGTCGGCCACGATCCCGTCTGCCACGGCGCGTGCGGCCGCCTCGCTGAGATCGGCGACCACGACCTTGCCACCTTCGGCCGCGATCGCCTGGCAAGCCGCAGCTCCGATCCCGCCGGCGCCTCCGGTGACGATGACGACACGGTCCTGCACACGTCCCATCTCGATCTCCCTTGCCCGGTCAGACCGGAGATTCGTCGCGCTCGAGCAGATCGGCGCCGCGCACATAGGTCGTACCGCACACAAGCAGCTCCTCGGCCGGAAACTTCGTGATCACACGGCACCCTCCGGCAGTGACCACGACCTCTTCCTCGATGCGCGCCGCAGATTCGCCGTCGTCGGCCGCGCAGTACGTCTCGAGGGCGAACACCATTCCTTCCTTGATCTCGGTCGGCTGATCGAGCGAATGAACCCGCGAGATCATCGGTGCCTCGTACAGGCCGACACCGAGGCCGTGCCCGAACTGCAAGCCGAAACAGGATTGCTCGTCGGGAAACCCGAGCTCCTGCGCCGTCGGCCAGACGCGTGCGATCTGGTCGGTCGTCGTGCCTGGGCGGACGAGGGCGATCGCGTCGTCGAGCCACTCGCGGCACTGCTTGTACGCGTCGATCTGCGAGCGCGTGACGCCGCCGACGTTGAACGTGCGGTAGTAGCAGGTGCGGTACCCCATGAACGAGTGGATGACGTCGAAGAACGCCTGATCGCCGGGGCGCAGCAAGCGGTCGGAGAACACGTGCGGATGCGGGTTGCAGCGGTCACCCGAGACGGCGTTGATCGCCTCGACCTGCTCCGAGCCGAGCTCGAAGAGCAGCTTCATGGCGGCGGCGACGATCTCGTGCTCGCGCACACCGGGCCGCAGCATCCGGTAGATCTGCTCGTAGACGGCGTCGACGATCGCTGCTGCGTGCTCGAGCAGCGCGATCTCATCGTCGGTCTTGAGCGCGCGGGCCTGCATCATCACGGGCTGGGCGTCGGCAGTCTCGATGCCTTGACGCTGGAGCGAGTAGAGCGTCTCCATGTCGGTCAGGTCGATTCCGAGCGGCTCGTCCGCGAGTTGGCGATCGGCGAGCTCGCGATGAATCCGCGCAGCAAGCGCGTCAGGCATTCCCGTCTCGCGTGGCATCGCCCCGCGCATCGACGTGACTCCCGCCTGCCAGCTCGACTCCGGAAGCCATGGTGCGTACAGGCGGTGATGCTTCGCGGCGGACCCGAAGTCCCAGAGCACCGGGTCGCCTTCGCGCGGGAGCAGCACACAGCGCGCGCTCTTGTCGCGCGCCCATTCGCCGATGTGCGTGCTCGAGACGTAACGGATGTTGTTCTGGTCGAAGAGCAGCACCGCCCCCAGAGACGAGTCGCGGAGGGACGCGCGCGCTTTCTCGAGCCGTTCGCTCCGCAGCCGGCCGAAGTCGATTCGCTGCTCCCAGTCGACGGCCATTGTCGCGCCGCGCGAGGCGATCGTCATTGGTTCTGCTCCTCCTTCGTCGTCTGTCTGCTCGCGCGACGCAGGTCGTGACGCCCGTCGCGTTGGTGTTCATCTTCGACGAACACAACCTTAAGTGTTCACCTTACTACTTGTAAACACTTCGCCACCTCGTTACTATCGCCGCCTATGGGGATGCCGGGAACGCCGACGGCCGATGGTGGCCCGTCGCAAAGCGCGGTCTCGCGTGGCTCGCGGAAGGTGCTCTCTCGGGGTCTGGCGACGGTGCTCGTCGCCACGATCGCGTTGTTCCTGACGAGCCTCGTGGTCGCGTCATCGAGCGTGAGCAGAGGAGTGCTGCTCACGATGCTGCCGTTCGCCGCGGCGCTCGCAATCGCCGGTCTCGGCCAGACGCTCGTCGTCATGCAAGGCGGTATCGACCTCTCGGTCGCCGGCGGCCTGTCGCTCTACGTCGTGATCCTGACGCATTACCCGAACGGCGTGGATTCGAGGCTGATCCCCGCGATCGGCATCGCGTTTCTCGCTGCGATCGGCGCCGGTCTGCTCAACGGGTTCGTGATCGGCCGGATGCGACTGAACCCCATCGTGGCAACCCTCGGCACGAACGCGCTGCTCTACGGCGCGGTGTTCTGGTACACGGGAGGCATTCCGCGCACGACGACCGCGCGCCTGGCGCGGCTCGGCGGCGGGCTCTGGCTCGGCATCCCGATCCCGGTGTACTTCGCGGTCGTCGCGACAGCGGTGGTTGCGGCCGTCGTCAAGCTCACTCCCGTGGGTCGCCGGTTCGAGGGCGTCGGCGCGAATGCGGTCGCAGCCCGGACGTCCGGGATCCGGGTTCAGCGCCATCAGACCGCGGCCTACGTGTGGGCTCAGCTCCTCTACTGCCTGGCAGCGCTGATGCACGCGGGCATCGTCAATCAGCCGACGTCGCACGAGGGCGACAACTACCTTCTGCCGTCCGTCGCAGCGGTGGTGCTCGGAGGCACGTCGCTGCTCGGTGGCCGGGGCAACCTCGCTGCGACCGCGATCGCGGCTCTGTTCCTGTCGCAGCTCGACCAGTTCGTGCTCGCGCTCGGCGTGAGCTACGCCACGCGCCAGCTCGTCCAGGCGGCCGCACTGGCGGTCGGAGTTGCTCTCTACACCGTCGACTGGCGGGCAATCAAGCAACGCCTATCGGGGCGTCGGCCGCCGAGCGTCGCGCCCATCTAGCGCGCGCGTCGGCTCAGGCAAGGGCGTGAACGATCATCGAAGAAAGGGAGGACACGTACGATGACCACAAGAAGACGGGGAGCGTTTCTCGTGTTTTCGCTCCTGTGTGCCGTTGTCACGCTCGTCGCCGTGTCAGCGACGTCAGCGCAGACGAAGGCGGCCGCGAAGACTTCAGCCGTGCCTTCATGGTGCGGCCCGAAGAAGATCACGCTTGGCCTCACTGACGGCTTCGGCGGCAACAGCTGGCGTCTCGTGACGACCGCTTCCGCACGCGACGAGGCGAGCAAATGCCCGAGCGTGACGTCGCTGAGCTATGCCGACGGCCAGGGGAACACGCAGAAGGCGATCTCCGACATCCAGGGGATGGTCGCGAAGGGTGTCAACGCGCTCGTCGTCTTCCCGGATGCCGGCAAGGCGATCCTGCCTGCGCTCACGAGTGCCTACAAGGCCGGTGTCGTCACGGTTCCGTATCGCGTCACCCCGGGTGGCAAGGCCGGTGTCAACTACAACGTCTTCATCGACACCAACTTCACCCAGGCGGGAGAAGAGTGGGGTAAGTGGATTCTCCAGGTGCTGCCGAAGGGCGGCAACGTCCTCATGATCAGCGGCCCCCAGGGCAACAGCCAGGGCATCCAGGAGAACCAGGGCCTCCACAAGATCCTCGACCCGACGCACAAGTACAAGTTCATCGGCGCGCAGCCGTTCGAGGTGACGAACTGGGATCCGGCACTGACGCAGAAGGTTCTCTCGGCGGATATCGCCAAGTTCCCGAAGATCGACGTCATCGTCTCGGACTTCGGCCCGTCGCTCGTCGGCGCTCTGCCCGAGTTCAAGAAGAGCGGTCGCACGATCCCGGCGCTGGCTACCTCTGACGGCAACGTGCTCGGGTGCTTCTGGAAGAAGAACCATGCTGCGAATCCGACGTTCAAGCTGATGACCGTGTCGACGCAGAATGATCACGCGCGTCTCGCGATCGACTGGGCCGTGGCGCTGGCCAGCGGTGGCAAGAAGCCGTCGACGACCCACTTCCCGAACACGGTGTTCGAGAACTCGCTGACCGGACAGCCGCACCCGGTGGAGTGCGACCCGAACCTGCCGGGCGACATCTACCTCTCCGCGCAGTTGTCGGCCCAGGCGCAGGCCAAGCTGGTGAAGAAGTAGGCACCACTCACGCAGTTGCGCGCGGCGGTCGGCTCGGCCGTCGCGCGCAACGTTCGTGACCGGAAATCGTTCATCGTGGTCGACGAAACAACCATCAGCACCTCAGCTTCGAACGGCGGGTCCGCCGTTCGCTCGACGCTGTCGATGCTGGGGATCACGAAGCACTACAACGCGATTGCCGCCCTCTCCGATGTCTCGTTCGACGTGCTTCCGGGCGAGGTCCATGCCCTCCTGGGGGAGAACGGCGCCGGCAAGTCGACGTTGATGAACGTCGCGTCGGGCGCGACCGTGCCTGACGGGGGCACGATCGTGGTCGGCGATGTGACTCTCGACCAGCTGACGCCGGCGGTCGCGCAGGAGCTCGGAATCGCAATCGTGCACCAGCATCCGGCGCTGCTGCCCGACATGACGGTCGCCGAGAACATCCTCCTGGCCGTCGGCCGCGACCGTCTGCTGCGCCGGGATCCCGACGCGTCGAAGGCCATGCGCCTGTTGCTCGACGATGTCCATTTTCTGGGCCATCTCGAGGATCGCGTCTCGTCCCTGAGTGTCGCCCGCCGGCACCTCCTCGAGCTGGCGAAGGCATTCGCCGTGTCGCCGCGTCTGCTGATCCTCGACGAGCCGACCGCGCCACTCTCACAGGACTCGGTGCAGCTTCTCTTCACGGCGGTCCGGAACCTCGCGGCCGAAGGCACGGCAGTCGTCTACATCACGCACAGGCTCGGCGAGGTGCGTCAGATTGCCGATCGCGTGACAGTTCTTCGCGACGGCAAGCTGCGGGGAACCTCAGCGGTCAAGGACATCTCGGACGGCGATCTGCTCGCGATGATCATCGGACGTACGCTCGCCGCAACGTTCCCGCCGAAGCACCGTCCCGGCGCCGACGGGGCGGAGTTGCTGCGCGTCGAAGGGCTGAGCGGGCCTGGCTTCGAGGACATCTCCCTGAGCGCGCGCGAGGGCGAGATCGTCGGCATCGCCGGAGTGATCGGCAACGGACAGCCGGCGCTCCTGCGTGCGCTCGCCGGACGCGACTCGTCGACGGGATCGATCAACGTCGGCGGCAAGCCTTTGTCCCGGCGAGCGTTGCTGGAGAACGTGGCGTACATGCCCGCCGACCGGCTGACCGAGGGTCTGATGGTCGACCTCAACGTGCGCGAGAACTCGGCGCTGACGGCGCTCGATCGGCTGGCCGTCGGCCCCATCGTGATCAGGCGCCGCGAAGTCGATCTCGTAGAGCGCCAGCTGTCGGAGCTGGCAGTCAAGGCGCCGTCGCTCGAGGCGCCCGTCTCGGCGCTCTCGGGCGGCAATCAGCAAAAGGTCGTGATGG
Source organism: uncultured Thermoleophilia bacterium (assembly GCA_963812995.1). Classification (GTDB taxonomy): domain Bacteria; phylum Actinomycetota; class Thermoleophilia; order Gaiellales; family Gaiellaceae; genus PALSA-600. The sequence goes on from CAWEXL010000003.1 coordinate 1,202,557, forward strand.
CGCGCGCGATGCTGTCGGAGCCTGCGCTGCTCGTCGCCGACGAACCGACGCAGGGAGTCGATGTCGGGGCGCGTGCCGAGATCTACCGCATCCTCCGCGAGGTGGCGGCGCGCGGCGTGCCCGTTGTCGTCGCCTCCAGTGACACGAAGGAGCTCGAGGGGCTTTGCGACCGCGTGGTCGTGATGTCTCGAGGCCAGGCGGTGGCGACGCTCGAGGGTGGCGAGGTGACCGAGGAGCGGATCGTCCACGCGGCAATCAGCGCGACCCGGCACACCGCGGAGCAGGCGGCACGTGCGCCGAGCGGCCTGTCGCGGCTCTCGCGCTTCGTCGAGGGCGACTACGCCCCGGTTGCCGTACTCGCCCTGGTGATCGTGGTCCTCGGGCTGTACGTCCTCCATCACAACAGCCGCTACCTCTCGAACTACAACATCAACACCGTCATGTTCGCCTGCGCGGCGCTCGGCTTCATCTCCCTGGGTGAGACGTTTGCGCTGTTGCTCGGCGGCATCGACCTGTCCGTCGGCCCGCTTGCCGGCTTTCTCGTCGTCCTGGCCTCGTTCTTCGTGCTCGACGGCCGTTCGCCGCTCTTCTGGGCGCTCGGATTCGTGCTGATGTTCGTGGCCGCTGCCGGCGTTGGTCTGCTGAACGGCGCGCTGATCCGCTTCGCAAAATTCACGCCGGTCGCTGCGACCCTGGTCACGTACATCGGTCTGGGCGGCCTGGCGTTCACGCTGCGCTCGGCTCCCGACGGGTACATCGCGACCTCGGTGACCAACTTCATCTCCACCAAGATCGGGCCGGTGCCGGTCGCCTTCATCGTGTTCGTGCTCACTGCTGTCGTTCTCGAAATCGGCCTCCGGAAGACGCGGTTCGGCTTGCAGTTGCGCGCCGTCGGCTCGGACGAGGAGTCGGCGCGGCGAGTCGGAGTGCCGGTGAACAGGACGGCGCTCCTCGGCTACCTGGGGGCCTCGATCCTCACGTTGTTCGGTGCGATCATCCTGCTCGCGCAGCTCGGGGTGGGCGATCCGGGGCAAGGCACCGGCTATACCCTGACGTCGATCACCGCCGTGGTGCTCGGCGGTACGAGTCTGCTCGGCGGGCGGGGCACGTTCATCGGCACGCTCATGGGCGCCGGCCTCAGCGTGCAGGTCTTGAACGCGACGGTCTTCCTGAGCCTCGATCAGACCTGGCAGTACATCTTCCAAGGCGGACTCGTCGTCGCCGGAGCCCTGATCTATAGCCAGGTCCGTCGTCGAGGCTTCCGCGCCGAAAGAGGCGTCGCATGACCGGGCGGGCGCTCGTCGTCGGCGTTACGGGCATCAGCGGCGGCAACGTTGCCCGGCGCTTGCTCGACGATGGCTGGGACGTCCTCGGCCTAAGCCGCCGACCCGTCGATCTTGACGCGCGTGTCATGCCCCTGGCGGCGGACCTCGAGGACAACGAGGCTGTTGCGGAGGCGGTACGTGGCTCGGCGCCGACGCATGTGTTCTTCACGACCTGGTCACGTCAGGCCACCGAGGCCGAGAACATCGACGTGAACGGACGCATGCTCCGCAACCTTCTCGACGCGGTCGCCCCCGAGCGGTCGGTGCGCCACGTGGCGCTCGTCACGGGGCTGAAGCACTACCTGGGCCCGTTCGAGGCCTACGCCAAGGCGCAGCCCGATACGCCGTTTTCGGAGCAGCAAGCCCGCCTGCCGTACGAGAACTTCTACTACGAGCAAGAGGACATCCTCTTCGCTGCGGCGGACCGTGACGGATTCACGTGGTCGGTTCACCGGCCGCACACCCTGATCGGCTGGGCGCTCGGCAACGCGATGAACATGGGGGTGACGCTCGCCGTCTATGCCGCGATCTGCCGCGAGACGGGACGCGGCTTCCATTTCCCGGGCTCGCGGGAACAGTGGGAGGCGGTGACCGACGTAACCGATGCCGGCCTGCTCGCCGACCACCTCGTGTGGGCGTCCACGACTCCGGCCGCGGCGTACGAGGCCCTCAACATCGTCAACGGCGACGTGTTTCGCTGGCGGCGCATGTGGCCGCGCCTCGCTGCCGCTCTCGACGTTGAGCCGGTTGGGTTCGACGGGACGGTCACGCCGCTCGAGGAGCAGATGACCGATGCGGCCGACATCTGGCCCGAGCTCGTACGTCGTCACGGCCTGCGCGACCTCGACGTCGAGAGCCTCGCGTCGTGGTGGCACACGGACGCCGACCTGGGCCGCACGATCGAGACGTTCACCGACATGGGGCGCAGCAGGCGGCTCGGCTTTGTCGGCGTTCGCGACAGCGAGTCCTCGTTCACCGATCTTTTCGGGCGCCTGCAGGCCGAGCGGATCGTCCCACGACACTCGAAGAGGGGGGCCGAATGAAGGCGCTTCGTTTCTACGCCGCGCGAGACCTTCGGGTCGAAGACGTACCCGAACCGAACGGGCTCGCCCCGACGCAGGTCGTCGTCGCCCCTCGCTGGACCGGGATCTGCGGCACCGACCTGCACGAGTACGTTGCCGGCCCGATCGTCACACCGGTCGAGCCGCACCCGCTCACCGGCGCGCAGCTTCCACAGATTCTCGGACACGAGTTCTCCGGCGAGGTCGTCCGGGTCGGAGAAGACGTGACCCGTGTTCGGCCTGGCGATCGCGTCTCGGTGATGCCGTTGATCTACTGCGGCCGCTGCGAGTACTGCCGGCGTGGCCTGCAGCACCTCTGCACGACCATGGCCTGCACCGGTCTGAGCTCCGACTGGGGCGGCATGGCCGAGCTCGCGGCGCTCGAGGAGTATCAGGTGTATCCGATCCCGGATGAGGTGACCGACGAGCAGGGCGCCCTCATCGAGCCCTGTGCGGTCGCCGCGTACGGCGTTGCCCGTGGCGGCGTCCGGCCGGGGGACAACGTGCTGATTGCGGGCGCGGGCCCGATCGGCGCACTTGCTGCGCTGTGCACCGCTGCTGCCGGAGCGGGCGCGATCTACATCACCGAGACCAACGCCGAGCGCCGCGCGCAGGCGGCGCGGCTCGGTCTCGGAGAGGTTCTCGACCCCCTCGCCACGGATGTGGCGGCGGAGATCCGTGAGCTCACCGGTGGTCTCGGCGTCGACGTTGCGCTCGAGTGCGCGGGGCACGGGGCCGCCTTCAATACGTGTGTCGATGCTGTGCGGCGCCACGGCACAGTCGTGCAGGTCGGCCTCCATGTCGTGCGGTGCGAGGTCGATCCGATGCTGTGGGCGCTCAACGACCTCACGATCGTCGGTAGCTGGTGCTACGGCGTGAACGACTGGCCCCGGATCGCCTCGCAGATCTCGACCGGCAGGCTCCCGGTCGAGCGGATCATCACCGGCCGGCTCTCGATGGATGAGGCGACATCGGGGTTCGAGCGGCTCACCGCCGCCGGCGCCGACGACATGAAAGTCCTCGTAGCAAATTGACCCGACACAGAGGAGAACCGTGAAAGCCCTGGTCTTTGCAGCCCCCAAACAGGCGGTCGTCGCAGATCTCGATCAGCCCGAGATCGGGCCCGATGACGTCCTCGTGCGTTCGCACGCCGTCGGTATCTGCCACTCGGACTTCGAACTGTACGAGGGTCGCTACATCATTCCGGTCTCGTATCCGGTCGTTCCGGGACATGAATGGTGCGGCGAGGTCGTCGAGACCGGATCGGCCGTCGTCGGGTTCGCGCCGGGCGACGCCGTGGTGGGCGAGTGCGTCGTCGGCCCCGGCGGACGCGATCATTTCGGGTTCTCCATCGACGGCGCCGACGCGGAGTACTTCAAGGCGCGCGGCGAGTGGCTCCACAAGCTGCCGGAGGATCTGTCGTACACCCAGGGCGCAATGGTCGAACCTTTCTCGGTTGCCTACAACGCCACCGTCTGCGCTGACGGGATCGACGCGGCCGACGCCGTTGCGGTCGTCGGCGGCGGGCCGATCGGCCTCCTCTGCGTCATGGCGGCAGCGGCGAACAACGCAGCCGTCGCGATCATCGAGCCCCAAGCCGCCCGCCGCAACAAGGCGCTCGAGGTGGGTGCGCGCGTCGCGCTCGATCCAACCGCCTCGGATTTCGCGGAGGCTGTCGCGACGGCGACGCACGGACGCGGGTTCGACGTCGTGATCGAGGCGGCGGGCTCGCCGGTCGCGATGTCGCAGGCGCTCGAGATCGCGGGCCTGGGCGCCCGGGTCGTCTACGTCGGGATCGACATCGGCGCCAAGGCCCCGGCCCAACTCGGCCTGATTCAGTCGAAGGCGCTCCGGATCCGCGGGCTGATCGGCTCGGTGGGGCTGTGGCCGCGCGTGATCCGGTTCATCGCCAGTGGCGTCGTCGACCCGGCGGCCATTGTCACCGCGACCTTCCCGCTGCACGACGCGATCGCGGCGCTCGACGCCGCCCGTGACACGTCGAGCAACATCAAGGTTCACCTGGCAACGAGCGCATGAGGGCGGCTGTCTACCACGGGAGGCACGACATCCGGATCGAGTCGGTTCCGGAGCCGTCTGACCCTGCCTCGGGCGAGGTCGTCCTGGAAGTCCTGCGCTCGGCGATCTGCGGCACCGATTCGTCCGAGTGGTCGCACGGCCCTCTGCTCGCTCGTCCTCCCGTGATCCTCGGTCACGAGTTCGTGGGCCGGGTGATCGGGGTGGGCGAGGGCGTCTCCGAGCTGGCGGTCGGCGATCGCGTCGTGTCGGGCGCGGGCGTGTCGTGCGGTGTGTGCGAGTGGTGCCGCGCCGGGCGGATCAACCTCTGCGCGGCCTACTACACGCTCGGGTTGCACGCCAACGGGGGCCTGGCGGAGCTCGTCTCTTCACCGGCCGCGATCTGCTGTCGGGTGCCGGACGACTGCACGGACGATGCCGCCGCCATGGCGCAGCCGTTCGCGGTCGCGCTCCACGCCGTGCGCCGCAGCGGCGTCTCTCCGGGCCAGGCGTGCGTCGTGATCGGCGTGGGGGGCATCGGCGCTTTCATCGTCGCGATCGCCGCGGCCAAGGGAATTTCGCCGCTGATCGCCGTGGACATCGACGAGGGCCGGCTCGAGACGGCGCGCAGGCTCGGAGCCGATCTCGTTCTCGATGCGAAGGAGGGCGACCTCGCCCAGCTGATCCTCGCCGCGACAGGCGGCGAGGGGGCGCACGTCGTGATCGAGGCGTCGGGCTCACCGAAAGCGCCGCAGGCGGCAATCGCCGCGACCCGCCGTGGGGGCCGAGTGCTCATCGTCGGGCTGCAGTCGGCGCCGCGCGAGATCGACCTGTTCGCGCTGACCGTGCACGAGATCGAGGTCACGACCACCCTTGCTCACGTTTGCGACGTCGACCTGCCGGAGTCGCTCGAGATCATCTCCGGCAGCGACCTGGCCTCGATCGTGCTCGACCGCGTGATCCCGCTGGATGCACTGGTGGAAGAGGGGATTCGGCCGCTGGCCGAAGGCACCGCGCGCGGGAAGATCGTCGTCAACCCGGTCGCGGCGTAAACCGCGGCGCAAAACCGAACCGCCGAGGCGTCGGTCTAGGTGATCGAGACCATCCGCTCGATCGCGAGCCGCGCGCGGTCGGCGATCTCGGGCTCGACCGTGACCTCGAACTTGTTGTCGCGGAGCGAGTCCCGCAGCTTCACGAGCGTGATCATCTTCATGTACCTGCAGACCGCGTCGTCGCGGACCGGCTCGAAGGTCTTGGCCGGCACTTCTTTCTGCAGGCGGTGGATGATTCCGGTCTCGGTGGCGACGAGGAAGCGCTTGCTCGGCGACTGCTGGGCGAAGCGCACCATCTTCTCGGTGGAGAGGATGTGCGTGCGCTCGTTCGCGAAGGCCATCGCCTGGCTCGCGCACCCGCACTCCGGGTGGACGAGCAGCTCGGCGTCCGGGGCTGCGGCCTGCCAGCTCTCGATGTCCTCGGGACGGATGCCCGCGTGGACATGGCACTCTCCGAGCCAGATCTGCAGCTTCCGGCCCGTCACCTTCTCGAGCCAGAGGCCGAGGAAGAGGTCGGGTAGGAAGAGGATCTCCTGGTCGGCCGGAATCGCCTCGATGATCTGCCGCGCATTCCCCGACGTGCAGCAGTAGTCGCTCTCCGCTTTCACCTCGGCGGTCGTGTTCACATACGAGACGACGATCGCGTCGGGGTGCTGCTGCTTCCACTCGCGGAGCTGGTCGGCCGTGATCGACGCGGCAAGCGAGCAGCCGGCGTCGGGGTCGGGGATCAGCACCGTGCGGTCGGGCGCGAGGATCGCAGCTGTCTCCGCCATGAAGTGGACGCCGCAAAAGACGATCGTCGACGCCTCGGCGGCGGCGGCCTGTTGCGAGAGCCCGAGCGAGTCGCCGACGTAGTCGGCCACATCCTGCACCTCGGGGCGCTGGTAGTTGTGCGCGAGGATGACTGCGTCGCGCTCTGCTGCGAGCGCACGCACCTCCTCATGCAGGGTTGTGACCTCGCTGGTCGTCATAGAACCTCCAATGAGACGTGGAGTGAGCGCGCCGAGTGCGTGAGCGCCCCGACGGAGATGAAGTCGACGCCGGTCTCGGCGTAACTGCGAACGGTTTCGAGTGAGACGCCGCCCGACGCCTCGAGCTTGGCCCGGCCTGCGACGAGAGTGACCGCTGAGCGGAGCTCGGGGGGCGTCATGTTGTCGAGCAGGATCCGGCCGACACCCGCTGCGAGGGCCTCTTCGACCTGCGCGAGCGTCTCCGCCTCGACCTCGACGCTCTCGGCGCGGCCGGCCAGCGCGGCCGCGGCGGCTGTGATGCCGCCGGCGATGCGGATGTGGTTCTCCTTCACGAGGATCGCGTCGTACAGCCCCGCGCGGTGATTGACCCCACCGCCGCAGCGAACGGCGTACTTCTCGAAGGCCCGCAGTCCAGGCGTGGTCTTGCGCGTGTCGAGGATTGCGACACCTGTGCCGGCGACCTCGTCGACGTAGCGGCGTGTGAGCGTGGCGATGCCGGACAGGCGGCCGACGAGGTTGAGCGCGGTGCGCTCGCCGGTGAGGATCGCCCGAGCGGGACCCTCGACCTCGGCCAGCACGACGGGCGTCGCGTCGACCAGCGAGCCGTCGGGCGTGAGCACCGTGACCGAGACCGACGGATCGAGTGTGTGGAAGACGGCGGCCGCGACGTCGATCCCACAGGCGATGCCGGTCTCCTCGAGCAGCAGCTGCGCCCGGCAGCGCGCGTCGACGGGCACGAGCGCAGCGGTGGTCAGATCGCCGGCGCCGACATCCTCCGCGAGCGCCGTCGCAACCAGGGCCGTCGTTACCTGCTCGGTCAGTTCCACGTCTCGAGCCTCGGAGCGACACCTTGCTCGAGCGTCACATGGACGCAGTCGAACACCGCATCCTCTGTCGGGAAGTCGCTGCGGAAGTGCACGCCGCGGCTCTCCGTCCGCTGCAGCGCACTCGCCGCGACCAGCCGGGCCAGCAGGCTGTCCGAGACCAGCAGGGTCTCGAGCTCAGCTGCGGTTCGCGTCAGGCCTGCGTTGCGCCACAGCGCGCGGCGCGTCGCCTGTGACGGACGTGGCTCGCCGTTCGCAGGCCCGCTCGCCGCCGGTCCCGTGGGTGCCGGCTCGGCAAGGCCCGCCAGGGCGGCGCGGCGTCCGAAGACGAGGCACTCGAGCAGCGAGTTCGAGGCGAGCCGGTTCGCGCCGTGCACGCCTGTGCAGGCGGACTCTCCCGCCGCGTAAAGACCGTCGACCGTGGTGTGCCCGTCCAGATCGGTGACGACGCCGCCGATCGTGTAGTGCGCTGCCGGCGCGACGGGGACGGGCTCGTGGGCCGGGTCGTAACCCGCCCGCTCGAGCGTTGCGATCAGCCCGGGGTAACGGCTGCGGTCGACCGGGCGCAGGTCGAGGCCCGCCTGGTCGCGGGCGAAGATCGCCCGGGCGACGACGTCGCGGGGCGCGAGCTCGTCGGTGAACCGGGCGCCGTCGTCGTCGAGCAGCAATGCGCCGTCGCCACGCAGCGCCTCGGTGAGCAGAAAGCCGTCGTCGACCAGCGCGGTGGGATGGAACTGCACGAGCTCGAGGTCGGCGAGCCGCGCACCCGCGCGGTAGGCGAGCGCGATCCCTTCGCCGATCGTCCCCGGCGGATTCGTCGTGCGCTGCCAGAGGGCTGCGTAGCCGCCGGTCGTGATCAGCGTCGCGCGTCCGGCAACAGCTCCGTTCGCGCCTGCGACACCCACGCACCTGCCGTCGCCCGACTGCCGTAGAGCCAGAACGGCCTCGCCTTCGCTCACCGTGATGCGCGGATGAGCGCGGACCCGCGCGGCGAGCGCCTCGGCGATGCGCTTGCCCGTCTCGGCGCCGCCGGCATGCACGATCCGCCGCCGGGAGTGGCCGCCCTCGCGCGCCAGGCCCGGCTCGAACACCGTGCCGAGCCGCTCCAGGTCGGCGATCCGCGCGGGCGCATCCTCGGTGAGCAGCCGCACCGCGCTCTCCCTGCACAGCCCGCGGCCCGCGGTGAGCGTGTCGGTCGCGTGCAGTTCGGGCGTGTCGTCAGCCCCGAGCGCGGCCGCAACACCACCCTGCGCCATGTAGCTGTTCGACGAGTAGAGCGATCCTTTCGACAGCACAACCACGTCGGCGTCCTCTGCCGCAGCGGTGAGCGCGGCATAGAGTCCGGCCACTCCGCCACCGATCACGATCACGTCCGTCTGGCGCATAACGAGGTTTTGTCCTCCTAGTCGCTAACCTATAGCGGAGAGTCTACCGATGGTTTCAGCCCGCCAGTCGAAAACAGCGTTCCACGCCGTCCTCGGTGCGGTTCTGCAGGTCCGCGACCGGCGGCTAGAAGTGCTGCTCTGGCAGCGCGCCCGCGATCCGTACGCCGGGGCGTGGGCCCTGCCCGGCGGGACGCTCGAGCGTGACGAATCGCTCGAGCAGTCGATTCGCCGCCACCTCGCAGCGAAGGTCGACGTGCGCGAGCTCTCCCATCTCGAGCAGCTCGAGACGCGGGGCGATCCCGGCCGGAACCCACTCCGCTGGGAGCTCGCGACGGCTTATCTCGGCCTCGTCCCGAGCAACCTCGACCCGGCCGTTCCGGCCGACACGAGCTGGCACCCGGTCGACAGCCTGCCGTCGCTTGCCTTCGACCACCAGCCGATCATCCTCGCCGCCCGTGAGCGGCTCCGCGCCAAGCTCTCGTACACCAACATCGGGTTCGCGCTCGCGCCCCGGACGTTCACGATCTCGGAGCTCCGCGACCTCTATCTTGCGGCGCTCGGCCACGACGTCTCGGCGACCAACCTTCGCCGCATCCTCCTGCGCCGCGGTCTGCTGCAGACCACCGGCGCCGAACGCGCACCCGGGCGGGAGGGCGGCAGACCGGCAGCGCTGTTCCAGTTCCGCACGCACACGCTCGCGATCACCGACCAGTTCGCCGTGCTCCGTCCGCCGACCGTCGGCGGGTAGCGAGCGTCAGCCGGGAACGGCGGCGTACGTCTCGAGCGCGTCCAGATAGCGGTCCCGCTCGCCTGGCTCGAGCCAGCTGACCGTGAACGCATTTCGCGCCAGCTGCATGACGTGCTCGCGCGTCAGCCCGGCGGCGTCCTGAACGGCGAGCAGGTTCTCGGTGATGTAACCCGGGAAGTACGCAGGGTCGTCGGAGTTGATCGTCGCGCGCACGCCCTGTTCGAGCAGCGCCTTGATCTCACCGGCCTTCAGACCGTCGGTGACGTAGCTGTTCGAAATGGGGCAGACGGTGAGGCCGAGGTGGCGGCGGTTGATCTCCTTGATCAGCGAGACGTCCTCGAGGGCGTTCACGCCGTGGTCGATGCGCTCCACCTTGATCTCGTCGAGACACTGCCAGATGTGGGAGACCGAGTTCTGCTGGTCGACGTCGCAGTGCATCGTCAGCCGGTAGCCCTCGCGCCGCGCCCGCGCGAAGACCTCCTTGAATTTGGCCGGCGGGTTGCCGTGCTCGTCCGAGTCGAGGCCGACGCCCACGATCCAGTCCCGATACTCGAGCGAGCGCTCGAGCGTCTCCATAGCCGACTCCACGGTCAGGTCGCGGAGGAAGCACATGATCAGCTTGCTCCGGAGGCCGAGTGAGGTTTCCGCCTCCTGCTGGGCGCGGCGGAAGCCGTTGACGACCGTGTCGAACGGGATCCCGCGCGCGGTATGCGCCTGCGGGTCGAAGAACACCTCGGCGTAGACCACATTCTGGGAACGGGCCTTGCGGAAGTAGGTCAGCGCCAGGTCGTAGAAGTCGCGCTCGGTCAAGAGCACGCTCATCCCCTCGTAGTAGACGGCGAGAAACGAGGCGAGATCGTCGAAGCCGTAGGCGCTCCGCATCTCGTCGACGGATTCGTAGGGCAGAGCCAGGCCGTTCCGCCGGGCCAGCTCGAATTTCAGCTCGGGCTCGAGGGTGCCTTCGAGATGAAGGTGCAGCTCGGCCTTCGGCAATCCCTCGATGAACGCGGTGAGCGCGGTCACGAACCGGTTGCGAACGTGAGGCCGTGCCCAAGCGGAAAGAGCGGCTCGTCGGAGTCGCACGGCACGTCGGACCGCTGGCGGCTCACCGCCTCCATCGACGACGGGAGCTCGAACGGGAGCTTGCCGCCGGGCGAGAAGGCGCCGAAGACGACGTCGAGGATCGCCGCCGGGCTCGCGCCGAAGCTGCCGACGAGGGCGCTGCCTGCCTCGGCAAGCTCGGTCAGGATCGCGGGGCGGTCGAGGTGCACGACGAAGATCGTCGGCACCGTGCCCGCAAGCTCGAGGAGCCGCGCGAGCTCGTCAGCCGGGAACTCGAGGCTGCCGGCGTGGAAGAGCGACTCGATGAAGGTGCCCCGCCGTGGCTCGTAGGGCGCATTGCGGAAGACGATCGCCGCGTCGGCATCGCCGGGCTGGTCGACGACGGTGCCGTACGCGGCCGCAGCTTCGGCCGAGAGCCCGTCGACGTAGATCCGCGCGCCCCGCGCGAGCGGGAGGACGCCGTCGTTTGCGATCAGCACCAGCGCCCGCCGTTGGGCTTCGTCGCCCGCGGCCCGGAAGTCGGCGCGGCCGCAGATCTGCTCGGCTGCGTCGGGATCGACGTATGGGTCGTCGAAGAGTCCGAGGCGGAACTTGTCGCGCAGGATCCGCCGCGCCGACTCGTCGACGCGCGCCTCTGAAATGCGGCCTTCCTCGACGAGCTGCACGAGCAGCTCGGGCAGTTGCTCGCCGCCGAACTGGTCGCAGCCGGCCTCGATCACCTTGACGAGCCGGTCTGCAGTGCCGAGCTCCTCGACGCCCCACGCCTTCGCCTCCCACAGCGATCCGTCGGGCATCGGCAGATCCGTGATGAGTCCCCAGTCGGTGCACACGACGCCGTCGAAGCCGAAGCGGCTGCGCAGCAAGCCGGTGATCACCTGCCGGTTGAAACCGAACCCGACCGGCTCGAGGTCGGTGCCGACCGGGCGCCCGTAGTACGGCATGACCTGCGCCGTGCCCGCGGCGAGCGCTTCTGCGAACGGCCGCAGGTGGTCGTCGAAGCGCCCGCCGGGGTAGACCTGATCCTTGCCGTACGGGAAATGGGGATCCTCGCCGTCGGCCTGCGGGCCTCCTCCCGGAAAGTGCTTGAGCATGCAGGCGACGCTCGCCGGGCCGAGCTCGTCACCCTGAAAGCCGCGGACGTAGGCGGCCGTCAGGCGGCCGACCAGCTCGAAGTCCTCGCCGAACGTGCCGCCGATGCGAGCCCACCGCGGCTCGGTGGCCACATCCGCCATCGGATGGAGGGCGACGTGGATGCCGACCGCGCGGTACTCCTGCCGGGCGATCTCGCCGAAGCGGCGCACAAGCTCCTCGTCGCGGGCCGCGGCGAACCCGATCGGCTCGGGCCACTGCGAGAAGCCGCCGCTCGACCAGCTGACGACGGCGTTCTCGTCGAAGGAGTGGCGCGGGTCGGACGAGATCGTCACCGGGATGCCGAGCCGGGTGCTCTCGGCGAGCCGCTGCAGGCTGTTGTGCCATTCGGCGAGCCCGCGTGCGCCGGGGGTCAGGTAGATGTTGAAGTGGTTGAGGTGGCGATCGACGACGAGACTGGTCGCGCCGTCGCCCCCGAAAGGCGAGGGGCCCTCGAGCAGCTCGCCGTCCGGCCCGATCCCGATCGGCGGCTGGAACATCAGGCCAGCCTTCTCCGCCAGCGTCATCTGGGCCAGCAGGTCGTCGACCCGCGCCTCGACCGGACGCCGCGGATCCTCGTACGGATCGAGCCGGCCGTTGCCGTTGAGGTCGCGCACGCGTCGACCGTCGATCTCGAACTCTGTCGCCTCTTCTCCCACGTCGGAGCCGATCATACGATCGGCGCAGCGGCCGTGATCACTGCGTGTTGTCGGGCAGGAGCCTCGGAGCCGTGAGGTCGGTCGCGATCTCCTCGAAGATCGCGGTGATGTCGGTATCGCTCGGGTCCTGGAAGAACGTGCTCGCGCTACTCGCAATGTGGGCCATCGTCCAGCAGCCCGTGATCGGTCGCGTCTCCTGGTCGCAGACGCCCGCCGGGTCGGAGACGCCTGCCTGCGCCGCTTCGTAGCAGTCGAACTGGTCCGTTTCGCCGTAGCCGTATTGCGCGTCCAGGTTGCCGGTGTCGTCGTTGCACGTGCGTCCGCGACTGTCGGTCCCGACCACGGCGTTGCACGACGTGTCCTGGTCCTGGGTGCTCTCCCAGTAGCCGATCGCGTAGATCTCGGTTCCCGGCAGGACGGTTCCGTCGCCGGCGGTGGTCGGTGCCGCGGCGGCCGCTGCCGAGGCCGCCGCCTGCTGGCAGGGACGCGATCTGTACGGGCTGGCGGGGTTGTCGTCGGGTGAGGTGTAGATGGGGCCGTAGTTCGCCTCGCCGTCACCGAGGAAGACGATCGCGTGGTCGTGCGTGGCCGAATCGTCCATCGCGGCCAGGGCCGCCTGAGCCTGGTCGATCGCGGTCGCGAACGACGTATCCGAGGTCGAGAGCGCCTGCAGGCTGCAGCTGCTCGACGTGCTCAGCGCCGCGACGAGCGGGTCCGACTGGTTGAGCTGCCAGGTGCCGCCGAGACGCGAGGCGTACGAGTTCTCGAGCGGGACGACCGTGTACGTGTAGCTCCCGCTCGCGGTCGGATCGATGCTCGTGTTCGACGTCGTGCTCGTCGTGCTGAAGCCGAGTGACGTGCGGCTGTGCGAGCCGGTCGCGCTCTTCGAGATGGTGAGCGACGCGTGGCTCGAGTTGAGCGCCGTGACGGTCGAGCCGGAGGGGATGCCGCTGCCGGAGATCGACGAGCCGACGGCGATACCGGTGAACGAGGCCACCGCGCTGACCGTCTTCGAGCCGTTCGCGGTCGTGCCGGTGGTCGTCGCCGTGCTCGTCGAGGTCGTCGTGCCGGTGTCGTCGTACCGAACCTCGCTCGCAGCCAGGGTGCAGGAGCCGTGGCTGTGTGTTCCAGGCCCGCCCGTTTCGTTCGCCCGGAGGCTCGTGTTGATGAGCGGTGGGAACGCCATCAGGCCGACGCGGTCGAGCGCCTGGGAGGAGCTGCAACTCGACTGGCTCGCTGCGCACGGCTCGAGGTTCGAGAGGAGCGTCGACACGCCCGCCTTCGCACAGTCCAGCTTGCTCGCATCGTGGACGGATGGACAGACGCCCGACTGAGCGTTGTTGCGCATCGAGCCGGTCGTGTCGAGCACCACCATCACGTCGAGCGGCCGCTCGCGGCCGCCGTGGGCCGAGGCGGTCGACGTCGCCGAGACGTTCGTGAACCGCGAGACGAACGTCCCGAGGAACGTCGTCCCGACCGACGCCTGCTCGGAAACCTGGACGACGTTGCAGCCCGATGGAAGTGTGCAGTAGGCAGCCGAGCCGTTCGTCGAGTCGGTCTGACAGGCGATTCCGTCGGCCGCCAGGGTCTGCGAGCACTTGAACGAGACGGTCGGCGCGCTGGCCTGCAGGTTCGGGTGTGAGTTCGAACCGGTGGCGCCGTACGTCAGTGCCTCCCGATGCGCCGCGACCGAGTCCGGCAGGTCCTGGCCCGCGGCGAGCGCGGCTGCGTCAACCGCCTGCTGCAGCTCGCGCTGGGCGACGTAGACCCGGCCGATGTCGATGACGAATCCCGCGAAGCCGAGCAGGACGACCAGCGCGAGGACCAGCAGCACGAGCACCTGGCCGCTTTGGGCTCGTCGGAAGCGCGAGAGGACGGACACGATTCCGTCTCTTCAGCCGTCCGCCCGCGACGCCTTGCAACTTCAAGATTTCTTGCCCTCGCCTGCTCAAGATTTCTTGCAGGGCGCCGGCGGTCAGGCGGCGCGAGGACGCGTCGGGCGGGGCCGGATCTGCGGCTCCGTGAGCATGTACCCGCGACCGCGCACCGTGACGAGCGGCTGCGGCTCGGACGGGCCGAGCCTGATCTTGCGCCTCAGGCTCGACACGTGCACCTCGCACGCGTGCTCGTCGCCGATGTGGGTGCTTTCCCAGAGCCGCTCCATGATCTGGCGGCGCGAGAAGACCACGCCCGGTTCGCTCGCGAGCAGGCTGAGAATCTTGAATTCCGACGGGGTCAGCGTGACCTTGTTGCCCCGCACCGTCACGGTGTCGTGGACGAGGTCGATGCTGATTGCGCCGACGGTGCGCTGAGTCTCGTCGGCGCCGCGATCGAGCTCTCGCCGTCGTAGCAGCGCCCGGACGCGCGCAATCAGCTCCGCCGCCGAGAACGGCTTGGTGATGTAGTCGTCGGCGCCGGCCTCGAGCCCGGCGACGAGGTCACGCTCGGAGTCGCGAGCCGTCAGCATGATGATGGGCACCGCGCTCTGCGCGCGGATCCGCTTGCAGGCGTCGGTTCCCGAGAGCCGAGGCAGCGTCAGGTCGAGCACGACCAGGTCGAGCGCCTCAGTGAGCGCGATCGCGACCGCCTGCGCACCGTCCGTCGCAACCTCCACCTCGAAGAGCTCGCGCTCGAAGGCGTACTGAAGGCCACGCAGGATCGACGGCTCGTCGTCGACGATCAGAATGCGCGGGCTCACGCAGCTTGCTGCTGCTGCACCATCGGCAGGCGAATCCGGACGGTCGTCCCGACACCGGGCTCGGATTCGAGCTCGATCTCACCACCCAGGACGCCCACGGTTTCGCGTGCGATGGAAAGCCCGAGGCCGAAGCCGCCCGGCCCCTGCCCGTCCGCCCGATAGAAGCGGTTGAAGATCCGCCGCTGGTCGCGGTAGGGAATGCCGTTGCCTGTGTCAGCGATCTCGATCAGTGCGTGATTCCCTTTTTCTCGTCCGCGAAACGTGATGCTCCCGGCCGTCGTGTGCTGAGCAGCGTTGAGCGCGAGGTTGATGAGTGCCTGTTCGACGAGATCGGCGTTCGCCTCGAGGAGGAGGTCGTCCGGGCAGTCGATCTCGGTGACGACACCCGCCTGCAGCGGAATCCGGCCCGCGAGATCGTCGAGTAGGTCGCGGAGCCGGACGGCAGAGGCGAGCTCGCCCGGACCGCCACGTTCGGAGCGCGCGACGAGCAGCAGCGCCCGCGTCAGCCGGGTCAGGCGATCGGACTCTCGCTCGATCAACTCGAGGAACTCGTCGCGGACGACTGGCTCGTTCTTGGCGCCCGTCTGCAGCATCTCGATCGCCGTGACAATGGCCGCGAGGGGCGTGCGAAGCTCGTGGGCCGCGTTCGTTGCGAACTCGCGCTGCGACCGCTCGTCGCGTTCGCGCTGTGTCTCATCCGTGATCACGAGAATCGCGGCCTCGCCCTCGGCGGCCGGCGGAACTCCCGAGATCATCAGGACGCGCCCGTCGCCGGATGTCGTCTTCAGCTGAACGGGAACCTTCGAGGCGAACAGGTCGGACGCGACCCCCACGAGGGGCTGAAGCTCTGCCACCTCGTCGAGGCGCATGCCCGCGGCGACATATTCGCGACCCCGGTCGTTCGCAAACTCGACCGCCAGGCTCTGGTCGACCAGGATCACCGCGTCCGTCAGCCTGCCGAGCAGGCGCTCGAGCCGGTGCCGCTCTTCCTCGACGGTGCGGAAGAGCTCCGCGAGTTGACGGCGCATGCCGTCGATCGACCGGGAGAGGCTTCCGACCTCGTCGGGGAACGCGTCGACCCGCTGCTCGGAGAAGTCGCCGGCGCCGATCGCCCGCGCCCGGGAGGCGATGCCGGCGAGGCGACGGCTGATGAGGATGGCGATCAGGAGTCCCGCCGCGGCCGCCAGGGCAAATGCGACGAGTGCCGATCTCGGGCCTTCGTTGCGGACGATGCCGATCTGCGCGGCGAGCTCCGGCCGCTGCGTGAAGGTGACGACGACGGCGCCGGGGCCCCCGTGAATGTGCAGGCCGACGGTCAGGGCGGAGCCGTCGCGTGAGCCTCCGATGAAGCGTTGGCCGCCGAGCTCGGACCGGACCGCCTCCAGATGATGCGGGACGGTGTTCCAGGCCTGGCCGTTCGAGACCGAGCTCGTGAGCAACCGGCCCTTCGCGTCGAGTGCAAAGACGGCGATCTTCTTGGTCCGCGCCAGATCGAGCGCGCGTGCCCGCAGGGCTTTGGTGGTTCGCGCGCCCTTCAGATCCTCGGCGGCGGCCACGGTGCCCCCGACGGCCAGATCGACGCCGTGCGAACGCAGGGCAGATTCGGATTGGTTGTTCATCACCGCGACAACAGCCGCCGCGGTCAGGGCTGCGACGCCGGCGAACGCCGCGGCGAGCCACCAGCGCATGCTGAACCGGTGCGAGGGAGTCACGGGCTCATATTCGCGATCGGATCGGAGCGCACGGAAAGCTCAAGAAAACTTGAACTTCGCCGCTTCCTTACATCCCCCTCAAACAGCGGGCGCTACGGTCGAACGGCCGTCCAAAAGTCTCATTTGCAGGGGGTACGGAACTTATGTCGAGATTTGCACGCATCATGGTCGTCGCGCTGGTCGCAACACTCGCAGGTACGGCCGCGACCGCTCGAGCAGCGACGCATATGCAGGTCGGCTTCTACGACGACGCGAGCTTTCGCTGGTCGCCGGATGCCTTGACGAATCTCGAGCAGGCTGCCGAGGCAGGCGCCTCGGTGATCCACACGGCTGCCAGTTGGGCGCAGATCGCACCGACGCGGCCGGTCGATCCCACCGATGGCAGCGACCCTGCCTATCGCCTCTCCGACCTGGATGCGCTGGTCCACAACGCGTCGGAGCTCGGTGTGCAAGTGATGATCAACATCAACGGGACGCCGAGGTGGGCAAACGGCGGCCAGACCCCGAATCACATGCCGAAGCGTCTTACCGACCTGACCGCGTTCGCCCGGATGCTCGCGACTCGCTACAACGGCCACCAGGGCTTCGGCAGGGTGTTGCTGTGGTCGGTCTGGAACGAGCCGAACCTGCAGCTCTTCCTGACGCCCCAGTTCTCGGGCAAGAAGATCGTCAGTCCGGCCGAGTACGCAGCGTTGTACAAGGCCGCCTACAACGGGATCAAGGCCGGCAACAAGCTGGCGCAGGTCGCCATCGGCGAGACGTCGAACCTCGGGCGCGACAAGCCGACTGCGGTCGCGGGTCAGGGACAATCGGTGGCGCCGGGGACGTTCGCGCGGCTGCTCGCGCAGCAGAAGGGCCTCAAGTTCGCGGCGTGGGCGACCCACCCGTATCCCACTGCGCCCGACGCGAAGCCGCTCGAGCAAGTCCGCTATCCGAACGTGTCGCTCGCCCTGCTGCCCACCTTCGAGGTCAACCTCAAGAAGTTGTTCCATCGTGAGGTTCCGATCTGGATCACGGAGTACGGCTACCAGACGAGGCCGAGTCAGCCCAACGGCGTGACCAACGCCCAGCAGGCTGCGTACGCAAAGCAGGCTCTGGCCTTCGCCCGCGCGGACAAGGACGTGAAGATGTTCATCTGGTTCACGTTCCGCGACTCCGCCGGCAACCCGTGGAAGAGCGGTGTGGAATCGACGAACGGAGCACACAAGCCCGGCTACGCCGCGCTCTCGGCTGTCCTGCACCAGGTCGGGCCTTAACAGAACGGGCCGGCGGCGAAGGCAAAGCCTCGCCGCCGGCCCCATGGCCTTAGGCCGCGACGCCGGCCTGCAGTGCCTTGACGTCCTCGGTCGTGAGGGCGTTGCCGCCGATTCCCCAGTCGCCGCTCTGAACTTCCTCGACGGTGACCCAGGTGACCGGGCGCATGTTCTCGCCTTCGATCTCGACCATCGTCTCGGTGAGCCGCTCGATCATCTCGCGCTTCTGCTCGGGCGAGAAGACGTTCTTGATCAGCTTGACCTCGATGAGAGGCATGTCGTGTCCTTTCGGTTGCTTGGGTCGAGTCTTGCCGCAGCGCCTTCGGGGCGCTTCGCAAGGCCAGGCCATCTTTCGCGTCCGCCGAAGATCGCCCGAACGGGCCAGCCGGCTACACGAGCCCGTCGCGCGTCGCGCGAGCGGCGGCGGCGGCTCTGGTCGGCTCGCCGAGCTTCCGCAGGATGTTCGAGATGTGCCGGTGCACGGTGTGTTCGCTGACGACGAGCTTTGCCGCGATCTCACGATTGCTTCGGCCGGCGGAGACCAGTGCGATCACCTGCAGCTCGCGGCGTGTGAGCGGGCCGGCATGCGCAGTCCCTGGTTTCAGCAACCGGCGCAGCTCCGCTGCCTCGGCCGCGTCCCGGGTCGCGGTGAGCTCGTCGAACGCTGCGTGTGCAGCTTCGGCCTCATTGAGCG
Organism: uncultured Thermoleophilia bacterium; assembly: GCA_963812995.1. Taxonomy (GTDB): domain Bacteria; phylum Actinomycetota; class Thermoleophilia; order Gaiellales; family Gaiellaceae; genus PALSA-600. Next base: position 1,221,142 of record CAWEXL010000003.1, read on the forward strand.
CGCGGTCGGTGGAACCCAGCTCGCCGAGGGCGCGTGCGAGTGTGAGGCGGGCATGCGCGCGCTCGTACGGGGCGGGGACGAGGGCGTAGAGGTCGACCGCGTCTTCGAGCCGCTGGGTCGCGGTCTCGAGATCCCCCTCGGCGAGGTGGAGAATGCCGGCGGCCCGGGCAGCGGCTGCGCGCGCGCCGTTCGTGTCGATCAGCTCGGCGAGGCGCTCCAACTCTGTGGCGGCGGTGCGCCCGACGGAAGGGCGGCCTGCCGCGGCCGCCGCTCTCGCCACGAGCACCAGGACCTCCACCCGGGAGAGACGCTGATGCTCGTCGAGCCCGCGCGCCAGCCGTTGCGCCAGTGCGAGCGCGGTCGCGGTGTCGCCTGCGTCGAGTGCGAGCTCCACCATGCCCATGCGTGACACGGAGTTGAGCTCCGACTGCACGAACAGCGAGCGGGCCTCGTCGAGGCGGCCCTGTCGCCGGCGCAGCTCGCCGAGCCGCGCCGTTCCTTCGACGAGGGCCGCCCGCCGGCCGCTGCCCAGGACGTCGATCGCCGCCGTCAGCTCTCGTTCCGCCTCGTGCCAGGTCCCTTGCTGCAGGAGCACGGCTGCGTACTGGGTTCGGCACACGTTAAAGAGCGTTCGCAGCTCCCACCGCTTTGCGAACTCCTTCACCTCGTCGCACCACTGAGTCGCGCGCTCCACGTCGCCGACTCGCTCGCAGGCGCTGATCAGGTTGCAGCACACCTTCGACGTCCACATCAGATCGACGATCTCGCCCGCCGTCGCGGCTGCCGCCGACTCGTCGAGGCGCCGCATGCCTTCGGCGATCTCGCCCTCCTGCACGAGAGCGACCCCCTCGAGCGAGCGTCCGACCACCTGCACGTCCTCGTCGCCGGTCTGCTCGCCGATCGCGATCGCCCGTTCTGCTGCCGCGCGGGCGACCTCGGGCGTGCCTGCGTTCAGCGCGACTTCCGCCTCGCGGACGGCGAGCCAGGCGTGCTCCGGGCAGAGCGGCTCGTCGGCGAGCAGCCGTGCCGCACGTTCGAGCCAGCCGCGCGCGACCGCCGGCCGACCGCCGAACAGCAGCGAGTCCCACGCCAGCGACGACGCGACGCGAGCGGCGCCAACCCGGTCGCCGGCGGTGCGAAAGAGCCGGTAGGCCCGCTCGCGCGCGGCCAGGGTCGCGTCGGCATCGTCGAGCCACCACTGGGCGACGCCGATGCCCTCGAGCGCTTCGGGATCGTTCTCGTCTCGGCCGAACCAGTCGAGCGCCTCGTCCCATTTTCCACGAGCCAGCGCCTGCCAGCCCGACTCCACATCAGTCATTGGTCGAGTATCGCTCGCCGGCCCCCTATGACCGCCGTCCGTCTCCTGGCTGGAAGATCGCTTCGGGGATGAACGCGCCGACGACCCAGTTGGGCGCGTCGACGACCTCGTGGATCCGAAGGTCGACGGCCACGCTCGCGACCGCGTAGGCCTCCTCGCGATCGAGGCCGTAGCGCTCACCCAGGAACCGGATCGTCGCGCGTACCGCCTCGCGGGTCGCCTCCATCAGGTCGGGCGCGACGCCGGTGCAGACGTGGTAGCTCGACTGTTCGTGCGCGGCCAGGGCGCCGGCCGGCATGTGGTACTGAGGCGCGTCGATCGAGAAGTCCCGCCGTACGGATAGCCGCACGACGACGTCCATCGCGGTCTCGATCGCGGTGCCGCACACCTCGCCGTCGCCCTGAGCGGCGTGCGTGTCGCCGAGTGAGAAGAGCGCGCCGTCGACGCCGACGGGGAGGTACAGGCGGGTGCCGATGTTCAGGTGCTTGGTGTCGAGATTCCCTCCGAACCGCGACGGTGGCAGCACCGAATGCGCCCCCGGCTCGGGCGGGGCCACGCCGATCGTGCCCGGGAACGGCCGGTAGGGAAGCGTGACCTGATCGGAGAAGTGGATGAGGCCGTTGCCCGCATCGAGCCGGCGAGATCCGAAGCCATGGCTCGGGAAACTCGTCGGCCAGCAAGCCGAAGCCCGGGATGATCGCCGTCCAGCCCCACGGCCGCGGAATGAACTCGAGCAACTCGACCTCGAGCACGTCACCGGGCTGCGCGCCGCTGCACGTAGATCGGGCCCGCTCACCGGGTTGACGTGCGAGAAGTCGAGACGCGCGACGGCATCGACACCCGAATCGACGTGGATCTGCTCGTCCGACGCGTCGCGTACCTCGATGAACACCTCTTCGCCAGAGGCGACCTCGAGGGCCGGCGTGAACGTGTTGTCCCAGACGTAGTTGAACGCGTCGGCGCGGAGCTCGTGAATGGAGCCGCTGTGCACGCGTCCGATCCTCTCCTACGGCGCGACCTCGAGCAACCTGTCCGCAGAGGCCTCCTGAGGAACCGCGCTACTCCCAGGCGGCCGGGTCGGCCGTGATCTTCCGCACGTTCGCGGGCATCTTGTTCGTTGCGAGGTTGGCGAGCGTCACGTGTTCCAGGATCGACCGGATGTTCGTGCGCAGGGCAACCCACACCTCCTTCAGCGGCCCGGCGGCTTCGTTGTATTCGACGGCCGGCGGCCGCACGCCGCGGATCGTCGCCAGCGGGCCACTCACGGCTCGGACGATGTCGGCGACGGTGATCTCCTCGGCCGGCCGCGCGAGGCGGAAGCCGCCGTCGCGCCCTCGCTGGGCCTCGACGATCTCGGCGTGCCGAAGCTCGATGAGGATGTTCTGCAGAAAGGCGGTTGGGATCTCCTGGGCCTGAGCGATCTGCTCGCGCTTCAGCGGGCCACCGCCGGCCAGAGCCAGCTGCAACGCGGCGCGAACGGCGTAATCCTCTTTGGCTGAGATCCGCACGGCTCCATTCTGACCTGTGCCGGACACGTCGGCAGCGAGGTCACGACCCCGGGCTCGGCTCGAGGAAGGACGCGGTACGGTGTAGGTGTCGCCGGAGTCAGGCGCTGCTTCGGAAGGGAGTTCGCAGTGTGTGATTTCCACGATCACTCTGGTCATGACCACCTCGCCGAGGACGAATACGTGCTCGATACGCCGTTCGTGCGCTCCTTCGTCGCAGGCGTCAAGAGCCGGATCGATGAGGCCTCGTCGGCCGCGGCGGCTTGCGATTCGATCCGGCCGGCGTTCGCCGACCTGCTTGCGGAGCGCCACTGGCTTCCCGACGAGTTCCAACGCGACGTTCCGGACAGCGGCATGGGCGGCGGAATCGGCCAGTGGCTTCTCTACCGCTCGGCAGACCGGTCGCTGTGCCTGTTCAGCCTTGTCGTCCCGTCGGGCTCCCGCACGCCGATCCACGACCATCTCGCCTGGGGTCTGATCGGCCTCTACCGCGGCAACCAGGACGAGGAGCTCTATCGCCCCGGCGACGGCGCGATCGAGCTGACCAGGCAGCGTCCGCTCGAGCCCGGCGACTACTACGTGCTGTTGCCCCCGGTCGACGATGTGCATTGCGTGAGGACGACCTCGGACGTGACATCCGTCTCGATCCACCTACTCGCAAACGACACCGGCTGTGTCGAACGGCACACGTTCGACGAGCAGACCGGCGAGCCGAGGCCGTTCAGGTCCGGCTACGCGAACGCGTCTTGTCCGAGCGACACTGGTTTGAACGCGCTCGACAGCCTCGCGTGACGCGATAATGGCGTGGCATGGCGGGTGTCAACGTCTTCGACATGGAGATCCCGGAGGGTAGATCCGACGTGGCTCGCGCGGCGGGTGGAGAGGCGACGACGATGTTCGTCTACGACGTCGAACCCGGTGCCAGCTCGTGCCCGTATCACTACGAGTACGCGGAGGAGTGGCTGCTTGTGCTCGACGGGTCGCTCGTCCTTCGTGCACCCGACGGCGAGCGAACGCTGATGCGCGGCGATCTCGTGTGTTTCCCGCCCGGCCCGGCGGGAGCGCACAAGCTCACGAATCGCAGCGAGGCGACGGCTCGGATGATGATGTTCTCGAACTCGCGCGAGCCCGCGGTTTCGGTCTATCCCGACAGCGACAAGATCGGTGTCTGGCCGGGCAACGAGGCCGACGCGCTGATCTTCAAGCGTGGCACCGCCGTGCCGTACTCGGACGGCGAAGAAGGCTTCTGAGCGTGCGTCAGCCCGAGGCCCGCGAGGCGGTCATCGTCGAGGCCCTTCGCACCCCCGTGGGTCGCGGAAACATCGAGAAGGGCTATTACCGCGACGTCCACCCGAACGAGTTGCTCGGGGCGACGTACACAGCGCTGCTCGAGCGAGCGGGCATCGAGCCGGCTCTCGTCGACGACGTCATCACCGGCTGCGTCCAGCAGTACGGCGAGCAGGCCTACAACGTCGGCCGCAACGCCTGGCTGCAGGCCGGCCTGCCGATCGAGACGCCCGCGACGACGGTCGACCGGCAGTGCGGTTCGGCGCAGCAGGCGGTGAACTTCGGTGCAGCGCTCGTGTCGGCGGGTATCCACGACGTCGTCATCGGGTGCGGTGTCGAGCACATGGGGCACGTGCCGCTGGGCAAGGCGTGGGCCCGCGCCGACGATGTCGGCGTTCCGTGGCCCGACGAATTCCTGGCTCGCTACAACGTCGTCAACCAGGGAATCTCGGCCGAGCTGATCGCAGAGGAGTGGAAGGTGCCCCGCAGCGAGCTCGACGAGTTCGCGACACGCTCCCATCGTCTGGCTCACCAAGCGACGGTCGAAGGCCGGTTCGAGCGAGAGATGGTCGGGGTCGGCGATCGTGAGATTCCGCGCGTCGATCAGGGAATCCGCCCCGAGACGGACGCCGATGTGCTCGGGCGTCTCAAGCCGGCGTTCAAGGAGGGCGGTGTCATCACCGCCGGAAATGCGTCGCAGATCTCGGACGGTGCAGCTGCGGTTCTGCTGATGTCGGCCTCTCGCTGTGCGGACTTCGGTCTTCGGCCGCGGGCGCGTGTTGTCGACTACACGACAGTGGGTGTCGACCCGGTGCTCATGCTCACCGGCCCGATTCCGGCGACGCAGCAGATCCTCGAGCGCAACGACCTGACGATCGACGACATCGATCTGATCGAGATCAACGAGGCATTCGCCTCCGTTGTGGCGGCCTGGCAGCGCGAGCTCGACGCAGACCTCGACCGCGTGAACGTCAACGGTGGCGCAATCGCGATCGGGCACCCGCTCGGGTCGACCGGCGCCCGTCTCCTGACGACGCTGCTGCACGAGCTCGAGCGCAGCGACAAGGAGCTCGGGCTCGTCACGATGTGCTGCGGCGGTGGGCTCGGGACGGCGACCCTCATCCAGAGGATCTGACCTCGTGATCGAGCGGCACTTCCGCGAGGCGAGCGGGTGAGCTAGGCCGGAGCAGCGGTCGCCCGCAGCACCGAGTCGAGCAGGCCCGGGAACCGTTCGTCGAGCTCGGCGCGGCGGAGGCTCATGTACTTGCTCGTGCCCTGCTCGCGCTCGGACACGATCCCCGCCGCGTAGAGCGTCTTGAAGTGGTGGCTGGCGGTCGACTTCGCGACCGGAACCTCGATCTGGCCGCACTTCAGCTCGCCCCCTGCGGTGCAGCCGGCGAGCTGGCGGACGATGCCGAGCCTGACCGGATCCGACAGTGCGTGGAGCACCGTCAAGCCGTCGATCGTGCTGAGGTCGGGCGCCTCGAACTTTGTCGTGTCTGCGGCTTCGGTTACGCGTCCCATGGCTGACCACCTTGTTTGATCTGCATCTTATTTGACACTCATCGAACAAGAATGTACGGTGCGGATCGAACAATAGCGAATAGGAGGCTCTCGTGTCCAGATCCACAACACCGTCAGCGACCTTCGAACAACCGTCCGTGTTCGGCACCGACAAGCTCACCAGGCTCGCCTGGGGCACGCTGCTCGTCCTCTGCGGGGCGCTCTTCCTCGATGCGCTCGACGTGTCGATGATGGGTGTCGCGCTGCCGTCGATCCGCACGAGCCTGCACATGTCCACGAGCTCGCTGCAGTGGGTCGTCAGCGCCTACGTCCTCGGCTACGGCGGCTTTCTGCTGCTCGGCGGACGCGCCGCCGACCTGCTCGGGCGCCGCCGCGTCTTCCTGATCGCGCTCGCCGTCTTCATCGTCGCCTCGCTCCTGGGCGGGTTCGCGCATGACGGCACCCTGCTGATCGCGACCCGCTTCATCAAGGGCGTGAGCGCCGCGTTCACCGCGCCGGCCGCCTTGTCGATCATCACCACGACGTTCGCCGAGGGGCCCGCGCGCAACAAGGCGCTGTCGATCTTCACCGCGACCGGCGCGACGGGCTTCTCGCTCGGGCTGGTCTTCGGCGGGTTGCTGACCGAGATCGGCTGGCGCTGGGTGTTCTTCCTGCCGGCTCCGGTCGCGCTCGTCACGCTCGTCGCCGGCCTGCGCCTCGTGCCGAGGGATGCAGTCGCGCGCCGCGCCAGCCGGATCGTTCGATCTCGCCGGAGCCGTGAGCATGACGGCCGCGATGCTGCTGCTGGTCTTCACGCTCGTCGAGGCGCCGACCGCCGGCTGGCTGTCGCTGCGGACGCTTGGCTCCCTCGCCGGTGTCGCTGCGTCTCTTCGCGGCGTTCGTCGCCCGCGAGCGGACCGCGACCGCGCCGCTCATGCGGCTCGGCATCCTCCGCTCGGGCTCGCTCGTCCGCGCGAACCTCGGCGCGATGTCGCTGTTCGGCGGCTGGGTCGGGTTCCAGTTCATCGTCACGCTCTATCTCCAGCAGCTCCGCGGCTGGTCGGCGCTCGACACCGGGCTGGCGATCTTCCCGGCCGGTGTGCTCGTGGCGTTGGTCTCGCCCAGGATGGCCTCGTTGATCGGCCGCTTCGGCGTGACGCGGCTGATCGTTGCGGGGATGATCTCGATCGCGGCCGGCTACCTGCTCTTCCTGCCGATCGGTCTCCACTCGAGCTACGCGCTCGCGATGCTGCCGACGTTCCTGCTCGCAGGCATCGGGCTTCGCGCTCGCTTTCGGGCCGCTGAACGTTGCGGGAACCAGTGGGGTCGCGGGTGAGGAGCAGGGTCTCGCCGGCGGGTTGCTGAACACGTCGTTCCAGTTCGGCGGCGCGCTCGTGCTTGCGATCGTCACCGCGGTGATCAACGCGAATGTCGGCAGCGGAGGCACGCCGCAGGCGACGCTCGACGGCTTCCACGCCGGGTCTGTACGTGTCGGTCTTCGCGGCCGTCCTCGGGATCGTTGCGATGAGCCGTCGGTCGCGCGCCGCCGAAGTGATTCCGGCCTTCGACGAGATCGAGGAGTCACTCGCCGAGGCCGCAGAGGCGGCGTGAATCGCGAGGGGGCGCCGCGGAGACGCGACGCCCCCTCAGTTCTCGTTCGTCATGGCTTCAAGCGGAAGGGCGGGTACTCGTCGGTGACGAGGACGACCGCGTAGCCGACGACGCGATTCCACCAGCGCAGCACGCCGACGACGAAGTTGAAGAGACCGCGGGGGTACCGGCCGGTGAAGAGGATCGCGAACCAGGCGAGCACGACCGCGAAGAACGCCGCGATCGAGAGCAGGCCGACGATGATGAAGTGGGGGATGGCGAGCAGCCACTTGACGATCGGCAGCCAGCGGCTCAGTCCTTCTTTCGCGTCCGGGTAGGGAAACTCGAGGGTGACCGACTGGTGCTCGTCGGTTGAGGGGTACCGGTCATCCAGGAGCGCGACGTACGCGGTGACCCTGTTCGAGAACCGGAGCAGTTCGAGGTTCCAGTCGAACCACCACCGCGGATACTTCTGCCGGAACACGATCATCAGGAGCGGCGGGACGAAGAGCAGCCCGGCGGTGCCCCCGAGAGCGATCGTGGTCGTGTGTCCGGCGGAACCCCAGCGTGTATTGCCGCCGCCGATGCTGGCGATCACGATCCCGATCGGGATCACCGTGATCAGCCTGAACGCCGTGGTCAGTCGGTTGAGCGGCCGGTCGGGGTATGCGACCGAGAACTCGACGGGATATCGCGCTGTTTGATCACCCGGGGCGCCCGTTGGTTCGTTGCCTGGCTCCATCGCTGCCGAACCTCCCAGATTGAGGGACCCTGCGCTGCCTTCTGGTGCCGTTGCCGTTGCGGTTGGACCGTAGCGCGGGTGGAGGCGATTCGCCGAGCGGCCGCGCGTGCCCGTTTACAACGCGATGTTCGGGGGAATCCGGGCGGAAACCACCAGGAGGGAGTTTTCGATGCCCGGCAAGAGCGCGCATGTCAAGAATGAGAAGCAGTACGAGGCATTGAAGGACAAGGGAATGTCGAAGGAGCGGGCGGCGAAGATCGCCAATTCTCCCGAGGCTTCCAAGCACGGAGGCGAGAACTCGCATGCGTCGCGGACACGGAGCGACGACCCGACTCAGGGCGGGACGCACGCCCAGAAGGTTGCGGCAGGGCGGAAAGGCGGCAAGGCGACCGCGAAGAAGCGCTGAGATCGCGCTCAGCCGTCGACGAGTAGGCCCTGAAGGGGCCCGAGCAGCCGCTCTGACCTGCTCGAAACGTGCGGCAGGAGTGAAAGCCGGTGGGTCAGGGGCTCCCCGGCCAGGCGCCGCGCGAGTTGTTCCTCGGCGATCGGCTTCCAGAGATCGTCGATGACCGTTGTGGGCTCACCGGATACGTCGGCGACAGCTAGTTCGAGGTGCTCGGCCCACAGGCGGAGCCGGGTATCGCGTGCGACAGAGGAGTCATGGGTAACGACGTTCATCTCGGAGTCGTTGAAGAGCGAGTGCTCGTTGAGGTTGGCGGAGCCGACCGTGAGCCACGTGTCATCGACGATGCCGATCTTGGCGTGCACGTAGACGGGTTCGGCGATCCGGCCGAGCCTCGCGTACAAGGTGCACACGACCAACCGGCCCGCGCCCGCATCGGCTTCGAGCAGTTCGCCGAGAACGCCTCGGGTGTCGTCGCCGCCACTGTTCGGTTTCGACGGAAGCACGATCAGAAGCCTGAACTCGTCGGTGGGCGGTCGACGGAGTTTCTCCGCCAGGATCGATGAGATCTCCGGGGACCAGAGAAATTGATTCTCGAGGTAGATCAGCCTCTGGGCTCCGCGAAACGCGCGTACGTACGACTCGAGGATCCTGAAGTCGCCGCGCGGAACGGCGGAATACACCCGCTCGGGAATCGTCCGGACGATCTGCAACTCGACGTCGCCCGCCGCCTCCCGCGGCACGGCCGGGGCCAGTCGCTCGCCGGTGACTTCGTTCCAGCGCATCCTGTAGCTCTGCGCGACGTCGGCCACTGCCGGCCCACGAACGCACGTAGCCGCGTCGTGCCAGCCGACTGCCCCCCGCGCGGGATGCGTGGAGGTGTCGAAGCGGTCGCCGGCCTCGTACGTCAGGTCGATCCCGCCCACGAACGCAGTTTGGTCGTCGATCACGATCGTCTTCTCGTGATGGCAATGCATCGGACGTTCGTTCGAATCCAGAGCGCAGCGGATCTTCGTTCCGCGACAGAGGTCGTCGCGCATGTTGCGGACGCTGCTTCGCGAAGGCCGAAAGAGCGGCAGCGGCGCGCCCGCCCAGACCAGCACACGCACGTCGACGCGTTCGGCGAGTTCGGCCAGAAGGTTTCGGAGGACGCACACGTCGTGTTCCCGGTTCAACTTGAAGCCGGGCGACAGAAACCAACCTGCGATCTCGACGCTCGTTTTTGCCTGTTCGAGCTCGGTCGCCATCCTCGGCAGTGCCGTCGCTCCGTCGATCAAGACCTCGACTGCGCAGCCCTCACGCGGTGGCGGATCGCCACCGGCCCATCCCCCCGCGCGCGCGTCGAGTGCACCGAGCCAGCCGATCCGGCGCAGTCGGCGGCGGTGGTGGCTGCGGACTGCGTTTCCGACCGCATGCCCGAGCAGCTTGTCGCCGGCTGCAAGTCCATTCATGCGCCCCTCCTGCAGCCGGCCAACCGTCAGATCTTTCGATACCGCGCGTCGCTCAGAGAGTAGAGCGCGAACGCGAGGAATCCGGTCGCGACGACCGCCAGCGCGATCGAGCCATAGGTGTGGTGGAGGATGTGCGCAAGGGCGCCGTCGATACCGACAGCCGCGCGGGGGTTGTAGTCGATGGCAGCCTTGATGAGAAAGATCCCGATGAGTGCGAACACGAGCATGCGCGCGAGGTACCCGATCGTCCCGACCCAGCCGAACCACTTCCTGGTCGCCGGCCCCATCTCGGCAGTCTTCGAGTAGTCCCGGAACTTCTGGCTGACGCCGAGGTAACCCTGGTAGAGGCCGATCGCGATCAGCGCCACGCCCGCGCAACCGACGAGCCAGGCGCCGGCGGGCCAGCCGAGCACACCGGCCGTCGCCTTCTTCGGACTGGCGGCTGCGCCACTGCGATTCGCGCCGAGAAGGATCTCGACCGCGACGGCGCACATGGCGCCATAGGCGATGCCGCTACCGAGTGCGCCGAGGCGATCGAGGCGACTGTCGACGCCCTCCGGGCCATGGCCGATCGCAGCACGTACCAGCCGCCACAACGCGTAACTCCCTAGTCCGACCGCCATGAGCATGAGGAGGAGCCGCCCGAACGGTTGATGGGCGACCGTGTGCAGGGCACCCTGCTGGTTCGTCAGCTTGCCGCCGCTCCCGACCGCGAGCTTCAGCGCCAGAAGGCCGATGATCGCGTAGATCAGCCCGCGCGCGACGAAGCCGGCGCGCGACAGGAGCTCGAATGCCCTCGATTGGACGAATCGGCGACCAGTTGTTTCGGCCGACTCGATCGCGTCGCCACGTGATGCATGAGTCACGCGCAGGCGGGCTGAGCCGTCGATGCGCGAAGACGTGGTCCTTGAAGATGTGGTGTGTCCGGGCATGCTTCGCGTCGTAGTTCCCACTTCTTTCCTTTCTAAGCGTGCAAGCCACCGGCGCTCTTGTGCCTACTCGTAGAGGGCGAGCACGGCGAGCACGACGTACAGGCCGACCAGCGCGATGCCTTCGAAGTAGGCAGCCTTGCCGTCGCCGGAGATCTGCCACACGGCGAGCGCGGTCAATGCCAGAGCGCCGACGAAAACCGGGGCGAAGGCGAACGTGAGAGGAGTCGAGAAGAACAAGCTGAGGAGGACGAGCGCAGGGAAGAGGAATGCAATTACCTGCGAGACGGAGTTCTTCACGACCGAGATCGCAAGGTCAGATTGGCCTTTCGCGGCGAGCATGATCCCGGCGACGTTCTCGACCGCGTTGCCGGCAATCGCGACAATCACGATTCCCGCGAATGCCTGCGAAAGGTGCAGGTGGTGAATCGACGGCGTGAGCGACCAGACGAACCAGTCGGAGACGAAGCCGGCCCCGACGCCTCCCGCGGTCAACAGGGCGATCGACGCCGGCAGCGGAACGCGCGGAGCAATTCGCTCCTTGCGGCCGCCGTGACCGGATCTCAAGTAGGGAACCAGCCAGAAGCCGTATGACACGAGGAGGACGACCGACCCGGCGATCGAGATGGCTGTCGCGTGCCGGGACGCCTTGTCGGAGCTCGCTGCGGAGATGCCGATGACCACGACGACGAACGTCGCCAGGATGAGCAGCGTGACGGTGTCGTTCGGCAGCCGCGGCTCGAACCGCATCAACCCCTCCCCGGAGGCGCGCGCCCCCGCGATGATCACGAGCCCGAGGACGAGGAGGGCGTTCGCGAACAGCGAGCCGATGATCGATGTCTGCGCGACGACGGTGTCGCCTGAAGAGAGCGCAAACAGGACGATGAAGAGCTCGGGGAGGTTCCCGAGCGTCGTCTGCAGCACGCCTGTCACCGCTGGGCCGAACTGCTCGCCGACTTGCTCAGTCGCGAAGCCGACGATCCACGCCAGACCTGCCAGTGCGGCCGTCGCGAACCCGAACGCGAGCAGTGCAGGCGCACCCAGGTAGCGGGCGATTCCCGCGGCCACGGTCACGCCGAGTACCGCCATCAGGAAACCGGTTTCGCGCCCGCGTAGCCCTGTACCGGACACGTCCTCCTACGCCTTGGTTCCGGCTTCGAGCACCGGCGAGCGGCGACTCATTCCTCTCCGCCCGGAACGCAAACGGTCACGGCTCTCGGCTCGACCTCGACGGTGAACCGCTTCGCCTTCGTTCGATCGCCTCCGTCGAGCTCGTAGAGGACCTTTCGATTCAGCTTGACCTTGACGGAGCGGGCTTTCGTGGTCTGGGCGAACGGCGACTGACTCGCCGTCCCCACGGCTGTGCGGGCCAGCATGCGGCCCCACTGGAGGAGCCCCTCGGCGGTCACGACGCCCAATTCGAGCTGCCCGTCGTCAGGGCGCGCGTTCTCGAACACTTCAACGCCGCCGAAGAGATCTCCGACGTTGCCGAGCAGGATGCAGCTCGCCTTCCCCTTGTACCAGCCGACACCGTCGACTTTTATCTGTGCTCGGAACGGCTTGGCGCGCAGGTTCTGTGACCCCGTCCAGACGTATGCGATGCGGCCGAAGCGGTCCTTCAGCCCGTTCTGTCCCGCGTCGCGGATCATGGCGGCGTCGAAACCGGCCCCTGCCATGACCGCGAACCGCTCCCCGTTGAAACGGCCGACATCGACGGCGCGGCGCTCACCGCGCAGTCCAATGGCAACGGCCCGTGCGATGTCCTGCGGGATGCCGAGGTTGCCGGCGAAGAGGTTCGCAGTTCCCGCCGGGAGAATCGCCAGCGTCGCGTCCGAGCCTGCCAGAACGTCCACACATCGCTGAACCATCCCGTCGCCGCCCCAGGCGAACACGAGCTCCGCACCTTCAGCGATCGCGCGGCGAACCTGAGCAGGCGCCTTGCGACTTTTCGGAACCTCGCACCAGAACGGGTCTTCGACGCCTTCTGCTGCAAGAACCCGGCGCAGCTCCGAGAGCCCGCCTCCGAATGTCTTGCCGGAGTGCGCGATGACGGCGACCTTCACGGTCGGCTCCGCCCGCGCGCAGCATCCGGCCGCTGACCGTTGCGAGACGCGGCTGCTGCGGCAGCTGCCCGGCAGGCGAACACGACGACGACCAGTGCACCGACGCCCACGACAATGCCGCCTGCGACGTCGAGCGGATGGTGCATTCCCCGATACATGCGGGACGTCGCTACGAACACCACCACCAACAAGGCGCTTGTCCAGGTGAACGCGCGGGCGACACGGTTCGTCACCTTAGAGGTGATCAGGAGCGCAAGTCCCCCGTAGACCGCGACCGCTGCCGCCGTGTGACCGGACGGATAGCTCGCGTTGACCGGCAAGTTCTCGAGTCGAGCCACACGGGGCCGGTGTGCGTGAACGGCGAGTGTGGTCGCTCGATAGGCGGCCGCCTCGACGACCAGAGCGAACACCGTGAACGCCGCGAGTCGCCACTTCCGAGCTGCAGCGCACACAAGTGCGATCGATCCCACCACGATCGGAAGCACGACACCACCGGCGACGATCGATCCGATCAGCGAGGCCTCGGTGCGCGTCGACGTCCTGTGCCCGGCGAGCCAAACGTTCAGGCGCTCATCGGCGGTGCCGATTCCCCACGCGGGTTCCAACGCCCGTGTTACGAGCACTCCCAACGCGATCGAGACTGCCGCGAGCGCAGCCAGCCCCGCAAGCATTGCGCCGACGAAGACGATCGTTGGCTGAACGTCCCCAACCGCCCCCGCCGTGCGTTCGGCCAGCCCTCCTCGACGGGCGCGCAGGACCGGCAGGTCGAAGGTTTGCCCGAATCGTTCGTGATGCGAGCGTCCTGCCCGCGCCGCTCCTCTGGCCAGTCGCGTTTCTACCGACATCTTCCGGGTATTCCCACTTCGGCTGCTTCCAAGCAGGCCCGGTTTTGGTTGCCGGTTTGGCCCGTCTCAACAGATTTCTATGCCGTTACTCCTCCTCTTTCTCCTGGCATCGGCGGTCGCCGCGACGGTCGGATTTGCTGCGTGGCGCTACCCGCGGATAGGCCGGCCTTCCGCAGGTCCGGCCGTCGAAACCGCCCGCCAGGTCGGGAAGGCGGCGGGCAAGCATCCCAGGCTGCGCGCAGCTCGCGCCGCCAGGCTCGATCCAGCGGTCGCCACCGGTCTCGCCTTGACGGTCGCCCTCGTGCTCGCGATCGGCGGAGGGCTTCTGCTCGGAATCCTTGCGTACCTCGTGCGTACGAATTCGTTTCTGACCGGAATCGACAACGGCGTCGCGAAATGGGGACATCGTCACGGCTCGCCGACGTCGATGCACGTGCTGAACGACATCACGCAGCTCGGGAGCATTTACACGGTCGTCGCGTTCTGCGTGATTCTCGCGGCCACCGAGACGATTCGAGAACGCAGCGTCTGGGTCGTACCTTTCATCGTCGCCGTCATGGGGGGCGAGGAGCTGTTGACGCTGACCGTCAAGCAGCTCGCCGATCGGGTTCGACCCGCCTTCAATCCGGCCGCTGCCACCCTCGGTCCGTCGTTCCCGAGCGGCCACTCCGCGACAGCCGCCGCCTTCTACGCCACGGCAGCGCTTCTGCTCGGGCGCTGGCGGACGCGCCAGGTCCGCGCGACGGTGTCCGGACTGGCGGCCGGCATCGCAGTAGCGGTCGCCGCGAGCCGCGTGCTCCTCGACGTTCACTGGCTGTCGGACGTGATCGCCGGGCTCGCGCTCGGCTGGGCCTGGTTCGCCGTCTGCGGAATTGCTTTCGGCGGCAGGATCCTTCGCTTCGGCGCCGGCGCGGAAACAGCTGCCCGGGCCTCCGACGCAGTCGCAGTCGCGGCCGCTCCTGAGGGCGTCGCTGATGTTTCGGTTCGGGCGGCCCGGAAAGCACGGAGCTCAGTAAGGAAGTCGGACCACACAGGAGGCAACATGACGGGGAACAGTGGAAGGCTCGCTGGCAAGACGATTGCGATCATTGCGACCGATATGGTCGAAGAGGTCGAACTGGTCGAACCTCGGAGAGCGCTCGAGGATGCCGGAGCGACGACGGAGCTGGTCTCCCTCGAGCACGGTGAGATTCAGGGCTACAACCACTTCGACAAGGCCGATCGCCTGCCGGTGGACAGGACGGTCGACGAGGTGGACGCCTCGCAGTACGACGGGCTCCTCATTCCGGGGGGCGTAGGCAATCCGGATCGACTGCGAACCGACGAACGCATGGTCAGCTTTACTCGCGCCTTCTTCGAGCAGGGGAAGCCGGTCGCCGCGATCTGTCACGGCTCCTGGATGCTGGTCGAGGCCGATGTCGTGCGTGGCCGCAGGGTTACGTCCTGGCCGAGCCTGAAGACCGATTTGCGCAACGCCGGCGCTGAATGGGTCGACAAGGAGGTTGTCGTCGATTCCGGCCTCGTCACGAGCCGCAAGCCCGACGACATCCCGTCGTTCAGCCGAAAGATGATCGAGGAGTTCGCGGAGGGCAGGCACCAGGGACAGCGGCAGGCGGCCGCCGCGGCGGCTTCACGCTGACCACGCAGAGCGGACGGGCTGCCACGGCTGCCGGCAGGGCTTAATCAAAAACGCGCTCGGACACGTGCGATCATCCGGGCATGGATACGCAGACGATCGACCACGAGTACGAGAAGCTTCAGGGCGAATTCGCCGACGTGGCGAAGACGGTGCAGGGACTCGCCGAGAAGATGCAAGCAGCCGCCACGGCCGGCGATGCCAACGCGACGGCCTGGCTGACGGACCTCAAACAGGTGGCCCAGGACATCAGCGACGAGCAAACGCAGGCGACCGTGCTCTTGCAGGCGCTGCACGGCTTCATCAGCACCGCGGCGGCCGCGCAGGCCGAACCCGAGAAGCCGCCGCTCTTCGCGCCCGGCCAGCAGCCGCAGGACGAGCCGCAAGCCCAACAGCCGGCGCATCGGCAAGGGGGCGGCCTGCTCGGCGGAATGATGGGCGGTGGGATGCTGGGTGGCCCGATGCTTGGCGGCTACTCGGGTGGCGGATTCGCGCGCGCGATGGAGATGGGTGCAGGCATCGGCCTCGGCCAGAGCTTGATCAGCAGCCTCTTCCGCCTCTAGGTCGTAGTCGGTCCTGCGATGGCCGGCCCGCGGCGCTCGAGATCGGTCAACTCGTATCTGTGGGAGACGCGCGCACTCGCGGCGGCGGCCGTTCTGGCGCTGATCGCCGGCATCGTCTCCGACACCGTGGAGTGGCGTTTCTGGGATCGCCATGCGCTGCTCGCGGGACTCGCTTCGAGTCTCATCGTCGTGATGCTCACGGTCGCGCTCGTCAACGAAGCCGTCGAGCGCCGGCGGCGCCAGCGCTGGAGCGTGCTTGCGCAGTACGTCATGCTCCAACTCGTCCGTGACGCACGCGGGATCTGGACCGGGCTCCTCGAGCTCGCGGGCCTCATGCCGCCCGACAATCTCAGCGCCGCGTCGATCGACGCCGGGGCACAGACGGTGCGCGACACGCAGCAGCTGAGGGCAGCTGCCCGGAAGGTCGTCGACGAGCCCGATCGCCGCAAGCGCCTCCACGCGTCAGTCGCACGTACCGTCGTCCACAACGACCAGGTCCTCGGACGCTGGGCAGGTGTCATGCTCAACACGAATCTCTACGCCGAGGTGATCGACCGGCATGTCGAGCTCGCCAGCGACCTGGCCTGGCTCGGCAGCCTCCTCGACAACCTCGATCCATCCGTCGAGGATCCCGGTCAGCGAGTCAGCCGCAGCCATCCGTCGGTCCAGATCGAAGGCGCGATCGACGACGACCAGCTGGCCGAGCGGCTCGTCGCGATCGCCCAGCTCGCCGAGGAACTCGATCGCGGCACGCTTGAGCTCGCGTTGCGACTCGTGCCGGTCGAGTGGTGGGCGGCCCGACTCGGCACGACCGCCCCGGTTCTCGACGTCGACCCGGGTCTCAGACCGGCCGAGTGATCATCCCGGCGGGCGATCGTGCAGCGCTCGCCGGTGACGCATGAACTCGAGACGAAGACGTGGAAGTGGTACCACCGCGAGTGTCAGTCCGATGATGATGACGATGCCGCCAGCGAGTTCCGCCAGGGTCGGCCGTTCGCCCCGCGCGAGCCAGGTGGACACCAGCGCCGCGACGGGCGCCAGCAGGCTGAACGGTGCAACGTCGGAGGCAGAGTGGCGAGCGAGGAGCCAAGTCCAGGCGCCGAAACCGAAGAGCGTGGAGACGACGACGACGTAGAGCAACGAGAGGATTGCCGGCCAGCCCAGCCTGCCGAACGCGTGCGCCATCGCACTCGATCCCTCGAAGGCGAATGACAAGCCCGTCAGCGGAATCGGTCCGACGAGACTCGCCCAGACCAGGAACGCAAATCCGTCCGGCGGCTTCGCCAATCGCGTGCAGACGTTGCTGACACCCCAGGAGGCCGCGGCTCCGACGACGAGGAAGACGGCGCCCAGCGGAACGCTGTGTGCGCGCCCGGCGGCGATCGCTGCCAGGCCGGCGAAGGCCACAACTGCACCGCAGAGCTGAAGGCGTGACGGTCTCTCGCCGAGGAAGGCGACGGCGAGCGCGATGGTGAACATCGCCTGCAGCTGGATCACGAGCGACGAAAGCCCCGCCGGCATGCCGATGTGGATGGCCACGAAGAGCAGGCCGAACTGGCCGACGCTGAGAAAGAACCCGACGGCGACGATCCATTTCAGCTCCACGGCGGGTCGTCGTACAAAGAGAACGGCGGGGAACGCCGTCAGTGCGAAGCGGAGAGCGACGAACAGCAGTGGCGGGAATGTCTCGAGGCCGATATCGATTGCGAGGAAGTTGACGCCCCACAGGAGCGCGACCGACGCGGCGAGCGCGCTATGGCGAAGCGGCATGGGCGGCCGACGGAATGAGCACGCTCTCCCGCCGGGTGCGGATGCGCAGCAGTGGGATGAAGAAGTGGGCAAGTGGGCCGATCGCCAACGCGTAGGCGACGGTTCCTACGCCGACCGTGCCTCCGAGGAGCCAGCCGGTCGCGAGCACCGCGACCTCCATCGACGTCCGGACGACTCGAATCGAGTGGCCGCGGGCCGCGAAGCCCGTCATCACCCCGTCGCGCGGGCCGGGGCCGAGCCCGGCGCCGATGTACGCACCCGTCGCAATGCCGTTCAGGACGACGCCGCTGAGCATCGCGGCGATCCGAATCCCCAGCTCGTGGGGTGCGGGAACGCTTGCCACCGTCAGGTTGATGACCAGGCCGATGATCACGACGTTGCTGAGCGTGCCGAGCCCGGGGCGCTGGCGCAGCGGCAGCCAGACGGCGAGGACGCAGGCGCCGACGATGATCGACCACGTACCGACGCCGAGGCCCAGTTGCCTCGACAGCCCCTGATGGAAGACGTCCCACGGATCGACGCCGAGTCCACCGAGCAGAAGCAAGCCATCACTGAAGCCATAGAGAGCGAGCCCGAGGTAGAGCTGGCTCAATCTGCGTAGAAGGGGCGGCTGCAACACGATCCCAGGGTCACAAAAATGGCCTGGATTCGCTAGGGCCATTCTGGTAGAAGTGGCCTGGTGCAAGGGATGAACGCGACGCTGCTGGCCGGGCTCCTGGCCGGCTGGCGAAACGGGCGCCCGGCCGAGCGCCAGCTTGCCGCGACGGTGCGCGCGCTCGTTCTCGACGGCCGCCTGCCGCTCGAAACCCGCGTGCCGGCGGAGCGGGAGCTCGCGACCGCGCTCGGGATCAGCCGGTCGACGGTGACGGCCGCTTACAACATGTTGCGCCGCGACGGGTACCTGCGTAGCCGGCAGGGAGCGGGGAGTTGGGTCACCGTGCCGGGCGGCCACCGCGCCGCGTCCGACACGGTCTTTCCGGCGACCGGGCTCGACTTGCGGATCGCCGCATTGCCCGCTCCACCGGAGCTCGACGCGCTCGCGGCCGGTGCGCTGCGGGCGCTCCCGCGCTGGCTCGACCATCACGGCTACGACCCGCTCGGCTTGCCGCCCTTGCGGGAAGCCATCGCGCGACGGTTCACCGCTCGTGGGTTGCCGACGTCCAGCGAGCAGATTCTCGTCGTCAACGGAGCGCTGCAGGCGCTCGATCTGACGGTGCGGGCGTTGCTGCCGCGCGGCCGTGTCGCCCTCGCCGAGATTCCGGGGTACCCGGCGTCGCTCGACGTGCTTCGGGCGGCCGGCGCGCGAGTCGCGCAGCTGCCGATCGGGCCTGCCGGGTGGGATCTCGAACAGCTCGAGGTGCTGGCCGCGCGTCGCCCGTCGCTCGCGTATCTCATCCCTGACTTTCAGAACCCGAGCGGCGTTCTGATCGATGCTGCCTCACGGCGTCGCGCGATGCGCGTTCTCGGCGGCACCGATGCGACGGTTGTGGTCGACGAGACGTTCGTCGAGCTCAACCTCGACGGCATCGAGATGCCGCCGCCCGCGGCGAGCTTCGGCGACACGCGCACGATCACGATCGGCTCGTTGTCGAAGCCCGTCTGGGGCGGATTGCGGATCGGCTGGCTGCGAGCCGATCCCTCGACGGTGCAGCGCATCGCCGCGCTTCGCGCACTCACCGACATGGCGAGCCCCGTTCTCGAACAGCTCGTCGCCGTCGGCGTTTTCGAAATCCTCGACGCAATCGTGGCGGAGCGCCAGGTGCTGTTGCGAGCACGACGCGCGGCGCTCGCAGCCGCGCTCGACGAGCATGCGCCGGCGTGGAAGTACATGACGCCGCACGGCGGCCTCTTCCTCTGGGTCGAGCTGCCCTCGCCGTCGGCAACGAGCCTCTCGCTTCGCGCAAGCGAGCGAGGTGTCTATTTCACGCCGGGCCCGCGGTTCGGTGCGGCTGGACTGCTCGACCGCTTTCTCCGATTGCCGTTCACACTGCCTGCCGAGCAACTCGATCGAGCCGTCAAGATTCTCGCCGCCGAAGCGGGCGAGGCGGCTCTCGGCTCGAGCAAGAGACTCGAGACGGCCTATGTCGTCTAAAGAGGTGCGGTCCGACGCCTGGTTGACTCGGACGAGAACGGTTCCGAGCCAACCAGGCAGACGTCCGGTGCGGTGGAGGGACTAGCGGACGACGGTCGTGCGCTCGACCGTTGCCGAGCCGTCGGCGCCGCCACGCCCGGTGGTGAAGCCGCCCCAGCTCGACCAGAAAACGAGCGAGCTGACGAACCCGACGATCCCGACAATCAGCAGGATGACGCCGACGGTATGGATGTTCACGCCGCTGACTGTTGCGTTGACAGCCCAGATCAGCACAGCTCCGGCGGCAGTGAGAAGCAAGCTCAGGCTAATGCCCATGGTGGAACCTCCAATTGCTTTGGGTGGGACGAACGCCGTAATCGGTGAACGCTGTGTTCGCGCCGCGGATCGCTAGATGGACGAGCCACGCCCTGGGCGGGCGAAGACAGCGACAACGAGGACGGCGAGCAGAACCAGAAAGAGGAACTTCGAAATAACGATCCCGCCTCCAATTGCGATGATGAGGAGGATCAGTAGTAGGGCTAGCAACATTTCTTCTGTCCTTTCGAGTGACTACATGCGGTCTACCCGTGCCGCGCATCGTCCAAACTGCGGTACGTGAATTGCATGTAAATCGCTGGGGACGGTGGCGCCGCTCGAGGTCTGCCGCTCACGCTGTTTGGGATCCACGGGTTGAGGGAACCATGCAGCCATGTCATTTCTGACGCGTCGCGCTGCTCGTCGCTTGGGTCCGCTTGGTGTTGCGTTGACGGTCTACGACGTGTGGACTCGGCTTCCCAAGAAGGATCGCGAGCGCCTCATCGCGCTCGCGCGAAAGCACGGAACACGTTCGCTCGACGTCGTCAAGCGGCAGTCGGAGAAGGTGCAGAACCGGTTCGCTTAGCTAGCGCTCGGAGGCGTGAGGCCGGCCAACTGGGTCGCTGGAAAGGATCAAACATGGCATTGAAGCGCGCACGACTGAAGAAGAGTCAGTTCGGCTTACCGGGCAAGCGGAAGTATCCGATGCCCGACAAGAAACATGCGGTAAATGCGAAGGGCCGGGCGAAGCAGCAGTTGAAACGCGGCAAGCTCTCCCGCTCGGCGTACAGCAAGATCGTCGCCAAGGCGAACCGGATTCTGAGCCGCAGCAAAACAAAAAAGGGAAAAAAGCGGAAGAAGTAGCTCCTGGCGTCAGCCCGACACGCGTGATCGTGGCCGGAAGTTCCATCTGCCGTCCTTCGTTGTTGCGTGTATGAGCAGAGTTCGGATGTACACAACCGGGCTGGTGTGGGTATTGCACGGCCGCGAAGCGCCTGCTCGGCGCCCGGGGGATCGAGTTCGATGAAGTGGACGTGAGTCAGGAGCCGGCATTCCGGCAACGGATCTTCGATCTGACCGGCGGCTGGACCGTGCCGCAGATCATCATCGACGGACGTCCCGTCGGCTGCTATACGGAACTTCGGCAACTGGATTCCGACGGTCGTCTCGACCACCTGGCTCCTGCCGCGTCCCTGTTCTGAGTTCGTGAAAGAGACGGTTCGCGACGACTACCGTCGTGCGAGTCTGCGTCCGCTCGGGGCCGTCGTCGGCGTGTAGTTGAGCTGGTAGTGGTGATAGAGGTCTGACTCGTCGGAGGGTGAGAGCTCATCGCCTTCGAGTTGGATGTTCGGGGCACCCTTGACCTGGTCTTTCGTGACCGCCACCTGGAGATCGTTCGGGCCGACAGTCACGTCGACCAACGGCACGAATGTCAGGTGCCGTCCTGTGAAGAGCGCCCCTTCCTTGACTGTGCCGAACTGGGGCAGATCGGTCTCGATGTCGAAGTAGACAGCCTCGAGCTTGCCGATCCTGTCACCGTCTCTGTCGATCAGATCCTTGCCGTGCCATTCGCCGAAATCAACGCGTGCGATCGGCGATTGGACTGCTTCGCTCTCGGCCGGCTGCAGTTCTTCGTCGTTGGCAACAGCGATCTCGTCGTCCATGTTTCTCTCCTTCGCTCTTTCCTGCAAGGTCGGGCTCCGGTTCGAGAGAGACCGTCAGAGCACCTTTCGTAGCACGGTGATGGCGCCGATCGCTGCAAGCACGAGCACGATGACGATCACCAGCAGCAAGGTTCCGATGAATCCGATTAGCACGTTGTCTCTCCTTGATCGGGGTTCCAGGGGTATGCCCGATTCAAGGCGTGACAAACCGGCGGTCGTCGTCGGCTCTGTCGGCCGGTGAGTCGTTCGCCGCCGCTTAGAGCGCGTCGATCGCGCGCCGGACGAGCACCTGGGCGAGGTGTGCGCGGTACTCGCTGCTCGCACTCACGTCGCCGGGTGGCTCGGTGCCCTCCGCAGTGCGCGTGGCGGCGTCGGCCGGCGAGGCTCCGCCGGCGAGCGCTTCTTCGACGCCGCGAGCTCGCAGCGGTGTCGGGCCCATGCTCGTCAGGCCGATCTGGATCTGGCCGTCGACGCGAGCTGCGGCGACCCCGACGGTCGCCCAATCGTGCGCGCGCCGAACGTGCTTCCGGTACGAGCCCGCTGACACCTTCGGGAGCCGGATCTCGGTGAGGATCTCGTGTCCCGTGAGCGCAGTCTCGAACGGACCGATGAAGAACTCTGCCGCCGGGATCGTCCGCTCACCGTCGCTGCCGCGGGCGACGAAGTCGGCGTCGAGCGTGAGCATGATCGTCGTGAGGTCGGAGGCAGGATCGCCGTGGGCAACCGAGCCACCGATCGTGCCGCGGTGGCGTACCTGCGGGTCGCCGATGCCCGCCGCGGTCTCTGCAACCAGCGCGCAGTGCTGGGTGAGCACCGAGTCATGGACGAGTTCCGCGTGCCTCGTGAGCGCGCCGATCGCGATCCGGTCGCCGTCGAGGCGGACATAGCGGAGGTCATCGAGCCGGCCGATGTCGACGAGGAGCGATGGGCGCGAGATCCGCAGGCGCATTGCGGGGATGAGCGAGTGCCCTCCTGCCAGAAGCTTCGCGTCATCGTCGCCGGCCAGCAGCGCGATCGCCGCATCGACCGACTCGGCCCGTTCGTACGCGAACGGCGCGGTGATCATCCGTCGGCCCTCGCGGCCGCCTGGACTGCCCGCACGATGTTGTGGTATCCGGTGCAGCGGCAGAGGTTCCCCTCGAGCCCGACGCGGATCTCGTCCTCGGAGGGGTTCGGGTTCTCCTCGAGGAGCGAGATCGTCGCCATGACGAATCCGGGCGTGCAGTAGCCGCACTGCAGCGCGTGAACCTCGTGGAACGCCTGTTGCACCGGGTGCAGCTCGTCGCTCTCGGCAATGCCCTCGATCGTCGTTACATCACGGCCGTCGGCTTGCACGGCGAACACCGTGCATGACTTGATCGACTCGCCGTCGACGAGCACCGTGCACGCCCCGCAGGAGGAGGTGTCGCAGCCGACGTTCGTTCCGGTGAGTCCCAGGTCGTTGCGCAGGAAATAGGCCAGCAGCAGCCGCGGCTCGACATCCGCCTCGCGATGCACGCCGTTCACGGTGAGCGCGATTTTGGTCATGCTTTCGCCTCCTCGATGGCGCGCCAGACATTCTCGCCGTTGGCGGGCATGGCGACGTCGCGCACGCCGAACGGCGCGAGCGCATCGACGACGGCGTTGTGGACGGCCGGCGTGGCGCCGATTGTTCCCGACTCGCCGATTCCCTTGGCGCCCAGGACGTTGACCGGGGTCGGCGTCTCCATCTCGACGACCTCCCACGACGGCAGGTCGGCGGCTGACGGGAACGCGTAGCCGACGAACGTCCCCGTCAGGGGATTCCCGTCCTCGTCGTACACGACCTGCTCGTAGAGCGCTTGCGCCACGCCGGTCGCGACGCCGCCGTGCACCTGGCCCTCCGCGATCAGAGGATTGATCAGCGTGCCCGCATCGTCGACGGCGATCAGCCGAAGCAACTCGACCTTCGCGGTCTCGGTGTCGACCTCGACGACGGCGACGTGGGCGCCGAAGGGAAACGTCGGAGAGCTTTTGAACTCGTGCTCTGCTTTCAGCTCGATGAGCCTGCCATCGGCCGCCGAACGTGAGGCAAGCTCGGCCCACGCCATGCCCATCGACGGGTCCCCGGCCACGTGCAGCCGGCCGACGCCTGTATCGAGCACGATGTCCGCGGGGCTCGCCTCGAGGTAGTCGGCGATGAGCTGTTTCGCCCGCGCCAGAACGTCGTCGGCCGCGAGCCTGGCAGCGACGCCGCCGATCTGCGTCGACTTCGACCCGTAGGTCCCCGTGCCCCTCGCGATCTCGTCGGTGTCGCCCGTGTGGACGCTCACCTTCTCGACCGGCAGGCCGAGCCGCTCGGCGGCGATCATGGCGAAGGTGGTCTCGTGGCCTTGCCCGTGCGAGAACGAGCCGGTGCGCAGGATCGCGCCGCCCTCCGCCGTGATCTCGACCTCTCCGAATTCGGTTTCGTCGACCCCGTTTGTGATCTCGACGTAGGTGGAGATGCCGATCCCGAGCTGCTTCACCGCACCTTCAGCGCGGCGGCGTTGCTGCTCGGCGCGCAACTCGTCGTAGCCGGCCGAGCGCAGCACGAGATCGAGGGCCCCTTCGTAATCTCCCGAGTCGTATTGCGCGTGCGTCACCGTGGTGTACGGGAACGCATCGTTCGGGATGAAGTTCCGGCGCCTCACCTCGGCTGGATCGATCCCGAGCTCGGCGGCGAATGTGTCGATCGCACGCTCGATCGTCTGCGCCGCCTCGGGCCGGCCGGCCCCCCGGAACGCTGAGATCGGAGTCGTGTTCGTGGCGACCGCGCGTCCCGCGAATTCGATCCGCGGGATCGCGTAGACGCCGCTTGCCATCAACGCGGTGAGGTTCGGCAGGAACGCTCCGAGCGTCGGATATGCACCGGCGTCCTGCAACGACTCGAGCCGGTAGGCAAGCACCTTGCCGTCGCGCGTCCCGCCGATCGTGAAATCCAGGCGCTGCGCGCGGCCGTGCACGAGCGCGACCATGCTTTCGCTGCGCGTCTCCGTCCAGCGCACCGGCCGTCCGAGCTTGCGCGCCAGCCAGGCGACCAGTATCTCTTCGACGTTCACCATCTTGGCGCCAAAGCCACCACCGACGTCGCCCGCGATCACGCGAACCTGTTGCGGGGCGAGGCCTAGGACACCGGCGAGCAGAGCCTTGTCCTGGTGGGGCGTCTGCGTCGAGAGCCAGGCTGTGAGCCGCCCGTCCGAGCCGAACTCCGCGGCGCACGACCGGGGCTCGAGGGGGCATGGCGCCATTCGCTGACTGACGACCGTGCCCGACACGACGACGTCGCAGTCGTCGAACAACTTCTCGTCGTGCTCGGCTGACCCGGACAGGGATGCGATGTTCGTCCCTGCCTCCGGGAAGAGCAGCACTTCGTCCTGCGCTGCGTCTTCCGGCTTGACGACGACCGGCAGCGGGTCGTAGTCGATGAACACGAGCTCAGCCGCGTCCACACCGGTCGGCCGGTCGTCGCTGATCACGATCGCGACGATGTCGCCGACGAAGCGGACGGTGTCCTTGGCGATCAGCGGTCGCCCCATCGCCTGATTCAAACCGGGAAACGGGGGCGGGCCGAACGGTGGCAGGTCGAGGTCGGCGGCTGTCAGCACCTGCACGTTCGGCAGCGCTTCGGCGGCCGAGACGTCCACTTCGGCGATCCGCGCATGTGCGAGCAGCGAGCGGACGAACGTGACGGAGGCCGCCCCTTCGAGGCGCACGTTCTCTACGTACCGGCCCTCGCCGCGCAGGAAGCGCGGGTCCTCCTTCCGCCGCACGCGATTGCCGAGGACGCTCATCGCGCGAGCCTACTCGCTGCCGCTTTCACGCGTACGGCTGACCGCTACTTCGATGATCTCAGCCAGAGCGAGACGTGCGCGGGCTGGACGGCACCGTTCACCGCCAGCAGCAGCTCGTCACGCACCGTGTCGAGGTCGACCGCGTCGCGCAGTCGCAGGGTGAACGCGCCCACGATCGCTTCGGCGTCGTAGCGGGCACGGTTGAAGCGCCGGTCGACGAGACGCTGCACCCGTCGCCGCAGCGGGTTGAACAGGGCAGCTGCAGCCAGCGTGGAAGCTGCGACGGCTACCGGTGACGAGAACGGCAACACCTGAGTCGCCAGCGCGACGATCCCGACAAACACCCCGACCAGCAGCCCGGTGAGGATTGCGTAGGAGAGCGTTCGGCTGATCAGCCGGTCGATTTCGTACAGCCTGTACTTGAGGATGCCGACGCCGATCGAGATCGGGAACATGACCACGCCGACGAAGACGATCGCAATGACCAGCAGCCAGGCTCCCCCCGACTTGCCACCGGAGACAATCACTCCGAACAGGCCCGAGACGACGAAGCTTGCAGCTCCGCTCAGCAGCCATTTGAGCTGCACCCGACGCTCGCCGGTCGAGCCGCGATAGCGGGGGATCTGCCAGATAAACCACGCGAGCCAACTCGCGCCGAGCAGCGGAAAGAACACATCCTCGACGTACCCCCACCAGGCCCAGTCGCCGTGCGGATGACTGTTCTGCAGGGCGTTGCCACCTGAATCGACGTGGATCGTATGGCCGGCGATCACGCTGACGGCGATGGCGAACGCCCCGAGTTGCCACACCGCCCCGACCGCCAGAAAAACCCACAGCGGCCAGCGCCAGCGGGGCGACGGCAGGTGACCGTCCGGGAACAGCAGGACAGCCAGCGCAGCGCAGACAATCGCCGGAGCCCAGGTCGGCTGCAGCAAGACCGCCAACCGTCCAAGCGGCACATCCCGATGCAGCCGGTAGTCGAGCACCGACACGGCGGAGGCATCGCTTTGCATCGTGAAGAAGAACGACACACCGAAGAGCAGCCACCCGACCGGATTGCGGGGCTGATGCCAGGCCACCACAAGTCCGATCACACCGAATGACAGCAGAGGCACCACGGCGCCGAAGCTGGTGCCTGAATGTGCGAGTGCGAGCGGCAGCGCGACGACGACCAACGCCAACCACACGCCGCCCAGTACCAGCACCGTCCACCGCGATGCCGGCCGCAGGCGGCCTGACGGTGGCTTCGGGCGCACGATCGGGGTGGCGTTCAAGCCGATCCGCGGAATCTAGACCCGGACCTGTTCCGAGAACGTTACGGACGGATTTGCGTGGATCCGCCGGCGTGGAGGCCGTCCTCAAAGTTTCACCGGTTGGTCACCTCCCGGTCACTCGGCATGGCGGAGGCGTGAATTAGCGTGGCTCGGCGTAAGGCAAGGGGCGGGCGCCTCGACGAAGGGGGTTGGAGATGAAGCGCCAGGCACGGACACTGGGGGTGGTGTTCGCCATGTTGGCCGTCGGCGTCTCGGTAGCGTCGGTGGCGTTGTTCACCAGCAAGGCGGCGGCTGACCGGCCGAACCAGATCCGGCACGTTCTCTTGATCTCGGTCGACGGCATGCACCAGTCGGATCTCGACTGGTACGTCGCCCAGCATCCGAGTTCCGAGCTTGCGACTCTCGCCACTGGCGGGGCGGTCTACTCGAACAATCAGACGTCGGACCCGTCTGATTCGGATCCGGGCGGAACCGCGCTGATGACCGGTGGCGATCCGCGCGCCACCGGGGTGTATTACGACGTCGAGTACAACCACGCCACGTATGAGGCGGGCACGACCTCGTGCACCGGCCCGACCGGCGGCGACGTCATCTACGACTCACCCGACGATCTCGACGTCACCCGGCTCGACGCCGGCCAGGGGATCCCGGGGCTGGAGGGTGACCCCAGCTTGATCCTGAAGATGACCGGCAACCCACAGACGCTGCTGAACCCGGCGACGTTCCCGGTCGACCCGAAGACCTGCCAGCCGATCTGGCCGCACTCCTACCTGAAGGTCAACACGATCTTCGAGGTGGCCAAGGCCGCCGGGATGAGGACAGCCTGGTCGGACAAGCATCCGGTATACGAGTCGTTCAACGGCCCCTCGGGCAACGGGATCGACGACCTGTTCACACCCGAGATCGACTCCACGGCGATCGAGCCGAACGGAACCCCGTACCCGGGCGACATCAGCTGGACCGACGACAACGCCGCGACGCGGCAGTACGACGGTTACAAGGTCCAGGCGCTGATCAACGAAATCGACGGCTACGACCACACCGGTGCCGGGCCGAAGGTCGGCACGCCGGGGATCTTCGGGATGAACTTCCAGACGGTCTCGACGGCCGAGAAGCTGTTCAGCTCCGAGACGACGATCGGCGGCCCAGTCCTGGCGGGCGGCTACCTGCCGGGGACGACCACGCCGGGCCCGCTGCTGAGCAGCGCGCTCGACTACGTCAACGCGCAGCTGCAGCGGCTGGCCGACGAGATCCGGGCCCAGGGACTGGCGCGGTCGACGGCAATCGTCGTCACCGCCAAGCACGGCCAGTCGCCGCAGGACCCGAATCAGCTGACCCGGATCAAGGACGGCCCGATCATCGACGCGATCAACGCCGCCTGGACCGTGCAGCATCCGGGCGCCGGCAACCTGATCGTCGCGGGCACGGACGACGACCTGTGGCAGAGCTACCTGTCGGACAACTCGCAGGCGGCGGCCGACTTCGTCAAGAACTACCTGTGGAGCCACGACGCGACGGGCGTCACGTACAGCGGCGGCACACGGACGCTGCACCACTCCGGTCTGACGCAGATCTACGCAGGCGAGGAGGCGGCCGATTTCTTCGGGGTGCCGGCATCCGACCCACGCCACCCCGACGTGTTCGGCCGCGTTCAGGTCGGTGTCGTCTACACCGGTGGCACCAAGATCGCCGAACACGGCGGAGACAACCCCGCCGACCGCGACGTACCGCTCGTGGTCTACGCACCCGGTGTCGTGCCACCCTTGCGGGTCCACGCACCGGTCGAGACGACCCAGGTCGCACCGACGATCCTGCAGCTTTTGGGCCTCGACCCGACCGCCCTCCGGGCTGTCCACATCGAAGGCACGCGGGTTCTGCCGGGCATCCACTGAAGCCGAGTGGGACTGATTCCCGGGGGCGCCATCGCCTGGCGCTGGCGCCCCCGTCGGAACTACGCCCTGGGCTTCAGCCTCGGCGAACTAGACTTCCGATCGGCGTTTCAGCAAGAACACGAGGATCTCTTTGCGCGTAGTTGTGGCTCCCGATGTGCTGAACCACGTCGCCCAGAAGGGTGGTGCGGTGTATCTGTCGGCGAAAGAGCAACGCTGTTGCGGCAAGCGCACCGCCGTACTGGAAGTAGCGACCGAGCCAGACGGGCGAGACTTCGAGCAGATCCACAGCCAGCACGACCTGACTGTCTGGGCGACGAAAGGCCTGCGGGAACCGGCAGAGCTCCACCTGGACCTCAGCCGGCGCGGCGCGCTACGCGCCTTCTGGAACGGCCAAGCCTGGATCGGCTGACCGCGGCTCGCGCTGACTAGCTAGACGCGCCTTAGGTCGCCTCGCCATGCGGTGGTGACTCCGTGCGGCGGTGACCGGTGACCAGGCGCTCTCGGTCGAACAGGCGCGAGACGACGCGCCAGGCGGCGAAGTCGGCGGCTAGCAGCGCGAACGCGAGGCCGATCGTGAGTGGGACGGACGGTTTGATCAGCTGGAACGAGATGAGGGACGTGAAAGCGAGAAGGGGGAGGCTGGCGATGGTTGCGAGTTGCTGGGCGACCCGTACGTCGCTCGCGCGGGTCGAGACGCCGATGCCGACCCAGATCGACCAGAGTGCGAGGAGCGGGGTGAAGAGGATCTGGGCGAGCAGGAGTGGCGGGTGGAAGACGACGGTGCTCACGACATGGGCGGCGGCGAGTCGAACGCTGATCAGGACGATGAGGTAGATCGCGTAGGCGATCCCGACGGACGGCACGAACGCGGCCACGGCTTTCCCCAGGAGCAGTTCGGATGCGCGGAGTGGTGCGGTGAGGACCGGCTCGAGTGTTCCCTGATCGCGTTCGCCTACGACCGAGTAGGCCGCGATGACGGGTGGGATGACGATCGGGATGATCAGCATCAGCAGCGAGATCACACCGACGGCGGCTTTTGCCTGGGCGCCGGAGGCCGAGTCGGGGATCCTGAAGATCGTGAGCATCGGCGTGATCAGGAAGACGAACGGCAGCACCGCCATCGTCACGATCACGAAGCGGTTGCGCCTGAACTCGCGCACTTCCTTGCGTACGACGGCGGCGACCCGGTTGAGGTTCACGATGCCGCCTCGACGTCGTCGTCGATCAGCTCGAGGTAGACGTCCTCGAGCGAGTGCTGTTCCTCGGCGAGGGAGAGCAGATCTGCGCCGGCGGCCACGAGTGCGCGCGTCACCGCCGGTGCTGCGACGCGCGCGTCGCTGACGGTCAGCACGTAGCGGGCAGTGTCGTCTGCACGCCAGCCGTCGACCCCGGCCACGGCGAACACGGCATCGGGCGAGGCGAGCGGAGCCATCGTGGACACGACGAGGGTCTTCGTGAAGAGTTGGTCGCGGATGTCGGCCGGCCGGCCGATCGTGCGCAGCCTCGTGTTCAGGATCGCGACGCGGTCGCAGAGATGCTCGGCTTCCTCGAGCCGGTGTGTCGTGAGAAAGACGGTGACTCCTCGCTCGCGGAGGCTGTCGATCAGTTCGTGCACCTGGCGTGATGCGACCGGATCCAGCCCTGCGGTCGGCTCGTCGAGGAAGACGATCGCCGGATCGCTGAGCAAGACGCGTGCGAGCGCGACCCGTTGTCGGAGCCCCTTGGAGAGGCTGCCGCAAGGATCGTTGGCACGGCCGCTGAGGTTGACGGCTGCCAGCGCCTGGCCGATCCGCACTTTCGGCTCGGCGATCTCGTAGAGACCGGCGAAGAACTCGAGGTTCTCGGCGACCGTCAGTCGCGAGTAGAGGCCGGGATTCTCGGTCATCACCGCGATCCGCGTACGGATCGCGACACCGTTGACCGGCTCGAGCGGAAGGCCCGCCACGCGCGCCGTGCCCGAAGTGGGGGCGATCAGAGTGGCGAGCATCCGGACGGTCGTCGTCTTGCCGGCACCGTTCGGGCCGAGAAAACCGAACACCTCGCCGGCGCCGACGCTGAACGAGACATCATCGACCGCGACCCGCTCGCCGAACCGCTTCGTCAGATGCTCGACGACCAACGCCGGCTCGTCCGACGAACCCGTCGACAACCGCCTCGAGCCAAGTGCCTGAAGCGCCCGCCGCTGCTCGGCAGCGCCGACCTGAGGCTCGGGTTCACTCTCGCTGTGCTGGTCCGCCGTTACGGGCGCCTCGGCAGCTCTCGCGCCCCCGGTCGCGAGGGCGACGACGGCGTAGACGGCAACGATCAGGATCGTGACCGGGATCCTGGCGGCCGACCCGCGGAGCAGCAGTAGCACCGCGATCACCCCGGCAACGGCGAGCAACGTGATCAACCAGCCGTGCCAGTCGGCCGGCCGCCACCCGAGGCCGACCCGCCGACGCTGGAACCATCGCTGCGATCTCATCGATCCAGTCTCACACTAGACACCTCGAGCGCCCACCTGGAGCGCTCAGCGCCAGATAGCCGTCGCGACCCGAAGGAAGTTCTCGCGCATGACCGCGGCCACGTCGGCATCGCTCCAGCCCCGCCGCGCCAGTTCTCCCGCGACTCCGGGTAGCTGCTCGGGTTCGAGAAAGTCGACTGTCGCCGGGTATCCGGGAAAGACATCTCGTTGTTCGCGGAGATACGCCTTGAGCTCGTTCTGGTCGAAGACGAAGTCGAGACCGATCCCGACGTGGTCGACACCGGCGATCTCTGCGGTGTGTTCGATCGCGTCCGCCACTGCGCTCACCGTTGCCCCATGGTGGCCGAGGAATGCGTCGATGCCGTTGATGCCGACGACGCCTCCGGTGCCGGCGCAGGCCCGAATCTGATCGTCGGTGATGTTGCGTTCGTGGTCGACGAGCGCCCGCGGATTCGAGTGGGAGAAGATGATCGGCGCCGTGGACGCGGTGGCGAGATCGAGGGTGGTTCGGTAGGAGCAGTGCGTCGCGTCCACCACGACGCCGACGTGGTTCATTTCGCGAACGAGGTCTCTCCCGAAACGGGTGAGGCCGATTGTGGGGTCGTCGTGGCACCCTCCGCCTGCCCGGTTTCGCAGGTTGTAGGCGATCAGCACCGTCCGTACGCCGAGGTCATAGAACGCCTGGACGAGCGATAGCTGTCCGCCCAAAGGCTCGGTTCCTTCGAGGTCGAACGCGACGGCCAGTTTGCCGGCGGAGTTTGCTTCGGCGATATCGGCGACGGTGGCTGCCGCGACGAAGGTGTCAGGCCGTGCGGCCAGCTGCTGTCTGAACGACGCAAGAACGCGCACGACATCCTCGAGCGGGGTGCGATCCATTCCGACATTCACCGAGACGAACCCCGCGCCGGCCTTCAGGTAGCGCTCGAGTGGGGCAATCGAAGCGTCGGCCTGCAAGGGGAGGCAGGCATGTTGCTCCCAGACGCCGGCGAACGGCGGTGCTGATCCGACTGCATTCTGCGTCGAAGCCACGCGGACGATCTCCTGACGGTCGAGCCGGGATGGGTTCGGCTGGGCAGACGCTATCGACGCTGAGGGAGGCGATGCCCCGAGCTAGGGCCGATCGTCAATCCGCAGGTCGAGCCAGGCGAGTTCCTGCGGAGACAGGTCGAGCTGAAGCGCAGCAGTGCACTCCTCCAGCTCCTCGACCGAGCGTGGGCCAATGATGGCGTAGACCGGATAGGGGCGTGCGAGCACCCAGGCCAGTGCGACCTGATTCGCAGTCGCGTTCTGCCGATCTGCCAGGTGACGCGCGCGTGCGAGCCGCTCGCGGTTCCGGCCACCGCCGTAGACCCGCTCGACTGCCTCGTCTTCGACGCCGGCGAAGAATCCGCCGGCGAGTGCCTGCCAAGCGAAGACGGAAAGCTCCGTCGCGGTGTACCAATCGTCGTCGGCGCCCCGGAGGATTGAGACGCAGCCCGGCCACGGAGCCTCGTTCGCAACGGCGAGGCTCAGGTTGGGGCTCGAACAGGCGAATCCGCGCTTCTGCGTGCGCTCGGCGTATTCCGCCGCCTCCTCGAGCCGAGCGGTGCTCCAATTCGACGCACCGAGAACCTCGACGCCGTCATCGACGCTGGCCGTGACGTCGTCGACGATCTCAGGCACGCTGCGAGTGGGGTCGTCACGGTGGAGCAGAAAGACGTCGATCGTCTCTCGACCGAGTTCCCGTCTGCTCTCGGCAAGGTCGGCGGCGAGATCTGCCTCAGTCACGCGCGGCCGCAGCGTGACCTCGTCGTAGTGGCCGGCCTTCGTGATCACAACGACCTCATCGCCCAGCTGTCGCTCGCTTAGCCACCGGCCGACGATCGACTCCGCGTTTCCGTACTGGCGGCCTGTGTCGATCGCGTTTCCGCCGCACTCGACCCAGGCGTCCAGCAGGTGCGTGGACTGCTCATACGCTGCTTCCTCGAGGACCGCCGTCCCGAGGACGAGCACTGAGAGGTCGCGGGCGAGCGGCTCGAATCGCCGGAACCTCATCGAAGCGCCGCTTTCACCCAGGCGAGTCCGTGGGCCGCGCTCCGTTCGGGCTCGGGCGCGAAGTCGTCCTCGACGATCAGCCACCCGTCATAGCCTTGCTGCTCGAGCGCGGCGAGCGTTTCGGCGAGCGGGACGGCTCCTTCGCCGAGGGGCTGCCACAGCCCGGCCTGCACGGCGTCGAGGACGGGCTTGCCGGCGCCGACCGCGGCAGCCGCTTCGGAGGCCACGTCCTTCAGGTGTACGTGTGCGACGCGGCCCGCCCACCGGCGGACGAGCTCCGGGACGTCATGGTCCCCGGCTGCCCAGAAGTGGCCGGTATCGATGCAGACGGCGAGCGCCGACGAGACGGCGAGGAGCTCGTCGACGGCGCGTGCGGTCGCGACGGGAGAGCCGAGTTCGGGGTGGATGGCGGCGGTGACCCCGGCGTCGACGCAAGCGGCCGCGAGCTCGGCGAGGGGCTGCGTCTCGCCGAGCTCTTCGACTCCGACCATGAGCACCTCACCGCCCAGGGCGAGGAGATCGTCGAGCGCGGCGCGTGTGTCCCTCCGCGCCCGTTCGGGGTCGGCGAGCGAGAGGCCGACGAAGCGCGCCGGGCAGGTGAGCCCGACCGCCGCCGCCTGCTCCGCCACGCGGGCACCCGGACCGCTCTGCGCCGCGGGCTCGTAGCCGGAGAAGCCGAGCCGTGCCGCAGCCGCGAGCACGTCGGCCGGGTCGTATTGCGGCACCCACGGGTACCCTGGCTCGAGGCCCCAGGTGCAGGCGGCGACGCCGATCCGATCAGGGCTCACGCTGCGCCTTCCTCGGAAGCGCGGGATCGCTTGGCCCGGGAGCCGGGCTTCTTGTCGGAGCCCCACCGCTCGACCTCGAGCAGCGCGATGCGTCGTGCCTGCTCGGCCGTGATGCCGTCCGTGACCCGCGTGTAGACCGCCAGGCCGTCGATCAAGGCCGCCACTCCGACGACGGCATCGCGAATGTCGGCCGGCTTCGTCAGCTCGCCCGCCTCGATCGCCTGTTCGAACGCTTCGCTGATGATCGACAACCAGTCGTCGTTCGCCACCCCGAAGATCGCGCGGAAGTCGCCGCGCCGCGCCGCGAGCGCCCAGAGGTCCATCTCGATCGCCCACGCCGGACTGGCCTCGCCGGGCGTCGGCAAGCACAACTCGACGAGGCGTCTGAGGCGCGCCGTTCCCTTGATCGGCGCGAGCTCGCTGCGCACGTGGTCGCGGAACTCCCGGTCGGCTCGTTCGAACGCGGCCGCGAGGAGCGCCTCTGCCGATTCGAAGTAGTAAAGGACGCTCGCGGGCGAGGCGCCGGCGGCCCGCGCGACGTCGCGCACTGTCGTGTTCTCGTACCCTTTTTGAGCAACCGTCAAGATCGCCGCGTCGATGAGCTCCGCGCGCCGTACGTCGCCGATGGATTGCCGTTGGATCGCTGGTGAACGCCGTGTCATGACGCTGTGTTGGCCGTCAGCGATCGACGCGCATTGTCGGAATAGCCGATCGCCTCACCCGTATCCGGATCGAACAGGTGCAGCCGCTGATGAGTGATCGCCAGCTGAATCTCCTGACCAGGCTTGAGGTCGGCACTCCTCGGATCCATTCGAGAAACCAGCGGCTGGTCGCCCGCCCGCACGTGGACGTGGAGCTCGCTTCCGAGCGTCTCGACCACCTCGACGCGTGCGCTCACGACCGGCGCCCCGGGCGGTGCGTAACGCTGATCCAGCAGGTGTTCGGGCCGCAGGCCGGCGACGAGCCGAGCTCCACGGCCGACACCCGACGTCCCGAGCTGGGCCGGTGCGAGAGGAAGCGCAATCCCGTCCCCCAGCAGGCGCAGCTCGCCGTCGACTTCGTTCAGCTCCATGTCGAGGAAGTTCATGCGGGGACTTCCGATGAAGCCGGCAACGAACCGGTTCGCCGGCCGTTCGTAGAGGAGGCCGGGCGTCGCCACTTGCTGCAGCACACCATCGCACATGACGGCGATGCGGTCTCCCATCGTCATCGCCTCGACCTGATCGTGCGTGACGTAGATGAACGTCGTTGCCAGCCGCTGATGCAGTTTCAGGATCTCGAAGCGGGTCTCCACTCGCAGCAAGGCGTCGAGATTCGAAAGCGGTTCGTCCATCAGGAAGACCTGTGGGTCGCGCACGATCGCGCGCCCCAGCGCGACGCGCTGTCGCTGACCGCCCGACAGTTCAGCAGGGCGCCGCTTCAGGAGCTCGCCCAGACCCAATGCTTGCGCGGTGTCGGTGACGCGCCGGTCGACGTCGGCCTTCATTCGCCGTTGCCGGCGCAGACCAAACGCGAGGTTGTCGTACACCGTCATGTGCGGATACAGGGCGTACGACTGAAAGACCATCGCGATGTCGCGATCCTTCGGTTCGACGTCGTTCACGATCCGCTCGCCGATGCGAAGCGAGCCGCCGCTGATGCTCTCGAGCCCCGCCACCATGCGGAGCGTCGTCGACTTGCCGCAGCCGGAGGGGCCGACGAGGACCATGAACTCGCCGTCGAGGATCTCGAGCGAGAGCTCCCGGACCGCCTCGTGTCCGTTCTTGTAGGTCTTGGTCACTCGGTCAAGCTCTACGCCGGCCATTCCATCCTCTCGTGAACTGTCGCGTGGGCATTCCCGGCACTCCTCAGGACGGTCATCTCAGAGCCCCGAGCCGTATCCCCTGCGTGATGCGCCCCTGCGCGACGACGTACAGCAAGGTCACCGGGATGATCGCAAGGACAAGCGCCGCGAACTGTGGCCCGAGATTGCTCGCGAACTGCGACTTGAACGCGATCAACCCCATCGGGATGGTGCCTCGGTCGGGCGTCACGAGAAGGATCTCGGCGACGGCGAGTTCGTTCCACAGGAACACGGCCTGGATCAGGCCGACGATCGTCAAGACGCTCTTCGACATGGGCAAGACGATTCGTGCGAACGCGAACGTCTCGGACGCTCCGTCGACCCGGGCGGCTTCGACGAGGTCGAGGGGAAAGCTCGAGAAGTACGTTCGCATCAGAACCGTCACCAGCGGCGTGACCATCGCTCCGTAGACAAGCCCGAGGCCGACCGAGGAGGCCAACAGGCCGAGCGACTCCATGAGCGAGAACAGCGGGACCCACGTTGCGATCGACGGGAGGGCGAGCAGGACGATGAAATAGCGGTTCACGAAGTTGAGGCGCTCGGTGTTGCGCGCGAGCGCGTAGCCGGCGAGCGTGCCCGTGCTCATCGCCAGCGCCACACCGATCGAGACCGCGATGACGCTGTGGATTCCGAACCGGTAGAGCGGCTGCGACTGGATGCCGTAATACGTGCCTGCCCCGATCTTCCCCGTCCACGCGGCTGAGTAGTTCCCGAGCTGCAACGTGTGCGGAATCCCGAGCGGGTTCGAGATGATCTGGCTCGTCGCCTTGAACGAGGCTGACAACGCAGCCCAGATGGGGATGGTCGTGCCGACGGCCCAGACGATGAGCCCGGCGTACGCCGTCTGCCGGGTGACGTGACGCGCCAGCCAACTGGCGCGGTCGGCGCTAGCCGGCACGACGGATCCCCCGGGGTCGAAAGACCGACATGAACACCATCGCGAGGAGTGCGACGACGGCGCTCGCACCCAGTGCGGCCGCGGCGCCGTAGCCGAACTGGTGATTCACGAACGCCTGGTAATACACGAACGTGCTCACCACGTCGGTTCCCGTGCCCGGGCCGCCGTTGACCATCGCGAACACGAAGTCGAAGTTCGTGAAGCCGTAGATCAGCTGGAGCAGGCACACCGTCACGACGGCGTCACGAACGAGCGGCAGGCTCACCTTGAGCGCCCGGCGTGTTGGTGCCACCCCATCCAACGTCGCGGCCTCGTGGATCTCGGGCGAGATGTCGCCGAGTGCCGCGAGGATGATGATCATCGCAAAGCCGGTGTTCTGGAAGATGTACGCGAGTGCGACCGCGAAGATCCCCCAGTGCGGATTCGCGAGCCAGTTGCCACTCCCGATGCCGAGGAATTGCAGGAAGTGGGTGAACCAGCCGGAGATCGGGTCTAGCCCGTAAGCCCAGACGAGGGCGAGGAACGTGCTCGGCAGCAGAACGGGCAAGAAGATGGCGAACTGAAAGAGTCTGTGTCCGCGGATCTTCCGGTCGATCGCGAGCGCGATGATCGACCCGGCGCCAACCGTCACGATCGTCGTGACAACCGCGAACTCGAGCGAGTGAACGGTCGCCGTGATGGCGTCGGTGTCACGGTAGAGCCGACGGAAGTTGCTCGTTCCGACGTATTGCTGTGCCCCGTATCCCGACCAGTTGAAGAGCGAGAGCCGCATCGTCGCGACGACGGGATAGACCAGGAAGAGGCCCGTAAGAGCTCCCGCGGGGGCGAGGTACCACAGCCACCTCAGCCCCCGCGGGATGCCGGCGATCCTCGCCGGCGCGTTACCGAACGGTCCCAGCTCTTCCGCCGCCTTCACATCCATCTTTCGTTATCGCTCTTGCTGCTCGAGGGTGGTGGTCTCTCTCAGCCCACCGACGCTGGATTTGCGCGTGCCGCCAACGCGGCCTGCTCGAACGTGTTCGCCACCTGCTGCGGGCTCTTGGAGCCAGCCCAGATGGAGGCGATTGCCGGAGTCACCGTCAGCCCCCACGGAACCTGGGTGTACGGCAGTGGCACCGGGCCTCCGAGCTTGGGGATGGCGTTCTGAATGGACACGACCGCCGGGAAGAAGACGGACGGCTTCAGCACACCGTCGGTCCGGTCGGGAGCAAGACCGAACGTCTTGCCGAAGCCCGGCCCGTAGAGGAACTGCTTCGACGCGACGAGCGCGAGGAACTCCTTCGCCACCGACTGGTGCTTGGATGAGCGCACGACGGCCAGGGCGTCGTAGTTCGCCGACAACACCTCGGTCGGTGAGCCACCTGGCACAGGCGGCAGCAGCAACCATCCATACGGGATCGTCATGTGCAGCGACGCGAACGACGAGGGCTGCCACGACCCGCTGATGTACATCGCGGCCTTGCCCTGCGTGAAGTAGGACGTCGCCTGTTCGTCTGACTCGGTTGCAGGAGCAGGACCGAGAACGCCGCCCTTCGCGTAGGCCTCCGCCGCCTGCAACGCGTTCACCACGCACGGCGATGTCCACTTCGTCGTACGCGCGACGTTCGGCTTCCAGTTCGTGTCGAGGTTGGTGAGCGCAGCATCGCCACAGGAGCTCTGAAGGAGCTGCCCGAAAAGGTACGCGGGCCCTTCCTCATCCGTCGTGCCCGACGCGAGCGGCACCGGGTAGCCGGCCTTCTTCAGCTTTGCGCCCCACTGCAGCAGCTCAGCCTGACTCGTGATGCGCCCGTTCGCCGGCGGCGTGATGCCCGCCTTCTGGAACGCCGTCTTGCTGTACCAGACGACGGGCCACCACTGGTCCACGCCGATCGCGTAGTGGTGTCCGTCGGAAGCGGTGTACAGAGCGCTCACCGACGCTGGGTAGGCCTTTGCGAGGTTGTCCGTCTTCCAGACGTCGTCAAGCGGGACGAGCAGCTTCTGCCGCAAGACTCCGTAATACGGCCCCGGCTCGACGCGGACCGTGTCGATGTCCGGCGCTGTCGGCGCGGCGAGGTTCCGGGGCAGGTTCGAGAAGTACGGAATGCTCTCCGAGTTCGCGACGGGCGAGTAGACAACCTTGACGTTCGGATGTTGCTGCTCGAACTGCTTCGCCGCCGCGAGGATGAACGACCAGCCGGTATCCGTCACGACCCGAATTGTGATTGTCGCGCCGGCCCCCTGGGCTCCGCCTGGGCCGACGAGAGCTGCGGCCGCAGCGATCGCCGCGACACACGCACCCAGGACGATCGCTGACCGAACAAGACGTCTGCGACTGACGCGATTGATGCTGCGCAGCGCGCGAACCGCGGTGCGGGCTAGATGTGGTGGTGCACCCGACACGTGAACCTCCCTCCGGCCAAAGCCGGGACGTATTTACACGGCACGGCAGCCGTGAGTGAGGCCGCGAGACGCACCGTCGAAGCCGACGGCGGGCACACGGCGTGGACTCAGTTCGTCCGTCTTGAACAATCGTTTAAAATACAGATCGCCGAAGCGAAAATCTGATCCTCTGTTCAAGATGGACGAAGCTAACACCCTCGCCACTCGGCGTCAAGGTGCGCTACGAGCCCTGAGAGGAACGGTGGCACTCGCGTTGTGATCTGCGACGAAGTTCCCGCTTGGCGCCCGTGAGCGCCAAGCCTGCCGCTGACAACGTTCGTGCGCTGGACGGCGCTAGCCGGCGGGAGACAACGACAGGGTCGAGGAGGTGGTTTCGACCCGGTTGCGACCGTTTGATTTCGCTGTGTAGAGGGCGCGGTCGGCGTTGCGGAGCAGCGTGATGCTGTCGGCTGCGTCGTCGGGGAGGATTGCGAGGCCGATGCTGGCGGTGATGGCTCGGCTGACGCCAGAGACGGCGATCGTGGCGACCGTGGCCCGGATCTTCTCGGCGACGAGCGTCGCTTCTTGCATCCCCGTGTCGGGGAGCAGGATGACGAACTCTTCGCCGCCGTAGCGGCCGACGAAGTCGCTTGCCCGGAGAGCGCCCTGGAGTGTGCTGCCGAGCGCGGCGAGAACATCGTCTCCGACGGCGTGCCCGTAGCTGTCGTTGATCTGTTTGAAGTTGTCGACGTCGAGCAGGAGTGCTGCGAGGGGCGAGATGGTGCGGGAGGCGTGCGCGGTCATGCGTTTGAGAGTGTCTTGGACTTCGCGGCTGTTCGGCAGCCCTGTGAGTGCATCGGTGGCGGCGCGGAAGCGAGCGAGGGCGAGATTGCGAAGGTTCGCGAGCACTGGCCCTGCCTGTCCGACCGCGGCCGCCACTGCCGCGTGCTCGCTGTTCGAGAGCGGATCGGTGTGGCGGACGAGTGCGGCGCCGAGCACCTCGCCGCCGACAAGGAGCGGCTGGCATGTCGCGTATCGGCGCTCGGTCGAGCACAGCGCACAGCCGATCAGGGGCTCTACGCCAGGTCCCTGCTCGTGCATTCGTCCGAAGCGAACGGCGAGACACGTGCGCGGTTCGGCGTCGGCCAGGCGCTCGGCGACTTCCTGGTCGGGTTCGGTCGTGGCGAGTAGACGGTCGGCGCTGTTGTTCCTGCGCATCACGACCACGTCGCTCGCCCGGACGGAGCGCTCGAGTTGCCGTTTCAAGAGTTCGTCTGCTTCTTCCTCGGCTTGGGCTGCCTGCATCATCTCGGCGAACTCGTTGTGTGAGGCGTTGGCTCTCTGCTCGTTGCGTTCGCGGGTGTGGACGCCGCTGAGCAGTCGGCGTGAGTAGATGGCCAGGCCTCCTGTGGCCACGATCGCGAGCACCGCACCGAGCAGTGCCGCGGCGAGGGCCTGGGAATCCGTGCTCAGTCGCGCGGCACGGCCGGCCTGTACTTCTTGCTGGTACACGTCTTGAAGGGCATCGAGCGGTTGAACGACAGCGATCTCTGCAGCGTTGAGCTGTTTGATGGCCGGCAGTTCAGAGCGGGCCCCAAGTCCCGCCGTGTCCCGATTCGCCTCGAACGTGTCGAGGAAGCGGTTGTTCGCCCGACGGGCCAGGTTTGCAAGACCTCGTCCGTTCTTGCGGTTTGCGGCGAGGGTATTCGTCGCCGCATCGAACGCAGCCTGGTCGTCGTTGAGCTCCTCGAGCAGCGCGTGGGACGGCGCGAGCAGGTACTCGTTCATCGTCTCCCGTTGCCGCCAGAAGTAGGTGCTGGCGCGTTCGGCCCGCAACGCGTCCGCTCGTGACGCGAGCGCCTCGTCGGAGTGGCGCAGCGAGAGCTCGTAGCGCCACACCGATCCTGCCGCTGCCGCAACGATCAGGAGAGTCGCAGCGAGACTCGCGACCGCCAACTGCCGTCTTGCGGCGCCTTGAGAGCGGACGTTGTGCGAAGGCCCGGCCCGTGAACGGCGTTGAAACAGGGTGGATGACATCCGGCAGTGTCTATCGGTCAGATGCAGAGGCGCCTAAAGACCCGCAAGCACCAACGGCAGCCCACAGGCAAGAACCTCGAGGACGGCGGATCTGAACGGTCATCCGAGCAAGCGGCTGTGTCCGAGCCGCCCGCCCTTCAGAGCCTGACGAGGATGGACATGTCGTGCGCGTAGTCGGCGGCGCTGAATCCTTGTGTGTAGAGGACATGGGCGTGGCCGTCGGGGCTGTACGGAAACACGAGGGCGCTGTGCACGACGCCCGACGAGCCGCCCTTTTTCGAGGGCGGCGGCAGCGGGATGCCGGAGTCGAGAGCGGCGCGGCGGATCGCCGGTTCACTGCCCGTGAGACCGATGAACGAAGGGTTGTAGTTGTTCAACCACGCGCGGAGGACGCGTGGAGTGTCGCGGCGTGGATCGACGGTCACGAAGACGACCTGGATCTTGCGGCGGAGCGCGGGCGTGACGTGCCGCAGTGCGGCCGCGAGGTTTCCCATCGTGAGCGGGCAGACGTCGGGGCAGTGGGTGTAGCCGAAGTAGAGGTAGGTGAGCTTGCCGCGAGCGTGCGCGGCGAACGAGAACGGGTGCCCGGCGGTGTCGGTGAGCGTGAAGTGGGGCACGCTCGGGAGTGGTGTGGGCACAAGCCCGTGCAGCTGCGGGCCGGACGGCCCGCTCGGGCCGGCAGCCGCTGCTGCTGCGTGGTGGGTCGTTCCGCAGCCCGTCGCGGTGAGCGCGACCACGCCGAGTACGGCGACGGAAGCGATCAGCGCGCGACGGGCGCGGGACGGATGCTCAGCCGACGACGACTGTGCCTTTCATGTTGTCGTGGACGGTGCAGAGGTACTTGTAGGTGCCTGCCCGGGTGAACCTGAGCCGGTAGCCCTCGATCAGCGGCGGGTCGGAGTTCCCGAAGACGCCGGAGCTGTGGAAGCCCTTCCCGTTCCACGTCGACTCGGCGACGACCTTGAAGGTGATCCCCTTGCCGGAGCCGCCCTTCACATGAGAGGGCTCGCCGGGGCCGCCGGCAGGTGCGAGCGCCTTCGGGTTGAGGTGCACCGTGCCGTCGGGAGCGGTTGCCCGGATGTCGTCATCGGTCTTGTTGCTGTTGAAGGTGATGCTGTGCGGGCCGATCAGGTACCAGATCACGTAGCCGCCGACCGGAACATGGATCACTTTGGGGCCGAACTCGGAGATCGAGCCGGAACCGGCTGACGGATTGCCAGAGCCGGCGAGCACGACGTGCTTGCCGGGCAGGCTGACGGGGATCGGCGCCTTGCCTTGATGCAGCGCTGCCAGAGGCTTGGCCAGCAGCGCCTGGGCGGCGGCGAGTTGCTTCGCGCCCGTCGCGGCGACCTGGCTCGGCGCCGGAATCGCAGTGCTCGCAGGGACGACTGTCAGCTTCCCGGTCATCCCTTCACGGTGCAGCAGACAGAAGAACCGGTAGGTACCGGGCCTCGTCCCGCTCGAGATGGTGACCGTGAAGCTCTGGCCTGGATCTTTCCAGCCGCTGTTGTAGTAGGCCTGGGTGCCGTCGAAACCCGGCTGGGTCGTGTCACCCGCAGGACAGGCTGCATTGGCCGGAATTGTGCCGCTTGCGATGAAGCACGGGTTCGCCGCATCCTGGATCGCGTCACCCGGGCCTTGCGGCAGCAACGAGGGCAGCGCCGCGTCAAGCGCGACGACCGACTTCGGCGGGTTGTTCTGCTGGGCGGGCTTCAACTTGTCGAACGCCGACAACAGATTGTCCACGTCCGCACCCAGGGTAACCGTGTGTGGCTCCCCCGGCCCGTGCCAGGTGAAGACAACGGTGTCACCCGGATGGACGCGGAGCTCGTCCGGGAAGTAGGCGATGAACGTCTCGTTCGCGCCCTTCGCGCTCCCGTCGACGCTCACGTGAAACGTCTGTACCCCAACCGTCGTGGCCGCTGTCCTTGCAGTTGAACCCGCGGCGCCGGAGACAACCAATACTCCGGCGAGCAGCAGCCCAGCAGCGAGCGTGACCATGACAAACGCAGTACGACGCAAATGCGAAACCGGCATCAAACCCAACCCCCTCACGAAGCGCTTGACCACACCCGCGAGCGCCCACCGTCCGGCACGACATGCCGTTTCTTCCCGTGATCGGCCGACAGGAGCACACCCATCGACCCGAAGGTAAACGGCGAGCGTTCCGAAAACGTTACGAAGCCGAGGCTCCCTCGAGCCGCGCGCCTGGCGCGCTCAATCCAATACACCTTGTGGCACATGGCGGGTGTCCGCCATCATTCCGAGAGGTGAGTGACCGGCTGGAACTGATTCGTGGTGCGTTCGCTGCATACGACGGGGGCGACCTGGGTCCGATGCAAGCGTTGTTCGCTCCGGATGCGAAGTGGGTCGGCGTTCCCGGTGGTGCCGGCGAACGCGGCAAGGCCTACGAGTGCGAGAGCCGCAAGCAGATCGTCGGCCGACTCGAACAGCACCACAAGAACGGCCGCCGCTTCATCCTCGGGGAGGTCATTGAACAGGGCGACCGCGTGGCCGTCGCTTTCACCATTGAAAACCCCGACTGGTCGCAGCCGGTCGACATGTTCAAAGTCTTCACGTTCCAGCCCGGTGAGAACGTCGTCGCGCGCATGAACGATTGCATCGACGAGTCGTATGCGTTGCAGCTCCTCGCGGCCTGATCCTCAACCTCGTCGCGCTACCTCGGCGGTCTGATCCAGACCGAGACGTGGGCGGGTTGGACGGCTCCCCGCACGGCCTGCAGAAGCTCCCCACTCACCGTTTCGAGATCGACCGCGTCACGCAACCGCAAAGTGAACGCGGCGACGACCGCCTCGGCGTCGTAACGGGCACGGTTGAAGCGGCGATCGACGAGGCGCTGCACCCGGAGCCTGAGTGGATTGAACAACGCGGCCGCGGCGAGGGTCGAAGCCGCAACGCCGACCGGGGACGAGAACGGCAGCACGTCGGTGGCGATGACGACGATGCCGACGAAGACGCCGACCAACAGCCCGGTGATGATCACGTAGGAGATCGTGCGACTGATCAGCCGGTCGATCTCGTACAGCCGGTATTTGAGGATGC
Source organism: uncultured Thermoleophilia bacterium (assembly GCA_963812995.1). Classification (GTDB taxonomy): domain Bacteria; phylum Actinomycetota; class Thermoleophilia; order Gaiellales; family Gaiellaceae; genus PALSA-600. Next base: position 1,265,239 of record CAWEXL010000003.1, read on the forward strand.
CGACGCCGATTCCGACCGGAAGCGCGATAACGCTGACGAAGCTGACGAACCCCAGGGCCTGGAGCACCGGAGACTTGTTGTTGTTGATCGCGAACGCGAGCACGAAGCCGGCGATCGAGATCGCACCACCGCTCAGCAGCCATTTCAGCTGCTGGCGATATTCGCCCGTCGAGTGCCGGTAGCCGGCAACTTGTCGCCCGACACAGGCGATGCAGAACGCGACGTACAAGAGAGGCCCGACGACATTCACGATCGAGCCGCCTGAGCTCCCGTGCGAGACCAGGCTGCCGCTGGAATCAACCTGAATGTTGCGCGCGACGATCCCGGTCGCATCGTTCCAGCTGATGGCGCCGATCGCGATCGCGCAACCCGCGTAGTAGGCCTGAAACACCCGCCGCCACCGCCGCGATAGTCGTCCGTCCGGGAAGAGCCCGATCGGCAGCGGCAGGAGCAGGAGCAGCCAGATCCACCACGCCCCGAGAAAGACACCGGCGCGGGGGAACGGAAGGCCGTGCTCGCCTCGGTGGTAGTAGAGGACGGCATAACTGCCGCCGTCGGCCGAGAGAAGGAACGCGAGGGTTGCCGCGAGCAGAATCCAGCCGATCGGGTTGCGCGGCTGCCGCCTCGCAACGATGTAGCCGACGGCTCCGAACGGCACGACCACGATCCCCTGAGATACGTCGTGGCTGGCGATCGTCAGCGGTATCGCAGCGATGATCAGGAGCGCCGTCAGGGAGCCGAGCCAGAACGCGGTCCTCGGTGTCTCGAGCCGGAGAAGCGCACCCCCGAGCGGCGGTCGCACAAACGGGTTCGCGTTCCCGGCGATCCCGGGAATCTAGATGCCGATCCGTTCCGAGAACGTTACGGTTGCATCCGTCCCGGACCCGCCGCTAGCCGTGCCCGATCGTCCGGGTGCTGCCGTCTGCGTAGTGGACGGTGAGCGACCTGAGCGCGCCGTTTTGTCCCTCGTAGGCCCAGACGTTGTTCTTGACCGCGACTGTCGTCTGGTGTCCATGGGCTCTGAAGGAGACGGAGGTGATCCCGTTTCGCGCAACGCCGAAGGTGAGCGGCGGCGTGGCATGAGGGCCGTTCTTCACCTTGTCGATTTGCTCCAAGGTGGTCGGCTCGGTCTGGGTGAGGGGTGCGCCGCAGCCGGAGGCGAAGTCAGCTCGGTCGGCGTAGATCAGCACGCAGAGGTCGTCGGTGGTCGTCGAGATGGCGTAGATGCGTGTGCCGCTTGAAAGCGTGTCGAGGAGCCGCGCGGTGTTGGGCAGCATGTGCATGCGATAGCCGACGATGGTTGCTCCACGCGCGTTGCTTCGCTCGATCTCGGCGACGACCGCCGCGGGAAGAACATCCTGGGATCTTCGTGCATGGTTGGCGGCGCCGATTCCGGCGAACGGGTTGAAGCCGTCGCCGAGCGCGGCACCCCCGGCCACGGTGAGGGCTGCTGCGATGAGCGCGGCACCGAGGATGCGTCGGTTGCGGCGTCTGCTGGTGCGGGTGACGGGCTCGACGGTCGCGAGTGGGGCGAGTAGCGCGCGGAGTCGGGTGTCGTCGTCGATGCTGGTCATCGTGTTTCTCCTTGGTGGTCGGCGACGAGGCGAGTGCGTGCGCGGGAAAGTCGCTGGCGTATCGCTTCGGCGCTCAGACCGGTCATCTCGGCGAGTTCGTTGGCGCTGAAGCCGTGCAGGTAGCGGAGCAGCAAGAAGGCCCGGTCGTCGGGCTCGAGGGTCCAGTTCGAGCAGGTCGCGCACCGCGACGATTTCCGCGGTCTCGGGCTGGGCTGGTCGGCGGAGTGCGAGCCTGTTCAGCGCCGCCTCGAAGCGGCGACGTCGGCGCAGCGCCTGCAGAGCTCGGTGGCGTGCGATCCCGAACAGCCACGCTTCCCGGTTGCGCACGGCGGAGAGCTGTGAACGCGAGCGGAGGGCGTCGTGGAACGTGTCCTGGAGGAGGTCTTCTGCGAGGGCACGGTCGCGCACCATCTGGGCCAGGTAGCGGCCGATCCGTCGCTCGCAACGCCCGAACAGCTCCTCGACCGCGGCCTTGGCCTCGCGCTCACTCATCGCCCGACGGGCGGATGCCGGAGCGGCGGGCGGTTCGAGCGGGCCGGTTGTGGTGTTCACGTTCACATGGGAAAGGTGCCGGTCGACCCGCCAACGTGACAAGACGCCGACTGCGCCGCGGTCGCGCGTTCACTGACCCAAGCTTCGCCCGAGACGATTCACCGTCCATCTGACCCGGATGTGTCGGGGCGAGGTCCTACGAAGTACACGGGTTCCCGTTGAGGCGCCTCCCGTTCGACGCCTCAACGAGGCTGGAGCTCCTTACGAACGTCCCCAGACGAGCGTGTCGACGGGGAAGAACTGTGGTGTGGGCGCGCCGTCCGCGTCGGCGCCGAGCGCGTGGACCGCCGGCCCGAGCAGCCCTTCGAGGAACGCCTCGAAATGCTGCTGCGACTCCCAGATGTCGTACACGTAGTAGCCCTGCTCCGAGTTGCCGGCCGAGTGAATGATCAGACCGTCCGGAGACTGCTCCTGGGTCATCGGGAAGTTCCCGAACATCTTCTCCGTCAAAGCCTTGTAGCTCTCCTCTGTGACGCCTGGCCCCGCCAGCAGCATGCCAACAGCCATCTTGCTCTCCCCTCGTTCGGTTTTGGGCGCGACTATTCTCTCGAATCTCTGGGCGTCTGGCTACCAGCACTCGCGCGCCGGTCTCTCCACTCCCAGGACGTACCGTATGAGGATGGATTTGGGGACGATCGGCGTCTGGACGACGTACCGCGCGATCGGCGCGGAGAATGCCGGTGAGGCGGCCAGGCTGGTCGAAGAGCTTGGCTTTGGGACGTTCTGGCTTGGTGGCTCGCCGCGGCTTTCGAGTGTTCGTCCGTTGCTCGAGGCGACCGAGACGCTTGTCGTTGCGACCGGCATCGTCAACGTGTGGGCATACGATCCGGCCGAGCTCGCCGCCGAGTACGTGTCGCTTGCGCGAGACTTTCCCGAGCGGCTTTTGGTTGGGATCGGGATTGGCCATCCTGAGGCGACAAGCAGTTACTCGCGGCCGCTGACGGCGATGCGAACGTTCCTCGACGGTCTCGACCATGCCGATACTCCGCTGCGGCACGATCATCGCTGCCTGGCGGCGCTTGCGCCGAAGATGCTCAGGCTGAGCGGCGAGCGGGCGCTCGGAGCGATCCCCTACTTCGTGCCGGTTGCGCACACGCGCTCAGCACGAGCGCTACTTGGACCGGAGCCGTTGCTGGCACCCGAGCTGGCGTTCGTCCTCGATGAAGACACAGGGCGTGCTCGAGAGAAAGCCCGCGCGTACGCACGGACCTATCTCGGCTTGAGCAATTACACCAACAACTTGCTCAGGCACGGCTTCACGCGCGACGACGTCGCGGACGGCGGTTCGGACCGCCTCATCGACGAGGTGACTCCCCACGGAAGCGCGGACGAGATCGCTGCGGCTGTCCGCTCGCATCTCGCCGCCGGGGCGAACCATGTCGCCGTCCAGGCAATCGGGGAGCCTGGAATCCCGGGGCTCGGCTGGGGTGGTCTCGCGGAGGCGCTGACCAGGTACTGAGCTCAGCGCTCCCGGACGATGTTGCCGGTAGCGTCTGGGTGACAATCGTGAGTGGAGCGTCTGGCCAAGAGCCGTTCGACGATGTCTATGCCGGGGCCGGAGGTCGTGCGCCCCGGGAGCGGCTTCCGGATCGCGAGGCGGATCCTCGCGTCGCGTATTCGCTGGTGCATGACGAGTTGATGCTGGACGGCGTCTCGCGGATGAACCTGGCGACGTTCTGTACGACGTGGGCGGAGCCTGAGGTGCATCGGTTGCTCGACGAGGCGCTTCGACCGCAACATCGTCGACAAGGACGAGTATCCGCAGACGGCGGAGCTCGAGCGGCGGTGCGTGCGGATGGTCGGGGAGCTCTGGCACGCTCCCGCCTCCGGCGACCCGACCACCGGTACGTCGACGACTGGCTCGAGCGAGGCGGCCATGCTCGGCGGTCTGGCTGCGAAGTGGCGTTGGCGCAAGCAGCGCGAGGCGGCCGGGAAGCCGGCGTCGCAACCGAACTTCGTGTGTGGCCCCGTCCAGGTCTGCTGGGAGAAGTTTGCTCGCTACTTCGATGTCGAGAAGCGCGAGGTGCCGATGGACACCGGGCAGTTCGTGATGTCGCCGGACGAGGCCGTCAGTCGGTGCGACGAGAACACGATCGCCGTTGTCGCGACCTTTGGGCAAACGTTCACGGGTCTCTTCGAGGATGTCTTCGAGATCGCGCGGGCGCTGGACGACCTTCAGGAACGGACCGGCCTCGATATTCCGATCCACGTCGATGCCGCGAGCGGCGGCTTCCTTGCACCGTTTGCCGCGCCCGAGGTGGTGTGGGACTTTCGCCTGCCGCGTGTGAAGTCGATCAACGCGTCGGGGCACAAGATGGGATTGGCTCCCCTGGGCTGCGGCTGGGCGCTCTGGCGGGAGAAGTCCGACCTGCCGGAGCAGCTGATCTTCAACGTCAACTATCTCGGGGGCGACTACCCGACGTTCAACCTCAACTTCTCGCGACCCGCCGGGCCGGTGGTTGCGCAGTACTACGATTTCGTGCGTCTCGGCCGGGAGGGCTATCAGCGCGTGCAGCACGCCTGCTACGAGACGGCTCGATATCTCGCCGACGAAGTTGCGCGCACGGGCCTGTTCGAGGTGGTCTTCGACGGCGACCCGTCGCGCGGGATCAGCGCTGTCTGCTGGCGTCTGCGAACCGATTCCGACGTCAACTTCAATCTCTTCGATCTGGCCGACCGGCTGCGGACGCAAGGCTGGCTCGTCCCCGCGTACGCGCTGCCTGCAAACTGCGAGGAAGTCGTGGTGCAACGGATCCTCGTGCGTCACGGCGTCAGTCGCGACCTCGCGGAGTTGCTCGTCGCCGATCTCCACCGAGCGCTCGAGCTGCTCGACAGCCATCCACCGTCCCGCTCACTGAGCGCGCGTGAGGCCGGCGGCTTCAACCACGACGCGTCGCCCGCGGCCCCCTGAGGTTCCGGCGTGTGCCGCCTCTTCGCGATGTCGGCCGGACGGCAGCGCGTGCAGGCGACTTTCTGGCTGCTCGACGCGCCGGACAGCCTCGCCCGACAGAGCCGTGCGGAACCCGACGGCGCCGGACTCGGAGTGTTCACCGCCGACGACACACCTTCGGTCTATCGGACTGTCCTTGCCGCCTACGAAGACAGCCAGTTTGCCGCGGAGGCGCGAGAGGTCGAGTCGAGGACGTTCGTTGCGCACATCCGTTACGCCTCGACGGGTGCTGTTGCGCTCGAGAACACGCATCCGTTCGAGCAGGACGAGCGCCTGTTCGCTCATAACGGCGTGGTCGGCGACCTGCCGAAGCTCGAGCATGCGCTGGGCAGCTACCGGTCGCTCGTCCGCGGCGAGACCGACTCGGAGCGCCTCTTCGCCTTGATCACGCGCGAGGCCGACCGGGCCGACGGTGATCTCACGAAGGCGATCACGAGCGCTGTGCGCTGGGTCGCGCGAGAGCTACCGCTCTACGCGCTCAACCTCGTGCTGACGACAGCCGGCGGTGTCTGGGCGCTCCGCTATCCCGATACCCACGATCTGTTTGTCCTGGAGCGCCCGGCGGGTGGCAGCCATGGGCATCGTCATTTCGAAGGCGCGAGCGCTGCTGGGCGTATCCGCGTCCGCTCGGCACACCTCGCCGAAGCCCCGGCGGTCATCGTCGCGAGCGAGCGCATGGATGAACACCCGGGCTGGCGGAATCTGGCGCCCGGTGAGCTCATCCACGTCGACGGCGATCTCAACGTCCACTCGACGATGGCTCTGAGCGAGCCTCCGAACCACCTGCTCCGCTTGCAAGATCTCGACCACCGAGCCGCCGCTTCACAGCATCCGGCGCACGCTAACGCTCACTGATCTGGCGTCCTCGAGGGCGTATTTCGGACGAGCGGGCAACGCTCATGATGTCGGTCGGGGCCCGCTCCTCAGGGTCATCCTTCGCGGCCTGCGCGGGAGAGTAGTACCCGGTCGCATCGGCGGCGGCGCCCGTGACGACGAGGCCGAGTTTCGGGGTTGCCAGCTCGTCAAGGGCCTGGGCGAGCTGCTCGAGTATCGGTCGACGCGTCAGCGAGACGTTGACGACGACCATGACCCCGTCCGCCAGCCGGCTGACGCCCATGCCCGCACTCGTGGCGAGCGGGCCGCAGTCGAGGATCACCATGTCGGCCTCATGCCGCAACTGGGTGAGAATCCATGCGAGCCGATTCGTGACGATGAAGTCGCCCAACTCGAGCGAAACCGGTTCGCACGTGACGACGTGGAGGCTGCCGGCTTCGCGACGGACATCCCTCTGCCGTTCCGCCGGACGGACGCCGAACGCCCTGGTGGATGAGGCCCGATGTTGTTCATGCGCGCCGCCGATTCTCGGCAGAGCGATACGAGTCATCGCCTCGTAAACGGTGGCGTCGCCCAGCGCGACCTCGACCAGACTCGCTGTGGGCTGTACGCGAAACCGCTCGCGTATGACCGGATGGGCTGGATCGCAGTCGACGAGGATCACGGTCCGTCCGGAGCGTGCGATGGTGACAGCGAGGTTGGACGAGACCGTCGACTTTCCCTCCCCGGCGATCGCACTCGTGACTGCAAACACCTTGCCGCGCGCGGCAACATCTTCAAGGTTCGTCCGAAGGACTCGATACGCCTCGACATCGATACTCGCCGGATGTGTGAGCGTGACCGTTCCACCGGCAGCCTCGGAGGTCGCGAGGATTCGTCCGAGTAGTCGCACGCCCAGGCGCTCCGGCAGTTCTTCCGTCGAGCGAGGACGCTTGTCGATCGCCTCGCGAAGCAACGCCGCTCCGAGTGCGAGCAACATCGCGGCGACCACCCCGACGATGATTCCGATCTTCAGCCGCGGCGCCGTTTGGGGGGCCGCCGTGGCCAGGGCTACGACGATCGCGGCTTGCGAAGGCAGCGCCTGGATCGCAAGGAGCTGCCCCTGCTGGGTGAGGAGTGACTGGTAGAGCGAGGAACTGCCGGCGCCACCCGCTGCCCGGAGCTTCTGCAAGCGAACTCGGAGAGTCTCGAGCGCCTGCGCGATGGGCTGGCGGTCGAGCGAGGAGCGATAACGCGTGTAGGCGCGGGCATAGGCGTTCGCCAGTCGGATCGCCTCCGCAGGGTTTGCTCCGGTCCCGGTAAACGTCAGGATGTCGGCGTTCGGGTCCGTCGAAACCGACGAGTCCGCCAGGAACTCGACGGTCGACAATCGGAGACCACCGGACGCAATCGCGCCGTTCGCCACCACCGGCAAACGGGCCAGCCGGGCTTGAGTGTCAAGCAGGCGCTGCGGATTCTGGCCGTCGATCGTGTCGGGCACAAGCGCCAGCGTGGTCGACACGCTCTCGGCACGGAGCAAGACATCCGCCGAGGCCCGGTACCGCGGGCTCTGAAACGACAGGAGGGCGGCCGTCACCAGCGGTACGCAAATGACGATCGGCAAGATCAGAAACCTGCGCCGCCAAACAATCGCCGCATAGTCGGCGACGGTTGTCGGTCCAGCGTTGTCGCCCCGGTCGATCAACTCGGATCCTCCCATCGCAGCGTTTTGCGACTTGTTGGACGCAACGCCGGCACTCCCCCTGTGTTCAACGTAGGTCAGGAGGGCCAGAAGCGCTAGAGGCGATTCGAGTGTCGCAACACGATCGCGCGCTCAGGAAACGCGGCCTACGCCCCATTCCGGCGACTCGAGCCCGTGTCCGACGCAGAGGCTATTCCAAGCGAACTGCGGCAACGGCCATGTTCGTGGGCGCCGCCGTCGGGCGGCCACTTGCGTCGGGGCGAACGGCGGGGCAGGATTTCCGGGGTGAGCTCGATTCGGCAATCGACGCTCGACACCGCCGACTTGCTCGAGCGTGAGGATGCGCTGGCTGCGTTGCACCGCGCTCAATCGGAAGCGAATGCCGGCGCCGGCCGCCTGGTCTTTGTCTCGGGTGAGGCGGGCGTCGGGAAGACGACGCTCGTGCGGTGCTTCAACAGCGTGGTTGGGAGCTCTGGGCGAGTTGTTGTCGGCGCGTGCGACCCGCTTTCGGCGCCGCGGCCGCTCGGCCCGTTCATCGAGGTCGGCAGGGAGATCGGTTCCGAATTCGGCAGAATCGTGAACGAGGGTGGCAGGGCGCACGAAGTTGCACTTGCTCTCGTGGAGGAGCTCGACCGCTGCCCGACGATTCTCGTGCTCGAGAACCTGCACTGGGGCGATGAGGCAACTCTCGATGTCGTGCGGCTCCTCGGACGCAGGATCGAGGCCACTTGCGCACTCGTCGTTGCGACATATCGGGATGACCAGCTCGACCGTGCCCATCCTGTGCGGGTGCTTCTCGGCGAGTTGGCGACGGCGCCGGGCGTGGCGCGTCTCATGCTCGAACCGTTGTCGCTTGCGGCGGTTTCACGGCTTGCCGACGGCAGTCCGGTCGACGCCGAGGCTCTTTTTCGGCGGACCGGGGGCAACCCGTTCTTCGTCAGGGCTGTGCTCGAGACGGGACACAGCGATATCCCGGAGACGGTGCGCGACGCAATCCTCGGACGGGCGGCCAATCTCGGCGCTCGGGCAACGGCGGTCCTGGAGGCGGTCGCGATTGCCCCGCAACGGGTCGAGCCGTGGCTGCTCGACGCGGTTTGCGCCGACTCTGGCGACGGACTCGACGAATGCTTCGCAGCCGGATTGCTCGCGGAGATCGACGCAGGCATCGGCTTCCGTCACGAGCTGGCGCGTCTCGCCGTCGAGGAGGCGGTCACACCTGTCCGCAAGCGTGCTCTGCACAAGCAGGTTCTCGGGGCGCTGATCGCGGGGCCGGGTGAGCTTGACCCGGCCAGGCTCGCCCACCACGCCGAGGCGGCCGGCGACGGCGCCGCGGTTTTGCGCTTTGCTCCCGCGGCGGCCACGCGTGCGACGGCGGTTGGAGCCCATCGCGAGGCCGCTGCCCAGTACGCCCGGGCACTTCGCTGGGCCGGCGGCCTCCCCTCGGCTGAGCAAGCCGCGCTGCTCGAGCGGCAGTCCGACGCCTACTACAACACCGACGAACAACTCGCCTCGATCGATGCCCTCCAGCGCGCGATCGGGTTCCACCGGAGAAGCGGCGATGTGCATCGGGAAGCCGACGCGCTGAGTTCGCTCGTGCCGCGGTTGACATGCCCGGGATTGATGTTCGAGGCAGAAGCCGCAGCTCGTGAGGCGGTCGGCCTCATCGAGTCGCTTCCGCCGTGTCGCGAGCAGGGAAGGGCCTACACCGCGATGGCTCACTGTTGCGTCAATCTGGACGACCTTGATGGGACTATTGCGTGGGGCTCGCGTGCGGTCGAGATAGCGCGGCAGTTCGCCGATGACCCGATGCTTGTCGAGGCGCTGATCACCCTCGGGACGGCAGAAAGCATTCGGGACGGGCCGGCGGCTGCCCAGACGCTCGAGGAGGCCCTCGCACTTGCAGGCCGCCCGGGTCTCGAGTCTTTCGCCCCACACGTGTTGAACAACCTCTCGTACGGAGCGGTGCTTCATCGAGCCGGCGATCTCGCCGAGCGCTACCTCGAGGCTGGCCTCGAACACTGCGCGGTGCCCGATCTCGACCTGTGGAAGCTGAGCATTCTCAGCATCAAAGTCCGGAACGAGCTCGACCGCGGACGTTGGGACGCGGCTGCTGAGCTCGCGTCGGCGCTCGCCGACGACCACCACGAGTCAGGGGAGCCACGGCTCAAGGGACTGCTCGTGCTCGCGCTCGTGCGGGCGCGCCGCGGCGATCCCGGAGCGCGCGCGGCGCTCGAGCAGGCGCTCGAGATCGACCATCCCCCTGACGTCCTCGCGTGGATCGCACCGTCGGCGGCCGCGGCAGCAGAGATCGCCTGGCTCGAGGGTCGAAACTCTCAGGTCGAAGATCTGACAGACGTCGCGTACGGGCTTGCGCTTGACCGACGGGCGTCCTGGGTGATCGGGGAGCTTGCGAGCTGGCGGCGCCGCGCTGGAATTGTCGAGGCGGCACCTGAGGACGTCCCGATGCCCTACCAGTACGAGCTGTCAGGGGACTGGGAGCGAGCGGCGGTGGCGTGGGCTGAGCTCGATTCTCCGTACGAGGCAGCGGTTGCGCTCTCGGAGGCGGACGATGACGCAGCGCTTGCTCATGCTCTGACGGAGCTCCAGGCGCTTTCGGCGCGGCCTGTCGAGGCCTTCGTCGCGCGTCGTCTTCGCGAGCGAGGCGTTCGAGGGCTCGCTCGCGGCCCGCGTCCCAGGACAGCTGACAGCCCTGCAGGCCTTACGCCCCGCGAGACCGAGGTGCTCTCCTTGCTGGCCGAGGGGCAGAGCAACGCGGAGATCGCGGCGCGGTTGTTTCTGTCGACCCGCACGGTCGATCACCACGTTTCCGCGATCCTCCGGAAGCTGAGGGTGCCGAGCCGGGCGCGGGCCAGCGCCGAGGCCGCGCGCCTCGGAATCGTCACGACGATTCCGTAGAGCGCAGCTTCCGGGTCCGCACGCTGCGCGAATCTGGGTAGCGCTGACGCCGCAATCTGGGCAGGACTGCCGATGTCGGGCCGGCCGCGGCCTCCTACCGTCTCCGGGCGACCCTCGGACCCCAACGGACGGAGGAAGAATGGAGACGTACGTCATATTGCGGCGCGACGGCTGGCGAACGCCGGAGGAGCTTCACGACGCAGCTGAGCGCTCGACCGTGGAGGGAGATCGCGCTGCAAGCGACATCCGCTGGATCCGCAGCTATGTGCTCGCGGAGACGGACGGCGGCCTCGGAACGGTCTGTATCTACCAGGCCTCGAGCCCGGAGGCGATCAGGCGGCACGCGCTCGCGGCGGGGCTGCCCGTCGACGAGATCGTGAACGTCGCGGACACCGTGATCGTCCGGCCGGACCCGACACCCGCCGCAGTCTGACCGCGGGCTCTGAACGGCCGCCGTGATCGCAGCGGCCGGCCGCAGCTGGACATCGTGCATTGCGTTTTCGAATCGAAGGGAGAAAGACGATGACGAAGTTGAGAATCGTGCTCGCCACGCTCACTCTGGGCCTTGTTGCTGCGGCCTTTGTGGTCAGCTCACCCGCGGGCGCGCGAACCCATGACGCTGTTTCTTGCAATACCCGCGTGGCCAGCGCCCCGACCGGCCCGGCGATCGTGTCGGCCGCTTCGACGCCCTACGGGAGCGCGCTCGTCCTCGGAGGTTCAGGCCCCAAGGCCGGGTGCTCGCTCTATGTGCTCACGTCCGACCCCCGCTACGCGCGGTCTGGCGCAGCCTTCGCGTGTCCGGCCACGCCGATCTCCGCGCTGGGGGGTGCGACGTGCGCCAACGACTTGTGGCCGGCGCTCCTGACCAACGGCGCGCCGATTGCCGGGCGCGGGGTCAATCGCGCTCTCCTCGGGACCGTCACTCGCACCGACGTGGTTTCCGGCCAGCCGGTGCAGCAGGTGACCTACGCCGGCCGGGCGTTGTACTTCTTCTTCCAGGACGAGGAGCCGGGTGAGACGGACGGGGCGAACCTGTTCGACAACGTGGTCAGTCCCACCGGCATCTGGTCACTCGTCGAGCCGAGCCGAGGCAATCTCGCACCGGGAACGGCGCAATTGCAGCTCGAGACCTTCAACGGTGGAACCAGCCAGCAGACGACCTGGCTAGCCGTCTCGATGAACAACGGCTTCCGTGTCTTCCCCGACCAGCCCTTCCCGGTCTACACCTTCAGCAAAGACAGCGGCCACGCAAGCGCCTGCACCGGGCAGTGTGCGCTGGACTGGCCGCCGGTCCTCACCTCCGGGAAGCCCGAAGCCATCGGGTACGCCGTCGACCAGCACACGCTCGGCACGATCACGAGACCCGACGGCACCCAGCAGGTGACCTATAACGGCAAGCCCCTGTACCTGTTCAAGGGGGACGCCTACATCGGGACTCTGCCGCCCCCGTTCAACGCGCCGGGAGGCATCAACGGCGACGGCGCGTCGGCCTATGGGGGCACGTTCAACGGAATCCCGCTGCCGTAGGAGGCCGACGCGGTCGTCAGTGTCGGGAGCCCACGAGTACCCCCGGTAGCCCCGGCCGATCGACTCGGCCGGGGCTATCTCACGCGCCCCGGCGACACCTTCCCGGGATGTCGCGTAGGTCCCATATGACATGGTACAAAATCATTTGGTACCATACGGATAATGACTACGACAACCCCGTCCGTGCCTGCACCTTCGGCCGACCCAAATCACATCCCTCGCGAGGTCTGGATCGTCTCGGCGGTTGCGATGTTGGGTGCCGTCATGTCGATTTTGGACACGACGATCGTCAACGTCGCGTTGGCGACGCTCGGCAAGGATTTGCACTCGAGCCTGGCCACCATCCAGTGGGTCGTGACGGGCTACATGCTGTCGCTCGCTGCGGTGATCCCCGTGACTGGCTGGGCGTCGCGCCGCTTCGGCGCCAAGCGCGTGTTCTTGATCTCTCTCGTTCTGTTCACGCTCGGTTCGCTGCTTTGCGGTCTGGCGACCTCCGTCGACGAACTGATCGTGTTTCGGGTGCTGCAGGGCCTCGGCGGCGGCATGATCATGCCGCTGGCCCAGATGATCATGGCCGACGCTGCCGGGCCGAAACGGATGGGCCGGGTGATGGGGTTGGTCGCGGTGCCGATGATGCTTGCCCCGACGCTTGGACCGCTCCTGGGCGGCACGATCATCGAGGGGTTGAGCTGGCGGTGGATCTTCTACGTCAACCTCGTCGTCGGCGCGGTCGCGATCCCGCTCGCGATCAGGGTGCTGCCGGCTAAGCCGGGCGAGCGGACGGACACCCTCGACTTTGCCGGGCTCGCGTTGATGTCTACTGGCCTCGTCGGGGTCACGTACGGCCTGGCAGAAGCGGGCACATACGGCTCATTCAGTAACGCCCACGTATTGGTGCCGATCGTGGTGGGAGCGATCCTGGTGGCCGGATTCGTCTTCCGCGCCTTGCGGGTCGAGCACCCACTCTTGGACTTGCGCCTGTACCGCAGTTGGCATTTCTCCGCTGCGTCGATCGTCATGTTCGCGCTGGGCGCTGCAGTGTTCGGAGCGATGATCTTGATGCCGCTGTACTGGCAGGAGCTGCGCGGCTACAGCGTGATCCAGACAGGTCTGCTGACAGGCCCGCAGGGGTTGGGCATGGCGGTCGCGATGCCGCTGGCTGCGAGGCTCACCGACCGCTACGGCGGTGGCCCGGTGGCTCTCGTCGGCGTGCTGGTCACGGCCGTGACTACGGTCCCGTTCGCTCTGATCGGCGCCCACACGAGCGTCGCCTGGCTTTGCATCGCGATGGTCGTTCGTGGCGCGGGCATGGGCGCCAGCTTCATGCCGGCGATGACGGCCGCGTTCGCTGCGCTCGATCGCAGCCAGATCAGCCACGCGACGCCACAGTTGAACGTGCTGAACCGAGTGGGTGGCTCGATCGGGACTACGATTCTGGCTGTCGTGCTGGCGAACGCAGAGCTTCATGCACACAGTAAGGCCGCCGCCGCGCACGCTTATGGCACCGCCTTCTGGTGGTCGGTTGGGATGGCGACCGCTGCGGTCATCCCGTGCGTCGTCTTGATGCGCGCAGAGGCCAACGCTCGCAAGTCGGCGAAGGCCGCCGGCCGAGAGGATCCCGACCGCGCAGCAAGGGACTCCGGCGCCGTTGCGGAGGCGCTCGCATGAGCGCCCAAACCGTTGCCGGAAACCTCAAAGCGATCCATGACCCTACGACGCCGACGGGGCAACTCGGCCTGGCCTTCAAACGGGCGATGGTCGCCGTCCGCAAGTTGCGCGGACGCGAAACGCATCGCCCCGGCCAGGTCAGCTACGCCCAGTACTCGTTGTTGTTCGGGTTGGCCGGGATGGGAGAGCGCTCCGCCCGCGAGCTGGCCGACCACGCCGATCTGTCGGCCGGAACGGTCGCCCAGATGCTCGAGCACCTCGAAGCCGCCGGCCTCGTCAAGCGGACCCGCTCGGAGGATGACCGCCGTGTGGTTCTCTCTGTCCTGACCGAGCGTGGTGCCGCGGTCGTCGCCGAGCGCCAAGCCCTGATGGAGCCCCGCTGGCAGGCTGCCCTCGCGGAGTTCTCGGAAGCGGATCTCGCGGCAGCGGCGCGAGTCCTGAACCGCCTCGCCGACTACTTCGACGCCCTTAACGACGACTAGACCCGCGGGTAGCCGACGTCACAGGGCTCCTGCTGGGCCGGCGTTGTCGTGCCACCGTCGACGGGTTGAGGGCGAGATCATTGCCTAGGATTCGCGGTGAGCGAGAGAGCGACTGGAAGGAGTGGTCTTGCCTGAGCGTGACGGGTACATCGCCGGCGTCCCCTGCTGGGTCGACACCTCCCAGCCTGATCCGGAGGCGGCCGCGGAGTTCTACGGCGGCCTGTTCGGCTGGGAGTACGAGGACGCGATGCCGGCCGGCGCACCGGGTAGCTACCTGATGGCGCGCCTGCGCGGAAGCGACGTGGCCGCGGTGTCCTCGCCCCCTGAAGGAGCGCCCGCGCGGGCGGTCTGGAACACCTACATCTGGGTCGAGAATGCGGACGAGGCGGCGGCGAAGGCGCGCGACAGCGGCGGCAGCGTTCTCAGCGAGCCGTTCGAAGTCATGGACGCGGGACGGATGGCGGTGCTCGCCGATCCGGAAGGAGCAGTGTTCTGCGTCTGGCAGGCAAAGGAGCACAGGGGAGCGCGGATCGTGAACGAGCCGGGGGCGGTGAACTTCAACGTTCTCAACACTCGCGATCCTGCGGCTGCGAAGCGTTTCTATGGCGCCGTGTTCGGCTGGTCGTCTCTCGATCTCGGCAGCGGCGAGTTCTGGACGCTAGGCCCCTACGGTGACTACCTCGAGGAGCTGACACCCGGGACGCGCGAGCGGACAGCGGAACTCGGAGCGGCCGGGTTCGAGGACGTGGTGGCAGCGTTAACGCCGATCGCCGGCGGCGACACGGACACCCCTGCGGGTTGGAGCGTCACATTCTCAACCGACGACGCCGACGCGACGGCGGCGAAGGCGGCCGACCTCGGCGGCACGGTGCTACTCGGTCCGGTGGATGCGCCGTATTCGCGACTGACCGTGCTACGTGACCCCCAAGGTGCGACGTTCTCCGCGACCGCGTTCGTGCCCGAGAACAAGGACGTCGGCCGCGTCCCTTCCTGAGCGGCCACCTCCTCTTCACAGCTGAGGCTGTGCTGCACCCGCGCGATCGGACCGACTCGCGCGTCGACGACTACATCGACGCGCTCCCCGAATGGCAGCGGGCGATCTGCCGCCGGCTCCGCGATCTGATTCACGCCGCCGACCCGGAACTGGTGGAGACGATCAAGCGGACCGAGCAGCCCTACTTCGTGCTCGAGGGCAACGTGTGCGCGCTCCTTGCGACGAAGGACCACGTCAATCTGTTCCTCTACGACGGTGGGATCGTGCCGGACCCGGAAGCGATCATCACCGGGGGCCACGGGAACAAGACCGCCCGCACGATCTCCTTCTACCTCGACGACACCCCCAACGAGGCGGCCTTGACCGTGATGCTCAAGCAGATCATCGCGAACAACCGGGCCGGCGGCTGGCGCAAACTCAAAGCGCGCAACACCGCCGATTGACCCCACGTTCTGTACGAGGTTCAGGATTGTCAACCCTGATCCTCGAGCCCGGTACGGTCTGTTAAAGGATGTCGAGAGCTATGCAAGCGTCTGGTTAAGTCCGGTTTGGCGCGGCTCGGGGCGGGAAAAAAGGACGCCATGACAGACCAGCAAATCATGCCGCCGGAGCCGGATCCGCCACCGGAGCCGCCTCCCGCCCCTGACGTTCCCGAGGCCGACCGGGCACAAGCGATCTTGCCGTCGGCGCAGCCTCGACTCAGACTTGTAGATGCGCGGTCGCCTGTTCACACGGACCCGAGCGCCTGGGTTCTGCCTCCGCTGTGATCGGTTTCAACTACAGCGTCCGTGAGCTTCACGGCAGCCGCTTCGGCCCCATTATCGGGTCGTACGTGGCCTCCAGCGACATGCCGCCTGACGAGGGTTCGCTGATCGAGGTCGGAGGGAAGCTCCGCCGGGTCATCGTGGTCGGGCGCGACAGTGAAGTCGACGAACTCCACAACACGATCCTCGTCGAGAACGAGGTGTTTCGCATCCGTCGCACCGGGTAGCAAGGACGAAGTCGCAAAACGCAAGAACGGAAGGGAGCGTGTCATGTCCACAATTGAGATTTGGACGTACCGCGACAGCTCGTACGTGAGCAGCGACCTCGTGGGGTACGGCGTCGAGGCGATCGACGGCCACATCGGCAAGATCGACGAAGCGAGCGCCGAGGTCGATCTGAACTACGTCGTGGTCGATACCGGCCCGTGGATCTTCGGCAAGAAGGTGCTGCTGCCCGCCGGGGTCATCAGCGGCGTCGACCACGAGAACGAAACGGTGTATGTCAACCGCACCAAAGAACAGATCAAGGCGTCGCCGGAGCTCGGATCGGAAAACTACCGCGACCCGGACTACCAGAACGAGATCGGCACCTACTACGGTCCGGGCGGGATCGGCTGGCAAGACTGGCCGTAGGCGGTAAGCGCGACCGGAACCGGAATCAGCGAGGGCCGCTACGTAGCGGCCCTCGCTCGTTGACGCCGGTTATTGGACGATGTAGTAGCCGGCAAAGGCGAGGCCCAGCACGACGACGACGGCAGCGGCCACAATCAGCGCGGTACCCCCGAGCGCGAGAAACGGCGTCCGCCAACTCCGTCCTTGCTTGACCTCGGCCGCGAGCTCTACGGCCGCTTCGGCTGGCGGCGTGGCGGCGGGCCGGTCTCCGGTTGGTGCGTTGGACATGACCGGTCTGGGGTCAGGCGGTGACTGTCGTGGGCGCAGTGAGGTGGGTCGGAGTCTTGTGCTTCGGGCTGCGCTGCCACGTCGCTGAGGTCGCGTGGCACATCGGGCAGAAGTCCGGCAGGCGAAGGGTGCGGATGCCGTAGCCGCAGCCGACGCACGAAAAGTCGAGCCGCGAAAACGCATACGGGGAGGGCGTAGGGGGCGCGTACGACATTCTTGGTACGCCACTACCCGGAGCGCGTGTCCGCAAAACACACGCTCCCGTCCTTGCCCACCTTCACCGGTACAAGACCGCGGCGATGCCCCGGAGGGTGGCGACGGCGGACCCGAGACCGTGTGTTTTGATTGCCCAGATGGAACGCGAGGTTGGATGTCGTCTCGAGCTCCGGGTGGCCGGGCCGGCACGTCTGGCGATGCAGGTGGCCGTCGCACGGTCGTCCGGTGTCGCTGAGCGCTTCGACGTGACTCTCGATGGAGGGCCGGTCGCGGTCTCCGAGTTGGCCGGCTCTCACGGCGGCCGCGTCCACCTGCTGGATTGTCCGGCCGGGCTCCTGGTAGTCGACTACGCCGCGACAGTCCGAGGCCTCGTCGAGCCGCTGACGTCGGGAGATCTGGAGCTGCTCACATATCTCCAGCCAAGCCGCTATTGCGAGTCGGACCGTCTCATTGCGTTTGCGTTCGCGGAGTTCGGCGGCCTGACGGGGAGGGCGCTTCTCGACGGCGTTTCGTCATGGGTAGGGACGCGCCTGATTTACGTGTCCGGCAGCAGTGCTCCGACTGATGGTGCCGCCGAGACCTTGCTCGCGGGCAGGGGTGTCTGCCGGGACTTCGCGCACCTGACGGTGGCGTTGTTGCGAGCGTTAGAAGTGCCGGCACGGGTCGTCGCCGTTTACGCTCCCGGGCTGTCGCCAATGGATTTTCACGCGGTCGTGGAGGCTCATCTTGATGGTGTTTGGCAGATCGTCGACCCGACGCTGCTGGCCCCACGGAGCGCGATGGTCCGCATCGCCACAGGGAGTGACGCTGCCGACACGGCGTTTCTCAGCAACTACGGCGCGCCCGTCGAGCTTCTCGACCTGCGGGTCTTCGCAAGCTCGGCCGGCGAGCTGCCGACCGACAATCCCAGCGAGCTGGCAATGCTTCGGTGACGCCGGCTGGCCGTCGAAACGAAGACGCCCACGAGGACGACCAGCAAGACCCACTTCGGTGACCGACCACCCGAGTGAACCGGGGACACCGAAACTCAAAACCCTCGCCATTCGCGCGGAGCGGTGAGTTTCACCGGCGGTTACAGTCACTGCGTGGTTGAGAATGAGGTGCAAGCGGCGATTCTGCTGTCGCTCGTTGAGTCGCATGTGCCGTTGACTCGTGCCGGACTTGGCGAGACTCTTGGCCTTGGGCGCAATACGCTCGGCTCGGAGCTTCGGCGCCTGTTCGCGCTCGGTCTCCTCGAGGAGGGTGGGAGAGACGAGTCGAGTGCGGGCAGGCCGTCGCGACGGCTGCGCGTTTCGCGCGGGGCCGGGGTCGTCGCCGCGATCGAGATCGGTGGCACCTCGATCGACGTGGCTCTGGCGACCCTGGCCAGCGAGATCCTGGCGCATGCGGCCGAGCCGGCAGTGCTGAGTGACGGTCCCGACTCGGTGCTCGGCCGCGCCTTCGAGGTGCTGCGTGGGTTGCTGACGGCAGAGGGGCTGACGCCCGCTGACCTGAGGGCTGTTGGGGTCGGTGTCCCGGGCCCGGTGCAGGCGGAGGAAGGTGAGGCGATTGCGCCGCCGATCGTCAGCGGGTGGCACGGCTACCCGATCCGCAGCACCGTTGCGGCGGCGTTCGACTGTCCGGTCTTTGTCGAGAACGACGTCAATGTCATGGCGCTCGGTGAGCATTTGCGCGGCGCCGCCCGCGCCGTTGACGACTTTCTGTTCGTGAAGGTGGGGACGGGGATCGGGGCCGGCTTGATGGTGGACGGCAAGATTGTGCGTGGCGCGAGCGGTGGTGCGGGGGAGATCGGGCATGTTTGCGTTGCGCCCGATAGCGACGTC
Organism: uncultured Thermoleophilia bacterium; assembly: GCA_963812995.1. Taxonomy (GTDB): domain Bacteria; phylum Actinomycetota; class Thermoleophilia; order Gaiellales; family Gaiellaceae; genus PALSA-600. The sequence continues at coordinate 1,284,120 of CAWEXL010000003.1, forward strand.
GTTTGCCCTTGCGGCAACACGGGGTGCCTGCAGGCCTTTGCCGGCGGCCCGGGCATCGCCCGGGCGGCGGAGGAGGCTGCTGCGGCGGGGCGCTCGCCGCTGCTCGCCGCGGCTCGTTCGCAAAAAGGCAGGCTCGATGCGGTCGACGTGGGGGTGGCGGCTGCCGCGGGCGATCCGGCGGCGGTGGCGATCGTGCGCGAGGCCGGGCGACTCGTCGGTTCGACGCTTGCCGTGGCGGTCAACCTGCTGAATCCGGCCATGATCGTGATGGGGGGTGGGATCGCGTCGATCGGCGACGCGTTCCTCGCGGAGATCCGGGCGGCCATCTATCGCCGTTCGCTCCCCCTGGCTACTCGGAACCTTCCGATCGTTCGCTCCGAGTTGGGTGACAGGGTCGGGGTCATCGGCGCAAGCGCGTATGCCTCACGAGGGGTGGTGGCGTTGAATCTCTGAGTCCTACTTACGCACAAAATAGTGCATAAGTAGGACTAGAAAGTGTTGAAACTCGTCTCGAGCGGTGCATAAATTGCCCTGCCCTGCTTGAGAACGATCTTCAGAACGCGATCTTCCGGCTCGTCGTCGCCGCTCCCTCGCCGCTGTCGCGCGCGAAGCTGGGCGACTGTCTCGGAATCAGCCGGAACGTTGTCGGCCCGGAGGTTCGTCGCCTGCTCGCGGCGGGGGTGCTCGAGGAAGCCGGCTTTGAGGACTCGCGGGGTGGCCGCCGGTCGTTGCTCCTTCAAGTCTCGCGCCGGGCGGGACTGCTCGGCGCGCTCGACCTCGGCGCGACCTCGATCGATGTCGCGCTGACCACGCTGTCGGGTGAGATTCTCGCGCGCGCAACCGAGCCCGCGGATATCGGCGTCGGCCCGAAGCGGATCTTGCGGCGAGCGCTCAGCCTGATGCGGGGCCTCTTCGGCGGCGAGGTGGGGGCGCCCGCCGATCTCCGTGCCGTCGGCGTCGGCCTGCCGGGGCCGGTCGATCAGGCCCAGGGACGTGTGGTCGCGCCGCCGATCATGCCCGGTTGGAACGCGTTTCCTGTGCGCGCAGCCGTGGCCGAACTCGTTGCTTGTCCGGTCTCGGTCGACAACGACGTCAATCTCATGGCGCTCGGCGAGCACGTGTGCGGCGCGGCCCGCGGGATCGACAACTTCGTGTTCGTGAAGGTCGGCACGGGAATCGGCGCCGGCATCTTCGTGAACGGCGACGTCATGCGTGGGGCTGACGGTTGCGCCGGCGACCTCGGCCATATCTCCGTCAATCCGGATGGTCGCCTTTGCCGATGCGGAAACCGTGGTTGTCTCGAGCTCGAGGCTGCCGGTCCTGCGATCGCACGCGCGGGTACCGAAGCCGCGGTGCGCGGGGAGGCCCCGCTCCTCGCCGCGGTTCTCGAGCGCAGGGTTGCGTTACAGGCGTCCGACGTCGGTGAGGCGGCATCTCACGGAGACCTTGGCGCGCTCACAGTCCTGCGCGCGGCCGCGAGCAAGATCGGCTTCTCTCTCGCCTCGGTCGTCAGTCTCTTCAATCCGTCGCTGCTCGTGATCGGCGGCGGCGTCTCCCGGATCGGCGACGCATTCCTGGCCGAGATCCGCACCGCGGTCTACCGCCGTTCTCTGCCCCTCGCGACTCGCAACCTGCCGATCGTCACGAGCGAGCTCGCTGAGGACGCGGGCGTCATCGGAGCGAGCCTTCTCGCCGGCCGCGGGCTCGTCCTGGGCGGGCGCTCATGACCATCGCGCCGAAGATCTTGCACGCGACGTGGAGCGTGTTTGCGGGCGCGCCCGAAGGGAGGGGGGCGCCCATCGCCGACTGAGCTCAGTGGCTTGGCCCCTGGGCTCCAAGGACGAGTCCCTTGCCCTTCCAGACAGGAGGAACCGCAGCAATGCGCACCACCAAGCACGTCCCGCGGCGCTCGCGCATCGCGCTCGCGCTGATTGTGATCACCGCGGCGACCGTCGTCGCAGGCGTCGCGTCGGCCACTGTCCGCACAGTGCTCAGTGCGGCGTCGTCGCCGATCCTCTCGACAGGCCCGCACGGCGAGAAGGCCTTCCCGGCCACCCAGGTCAACCTGACGGCGGCCGAGGTCGCGAAGGTCAAAGGCATGGGCGCCACGGCGGCGATCGCGCATTCATTACGGCGGCAACGACTGGTCGACGGCCCAGATAGCCGGGCTGAAGCATGAGTTCGGTCATGCTCGGCATCAAGGTGATCGGCGTGACGGACGCCGGCTTCCAGGCCGAACACGTCAGGTCTCCGACATCGAGACGGTGATGGCGAAGAAGCCGAACATCATCGTCTCGATCCCGGTCGACCCGACCGCGACCGCGACCGCGTACAAGAAGGCCGCTGCTGCCGGGCATCAAGCTCGTGTTCATGGACAACGTGCCGAACGGGCATGAAAGCCGGCAAGGACTATATCAGCGTTGTGTCGGCCGACAATTACGGCAACGGCGTCGCCTCGGCGCACCTGATGGCGCAAGCCGCATGAACGGCAAGGGAACAGATCGGGCTGATCTTCCACGCAGGCGGATTTCTTCGTCACGAGGCAGCGCTACGAGGGCTTCAAGAAGACGATCACAGAAGCTACCCGGGACATCAAGATCGTCGCCGAGAAGGGCATCGCGGGCCCGGACTTCGCCGGCGACGCCGAGACAGGCGGCATCGGCAATGCTGACCTCGCACCCGCACTCTGACGGCGATGTGGGCGCGTGTGGGACGTGCCCGCCGAAGGGCATTATCTCGGCGGCGCGCAGCGACCGGGCAAGGACAACCTGGTCATCACCACAGAAGATCTCGGCGCAGAACGTCGCGATCGACGATGGCGCGAGGAGCGAGCTGATCTAAGCGGCATCGGCGCACAGCGTCCATTCGACCAGGGCGTCGACCGAGGCAAAGCTCGCCGCCTACGGACTGCTCGGCAAGAAGGCGCCGCCGTACGTGGCATGTGCCGGCGCTTGCCGGGGTCGCAAGGCAAACCTGCTCGAGGCGTGGCAGACCGTCTACCACGCGCCAGGACGCCGGCAAGCCTCAAGTAAGGCGTGCCAGGAGGTGCCAGGCGCTCTCCGGCGGATGACGACAGAACGCTCGAAGATCGGGCTGATCGGTGGCGGCTTCATGGGCAAGGCGCACGCCTTGGCCTATGCCGCCATGCCGATGTTCTTCTGGCCGGCGCCGGCTCATTCCGGTGCGCTACGTGCTCGCCGACGTAAGCGACGAACTCGCCGCCGAGGCGGCTGCGCCGGTTCGGCTTCGAACGACGGCGTGTCGGACTGGCGGAGGGTCATCGACAACCCCGAGCATCGACATCGTCGACATCGTCACGCCCGAACGACAGCCACGCCGAGATCGCCAGTCGCGGCGGCGCAGGCCGGCAAGCACGTGATCTGCGAGAAGCCGCTGGCGCGCACGCGCCGCGAGGCGCGGCGCATGCTGCGAGGCGGTCCAGAAGGCGCCGGGGTGACCCACATGGTCGCGTTCAACTACCGCCACACGCCGGCGGTGGCGCTGGCGCCGCAAGATCATCGAGCGAGGGCCGCATCGGCAGATCCTGAACTTCCGCGGCACCTACCTGCAGGACTGGTCGGCCGATCCGAATCGGCCCGCTGTCCTGGCGGTTCCAGAAGAAGATCGCCGGATCCGGCGCGGTCGGCGACATCGGCACGCACGTCATCGACATCGCGCGCTATCTGGTCGGCGAATTGGCGGCGGTGAACGCCATCGTGCAAGACATACATCGAGCGAACGCCCGGTGCAGGACAGCGGCCGTCGGGACGCAGCTCGGCACGGCCCGCTCCAGCGGGCCGGCGAGCTCGAAGGCGCCGTGGACGTCGACGACGAGGTGCTGACGCTGCTGCGGTTCGAGGGCGGCGCGGTCGGATAGCATCGAGGCGACTCGCAACGCCTATGGCCGCAACAACTTCCTGACCTTCGAGATCCACGGCGAGCGGCGGATCGCTCGTGTTCAACTACGAGCGGCGCGACGAGCTGCAGGTCATGTCGCAGCCGACGACCCAGAGGACGCCGCGGCTTCCGAACGATCTACACCGGACCGCCACATCCCGAGCGGCGCCGGGCTGTGGCCGATCCCCGCCCTGGGCATCGGCTACGGCGAGACGAAGATCATCGAGTGCCACGACTTCATCGAGGCCGTGGTCAGCGGCAAGCCCGCCTCGCCCGACTTCGGCGACGGCTACGCGGTCGCACGCATCTGCGACGCGCTGGTCGAGTCGGGTAAGAGTCAGAGCTGGGTCGAGGTCGGCGGTGCTGGGGCTGTGGCGTGAACCAGGGCGTTGAGGCGACGAGCCCTCCGGCCGTTGACATGCATGGCATCTCGAAATCGTTCGGGCGCGTCGAGGTTCTGCACGACGTCGATTTCGCCGTCCGGCGCGGCGAAGTCCACGCTCTGGTGGGCGGAAACGGGGCGGGCAAGTCGACCCTGATGAAGATCCTGCAGGGCGTCCATCAACCGAGTGCGGGCGAGATCCTCGTCGACGGCGAGTCGGTCGAGTTCACATCGCCCCGCGATGCGCGAGCTCGCGGCGTCGCGATGATCTTTCAGGAGTTCAGTTTGATCCCGACGCTGACCGTCGCCCAGAACATCGTCTTGCGGCACGAGGCGAAGACAGGACGGTTTCTGATCGACGACGGCGAGGCGCGAGAACGCGCCCTGCGGGCGTTTGCAGAGATGGGGGTAGCTATCGACCCTCGCGGTCGCACAGGGGATCTGCCAACCGCGCAATGGCAGCTCGTCGAGATCGCCAAGGCGCTCGCGCAGGACGCGCCCATTCTGATCATGGACGAGCCGACGGCATCGCTGACGCGAACCGAGACATCCTCGCTGTTCCGGATCGTCGAAGGCCTGAAGAGCCGCGGGCTGGCGATCGTCTACATATCGCACCGACTCGAGGAGATCTTCGAGATCGCCGACCGGGTCACCGTCCTGCGCGACGGTCGAGCGGTCCATTCCTCACCGACCGGGTCCGTCGAGATGGACGAGCTGATCACCCTGATGGTCGGCCGCGAGCTCAAGCACGAAGCCGAGCCGCACCGGCCGCAGGCGCTCGCCGGCTCGCCTCAGCTCGACGTCCGTAACCTGCACGCCGGCGACCGTGTCCGTGGTGTCAGCTTCACGCTGGCCGCCGGCGAGGTGCTCGGCGTCGCAGGACTGATGGGCAGCGGGCGGACGGAGCTGGCTCGCGCTCTATTCGGCATCGACCGAATCGACACAGGCGAACTCGTCATGCGGGGAAAGCCGCTGCACATCGGGTCTCCGCTCGACGCGATCGAGGCCGGAATCGTCCTGATTCCCGAGGACCGGCGCGTCCAGGGACTCGTGCTCGATCACTCGATCATCACCAACATCCTGTTGCCGTCGCTGCGGCGCCTCGCGGGACGGTTCGGGTTCGTCGACGACCGTCGCGCGCGAGACGATCGCTCGCGAGCTCGTCGACCGTCTGAACATCAGGGGCGGCTCGCTGCGCGCACCGGTCCGCCTGCTCTCGGGCGGCAACCAGCAAAAGGTTGCGGTCGCGAAATGGCTCGCGACCGACCCGGACGTGCTGATCCTCGACGAACCGACCGCCGGCGTCGACATCGGAACCAAGACCGAGCTTCTCGCCATGATCCGCGAGCTCGCTGAGCGCGGGAAATCGATCATCCTGATCTCGTCCGAATCCCTCGAGCTGCTCGCCGCCGCCGACCGCATCCTCATCCTGCGCGACGGGTCGGTTCAACGCGATGTCGTTCGCGCCGACATTGCGTCGGAACTCGCGCTCGAGGCGATGCTGCAGGACGCCGCCTGATGTCAGCGGACGCCGACGAGATGCCGACGGCGAGCGTGCGCTTCTGGCCGCACTTCGACTGGCGGCAGTACGTGATCTACATCGTCTTCGCGGTGATCTTCGCCACCTTCGCGGTCACGCTGCATCAGGACGGCTTTCTGAACCAGCAGAACCTCGTCCAGATCATCGAGCAGACGGCCATGGTCAGCGTCGAGGCGACGGCGATGACCTTCGTGATCGCCGCCGCCGAGATCGACCTCTCGATCGGCAGCGTCGCCGGGCTCGCATCAGTCATGACTGCGCTCGCACTCGGGCGCTACGGCCTCGAGGTCGGAGTTCTCGCCGGGCTCGGAACGGGCCTCGCAGCGGGCGTCGTCAACGGCGGGCTCGTCACGATCCTGCGCATACCCTCGTTCCTCGTCACGCTCGGCATGCTGGGCGTCTGCGAGGGCCTCGCCCGCTGGGTGACGAACGAATCCGCCGAGCCGGTCACGAACCAGACGTTCATCAACGTCTTCGGGGGCGGCAGCATCGGCACCGTTTCCGTGCTCGTCATCTGGACGATCGTGGTGGTCTCGATCGGTGCGGTTGTGCTGCGCAAGACCACATTCGGACGGCAGATCTACGCCACCGGCGGCAACCGCATCGCCGCCCAGTACAGCGGCGTCTCGACCCAGCGCATCAAGTTCCTCGTGCTCATGCTGTCGGGGGTGGCGGCCGCGCTCGCCGGGATGCTCTACGCCGGCCGGCTCCAGTCAGGGCGCTTCGACTGGGGATCCGGCGATGAGCTGTCGGCGATCGCGGCAACGATCCTCGGCGGCACGAGCCTCTTCGGCGGCGGTGGATCGGTGATCGGCGCCCTGTTCGGCTCACTGATGATCGGACTCATCAACAACGGGCTGATCCTCGCCGGCTTCGGCGTCAGCCAGCAAGAGGTCATTCAAGGCGTGATCATCATCTTTGCGGTCGCGCTCGGCCGACGACGGTAAAGGGGGCTCAGTGCAACTCTCCTGTCACACAATCACCTGGGGTGGCGTCTACGGCAACGGTGCCGGGGTCACCAGTGCAAAGGATGCCTTCTACGTCGTTGCGGGCGATCTCGAGCAGGCGCTCTCCGAGATCGCGGCTCTGGGCTTCGCAGGCGTCGAGCTCTTCGACGGCGACGCGGTGCACTGGCCCGGCGGCACGCAACCGCTGGGCCGTCTGCTCGACCAGCTCGGCATCGAGCTCACCGGGATCTACACCGGCGGCAGCTTCATCTACGACGAGATCCTTCCGGCCGAGCTCTGGCGCGTCGAGCAGGCCGCCCGCGCTGCATCCGACCTCGGCGCGCCGCATCTCGTCGTCGGTGGCGGTGCCCAACGCCACGATCGAAAGCCCGACGACGCCGACTACGACCGGCTGTCCTCGGCGCTCGACCGGATCGAGCGCATCGCCGACAAGCTCGGCGTCCGTGCTCACTACCACCCACACCTGACCACGATCGCCGAAACCCCCGAGGACATCGAGCGCGTGTTCTCCCGCACGCCGATCGGCTTCTGCCCCGACACCGCACACCTCGCCGCAGCAGGCGGCGACCCCGCCGAGCTCATACGCCGCTACGCCGACCGCATTTCGTACGTTCACCTCAAGGACGCCCGGCTCGAGCCGCTCATGTTCGTTCCGATCGGACAAGGGGAACTGGACACGCCAGGCATCCTGGCTGCTTTGGCCGAGATCGGATATGACGGCTGGCTGACGCTCGAGCTCGACAGCTACGACGGCGCTGCACGCGATGCAGCCCGCGTCAGCCGAGACTTCGTCGAGCCACTCGTCTGATCTCCGGATCTGCTTGGACCCAACGCACGCGTGGCCGTCACGCCGCGCCAGTTGGCCGCTGGACGGTCGCTCGGATGAGCGGCGTCCAACCCATGGATGAGTAGTTTCCGCAACGTTTTCGGTAGTTTTACGGTGGGGCGCGTCGCGGCTTCGGACGATTCCTAAGCGGATGGCGACATCGGTTCGTCCGCTGCACGATGCGAATGGTCTGATTCCAGGGTCATCGGATTCGGCTCGGACCGAGCCGGGCCGGGCGGTGGTCGACAGGGCGGAGCGGCTGGCGCGCACCGGTACCTGGGAGTGGGATCTCGAGTCCGACGAGCTGATGTGGTCGGAGAACATGTACCGCCTGCTCGGTGTCCGGCCGGGCGAGGTCACGCCTTCGCCGGAGTACGTCTTGTCGCGGATGCATCCAGCCGACCGGGAGCGCGTTGCGCGGGAGCTCGACGCAGCGCGGCGGGACGGCCGGTTGCCGAACGTGACCTATCGGGTTGTTTGGCCCGATGGCGGCGTCCGGTGGCTGCGCTCGTTCTCCGAGCTTGCCGAGGAGAGGGATGGGCGCCCCGTTGCGCATGGTTGGCGCGGTGCAGGATGTCACCGAGCTTGTGGAGGCGCAGCGCGCGACGGCCGAATCCTTGACGCTCGTCGAGGCGCTGCAGGAGAGCGCGCCGGTCGGCTTCGCGTTGGTCGACCGTGAGCTGCGCGTCGTGCGCATGAACAGCGTTCTTGCCGAGGTCAACGGCGCGCCGGTCGAGGAGCAGATCGGCCGGCCCGTCGCCGAGCTGGTTCCGGATATCTGGTCGCAGATGGAGGCCGTGTATCGGCGCGTGCTCGACACGGGCGAGCCAGTGGTCAACCTGGAGGTTGATCGTGTGCGGGCGTTGACGCAGGATCGCCGGCACTGGCTGGCCAGCTACTACCCCGTGGTGGTCGATGATGAAGTCATCGGGGTCGGGGTGGTCGTGACGGACGTAACCGAGCGCGCGGAGGCCGAACAGTTCCGCTCGACGATGATGGACACGATGGTCGAGGGCCTCTACGCGCTGGACGACGAAGGTCGTGTCGCGTTCATGAACTCCGCTGCAGAGCGGATCCTCGGCTGGACCGAGGACGAGCTGCGCGGCAAACCGATGCACGACATCGTCCATTTCCAGCATGCGGACGGATCGCCGCATCCTGCGGAGGACTGCCCGCTGCTGCGGGTCCGCAAGCTGGGCAAGCCCACGCGGAGAAGCCACGAGGCGTTCACGCGCAAGGACGGGACGATCTGTCCTGTTTCCTACTCGGCGGCGCCGCTGCGCAACGGCTGGAAGGGCAACGGGGTCGTCGTCGTCTTCCGCGACACCAGCGATGAGCAGGCTGAGCACGAGCGGATCCGTCGCGAACTCGACACGCTCGCATGGGTCGGACGGATCAGGGACGCCATCGACGAGGATCGGCTGACGCTCTACTCACAGCCGATCGTTCCTCTTGCCGGCGGGCAGCCTAGTCAGGAGCTGTTGCTGCGGATGATCGGCACCAACGGCGAGGTCATCGCGCCCGGCAGCTTCCTGCCGGTGGCAGAGAAGTACGGGATGATCGCCGAGATCGACCGCTGGGTGATCAGCCAGGCCGCCCGCCTCGCCGGGAGCGGTCAGAACGTCGAAGCCAACCTCTCCGCCGACTCGATCAGCGACCTCAGCCTGCTGACCTTCATCGAACACGAGCTGCGCGACGCCGGCGCGGATCCCGCGAACCTCGTCTTCGAGATCACAGAAACCGCCCTCATGAAGGACATAGAAGCCGGAAAGGCCTTCATCGCCGGGCTCACGGACATCGGCTGCCGCGTTGCCCTCGACGACTTCGGCACCGGGTTCGCCAGCTTCACGTACCTGAAGACCTTCAACCTCGCATATCTGAAGATCGACGTTGACTTCGTGCGGAACCTGCCCGCCGACACGGCCAACCAGCATCTCGTCAGAGCGATCGCACGGCTGGCCAAGGACTTCGGCTACGAGACGATCGCCGAAGGCGTCGAAGACGCCGAGACCCTGGCCATGCTCGTCGAATACGGCGTCGACTTCGCCCAGGGCTTCCACATCGGCCGCCCGTCGCCAACCACCAGCTCCTGATCGCGACGGCCAATTCGTTGATCGGCCCCCGGGTGCGCTCAGGTCCAGCCAGGCGTACGGCTCGCCTCTTCGATCCAGCTGTGCAGCTCTGGTCGTTGGGCCTCATCCAGCGTGGTCACCTTGATGTACCGGGTCCGGTCGGTGGTTCCGAGGGGCGGTGGGAAGTCGAAATCTGCACCGCCGAGGAAGACGACATTCGCCGAAACGTCGTAGGCGGCCAGTTCGATGATCCAGCCGAGTTCTGGCAGCCCGTAGTACGGCCTCTTCCACTTGACGGCGTAGTGAAGGCCCGGGATTGTCGCTCGGATCGACTCATCCAACCGCCGGACGAATGGGCTGCAAATGCGGCATCTGGCGCCCGAGCCAATCGTCGATGCCGGAGTGGTTCGCCGAGGCAACTGGCGGTTTTCGCGCCGCATTTCCCTTGATTTCCTTCGGCATTGGGTGTTCCCCTTCGACGAGCAGCCCGCCTGGTGACAGACGGTGTCTGGCCCGAAGACATCGCTCGGGCGTGGTCGCCTGCCCAGAATGATAGGACGCCGGCAAGCAGCGTCATCGGGGCAGGGACGTTTCGGCGTCGAGTTCGTACCAAGCTCAAGGGGATGTCTGCGGTGAAGCGGCAGGTCGCTGTCTGAGCAGGAACTAAAGCGCTGACCGCCACTCACCACCACGCGCCGGTGGAGCGGTTTCAGAACCAGTTCTCCGGGAACGACTGACAAGCCAACATCTCAGGGGTGAGCATGTTGGCATCAGCGGAAAGTCACAGGGCCGCCTCCCTGCTCCGGAGGGCGGCTCTGTGTTTCATGCGTTTGAACGTCGAACCGTCCGAGCTCTCGATTCAGCTGTCTGACCCTGGCGCTTCGGTCCGCGCGGTGGCTTCCACCTCACGGAGTAGCTCCGCGAGCTTCTCGACGACGAGGTGGGTGCCGGTGGACTCGACGACGTTCTCGATGCTCGCTACCTGGTGGCCGCGGAGAACGATGAAGCGGTCGGGGTGCTCTCGCACACGGGCATAGTCCTCCGCACGAACGGTGATGACTCTCGTGCATTTGTCGTTGGCGCACTCGCAGACGACGTCGAGCTCGCGATCCCAATGGTCGCCCAGTTCGACGATCCGGTCGTTCACTTGGCGGAAGAGGAGCTCGTTCTCGACAAGGCGCTCTTCGCGACTCTTCATCCGCGGAGGAGTATCAGTTGGGCTCTCACAGGCCGAGGTCGAGGCCGTGCTGTGCGAAACAGCGAATTGCGTCTTGGCGGGTTCGGAAGATGCGCATGCGAGAAATCCGCCGGTCTTGTTCGGTCGCGACCCAGACTCGAACCTCGTCGGTGAACCCGCTGCGCCCGTGCCGGTAGCGGACGCGACCGTCAGCGAGGCCGGCGCGCGGCCCGAGCGCTTCGACTTGCCACGTCTTCACGGCGTACACCTGGTCGGCAGATGCGACTTTGATCGCTTCGACGAGTTCGTCCGGGGACAGCACCCGGCCAACGGCTGCGAGCGACTCGAGACGAGATGCGTCGTGTAACAGCGCGCGCATCGCCTCCCAGTCCTGTTTGAGTCGGTGGGTCTGAAACAGCTCGAGCAGAGACACGATGGGCGGTGCGGCGACAGACGACACAGGCACCGACGGAGTGTACGAGGCGTGCGTGTCGTTAGCTGCGGGATGAGACCGCGAAGCTCATCCGTACTGTCGTTCCGGCGCCCGGTTCGCCCTCGAACTCGAACGTGTCGGCGAGCGAGCGCATGATCATCAACCCGAGTCCGGCACCTTCCGAGTCCGGGTGCAGCAACGGCCCGACACCAGCGTCGGAAATCACCACGTCGACCGAGTTGTCAGAGGCGGCAAGCTCGATATCGACTGAGCCGGCGAGACCGTCGCGGTAACCGTGGCGCACCACATTCGTGACCGCCTCCGACACGGCCAATTCCACGGCCGTCAGGTCGATAGCGGTCGACTCGAGGACTGCCCGAACACGATGCCGGGCTTCAGTCGCGCTGGCCGGAACCGCCGGCAACCGAAAGCTCCAAACCTGCGCATCCACAATCGATTGACTTCCGTCGACAGACCCTTTCCAAACATCAACACGGGCTTGCGCCGCATCCCCCATCGTCGTCACTAGCGAAATGGACATCGAGGGCTCGCGGCTCGGGCCGTTTACCGCCTGATGAATCACGCCGTGGCTCGAATCCGTTTCGCGATCGGCGCCGACGGGCATAGCCATCTCATGTTTCGGATCTTCGACGCTGAATACCGACGTGTCGTCGAAAGCGACTTCCCGACGCGCGAGGAGGCGGAGGCGCGTCTCGCCGAACTGATCCAAGATGATCCGAGCAGGCAAGCCGCTCTTCGCGTGTTGGCGGCGGGCCAAGGGGTGACCCGCAAGAGTTGACCGTCCTCGCGGGACATCGATGGAGGTTTGCGACAAGACCTCGATAAAGGTCCCCGCTAAACCCAAGGGCACTCAAACAGATCGTGCCGCGTTGGTGCGGATTTCAACGCGTGCCAGGCATCACGAGAGTGAGGTAGGAACACGAGATGATGAAGTTCGTTTACCGACCGTTTGGACTCACGGTCAGCGTCTTCGCCGGGGTCCTCGCCGGCTTCCTGTTCAAGCGGACGTGGCGGCTCGTCTCCGGTGAGGACGACGCACCTGACGCCAAGGACAAGGAGCGCGGATGGGGCGAGATTATCCTCGCCGCGGCGCTTCAGGGCGCGGTATTTGGCGGTGTAAAGGCCGCGGTCGACCGGGCTGGAGCGGCAGGCTTTGCAAGATTTACCGGTGTCTGGCCGGGCGGCGAACCTGAAGCGACCCACGACTGACTGGCTCACTTGGCACACTCGTCGACGGAGGTGTCATCGACGCGAATACGAGCAAGTCGACGCCTCGATCCAGGTCGCCTCGCGAGGCGGCACGCGCGTCGGATTCATGCCTTGACCGCCAGATGGACGAAGCACAGGCAGGGGCTCCGATGAGAGCGAGCGGGCGTTGCGGGCGGCGGCTCCGCGTGGTGGCACGGATCTATGAGCTCGGCCCGAGCCTCGTATTCGGCAAGCTGCGACGGCGGGTGTGGTCGACTCGTCGAGCGATCGCAGTTGTGCGAGGGCTTGAGCACGTCTCCGTTCCCGCGTTTGACGGCATCCGCGTGGAACTGGTTGACGCCAGCGCGTTTACGGCGCTGCCCCGGCTGCTCGAGGCAACGGTCGGAGCCGAATATCTCTATGTGCGGCCGATCGAACGCACCCGGCAAGCGGGAGCGGGAAGGCTCGCGGTCGCGACCGGCGCTACCGGAGAACTGATCGCGTTTCACTTCGTTCACGCTTCACGCGACGCCGATGCACTCGATCGAGTCGCGCCGAAGATGTACCCAAAGATGGCGTGCGACGAGGTGCTCACCGAGGCTGTCTACTGTCTGCCGGCCTACAGGGGACAAGACGTCGTGCCAAATCTGCTGAAGGCCACAGGGGCACTGCTCGCGAGAGAGGGGATACGCAGGGCATGGGCCTACATCGACACGACGAACGCCGCCTCGCTGCGCGTGTTCCGAACGGCCGGCTACAGCCCGTCAGGAACCGAACGCGTCGACCGCTATCGGTTCTTCAGATTCACGACGGTATTCCGTGAGCTCACGCCGACAACGCGACGTGAATGGGACCGCCGGGGCGCGCCGCTTCGGTCGGCGAGGAGCGTGTAGCGGTGAGGAGCACAACATAGGACCGTGACGGCCACGGCATCGCGCCGGTGGGGCGTTGTTCAGAGGGCGAGACCGAGGGTAGAGCGAGCGTTCCGGACGACCGGCCGGGCGATGTCGTCACCGACCTCTCCTCCGAATTCGGAGGAGAGGTTTGTTGTTCTTCAGCTTTGGAGATGCCCTCTGCGTTCGGATAAAGCGGCGGCTTCGGCGACGAGCACGCGCGATAGGCGTGAGCCTTGTGCCTGAATCTGAGAAGGGATGCGTGAAGTGCAATGGAGAGCCAGGAGCGCGGGAGATACGAGGTCCGCTACGCCAACGGGAAAAGGGAATATGCGGATTCGGTTGAGGCTGCGCGCGACCTCATCGAAGTGAAGACTCAGAACGATCGGGGTGGCGGCTGGTTTCCCGCCGAGATCTGGACTGCCGGCATCTCCGATGTCTTGGGCGTCGGTGAGCTGATCGAGACCGTGGGATCTGTGGTCGTCGTCGTCGAAAACGCCGATTAAGACGATTGGGCCGGTGGGTCGGCCGTGAGCTCCACGAGCCTACGGGCCGCGCGGACTCTCGTCGTTGCCTGCCTCCTGGTCGTCGCGTTGACCGGCTGCAATGGGGGGACCGTCGATCGGCATGCGCTGACGAACGACGCCGCCACACTCGATTCGATCGCGTGTGAGGGCGCCCTGTTGGCAGGGGACGTGGCTCGCGGCAGGACGACGACGGTATTTGCTCGTGAGCAGGCGGAGGTGCTTCATGTGCAGTCGGCGAATTTCGCCGATGCCTTGGCGAGGCGGAAGACCGTTCCGGCGATCGAGGCGAGGGTGCGTCAAAAGGCAAAGCACGCCGCGACGCTCGCGGCCGTCCTGCAACGTTTGCATGACCACGCTTCCAATCGCGCGACCGGAGTTGCTCTTGCCGGCGTCTTGAGGAAGCTTGGCGGCTGCACGTGAGCAAGCTGCTGGGCTTGGCCTTGGGGATTCTCGCGGCGATCGGCGGCTTTGTGGATATCGGTGACCTGGTCTTCAACGTTGCTGCGGGCGCCACGTTCGGCTACCAGCTGCTTTGGGTGGTCGTCGTCGGAGTGATCGGGATCATCGTCTACTCCGAGATGTGCGGCCGGGTAGCCGCCGTATCGGGCAAAGCGGTGTTTGACGCGGTGCGCGAGCGAGTTGGGTTCAAAGGCGCGCTTGTGGCATTGGTTGCGTCAGAGCTCGTGAACCTGATGACGCTCGCAGCCGAACTCGGCGGCGTCGCGATCGCATTGCAGCTCCTCTCGGGCCTGCCGTACACCTGGCTTGTCGTGCTCGCGGTTCTCGGGTTTGCCGTGGTGATCTGGGTGACCGCGTTCGAATGGATCGAGCGGATCTTTGGCTACGGCGGCCTTTGCATGCTCGTGTTCGTGGTTGCCGCCGTGAAGCTCGGCCCCGATTGGGGCAAGGTCGGCTCGGGTTTCGTTCCGCATCTTTCTCACAACAATCCGGTCCTGTACGCGTATTTCGTGGTCGGCATTCTCGGAACCGCGATGACCCCCTACGAGATCTACTTCTATTCGTCGGGCGGGATCGAGGATCAATGGTCGCCGAAGGATCTGGGACTCAATCGTGCGAACGCGATCATCGGCTACAGCCTCGGTGCCAGCCTTTCGCTGGCGTTGATGATCGTCGGCGGTGCGCTCTTTCTCGGAGCGGGCATCTCGCCCGAGCATCTGGGAACGATCGCCCTCGGCGCGGAGCAGCCGTTGGGTCGGCTGGGTCTTCTGCTCGCGCTGGTCGGGATTCTGTTCGCAGTCGGATCGGCGTCGATCGACACGGTTTTCTCGGGCGCCTATAACCTCGCGCAGTTCTGTGGCTGGGAGTGGGGCCGCTACCGTCATCCGCGCGGCGCTCCGCGTTTCGCGCTGACCTGGCTGGTGCTGCTCCTGCTCGCCTTGGCGATCTTGCTGACCGGCGTCGATCCGGTGATGCTGACGGAGTACGCCGTTCTCTTCTCCGTCGTCGCGCTGCCGTTGACGTATGTGCCGATCTTGCTGGTCGCGAACGACAAGGCGTACATGGGTCGCCACCTCAACGGACGGATCGCCAACGCGTTCGGCCTGCTCTATCTCGTCGTGATCCTCGTCGTCGCCCTGGCGGCGATCCCGCTGATGCTGCTCACGAACCTTGGCCAGAATTGAGCGGTAAGCAGATCGACATCGGGCTGCACGTTCTCGACCATCAGCTGCTCGACGAGAACGGTCGCAGGTGCGGCAACGTCGATGATCTCGCGATCGAGGGCGGCGTCGGCGAGGTGCCAGAGGTGGTCGCGATCCTCTGCGGGCCAGGCTACTGGGGCCAGCGCGCCGGACGGCTCGGCCGGTTCGCGAGCTGGATCGGTCGCGGCCGGAGAGTACGGATCCCGTGGAGCGAAGTCGCCAAGGTCGACTCGGCGATTGAGCTGAAACAGGCAGCGGCGGAGCTGGGACTCGGTCGCGGCGACGACCGTTTACGCCCCTACGTCGACAGGATCCCCGGAGCGGGCAGATGAGGACGCTCTCCTCGCTTCTGCGCCGGGAGGTCGTGACCGAATCCGGCCGTTCCCTCGGCCGCCTCTACGACCTCCGCGCGGAGCTCTCCCTGGCCAGTCTCCGCATCACCGGTCTTTGCGTCGGACGCCGCGGACTCCTCGAACACCTTGGAATCACAGCCCAACGGCCGCACAAGATCATCCCCTGGGGGGCCGTGGTGCGGATCGAAGGGAAGCAAATCGTCGTTCGAGATGACTCGGGACCGGTGAATGGATCGTGACCACCGGCGCTGGATGGGGGCGCTCGTTCGCCTCGCGAGCGTCCCCATCCAGCTCAGGTTGATGTGGACGCCGCGTTCAGGCGGGTTCGTTGGGGTCCTCGCTCCCGGCGAGCGACGCCGAGGATTCGAAGACGACCTCGAGGTGGCGCTGTTGGATCGGTAGAGCCCAGTTGACGAGCTCCTGTACATCGGGGTTCCCGGCTTGTTTGTTCAGTTCGCTTAGAACCTTCCAGTGCCCGACTTCGCCGGCCTCGGCCATTGTCAGAAACTCGAAGCCGTCGAGGGCGTCCGAGTCGGCATCCAGGTAGGTCGACATCATCTCGGCGGCCTTCGCCTTTGTGGTCCGTGCCTCGTCGAGGATCGCCGTCTTCTTGCCGTCGAAGTCTGCGGCGATGGCTTCGCAGCGCTGCTCAGTTTCGGCTGCCTCGTCGTGCATCCGTTGCAGCGTTGTTGCATACCCGTCGTCTTCGGATCGGGCGAGAGTAATGACCTTTTTCGTTGCGGCCTGTGCCGCCATCGCCAGTCCGGTCACTTCACCGATCTTCGACTCGAGCTTCGTCAATTCCGCCACTTGTTTCGTCCTCCTGAGGTTGGGTTCGTCCTCAACGGGTTTACCCACCCGCGGAAACCCGAACCAACGAGTTCACCAAGCGTCGGCGACTAGGGTGCTGCGACGGTCTCGACCAGCTCGCCGGCGCCGAGCGGGTCAGCGACGCCGGCCTTGCGGATCTCGGCCGGGAAGAGTTCAGCCGCTGCATCGTCATCTGCTCTGTTGGCGATCAGTTCCCGTGCTTCGTCGAGAGAGGTGCCGTAACCGGCTTCTCCGTTCGCGTAGCGGACTTCGTAGCGTGGTGGCGCTTCCTTGTTTTCCATCACTCGCTGGTGCCCGCTGCAGCTGTTTCCAAACGGGGTTCCTACCGGCGATGGGCAAGCTCGGTGACGGCTCGGGTGTTCAGAACGTCGTCTCGGCTGGCGCCGCCGCGCCGGGCAGTATGGACCGAGAGTTCGAGGTGTTCGAGGCCTCGGGTCGAGTGCGCGTCTGTCGAGCAGACGATGTGGACTCCCGCGTCGACGGCGAGCTTGACGTACTCGGCTTTGAGGTCGAGCCTGTTCGGCAGCCCGTTGACCTCCAGCGCGACGCCGGACTCGAGGGCGGTCTGGATCGTTTCTTCGAGGTCGAGGGCGTTCTCCGGGCGGTGGCCGATCAGCCGTCCTGTCGGGTGGCTCAGGCAGCGCACGGCCGGGTGGCGCATCGCTTCGGTCACGCGGCGTGTCAACTCGGTGCGTGGCGCGCGTTGGCCCGCGTGGAGCGAGAGCTGCACCCATTCGAGCTCGACCAGGATGTCGTCGGGGAGGTCGAGGCTGCCGTCGGCCCGGATGTCGCATTCGGCGCCGCGGAGGATGCGAAAGGGAGCGAGCCTTTCGTTTGCGGCCGCGATCTCGTCCGCTTGTCGCCGGAGTGCGCCGGAGTCCAGACCGGGGACGACGGTCACGTTCGGTGTGTGATCGCAGATCGCGATGTAGTCCAGTCCGCGAGCCTTGGCTGCCTCGCCCATCTCGAGGACGGTTGCCCTACCGTCCGACCAGGTGGTGTGGACGTGGAGATCGCCGCGGATGTCACCTGTTTCGACGAGTTCTTCCGAGGGCCGGCCGGAGAAGCCGGCCTCGCGGAGCTCCGGTGGGACGAAGAGCATGCCCAACATCCGAAAGAGCGTTTCCTCGTCCGGCGCGGCAGGGAGCGGTCCGAGCGTCTTGACATAGGCGTCTGAACCGGTGGCGCGGACAAGTGCCGCGCCCAGCTCCCGGGGAGGTGTCACGAACAACTCGACAGGGACGCCCTCGAGAGTGACACCGGTGTCCTGGTCGACAAGCGCGACGATCTGCGGCAGTGCCGCGAAGGCTTGGCGCACCGCCCCCGGGTTGGAGGAGCCGACGACGATCGCGAGCCGCTCGGGCTGATCCGTCCACCGGCGGGGATCACCGGCAATCATCCCTCCGAGCTCGGTGGCGATCTGTTCGCTGAGTGCGCGCGCTTGGTTCAGCAGCAGGCGTGGGGCACGAGCGGTCGGGGCGGCAGCGAGGGCGGCGATGATCCTCGCCTCGGTCTTCGGGCCGATGCCGGGAACCTCACGGAGCCGGCCGGCCGCGGCCGCGGCCCGAAGCTCCTCCGTCGACTGGATGCCGAGTGCCGCGGCTATCGCGGCGCCACGTTTCGCCCCGAACCCGAGTAGACGGCCGACCGCTGCTAGTTCCGGTGAGACGGTCCGGCGCAGGTCCTCGAGCTCGACCAACGTCCCTGTCTCGATCAGCTCGCGTAACCGGGCCTCGATCCCGGGACCAATCCCGCGCAGTTCCCGCACTCGACCGGAGCGGACGAGATCGGCGACCGGCAGCGGCGTGGCTCTGATCAGCTCCGCCGCCCGGCGAAACGCCCTCGACGTGTAGTAGTTGGCGTCCGCCAACTCGAGCAGCGCCGCGTACTCGTCGAGCCGGGCAGCGAGCGACGCATTCTCGCCCGGGATCACATGTTGCTTCGGCATCGCTCGACAAGAGGTTTACCCGTCCCGACACGACGGTAGACCGCTCCTCATGGAAATCGGCTTCTGGCTTTCATCTGAAGCACGTCGGGCAAGGCGGCGCCTACCTCACACGCCTTGTCCTTGTCCGCGTGACAGGTTCCGATGTTTTGGGTGTGATCTGAGGGGAATCGTCGGCTTGCGGGGCCGTCCGGAGCGTGCGCCTAGGAAGTTGACGCCCGCACGCGGCGGAGGCGGCCCCGCTAGTGCTGTACGGTGAAACCGAATGGGATTCGTGGGCATTAGCGGAGTCGTCCTGTTGCTCGTTCTCGCGATCCTGTTCTTCGGCCTCAAACGGCTGCCGGCGGTCGCACGCGGGGCCCGTATCGGAGCGAAGGAACTCAAGGACTCCGCCACCGGCGTCGACGGACTCTCATCCACCGTGCCCGCCGAGCCTGCGCCACTTCCGCCGGTAACAGCACCGGTGCCGCCACCCGCTCCGAACCAGAAGCCCGATTGATGCGAAAAGCGGCGGGGAGTCCGGCCAGCTGGATAACCGAGGCCTGCCGTCTAGATGTGTTCGGGAAGACCGAAGCGGCCGGGCAGCGCCGGGTCGGCGAAGAAGGTGATCTCGTCGACCTTGCTGCCGCTCAGGGTGAGCACCAGCATGCCCCGAGCCTGCGAGCGCAGGTAGTAGCCGAAGGCCGGCTGGCCGTTGGCGCGGGTCGGGCGTAGCTGAAGCGGGGCGCCGCGGACCTCGGCGCGGTCGTCGAGGAACCCACCGATCGCTTCGTGTCCGATGAGCTCGAACGGCTGCGGCGGCATGGTCACACGAGCGTCGGAGCTCAGCAGAGTTAGGAGGCGCGCCGTGTCGCCGGCTTCGACGGCGTCGCTGAAGGTGGCGAGAAGGTTCCGTTCGGCCGGCGAGTCGGGAAGCGGCGCCTGCTCGCGTATCGGCGGTGTACGAGTCGAGTGTTGCGCGTGCGCGTTGGAGCGCGGCTTTGACCGACTGCGGCGTCGTCTCGAGGATCGAGGCGGCTTCGTCGGTGTGGAAGCCGAGCACGTCGCGCAGCACGAGCGCTGCGCGCTGCTTCGCAGGCAGCTGCTGCAGCGCGACGATGAACGAGAGCTGGATCGCTTCGCGCTGCTCGTAGCGTGCTTCAGGTCCGGGAGCGGGATCCGGAAGCGCGCTGTCCGCGTATGGCTCGAGCCAGCTGGGCTCGACGGCGCGGCGGGTTTTTGACGGTCTCATGGTGTTCTCCGTGGCTGGGCGGCGTCCGCGTTCGCGAATCGCGTTGAGACTCCGGTTGGTTGCGATCCGGTAGAGCCAGGAGCGCAGCGACGCCCGCTCCTCGAAGCCGTCGAGTCCGCGCCAGGCGGCAAGCAGCGTTTCCTGGACGAGATCCTCGGCGTCCTGCACGGAGCCGAGTAGCCGGTAGCAATGCAGCTGGAGCTCACGCCGGAACGGCTCGACCAGCGTCGCGAACGCGCGCTCGTCGCCTGCCTTGGCCCGCTCGAGATCGACGGTCATCGCATCAATGACACCAGGTCCGTCGGAAACGGACCGGCGGTCCGTTTCGCGGCATCGCGGTGTCTTTGACCTCCGCACAACCGCGAAATCGGAGATGAGCTGATGCGAGAAGCAACGTCGGGTGCCCGCAAAGTGAGCAGCGCGCTCGCACGTGTGTTCGCCGTTTGGCGTACGGGCCTACCGAGGCCTGTCCTCGTTCTTCAGGGCGGGAACGCGCTCAACTACTTCGGCACCGGACTGATCCTTCCCTTCGAGATCATCTACCTCCACACGGTCCGCGGCTTCTCGACCGCGACGGCGGGGCTGGTGCTGGCGACGGTCATGGGCACGGCCGCAGTGGTAACGCTCCCTTCGGGTGCGCTCCTCGATCGCTTCAGTGCGAAACGGATCCTCGATCGCGGGCAATGTCGTGAACGCCCTCGGCTACGGGGGCTTGGCGTTTGTCGACCGTCCTTGGCAAGGCTTCCTCTGCTCGGCGGTCGGCGGTGCCGGCTTCGGATTCGTGGGAACGGCCGGCCAAGTCCTGACGTTGACCCTGGTCCCGGCGGAGCAGCGCGCCGCATCGACCGCGCTCCGACGAGTCGCAGGCAACTTCGGTCTCGGCCTCGGGGCGACGGTTGCGGGCTTCATCGTCGCGGCCACCCATCATCACCTCCGGGCGTTCCAGGGGCTCTACCTCTTCGACGCAGTCACGTTCGTCGTCTTCGCGCTGGTTGTGCTCGTCCGGATCCCGGATCCTGGCCTCGCGGATGCTCCGTCGGCGCGCGAGGCCGCACAGGGTTTCCGAGCTGTTGCTCGGGATCGGCTCTTGCTCGCTTTGATCGCGGGCAACCTCGCTCTCGTGCTGATCGGCGGCGCGTTCTTCTCCAACATCCTCCCGCCGTTTGCGGTGGCGCATACACCTGTCGGGGCCGGTGAGATCGGTGTCGTCGTCTTCATCAACACCTTCTTCATCGTCGTGGCGCAGGTGCCGGCGACACGGCTGGTGGCGCGGATGCGCCGCACGCACGCGTTGTTCGCCACCAGCGCCATATTCGCAGTCGGCCTGCTCGCGGTCCTGCTCGCAACGCTCACGCACTCGACGCTCGCCGCTACCACCGTCTTGGCCGGGGTGGCGATCGTGATCGCGGTCGCTGAGTGCGCCCAATTCATCGTGCTCGGCCCACTAGTCGCGGAAATCGCGCCGCCGCATCTGCTCGGCCGCTACATGTCGCTCTACCAGTTCAGCTTCATGGTCGGCGTGGCTCTCGGCCCCGCGGTCGGCGGCGTGCTGCTCGGAACGTCGCCCGACACCATCTGGTGGGGCGGCGCCCTGGCGCTGGCACTGACCGGAGCCGGCTTCCTTCGACTCGGAAACCGGATACCCGACCCCCTCTTGCCGACGAAATCCCCGCGCGCTGCAGGCCGCGTCAGAGGCGACCTGATGCGCCGTGGGATCTCGAGAGCGAGACGCAGCGAAAGCGGCCTTAATATGGCTGGCGTGAAACCTTCCGGCTTGGTGTCGATAACCCGATCAACAGCAACGCCCGTTGGCCTGAGTGATGTGGCTGCGTTGCTTCACCCATCGGACTCGGTGGCGATCGCGAAGCACGCGCTCGCCTCGGGCACGACACTTCGCCTCCCGGGCGGGCGTGAGGTTCGCGTGAGACAGCTCGTGCCTGCCGGGCACAAGATCTCGCTGCAAGTTCATGGCGAGGGTGTGCCCGTCCGGCGCTACGGCCAGGTGATCGGCTTCGCCACCAGGCCGATAGCTGCGGGTGACCACGTGCATTCGCACAACCTCGAGGCACGGACGTTCGACCGTGAGCACGTGTTTTGTGCGGACTACTCCCCGGTCGAGGTCGTGCCCGTCGCGGAGAGACGGACGTTCGAGGGCTTCCGCCGGCCTGACGGAAGGGTCGGGACGCGCAACTACGTCGCCGTGCTTGCGTCGGTCAACTGCTCATCGTCGGCGACGGTCGCCGTGGTCGAGCAGATCGCACGCTCGGGCGTGCTCGCCCGCTTCCCGAATGTGGACGGGGTGATCGGCCTTCCTCACAAGGGAGGGTGCGGCGCGCACATCGGCTCCAGCGGCTTGCGCCAGCTGCAGCGCACGCTCGCCGGGGTGGTGCACCACCCGAACGTCGCCGCCTACGTGATCCTCAGTCTCGGCTGCGAGGACAACCAGCCCCCGGACATGATCGAGCACGCTGACCTCGCCTCGGATGCGCCCGCGGTGATCACGATCCAGGACGACGGCGGGTATGCCGCGACGGTCGCCCGCGGAGTCGAGGCGGTCGGTCGGCTGCTGCCGGTCGCCGATCGAGCCGTCCGCGAGACGGTTCCCGCCTCAGAGCTGATGGTCGGCGCTGCAGTGCGGAGGCTCGGATGGCTGGTCTGGCGTGACCGCCAATCCCGGGCTCGGGAACGCCTGCGACCTGCTCGTCCGCCAGGGTGGAACAGTTGTGCTCGGGGAGACGACGGAGATCTACGGCGCCGAGCACCTGCTCACGCGGCGGGCCCGAAGCCCGGAGGTGGCGCAGAGGCTTGTCGACGCGATCGGCTGGTGGGAGGAATACGTCGCCTCGTTCGGAGCCTCGATCGACAACAATCCGAGCCCGGGCAACAAGGCCGGCGGCCTGACGACGATCTTCGAGAAGTCCCTTGGCGCGGCTGCGAAGGCCGGATCGACGCCGCTGAACCAGGTGGTCGCCTATGCCGAGCGCATCACCGAGAGGGGATTCGTGCATATGGACACGCCCGGCTATGACCCGGTCTCCGTCACCGGCCAGGTCGCCGGTGGCTGCAACCTCGTCGCGTTCACGACCGGCCGCGGCTCGGCCTTCGGGTTCAAGCCGGCGCCCTCCATCAAGATCGCGACCAACAGCGAGCTCTATGCCAGGCAGGAACCGGACATGGACATCGACGCGGGCGTCGTTCTCGCGGGAGCCGGCCTCGATCACCTCGGAGCGCAGATCTTCGAGGAGATTCTTGCCGTCGCGTCGGGCAAGCAGACCAAGAGCGAGCTCGCCGGGATCGGGACGGAGGAATTCAATCCCTGGCTTCTCGGCGCCACCCTCTGATTTCGCCTGATCCGCCGAAACGAAGCCACGCGTGCGGGGCGTCGGGCACTCGTCGATGACGAGGAGGGGAGCCTTGCGCGTGGTCGGTCGCGCGTCTGCCCTCCAGGCGAACCGTGGAGTTCGCCGGTCAAGCCCGTGGAGCACAAAAGCGTCTACGGTTCGACGCAACGGCAGGCCCGGCCGGGGGCTGTGAACGCGAATCCAGATACTCACCCGGGTTCCGGACTGACGCGTCTGACCAGCCCGTAACGATCTCGGGACGTTGCGACCCTAGAGTCCCGGAGTGGCTGCTTCGCCGGTTCCGCTCGTCGCCCTTCGCGGGCCGCAGTCGCGCGCGCCACTCGCGATTGCAGCGGTCGTCTTGCTACTCGGGGCCGGCGCCATTCCCCTCGCCCTGCTCACCCACGATATCTCCGCCGGCTTGGGCGGCCTTCTACCGATCCTGGTTGGATTCGCGGCCATGGGGGCGGTGGTTGCCCGGCAGCAGCCCCGGAACCCGATCGGCTGGACGATGCTCGCGGTGGCCGGCTTGCTGGTCCTGAGCAACGATGCCTCCCTGTACAGCGTGTTCGATTATCGGCAGCATGGTGGGAGCCTCCCGCTCGGGCCGGTCGCCGTCATCATCGGGCCGAGTTGGGCTCCTGCGATCCTCCTGTTCTCCCTCTCAATCGTGCTGTTTCCCGACGGTGACTTGCCGCCCGGGCGCTGGCGCTGGCCGCCCGCGGTCCTGCTCCTGACCGGCACGGTCTGGGCTCTCGGAGGGTACGGAATCGCGGTCGACGCGGTCGTCGACCACTCGATTCGGATCGAGCCGAACGGTAACCTCGTCAGGCTCGATCACCCAACCTCCGGCTGGGCGTGGTGGCCGCAAGCGCAGACGGTCTTCTTCGCTCTGCTCGGTGGGTTCGGCCTGTGCTGGTTGGCGAGCCGTGTACCGGCCTACAGGCGAGCAAACGGCGCGCACCGGCAACAGTTGAAGTGCCTGCTCTGCGGCGGCACCATCGCCGTCGTCGGCCTCGCGCTCAGCGTGTCCGCCGACCCTAGCGGCGGCGGCCCTGGGCAGGGCGTGGCCGGCGTGCTCGGCGTCATCGCCGTGCTTTGCCTCCCGATCAGCCTCGGAGTCGGCGTCATCAAGTACCGGCTCTACGACATTGACCGGCTGATCAGCCGCACCCTTTCCTACGCAATCCTGACGGGTCTGCTGGTCGGGGTGTTCATCGGCATCGTCGTCCTCGCGACCCACGTGTTGCCGTTCTCGTCGCCGGTCGCGGTCGCCGCTTCGACCCTTGCGGCGGCCGCGTTGTTCAACCCACTCCGCAAGCGGGTCCAGCATCTGGTCGATCGGCGTTTCAACCGTGCCCGCTACGACGCGGAGGCAATCGTCGCGTCGTTCACGCTGAGGTTGCGTGACGCCGTTGATCTCGACACTGTGCGCGGCGAGCTTCTACTCGCTGTCGATCGGGCGGTCGAGCCCAGACATGCGTCGCTTTGGATACGACCGGCCGACCGCCACCTTCCGCTGCGCTGAACGCGATCCCGGGTCACAACTACTTGCTCGTCAGGGAGTTTGAGGTAACGCGCTTCTGCTGGCCCCGCCGGCAGTCCATCAGGGGCTGGCCGGCGGCGTCTGAACGTCGTAATGAGCGCCGGTTGGATCGCGCTCGATGAGGAAGCGGTCGTCTTCGGGGTAGAAGACCGCCGTCTCGTAGTCTTCGCCCGCGAACGCCTTCACGTTTTCGATCGAGTCCCAGAGCGTGAACATCACGAACTCCGTCTTGTCTTCGACGTCGCGGTGAAGCATCCAGACGCCGCGATTGCCGGGCGTCTGCGCATATGCGGGAACGCCCGTTTCGCTCATGTAAGCCGCGTGGTTGGCGATGCCCGTGGGTGGGTAGAGCCGTGCCGACCAGCACTTCAAGCCAGGGAGAAACCATGGTTGAGCGAGACGATGAGCAGAACATGGTGAAGCCGAGCGAGCAACGAGGTGGAACGACGCCCGATGCGGTGGAGGCTCGCGAGAAGGGACCGTGGGCGGCGATGGCAGGCGAGGGCATCGTGCCGGAAGAGCTCGGAGGGTCCGATGCACCGCGCGAATTGCTCGACGACGATCCGCAGTTGGGCAGCGAGGTTCTGGGCCGAACTACTGGTTCGGACGAGCCGGCGACCACCACCGGGATCGACCCTTCTGGTGGCGACAACGCGGACGCGACCACCGATGGCGGCCCTGACTTCCCACCCGATACGGAGCCGGCGCTCAAAGACGCCGCCACGGCGGCCGCCCAACGCGGGAAGGATCTTCCGAGCTAGGCATCTGGCGCGGCACAGGTTGCAGAACGCGCAGTCCAGAGATATTGACTCGCGGATGTCGCTCTGGCTTGGCGGTCCGGGATGACGAGGGCTCGATTGAACGACCACGACGAGAACTTCGAGGACGACAGCGCCGAGGCAGTCCGCTTCTCGGATGTGCTCCTGGCGCTCGAGTCGACACCTGGCGGCGTGAACGCCATTTCGGCGGCCGTTGCCTGCCACGAGGTATACGGCGACCCAGAGACGATGACCGAGACCCAGCGCCGATCAGTGAACAGGGCGGTCGCTCCGTACGGGTTGCGTCTCGAGTTTTCAGCTTTCAACCGCGGCGAGACCGCCTGACCGATGCGATCGATGCTGCTGAACATGCAACCAGGCTTGCGGTAGAAAGGACACGGTGCAGCCGCGGCTCGACGTGATCACCTTGGCCGTGGCCGACCTGGCGCGCTCGCTCGCGTTCTACCGGGATCTCGGCTTCGAGTCGAAGGGCATTGTCGGGACAGAGTGGACGGATGAGGCAACCGGGGCGAGCGGCGCCATCGCGATGTTCGAACTGGACGGCGGCTTGCTTCTCAACCTGTACTCGCGGGCCGATCTCGCCAAGGATGCGGCGATTCCAGCCGCGCAGGCGCACAGCGGCGAGTTCAGCCTCGCGCAGCTCGTTCGTAGCCGCGCCGAGGTCGACGAGTTGTTGCGGAAGGCTGCGTCAGCGGGGGCTACGGTCGCACCGGCTCACGACCGGCCCTGGGGGATCTACTCCGGCTATTTCCGTGATCTTGATGGCCACCTCTGGGAGATCATCTGGCATCCGAGCAGAAATCCATCGGACGCCGGTTAACGACCGCCCTGGCCGGCGCCATGCTGACCATGAGGTTTTGGGGCCGCGTCGTCCTTGTCGGCGACCAGAGCCCGCGGCAGTGAGTTGGCAGGGCCGCCGGGAGGCTAGGAAGAGGAATCCTTTGGCATAACTACGTTCAGTCAGGTTCGGGGATGCCAGGCACTGGGACGGGCGGGATTGGTGCTGGTTCAGGTGGTGGCCCGGGCGGCGGAGTTGGCGGAGGGTGGGTCATGGAATTCGGATGTCCCGATGCGCTCGCGCGCTCTGTCTCTGCTTCTTGGTCAGCTCTGAATCCTTCACGGGCGTAACGACTGTCCAGTGTTTTCCGACAGGGCAATACTGGAATCTCCACCAGAGGAATCGCAGCGACTTCAACGAGCCGCCGGGAAGCCAGATGGTCGTGTAGAGGTGGCCCTTCGCACATTGCACAACGACGTTCGTGCCTACCTGGTATCCGCGCAGTTTCATTGCGACGGTCTCGGACGCGGCGAACAGCCCCAGCAGGATGACGGCGCGCTTCGGCTTCGACGCTCTAGAAGACAAGGAACGCACACACCAGGCCGACAATGACGACGACTACCAACGCGGTTGCGCCGAGCGCAAGTAATGGAACGCGCCAACTTCCACGCCGTTTAGGGTCCCACGCCAGTCCGAATGCTTGGAAAACGACTTCATGACTGGCGTCGTGGCTGGTCACTTTTTGCTGACCTTGGTCGCCGGCGACTTCAGGGAATGCGGGGCGTTCAGGCCCGAGAGGACCGCGAACGCAAGGATCGCGGCACCGGCGATGAGTGCCATCAGTGCGAGTACTCCACTTCTGGACCGGTTCACGGGGTCGATTTACCCGAGAGGCTCGGCGAGCAAACGCAAGAACAGACACAGAGCGGTCCCCACGGGGGTGGAAGACGGCTCTCGCTTCCCGCTGACCCAACGCTGCTCACCCCTGAGACGTTGGCACCTCTGGGTTGCCCGCTCCGTGGCTCCAGAACCACAACGACCGGGCGAGCCCGCCCGTTCGGTAGGTCGCGAGCGCGTTTGGTGTCCGCGGGGCTTGTCTGCGCGCGGGGCTAGCTGACGCCCAGTACGTCGTAGGCCGGGAAGAGCTCGTTCCAGCGGGCCTCGACGTTGCGGAGCTCACGACCGCTGATGTAGTCGGCGAGATGCTCGACGTGAATCTGGATTCCCGCACCGTAGGCTGGGAGCAGGTTTACGGGCATGCCCCGCTCTTCCCAGACCAGCCTGGTCTGAGCCCCCTCGGCAATCAGCTGGGCCTCGATCACCGTTTGACCCGGCTGGCCGGGCTGAGGTTCGGGATCGCGCATCGTCAACAGCAGGCGTTGGCGAGGCTCGCACGCCTCCACCTGTCCGGTGCGCTCTCCGGCGAGGGCGATGCGGACGCGGAACTCGCCCCCCTGAGAAAGCTCGCCTTCTACCTCGCCGAACCAGCGGGCGAGCCGCTCGGGGTCGGTGAGTGCTGCCCAGAGCTCATCGACCCCGGTGTCGAGGCGATGTTCCATCCGCACGACGCCCTCGCCGTCGACTGAATGGAGACTCCCCAGAAGAACGGATGCGTGACCAGTCATCTAGATCTCCCCTCTTCGCGACTTTCCCGGTTTTCGCTCGGGCAAAATGTTCGGCCGCTCCCACTGTCAACGCTTAGACGGAAGATTGGCCACGAAGTCATCGGACATCAAGCCGTTGCCGTCAATGCGCTCCCGAGTCGTGGGTCTCCTGGGCGAGAGCGTGTCCACATCGTGTCGAAGATCGACATCCCTCCTGGATGCCGTTCGTGCCGTACGTGTTGACATTCGATGCTGACATCAGGGTCACGACGATCGCTTCCCGCTTGTCCGCCCAAGAGAAAACCCGCCGTTTCCAGCGGGTTTCCGAGAGCCCTCTAACAGACTCGAACTGTTGACCCCCTCCTTACCATGCGCTCGCCGTGGCGAACGGTGGCAAGCGGATGCGACGGTTTGCAGGTGTTTCCCGATGTTTCGGTCGGCCGAATCTGCGATGGGTTGCGCCCCGTTGCGACCCCTAGGCTCCACAAGTGCTCCATAGTTGACGGTGGAGAAGTCGGTCGTCGCGACTTCAGCCTCCTCGAGATGACGTCTTCCTTATCCCGGTGGGGGTCACATCGGCGACGGCTGGCAAGCGGTGGCACGCTCCTGACGGGCGTGGTCACCGCTCACTGCCTCTCGGGCCCCGTGTACCCCGCTTGGTGTGCGCGGCCTGTGGCTAATCCGCACGTTCGACGCGGCGAACCCTGAGGCGACAAACCCGTAGCGGGTCAAAGCTGAAATCATGACTACGCTCACCCGCCCATACTTTGAACAGATTGACGTCAGGTGCCTTCGCTGCGGCGAGTGCAGGTTTGTGACCGACCTAACGAACGACGCACTCGACGTCTGCGGGGTCTGCGGCTACATCGGCTGGGCGCTCTCCGTTGACGTCACCAATGCCGAAGCGAGGGTGCTCCAGCTCTCGCACTTACCTTCGGGTCGCTAGAGATTGAGCGCCTACCGGGCAGTGATCGAGACGAATCTTCAGCCGCCGACGAGTGCGGGCATTGCCTCGGTCAGGGCGAGCAGCACGGCCCGAGCCGACCGGGTTACGTGTGCTCCATCGACGGCGTCGAGCGTGAACTCGGTGCGGCCGTCGTTCGCCGCCTCCAGCCCTCGGAGCGTGCGACGGCTTCAGCCGCTCGCGCGCCAGTTTTTACGCGAGTGCGTCCGAGACAGTTGAAGAACTGCCGCGCCTCTGATCTGCTCGATGACGTCGTCGAAGATCAGGTTTGCTGGTCGAGGTCGACCGCGAACCCGTCGATCATGCGTGCCGGGTGGCTCTGGTGAACCTCGGAACAGCCGAGCTCGTCTCGTCCCGCCTGCACGACTACCAGTTCAACGCCCTCGGCGACTACGTCGCCGATAAGCCTCCGTGCGCTAATGGCTCGCGACGCCCGCACCCAAGCCGTCAAAATGGGGCGGCGGCAAGGGGTGGCGGGTTGATTGAGCCTTAGGGCCTTGTGCCTGGTGGGAGATGCCGGGTTTCGCGGTTGTCCCATTCGGCTTGCGGGTTTTGCCGTCGGCGCCTGCGGGAACCACGTGAGGATCGATCAAGGAGGCGACGTTCTCATGCTTTGGGTGCTTTTGCTGATTTTGCTGATCATCGCGATCGGTGGCGGAATCGTGGTCTCAAAATTCCTGTTCCTGGTTTTGCTGGCCGTGCTCGTCGTTGCGCTGTTCGCACGACGTGGCGGCGGTTGGTCATTCTGAGGCGACAAGATGAAGCCGACCAATCGCAGAGTCTCGACGTCATGACCGACGAACGCGACAAGCACAAAGACAATGAAGGACGTGCCGGCGGCGAGACCGAATCCACGGAGGAGACGGCGCCACCCGCCGACGAGGAACCCGAATCGAACTTGTTACCTCGGCAGATCGACGACCAGCAAGACTCGACGTGGTTCCTGACTCCTTGAGCCCGAGTTGGGCACCTCACGAAGTGAGAAGCACTCCGTCGACCTGCTCGATGTGTCGTGAGCGCAGGTGGCAGTTCGAGACCCGCTCCTCGTCAGTACGCCGGCAACATCTATAGGCCGGATGGGCGACATGACCAGCGACAAGCGCGCGTTCGTGGAAGAAACCCTCGCCGGGCTAGGCGCCGACGTCGTATCAACCGTCCAGCCCCACTCAGACGATCCGTTCTTCTTCAAGTCGCGTTACTCGGCCTTCGACCACACCGACCTCGCGCTGCTACTCGAGGTCAGGCGCGTGCTTCTCATCGGCGCCCCGACGGAACGCTGCCTGGTTCAAACCGCGATCGATGCACGGGAGCTGCGCTTGGAGGTGACCATCCTCAGGGAAGCCTGCGCGACAGTCGATCAAGAAATGGAGGGTCTGCTCTTCGCTACGCGGAGCAGGTTGTCGGCGCCGTCGTCCTGCGCGGTCGATGTTTCGATGCCGCTTACGCCTGACCGGGAGCGGCGCTTTGGGTTTAAGGCCTCCAACACGACCGCCTACGCCGCTCCGTATCGGCTGACGGATGCGGCGATAGCGCGTAGCGATAGGCAGCTTCGAACGGGCAACTTCGAAAGAGTCAGGAGGGTTCCCAGATGGCAACAGGCCCGATGAGCGCAGCGAAGAAACCCATTGACGCAACCCCCAATCCGCGATGACGACGCTGACGTCGAGTAGGCCATACGGCGCGTACGCCGGCATCATGGCGACTTTCGTCGGCGGCATTGCCGCGACGGAACTCCTGACGCACCGCCTTCATCGCGCGCCGGCCGAGCGGTCGTGGCTGGATCTCTCGGTGCTAGGCCTTGCGACTTTCAAAGCTGCGCGGACGCTTGCCCGTGACGACGTGACTAGCTTCATTCGCGAGCCGTTCGTTCAGGGAACTCCGTCGGAGCCCGACCAGGAGGAGCCCGTCCGCACGGGCGACCTACGCCAGGCGGTGGGTGAGCTGGTGACGTGCTCTCGCTGCGTCGGCACCTGGATCGCGGCTGGCCTTGCGGGTGTCGACGTTCTTGCACCGCGGTTCGGTCGCACCCTCAGTTGGGCGCTTGCGGCCGGCGGCGCGAACGACTTCCTCCAGGCCGGGTTCTCGGCGCTCGCGGGTGCGGCGAACCGTGTTCAGGACGACTGAGTGCCGAGCAGTCGTACCACCGCTTTCTCCAGCGCTTGCCGACGACGGAGTGAGAGCGGCTCCGGGCCGGAGAGGCGTGAGTCGATCGTTTTGCCCGCCCGGTAGGAGTCGAAGACTCTCGGGTCGACGTAGGACGCCCGGCAGACGGCCGGGGTGTTGCCGAGAGCGGCGGCGACGTCCTCGATCGTTCCCGAGACAACTCGACGCCGGGCGGCCGTTCCGCGCACCGCCCCGGCAGCCGCCACGCCGACCGCGGCGAGCACGGTCGCATGCCAGGTGCGGAAGTTCTTGGCAGAGAACTCTTCGCCAACGAGGTCTTTCAGGAACGCGTTCACGTCGTCTGCCCGCACCTCGCGCCAGTGGCCACCATCGCGGTAGATGAGGAACCGTCCGCGGCGGCGTGCCTCGAGCAGTTCGCCGGCGACGCGCCGCAGCGACCGGCCTCTTACCTCGAACTCGTGGAACTGGCCGCTCTTGCCTTTGAATGAGAACGAGACGCGGGTATCGCTGGTGAGTGCGACGTGGCGCCGCTCGAGGGTCGCGAGGCCATAGCTGCCGTTGTCGCTCGCGTACTTCTCGCCGCCGACCCTGAAGAGTCCTCGGTCGAGGAGCGTGACCGCGAATGCGAGCACCCGGTCTCTCGAGAGGTCGGGCTCGCCGAGCAGTCGGCTGGCTTTGCGCCGCCCTGTCGGGAGCGCCGCGGCAAACCGGAGCATCTCATCGAACTTCTCCCGGTCGCGGTGCTCGCGCCACGCAGGGTGGTAGAGGTACTGGCGCCGCCCTGCGTCATCTGTCCCGACCGCTTGAAGGTGGCCGTTCGTCGCGGGGCAGATCCAGACGTCTCGCCATGCCGGCGGGATAGCGAGGTTCCTAATCCGTTCGATTGTCTCGGCGTCCCGGATTGGCCGTTCCCGAATGTCCAGGTACGAGAAGCCGTTTCCCCGCCGCCGGCGCTTGAATCCGGGCTCGGCACAGTCGACGTGGCGTAGCTTCGGCACGGAGCTGTCCTTCCCGCAACGGCCCGTGGCCAATCCAGCGAGCCGTCAAGCGAGCGAGCGCAGCGCCGCAGCGGCCACCTCGAGGTCGTCGACGAGTCCGGCGAAGGCCTCGTCGCGGTCGTCGGCGCGAAGCACGGCCGACGGGTGGATCGTCGCGAGGACAACATCGGCGAGGTTTGATTCGAGCAGCCGTCCGCGGCTCGTCGTCACGCGAAAGTCGCGTCCCAGTAGCGACTGGGCCGCCGTAGCGCCGAGCAGGATGATGCCCCGGGGCGAGACCATGTCGAGTTCCACGTTGAGCCATGGCTGGCAGGCCACCTGCTCGCTCCAACTCGGCTTGTCGTGGATCCGCCGAGTGCCCCGCGCCTTCCATTTGAAGTGCTTGACGGCGTTCGTCACGTACGTCTGCCTGCGGTCGATATTGGCCGCTTCGAGCGCCCGGTCGAGTACGCGGCCCGCAGGGCCGACGAAAGGCTCTCCGGCGCGATCTTCTTGGTCGCCGGGCTGCTCGCCTACGAGCATGAGGCGCGCGGTCACCGGGCCGGCTCCGAACACGGCCTGCGTCGCGTTGGCGTAAAGAGGACAGCCTCGACAGCCTTGTATCGCCTCGTGCAGCACGTCGTACGATCGCCGCCCAGGGAGGTAAGGCAGAGCGCCGGGGTATTTCACTGACGCTGGGCCTCGCCGAGTGTTTCGTTGAGTGAGCGGAGGGTGATCGAGTAGCGGAGGTTCTTCGTCGGCGGAATGTGATGTTCCCACTCCCAGCGCGCAGGGCCGGATAGCAGATACCCGGACCCCGGATCAAGCCGGATTTCGTGGAACTCACGGCTGTTGCCCGCGCCGCGTCGAAAGCGAAGCCGTGCTACGGCAAGCAGCGAGACACCGACGACCATGTTGTACGACGGTGAGTCGCGATGCCAGCCGATCGGAGCACCGGGCGGATAGCGCTGAACGAGCGCCTGCACGAACTCTTCGCCGCTTGTGCCAGTTAGTGCCGCCCCGCAATGCTCGCGCAGGGAAAGCAACCAGGAAGGGAGCGGTTCGGCGCCTGCCGGAATGGCCGAGCGCCGGTTGTAGTCGTAACCGAAGCCGTAGCGTCGTACGGTGCGCCGGGCGACAACGCCGTGCAGCTTGATCTCTTCGAAATCGAGAGCGGTGAGGATCTCGATGAGCCTCTCTTGCTCAGACTCAGAGAGCAGGTCCGGGGGGAGCGGATGTTCAGCACGCCGTTGGTCGCGGAGAGCGGGCGTGAGTTGGATGACGGCGCTGTATTTGATCTGCGGCGGCATCGTTGCGGGCCACCGCCATTACAGGACGAATCTGCATGCGGTGAAGCCCGTTGGCTCGCGATTCTGGCGACGGTTCTCTGGCCGCTGCTGCTGGTCGGCATCAACCTTCAAATCCACTAGCGCGTGGCGAGCACAGGCAACAGACATTCGCCGCTGGCCGTTGCTGCGGCAACTACAGCGAGCGCGATCTGGGCGGGCTCGGTCGTTCCGTCCGCTCGCGAAGAAACCGAGCGACGACAGCGCTCGTATCGACGACGCCGACTGCGGCAGTCCAGTCGATCTGCCCGTACTGCGCTGTTGGTGCGCTCAGGTTGCGTACGTCAAGGACGGAAAGGTCGTCCAGATCGAGGGCGACTCGGCGAGTCCGATCTCGCGCGGCCGTCTCTGTCCAAGGGCTCCGCCTCACTGGGCTATCACAACAGTCCGATCCGAGAGACGAAGGTCAAGTATCGGCGCCCGTACGGAACGGAATGGGAGGAGCTGCCGCTCGAGGAGGCGATGGAGATGATCGCCGACCGGATCGTGGCGACACGGCGACGAGACCTGGCAGGCGACGGATGAGGAAGGAGCGGCGACGCGGCGGACGCTGGGTATCGCGAACCTCGGCGGGGCGACGCTCGACAACGAGGAGAACTATCTGATCAAGAAGCTGATGACGGCGCTTGGTGTGGTCCAGGTCGAGAACCAGGCCCGGATATGACACAGCTCCACGGTTCCCGGTCTGGGGACCTCGTTCGGGCGAGGCGGGGCAACGACGTTCCAGCAGGATCTGGCAGAACGCCGATTGCATCCTGATCATGGGCTCGAACATGGCCGAGAACCATCCGGTCGGCTTCCAGTGGGTGGTCGAGGCCGCGAGCGGGGCGCCCAGGTGATCCACGTCGACCCACGATTCACCCGCACGAGCGCTACTCGCCGACGCAGTGGGTCGGGATCCGGGCCGGCTCTGACATCGCTTTCCTGGGCGGCATCGTCAACTACATCCTCGAGCACGAGCGTTACTTCCACGAGTACGTCCTCAACTACACGAATGCGCCGATCGTGCTGAGAGACGACTTCCAGGACACCGAGGATCTCGACGGCCTTTTCTCCGGCTGGGATCCGGAAACGCAGACTACGACCCGGAGAGCTGGCAGTACAAGGGGATGGACATGCACGCCGCCGCGGGCGGTCGCGAGAACGGGCTTCACGCAGGTGAAGGGGCACGCGACGGGGCATGGCGGCACGGCGCGGCTTTGAGCGGCGGGGAGCCGCCCGAAGAGGACCCGACGCTCCAGCAACCCGCGCTGTGTCTTTCAAGTGCTGAAACGGCACTTCTCCCGCTACACGCCCGAGGCGGTCGCCGAAGCATGCGGCTGCACCGTCGAGGAGTTCGTCGCGGTCGCCGAAGCACTCTGCGCAACTCGGGCCGCGAACGGACGAGCGCCGTCTGTTACGCGGTGGGTTGGACGCAGCACACCGTCGGGCGTGCAGTACATCCGGAGGCCGCGATCATGCAGCTCTTGCTCGGAAACATCGGCCGGCCCGGCGGCGGCATCCTTGCGCTCCGCGGCCACGCCTCGATCCAGGGCTCGACGGACATCCCGACGCTGTACGACATCCTCCCGGGCTATCTGACGATGCCTCACGTCGGGGCATACGACGACCTTGCTCACTACATCGAGTCGAACAAGGCCGGGGCGGGCTGGTGGGCGAAC
The DNA here is from genome assembly GCA_963812995.1 of uncultured Thermoleophilia bacterium. Lineage (GTDB taxonomy): Bacteria > Actinomycetota > Thermoleophilia > Gaiellales > Gaiellaceae > PALSA-600. Next base: position 1,319,185 of record CAWEXL010000003.1, read on the forward strand.
TTCGGCAGCTACGCCGTCAGCCTGCTCAAGGCCTACTGGGGTGAGCACGCGACGGCCGACAACGACTTCTGCTTCGACTATTTGCCGCGCATCGATCAGGACAACTCGATCTACAAGTGCGTTGTCGACATGTTCGACGGCTCGGTCAAGGGGTTCATCGTCGTCGGTGAGAATCCCGCGGTCGGCTCATCGCACGCGAAGCTCCACCGGCTCGCGATGGCGAAGCTCGACTGGCTCGTCGTGCGTGACCTGGTCGACATCGAGACGTCCTCGTTCTGGCTCGACGGCCCGAGATCGAGACGGGCGAACTGAAGACCGAGGAGATCGCCACCGAGGTGTTCTTTCTGCCCGCCGCCTCGCATGTCGAGAAGGAAGGCTCGTTCACGAACACCCAGCGTCTGCTGCAGTGGCACCACAAGGCGGTAGACCCGGCGGGCGACTGCCGCTCAGACCTGTGGTTCTACTACCACCTGGGCCGCATGCATCAGGGAGAAGCTGAAGGAGCTCGACGGAAGAACGGGACGAGCCGATTCAGCGAGCTGACCTGGTACTATCCCGTCGCCGGAGAGCGAGCGAGCCGAGCGCCGAGGCCGTCCTTGCCGAGATCAACGGCTGGAACGAGAAGGCACGAGCCGCTTTCCGGCTACAAGGAGCTCAAGGACGACGGCTCGACGACGTGCGGCTGCTGGATCTATTGCGGGGTCCGCGCCGACGGAGTCAATCAGGCGGCCCGTAAGAAGCCGCACTGGGAGCAGGATGACTACACCGCATTGGAGTGGGCCTGGGCGTGGCCCGCGAACAGGCGTCTCCTCTACAACAGAGCATCAGCGGACCCGGACGGAAAGCCATGGTCGGAACGCAAACGCTATGTCTGGTGGGACGAACCGACAGCCAAATGGACGGGTATCGACGTTCCCGACTTCGACGAGGCCAAGCGGCCCGACTACGTGCCGCCTGAAGGCGCCGAAGGCCCGGAGGCGATTGCCGGCAAGCACCCGTTCATCATGCAAGCCGACGGGCGCGGTTGGCTATACGTGCCGCACGGCCTCGTCGATGGACCGCTTCCGGCCCACTACGAGCCTGAGGAATCGCCGCTGCGAAACCGGTTCTATCCGCAGCGGTCGAACCCGGCTCGCGAACGGTACGACCGGCCTGAGAATCCCGCCAACCCGCCGAGGCGAGGACGGCGACGCTACCCGTTTGTCGTCACCACCTACCGCCTGACCGAGCACCACACCGCCGGCGGCATGAGCCGTTCCGTGCCTTACCTCGCCGAGCTCCAGCCGGAGATGTTCGTCGAGGTGCATCCGGAACTCGCCGAGCTGCGCGGCCTCGAGCACGGAGGCTGGGCGACCGTGGTCACCACCCGTACGGCCATCGAAGCCCGGGTGATGGTGACCGAACGCGTCAAGCCGCTCGACCATGGCGGTCGTCGCGTTCATCAGGTCGGGCTGCCGTACCACTGGGGCACCGAGGGGCTCGTGACCGGCGACAGCGCGAACGACCTGAGCGGTCGTGTTCCTCGATCCCAACGTCCACATCCAGGAGGTCAAAGCGTTCACCTGCGACATCCGCCCTGGGCGAAGACCTCGCGGAGCGCGCGCTCCCGCTACGTCGAACGTATCCGAGACGGAGACGGGACGAAGAGCGGCGGTGCGAAGGCTGCGAGCGCTGAGACGTTGGACCGAAGACGCCGGTCGGCGAGACGCGAGCAGGTTGGCTTCTTCACCGACACGTCGGTGTGTATCGGCTGCAAGGCATGTGAGGTGGCGTGCAAGGAGTGGAACCTGGTCCCCGAAGACGGGCTGCCCTGGACCGGCGAGTCCTACGACAACACGAGCGCACTCGGATCCGACACCTGGCGCCACGTTGCCTTCATCGAGCAGCACGCAGCCGGCCCGGGTCTCCACGCGAGCGGGCGAACGCTCCCGTCGACGCCTGCGCTGGCTCATGAGCTCGGATGTCTGTAAGCACTGCACCCACGCGGCGTGCCTCGACGTGTGTCCGACCGGGTTCGCTCTTCCGCACCGAGTTCGGGACTGTCGTCGTGCAGGAGGACATCTGCAACGGCTGCGGCTACTGCATCCCCGCGTGCCCCTTCGGCGTGATCGACCGCCGCACGGTCCCCGACTCCAGCCGACCGGGCTTCGGGCGCCGAGGACGGGCGAGCGTTCAAGTGCACCCTCTGCTACGACCGGCTGAAGGGCGGCCACGAGCCGGCTTGCGCGAAAGCCTGTCCGACTCAGTCGATCCAGTTCGGGCCGCTCGACGAGCTACGCGAGCGGGCAGCGAAGCGACTGGAGAAGGTCCGCGACGACGGTTGGAACGGAGCACGGCTCTACGGCGAGGACCCAGACGACGGCGTCGGGGGATTCGGCGCGTTCTTCTTGCTGCTCGACGAACCGGAGGTCTACGGACTGCCGCCGGACCCGCGAGCGACCACAATGGATCTTCCGGAGATGTGGCGGACCGCGGCGTTTGCGGCCGGGGCGCTGGTCGCCAGTGTGCTCGCCATCGTCGTGGGAGGCCGCGAATGACGCCTCCCGATTCGCGCTCGACGCGCCCTCAAACCCGGGATTCCTATTACGGCCGGCCGATCCTCAAGGAACCGGTTTGGAAACCGCAGATTCCCTTCTATCTCTTCACCGGCGGCCTGGCCGGCGCATCGGGTGTGCTCAGTCTCGCGGCGCGAATCTCGGGCGATCAGCGTCTGGCAAGAACGAGCTTGTATGTCGGCTTGGCAGGCGAGCTTGTCAGCCCGGCGCTGCTGGTTACGGATCTCGGGAGGCCGGAACGGTTCCTGAACATGCTCCGCGTGTTCAAGGTGACTTCTCCGATGAATGTCGGAAGCTGGATCCTCTTCGCGAGTGGTGGTGCAACGACCACGGCGGCCGTCTGCGACAAGTTGGCTCGGCTGCCGCGAGCGAAGCGCGCCGCGGAGGTCGTCTCTGGGGTGTCGGGTGCCCCACTGGCCGTCTACACGGCAACGCTTCTCTCCGACACGGCCGTGCCGGTCTGGCATGAGGCTCGACGCGAGCTCCCGTTTGTTTTGCGGCCGGGTCGGCCGCCTCCGCCGGCGCAGCCGCGACGCTTCTGCTCCCACCGCAAGGCATCACGATCGTCGCGCCGGCTGGCAGTCGCAGGTGCGCTCGCGGGAGAGTGCATGACGTTCGCGATGCAGCGCCGCCTCGGCTTTCTGGCAGAGCCATACAGGCAGGCAGAGGCGGGTACCTATAAGCGCCTGTCGAGCGCCGCGACTCTCGCCGGGGCGTTTGTCCTCGCCCGCCGCGGCGGGAGGAGCCGCTCGGCCGCCGTCACCGGCAGCGCCCTAATCCTCGGAGGCGAACTAGCATTGCGGTGGTCGATCTTCAAAGCCGGGCTGCAGTCGGCACGCGACCCTGACTACACGGTCCGCCTTCAGCGACAACGTCTACGTCAGAACTAAGTGGACGCTACGGCTGCCGGTCATTGCTCCAGTTAGGTCGAGGAGATGCTTCCCAGAAGTCATCGGCCTTGAACAGGCGCCACAAGCCTCGATTCCCCCGACGCGTCGCGATCTGTGTACCTACGCGTCCTCGGTCTTGTCCGTCAGTTTGTGGCGCAGCTTCAACGTCGCGACGAACATTGTCCCGGCACCGACCATCAGGGCGACGAGGTTCCGGGCTCTGTGATCGTGCTTCTTTCCCGCTTTGCGAGCGGCCTGAAGCTGGGAGAGGGCATCGACGAGGTGTCTTTTCAGGACCGGGTCACCCACCAGTGAAGTGATGCCTCGACGACGGGTCTGCCTTTGCGCCTGCCGCGAAGCGGCAGCGCCGGCCCTGCCCGCCGCACGCAGCTTCCGGCGAAGCGCCTTGTCGTGAATGAGCTGATCGACAAATGACGAGGCGGCATCGAACCCCTCGGAGGCGGCCTCGGGCAGCCGACTTTTGACCTTGATCACGTTCTCCTCGCTTTCGGATTCATGTTCTGGATGAAACGGAGCTGCTCCAGGGGTGCCCGATCGGGCTGTCGGTAAACCAGAGCGGGCCCACGACGAACCTGGCCGATGGTTAACGGTTTGTTCTCGTCACCGACGGAGTGTTTGGCCGAAATCGGGTGGGGTACCCCCTGCTTAACGGCGCGCTACACCCGCGTTGTCTGCGTTGTTTTGGCTTCATCAACCGACTGAAAGGAAACGCGATGGCCGAGCTCGTCGCTGACTTCATCCTCGAGCGCCTTGTCGCATGGGGTGTCCATCGCGTCTACGGCTATCCGGGTGATGGCATCAACGCAATCGTCGGGGCGTTCGACCGCGCCGGCGGCGACCCCGATTTCGTGCAGGTTCGGCACGAGGAAATGGCCGCGTTCATGGCTTGCGGTCACGCGAAGTGGACGGGTGAGCTAGGCGTCTGCCTAGCGACCTCCGGCCCGGGCGCCATTCACCTCTTGAACGGCCTTTACGACGCGAAGCTCGACCATCAGCCTGTGCTCGCGATTGTCGGGCAGCAGGCGCGCGCCTCCCTCGGCGGTGACTATCAGCAAGAGGTCGACCTGGCGACGCTATTCAAGGATGTGGCACACGAATACGTGCACATGGCAACGGAACCAGCGCAGGTCCGCCATCTGATCGACAGAGCGATCCGGATTGCGCTCGATCAGCGGACCGTCACCTGCGTCATCGTTCCGAACGATCTGGCATCGATGGAAGCGGTCGCGGCGCCGCCTCGCGAGCACGGGACGATCCATTCGGGGATCGGCTACTCACGGCCGACCGTCGTCCCGGCCGATGCCGATCTCGACCGTGCGGCCGAGATCCTGAACAGCGGCGACAAGGTCGCCATGCTCATCGGTGCCGGCGCACTCGCCGCCGGCACCGAGGTCATCGAGACGGCAGAGCTGCTCGGCGCGGGCGTTGCAAAAGCACTACTCGGCAAGGCGGCGCTGCCGGACGATCTGCCGTTTGTGACCGGCTCGATCGGCCTGCTCGGGACGAAACCGAGCTGGGACTTGATGACCGGCTGCGACACCTTCCTGATGGTGGGCTCGAGCTTCCCCTACTCCGAATTCCTGCCCGCGGAAGGGCAAGCCCGGGCGGTCCAGATCGACCTCGATGGCCGCATGCTCGGGATCCGTTACCCGATGGACGTCAACCTCGTCGGAGATTCGGCGGCAACGTTGCGTGCGCTCATTCCGCGTCTCAAGCGCAAGGAGGACCGCTCGTGGCGGGAGAAGATCGAAGGGAACGTCACGGCGTGGTGGGAACTGATGGAAGAACGCGCACTGCAGGAGGCCGATCCGCTCAACCCGCAGCGCGTCTTCCACGAGCTCTCGTTGAGACTGCCGGACGACTGCATCATCGCGGCCGATTCCGGCTCCGCCGCGAACTGGTATGCGCGCGACATCAGGCTGCGCAAGGGGATGAAGGCGTCGCTCTCGGGGACGCTCGCCACGATGGGCCCGGGCGTCCCGTACGCGTTGGCCGCGAAGTTCGCATTCCCGGAGCGGGTCGCAATCGCGCTCGTCGGAGACGGCGCTTTCCAGATGAACGGCATGAACGAACTGATCACGATCGCCGCCAACTACCGGCGCTGGGCCGACCCCCGTCTGATCGTCCTTGTCCTGCACAACAACGACCTCAACCAGGTGACCTGGGAGCAACGAGCGATGGAAGGCGACCCGAAGTTCGAAGCCTCCCAGCGTCTGCCTGACTTCCCTTATGCGCGGTACGCCGAGCTGATCGGTCTGGAGGGCATCCGGGTCGACAACCCAGACGATGTCGGGGACGCATGGGACAGGGCGCTCGCGGCCGACCGGCCGTGTCTCGTCGAAGCGATTACCGACCCGGAGGTTCCGCCGCTCCCGCCGCACATAACGGTGGAGCAGGCGCATCACTTCATGCAAGCCGTGCTTCGCGGCGACCCAGATGCAAGCCGGCTTGTCCGTCAGAGCCTGCGCCAGAAACTCGCCGGTGTCCTTCCAGGCAAGTGATGACGACACGCGCCGACGCCACCCTCCGGGTCTCGGCGTACACGATCCCGACCGACGAGCCTGAGGCCGACGGAACACTCGACTGGACCTCGACCACGATCGTGGTCGTTGAGGCGAGCGCGGATACCTGTACCGGAATCGGCTACACGTACGCACCCGCGGCTGCGGCTGCGGTCGTCGACGATCTGCTGGCCGCCGCGATCCGTGGCATCGACCTGCTCGACGTCGGGGCTGCGTGGGAGGCGATGAGTCGAGCTCTTCGCAACGCCGGGCGCTCAGGCCTAGGTTGGATGGCGCTGTCGGCTGTCGATACCGCATTGTGGGATTTGAAGGCGCGGCTGCTCGACCTGCCGCTCGTCAACATCCTCGACGCCGTGCACGGAGAAGTTCCGATCTACGGAAGCGGCGGCTTCACGACGTACACGCTCCAGCGGCTCGCAACCCAACTCGGCGGCTGGGCCGAGAGCGGGATTCCGCGCGTCAAGATGAAACTCGGTCGAGACCCCGACGGCGACCCCCAGCGGCTCGACGCCGTGCGTGAGGCCATCGGGCCGGATACGGAGCTCTTCGTCGATGCGAATGGCGCCTTCAGTCGTAAGTGCGCGCTCGCTTGGGCCGAGCGCTACGCGGATGAGTGGGGCGTCACCTGGTTCGAAGAGCCGGTTTCGTCCGAAGACAGGGAGGGCTTGCGGCTGCTGCGCGACCGCAGTCCTGCCGGGCTCGAGATCGCGGCCGGCGAGTACGGCGACACGCTTCCCGCATTCTGTTCGCTCGCACCGGTGGTCGACTGCTTGCAGGCTGACGTCACCCGCTGCGGCGGCTACACGGGCCTTCGCAGGGTTGGAGCGGTCGCGGATGCGTTCCACATCGACTTATCCGGCCACTGCGCGCCGCAACTCTCCGCGCACGGACTCGCCGCGGTACCCCGCCTACGGCACCTCGAGTACTTCCACGACCACGTACGCGTCGAGTCGCTTCTCTTCGACGGAGTACTCGAACCCGAACGAGGAAACGTTCGGCCGGACCGCTCACGGATGGGAAACGGACTCGAGCTCAAGCGGAAGGAGGCAGCGCGATGGGCGTCATGAAGATCGTGCGAAACATCAGACAGGGCCGCATGCAAAAGTTGCTTTGCGTGACAACCGCCGTGAGCGCGCCTGCGTTGGCGTTCGAGGTCTACCTCGAGCACACGAAGGGCTCGTTTGGCGACAAGTGGATGTGGACGCCGGTCGTGCTCACACCGCCGCTCACGCTCACCGCCATCGCCGGCCTGTATTCCGAGCGTGCAGCAAACCGCTGGCTGCCCCTGTTCGGCGCGCTGTACGCAGTTGACGGCTTGATCGGAATCGTCACGCATGTTCAGGGCGTCCGTAAACGCCCCGGCGGTTTCGGCGAAGCAAGCTACAACCTCGTGATGGGGCCGCCCCTGCTCGCGCCGGGAGCCTTGACGATGATCGGGGGCCTCGGGGTCGTAGCCGCGATCGCTCACAGGGAGACCTAATGCCGAAGCGATTCGAGCCCGAGGGACTGCCCCGCCAGCGCAAGGGGATCACTCCCGGGATGGTCGGCCGGTATCCCGATTACGACGTCCTCGCCGAGCGCCGTCACTGGGACGAGGTGACACGGAAGCTCGTACTCGACCGAGTCGAAAACGTCCCGGAGTTCCGGTACTTCAACATCCGTGAGAGAGCGTCGCTCGAACCGCTCTGCGACCACATCACCGGCCAAGTCGGAGCAGAGCCGAGGATCCCGGTGCTCGCGTTCGTCGACCAGAAACTCGCCTCCGGAAGTTTCGACGGCTATCAGTACTTCGACATGCCCGGCGACGGGCAAACCTGGCGGACCACAGCGCGCGGGCTTGACCAAGAGGCCCAAGAACTCGGCGTCGAGGCTTTTCCCCTCCTCACCGTGCACGACCAGAACGACGTGGTGCACCGCTTCTCGAAGGCCGAGCTGTTCGGCGGGGCATGGGCGGACCTGAACGTCTCCCGCGCGTTCTCCGTACTGGTCCGGCAGATCTGCGAGCAGTTCTATTCGCATCCGTGGGCCTGGAATGAGATCGGGTTCGGCGGCCCGGCGTATCCACGCGGCTACGCCCGCTTCGGTAGCCCTCACTTGCGCAACGGTGAGACGGAGAGCTGGGAAGGCCTCGAGGCGTTCGAGCTCGACCCCGTCCGCGATACGCGAGAGCGGGGACTCGAGTGATCAAGGGCTCGCTTCGGATGCCGGAGGACAACGACTCGGCCTGGCTCCTCGACCCGCACCGGCGGGGCCTGCAGAACCTCGGTCGAATGGCTGCCCACCGCGACGAGGATCCAGTCGATCTCGTCGTCGTCGGCGCCGGGGCAGGCGGGGTGACGCTCGCTCAACGACTCGCGCGCAAAGGGTGGCGGATCGTGCTGCTTGAGAAAGGGCCGCTCTGGGATCCAGATCGTGACTGGGTTTCGGACGAAAAGGGCGCCGCGCCGATCTACTGGACCGACAACCGGATCATCGGAGGGAGCGACCCGATCGAGCTCGGGAAGAACAACTCCGGCACCGGCGTCGGCGGATCGATGACCCACTTCGCCGGCTACGTACCGCGGCTGCACCCATCCGACTTCCAGGTGCGATCAGCCGACGGTATTGCCGTCGACTGGCCGATCTCGTACGCGGAGTTGAAAACGTCGTTCGAGCGGATCGAGTTGGAGTTACCCGTCGCGGGTCAGGACTGGCCATGGGGCGACCCGCACGGATATCCGCACGCACCGCACCCAATTGCCGGCGCGGCCGTCGTCGCGTGGGAGGGGGCGCGCAAGCGTGGAATCGAGATGCGGGTCGGCCCGGTGTCGATCACGAACGGCAGGTTTGGCAACCGCCCGCACTGCATTTACCGCGGCTTCTGCCTGCAGGGTTGCAAGGTCAACGCGAAGGCGAGTCCCCTGATCACACACCTCCCCGACGCGATCGAGCACGGCGTCGAAGTGCGTCCGGATTCGATGGTCACACGGATCGAGAGCGACGACACCAGCGGGCGTGTGACAGGGGTCGTCTACATCCGCGACGGCATCGAGCACGTACAAAAGGCCGATGCCGTCGCCGTCTGCGGCTACGCAATCGAGACGCCCCGGCTCCTGCTCAACTCCACGACCAGCCGCTTCCCAAACGGCCTGGCGAACGGCCACGACCAAGTCGGCCGCTACGTCATGGTGCAAGGAGCGACGCAGGTGGCCGGCCGCTTCCCGGAGATCCTGCGCATGTACAAGGCGCCGCCGCCCGAGGTCTCCTCTGAGCAGTTCTACGAAACGGACAAGTCGCGCGGCTTCGCGCGCGGCTTTTCGATCCAGACGCTCTCGCCACTACCGATCGGCTGGGCGGAGCACGTGACAGCAGAGGGTCACTGGGGCCAGTCCCTGCGGGAATACATGCGCGACTACAACCACTGGAGTGTCCTCGGTGTTCTCTGCGAGTTACTGCCGCAGCCGGAAAACCGCGTCACCCTCGCCAAGACCGACGTCGACGCCTACGGCCTCCCCGTCGCAACCTTCAACCACAGCCTCTGCGACAACGATCGCAGCAACATCGCATTCGCGACCCGGATCATGGAAGAGATCTGGGAAGCCGCCGGGGCCCAGGACACGCTGAAGATCGACCGCTACGCGCACCTCGTCGGCGGCTGCCGGATGGGGTTCTCCGCCCACGAGAGCGTCGTCGACTCGACCCATCGCGCCTGGGAGATCCCGAACCTATTCATCGCGGACGGCAGCGTTCTGCCGACCCAGGGGGCAGCCAACCCGGCGCTCACGATCATGGCGCTCTCAGACCGGCTCGCACGGCTCCTCGACCGCAAGCGAGTCAGCAAACCCCAAAGGAAACGCGTATCCCTGCGAAGCTGAGCAACCCGCGCGACCTCTATCTGCACTTCCTAACCGAGGCGCTCTGGATCGAGCGGACGCTCACCTTCGCTGTGCTCCCTCGTCTGGAACGAGAGGCAGATTCGGAATGGCTCGCGGACGCACTCGCCGAGCACCTCGCCCAGACCCGCGACCACACAGCACGCGTCGAAGGAGCGTTCGCGACCGCCGGTGCTGAGCCGACCGCTGCCGCAAGCAACGCGCTCGAGGCTCTCTGCCGAAACCACGACCTTCTCCCCGGCATCGTCGAGCCGAGACTGCGCGACGTTTTCCTGGCGACCGAGATCGCGAAGATCGAGCACCTCGAGATCGCGCTGTATCAAGCTCTGGCCGGCCTCGCCGTGCCGCTCGGATTGGCCGTCGAGCCGCTCGAAGAGAACCTTCGCGAGGAGCAGCAGGCCCTCGAGCGAGTCGAGCAGACGGCCCGACGGCTGCGCGGGCGGCTCCCGAAATGAGCCGCGTCGATGGATACGCGCCGATCGAGTCTTACGCAGCGATCGGGGACGGCCGCACGGTTGCGCTCGTGGCGAGCGACGGCACCGTCGATTGGCTGCCCCTTCCGGCGATCGACGGGACGACGATTTTCGGTGCCCTGCTCGATCCCGAGCATGGCGGCTCGTTCAAGCTCGCGCCGCTCGATCCGTACGAGGTCGAGCGTCGCTACCTCCCGGACACAAACATGCTCGAGACGACGTTCACGACCGACGACGGTGTGGCGACGGTGACCGACGCGCTCACCCTGCAAGACGGCGGCCAACTCTCGTGGATCGAGCTCGTACGGCGGATCCAGGGCCGCCGCGGCAAGGTGCGCTTTCGATACGAGCTCGAGTCGCGCTGCGACTTCGGAAGAACCAAAACGACAATCCAGCAGCGACGCGACGCCATCGTCGCGACCGGCGGCGCGCACGCACTCGCGTTTCGCGCCTGGGACGCCGGCGCGCCGGCCAGCAACGACGAGACGATCTACGGCGAACTGGAAACCTCACGCCGAAGCGACGGCTGGCTCGTTTGTACCTGTGTCGAGCGGCAACCGATACCACTGCCGCCGCGTCGCGAGATCGAGGTTCGATTTCAGCAAACCGCCGAGGCCTGGCAGCGCTGGGTTGGCTTTCACCAATACGAGGGCGACTGGCGCCAGGCCGTCGACCGCAGCGTGCTCGCGCTAAAACTCCTGATCTACGCGCCGACCGGAGCGATGGCGGCAGCGCCTACGACATCTCTCCCCGAGCGAATCGGCGGCGACCAGAACTGGGACTACCGGTTCGCCTGGATCCGCGACACGGCATTCGTCCTCGACGCTCTCGGCGACCTCGGCTACCGCGAACAGGTACATGCATCACTCTCCTGGCTCCTCAGCGCGAGCGAGGCAACCCACCCGCGATTGGAGCCCTTCTTCCGCCTCGACGGCTCCGCTCCGCGGGCAGAGACACAACTCGAGCTCGCGGGCTACCGCCGCTCCCGGCCCGTCCGAGTCGGCAACAGCGCTTCCGGGCAACTCCAGCTCGGCACGTACGGAGACCTCTTGGCGACCGTCTCGCTCTACGTCGAAAACGGCAACACACTCGACGAGGAGACCGGCATCAGGCTCGCGGAGACCGCCGACCACGTCTGCCGAATCTGGAAGAACGACGACTCCGGAATCTGGGAGCTTCACGAGCCTCGTCACTACACCATCTCCAAGATCAACTGCTGGGTTGCACTCGACCGCGCCCTCCGTCTCGCAGCCGCCGGTGAGGCACCGGATCGCCATGCAGATCGCTGGCGTGAGGAATGCGAGCGAATACGCGCCTTCGTCGACGAGCGCTGCTGGTCCGACTCCCTGCAGAGCTACTCCTTCTACGCGGATAGTGACGAACTCGATGCATCTCTCCTGCTCGCCGTCCGTGTCGGCTACCCGGCCGCGGAGGTAAAGGGACTCAATTCGACCGTCGACGCGATCCGGCGCGGACTCACCGCGGGCGGCCCACTGCTCTACCGCTACAGCGGGCAGCACGACAAGGAGGGCGCCTTCGTCGCCTGTTCCTTCTGGCTCGCCGAGGCGCTCGCGCGCCTCGGCCGTCTAGGTGAGGCGCGCGAGACGATCGATCTTCTGATCGCGCTCGCGAATGACGTCGGTCTCTATGCCGAGGAGATCGACCCGCACACAGGGGCATTTCTGGGGAACTTCCCGCAAGGGTTGTCCCATCTCTCACTCATCAACGCGGTCGCAGCGATCGCGGCCGGCAAGGAGGAGCCGTCGAATGAGCAAGCGTGAGGTTGTCGTGGTCACGGGGGCGACAAGCGGCGTTGGCCGTGCGATTGTCGAGCGGTTCGCGCGGGACGGAGCGCAGATCGCATTGCTTGCGCGCGGGCGCGAGGGTCTCGACGAAACCGCCGACGCCGTCGAGCGGCTGGGCGGCCAACCGCTGTCGCTGCCTACCGACGTGGCCAGCGCGGACGCGGTCGAAGCAGCAGCAGCGGCCACCGAGGAAGCGCTCGGAGAGATCGATATCTGGATCAACAACGCAATGACCACCGTGTTTGCGTTTTTCGAGGACATCGAGGCCGAAGAGTTCCAACGGGCGACCGAGGTCACCTACCTTGGCGCCGTCTGGGGAACACAGGCCGCGCTCAAGAGGATGCTCCCGCGCGACCGCGGAACGATCGTCCAGGTCGGCTCGGCTCTCGCATACCGAGGCATCCCTCTCCAGGCTGCCTATTGCGGCTCGAAGCATGCGATGAAAGGCTTCTTCGAATCGGTCCGGACGGAGCTGTTGCACAAGCAGTCCCATGTACACATGACGATGGTGCAGCTTCCGGGTCTGAACACACCTCAGTTCGATCATTGCCGGACGAAAATGCCGCACCAGCCGATGCCGGTCCCGCCGATCTTTCAGCCGGAGATCGCGGCCGATGGCGTCTACTACGCCGCCCACGCACGACGCCGCCAGGTGTACGTGGGCGGATCGACCGTCGCGACGATCCTCGGCAACAAGATCGCTCCCGGTTTGGGCGACTGGTACCTCGCAAGAACCGGCGTCTCGGGACAGCAGACGAGCGAGCCGATTCGGCCACGTGACGGAAATCTCTTCGAGCCGGCCGACGATCCTGGGTCACACGGGCGCTTCGACGATCGCGCAAAAAGCCGGAGCTACCAGCTGTCATTGGACGAGCACCGAGGCGCAGTGATCGGCGTTCTCTCGGCGGCTGTCCTTGCCGCTACATCGATCCGTCGACGTGGGTGATGTTCAATAGCGAACTAACGCGGCGGAGAAATGCGATCGAGTGCTGCGGCGGCGGCTACGCCGTAGACAACGTGGTACGACAGGTCGAGGGCCACATGCTTCGCCGCATATTTCCAGGGAGGTCCGTAGATGCCCATGGGCACGAGTTGGGCGTACGACATACCCCAGACCCCCACGCCGAAGGCCGCACCTGTCGGCACGGGCGAGGCCGCGACCGTGCCTTGCAGAAGTCCAAGGGCCGCTCCCCAGGCTGTGCCGTAGGCCCAGTGCATCACTTGAGTAAGTCTTCGGCTGTCGGCGAGGGTGACATTCTCTTTGAAGACTCCGGTCAGGATGCGTTTACCGACCTGGGCGGGAGCAGGTGCATCACGCCATCTCTTGGGCTGGGTCTCGCTGTCGTCATTGCGAAGCTTGGCCACCAACAACTGATAGGTGGTCATCACGCTCGTCCCGACGGCTCCGGCGATCAGCCCGCGCGCGACCGCACCGAGGGGCGTCTGCTCGACGGTCGCTTGCTGCGTGCGCATCATCGCGGCGTGCGGTCCCAGACCCGATGGAGCCGAAGCGCATCGATGAGGTCGGTGGCGAATGACGCGCCGAGCTTTTTCGTTCCGAGTATTCCGGGGGCCTCGACGTCTATCCCGGCGGACATGAGGATCTGGTTGCCGTCTCCCCAGCTGCCGAGGACTTTGAGATGGCGGTAGGCCTCGTCGAGGAGAATGGTGAGCCTGTTGTTCTCGAGTGTCGCGAGCCCATCAGCGACCAGGACGGCGTCGTACTCGATCGAGCGTGTCGTGAGAAACGTCCGTTCGACCGTCACTTTGGTATTGCCGCGGGTCAGGACTCCTCCGGTATCGGCGATCACTTTGAGAGAGACGCCTTCGGCGGAAAGTGCTCGGCTCAGCCTGCCGATGCCTGCAAGATCGGAGTCGGGGCCCGCGACCACCCCGACGACGCGTCCGGCGATCGGGCCCGGCTTCCCGGTGATCTGGGAGAGTGCCGGGGAGGAAGCCGCTTTGCTTGGCTTACCGGTGGGGGCCGGTAGGCCGAGACCTGCCGCGACCCGCTGGCAGAGGCTTTTGTCGACGTTCGCGAGGTTGGCGAGGGTCCGTTCGCGGATCGGCTGTTCGAAGCATTTCCCGAGTTCGAAGGTGAACGCTTCGACGATGTGGTCTTGCTCTAACGGAGTGAGGCTGTTCCAGAAGAGCGTTGCTTGCGAGAAGTGGTCTTCGAACGAGACAGGGCTTGCACGGACCTTCTCTCCGTCGACCAGTCGCGGGATGTTCAGGTAGCCGCCGTTTCGCGCTCCTGCGACGAGGGGGCGTCCGTTGGCGAGGCTGTTCGGGAGGTACGGGGCGATCCCGTCGTGCACGAGCGTTTGGTGCATGCCGTCGCGGAGGTTGTCGTTGACTGGGACGTGCGGGCAGTTGATCGGTAGCTGTGCGAAGTTCGGGCCGCCCAGCCGAGTCAGTTGGGTGTCGAGGTAGGAGAACATCCGGGCCTGCATCAATGGGTCGTCGGTGATCTCGATCCCGGGCACGAGGTTTCCGGTGTGGAAGGCGACCTGCTCGGTCTCGGCGAAGTAGTTGGTCGGGTTGCGGTTGAGCGTCAGCAGCCCCACGGGCGTGACGGGGGCGAGCTCTTCGGGAACGAGCTTTGTCGGGTCGAGCAGGTCGATCCCCTTGAACGTCTGGTCGGCGCTGTCAGGCAGCAGTTGCAGCCCGAGTTCCCATTCGAGGAACGCGCCGTTGTCGATGCCGTCCGCCATGTCGCGCCGGTGGAAGTCCGGGTCTATTCCCGCAGCCAGCTGGGCTTCTTCCCAGAGCAGCGAATGCACACCGGCGACGGGCTTCCAGTGGAACTTGACCAGCGTGGTTTTTCCCCGAGCTGTGACGAGGCGAAAAGTGTGAACGCCGAACCCTTCCATTGTCCGGTACGACCGAGGGATCGCCCTATCGGACATCAGCCACATCACGTGATGGGTCGCTTCGGTGTGCAGCGAGACGAAGTCCCAGAAGGTGTCGTGGGCGGATTGAGCTTGCGGGATCTCCCGGTCCGGGTGGGGCTTGACGGCGTGGATGACGTCCGGGAACTTGATCCCGTCCTGGATGAAGAAGACCGGCATGTTGTTGCCGACAAGATCGAAGTTGCCCTCGTCCGTATAGAACTTCACCGCGAATCCGCGAACGTCGCGCACCGTGTCGGCGGAACCGCGCGAGCCGGCGACCGTCGAGAACCGAACGAAGACCGGTGTCTCGCGGTCACTCTCGGCCAGGAACCGCGCGCGGGTCGCCGAGGCCGCGTTTCCGTAGGAGCGGAAGACGCCGTGAGCGGCCGCGCCGCGGGCGTGGACGACTCGTTCGGGAATCCGCTCGTGATCGAAATGCGTGATCTTCTCGCGCAGATGGAAGTCCTCGAGCAATGACGGCCCGCGCGGCCCGGCCTTCAAGGAATGGTCCGCGTCCGGGAGGCGAACACCCTGTGCAGTGGTTAGGAAGCGCTCCGTCCCGACTCCGGGCTTCGGCTTAACGGGTCCGGCCGCCGATCTCGAAGTATTGGACTGCGCTGGGCGGCGCGGGTTGCGGCGGTTAGATGGCACGGATCTCCTTGGCTGCAGGGCAGGGTCGTTAACGTGGTTACCCACGAGCGCCGCGCTGGAAACGGCGGCCGCGGGCTGGGGCGATTTCGGCCCCGACGACTACGAGTCGCCGGCCCATACACCGGTCAGCCTTGCGAAGATTCTTCGCCAAGGGTGGTCTTCCAGACCGTCTTGAAGAGCAATCCGGCGATCAGACCACGAAGAACGCTGGCGACCAAGCCGAAAGGATTAATAGGCGAGCTTCGTCACCCGGCGGCTTCGGGCTCGTTGCTCGGGATCGTGTCAAGCAGCCTCTTGCTGACCGCGAGGCTGAGCGCCGGGATCGAGTCAAATACGGCGACCGCGCCCGCTTGCTCGAGTTCCTGCCGCGCGAAGCCCCCGGTTGTCAGGCAGATCGTCGAGATGCCTGAGCGTCGGGCTGCCTCTACATCCCAGGGCGTGTCGCCAACCATCACGGCCGATCCTCCGCCTGCCTTCGAGATCGCGGCTTGCACGAGATCGGGGTCTGGCTTTGTCTCCTGCACGTCGGCCGAGCTTGTCCACGCATCGACAACGTCACGTGCCTCGAGCAAATCGAAGTAGTGGTCGAGCTCGTCTTCCTTCGCCGAGCTGGCAAGCACCACCCTGAGACCTAGGTCCTGCAGGTACACCAGGAATTCGCGCGCCCCTTGCAGCGGCTCGACCTCGCCGATCAATTCACTGTAGGCGTGGCTCTCGGCGTCGCGAATCGCCTCGCCCTTGCTCCGTTCGAGATCCTTGCCGCCGAGGTACTCGACCATCTTGTCGCCACCCATCCCGGTAGCTCGGTGGATTCGCCACAGCGGAAGAATCTGGCCGTGCTCGCGAAACGCGCGAAACCACGCCAGAGCATGTTGATAGTTCGTATCAACCAACGTCCCATCGACATCGAGGATGACGATCCGCGCCATGAGTAAGCAGTGTGCACCCGTTACGTGCGAGGCAAACATCCCGGCGGTCACACCATTGAACTTCGGGACGTTTCGCCGAGCTTCCATCGGGCAAACAGCACGAATATGAATGAACGCGGAGCGGCACTGCCCTGCTCGCTCGGGTTGCGATGAGTACGGCACCGTTCGGGCTGACGGAAAGCCGACACCTGCAACTCGTCGGGCGGGGCCGCGGAGCCTGGGCCCGACGAAGCCTGCTCGCGTTAGTAGTCGCGATCCCGATCATCGCGTTATTCAACGTCTTCGGCCAACGGCCGCACATCTCAACCATCAGAGATAGGAGCGCCGTACTCGTGGTCAACGCGCCGACCACGGTGCGCGGCGGTCTGCTGTACACGGCCAGCTTTCGCGTAACGGCACACCAAGCGTTGCGACACGCGCGCCTGCTCCTCGACCCCGGATGGATCGACGGCATGCAGGTCAACAGCACGAATCCGGAGCCGGTCAGCGAATCGAGCGACAACGGACGACTCGCGCTCACGATCGGACCGATAGCCAAAGGCCGGAGCGCGCTGTACTTCATCGAGTTTCAGGTCGACCCGACAACGGTGGGACGCCAGCGCCAGAACGTCGAACTCGACGACGGGACGCGACCCCTCCTGACAATTCAACGCTCCGTGACGATTCTTCCGTAGGGAGGAGCAGAGCCAAATGGACATCGTCCTCCGTGCAGCCATCGCGTTCTTCTTCGTCCTCTTGCTGACGCGGATCATCGGCCGTCGCGAACTGGGAACGCTGGAGCCGTTCGACCTGATCATGCTCATCGTCCTCGGCGACATGATCCAGCAGGGCGTGACGCAAAGCGACTACTCAGTCACCGGGCTGGTCATCGCCTGCTCAACCCTCGCCGCCTTGACGTTGACCGTGTCATACGCCAGTTTCCGGCTGCCGCGTCTCCGCCCGATCCTTGACGGTGAGCCGATCATCGTCGTGAAGGATGGCAGCGTGCTGGAGCAGAATCTAAAACGGCAGCGAATCACATTGGGAGAGCTCGCAGCCGCCGCGCGACGCGAACAAATCGGGAACCTCGAGGACGTGGCATGGGCAGTCCTCGAGACCGACGGACAGATCACCTTCATCAAGAAATAGCCCATACATAGCCCGTCTCACCGGCGGGAGTCTTGCCACGCCCGCCAAAGCCTGAGCGGCAGCAAACCGACTAGCGGGGCACGCCGTCCCATGTCCTCGCGGTCTTCCCGGTCAAACGCCGCCGCGTACCGCCGTGCCTCTTCGATCGAGGCGTACGTCTTCTCGCCTCCGATCTTGCCGCAGCGAACGCAAGCCCAGGTCATCGTGCTCGTCTCGGCCCGGAACCGGTAGCGGTGCCCGAGTACCCGGCAAGCGATCATCCGGCGAGCTTAAACGCGTCCAGGTGTCAGCTGGCCTCGAATGGGGTACGACCAGCTCGTGGCCACGCCGAGCGGTGTGATCGAGACGAACATTCCGGCACGGCTCGACCGTTTGCCGTGGGCTCGTTTTCACTGGCTGGTGGTTGGAGGCCTCGGAACAGTCTGGATTCTCGACGGCCTCGAGGTGACGATCGTCGGCTCGATCGCTGCCCGACTGACGCAGAAGGGCAGCGGGATCGCTCTCACGGCCGGCTCGATCGGGACCGCAGCGGCGGTCTATGTCGCCGGGGCTTGTCTCGGCGCGTTGTTCTTCGGGCAGCTGACCGACCGTTTCGGTCGTAAAAAGCTGTTCATCATTACCCTCGGCGTTTACTTCGTGGCGACCGCCGCGACTGCTTTCGCGTGGGCGCCTTGGTACTTCTATCTTTGCCGTTTCTTTACCGGCGCGGGCATCGGCGGCGAGTACTCGGCGATCAATTCGGCGATCGACGAGCTGATTCCGGCCCGCGTGCGCGGCCGCGTCGACCTGATCATCAACGGCTCCTATTGGGCCGGGTCGGCGGCCGGCGCGGGCGCCGCGCTGTTCTTCTTGAGCTCGGTGTTCCCGACGGACATTGGTTGGCGGATCACCTTCGCGCTAGGCGCCGTGCTGGCCCTCTCGATCATGATCGTGCGCCGGAACGTCCCCGAGAGCCCGCGATGGCTCTTCATCCACGGCCGCGAGGATGAGGCCGAGCAGATCGTCAGGGAAATCGAGCAAGGCATCGAGCGCGAGACCGGCACCGATCTCGACGACCCGGACGACACGATCAAGGTTCAACAGATCGAGTCGATCTCGTTCCGCGAGATCGCCAAGACAGCGTTCCAGCGCTACCCAAAGCGCGCCGTGCTCGGACTCGCGCTCTTCGTCGGTCAGGCGTTTATCTACAACGGCGTCACCTTCAACCTCGGCGATCTCTTCAGCAGCTTCTACAACGTCTCGTCGGGGTTCGTGCCGGTCTTCATCGTCGTCTTCGCCCTCGGGAACTTCTTCGGGCCACTGCTGCTCGGCCGACTGTTCGACACCGTCGGGCGGATCCCGATGATCGCCGGAAGCTATCTCGGCTCCGCCGCCGCAGCGGCAATCCTTGCGCTGCTCTTCGCCGCTCACGACCTCAGCTCGGCGTGGGCGTTCGAAGGCTTGGTCGTTGTGACCTTCTTCCT
Source organism: uncultured Thermoleophilia bacterium (assembly GCA_963812995.1). Taxonomy (GTDB): domain Bacteria; phylum Actinomycetota; class Thermoleophilia; order Gaiellales; family Gaiellaceae; genus PALSA-600. Next base: position 1,338,388 of record CAWEXL010000003.1, read on the forward strand.
CGCCTCCGCAGGCGCCAGCGCGGCGTATCTCACGGTCAGCGAGATCTTCCCGATGGAGACGCGCGCGCTAGCCATCGCGTTCTTCTACGCGGTCGGCACGGGGCTCGGCGGCATCATCGGGCCGCTGCTGTTCGGCCACCTGATCGCGACCCACAACCGCAACATGGTCATGGTCGCATTCCTGATCGGAGCCGGCGTAATGGCGCTCGGCGGCATCGCCGAGATATTCCTGGGTGTCCGAGCCGAGAGCACCCAGCTCGAGGAAATAGCCGAACCGTTGACGGCCGAAGCGGCTGAAGACGGTTCCGGCGACGATGGTAAGTCAGGCGGTGGCGAGCATCCGGTTGACGACGGGCAATCTCAGCGTTGGCAAGCCCGGGAGGAGAGACGGCGCGGGTCGACCCGCAACCCCAGCCACCGATATCGGCCCGGGCCGGGCACCGCCCTGTACTCACCGGGCATGCTGGGAACGGCGGTCCACACTCGCTCCTCACCCCCTGCCGTGCTCGACCACGAAGTCGACACGATCGCCGCAACGGTCGAAGCATCAGGCCCGCTCGAGCGTACGGATCTAGCGCGTCGCGTCGGAGCGCGGCGATGGGGACCCGGCCGCTTCCGCGAGGCTCTTGACGAGGCCGTGGCAGAAGGCCGGGTCGTCCGCGTCGGACGAAGCCGCTACGCCTCGACGGTGATCGGCGCCGCGAATGGGCCGCCGGCCCATCGCCCGTGACCTCGGCACCATGATCTCCAGCAGCAACACGTGAACACTCGACGCGACCCGCAGCCGCACCGGGCCACTCGGCCCTCGCAGCGCCTGTTCGGGATCGCATCCCTTGCGTTTGTCCTCGGCGGCTGCGGCGGGAACGAGGACACGCTCAATGCGCACAGCGGAGCGGAGAGCTCGATCGTCCATCTCTGGTGGGTCATGTTCGGGGCGGCGTGTGTCGGATTCGGCGTCGTGGTTTTTCTGCTCTTCCTCGGCTGGACACGTCGTAACCGAGAAGCGATTTCCGAGGACGGGACCGAGCGAAAAGCGACGGCTCTCGTGGTCGTGCTCGGCATCGTCATCCCCGTCGCCGTTCTTTCGCTTCTCTTCGTCTGGTCGGACATCTTCGTCCTGCGGTCGACTGCGGCCCCGTTGCCGGGATCGACGGCGTTGACCATCGACGTGATCGGTCATCAGTGGTGGTGGGAGGTGCGCTATCCGGGCGGCGCCGCCGTCACCGCGAACGAGATCCACATACCGACCAACACACGTGTCCGCGTTGTCGGGACGACCGCCGACGTCATCCACAGCTTCTGGGTCCCAGAACTCAATCGCAAGATCGACCTGATTCCCGGCCGGGCGAACACGGTGCTGCTCGACGCGACCAGACCGGGCGTCTTTCGCGGCCAATGCTCAGAGTTCTGCGGCCTGCAGCACGCCCACATGACGGTGGAGGTCGTTGCCGAGAAGCCAGCAGCGTTTCGGAAATGGCTGGCCAATATGGCGATGCCGGCAAAAGCCCCAAGCACGCCGGCTCAGCTCGCCGGCCGCGCTGTTTTCCTCGCCGATTCCTGCGCGAGCTGTCATCAGCTTCGCGGTACGTCCGCACACGGCGACGTTGGCCCGGACCTGACACACCTGGCTACCCGGACGACCCTGGCGGCGCTGACGATCCCGAACAGCCCGACCAGCCTCCGAGCCTGGATCAAGGATCCGCAGCACGTCAAGCCTGGCAGCAAGATGCCGTCGGTACCGCTCACTGACGGTCAGCTGACCGAGTTAACGGCCTACCTGGATTCGTTGCACTGATGGCGGTAACCACTCCCTGGCCCGCGGCCGTGCCGGTGCAGCAACTCGAGCGGGCCTGGCTGCCGCGCCCAGGCGTACTCGGCTGGCTGACGACCGTCGATCACAAGCGCATCGGTCTTCTCTATTTCTTCGCGACGACCGCGTTCTTCCTCGCGGGCGGGGTCGAGGCACTTGTGATGAGGTCGCAACTCGCGCAGCCCGACGAGCATCTCGTCTCGCCGGCCACCTACGACGAGTTGTTCACCACTCACGGCGTGACGATGATCTTCCTCTTCGTCATCCCGATGACTGTCGGCGCGTTCGGCAACTACCTCGTGCCGCTGATGATCGGCGCGCGCGACATGGCGTTCCCGCGTCTGAACGCGCTCTCTTTCTGGCTCTTCCTCGGCTCGGGCTGCCTCATCTATGCCGGCCTCTTCCTCGGCGACGGGCCGAATGCGGGCTGGTTCGACTACGTCCCTCTCGGCCTGAAGCAATACGACCCCGGTCTCAACATCGACTTCTACGCGCTGGGACTGATCTTCAATGGTGTCTCCACGACCGTCTCGGCGACCAACTTCATCGTGACGATCTTCAAGTTGCGAGCACCGGGAATGTCGCTGAACCGGATGCCGCTCTTCTGCTACGCGCAACTCGCAGCTTCACTCGCACTGGTTTTTGCGCTGCCGGCGCTGACTACGGATCTGATCTTCCTTGAGCTAGAGCGCCGCTTCGGCTTCCACTTCTTCGACGTGGCGCACGGGGGACAGCCGCTGCTTTGGCAGGACCTGTTCTGGATCTTCGGCCATCCCGAGGTCTACATCATCGTCCTGCCTGCGTTCGGGATCGCGACGTCGATCATCCCGACGTTCGCCCGTCGTCGCATGGTCGCGTTCCCGCTGGTCGCGCTCGCCGAGTTGCTGGTCGCCTTCATCGGGTTCGGCGTCTGGGCGCATCACATGTTCACGACGGGGATCGCGACGTCGACACTCGTCTTCTTCGCAGGCGCCTCGATGATGGTCGTGATTCCGTCGACGATCCAGATCTTCGCCTGGACGTTGACGGTTGCTGCCGGCCGGCCTCTTTTCAACGCGCCGCTGCTCTTCATCGGCGGCTTCATTGCCTTCTTCGTGCTCGGCGGGCTGTCGGGGATCATGTTCGCCGCGATCCCGTTCGACCAGGCCGTGACCGACACGTACTTCGTCGTCGCCCACTTCCACTTCATCATCTTCGGCGCGGCCGTCTTCCCGCTGTTCGGCGGCATGTTCTACTGGTTCCCGAAGGTCACCGGTCGCATGTATCGCGAGCGGTGGGCCGTTTTCAGCTTCTGGATCACCTTTGCCGGCACGACGCTGACGTTCTTCCCGATGCACATCGTCGGGCTGCTTGGGATGACCCGCCGCGTCTACACGTACTCCAACGGGCTCGGCTGGGGGATCTACAACCTGCTGGAGACGATCGGCGGTTTCGTGCTCGCGCTCGGCGTACTCAGCATCTTCGCCAACCTGATCGTCAGCAGCCGGCGCGGGATGCCGGTCGGGCCGGACCCGTTCCATGGCGGCACGCTCGAGTGGACGATCCCGTCGCCCCCACCGCACTACAACTTCGCAGTCATTCCCACCGTCAAAAGCCCGTACCCGAACTGGGATGCAAGCGAGTCGCGCACCAAGCCGCTCTTTGGCACCGGCCGGCCGGGCTCAGCATCTTCCCATCAGACACCGGCGTCCACGGTCCGTGACGCGATTGCGATCGAGATGGTCTCGATGCCGAGCGAATCACCTTGGCCCATCGTCCTCGCCTGCACGGTCACCGTTCTGTTCGTCATGCTGGTGACGGGGCATCTGCTGGCCGGGGCTTTCTTCGGCGCTCTTTGCGCGCTGATCCTTGCCGCCTGGCACTCCCAGGAGCCGGACGCGGTCGATGCGGAGATCGCATGAGCGCAGCTGACACAGCCGGCGTCGGGCGCCTGGAGAGAAGCAACGGGTGGTGGGGGATGCTGATCTTTCTCGCCACCGAGACGACGCTTTTCGGGACGATCGTCGGTTCCTATTTCTTCCTCCGGCTGAACACGACCGAGTGGCCGCCGCCCGGTACCCCCGAGCCGCGGGTCGTGGCTCCCGCGCTGCTGACGGTGCTGCTGCTGAGCGCGACACTGCCTCTCCGCACTTCGTTGACGGCCGCTCGTCGGGGACGGCGGGGCCGAGCCGTCGCAATGCTCCTGGCCGCAGCCGCCATCCAGACGGCATACCTCGCCGCCCAGATCGACCTCTACGCCCGGGACCTGACGCACTTCAAGCCGCAGGCGAGCGGGTACGCGTCGATCTATTACACGCTGCTGACCGTCGCGCACTTCCACGTGTTCCTCGGCCTCCTGCTCGACGCCTGGATAATCACACGCCTCTCGACGAGGCTCACGCGATATCGCATCGCCGGGCTCCATGTCGTGACGCTGTACTGGTACGTCATCAATGGGCTGGCGGTGGTCGTCACGTTGGTCGAGGTCTCGCCGCGAATATGAGTGACGCTCGGCGTGAGCTCCTGCAATGGTTCGGGCTCGTCGCGGGCCCGTGCGCGTGGATCGTGCAACTCGCAGGCGGGTACATAGTCACGCAGGCAAGTTGTTCGGTCGGGGGAAGTCCCACGATCGCGCGTGTCCCGATCGAGATCGGCCTAACCGCCGCCGCCGCTGCGGCCACGATCATCGCTGAAGCAGCTGCGTTTCTCGTCTACCGCGACCTCCAGCACATCACCACAAACGGCCTGGCCCCTCCGGGCCGGCAGAGGTTCTTCGCCGTCGGGGGCCTAGCCGGGAACGCGCTTTTCCTGGCTGCGATTCTGCTCGGCGGAATCGGTGTGCTCACCCAGACTGCGTGCGGCTCATGAGGATCGTGATCAGCGTCTTGGTTTGCCTGTGCTTCGTTGCTCCCGCCGCATCGATGGCTGCCGGCCCGCCGACACCGGGAATCACCGACGCGAATGACGGCGCTGGCCTGTTTGCGGCGAACTGCTCGAGTTGCCATGGCCCGCACGGAGAGGGGATCGCTCCGCCCGGCCGGCCCGGCGTCGGCGACTTGCGCGGCATGGGCCCGTCGTTGCTGGGCGTGGGGGCGCGCGCCGCCGACTTCTATCTCCGCACGGGATATATGCCCCTGGCGAGCGCCACCGAGCAGCCCTGGCAAAGCCGAGTTCTCTTTTCGTCCCGCCAACTCAAGGAACTGGTCGGCTATGTGGCCTCGCTTGGAAAGGGCCCTGGGATCCCGCGAACCGATCCTGCGCAGGGCAGCCTCTCGGCTGGTCTCGCCTTGTTCACCGACAACTGTGCAGGCTGCCACCAGATCGCCGGCGAGGGTGGCTATGTAACAGGCGCGCGCGTCCCGCCGCTGACCCAGGCCAGTGACACCGAGATTGCCGAAGCGGTGCGTATCGGGCCGTATGTGATGCCGAGCTTTTCGCCGCGCTCGATCTCGAACCGGCAACTCGACTCGATCATCCTCTACGTCGACTATGCGAAACATCCCGACGACGCGGGTGGGTTCTCGCTCGGCCGCCTGGGGCCGATCCCCGAGGGCATGGTCACCTGGCTGATCGCAGCCTCGGTGCTCGTCGGGACGTGCGTGATTCTGAGCAGGCGGCGATCCCGATGAACAGACTCAAGAATCTTGCGCTCTTCGTCGCAGGCATCTTCTTTTGGCTGCGAGGAAAGCGCCGCGATACCGCGGAGGCACTCGAGAGCGACAACCACGCGCGCGGTCCCAGCCGTGAGACACGCCGGGCTGAGAACGCGGTGCTTCTCTTGCTCGGAGGCACGGCAACCTCGGCGATCGCATTCATCGTCGTGTACGCGCTCGATCGGCTTCCTGATCAAACACAGTTCCTTGGTCTCTCGATCGGTCTGGCGTTCGTTTTCCTGGCGGCGGCGTTTGGCGTCGTCGGCATGCGACTCGTCGTCGACGAGGAAGCGGAGGATGAGTACCCGCCAACCGAGCACAGCGCGGAGGTCGCCGAGATCGAGCAGCTGGTCGAGAAGAGCGGCGTCCTGCTGACACGACGGAAGCTGCTCGTAGTCGCCGGGGCTGGAACCGCTGGTGCTCTCGGCGCGGCGTTGGTGACTCCGTTTGTCTCGCTCGGGCCGGCTTTCGACCTCGCACGGTTCGTCGCGACACCGTGGTACCGCGGCAGGCGACTCGTCGGAGAAAACGGCCGACCTCTGGCGGAGAGGGAGATCGAGGAAGCGGCGTTCTACACCGCGTATCCCGAGGGCGCGAACCGTGAGCAACTCGCGGCGCCGCTGGTGCTCGTTCGGCTTCCGTCGTCGGACCTACGGCTGCCCGCGGCCCGGGAAGGCTGGGCCCCCGGCGGCATCGTCGCGTACTCGAAGATCTGCACGCACGCAGCCTGCGCCATCTCGCTCTACCGGGTACCGACGTTCGCGCCGCTGGAACCCAAGCCGGCGCTCGTCTGTCCCTGCCACTACTCGACGTTCGATCCCGGCACCGGTGGGACAGTGCTCTTCGGCCCAGCGGGACGGCCGTTGCCTCAGTTACCGCTCGAGGTCGACCACGAGGGGTACCTCCGCGCCGGCGGTACGTTCAGCGGCCCGGTCGGGCCATCATGGTGGGACGTTCGCGCACGAAAGGCCACCGGATGATCCGGGGGACTCTGCGAACGATCGACCGTCGCACCGGTGGCGCACCGCTGCTGCGGCGTTCGCTGCGCTACGTGTTTCCCGATCATTGGTCGTTTCTGCTCGGGGAGGTAGCGCTCTACACCTTCATCGTGCTCGTCGTGACGGGGCTCTACCTGACGTTCTTCTTCGACCCATCGACCGCGCCGACGCACTATCACGGCGCCTACGCGCCACTGGCCGGACAGCAGATGTCGCAGGCCTACAAATCGGTCGTCGACATCTCTTTCTCCGTCAAGGCGGGATTGTTGATGCGCCAAACCCACCATTGGGCCGCGGACGTCTTCATCGCGGCGATCGTGCTTCATCTGCTCCGCGTCTTTTTCACGGGTGCCTTCCGGAAGCCGCGCGAGCTCACCTATCTGATCGGGCTCGCCGTCCTCGGCCTCGCGCTGCTCGAGGGCTTCCTCGGCTACTCGCTTGTCGACGATTTGCTTTCCGGGATGGGCCTCGCCATCGCCTACTCCGTCGTCCTCTCGATCCCCGTGATCGGCGCAAACATCGCGAGCCTGCTCTGGGGCGGTCCGTTCCCCGGCGCTCCTGCCTTTTGGTCACGGCTGTACATCGCGCACGTACTCATCTTCCCGGGCCTGATCGGCGGGCTGCTGGCCATGCATTTGGCACTCGTCGCCGGCCGCCATCACACGCAGTTCCGGTCGAGCCCGAGACAGTCCGAACGCCGCGTCGTCGGCCTGCCGGCCTTCCCAGCCCAGGCACCACGCTCGCTCGCGTTGCTGTTCGCCGTTGTCGGCGTCCTCTTTCTGCTCGGAGGGCTGGTGCAGATCAACCCGATCTGGCTCTGGGGGCCTTACCACGTCGGCGCGTCGACGAATGGTGCTCAACCCGACTGGTACCTCGGTTGGTTGATCGGCGCGCTGAGGCTCGTCCCTGGTTGGGATCTCGTCATCGGCCATCGAACCGTCGTACCAAACCCATTCTGGGGCGGCATCCTCTTCCCGGCTGTTGTCTTCGGGACGCTCGCGATTTGGCCATTCGCGGAGCGAAGGATTAGCGGAGACCGCGAAACACACAACCTGCTCGAGCGACCCAGAAACAATCCGTGGCGTACGGCTTTCGGTGTCGCCCTGATCACCTGGGTCTTCTTGGTCTTCCTTGCCGGCTCGGCCGACCGCGTCGACGTCACCTTTGGCCTAGGTTATGCGACGCAGATCCGCGTCTACCGAATCCTGATCTGGGTCGGACCACTAGTCATCGGCTGGATCACGAAGCTTGTCTGTGACGAGCTCGCGGCCGGCGATGCAACAGCAAAGCAACGTCCGGGTGTTCCTAACGCTCGGTAGAAGGGAACACTCGAGTTCCTCGCTGAACGCACCGCCCTCGACGATCGCCCCAGCGACCGTTTGTGTGTATGCAGGCCGTTGGGCGAGCCCCGAGCCCGCGTTTCCGTTCACCCGTCACGGGCATCCCAGATGAGTCAAGCGAGGAAAGGAACGTGCGATGACATCGACCGATATATGGGTCTATCGCGAACCGGCGTATGCCGAAGGGGCCGATTTGATCGGATACCGCGTCGAGGCGATCGACGGCCACATCGGCAAGATCGACGACAAGAGCGACCACGTCGAGGCGAGCTATCTCGTCGTCGACACCGGCCCCTGGATCTTCGGACGGAAGGCCATGCTCCCAGCGGGCGTCGTCGGCAGCGTCGATCACCAAAACCAAACGGTGCACGTCAACCGAACCAAGGAACAGATCAGGAACGCGCCGGAGTTCAACGAGACCGGATACCGCGACAGCGGATACCAGAACGATCTCGGCATCTACTACGGGCCGGGCGGAACCGGGTGGCGCGACTGACGACACCCGTGGCTCGCTGGGTACGGCGCGGCAGACCCCAACGTTGCCCGGGAAATGAGTGGATCAGGTGGTGAGTGGGGTTGGGGTTTCGGGTTGCGTGATGACCTCGGCTGCAAGTTGGTGGACGCTGAGGCTGTGGCGGCGGGCACCGGCGCGGAGGAGTTCGAAGGCTTGCTGGATGGTGATGTGTTGGCGTTCAGCGAGGATGCCTTTGGCTTGTTCGATGACGATCCGCGATTCGAGTGCGGCTTGGAGTTGTGCGACGCGTTCAAGCAGGAAGCCGATTGAGTCGGCTGGGCCGCCGTTGGTGGGGCGGAGGAGGGTGAAGGCACGGCTGTCGAAGTGGACGGTCATTGAAGCGAGTTGTTCGTCGGCGAGCCAGCTGTGGGCGGTTTCGAAAAGGGCGAGTAGGGCGGCGGTTTCGGGGCCGAAGTCGAGCTCGAGTTGCCAGCTGCCGTCCTGCTGGACGAGTTCGGAGGTGTAGCCGTCGAAGGCGTGTTGGAGTGATTCGGCGTGGGTGCGGCTTGAGGCTTCAAGCCGGATCGTTTCGCCGGAGCGCATGTATGGGGTCCTTCCGTGTTGCGTGGACGGTTGTCCGTCGCAACGGAAGGCAGAGCGGGCAACTCAGACAGGGGCCCGGGCCCGTGTAGTCGCGCCACCGCCCGCGTCGGCGGGAGAGTGGATGAGGGTTGATGCTAGCGCCTCGACGGTCAGCCCGACGGGAATCGGGCCGGGACCGACCGCAAAGCCGTACGTACCTGACGAGCTACGTCTAAGCGCCACGGACGGTAATCCCTCTCTTGCGGCAGCCGGCACCGGTTTGCTAAGGAAACGCATTGCGACGGGTGGTCCCGAACCCCGGCTGCCCACAAAGTAAGACGCACTGAGCGTGTGGGAGTGTGGGTGTCGTGGAGCCGTTGTATCTCAACGTTGCGCAGGAGGCCCCGGATCTCTCCCGATTGTCCCTGCTGCAGAAGAGATCGATCTTGCGAATTGCGGCGAACTTGACCAGTTGCTCGAGTCGCTCGACGGGGCCCGTGTCGCGGTCGACCTGACACATTGCACCTATCTCGACTCGTCCTGTCTGAGCGTGCTGGTCAGGCACGCACGCAGGCTGCGCGAGTCGGGCAGCCGGATGTCTGTGCGAGCGAACGAGCACGGCCGCCGGATCATCGAGCTGACGCCTGCAGCAACACATCGGTCTCGCAGACCGTTAGCAGTTTCCGGTCGACGCACTCACCAGCCTCGAGATGGGGTTTCGCGGCTGCACGGCGAGGGTACGGCGAAGGTTCCCGGTACGGAGGCAACTTGTCACGGGGGTCGATGAGTAGCGAGCTCAATCTGAGGCTGCCGGCAGTGCCGTTAAGCGTGCGCCAGGCGCGGCACGAAAGCCGCGCCTTCCTCGAAGAGCGCGGCGTCGAGTCGTCGGCGATCGAGCTTGCCCTCGCGGAAGCTGTCTCGAACGCGGTTGTACACGGTTACCGTGACACGCCCGGCTGGGTGGAGATCGGCATCCACGTGCGTGTCGACGCGGTTGACCTGGTCGTTCGCGATCACGGCGTCGGCCCGCTTCCCCACCCGGAGAGCCCTGGTGCGCGCCTCGGGATTGTGCTGATGCGCTCGCTGGCCAGCAGCTTCGAACTCGACGGCCAGCCCGGAACCGGCACGACGATTCGTATGCAGTTCGCTCTCGACCCGATCTAGCGATCGCTAGCCGTCCTCAGCAGGCGCCCGGGGCGGAAGTTCACTGAGCGTCCTTGCCCCCGGTATGGGTTCATCCACTCCTGTGCCAAAGTGCACTACGACGCTACGAGGCATGAGGCCCGGCGAAAGACGTTTCTGTGCTGTGGTGCTCGACTTACCCATGCCGAAGGCTCGGCTACCCAACGGGAGCGCTCCGACAACGCGAGCACGCAGGCTCCACGTCTCTCTGCCTCAGGTCGAGGTGTTGGCAGCCCTTAATGCCGAGGAGAGATGTTCTTCGGGGCTCCGGTTCGAGCACGCTCCGGGATAATGCCTCGAGCCCGAAGAGCGAGTCGCCGATCGCGTAGCGCATGGCCGGGACGACTGGTCCTCGGCGCGATCCGGGGCTGAGGCCCATGCGGGAAAGCCAAGCACTGCAGCGTCACGCTCGTGCCGCGTTTGACGTGAGTGCCGTCATCACCTCGCGCGATGCGAACAGCGTCCGCATGTCATCAGGTACGGCGAGCGGGTCGTGAGGATCAGTGGCTCGCCGTCGTCGATCGCATACGCCGAGTTCGGGTCCTCTCGCGCGGGATGCGTCGCCGTCCAGTGGCGCACGCCCCCCGGGAAGCATTCTCGGATGCTAGGTGACCTCCTTAGGGGGCGTTGAGTTTGAGGAGGTCGATGAGTTCGCCGATGTCGTGTCCGTGTTGGGCGGGGTGGCGCATTGCGGCCTCGAGGTTGAGGCTGTAGTGGTTTCGTCGTCCGATTCGTTCGCGGCTGAGATAGCCGGTTTCGATCAGGTCGGCGACGATTCCTTGGGCAGTGCGTTCCGTGATGCCGATGCTTTGGGCGAGGTCGCGGAAGCGTGCGTCTGGGTTGCGGTTCAGGCAGAGGAGGACCTGCGTGTGGTTGGAGAGGAATCTCCAGCCGGGTGTGCGCTCTGGGCTTGACATAGGAAGTTGGTTGCGTGTAATTTGTTGCGTACGTTGTGAATCATACTACGGCGGCACGATTTCTGGGAGGGGTAGTGATCATGGATGACTCGCCAGTTCGTGAGCCAGCGGTGGAGGTTCTTTGGCCGCGCCCGGAGAGTGCGGTGGTTGTCGTTTCCGGAGAGCACGATTTGGCCTCGGCCGCGGATCTCGATGCGACGCTCACCGATACGCTTGCTAACTGTGAGCACTTGATCGTTGATCTGTCGTCGGCCACGTTCATCGACTCGTCGACGATCATGACGCTTGTCAGCGCGAAGAGACACGCTGATCGAGCGGAGCGCAAGTTCAACCTCGTCCTCGCCTCTACCCCGATCGTCGAACGGGTACTCGAAATCACGCGCGTCTTACCGGTCCTCAACCGCGTCAAGACCGTCGAGGAAGCACTCCGCGACTAGCCAACACCGACGGCGCAGCCGCATCCTCCGCTCGGCCGGCGCCTCATCCGATCCAAAGTCATCGAGGAACGGCGACTCCCGCGCGTTCTTGCGCTTCGTCTACGGGCAGCGTCACCTGCAGCGCGCCGCCCTGAGAACGCAAAGTAACCCGAGGCGCTGTAAAGCCGACGCGCTCAGGGGTGGGTTGCGCGGCGTCAGCGGAAAAGGAAACAGTTTCCCGCCTCCTTGGATCCTGTGCCCTAGGAAGTACGGTCAGCCGGTGAGCTGCAACTGCACCTCAGCTGATAGCCATCGGTGAAGCGGCCCCGCTAGTGCTGTACCTTGACCCGGATGGGTGACATTGGCCCAAGCGAAATCATCTTGCTTTTGCTTCTCGCGCTGTTGCTGTTTGGAGCGAAACGCTTGCCGGAGATTGGTCGCTCGCTCGGCAACGGCATCCGCGAGTTCAAAGACTCTGTGTCGGGACACGACGGTCTGATGTCGGTGATGAGCGTCGAGCCCACGCCGCTGCCGCCGCCGGTACCACCACCAGTGCCGCCGCCACCTGTTCCGAACCAGGAAACCGACTGAAACTCCACAGGCGAGGTTCGGTTGGAATTTCGTTACGGCCAAACCGGTTGACGACGAAGTAATCATCGCGATGGCGTGTCCGAGTGGCCCGCAGGCGCTCCAGCACGTCCCAGCCCCAAAACCTCGTAGACGAGGCTCCGCCGGCGCGTTGAACGATGAGCAGCGGCTGCTTTGCTCTGCTCGCCTTAGATTGCATGACGACGCCACGGGTGTGGGCCACCGAGCCAACTCTCGCAAGACGCCAGTGGGTAAAGAAAGGCTACGCCAATCGTCTAGTCGTCTTCAGGCGGCTCGCATGTGGCACTACGAGGCGGCCGGCTCGCGTGTTTGCGTTGTTCCGGCACGGGTAACCCGGTCTTAGCTCGTTCGACCTCGCTGGTCTTGCGGGAACCAAGTCTCTCGGCACAAAAGAGGGGGTTAGGCTGAATGGCCAACTGGGTTTGGATACTGATTATCGTCGGCCTAGTCGTCGTGGTCGCGCTCATCGCATGGCGTGCTTTGGCGAGGCGGCGTACATCGGAACTGAAGGGGCGCTTCGGGCCGGAATACGACCGCGTCGCGGAAACCGCGGCGAATCGGCGGGAGGCCGAGGCCGAACTTGCAGCACGCGAAGACAGGCACCAGCAGCTGAACATTCGCCCGCTCAGCGCCGAGGTGCGGGGGAGGTACCTCGAGCAGTGGCGGGTGGTACAGGCACGCTTCGTAGACTCGCCGGTGGCGGCGCTCGCCTCGGCGGACACGTTGGTCAACTCGGTGATGAGCGAGCGTGGTTATCCGATGGAGAACTGGGAGCAGCGCGCGGCAGACATTTCAGTCGACCATGCCAATGTCGTCGACCATTATCGCCAGGCACGGGCAACCTCCCTTTCGGCCGACTCAGGCCAAGCCGGAACCGAGGAGTTGCGGCAGGCGATGCGTCACTACCACGCGCTGTTCGATGATCTGCTCGACCTACCTAGCGAGAATCAGACCGCGGAGTCGGTCGATCGCGACGCGATTCAAGAAGGAGCGATTCGCTGATGGCAACTCACGATTTGACGACAAGTGACCTGGCCGGTGCAGGCGGCACCCCAGAGACTCAGCCCGAGATCGAAACGTTGAACAGTGTTTCGTCATCGACGGCGCCCGGGTCGGCAGAGTCCGCCGTGACGCGGCGCGAAACGACGTCGGTGGCCGTCGCCCTCCTCGACCCCGACGAGACCGAGCGGTTCCGAGCCGAGTGGCTCGACGTGCAGAGCGGCTTTGTCGATCAGCCTCGCGAATCGGTTGAACGCGCTGACGCTCTCGTCGCGCAGGTCATGCAACGACTCGCAGCGAGTTTCGCCGAGAGTCGCGCGGATCTCGAGCTAGCCTGGGATGGAAACACGGATGTCTCGACCGAAGACCTCCGCGTAACTATGACCCGGTATCGCTCATTCTTCGAGCGACTCCTTAACGCCTAGCCGGTCGGCCGTCTTCAGATGGGCGGCACGCCTGCGCCGCCCGCCGCGCCCACGGCCTCCACCTCGCCCGTGAGTTCGTTGATCGCGACGACCGACGGCTCGAGCAGCACGATCCCCTCGCCGCGACGGAAAATCACCGTGTTCGCCGTCCCGAGATCTACCGCCAGTTGCCGACCCGAACTGCCTGCACGCCCGAACGTCAACCGGAATCCTCGCCTACGTCACAACAAGCCGGCATCCGTTCAGGCTAGCGACCTCAGCGCCCCGTCATCCGAGTGTCACCACTCTGCCCTTCGGTGCGCACAACAGATCAAGGAGGACGGCGACGACGTGACAGCTGCCTCGTCGTCCCTGCGGTCTGAGGTTCACATCGCTGAGAAACGGGGATAACGGAGTTCGAGGCCGGATCGAGCCGGTCGCGGTCGGCCGTGGCGTATCGGGTTTCTGGCGCTTCCCCGGAACGCTGCGGAGAGGAGCGCCCTTCCGACCGCGGCCGGCGGCCGCTTGTTAGACCTCGCCGGCGATCTTGTTCAGGATGCCCTTTGATGTTGGTGCCTGTCGATTCCAATGGCGGTGATCCGGACGACAGCGATCAAGCTGATGATCAGGGCGTACCTCGACCAATGCCTGGCCTGCCTTGCGGGCCGTGGCGTGAAGGGCCATTTCTGGGTGACCCTTCCCTTTTGCGACTGTCCGATATTCGGAACCGCTTCGGCCGGTTGTAAAAGCGCGCCTGCAGAGCAGCCAGTTCATCAGTTGCTCACCAGCAGGACGCCTCGTCGGACTGTTCGGTTTAGGCGGCGGCCGCACTGGGAACTTCTCCTGGCGCAGGCCCGACGCGGACAGCCGCTGTCAGCTCGAAAGCCTGCAGGCTTCCCTCCGAGCGGAGAGCCGTAAGCAACCGGCTCTCCGCGGACGCCTTTTCGAGACACCGCCAGACCGGCGCAGGCAGAGTGAAAATGAAAGGGTCAGCCCGATGTGCATGCTCCGGGTTTGCGCAGCTGTTGGATGCGAAACGAAAACCCTCGGCCTCTTCTGCATCGAGCACGAGGGCTACAACACAGTCGGCACGAGCCAAGACCTGATCGACACACTGAGCGCGGCCGTCCTGCGCGAGGTCTACCGGACGGACACCGCTGACGAGCCCCGCCTCGATCCTCGCGACTGAGTCCGCGAGCCTGCCAGCGGGGAGAGTCGATCGAAACGAAATCGCCTGCCTAGGTCGCGATTGGTAAGCGACGATCGCGGCGATAACGACCCGCGTCCCCCGTATGCCAGCCGGACGTGCGCCTCGATCGACCCCTCGAGCGCGTCGAGCGCCTCCTGACGGCTCCCTGCGGGCTGACCTCGGTGCGCATCTTCTCGAGCATCAGATCCGCGAGGAGGCCAGCAATTGTGGCCGAGACGAGCACGAAGCCGGCGCCGTCAGGTGCTCGCCTCGAAATCTCGACGGCCACAGGCTGCGCCTCTGGGATCAACGTCGGCTGACCGAGTGCCGCGTCGACACAGAGAAGCCGCTACAGGCTTTGCACCACCGGGGGCGCTAGCCCCTTGCCTTCAGGATCGCTCACGCAGGTAGCAAACGAGGCGGAGCAGGGCCGCGGCGATCTCGTTCGCGCTTTTTGAATGGGGCGTGTCCTGGGCATTGACGACCCCGTGGTCGTCGCGCGATGGCCCGCCTGAAACGAAACTTGCGCAGCCCCCGAAGCGGCTGACAGAATGATCGAGCAGACCATCGCCTGACGCTCGCCCCGGACCCCGGGAGCGTCGGAATCAGTCTCACACCACGATGATTTCGACCGGGGGGCAGCGACGGCATGACCTACGCAGGGAACACACCTCCTAGCCTGGAGTTCGTCCAGCCCCGTCGTGGCGCGGTCGTGGTCGAGTTAAAGGGCGAGCACGACCTGATGAGCGCGGGCAGCCTGTACGAGACTCTTAGCTCGTTGCTCGATTCGCACCGCGTTGTCGTCGCGGACCTGAGCCAGGTCCTGTTCGTCGACTCCTCGACGCTTGCGGTTTTGGTGCGCGCCCACCGTAAAGCGCTCGAGGCCGGGAAGCAGTTCCGGCTCCAGCTCGGGACAGAACCGATCGTGGAGCGGGTGCTCGAAATCAGCGGTCTCCTGAAGTTCCTCGACTGCTACCCGACCAGGGACGAGGCGCTCGTCGTATCTCCCGACAAGCAGCCGGACAGGCTGTT
Source organism: uncultured Thermoleophilia bacterium (assembly GCA_963812995.1). Lineage (GTDB taxonomy): Bacteria > Actinomycetota > Thermoleophilia > Gaiellales > Gaiellaceae > PALSA-600. The sequence continues at coordinate 1,353,952 of CAWEXL010000003.1, forward strand.
GTGATCCCGACCGTCTCGGGCGTCCTCATCGGCGGGGGGCTCGCGGCCGCGATCGGGCTACGGCTCGGCTGGGTGCTCGGCATGTTCGAGAGCACGAGGCGGTAGGGCACCCAGGTGTCGTCGGACAACGATTGTGCCTCCTCCGGCGGGCCGACCGGAAGATCGGGCCCCGCCGGAAAGACAGCGATCGAGAAGTAGCCGAAAGTAGCGCGTGATGTGTGCCGCGGTAGCAGTCGCTGCCGCGGCACATCGTCGGACAACGATTTGTTCAACGTCGGAGGCCGTTGGATGAACACAGTCAATGTGAAGAATCCGAAATCGCTCTTGCACTTACGTGAATGGTCTGGGTGGGAGTCAGCGCCGGCAGCCTGGTGATGGGACCACAGGTCGGGGACGGGTTTGTCTCTCGGAGCCCAGTCACCACCGGTGACGACCGAACGCTGGGCCTCGTCGACTTCGCGATGTTCCCGCACTTGAACCACGAGGCGACGCCAGACCAGTCGATGGCCGCCGCGGAGCTCTGGGCGGCCGGTCTGACGGTCCCGGCGTACGCAATCGACGACGAGACCGCGATCAAAGTGGTCGGTCGCACCGTCGAAGTCGTCTCCGAGGGGAAGTGGCAGCTGTTCAATGCCCGCGCGAACGCACGCGAAGTCTCGTAGACGAACATCGTCAGCTCGGCTGCGCCAGCGTGCTCTCACGTGAGTAGCTCCCATCGGCACCTCCTCTGGCCGTAGGAGGGGATGTGTCGTTGAGCGAGCATCGATGGAGCGTTACGTGCCGTGCGGGCAATAGGCTCGGGGGCGTGAGCCCGGGGGCTGTATGAGACTGTTGTTGCTATCGAATTCGTTTGCGCCCGGCCAGCGTTTCCTCGAGCATGCGTTCGAGGCGATCGCGGAAACGATCGGAGGCGGCCGAAGACTCTTGTTTCTCGCCTACGCCTCGCTCGAGCCAGATCGGTACACCGCGATGATGGCGGTCGCTCTGCGGGCGCTCGGCCTCGAGGTCGTCCCAGCGCACATCCAGAAGGACGTTGTTCACGAGCTCGATCGCGCTGATGCTGTTTTCGTCGGTGGCGGAAACGCGTTTCGGTTGCTCAAGACGTGCCAGGATTCTGGGCTTCTCGACACGCTTCGAGAGCGCGTAAAGGACGGCTTGCCGTATCTCGGAGCCAGCGCCGGTACGAACCTCGCCTGCCCGACTATTCGCACGACGAACGACATGCCCATCGTCGAGCCTCGCTCTCTGGCTGCGCTCGGGCTGGTGCCGTTCCAGATCAACCCCCACTACGTCGAGCGAGATGCGCCGTCCTTCGCGGCGAGCCGCGACAGACGGATCGGGGAGTTCCTGCACGAGAACGACGTTCCCGTAGTCGGACTGCGCGAAGGTGCGTGGCTCGCCGTGCATAACGACTCGATGACCGTCGGCGGGACGACCGGTGGTCGGCTCTTTCAGCGCGGAGTTGAACCCCGCGAAGTCGAATTCGGGTGCGATCTGAGCGAGCTGTTGACGGCGAGTCCGCGGTTCGACAGCCCCGTTGACGCATGAATCGCAGGAGTCGGCTGCGCGAGACCGTATGGAGTGCCCGGCGCCTCGCTCGTAAGTTGTCGCGGGTTGCCGTCAGGAGTGGCCCGGCGGTAGAGCCGCAATTACGGGAGGCGCCGGTCATGCCTTGAGGCTGCCGGGCCGAGAGGGCACCGTTACGAGAGGGAACCGTTATGCGTCCTGGAGTTGCGCGGCTCGCCTCACGCATGGGTTCTTCTACCGCACGCCTCGATTCAGCGGCGACGACGACGGACTGTTGCTTGTCAGGACATCGTTCGACGCGCCGAAGGAACAATCCGCCATCGCAACGATGATCAAGGACGGGCTTCTCCGCTGCGTATCGATCGCTTGCTGGACAGGGACAGCTATGCGAATGAACGCAACGGCAAATGTCTGTCAGCGCTTTTGAGCTGCCTCAGCCGTTCGAGACCGGAGATATCTGCGTTCGTCGTCTTCTGGACGATTGGGCTAAGGGTCGCTTCAACCCGCCCCGGTGGCTTCCAAGTCGAAGCGGGATCGCGGTCGCGAGCGAGCGTCTCGCCGGGTCCCCTCTCTCGGCCGTAACCAGCGAAACCTGAGTAGCTGAATCGAGAAGGCGGGCGCCAGCCACCCGCCGGCGCCCGCCCCTATGACAAACGATCACAGTTCACCCGGAACCGCGTTCGTGAACATCATCGGCATGAATCGCTCTCCGCCGTGATCGCTCGATCTGGGTTCTAAAAACGAGACGGCCGGCCGGAGGGCCTGGGACTCGGACGCACCCCGGCCGGCGTTCTTGTTTGGTCGAAGTCCGCGAGTGCGGGTTAGTCGAGTTTGAGTCGTTCCCTGCGCCGCTGCGAGGCCTCTGTTCGCTTATCGTTCCGGCTGTTTTGCTTCATCGCCTTTTCGGCGGCGGCGCTGTTTAAGAAAACGGCGAAGAAAAGTTGTCGCTTGACAGACGCCGGTTAACTGTCGGGGTCGTGCGTGGGCAGCGTGGCGAGTGGGTCAGCAGCGCGTGCTGCTGGTTCGTCGACGAGGCTGAGGACGCGCATCCCGTAGACGTAGGTGAGCGCACCGCCCAGCCAACCGCCCGCACTCAGAGCAGCGAAGCCGATCAGCGTAAGCAGGAACGGCCCGATGGTCATATCTGCGTCGACGTAGCAGGCATGGCCGAACACGGCCGCGAGCAAAAAGAAAACCGTCGCGGCGACCATGACCAGCATATGTGTGGTCGCAGAGCGAAACAACGCGCTGCCGCGCTCGATCGACAGCCAGTCAACCAGGCCCGCACCGACCGTCAGAACGGAACTTGCGAGCGCGACGACAAGGGCAAGCCACCACCCTTTGACGGCGGCGTGCTCGGTAACGCTGAGCTTGCTCAGCACGGCCGCGACGGTCGCGAAGGTGTAGGCCCCGATCGTGACGTCGGTCAGCGGCGGATGCAGCGGATGTCCCGGCCGTCCTTGCCAAAGGTAGTTCAGCTTCATTGTCCGGACAGGTATTCACACTGTCAGGTCATCTCAAACGCGACGGCGTGGGTCTTTCGCGTCTCGCGATCGCTGGGGGACGGCGATTCAGCCACCGGGTCGGGGAAGACGAACCGTTGGCCGCCGTTTCCTTGTTGGAGCCGGTGGGTTTGCAGTTCGCGGCGGAGGTTGGGATGAGTGGGACACGGCGGCTGTCGGCGCAGCTTTTTGGGGCGATGAAGCCGGCTTGGCGGTCCCAGTTCCGCCGAACGTGGATTAGGTTGTTAGGGGATCCATGTCGTCCCATTGCAGTGCTTGCAGTTCGGCCGCTTGCAGTGTTTGCCCCCGGAGCTCATCAAGTGGCGACCTACCTCTGCTGGTGTTGCGACGCGGTCTCTTTGGCTGCAACGGCCGGAAGGGTGAGTTCGACGGTCGGGTTGATGGCGACGTCGCCGCCCTTGTGGGCGCGCCGGAAGATCGCGCGCAGCGGCAGGACCATGTTCCGGACGCTGCGGGCCGTGCGGCCTTCGGCCCCTCCTCGGGTAGCGCGTGTGGTTGCGTTTCTCGGTGACGTTTAGCGGGCGACTGGAAAGGGAACTTGTGCCGGATATTGGCTGTCCGGGAAGACCTCGTACTGTTTGCTGACGTGGCGCACGTGGTGCGAGCACCAGGGGTAACAACGGTCTGCGGTCGTTACGTCCCCGACTCACGCCACTACGTGGGGGCCGGGTACACGCTCTACTCAGGGCCGGTCTGTACCGGCTGCGCGCTGGCCGTCATAGCCGAGGATCGCCTGACCGCTCCGGAGAGGCTCGAACGGGTTTTCGGCCCGGAGTGGCAGACGATGCCCGTCAAGGCCCGGCTCGACCAGCTTGACCAGCTGGTGAGCGGTGTCGAGAAACGCACCGCTGCGGTCGAGGCTGGGATGACGTTCCTGGATACCTTGGCAGCCCGGTTGGACGAAGGCGAGCCGTTGGGCGACGCGCTGTTCGCCAGAGTTGTTCGAGAGGTGTACGGCGAGCGACCGACGCCGGAGCAGATCACATCGGTGCTCGAGGTCGTCGAGAACATCCACCGCATGCAGCGCGGCCAGCCACCGCTCGAGCCGGGAGCGTAACGCTGGCGCTTCGAGTGAAGCGACCGTCCTGGATACGTTTGGCCGGTGTTGCGCCTACCGGATCCGATGCTCGCACTTACCGGCGCGATCCCGACCGGCGCGATCCCGACCTCAGCCGGCTGGGCATTTCGAGCCGTTCCTGTCCCGGATACGCCTCGCCCTCGTGAGCGCTCCGCGTGGCCATCGTAGAACCAGTCCACTGGATCGATACAGAATCGCCCCTGCTGCAGCAGCAGGGGCGATTCTGTAGACCCGACTGAACAGGCCGCAGTCAGCTCGTCAGGTCTGCGAGCTTCCCTCCGAAGCGGAAAGCCGTAAGCAAGCGGCTCTCCGCTGGAGCCTTTAGGAGTAGTGTCGGGCGGCGGGCAGAATCTTCGGTGAGGGTGAGTCATTGATGGGGATGCTTCGGGTCTGTTCGAGTGAGGGATGCGAGACGAAGACACTCGGCCTCTATTGCATCGAGCATGAAGTGGCAGTCGTTGCGGCTGACCTCGACAAGGCGCTTCACCTCGTCTTGGTACGTCAGGCTTACGGCGAACACCGCGGTGAGTTCTCGCCCGACCCGCCTAAGGCCTGAACCATTTCGACGCGCGATCATCCGAATCGGTTGCGGGGTCGCGACCCGATGCGACTCTTCCTCAGTCCCGGCCGAACCGGACGGCCCCGCAGCGTTGAAGTGTCCCTCGTCGGCGGGTCTTAGGCGTGTCGGCCGGCTCAGCAACGCGAAGGCGGACAGCGGCCGGGTGAAGACGGCGTTCGCCAACTCGGTGCTCGACATCGAGAAGGCGCGTGTGCTGCTGACGAGCCGGTTCAAGGCTTGCCTGCCTTGATCGAGTGATTCGGCGAAGGTCGGAGCCGCGTCTCACCTTTCAGGGGGACGAAAGCGGTTTTTCAATCACCCTAGATGCGCTCCGACGACGCCAGCCCCGGCGGCCCGAACAGCAAAGGCACGAGGAGGAACAAGCTCAGATGTACCGGAACTTTCGCAAAGGACTTCTAACCCTCGCAGTAGTCGCCGTGACATCGCTTGCCGCCACCACGGCTGCCATGGCCGGTGGAGGGACACCGCCGCCGCCTCCTCCGCCCGCCCCCAAGCCCGCTCCGCCTCTGCCGCCTGCACCATCCGCGAAGCCCGCTCCGCCTGCCCCGCCCGCACCGACCCCTCCGAAGGCACCCCAGCCAGCGCCCACGCCGCCCAAGACGCCTTCTCCGACGACCACGACCACGACCGTCGTGACGACCGATTCGGCGAGCCAACTGGTTGACACCAGCCACCAGGTGAGCGACATCCAAAACAAGATCGCGCAGCTGCAGGCACGCGGCCAGTCAGCGCGAACCGGCAAGCTCGCGGCCGCCGCAACCTGCGGCTTCCAGAACGCCACACAGGTGTTCGCGCCCTGGGGTGACTGGGCCAGCTATGCACTCGCACCGCAAGGCGACCTCTCGACAACGACCGGCTGGTCCTTCAAGCACACCACCGTCGCCACAGACCATGACCCGTTCACTGCCGGATCGAACTCTCTGCTGTTCGCCCAGGGCGACTCCGAGGCCGTTACCCCGGCGATGTGCGTCGATCTGACCAACCCGACGATCCGGCTGTTCATGAAGGACACCGGCGGCAACGGCAAGTCGGACGTCAAGGTCGATGTCCTCTACGAGGACCTGAACGGCAACATCCAACACCTCACGCTCGCAAAATTGCGCGTTGGGTCGAGCTGGGCGCCGTCGATCGCGATCCCGATTGCGGTCAACATCCTCTCCGCTGCCAGCGCACGCGGCGTCACGGCGGTCGCTTTCGACTTCAAGGTCGAGGGACTGCAGAAGAACGAGACGCTCTCGCTCGACGGCTTCTACGTCGATCCGTTCCTGGCCCGCTAAGACCACGTCATCTCAGTTCCGCCTCTGCCGAGCTGGCAGAGGCCGAACTGCCGACCTAGCGTGAAGGACATCAGGCCACTGCCCGGCTTGTCTACAGCGGGACTAATGAAGCGACGAGATGAGCCACGTCAGGCAAGGGCGACATCGGTCTCCTCGATGATCTTCTCCTCGACCGGATGCTTCTCGCCCTCGTCGATCTCCCGCTGCAGCTGAGCGACCTTGACTCGGGCGGCCTGCCAGGACGACCAAAGCCCGGACGCCAACCCCAAGCGACAGTAGCAACCGCAAGCCGTCGACCGTAGCGCCCGGCTGGTCTCACGCAATGTCCCCTTTAATGCTGCCGGCGCCGGCTCGCGCGGAGGGGTTCTAGGCCGGGCGGTTCGGTTGCTCGTCGAGAGATCGGGTCAAGCAAATTGAATCCTCGCGCCAGAGGTCGATGGGGCTCAAATCTTGCGACCTATCCGGCGACGGGTCCGCAGAGGTTCGTCGGCCCACGCGAAAGGGGAAATCGTCGGAGGCTCTCGTCCGTCAATCGACGGGCGAGAGCCTCTCAACGTACGAGTGCACTACTGCTGGCCGTCGCCCTGCTGGCTGCCGCCCTGCTGGCTGCCGCCCTGCTGGCTGCCGCCCTGCTGGCTGCCGCCCTGCTGGCTGCCGCCCTGCTGGCTGCCGCCCTGCTGGCCGTCGCCCTGCTCCTCGTATGTCTCGCTCATGTTTCCTCCTTTCGAGTGACTCGGCTCAGTACTTCCTTCGAGGTAGCGTTTCCAAACAACGCGATTCAGGCGCCAGTTGCTTCCGGCCGGTGCGTGAGCCAACGAATCTCTCCCTGGAGGGGGTCAGCCCGCGGGGCAACCTGGGAATCTGCGAGGCGCGACGTTTAATCAGGCGGGACGGCTGTTACGAAGCGAGTGGGAAGCGGTAGACGCGTGCGTTGTGGGGGTGGTAGGGGCTGGGGTCGGTGAAGGTGCCGGTGTTGGCGGTGATTGGTCGGGCAGGGTTGCCGCCGGGGTGTGGGAGGACGGTGCCGTGGGTGGTTGTGGCTGGTAGGCCGCTGAAGCGGACGAGGCCGGTGGTGGTCGGGCTTCTGCGGACAGCGATCAGGTAGAGGAAGCCTGCTGCCTCGCGTGTGCTGAGGGCGATGTCGGCGGAGCTCGCGGTGACGGCATGCGCAGAGGCGGGCGCGGTCAGGGCGGGTTGGTGGTCGGGGGCGGTCAGTTCCTCTAGGAGTGGCCGTTGAACGTGTTGCCAGTAGGTCCAGTTCCAGCCGCGCTGCCGGTCGGCCGGGTTCATCGCCTGCTTCAGGTGACCTCCGAAGAAGAACAGTCCGCGTGCTCCGGCGACGATTGCGTCATAGGCCATGAATCTGGCCTGCGGCAAGGTCGGGAAGAGCAGCGGATGCGGGGGCAGCACGCCGCTCCAGGCGATCTGCAAGGTCGTCCAGATCGCCTTGCGGCCGGACGCGTCAGCGATCAACCGGGTCACGTCGCCGACGATGCTGACGTCGGTATTGATGGGTGGCCCCCCGGCGTGCAGCCCGGGCGGGCTCGAGACCGGGTAGATATCGACTCCGTGAATGTCACACGCGGCCGCATACGGCGCGACCGCAGCCGCCGTCAACGGTCTATCGGAACCGTGCAGGGTCAGTGATGGCCCGCGCGGCGCCTCGATGATCACGACTGGATGGTCGGGGTCGGTGGAGCGGAGATGCTGGTAGACCGCGACGCAGCCGGCGACCGGGACGTGGCCGTGCGCCGGCTCGTCGGCTCCCTTCCAGACACCAAGACCTGGATGGCCTTTCAACGCAGCGACGACCTGGTTGAGCAGCGGCCGGTGCGAGAGGTCGTCGTCGAGGCCCGCGAGCGCAACCCAGACCTGCAGCCCGTGCGTCGAAGCGGCGTCAAGCTCCTGCAGCACCGAGATCAGCTGTTCTGCGAGTCCCGCACCAGTCCATTCCGTGTAGTTGCGCACGAAGCTCACCCCGGCTGCCGCCAGTTCGGCCCAAGCCGCGTCACCGTTCGGGGCCAGGCTCGCAACTGGCGGCGGGTCCGACAAACCGATCGGGAAAACTCGCTTGCCGTTGACGAGCAGCGCACCGGTCGACGAATCAACCGACGTCCTCGTCACCCCGCCACTTCCTCAGAACCACCAAAGCCCATCTGCGACAAAACGGTAGCGCCGCGACAGTAGACCTCGGCGGAGCAAGACAGGCGAACCGCCGTCAACTCCCTGCGCACACCAAGCGAGTTGGACGCTCGGCGGAATCATCCTTTCGACCAGTAGCGCGCGACGCCACAAACGACGAATCTGTGCCGCGTGTCCCCCGCCAAACGCCTTTGGCTCGTAACGCCGCGCGCGGCGGCGCCCAGCAAGATGAACCCGCACAATGTCGATGTCCTGAATCAGCTAAGGCAACTCGGCGTGCTCCACCAAGACGACAAGCTCACGCAGGACGAGTATGAGGCGAAGAAGGCGGCGCTCCGGGCGCAGATCCTCACGACTTGACGTCGCCCCGCACGCGAACTCATCACTCGTCCCACGAGCATCGAGACGCCAGACCCTACCTCCGATAGTGCCTCAGCACTTGCGCGCTGAAACCGACTTTCGGCCGGTTCAGAGTCCCAGGTCGATGCCGGTATCGCGGTGCCGGCCCAGCACCTCTGCACGTGTGGCGAGGATCCGCATCCGCCAGATCAGGCCATCGCGTTCACTGGAAACCCAGACTCGTCCCTCGTCGGTGATGCCCGTCGCGCTCGTCCGGTAGCGCACGCGGCCGTCGGCGATCGCGGTGTGCGCGTCGAGCAATTCGACCGCCCAGTTCCTCACCGTGTACATCCCGCGCGTCATCGCCGACTCGATCGCCGCGACCAACTCCTGCGGCGAAAGCACGGCGCCGGGCGCGGCTAGCGATTCGAGCCGGGCCTGCGGGTGCAGCAGGCGGCGCATCGCCGGCCAGTTCCTACTGAGCCGGTAGTCCTGGAAGTCATCAAGCAGCTCGACGATGACCGGGGCAGGATCAGCCAGTTGCCCTAACGTCGGCCGCTTCCACAATCGGGGTGTCGATTGGCACTCCGCCGGAGCGCAAGGTCACCAGGTCTGTCATTTCACACCGCCTCTCCTCGACCAGGACTGCAGAAGAAAAGAACCCGCTTGGTGGTGTGAGCAGCCGCTGGCCTGGCCGCTCTGCGTAGGCGTTTCTACCAGCCGTTCACGCCGTACGCAAGTCGGTCAATAAGACGGTTTTGAGGATCGGAAAACAGGTATCACTCGTTCGTGGGCGCCCCTCGGATCCGCTGCTGTTGCTGACGGTGCCAGCCGTCGCCGACTCGGTGACTCGCGTCCGGCACAAGGTGCGTGAGCACCTGCAACTGTTCGGGATCGAGCCGACGGGAGCGGTCGAACTCGCCGTCGGGGAGGCCGTCGGCAACGCTGCCGTCCACGCCTATCCCGGAGGTGCAGGGAACGTCAAAGTCGCCGTCCTCGTGGACAGCGTGAACGTTGAGGCCGTCGTCAGTGATCACGGGGTCGGGGCGACCGCGAACCCCGAGTGTCGGGTCGTCCGCTATGGCGTCGTGCTGATGAAGGCACTCGCTGACCGCTTCGATTTCCACACAGCACCCGGTACGGGCACGACCGTGCGGATGCAGTTCGCACTGCCGCTACGTCAGTAGTCACTCCGGCTATTCGAAGACGCACCGCTCAAGTGCGAGGCCGTCCTAACGAGGACCAACTGCAGGTCAGTTCGCCCGGCATCCATGAAAAGGTTTGGGCACCTTTCTGGGTCCCGTCACCCGCCAGGCGGGCAGCGAGGGTTTCATCCGTTCGCAGGCGGGGGATTCGATCACTGGCCGTCATACCAAACGAGAGGGAGCTCGGAAGATGCATCTTGATAGGCAGTTCGTCCTTGACGAGTTGAAGAAGCAAGGTCAGTCGCAGAAGGTTCAACAGGCGCTTGACGAGTTGCCGGCAAAGGTTGACCACGAACATGACGCGGCCCTGCTCGAGAAGTTCGGCCTTGACCCCGGGCAGCTGGCGGAGAAAGCCGCGAAGGCGGGACTTTCACGGCTGTAAAGGGTCGTAGCGGCTGAGAACGGCGACAGAGGGGCAGGCAGAGCCATCCAGCCTGCCCCTCTCGGTCGTCCTCGGCACCGGTTTACGGTCGAGCTCGTAAGCACGCCTTCCTCACATAGCCAAGCCGTGGAGTCGGATCGGCGGACATCACACGGGGCCGCTCCCCAAAGGGGCAAAAGCGAGCGGCCCCATTTTCTTGGCAGATGTTTCGCAAGCCCCCGCGAGCGGAAAGGACTGCGCGGGGCCGCTCCGGCCGCTGGCCGCATAACCCAATTGGACTGCCGACCTACCTTCTTTGCTACTGGTTTCGAAGCTACGGTCAGATTTGCGGGTCGGCGCGCGTACTAGGTCGAGCCTTGGCCCGCACTACGTGGCCCCCGCCCCCGGGGAAGAGGCGCCTTCCTCCCTCGCACGATTCGCCCAGGTTTCGGCATCGGAGGCTGCAGGAACTTCGAGGCCACGGGAGGTCGAACCGAGAGCTGTTGAATCTTGGTTCCATCCAGACCATGGGCTCTCCGACACAGCCAAAGCGATTGGCGACTCGTACGGGGAGCCGTTCTCCAGTCAAGGCGAGCGCCTCCTCCGTTTGGTGGATGTTTCGCAAACCGGCCGGAAGGGGTAATCCGAACGCCGCGGGGCCGCTTGGCCCGCTGCCTGTTGGTGGAGCGGCCCCGCAACCGACCCCAACAGTTCGCGACTCCTGCCGCCGCCGACCCGAGTCTGCAAACCACGCCGGACACCACCACCGGCCGAGAATGACATTGAGTACGGGAATGTTCCCGCGTGTCCCGCAGCGGGTTCCGCATCCGTCAGAAAGTTCGCCAGCGTCGGCGGCTGAGGGCGAACCCGTGCTGGCCGCCGTTGTTGCAGGTCAGCCACGCTGGCGTCGAGGTGCAAGCGAAGGCACCCCTACGCCACGTCTCGCCGTAGCGGAGAGGGTGGGCGCTCCCGAGTTCCGCGAGCACGCCAACGTCGCCCGAACAGAAGCCCTGCACGTGACCCGTCGGTCGAAGCCGTACGCGATTGCTCGCGAAGTCGAGATTCCCACAGGCGGCGCTCGTCGGTCGCGGCGGGGCCGGTGACAACACCGACTTGATGCCGCAGTCCAGATACGGCGTGCCCGATCCGGCCCCACCGCCCGCGAAATAGCCGCAGACGACGTTCCCGCCCGGCCCGCGGAAGAAGTAGAACGTGTACGCCCTCGTAGAGGCGAACGCCGAGCTGAGCAACGCGAACTCAACGAGAACGAATGCGAAGACGGCGACGGCCAGCACGGGACGGCAGCTTCGCCTCACGACTCCTTTCTCCTGACCGCGACCACGACGACGATCCGGTTCCGGGCGGCCCTGTGGAAGTCGGCGAGATAGAAGAAGCACGACGGCGAGACGATATCTCCCGCGCGCGAAAACACATCTAATCATCGGCCCGGACGAGGACGACGTCGGCTGCGCGAGTGCACTCAGAAGGAGAAGTGATCGGGATTGACCTCGGGCGGTTGAGGTTCTGCTGCGATGACTTTCGACGGTCTGGGAAGTCTCGTTGGCACCCCTACGAAGGAGAACCTGATGGGTACTGACTCGGTTCCGCTAGTCAACCTTGGCGCGATTGCCTGTGAGCCGCGTCCACAGCTTCCCGACGGTTTCCGGCGAAGCAGCATTCGAGTCGGAGCGACGTTGGGCGCTGCGCGGTCCGGGCTCAGCGTCTATGAGCTACCTCCGGGCCAGGCTGTCAGCCCCTATCACTACGAGGAGCCGGAGGAGGAATGGCTGCTGGTCGTCTCGGGCACTCCGACTCTGCGGCACCCGGATGGCGAGGAGCAGCTCGAGCCTTTGGACCTAGTCTTTTTTCCGGCTGGTCCCGCTGGTGCGCACCTCGTACGGAACAACAGCGGGTCGACTGCCCGCGTTGCGATGTTCTCGTCCTCAGGCGCAACTGTTGGCGCGGTCGTCTACCCGGACACCGACATGATCTGGGTCTGGACTGCCGACGACGCGGTCGACATGGTCGTGCAACGAAGCAGCAGATTGGACGACATAGCGCCCTGGACTGGAGAGGAGAAAGAAGCCGACACGCAGACATAGCTCTCGGCTGCGCCAAGCGTCATCTCACTTGACTCGATTCGGGCGTCGATCTCCTATGGCTGCAGGAGGGGCGAGCAGGGGCTGCGAGTCTGGGTGGCGCCTATGCGATGTTCGATGTCGAGCAGCGCGGCTAGGCGGCGGCCGGTGCGACGGTCAGCGAGAATCGCATCCGCATCCGCATGACTCACGGCGAGCCGTGTTCTTTTTGGTGAACCGGGAACACATGAATCATGTTCGCCGGGTTCACTCTCGAGGAAATAGATGTCGGCGAGGTGGTGTTGCGTGTCCGCCACGGTGGTCAGGGACGGCCTGTCGTCTTGCTGCACGGGCATCCACGTACGCACGCAACCTGGCATCGCGTCGCTCCACGGTTGGCAGAAGGGCATGCCGTGGTCTGTCCCGACTTGCGCGGCTATGGGCGGTCGACGCTGCCGCCCGACGAGCCTGACCATTCCCAGTCGTCCAAGCGGGCGATGGCGAGCGATGTAGTTGCCCTGATGGACGTGCTTGGATACGAACGGTTCGATGTAGTCGGGCACGACCGGGGCGCGCTTGTCGCGCTGAGGCTGGCCCTCGACCACCGTCAACGCGTACGTCGTCTCGTGATCATGGATGGCCTCCCCGTACTCGAACATCTCGAGCGGCTCAACGAGAACTTCGTACGCACCTGGTGGCACTGGTGGTTCCTTGGCCAAACCGACAAGCCGGCGGAACGCGTCATCTGCTCTGACCCGTCCGCGTGGTATCAGACGCCACCACCAGAGATCATGGGTGTAGAGGCACACGCCGAGCTTTGGGAGGCCCTTAACGATCCCGCTGTTGTCCACGGTATGTGTGAGGACTACCGCGCCGGCCTTCGGATCGATCGTGCACACGAGGAGGTCGACCGGGCGGCCGGACGGCGCATCGCCTGCCCGATGCTCTTCCTGCGGTCCGCTCGTGACGACATCGACATCCACGGCGACCCAATTGCCATCTGGCGACAATGGGTTGCCGGCCCGCTCTCGGCTAGAACGATCGACTCAGGCCACCACCAAGCCGAAGACGCTCCTGCCGAGGTCGCACGTTCTCTAGCGGCCTTCCTCAAGTGAGCCACCATGTTGAAGGCGGGTTCCGAGCGGGATCTACCGGCCAATGGCATCTTCAAGCCGGTGGACTCGGTTCAGGACGGTGAGCACGCCGGTGATTTCGAGGACACGCTCGATGATCGGCTCAGTGCCGAGCAGGAGGTTGAACCGACGTTCGTCGGCGTCCGCGCGAGCCTTCGCCGAGATCAGCGCGCCGATCGTGCTCGAGTCGATGAACTTCGTCGAGCTCAGATCGACGACAAGGTGAACGGACTTCTCAAGGGTCTGCGTCAGCGCTAGGCGCAGCTGTGCGGCCGAGTTGAGGTCGTGTTCGCCACCGAGGACGACTACGGCAACCCCCTCGCGTGGCCACTGGACGTTCACCGTTGGCGCTGTCGAGCCTGTGTCGTCGTTCCTCATGGGGCTCCCTCTTTGATCCGGTTGGGGGAATCGGCCAGTCCGGATGCCCGAGATCGGACATCCGGACCAGCCCCGCCCCCGGTCAATGAGGAACGCGACAGGCAATACAGCGGCGCTTCTGTCGATGAGAAGCAGCCTTGCTCTTTCTTCGCGGCGCGGGTCTGGCGTCGCGAACCTCCTCACCCTACAGGCAGAATCGCCTCATGCCTCTCGCAGAGTCCGCCAAGCCTGAAGCTTCTCCCCGCCTACAGATCCTGATCGCCAACGAAACGGACGAACGACTCGACGCCATCACAACCGTCGTTGAGGAACTCGGCCACGAGATCGTCGCCCGCGTTCTCGACGTAGAACAGGTCGGCGCCCTCAGCCGCCAACACCTACCCGACGTTGCCCTGGTCGGCCTCGGCCTCAACAACGCCCACGCCCTCGAAATGATCGGCAACATCGTTCACGAAGCCGCCTGCCCTGTGATCGCGCTCCTCGACACCACCGACGAGGGCTACGTGACCGAAGCCGCGAAGCGCGGCGTCTTCGCCTACGTCGTGATGGGCGAAGACGCAGGCGACCTGCAAAACGCGCTCGACATCACCTTGCGCCGCTTCGCCGAGTTCCACAACCTCGAAGGCGCATTCGGCCGCCGTGCAATCATCGAACAAGCCAAAGGAATCCTCATGGCCCGCAACTCAATCGACGCCGACGCCGCCCACCAACTCCTCAAGACACACTCACAGCGCACCGGCACGAAACTCAGCGACGTCGCAAAAGCCATCACCGACGCGCACCTTCTGCTCGTTCGAATATAGAGGCGCGAAGATCACTACCCAAGTGCGCCACGTGAACCGCTGCTCCGACTAACGAGGCACTCTGGCGGGCAATGTATGGCACGTCTGTGGAACGGGCTAGCGGGATCCGTGCTGGAGCATCGACGGACCTGACGATTCCGACCAGCGAGCCCGTCTAGCTTTACGGCCACCGGATCTGCCGGGCGCCGACCTTGCGGAGAAGGTCATCCGGTTGCTGGCCGACCCGCCTCCTCCGACGGTGGTCGGACGTCCGCTCGCGGTTTGAAGGGACGCCCGGACATGCCCGGCAGGCACCGTCAAAAGGAACACCCAAGCAACTGCAGGTGTACCAGGTTTTCCGCGCGAGCTCGTAGACCTCGCCGGCGATTTGTGACCAAGTGCCGGACGGGGAGCGGCCGCCTCCCTCGTGCTCGGCGGAAAGGCGTACCAGGTGAACGTCATAGTCGGTCGGCGATGCGGCCTCGCTAGCGCAGATCGCCTAGGCTCTCGTCGTCGGGCGCTTGTTTCGGCTTGGCCCTGAGGCGGCAGGAACGCCGCCTGTGCCGTCAGCAATGCCGTTTGTGTCGTTCGCGCGAGGCGGGATCGTGGTTTACGCGGGCTTCTCCCATACGGAGACGTGTTTGCGGCTTTTATTGGTGAACGGCTCGCGGTGTTTAGGACGCGCTGGCAAAGGACACTTCAACGCCTGCGGGGCGTCCGGTGCGTTCGGAACCGACGGAGAGCTCCGTCGGCTCGCGGCCCCGCAACCGATTCGGATGGCCTGCGGTGTCGAATGATTCAGGCGCTGGGCGGATCGGACGAGGACTCGCCGCTTAGGTTCGTCGTAAACCTGACCTTGGGCAGCCTGGCGCTTCGCAACCGGACATTGGAGACGGTTGCGGAAACCTCGCTAGCCCGCTTCGACTGTTCTGCCTAGGCCCTGAGTGTGCACTAGGCACGTGTCCGGTCCCTGAAGCGGCGGCATGCCGCAGAACTCTCCCTTGTCGTCGAGGGAGCTACGACGACGCTTCGAAGTTGAGGAGGCCGTGTTTCTGCCAAGCGAATCTGCGTTTTGCGTCTCCATTACCAATCTTTTCTCTCTCCTGACGTTGAGCGGTTTCTCACACACATGCCGGGGATAAGCCTTGTCACATGAGCTACCCACTCCTGGCCGGCTTCGTGACAGGCGGGTTCGCCGTCGCCGTACTACTGGTGTTGTGGCTGTTGGCGGCCGACAGCCGGACCGACGAAGCACAGGCATTCGAGAGCGTCGACGAGGTTGACTTCCTCGACGTCGCGACGAACATCAGATAAGCGTGACTGTCACCTCCACGCTTCTCACGGTCATGCTGGCGGCCATCGGCGTCGCTACCTTTGCGGAGGACCCATTCGTTCTCGCGGCCACGCTCGTCGTCAGCCTTCTGACACTCGCGGTGCTCGCAGCGCGAATGGGCCGGTCGGTCAACCCGCCATTCAGTCATCCGACCCCTGACATGTTGTTCGGTTCGGGCGCGACTACGGAAGCGACCATGAATGAAAGCGAGCCAGCGGCGCCCGAGGCTCCCGAGGCGGGCGCGTCAGAACTCTGACCAACTCCCGTATGCGCTTGCGGCCATTTGTCTTGGCGCGCGCTGTGCGCGGGTAGATGCCTTCGCCCTGAGCATCCGACGGCTTGCGGTTCAACTCAGCCCACGTTTCGCTAGCCGTTTCCGTTTACGCAGCCGTCGCGTCGGAGTCCGGGTCGTGGTCTTCGTCAGCCGAGGCGGTGACTTGTCGTGACGATGAACCTCTGCCCGTTCATAGTGCGGTTCGCACGGTGGTCTGGCGTTGAGCGTTCAGGCATGACGCGCGCTCGGGGTCGGTCGGGAATGACCGCTGGCCGCTGATCTCCTCAGCCGTGAGGGCCGTCGTGGGCCCCTGCCGGAGGCCGGCGCATCGGCCAAACTCGCGGGCCGCCTTCTGGCAGTTCAAACACGCCCATGTGCCGGAAGCCGAGCCGCTCGTACAGTGCCGCGCTACGCTCGCTGCTGGCCTCGATGTACGTCGGAAGCGCAGCCGAATCGGCTCTTTCGAGCGTCGGCTGCATGAGCATCGATCCCAAGCCGTGTCCCTGTAGAGCGGTGCGCACACCGACCGTTCGAACGTAGAAGTGAGGCTCACGTAGGTGTCGCTCCGCCATCACGCGCTGCACCCTGATCGCGCGCGGCAACCGCGTCCTGAACGCCCACATCCACTTGAGTGTCTCCTTCCCCGTCGCCGACTTCGGCATCTCCCAGGCGCCGGGTGGTAGCTCGGCAACCGCGCCGTCATACCCCGACGTCGTCCACACCGTCCCCCCGTTCGCCAGCACGTACAGCTCGATCTCGGCAACAAACATCGTTCGTAGCCGCGCCCTCTGCCGTAGACGGCCCGGCCGAAGGAACGTGAACACGGGGTCGTCGACGAACGCATCCGCCAGCGCCGCCGCCACCTTCGGCACCTCATCTGCAGCCGCTGCTCGGACTTCGATCGCTCTCAACTCGCTGACCATATCGTCACGCTCGAAGACCGATCGCCAGGCTCTGACTTAGCGGCGCGATCTAGCGTTCGGTGCCGCGAAACCTCGCGTGGGTAAGCGTCTTGGCGCCTGAGCCGCTCAGAGGGCTGAGCTGAGGGAATAGAGCCGATGAGACTGATCCAGAGTATGTGCGGACGCCTGCGCATGAGCGGTTCGCCTTCAGCATCGGAAAGGCGTGCGGTAGTAGGCGTTGTCAGCAACGTTGGTGCCGCGGCGCGCTCAGAGTTGCGGACCTGCACCTCGGGCCGGCCAGCGGTGCGTTTCGTCACCGGTTCACCTGACGCCATACCTTGAGGCGTTCGTCAACCGCCGCATCCGGTCTAGAATCGGTTCGAGCGCTCCATGACGTAACCGTCGGCACCAACACCGTCAAGCTCCCCACGCAGACCATCACCGGCTACCCGGCTGACTTCGCAGGACATCTCGACCTGGCCGAGGTACTACGACGCTAAGCCAGAACGCTGCCGCTCCCGGTGGCCCACAAAGAACAGACATATACATGCGTCTCTGCGAGTCCGAGGGTGTTAGGGACCCGAACTCTTTGGAGCGAGAGATCGAGTTCTCACCCGTTGAAGAGGCAGTGAGACTGATCCAGAGTATGCGCGCTCGCCTGCCGGTTGGGCTTGCGGTGCGTTCGGCGAGGTTGCGTGCCTGTTGGAGCGCGGTCGACGCCGGTTACGAGCGTGCGTAGCGGGCGAGCAGCGGGATGAGTGCTTGCGCGTTCGGACTACCCCAGCCGGTGTTCGCGTCCCATCCGGGTTGCTTGCAGCCCGGTATGTCTCGACGACGCCGTCGCGCTCCAATCGTCCCAGTAAGGGATAGATCGAGCCCTCGGCGACGGTTGCAAGGCCACGATCGCGTCCGGTGCCCGGGAAACGCGATTTCTGGCGCGGACCGTTGGGCGATCGCTGGCACCCGCCCTGACCGGTCGGTAATGGCTTCGAGGTGGCGGCGCATGCCGATCGCTTCGTGTGTTCGGATGGTGTTGAAGAGCTGCCGGTACGTCTCGACTTCGAGGCCGATTTGGTGGCCGTCGTCGATCTCGAATGCGATAGAGGTGCTCGTACTTGAGCGAGCCGAAGGCTCTTTCGCGGACGCCGTTCTGTCCGGGTGACTTTCTCCGGGTGCGGATGTGTTCCGCAACTTCGCATACCAGCTGAGGTGTCCGCTCACGAACTCATCGTCCTCAGCCCGATCCAAATGACGGTCACTTGAGGGCTACCGTCGGGGTTGATCGTCGCTAGATGCGCCATCGGCCCAGACGAGATGAGCTCACGGAGCGGGTCCGGCAACTGCGCCAAAGCGACTTTGTCCAGGCGGACGTGGGCCGCGCCAAATTCGCGCAGCGCGCTTCTCGCCGGCAACCCGACCTGGCCGTGTCGAGGTAGACGCCCGCCCGCGCGAACTCGTCACGATGCATCGCCCCGGCATCGATAGCTCTCACATCCTGCGGTGGTGCTGCGGGTATCGGCCGGTTCATCATCGGCTTTTAGACTGCGAGCAGGGAGAGGTAGGCCATGCCCAGGGTCCCGCGGTAGCCGTGCAGGTAAGCGGTTCGCTGGCGTGCTGCTTTAGCGCGGACTTCGTCGGCGTCGGCATGGTCGGGACTGTGTTCGCTGAGCCATCTCGCGTAACGAGCGCTGAACCCGGACTCGAACTCGTCCCACTCGTCAATGCTCGCCTCCTGGACCGAAACGGGCATGAACCCTTGGGCGACCGCGATGTCGACCAGTTCGGGCAAGCAGACGAGTTCGTCGAGTCTGCCGGCAAGGGGTTCCACTGCCTTCGGAGTGGGCGGTTGCGACCAGATGCCCTCGCCGTAGACGACGTGAGCCCCCGGCGATACCTTCGTTCGAAGCGCCATGAGCGCGCTCGCGTAATCGAGCGGCTGCTTGTCCTCGACTGGTGGACCCCAGATCTGGCTGGCACCGATGCAGATCAGGGCATCCACCTCCTTCGGGCTCTCGGTCTTCGCGTTCCCGCAGACGAGAGTGACTCGTTCGTTGAGACCACGCTGCGCGGCAAGCTCACGGCCGTGCTCGATCGACTCACTGTCGAGGTCGATGCCGAATCCAACCGCATCGGGGGCTGAAGAGATGACGCGCAGGAGCAGTTCGCCCCAGCCGCAGCCGATGTCGAGCACCACGCCTCGCAGATCGCGTGCAAGGAAGCTGACGAGCGTGTCCGCTCGTTGCTCCGACAGCGGCGTCATGAAGCGCAGATCTTCGTAAGGCTGCGCCACGGTGATCGTCATAGACTGACTCTCTTCTCAGGGCACACGGAGCCGTCCTCCCATTGTTCGTGTCAGCCGAGCTTGCTGTTGGGCCGGAACGACGGCTGAGGTGAGCCGCCGACGCACAGGTAGGCGAGGCCATCGGTACCGGCGCGTGGCCGGCGGACAGCGTCGACGACTGGCCGCGATGCTGTTGGCCGGCACCTTCCTAGAGGCGCTAATCGGCATAGGTCATTTATCACGATCGCGCAAGAGCCTCGTAGTTCTCGTAGAGGTTCGGTGCGCTCTTCTCCTCACAGCTCGACGAGTTGCTCGGGCGTCGCCGTGAGTAAGTCGTGGCGCTCTTTCTCCATCGAAGCGCGGTGGGCGTCCTCGCCCTCGAAAATCTTGCCGAACTCCTCTACGTTCAGCTCATCCATCCCCTCGAAGAAGTCGAGACCCTCGGCATCGTACGGTGCACCCGAGGCCAGGGCTGCGGCGGCGATCACCCGGTCCGGCAGGAGCGCCGCGACGGCGAGCGCGTGCGGGCCGCCACCCGAGATCCCCCAGACACAGAACTGCTCGACGCCGAGGGCGTCGCAGACGGCAGCGATGTCGGCGGCGCAATCGGCGACCTTCCGGCCCTTCTGTCGTGTTGAGCCGCCGTAGCCCGGCCGGTCGTACGAGAAGAGGCGGATGCCACGCTCGGCCGCGTCGCGCGTGTGGGGTTCATACAGCGTGCTCGAACCGGGCGTGCCCGAGATAGAGAGGACCGGGAACCCCTGCGGATCGCCGCCCTCACGAACGGTGAGGGTGCGTCCATCCGAAGCCGCGACCGATCGCACCGGGCGATTCTAGGCCGTTCCGCGTCGGCAACGGCCCCCGAGCAGACGCAATCGGCCTCCGTCTTCCGAGATGTCATGGCAAGACACTGAGGCGGGTCAGAGGGAAGCCATGGCCTGCGCGAGTGTTCGGAATTTGACCCCTGAGCAGTGTCAGGTCTCGGCGGCGTACGAGAAGAGCCGCGTTGGCCGGACCTCTAGCCATGCTGCCGCCCATTCGGCTCGGGACGCGTGCCGCTCCTCCCAGGCGACGAGCAACTGCTCGTCACAGTTGTCATGGACTGTAACGGGGCCGTCGACGACGACGACTCGGTGGCCACCGCGGTCGCCTTCGGTCACAGCCAAAGACACCCACGGCGTTCGCTCGACGTTACGCAGACGAGCACCCCCAACCGTCGCGAACCAAAACGAGGAGCCAAGCACGGTGAAGGCAATAGGGCGCGCCTGCGGCAGTCCCTTCGGCGTCACGGTCGCCAGCACGCAGTAGTGGTGGTCCGTCAGGAAGCCGACGAGCTGCACGGCGCCCATCGCTGACTCGGACGGCCAGGCGCTGCGGAGAGCCGTAGCCGCTCGCTCGTAGCTCATCTGCTGGATCCTGGTAAGCGCCTCGGCGTCGATCATCTGCTGCCCAGTGACCCTAGCGTGCGTCTTCGAACAGCCACGCTGTCGTGCACGAGCGTTCGCAACTGACGCCAGAAGGTCGCCAAACTGGGACATCGATGAGTGGCCGCGCACACTCAGCTCATCTACGCCTCTGGCGACTGGTGAGCATCCTCGCCTGCCCGCATTCCTCGTTGACGGCCTCGTCGCGCTCACGGGCCACCGGTGGGGCGTATATCTGATCGTCGTGAACCTGAGCGTCGCGGCTTTGTGATGGCCTAAGGCCGGTTGGTAGCTGGACACGAATCTGGACCCGTTCTGGTTGCTCGTTCGGTCGCGCTGACCACACCGAAACCGGGATCAGGGGAAGGGCCGGCTTTTTGGGCGGTAGCTCCCTTGCCGCCGGCGCCGGGTGCCGCAGACGCGTTTGGAAAAACCCAACGGGGTGCATAACACAGCGCGTGGGACGCTTTGAGAGCCTTGACGGCAGGGCGAGTGGCCAGCGTCCGGTGATGGACGAAAAGAAGGCACGCGTCATGTTTCGCGAGGCGATCGAGCGAAAATTGCCGTCGCGTCCGTTGGTCCCGGCCGGGGGCCTTCGTGGCGGGGAGCTTCTTGAGCAGAGACGACCTTCGGGAGTCGCGCCTTAGTCAGTTCGATTTCAGAGTTAGTTCGATTTCAAAGCCGTCGCGCACTTTGCCGAGCGCCTTCGACGAGGGGAAGCCGGCGTCATGCTTGTTGCGCGTCCGTGTTGCCTGGGTGCGGCGACTCGGCGATTCCTGCCAACTATTCTGACGGCGGCTTGAACTGATCCCGGCCCAACTCAACCGGGATACGAGTGAGAGTTGCTCTCGAACGTCCAGGGCGGTCGGGACACCGCAGTACTCACCCTAGAGTCTCGGCGGCTGGACGAACGTGTCGGCGAAACGTGGCGTTGATTCGTCCCGCCGAGCTCGCCGCAGAGGCTGCATCGCTGTCCAGGGCGACGGTGTCGTCGTTTGGCCTACCCTGGGGAGTCGCAGCCGTGCTCTTGCCGGTTGCGTAGATCAGGTCGGGGGTTGAGATGGTGTCGGTCGATCGGGATGTGTGTCCGCCGCGGTACGGCGATCCGGTCTGGGTGAGTGCTGGCGGGATGGGGGATTTGTACCGTGCCCTCGATCGGGTGCTGAATCGTGTTGTTGCGATCAAGGTGCTTACGGAGCGGTTGGCTGCCGACGAGGAGGTGCGGAAGCGGTTCCGGCGGGAGGCGCTTGCGGCGGCGCGGCTCTCGGATGAGCCGAACACGGTCACGATCTTCGATGTCGGGGAGTGGCGGGGTAGACCGTTCATCGTGATGGAGTACCTGGGCGGTGGCACGCTCGAACAGGTGCTCCGGCACGGTGCGCAATCCCCGGCAAAGGCCCTAGCCTGGCTCGAGCAGGCAGCTTCGGCGCTCGATGCGGCCCATGAGCGGGGGGTCGTGCACCGCGACGTGAAGCCTGCGAACCTGCTGCTCGATGAGCTTGGCCGCGTCCGCGTCGCCGACTTCGGAATCGCAACGGCAGCGGGGCTCGATTCGCTCACCCTGACGGGGACGGTGCTGGGAACGGTCGGCTATCTCTCACCCGAGCAGGCGCAGGGCCAGGCAGTGACGTCTGCCACCGACCGCTACGCGCTCGGCGTCGTCGCGTTCGAGCTCCTGACCGGGACGCGACCATTCGCGCGCGACTCGGCGACGGCCGAGGCCGCAGCCCATGCCTACGAGCGGGTCCCTTCAGCGGCGAAGCAGAACCCGTCGCTGCCCGCGACAGTCGACGCTGTGTTCGACCGTGCCCTCGCCAAGCTGCCGGCCGACCGGTTCCCGAGCAGCCGCGCCTTTGTTGCCGCCCTCCGTCTCGCCTGTCAGCACGAAGAAGGCGCCGTCACGCGCCGGCTCTCGCCTGTCGCTGCAGCCGATTTCCCGACCCAGGTGATTCGCCGCCGATCCCGGCGCCGCAAGCCGGCGCTGTTCGCAACGGGCATAGCAGTGGCGCTCCTCGCGGGCGGCGCGATCACGGCGGCTTCGCTGCTCGGAACGGGACGCACGGCCGCGCCGCCGGCTGTCAAGACGCTCACGAGACCTACACACACCACAACCCCGACGACGACGGCCAAGGGGGCTACCCCGAAGTCTCCACTGACACAGGCCGGCGCGAGCGACCTCAACACGCGCGGCTACCGGTTGCTCCTGGCCGGCAATTACGCCGCTGCCCTTCCCCTTCTACAGCAGGCGGTCGGCGGGCTCAGCGATCCCACGAACCCTGTCACCGCGTACGCGAACTTCAACCTCGGCCAGACA
This sequence comes from uncultured Thermoleophilia bacterium, assembly GCA_963812995.1. Lineage (GTDB taxonomy): Bacteria > Actinomycetota > Thermoleophilia > Gaiellales > Gaiellaceae > PALSA-600. Next base: position 1,376,883 of record CAWEXL010000003.1, read on the forward strand.
CTCGTCCGGCTCGGTCGCTGTACCGAGGCGATGCCCTACCTTCAGCGTGCGCTGCAGCTCGAGCCGAAGAGCCAGGCCGCCCAAGCCGCACTGGTGTACGACCGACAGTGCGCTGGGCTCGCCCCGGCAAACCCGGCCGCCGCTCACGTCCCGCCGGGCCATCGGGGTGAGAAGAAGGGGCACGCCAAGCCCGGAAAACCGCGGGACTGACCGGACACCCCGGAGTCGAGCGCCGCGCGAAGGCGCCGACGTTGGTATGTCTTGCTCGTCAGTCCGCCGACTCAAACATCGGAATGTCGAGGACGGTCGAACGGACGGGGCACGGCAGGCCTAGTCGATAACGCCAGCCGCCCCTCGCGACCGACCTCCTCTGGCCGCAGTTGCCGGAGCTTTGACTAGTGCCGGTGCAGTGCCTGAACGCGCGAGGGCGCTTCCGACTCTGGGTCCGCCCATGGGCCGCCTGCGGAGACAAGCGGAAGGACCACCGCCCAACCGGCGATTGACGTACGCAAACGGGACGTGCGACCCTCGCGTTGCTAACTCGCTACGGACGCTCAAGCTCCTTGGAGCTGTAATTCACTCCCGGAGCGGTCATTGATAGGAGCCGCCGAGGCCAGCCGGATCCCGGGTTCCGCACGAGCGCGTTCTGACCCGCATTGGCCCTCGGGCCGAAGAAGCGAGGTCACGCGCTTTACCTCGACAATGAACGCTGAAGTGACTTCATCTCTGATGATAAGCTACTGAGTAGATGACTGTGAGAGCCGCGGCGTGGCGGGGCATCTTCCCGGCGATCTGCACGCCGTTCACTCGGGACGGTGGGATCGATGTTGAGAGCCAGAGGCGGGTTGTTCGCTTTGCGATCGAGTCGGGTTCGCACGGTCTCGTGGCATTTGGTCTAGCCGGTGAGGTGCTGAAGCTCAATGCCGAGGAGCGGGAGCGGCTTACGGATGCGATCGTGGATGAGACCGCGGGAGCGGTGCCGGTCTTTGTTGGGGTCGGGGGCGAGCATCTCGGTACCTCCCAACGTCTCGCTCGTTATGCAGAGCGGGCCGGTGCCGCGTGCGTTGTGATTCCCGCTCCGGTTGGGTCTGCCGCGTCGGGGTCGGATTTGGTCTCGTATTTCGCTGCTATCGCTGCGGAGGTGTCGATTCCGGTGATGCTTCAGGACGCGCCCGCGTATCTCGGCGTCGGGCTTGGCGCTGGTCTCGTGGCTGAGGTCGGTCGTTTGGCCGAGAACGTCCGTCTGGTGAAGCTCGAGGCCGGCCCGGCAGAGTTGGGCCGCTGGATCGAGGAGCTGGGGGAGGACTTCGCTGTTTGGGGTGGAGATGGAGGCGTCTACCAGCGCGATTGCCTCGCGATCGGTGCCGCGGGGATCATTCCCGGGGTCGATCTCGTCGACCGTCTCGTTCGTGTCTACGAGCTGGATGGTGCGGGTGACGTCCAGGCGGCGTCCGCGTTGTTCGCGCAGCTGCTGCCGGTGCTTGTGTTCGAGATGCAGTCGATTGACCATTACAACGCCTGTGCAAAACACGTTCTCCGTTGTCGCGGTGTGCTGGAAGACGATGGCCTGCGGCAGCCGTCGCAAACCCTTACGGATATCTCGCGTGGGCTTCTCGACGGTCATATGGCGACGTTGGAGCTTTGATGCCGGACCTGATTGCGCAGCCGGAGAGCCCATTTCAGGCGGACGACTTGGTTCAACGCGAGCCGCGGTTGCGCGAGCGGCTCGCGCTTCTGCTCGCGCGGGAGGTCGTCTCCGGGCGCCTCGCGGCTGCGGCAGCGTTCCCGTCGACGGAGGAGCTTGTGGCTCGGTTTGAGGTCAGCAGGACCGTGGCGCGTGAGGCGCTGCAGACCTTGTTCATGCTGGGACTCGTGAGGGTGCAGCATGGCAAGCGGACTGAAGTGCTGCCGATGGCGAGCTGGGACATCCTCAGTTCGGTGGTGCAAGGAGCGCTGCGCGCGGAGCGGCGGGTTGCGCCGATCATTCGGGACACGTACGAATTTCGGCTCCTGATCGAGCCGCAAGGCGCGGCCTGGATGTCCGAGCGTGGAACGCCGGCGGAGATTGCCGAGCTTCACGACCTTGCCGCGCAGATGGCCTCCGAGGCGGAGCGCGGTGATCCGGGCAAGGTCCCTGCGTCTGATCGGATGTTCCATAGTCTGATCGCGGTCGCGAGTGGCAATGCGATCTACGCGGCGGTTTCGCGGGACATTCGCGAGGTGATCTCGACCCTGTGGGAACTCTCCGTCTTGCAACCGGAGCAGACGCGGACCGTTGCGCTACAGCATGTCGCGATCGCTCAGGCGATCGCTGCGCGTGACGCAGACGGTGCCGCTGCGGCTATGCGGGCGCATCTCGCGTGGGCGATGAACGCGGATGTCGGAACGATCAACATGAACGAAGGAGCCGCTTGATGCCACGCCAACCAATCCGAGCGGCCGACGCTCCGCCGCCTTCCGGGAGCTATTCCCAAGCGATCCGTGTCGGCGATCTTCTGTTCCTGGCCGGGCAGGGCCCATTCGACGAAAATGGTCTTCGGGTCGGCGACACCGTGTCCGAGCAGGTGCGGCGAACGCTTCGTAATCTCGACCGGGTCGCGCAGGCGGCGGGTGGCAGGCTCCATGACGCTGTGCGGGTCGGGGCGTACCTCTCGACGCTCGCCCATTTCGACGAGTACGACGCCGTGTACCGCGAATTCTTCGTCGAACCGTTCCCGGCACGGACGACGATCCAGTCCGATCTGGTTGGGATGGACGTCGAGATCGACGCGGTTGTGTGGCTCGGTGGCTAGAGCGAGCCGAGCAAATACGCGGATGGAGGGGCGAGTTGGTCACCGTCGCGAGCCAGCCGTCCAGGCAAGCGAATCGCGGCACCTGAGTACGAGTGTTAGGAGAGGGGAGTGGACAGCATGTTCGGACTCAAGTTACGGCTTCGGGGAGCGTTTGCGGTCGCCGCGGTGATCGCTTGCGGCATCGCTGCTATTAGCTCAGCGACGGCCACGAGCGCGTCGAACGACGAGCTCGCCGCGATCAAGAAGGCGGGTGTCATCACTATCGGAGTGGCGCAGGATCCGCCGTTCGAGTTCACGACTTCATCGGGGAAGTGGACATCCTTTGATCCTGTCCTCGACCAGAAACTCGCCGCATATCTCGGCGTCAAGGCGAAGTTCGTCACACAGGTTGGACCGGGAATCGTCGCGGGCCTGCAGAGCGACAAGTACGACATCATCGGCGCAGACATCAACGCGACGCGCCGAGCGCGCGAAGGTCATCGCATTCACCAAGCCGTACTACCAGACCGGGACGTCCTTCTTCGCGCTGGCGGCAACTCGAAGAAGCTTGAGCTCGGTCGCGGGCCTGAACAAGCTCGAGCGTGACCGTCGCCGTCGTGACAGGATCCGACAATGAGACTGCGGTCACCACGTATCTGCCCAAGGCGAAAATGCGGGCGCTCCCGAACGCGAGCATCGCCAGTCTTGTTTCGGAGGTGCTGAGTGGACGCGCCGACGCGTCTTGCCACGTCGACCTACCTCGCTCCGGCGCTTGTCGCGAAATACCACTTCGTTCGTCATTCCGGCCCTCGCGAAGTCGCCGTACGGTGTCCTGCCGGTCGGTGTGGCCTGGGGGTTGCCTAAGGGGCAGCCGGCAGCTGCTGCGCCAAGATGAACGCCTTCCTGGCGGCTGAGACGAAGAACGGGGATATCGCCAAGCTGCAGAAGGAGTGGTTGACACCCGCGAATTCGCTCAAGTAGGCAAGGCCGTACTGGAGCTAGCTCCAGCTCGGTTTCTGGATGGGGTCGGGAGCGCTCCGCGGGTCACAGGCGATGTGGCCCGCGGAGGCACCCACTGACCTCGAGGCGTAACTGCGTCCACCGGGAGACGACCATGGGATTCATCGTCAAACATTCCCCCGCTATCACTGGGATTGGCACTCGGTCTTCAACGACGCGGTTGGCACATCTCGCGCTCACGGGTCTCAAGTACTCGCTGCTGGTCTGCGGGTTGTCTTTCTTGTTCGGTAGCACGCTCGGGCTCCTCGTCGCGGGCCTCCGGCTCTCGCACAAGTTTCCGTTTAGCCAGATCGCGTACGTCTACACCGACTTCTTCCGGACGACCCCGGCCCTCGTTCAGCTGATCTGGGTGTTCTACGTCCTTCCGATTCTCACCGGCATCTCTCTGTCGCCCGTGACCTCAGGCGTTGTTGCGCTCTCTCTGAATGCAGGTGCGTTCTTCGCCGAGGTGTTCCGCGGGCGGGATCCAATCGATCCCGCAAGGTCAATGGGACGCCGCCAGCGTCCTCGGCTACCGCAAGCACTCGACGATTCTGCGGATCATTCTGCCGCAGGGGCTACGACGGGCCCTTCCGGCGACGGCAAACATCTTCATCGGTCTCCTGAAAGATTCGTCGCTGCTGTCTGTAATCGCCGTTCCGGAGCTCACCTACCAGGCTCAGACGCAGGCGGCGCAGGCGTTTCGGCCGCTCGAGTTGTACACCGCGCTGGCGGTCGCCTATTTCCTGCTGACCTATCCGCTATCACTGACGTCATCCTGGCTCGAGCGACGATTCCGGATCGCATGACCGGCGCTCTTCCCCAAGAGGCGGATGAACCTGCTGCCGGCGTGGCCGCCGACATCTTCGGTGGTGCGTACGCCATTGAGCTGAGCGGCGTCCGCAAAGCGTTCGGCAGCAAAGTCGTTCTCGACGGCGTCAATGTCGCCGTCGCTGAACGCGAGGTGCTCGTACTGATCGGGCCGAGTGGCAGCGGCAAGTCGACCCTGCTCCGCTGTATCGCCAGGCTGCTGCCGGTCACTGCCGGTGAGGTGCGCATCGGCGGCCAGGTGGTTCAGGACGGCCAGGCCGGCTGGAGACGGCGGATCGAGATCGCGAGAAGCTCGCGGCCCCTACGCAGCCATGTGGGGATGGTGTTCCAGCACTTCAACCTGTTTCCGCACAAGACAGCCCGCGAGAACGTCGCTATGGGGCTCCGGGTCGTCCGAGGAATGCCCAGCGATGAAGCGCACTCGGTCGCCTCCGAGATGTTGACCCGGATGGGCCTGGCCGGCCATCTCGATCACCACCCCGGAGAGCTGTCGGGCGGCCAGCAGCAGCGCGTCGCGATCGCCCGAGCTCTGGCGCTTCGACCGCACGTAATGCTGTTCGACGAAGCGACCTCGGCGCTTGATCCCGAACTGATTGGCGAGGTGCTAAGCGTGATGAGGGAACTCGCGAAGTCCGGCATGACCATGCTGGTCGTCACCCACGAGATGGGCTTCGCGCGTGACGTTGCCGATCGCGTGATCATGATGGACGAGGGCGTGATTGTGGAAGAAGGACCTCCCGGCGAGTTACTCACGAACCCGCAGCATCCACGTACACAGCAGTTTCTGCGTCGAGTCGTCGACCGTTAAGGCGATGAGCTCACCACCACGGGATAGCCTCGGAGGTCCGGCCGGCTGGTCGCTTCTGAGCGAAGATCTGGTCGAGACACCCGCCGTCGTGGTCGACCTCGAACGCACCAGCGCCAACATTCGGCGCGCCCAGGCCTATTGCGACAGTCACGGCCTTAGCTTCCGCCCGCACATCAAGACGCACAAGCTGCCGCTGATCGCAGAGATGCAAGTCGCGGCGGGCGCCGTCGGGGTGACCTGTCAGACCATCGCCGAAGCCGAAGTCATGGCCGACTCAGGCATCGCAGACATCCTGATCACGTTCCCGATTCTCGGCGCGAGCAAAGTGCGCCGGCTCGCCAGAGTCGCTGCGCTGGCCCGCGTCTCGGTCGCCGCCGACTCTGCGGCCGCTTTGGAGGCTTGCAGCGCGGCTGCATCCCAGATCGACGGCGAGATCGGCTTTTTGGTCGAATGCGACACGGGAATGGGTCGGTTGGGTGTCCAGACGCCCGAGCAGGCGGCCTGGCTCGGCAAGCTTGCGGCGACGAGCGACGGGGTTCGCTTCGACGGGCTCATGACCTACCCGACCGCGGCAGGGTCAGCCGCGTTTCTCTCGGCCTGCGTATCCGCGTTAGAAGGGATCGCGCTCACGGCGAGCGTCGTCTCCGCCGGCGGCACACCCACGCTCTACCAAACCCACGAACTGTCGGACGGCGTCATCAACGAGGTGCGCGCCGGCGAATACGTGTTCGGAGACCGAACGCACCTAGGCCGTGGAGTAGTCAGTTTCGATGAGATCGCCGCGGTCGTTCTCGGGTCGGTTGTCGGTCGGCCAACAGCGACCCGCGCCATCCTCGACACCGGGTCGAAATCGCTCTCCTCGGATCCCGCCGGCCAGGACGAGCTGATCGGGTTTGGCGCGATCGCGGAATACCCCGACGCATTGATCTACGCGCTCTCAGAGGAGCACGCGCACGTCGACGTCTCACGCTGCCCGACAGCGCCCCAGGTCGGTGAGCGCATCTCCGTAATCCCGAACCACATTTGCCCGTGTTTCAACCTCGCGAGCAGCGTGGTTCTTCGGGGAGCAAGCGGCATCGAGTTCGCCACTGTCACAGCGCGCGGCCAGGCGCGGGCCGAGCTATGAACCCGCCCTTCCGTTCGTTCGCAAACCTGGAGAGGAACTGAAATGAGCGAGGTCCGCCCGGACGGCCGTGATCTGGCAATCATCGACCGCCTCGACCGTCTCTACGTCGCCGTCGTCTCGGACTGTCTCGACAGCGTCGGGCTACGTGACAACGTCATGGCGCCTCACATCCGACCCCTGTTTCCGTCGCGCATGGCGGGATACGCCGCGACCGTCCGGGCCGTCGCCGTGGACGCTCCCCCCGAACGCGACGCCCGGTATGCCGGTGAGATCGCAGCGGTCGACGCTCAACAGCCCGGAGACGTGATGGTCGTATCGACCTGCCCAGGGTCGTATTGGGGTGAACTTCTCGCGACTGCCTCGCGCGCCCGCGGCGCCCGCGGCATCGTCGCCGACGCCTATACGCGCGACACGCGCGCCCTGCAAGAGATGGGCTACCCGACGTTCGTCGCCGGAGTCAATGCCCAGGACTCGCTCGGACGGATCGACGTCGAAGAGGTCGGCGGGACAATCCGATGCGGAGGAGTCGAGGTGTCGCGTGGCGACCTCGTTCTTGCGGACGAAGACGGAATCGCCATAGTCCCGGCGAGCGTTGCCGATGAGGTGCTCGCCCTCGCCGAGGAAAAGGCCTCCGCCGAGAACGTTGTACGCGACGAACTCGCGCGGGGCGCCTCCGTGCGAGCGGTCTTCGAGGCACACGGCGTTCTTTGACCACAGTGGGGCGTGGCGGCTCAGGCAACGCACCCAGCAATCGTCGAGGCCACCGGTCTCGGCAGTGCCTGTGCAGTGCCTGAACGCGCGGTAAAACCCGTGCCGTCCCTTCCTCAGTTGAACAGCAGCCCGGCCTTCGCCGCCACCGCCACAACGGTCCTTCTTTACGTTTACGTCGTGTTCTGCCTGGTCTGGGTTGTCAGACTGTTGCTCGCTTACCGTGGCTCGTCCGGCGACTACCGGAAGCAACTGAAGTGGCTGCTTAGCGCCGGTGCGTTCGGTGTTTTTGGCATCGGCCTGGAGTTTTTCCTTAGCAACACCAACTCGACGGCCCTGCACGCCGTCGGGAATGTCGGGTTGGGGCCGGCCGAGACGAAGGTCTGGTCGTCGCCTCAGCTGATCCGATACCACTCGATCTCGCGGTCCGGCCCCGGACAGGAGATGGACGTGCCATCCAGAGTCAGGCTCTTCGACGTCGGCACGTTCGCGACTAGCGAACCGAGCTGGTCGCCAGGGCACCTCATCCATCGTGGGCCCGGTTACGCCTTGGAGGTCGTGCGTCTTGTCGCGGCTGAGGACGGCGACGTGAACGGCTACCTAGTCGTCGAGGCCGTCTCGAAGATGTAGGTGGACAGGCGCCGATACGCCTTTGTTTGATGGTGCGAGCATGGCGCCGGGCGGTCTGTTCGGCTCTGGCTCAGAGGACATGTTTTTTGAGGTTGCACCGCGCCGAGCCACGATCGGGACCGTGCGTTAAGGCTGTTACGAGCTATGCAAACGTCTCGTTAAGTCCGGTTTGGCGCAGCCTGGAGGCGGGGAACAAGGACGCCATGACAGACCATGAAACCGTACCGCCGGAGCCGGTGCCGACACCGGAGCCGCCTCCCGGCCCTGATGTTTCCGAAGCCGACCGCGCACAAGGACAAGGCCACTTATCGTTGGTGCTGCCTCGGCTCAGACTTGTCGATGCGCGACCGCCGCTCCACACGGACCCGCGCGCTTGGCGTCTGCCTCCGCTGTGATCGGCTTCAACTAAGCGTCCGTCAGCAGCCCGAAACCGCCGCGCCCACAGACGGCAGGTGACGGCACAACGATCCGGATGGGGGTTCCATACCCTGAAAGCGACGGAGCCAGACTACCCGTCGAGTTCGAAGCGGTCGGTCACAAAATGCAGCACTCACAAGAGCAGGCATCCGGCCATTTCTCGCCGTTCGAACGTGCCAATGCCCCGAGGGCGGTTGCGGGGCCGCGACCCGATGCGACTCTTCCTCAGTCCCACGCACCGGATGACCCCCGTCCCTCCGAGGTGCCCTGCCGGCCCGGTTTCGAAACGAGAGGCACGGGTACGGCCTTAGGCATATCTACCTCGTTGGCAATCGTTCTGAGCGCGGTTCTCGGGCTCGGCGTCGTCCTCGTATTGCTGGGATTGCTCGGGCACTATGGCATCCGTAAGGGCGTCCAGCATGACCGGTTCTTGCTTGCTGTGGGGCGCCTGCGGAGTCGCAGAGGCCCTCGTCATCAAGAGCTGAATAAACAAAAGCCGTAAGCCAACCGCGACTCGGGCGTGTCACGCTCGGCAGGCGCCGAGTCTCCCCGGGCCGTGACTACGGAGCCGTGACGCGCCTTGCTTGTCAATCGCTGCACATCCAGCTTCGCGCCGAGAAGTTGAATTGCCACGGATGAGAGCGCCATGAGGGAGGGTTCAGTCTGTCCCGGCCGCGCCGAAGTTAACGAGCACGTCGGATTCCCTTCACCTGATTTTCATTCGTCTCTGCTGAACTCTGAATGCCGATGTCTCTTTCACAAGCAACGGACCGCGAGACCGTCTACCAGTACAAGGTCGACTACGGCGGGCAGCAACCCCTGAGCTATTGGGCGAAGGGGGAGCTGATGCCGGGAATGGTAATCGATACGCCGGGCCACCCGTTGCGCGTGCTCCGGGTCACCGTTTTGGCTGAGCCTCTCGGTGATGCGTCGAACCCTGGCAGAGTCGGCCGAGCCGTGGCCGAGCGGCTGCGTCCCTAGTACGGCCAACGCTCGCCATCAGTGCACCGTCGGCAGGCGCCGTCCAAGGGGCTGCGTTCTGAGGGCCGCGACCCGATGCGACTCTTCCTCAGTCCCGAACGCACCGGACGACCCCGCAGGCGCACGGTTCCCGAAGACTCGGGGTCGACAAACAAATTTCTGAGACATAGCATAGGACCCCTGCTGCGACTCGCTAGAACGGTGGGGAGCCGAGGCCTACGAAGCCGAGGGTGGCGGGCTTGAGGATTCTCAAGCTGATGCGCGTCGGGCGGATGGCGACGGTTTCGCCTTGGGGTAGGCGCAGCGTCACGATGTCGTCTGATTCCCAGCGGCGGCAGAGCTTGCGGGGGTACCTCACTAGCTGTCCTTGCCAGGATGTCGGGCTATAGGTTTCAGCGATGCAGCGGACGCGGGCGGACTTGACTGTTTGTTTGTGCTTCCAAATGATTGTCGCCGGCCCGTCGTAGCTCGCCACAGCTCTTTCACTCTCCAACCGATTCAACAGGCAAACACAGAGCCGCCTCCCGGGGTCTGGCCTGGGAGACGGCTCTGCATGGACTGGTGCCCTGCGAGGAGGGCGAGAGGAAGGACTACCTACACGGGCAACTAGTTCGGTCCCCCCAGAGGACGTGCCCGCAGAACTGTTAGTTCCCAAGTTTCCTACGTCTTAAACGTGTTGGGACGATTTCTCAAGAAACCGCGAAGTGGTCTAAAACGCAGCCATCCCGAGGCCGATATACCAGGCCATGGACAGCTTGCAACTCATACTCGGCAGGTTCGCGCTGGCGCTACGCAGTCGTCAGCAAGGCGAAGCGCTTATCGAGTACGCACTGATTGTCTCGCGCTTGTCGCGGTCGCGGCCATCGCCCGCTTGCAGATGACCGGCACTAACTTAAGAGCTGGCTTGGGCTCGTCGCCGTCGAGGTGTAGTCCGCTCCGTTCGCGTTCTACGGACGGAAGCAGCAATGGAGCCGCCTCGTCGGGGAGCGGCTCCATTGCTTTGCGTAGAGCAGGCCAAGGACGCGAACCGAGGATTCGCGCCGACCCGTCCGCGCCATACCCGAAGTCCGGGCCGGTCTAAACATCGGCTGTCTCTAAAGCGCGGTTGCGGGGCCGCTCTTCCAACAGGCAGAGAGCCGAAGCAGCCCCGCGGAGTCTGGTTACCCCATCCGGCCGGCTTGCAAAACACTGCCGATAAGAAGGGGCCGCTCCCGTTTGACCCTGTGAGCGGCCCCTGTGACTGTCCGCGCCAATCGCTTGGCTATGTCAGAGAGGCCGTGTCGGATGAACCAAGATTCGACAGCTCTCGGTTCGACCTCTCGTGGCGTCGAAGTTCCCGCAGCCTCCGATGCCGAAACCTTGGCGAAGCATCCGGAGGCCGCGGAAGCACGAACGCGGAGTCGCCTCCATCCGGTAGGGAGGAAGGCGACTCTGCCCCGGGGGGACGGGCGAACGTAGTGCGGGCCAAGGGCTCGACCTAGGTACGCGCCGACCCGCGATCTGACCGTAGCTCGGAAGCAGTCGCAAAGAAGGTGGGTCGGACAGTCCAATCGGCTTGATCTTGCCTCCGGTCGATGAATCCCGGCTAGCCCTCTGGTAGGGCGCGCTTTGCGGGACCGCTTCTCCAAACAGGGCAGTGAGCCGAAGCGGCCCCGCGGGAGTCTGGTTTCCGGCCGCGAAAGCTTGCGAAACATCTGCCAAGAAATGGGGCCGCTCTCCTTTTGATTGTGGGAAGCGGCCCCGCGTGATGTCCGTATCCGCCGAGCCGACCCACGGCCTGGCTATGTCAGGAAGGCGTGCTTAGAACCGAGATTCGACAGCTCTCTGGTTCCTGCCGTCCATGGCATTAAGTTTCCCGCCAGGCTCCCTCTCAAAACCTCCCCGAACACACCTTTTCGGCCTCTTCACAGAACCGCCCCCCGCTGCGGCGCCAAGGGGCGGATTCTGCACCGACTGCGTAGAGCGGGCCAACGGCGCTTTGCGGTTGGCCCGCCGCGGCTGGCGTTCCCGGAGCCGCGGCGGTTAAACCCCCTAGAACCAGAAACGCCCTCCATGTGGGAGGGCGATGATGGAGTCCTGGAGTTGGCCGCCGCGCTACGACGACACGTACCGCCCGGACACCGCCAACTCTTGAGCGGTCTCATGCGCCGTGAAGGTTTTTTCGAACCGAATCCGCGGCGTCTTGACGTGCGCTGATTCCTTGCCGTGGCTTACTTGGTGCGGGCGAGGGCGAGTAGCGGTTTCTGCAGCTCTGTGCCGACGCTTTGGACGTTGAGTTCGTGAGCGGGTACGGGTCTGCTGATGAAGTAGCCCTGGGCAAGGTCGCATTGAAGGTCGCTGAGTAGGGCCAGGGTGGCGGCGTCCTCGACCCCTTCGGCGACGATTCGTAGGCCTAGTGAGTGGCCGAGCGCGATGGTGGCGCGGATGAGGTCGCTGTCGTGTTCCCTCGTTTTGGCGGTGAGGTCAGCGAGGAATGTGCGGTCGAGCTTCAGTTCTCCGATTGCGAGTTTGTTGAGGTAGGCGAGCGATGTGAACCCGGCGCCGAAGTCGTCGATTGAGACGACGAGTCCGAGGTCTTGGAGTTGTTGGATGATCAGTCGCGAGCGGTCGAACTCGGCGATGACGCTCGTCTCGGTGATCTCGAGGACGAGAGCTTCGGGCGGAAGATCGTGGTGATCGAGAATCTCTTCGATCAGACCGGTGAAGCCCGGGTCGAGCAGGTTGGTGGCCGAGATGTTCACCGAGACGGCGACCCGACTTCCGGCGATTCGCCACGCCGCGCACTGCATGAGGGCTTGATCGAGTATGGATGCGGTGAGCGAGCGCATGAGGCTGGCTTCTTCGGCGAGCGGGAGAAAGGTGAGCGGCTGCAGCAGTCCGAGGCTCGGGTGCTCGCACCGGACGAGCGCCTCGACGGCGGTGACCTTGCCGCTGCGCAGGTCGAGCTGCGGCTGAAAGTGCAGGACCATTTGGTGTTCGTCGATTGCCGTTCGAAGCTCCTCGGCGAGGGAGAAGCCGTTTCCGCCCTGATCGAGGTTGTGCGTGAAGACCGCGTACCGCGCGTTGCTGAGCTTCGCGCGGTACATCGCGACGTCCGCACAGACCATCAGGTCGGCCGCGTCCGCGGCATCGGTGGGTGCGCTGGCGACCCCGATGCTTGCGCCGATCGTGGCTTCCACGGAGCCCAGAAGGAAGGGCTGTTCGATGCTGGCCGCCAGCCGCTCTGCGATTCTCGTCGGGTAGTCGGTGCCGCCGTCGATCAACAACACGGCGAACTCATCGCCACCCAGCCTGACCGCGAGATCAGAATCACGCAGAACATCTGTCAGGCGTGGACCAAGCTGCCTAAGGAGCTCGTCGCCGGCATGATGGCCGAACGAGTCGTTGATCTCCTTGAAGTGATTGAGATCGACGAACAGGAACGCAACGCTCCGGCCCGGCACCCCCGGAACGCTCTGATCGGCGAAGAAGGCATCGAGTACCTGGAAGAGATGGCGGCGGTTGCCGAGGCCGGTCAATTCGTCCGTAATCGATTGCCGTCGACGCTCGAGGCTGAGCGCTCGTAAGGTGCGGGCCGACAATGCCAGGCGGATGCCCACCGCGAGCAACGTGCAGGCGGAGAGCCCGAGAGCGGCCCGGTTCGTTTGCCGCAGGTTGCCGACGAAGAGGATCGCGAGTGCCGAGAGACCGGCGAGCTCGGGCAAAAGGAAGCCGGTCGGCCGTTGCGAGGCAAGTGGATCTGACGGGCGCGGGCGGAGCCAGACCGCCAATGACATCACCAGGATCGCCGTCGGCCAGGCGATGGCGTTGATCGTGCTGCCGACGTAGGACGACCCGAACGAGCTCTGGAAGAGGTTGAACGTGTCGCCGACAGCGTTCAACCCCAGCCCGCCTGCGAGCAACACCCACGGAGCCTTCCGTCGGCCTCCAAGCAAGGCCGTACCGCCTACGACGAGCCCGAGCAACAAGAGATCGCCAGCCGGATAGGCGAGATTCGTCAGGGTGGCAACAGTGCTGCTCCCGGCTGAGCTGACAAGTCCGCGGAACACAAACGCAGCGCAAACCGAGCCCGCGCCGAGTCCCGCGATCAGGCCGTCAAGCCAGTTGGGAGTCGCGAGCCTCCGCGCCTCGCCCCGGACGAACAGCATGACCGCCGCATAGGCCAGTGGGTAGAACGCCAAATAGAACGCGTCCGCCAAGGAAGGCGTACCTGGAGTCGCCCCGCCGAGAGACTCGACCGTCAAGACGAAATCGCCGACGCACCACGACAGCAACGCTAGTCCCAGAATCAGCGCGACAGCCCGCCCAGGCTCCCGCACCAAGCCACGCGCAATACAGACAACGCTCGCCACGAACTCGACGCCGACCACGAGCCACCCATCGAGCCATACCGAATACGCACCGTTCGGACGCACGAGCAGCGAGATGAAGTAGCCCACGAGCAGAAGCCCCAGTAGCAGCGAGACCGCCCAAGCCCAGTTCCTCACGTCGCGGGGCCGCCACCCCACCAACACTGGCCAATCAGGCATCGACAACCCCACGGACGGCGCCAGCAGCAGAGAACGGCCCGTCGATAAAGACGAGGATCATTGACGAAACAATCGGCAACGGCCACTTGGTCCTTAAGCTCGCGCGGCACCGATCGAGAGATCCCGCGGCCTTCCACGCGTCACGATTCCCGTTGTTCTTCGACCTCCTCGAGCACATCAAGGGACCCGGTCAGATGCGGAAGGCCGTCAGATGGGGAAGGCCAGGCTGATCCGGTTCGATTCTGGGGCGCGGCCTTGCTCCGCTTATCCGTGCGCGCTCGTTCGGTTCGCGGTGGGGCTAGCTCGGGAGATCCTTGCCGCGTTGGACGGCCGCGGTCGCGGCAGCCTTGAGCGCAGGTTCCGTGTTGGACGGTGGGTCAGGGCCGCGATCGGTGGTTGCGGCCGCGTTGTCGCCGCCGGCAGGATCGATCCCGTCGGTCGTGTCGGTTGAGCCGCTTCGCTCGATCGGTGCCTCGCGAACACCAGACGATGCATTTTGCGATTTCTGAGCGAAAGCGCGGGTCGGAGGAGGTTGCTCTTCCCGCTTTTCGACCCCCCCTGGGTAGCGAGGGGGTCGCGCGGGGCATGGGAATCGTTCCAGGAACCTCGGATTTCGAGTCCGAATTTCGGGTTCGGTGTTCGGTCGTTGCGGATGCGTCCGGGGTGGGACGGGGCGTGTCAGGCTGTGCCGCCTGGGCCGTCGTGGTGGAGGAAGTCGCGCGGGACGCCGGTTGCTTGGGCGATCTTTTGGCGGTAGCGGAGGGTGGGCCGGTTTCGCCCGTTTTCCCAGTGGACGATCTGGATGCGGTCGACGCCGATGGTGTTGGCGAGTTGTTGTTGTGTGAGGTTGGCTTGGGTTCGGGCGTGGCGTAGCCGGACGGTGAACGGTTCGCGAGAGCAGCGGATCTGTGCCGGTGGGAGCTGCCCGGTTGCCGGCGCTGTTTGGAGGTGGTGGTCGAGGAGGTTGATCAGTTCGTCGAGGCGGGTGCCGATTTGTTCGAGGTCGTGTTGTAGGGGTCGTGCGACGGTTTCGACGAGGTCGGCCACGGTGGGTTGCGGCTTCGGGTCGCTGTACTGAACGCGGGGTGTGCGCCGTGACTGGTTGTGGGGGTTCGTTGGCCGTGTCGGGCGCGCCTTTGTGGCTGCCCGGGTGGGGGCGTTGGCCGGGTGTGGGGTGGTGTGGTGGTTGGTCATGGGGGCGACCATAGCTCGTTTAGAGGGTTTTTGTCTGTAGATCTTTTGTCGTCAGCGGTTGACGATGTGGGGGTGGTGGAGCCGGTGGAGATGTTCGCGCTCAACCTGCGCCGTATTCGTGCGGGGCGAGGAGTTGTCGCAGGAGGCGTTGGGGGTGTTGTGTGGGCTGCACCGGACGGAGATTTCGCTGTTGGAGCGGGCGGGACGGGAGCCTCGGCTGACGACGGTGGTCAAGCTGGCGCGGGCTTTGAAGGTCGAGCCGGCGGAGCTGCTCGAGGGAATCCGCTGAGCCGCAGCTCGGCGTTTTTGGGCTCGCGGCGGCTGAGAAACTCTCGCCTGTCGGGCGCGCCCCGAGTGCCTCGGGCGGCGAGCTGCCGGCGGGCTGGGTTGGTTCAGCTGGCTTGTGGCGCGCTGTTGGCTTGAGGTTCGGCGCTGCCGCCGCTGGCGGGCTCGGCTGTTGCGTGTTCGGTGGTGTAGTGGCCGAAGTAGGTTCGGGCCCAGTTGACGAGGGAGTGGCAGGCGGTGCAGTAGGGGCGGAGGTTTGCCGGATCGTCGGTTCCGTTGTCGGCTGCGACTTCGAGTACGTGGTGTGTCTCGAGTGTGTCGCCGGCGGGTAGTTCGGTTGCGGTGGCGGAGGCAGATCTCGCAGCGGTCGGCGCGGTCGCGGAGTTTCTTGCGGCTCTTGCGCCGGCGGTTGTTCGTTTTCGACTCCGGGTGGCTGATCCAGTCGATGAAGGCGCCGCAGTTCTGGCAGTCCATGCGGGCGAAGTGGGGGCTTTTGTCGCGGACGAAGTTCATTGAGGCGCCGATGTTTCCGCAGCGCTTGCATTCGGCGATCGCGAGCTCGGCGGTCATCGTCGTCTTGTCGATGTACTGCACGGGCCGAGCATGCTCGCCGTGGGAGGCCGCGACAAGTGTGAAGTAGCCGGCGCCGATCCCACCCCCAACGTGGCATCGGGCAGAGTTCACTTTCGGCATCGCCTCGCCGGCCTGGGCTGTCACGGCGTGCCCGTGGCGGTGGCTTGGGTTTCGGGTGGGGGTTGGGTGAAGAGCTGGCCGAGGTGTTGGCCGATTTGGCTTTTTTGGGCGTCGCGGTAGGCCCATTGGTGGGTGTAGATGCGGAGGGTGGTGTCGGGTTTGCGGTGGCCGAGGCGGTGTTGGACGGCGACGAGGTCGTAGCCCAAGGCGATCAGCATCGAGGCGTGGCTGTGGCGCAGGTCATGCAGCGTCGGCTTCGGCGCGGGAAGCCCGGCGTTCTTGACGGCCCGGTCGAGGATCGCCCGGGCGGTTTTCCGGGTCAGCCCGGTCTCGTTGCGGCTCGCGAACACGAACGCCTCAGGGTTGAAGCGGGCGCCCCGCTCGGTGACCAAAGCGAGCAGGCGGCGCATCAGGTCGGGCGGGATGTCGAGTGCCCGTTGCGACTCGGTCGTCTTCAACGGGGTGCGCTCGCCGTCGCGGCCGAGCTGGTGTGAGACTCGGATGATCGCTTGTTCCGGGTTGAGGTCTGAGACGACGAGTCCGAGCGCCTCACCGATCCGCAGCCCGGTCGAGAGCAGCAGCTCGATCAGACATCCGGCTTGTTCGTTGTCGGTGTGGGCGAGGAGTTGTTGCATCTCTTCCAGGCTGAGGATCCGTTTCGGGCGTTGGTCGTTGTGGCTGGGTCGTTCGCCGCGTTCGAGTTGGGTGTAGGGGTTGACGGGGATGCGGCCGCGGCGGGCGGCCTGGGCGAGGATGTTCGAGAGCGGCCCGAGCGCACTCGTGATCGTCCAGCCCTTCAATCCCTTTCGCCGCATCAGGGCGATGAAGGAGGCGATGTCCTCGACCTGGATCTGGTCGAGCCGCCGCCTGCCGAAATACGGGATCAGATGCTGCTCCAGCGCCCAACGGTCGAGCTCGAGCGTGCGCGGCCGCACGTTGCGCCGTTCCAGCCACTCGCGGGCGTACTGCTCGAAGGTCTGCCGGGACGGCTCGACCCGCTCACCACGGCGCCGGCGCAACATCAACTCCGCCTTGCGGGCCTTCGCCTCTTCCAGCGGGCCGTGCACGACCTGCCAGCGCCGTTTCCCGGTCGAGTCGAGGTAACAGAACTCGTACGGCGCCGCCACCTTGCCCCCGGCCGGTGGGCCGGTAGTAGATGCCGGGGTTGCGCGGCACCGGCCGCCTGCGCACCGACCGCTTGCTTGCAGCCGGCTGGGCGACGGTGGCGGTCACCGCCGCGGCCCCTCGGGTCTGTCTGTGAGGGTGCTGTCGGGCACGGTGGGCGACCATAGCTCCGCTCCGCCACCGTTTGCTCCGCCGGATCCGGCCCGGTCGAGGCGCGGATAGTTGGCCTCCATCCAGCCGTCCAACTCGCCGCGATGGAAGCGCAGCCCCTGCCCGCCCAGCTTCTTCCGCACCGGGATCGCCCGGGCCGCGGTCAGCTTGTACAGCGCATCCCGGCTGAACCCCAGATAGGCACAGGCCGCGTCGAAATCAAGCCAAGGCGACCCCTCCGACTCTGCCTGCGGGCCTGGACGGAGCAACTCGGCGACCCGCACCGCGATCTGTTCGACCAGTTCGGCGGGCAGGTTGATCTGCAGCGGCTCGCTCATCCGGTTGCCGCGCCGGGCGGGTTCTGCCTGGTTGCCCCAGCTGTCCCAGCCAGGCCGGGCGGGGCCGCGCCCGAACAGCTCCAGCCTTCTCGCCGTCCGGGAACATCCGCTCGATCAGCTCGTAGGCCGACTCGGGCTTCTCGGAATGCCGGCCACGCTTTCCCTCGATCACGCTGCTTGAACGCAGCTCTGGCGGCGGCACGGGGAACTTGCCGCGCCGGCCGACCAGCAGCAGCTCATGCTGGGTGCGGTTCCAGTGGCCGAGCCCGATCTGGTCCTTCAACCAGGCGAACTGCGTCTGATACTCGAACCCCCACAGCGCAAGGACTTCCAGCGCCACGGGGAGCATGCTGTTGACCGCCCAGAGAAACAACAGCGCGTCGTTCGCGACGGGAAGCTCGAGCGCCGCGATCTCCTCGAACGGCATCGTCGGGTAGTGGTTGACGACCGAACGGCCGGAGCCGCGACGGCCCGCCATCGGCCAAGGCGGATCCGCCAACACCAGATCCCAGCAGCCAGCAGGTAGCGGCGGCCGTACCGGCAGCTCGCGGTCTCGGCGCTCTTGCAGCACCTGGCGGGCCGCCTCGTTCGCCGGCACCTTGCCGTCCTTGACCCGGTCGAACAGCTCCGGATCCGCCTGCTGCACCGTCGTCACATGCTGAATCGTCCGCGGCGACACCCCCGCCAAACGAGCAGCCCGCTCCCGGCTCCTGCCCCGAGCGGGCAGCGCTGCCACATCGGCCGGCTGCCCGTTCAGGTTCGCCAGGCTCCGCCGACGCCCCTCCTCCTGCAACTGCCGGTACTGGTTCAGCTCGACCACCAACGCGGCTTTCTGCGACTGCGACAGCTGCCGCCGCTGCAACGCCGCCAACAGCAAATACTCCACCTCATCCGACGGCGACACCACCCGCACCTGCACCTTCTCCCAACCCAACTCCAGCGCAGCCTCAAGCCGCACATGCCCATCCAACACAACCCCAGCGTTCGTGATCTCGAGCGGCACCTGCAGCCCGCGCTGCTCCAGATCGGCCACGAACGCCCGATACGCCTTCGCCTCAAGCCGCGGCAACAAACCCGCCTGCGGATGCCGCTCCAACGCGGAAACCAGCCGGAACTCAACCATCCCCGCCAGGCCCGCATACCCCTCCGGAAGCTCAAATGAGTCCTTCATGCGCCCGTCTATCGGACGGCCCACAACTTCCGGACGCTTCCCGCCACAACTTCTTGCTGTCGAATTCGCTAGACCCGCGTCAGGACACGCTCACAACTGCCACCTCTCTCAACCAGACGCGCCCGTTGGCGGTCGTAACGAGCCCTGCTCGAGACGCCGCTCGCTATCGTCGAAACGGATGGCCCGCCAAACAGACCGACCGACGACCTTCCGCTACAAACTCCTCCGCGACGACGGCACCGACCTCGGCCTCCTCACCACCAACGAACCCGACTGGACAGCCGGCCAACACATCCACCAAACCGACGGCTCAATCCTCGAAGTCATACGAACCGTCGCCGCCGAACCCGACGACAACGTCCACGGCTACCTCATCGTCCACAACCGCGACTCGTCCGGAGCGACGCCGGACATTGAAAGCTGAAGTCCCTCCGGCCGAGGCAACGAGCATGCCGGACACGAAGCCGAACAGGATGATCGAGTCACGGTTCGAACCTACAGCCGACAAGGCATGTGATGCGGTCACGCCTTTGTTCAGGGCCGTGACCGGAGCCGCGCCGGTTGCTCGATCGTCGACTCGAGTGCGGGATTCGGAGCTTGCCCGTTGCGCTGGCGAGGATCACCCGGCCGTCCGTCCGTCCGTGTACCTACCGCTAGCGATAGTGAAACGTCGGACGTTCGGTCGTGAAGCTGTCCTGATTCGGACCGAGGAGTGGGTCGATCAGCAGTGTGATCGTTCGTAGGAATGCAGGGTCGCCGGTCGGATGGGCCGGCGAGTAATAGCCGTGCACGACGAGGAAGAAGTCCGCTCTGTCAGCCTTGCCGCTCGGGATCGGCGTCCATGCGATCTGGTACTGCCACGGTTCCGCGCTTCGTCCGGGTTCTTGGCAGCTGCCGTCAGCATTGTCGAGTTCGACGTACTCTTGACCGTTCTCCGTCCAGTTGAGATAGCCCCGTGCGCCGAGCGCGGCCGGAAACTTCGGGGTCGTGTTCACGAACGTCAGACCAATCGGGATCACGACATCGGTTGTCGCGTCGGCTCTGCACGCGGCAAGCGTTTTCCGGCCGGAGAAGGGCAGCGCGGGGAGGCGTGTCGCCGGAGCGAAGTGATAACCAGCGATCGTGACGCGAGCCGAGTAGCCCTCCGGTGTCTTGCCCGAGAACGTCAGCGCGGCCGTCGGTGTCGACGCGGGTGGAGTCGGCGGCGTTGGTGTAGCCGTCCCGGCTGACGCCACCTTGTCCGAGAAGTATTTCGCCGCGTCTTCAGGGTCGCCGCTTGGCGGGTAGTGACTGTGCTGGTGGCTGAAGGGGTTTCCGCCGACTCCCTGACACACGTAGTCGTCGATTAGACAGTAGGAGAGAACCTTTCCGATGGTCGAGGCCGGGAACGAATCCGGTGGAGCGACATACCAGGGTGCGGCCGCTTCAGCCAGCGCTCCGTTGTGCTTGAGCGCTCCTTGCGTGCTCTTTTGCAGCGCGGTCTGCCGATCCGCCGGGTCAACACGGTTGTAGAGAGGATCGCCGAAGAGGACGATGCCGACGATGCTTTCGAACACCGCCTTCTTGTGAATCGCGACCAGATACGCACGTGCCGTCAGCTCTGCCCCCTGGCTGTACCCAGCGAGGATCAACCGGGTCGAGGGACACTTCGTCTGTTCGTCACGGATCAGTTCGAGCAGCTGGGCTTCTCCCCCTAAGACCGACGCGATGTACTTCGGCTTGAGCGTTATGACGGTGGAGGCGTTGACCGCCGGGTAGCCCGGCGGGGCGTTGTACGTGTACTCAACGCCAGGCAGAAGCTTGCCAAGCGCAATCGCAAAGGCGTAGCTGGGCGGGCCGAGACCGAGGTCCCAGTCCGAAGAACCCTGGGTCTCCCCCGAGCCGCGCGAGCCAATCACACCGACCGCCGGACAGTCAGGAAACGGTGCGGACCCTGGTGTTGGAGGCAGGACGTAGCGGGCGTGACTGCCGGCCTCCTTCACAACGGAGGCGGCAGACTGCGATGAAGAACAGACCAGCCCAAGCACAAGGGCCGAACTACTCAATAACGCGATAAATGCCGCCCGCACCTACTTGTTCTAACCCAACCGCTATGACCTGTCGAGCGTGGATTGCTCCACCGGCGTGATCTACGGTGCGTCACCCTAGATCCGTGGAGTGGGCTGTCGAGTCACGCCTCTCTGACAAAGAGTGCTCATATCACGCCCCAAGCGGGTCCCACGCGGGAGCGTGACCAGATCGCATTCTGCCGCGCTTCACCACCAGCGAACCCGACTGGACGGCCCGGCCAATAAATCCACCAAGCCGAGACCATGATTCTCGAGGTCATACGAACCGTCACCGCCGACCCAGATGACAACGTCCACGGCTACCTCATTGTCCGGAGACGCTGAACCGAATAGCCACCCCTCAGAGCCTGGCTAAACGCGCCCGAATGCCTGACTGGCGCGTCGCCATGCCCGACGAGGTTGCAGCTGTGGCGCCCACGCGCGCACAGCGGGAGACCGCTCGCTTCACACTGAAACGCGGGCCCGGGTGTAGAAGGTTCCGCCGGTCAGATTGGCTCTGTTGAGCGAGATCTTTGAGAGGTTCGGGTCACCCAGGGTCAGCCTCGGTCGGCGATCCGTGAAACGGCGACGTTGATCCGTGATAACGCGGCCGCGCGGCCGCCGTCGCGGTGTCTCCCGAGCAAGCAAGAGGATTTTCGGCTTCACCAGGGCACCGTCGATGCCGATGAGGCACGCATGCGAGCTGCGCGGCATGGGCTAGCCGTCGCCCCGCCCATAGTGGGCGGAGGCACATGACGCGCTTCGGCGCGCGTACGCTACGGCCGCTATGAGCGCTTCAGAATCCGCAGCCCACTACGAGCGCCGTCAGTATCGGCACCCTCCGATCTCTGAGGCTCTCTGCGAAGTTCGCTTTGCGCCCGAGGGCGCAGCGTGGAATGCGACCGTCCCAGGCCTCTACTACGAGCAGATCCGGGACGCCTATCCGACGATCCCCGCACCACCTGTTGCCCCCCCCTCGATCCAACTTACGGGCGGACTCCCCATGCAGCAGATCGTCATGGGCCAGATCCAGGTCGGCGCGCAGTTCACCACGGAGGACGGGAGCAGCACAGTCTCCCTGACTGCTGACAACCTTGCCGTGGCCATCACCGCTCCGTACCCGGGGTGGGAAGACTTCGGGCCGCGGATCACTCGTGCGATCGAGGCGTACTCCGCCTTGGAGCTTCCGACGCGGGTCAATCGAGTCGGGCTGAGGTACGTCAACCGGATTCGTATTCCAGGCGAGCCGATCGAGCTTCCCGAGTATTTCAACAACCCGCCTGTCACGCCTGACGGCTTTCCGGATCATCTAGTAGGCGTCTTCGCACGGTGGGAGTCGACCTACGACGATGACGACTCCGTACGACTCATCTACACGTTCTCGAACGTGTCGAACGATGAACGGATTGCCGAGTTCATTGTCGACCTTGACGTCATTCAGACGTTCGACCAGCCAATCGAACCGCGTGAAATCGAGCCACTAATCCTTGAACTCAAGAGGCGCGAGACCGCCGCCTTCGAGGCGGTCATCCGCGATTCCCTGAGGGAGTTGTTCGATGGGGACTAGCGTCCTCGCACCACGCAAGGCTCCTGCGCAATCAAGCGGGGCGGGACGTTCCTTCCCGAACGCCCCCTACCTCGCAGACCGCGGGATGCTGGTATTCGGGAACGTCGGACATGGCACAGTGACCCGCTGCAGTTACTGGTTGCTCGACCCAGTCGGTCGCGGCGTGCAACCCCCCGGCCGACAAAACTCGACCGGATACATCTCGGAGCTTCTTGGCTGGCTGCGTCCGTCAGACTCGGACGGTCGTGAGCAGTTCCGCGTCGTTCAACCTGCTCCGTCAAGACTCTCGATACTTGCCTCGGGATCAACTGGACAGTTCGAGCTTCCGACTTGGCGCGCGGCGGATCAACGCACTGGGACCGCGGAAACACTCGTTGCCGCTTACGAGGCCCTTGCCGCATCTCTCACGCCCGAGTTGCGACTCGCGGAGGTAGGTGTCGAGTTGGGATTCCACGTCGATGTGGAGCCAGCGGTCAGGGTCCGACGTCGAGGACGTGTGCGCAGTGTCGATCGCGCGACTCACGAGTTCTCTTTCTCCGATGAGGAATGGCAGTCAATTCAAGCGACTGACTCATGAGCTGGTACGAGGTTGTTGAGGGGCCGAAGCTGTACCAGGGAGACATCGTTCGTGAGTGTCCTATCCCAGTCGTACAGGGTCTCGATAGCGCCGTCGCTGAAGAAACAGACCTCGACGTTGACGTAACGCTGGTCGATGTCTGCGTCATGACTCAGACGTGCGACCTTGAGAACGAGAAGGTCACGGAAGTCCTAGTCGCCAAGGTCGTTTCCTGGCCCGATGCGGTGAACGCGGCTGTGGAAGCGGGCAATACGTACGCGAAGTCGGAGAAATTCAGAAAGGCGCTAGTCGATGGCAACGTCCCGAGCGTCACACTCCTTCACAAGAGCGAGGACGGGGAGGCGATCGACTGGTCAATCGTCGACTTCCATCATCTCTACGTGGTTCCGAAGGAGGTCGTGGTTGCCACCGCCGAGCGCGCCGGACGTCGCCTTCGCCTGCTGTCCCCGTATCGAGAGAATGTTGGCCAAGCGTTCGCTCGTTATTTCATGCGAGTTGGTCTTCCTCACGAAGCGAAGGACTTCATCAAGGAAGGCGCCAGTTGAGCCTTCGTCTTTCAGCGGGTTAGTCGCTGAGACACGTACCAAGTGCTGGAGTGCATACACCCTTCGGACGATTTGCTTGCGACGCCGAAGGCGACCACGGAGGACGGCCGGGCGCGCGTTGCAGCGCCGCGGCGTTCGCCGCCCTTGAAACGAGTCTGTCGCGCGGAGCCCAACGGCGAGGAGCTGACGTGACGACGACGAAAGGCCGTGTCGTGAGGGCCACGCTGCGTTTCGACGGTGGACACCGCAGGGGTATCGACAAGGCTGCCTATGGTTTCACGCTCAAGGACGCTGAGGGCAACCTTCTGGCGCACGAAGCGCAGGCCTTCGGTTACACGACCCACAATGTCGCTGAGTATCGGGGGATGATCGCCGGACTGTCGCGCGCCGCCGAGATTGGCGTTATCGATCTCCAGGTTTGGGGCGATTCGCGGGTCGTCATCTACCAGATGACGGGCGAGTCTCGACGAGGGCCGCACACCTCGCTGCCCTGCGCAACGAGGCACACCTCGCCGCATCGAAGATGAGCGTCGAGTACCTCTGGAACCCGCGCATTGAGAACGCCGAGGCCGACGCGCTCGTCAACCTCGCGCTTGACGCGTGTGACGTGAAACGGAACCCGGGGCGGCCCAAGAAGCCCAAGCCCGCTCAGGCCAAGAAATCTGCCATCTCCGGTCTGTCGAAGTCCGACCTCCGCTCTTACCTCCTGGAGCACATCACCGTGTCAGACAGGGCCTGGAATGCCGCCTACGGAGCGCCGGCTCGCGAAGACGGCGAGAACCGCGAGACTTACATCCGCCGGGTGCTCGCGTGACGTCCATGCGAGAGGTCGCGTTCTAAAGGACCGCTGAGCGCGGGCGATCGGGAGGGCCTACCCTCGCCTACTCCCTTTGGTCGACGGCGCAGTCGGGTCGGCGATAGCAGACTCAGGTCGGCCGGGTTGCGTCAGCGCCGCGGCGTTCGGATCGTCGCCCGGCTTCTGAATCCTCGCGCACTCGATTCGAGCGCGGCGTTGTGGTTCACGCCAACGCCGCAGCTTTGTCGTAGACGCTGCGTCCGTCATCGAAGTAGGACTCGAACACGTGCTGATAAACCGAGTCGCATTTCTGCGCGTAGATCTGACGCGTGTACTTCTCCGGAAGACGGTCCAATGTCTCCTCGACGGTCACTCGGACTGCGGCTCGTGTCTGCTGCTCCTTGCGCCAGTCGAGTACGAGTTTCTCGCGCTTGAGGACGGCAAGAGCCTCTTCGGCGACGCGCTTCACCTGCGCTTCCTCGTCCGCAGTAAGGTCCGGCCCTGGACGTGTGAGGAGGTCGAAGATGGCGAGCTGCTCGTCGGTCAGCCCTACGGAGACCGCCCGCGCCTCCTCTTCGGTGAGCGAGCGGCTGAGCTTGACCAGCTCGTCGAAGTACTGCTCGACGTTGAGACTCCCTGCGTTGTACTGGTCGAGGAGGCGCTGAAAGCGCTCGTAAAGGTCGACCCGCGTGGGGTTGAGGCGGGTCAGGTTCGTGATGCGCGCGGTGAGCATCGAGCGCAGCTTTTGCGCCGCAGTGCGTTGCCGGCCGCTCGCGAACATCGCCTTCACGTTGTCCCAATCGACCTCGCTGAGGTCCATCAGCGCCTTCCGCTCCTCTGAGCCGATGAAGTAGGCGTTGGCGGCGACGGATTCGTCGAGAAGTTGCTCGATCTGCGCCATGACGCCCGAGACCTCGGGCCGGTCGGCGGTTTCCGCGATGCGATCCATGACTACTCGGATTACTTTCCGGATTGGGGCGAATTCGTTGGCACCATCGTCCGGCAGGATCGCCTTGAAGAGGCGCTCGACTCGGGTCGCGCGTTCTAGGAAGCTCGACGTCTCCTCGTCCGACAGCATGAGCTGGTCGCTGATGTCCTTGAGGGCCTCGACCCATTCGAATTGGCGCAGGGTCGTGATGTGGTCCAGGTCGACGTCGCGTGCTTGGCAGAAGCGGCGGATCTCGCCGACCGCGTCGCGGAGAGTATCGACCAGGGCGTCTTTCTCCTCCACCGGGAGGATCGTCTCGCCGAGGGCGCCGGTGCTCGCGTAAAGCGCGAGCGCCTTGTGCAGGTTGCTCAGGATGTCGACGTAGCCGACGATCAGGCCGTTGTTTTTTCCAGGGAAGACCCGGTTAGCCCGCGTGATTGTCTGCATCAACGCCTGGTTGCGCATGGGCTTGTCCAAGTAGATCGTCGAGCAGGAGGGCACGTCGAAGCCGGTCGTCCACATCGAGCAGACGAACGCGATGCGAAGTGAATCCTGCGCATCCTTGAACCGCCTCTCCAGGTCATCTTCGACGATCCGCCTGCGGATGGGCTTGATGTCGATGCCGCGCTCGGTCATGGCGGCGACTTCGTTCTGCGACTGCGAGATGACGACCGCCATGTCGGTGTCGCGCATGAACGCGATCTCTTGTTCGAGGAGGTCGCGCTGATCCTCGCTGAGCTTCCCAGATCTCAGGCTCTCTTCGTTGCGCTTGAGTCGAGCCTGCCACGCATCCTGCACCTTCAGGTAGGTGCGGACTGCGGTTGCCTTGTCGATCGAGACAACCATCGCCTTCCCGGGGAAGCCACGCCCGAGAAAGTGGCTGACAATGTCCTTCCCAACCCGATCGAGACGATCCTCTCGGGTGATGAGCTCGTACTGCTGCCCAAGAGGACGGGCCAGCTTGCGCTCCTGTTCGGGGTCGAGATCGGCGCTCTCAACGATGTCGGTCAGGTCCACATTAAAGCTCGGATTGGTCAACTGAAGCGTCGGGATCCGGTTCTCGAAGAACAGAGGTACCGTCGCGCCGTCGGCGGTCGAGCTGGCGTAGTTATAGACAGAGACGTAGTCGCCGAAGACCTCCTTCGTCTTCTCTTCCCCGGCGATAAGCGGCGTCCCCGTAAAGCCGATGAAGCCCGCGTTGGGCAGTGCGTTCCGCATGTTGAGCGCCAAGACGTCGTACTGCGTGCGGTGTGCTTCATCGGTGATGACGATGACGTCGCCACGATCCGAGAGGACAGGATGACGCTCCCCGTGTTCGGTGCGGAACTTCTGGATTAGCGTGAAAACGTAGCGCCGGTCTTCGCTGAGGAGCGTTCGGAGATGTCGTCGAGGAGTCGGCCGGGTGTGCTCTTCGACCACGCCGGCCGCCGAGAACTCCTTGTAGGCCTGCTCGTCGAGGTCGTCGCGATCGGTGACGACGACGAATGTCCAGTTGCCGGGCATGGTCCGCAGGACCTTCTGCGTGAAGAAGATCATCGAGACGGTCTTCCCCGAGCCTTGCGTGTGCCAGAAGACGCCCAGCTTCGCCGGAGGTGACGAGGGCTCGTCGACATCCTTCGTAGTTCCTGCAGGCGAGCTAGCGCGTTGTTCACACCGAGGTACTGGTGGTTGCGAGCGACGAGCTTCACGAGACCGCCGGGCAGCTCCTGGAAGAGCGTGAAGTTCCCGACGATGTCGAGGAGGCGCTCCGGCGCGCACATCCCGCGAACGACGGTCTCGATCGACACGCGGCCTTCCTCGCCCTCCGAGTTGATCTTCTTCCATTCGAGAAAGAACTCCCAGGGCGAAGTGATCGTCCCAACCTTCGTCTCGGCCCCGTTCGAAAGGACGATGAAACCGTTCGGCACGAAGACATTGGGGATCGTGTCGCGGTAGTCGGTGAGGTTGTCGTCGTATGCGCGCTTAAGGTTGCGGTGCGCCGCCTTCAGCTCGATGAAGACGAGTGGGATGCCGTTGACAAAGCCGAGGAGGTCGGTCCGCCGCTCGTACAGGTCGCTCTTGATCCAGAGTTGTGAGACGAGGAGGAAGTCGTTGTTGTTCGGATTGTCCCAGTCGACGACGGCAAGCTGCTCCGTCCCCTTGCTGCCGTCCGGCTTGCGAATGGAGACTGGGACTCGGTCGCGCAGGAGCTCATGGACCTCGCGGTTCGCCCGAGCGTAATGGAGAGCGCTGCGGTCCCGAGTGATTTCGTCGATCGCTTGGTCGATCGCTAGCGCAGGCGCGTCCGGGTTCAGTCGTTCGAGTGCGGCGCGCAGCCGCTGAGTCAGAAAGATCTCGTTCCGGGTCTCGCGGCCGAGGGTGCCCTCGACACCGAGCTTCTCGTGGTACGCGTTGATGTGATTCCAGCCAAGCTCACTGAACAACTCGATTGTGGGCCGTTCTACCGCGGCGTCCTCGCTGTATGTTCCCAATGCAGGTGGGATCATGCTGCGTCGGGGAAATCGATGTTGAGCTTGTTGACGTCGACCTCTCCAGACATGAGGCGCGGGAGCAACAGATCACGAACTTCCGCGGCGACACGCGACTGATCACGCAGATTCCATAGCAGTGAGAAGATGCTTTCCGCCAGCCCGAGGAGTTGCTCTCTTGCACGGCCAGTCGCCATCGACACGCGTAAGCGCAAAAGATATTCCTTGTTCATATGCGGTATCGCGGACCCGACGTTCCGCGACCGCAGATCTGATTCGTGCTCGACCAGAAAAAGCATCAACTCGAATGGCGATAGCACCGCCGCATCGATAGGACGGAGTCGTGCAAGCGTCGAACCCACTGCCCCCCGAAGACCATTGAAGGCAACCCCGGAACGCGCGCCGTCGGCCACCATCACCACATCGTTCGGATCTGCGAGCACCGCACCGTCAGTACTCGCGTAGGCGAGCTTGCGTCCTTCTATGGTGTCCAACAACAAGACCGGCACATAGCCGACCGCTTCTGTCTCGGAAACCAAGCTTGCCTTTCTACCTTTCTCGACGGTTATGAGATCGCCCAGGCTAGGGTCGGCGGACGTCCCCCGCTCCTGAAGACCGACGGACACACACCGTCGATAGGTTCGATGCGCCAGCTCCGAAAGAATCTTCTGTCGCCGCCGACCGTTCTCGATTAAGTCGTCGTAGGCAGAGAGGATGGCCGCGATACTTGCTTGCGTGCGACGTGGAGGAAGTTCGATTTCAAAGGCACGCATATCTCGCAGTAAGAGATTTTTCTGAGCAGTCCCTCCCGCGAAGCTAACAAGCCGTGGCATGTGATGTTTTAGGTAGTAATAGAGAAACCGAGGCACAACCACCTCTTGCCGTGGTTTCAAGATCGCAACACTCTTCTGGAAAGTCGTTCGGAGCGTGAGCTGGTTGTCGGGCACGAGAGCTATACGACCAATCGTGCCACTATTTGTGATCAATACATCGTTGGGCTCTAACTGCGTGCGTTTGTGTGTATCGAGAAAATCGGTCTCGGTTATTTCGCGTACGCCGTCATAGGATATTGTTCCGTCACCGATATCCTTGCAGCTCAAGAAGTAGAAGCCTGAACCTCGTTGATTCTGGCAATCCCCGTGCTTCCCGTCCGTGATCTGGACGCAGACGTCTCCGAGCTGCATCCGCGCTACCCCAACAACTCCGCGACAGTCGCGGCAATACACTCCTGCAAATGAGCAGCCTCGCGGTTGAGCTTCTCCATCCCTTCGGTGAGCTCTGCGAGACGGATCCGGAAGTCGACGCCGTCATCCTCAGTGGCTGCGACTCCCACATATCTGCCGGGGTTAAGACTCCATCCCTGCTCCTCGATGTCGCCGAGGGTCGCCACGGCGCACAAGCCAGCTACGTTGGAGTATCTCCCTTCCGGGAACGTCTGATCGATCAGAAGAGACGATCCCGCACGAGTTTCAATCTGCTCGCCCCGATACAACCGAGTGATGTTTGCAAGGAACTCGATTTGCTCGGGTAGCCACTCTCGGTGAGCACGGTCGACTTGGTGAATGATCGTACGTGCGTCGATGAACAGCACCTCGTTGCCGCGCTCCGTTTGGCGCTTTCCCTTGTCGAGGAACCACAGAGTGACCGGCAGTGTGACCGTGTAGAAGAAATTGGACGCTACGGCAACAATGACGTCGACACCGCGGTCCTGGATGAGCTTGCGGCGAATCTCCAGTTCTGAACCGCCCGCGTCACCCGCAGAGTTCGCCATGACAAAGCCGGCACGTCCGCGATCGGACAGCGCCGAGTAGAAGAGTTGGATCCAGATGTAGTTGCCGTTGTCGGCTCGGGGCAGTCCGAAGGGGTAGCGCCGGTCCCCTTCTAGCTTCGGCTTGTCAATCCGGTTCACGTTGAACGGCGGATTCGCCATGACGTAGTCGAACTGGCCGACGGAACGGAAAGGGTTCTCGTAGTAGGAGTTGGACTGGCTGATCTGACCCTCCAACCCGTGAACCGCAAGGTTCATCATGCAGAGCTTCAGGGTCTCCTCGACGCGTTCCTGGCCGTAGATGGAGAGCCGGCCCTTTCCCCCATTCAGGTGTTCGTCGACGAAACGGGCGCTCTGGACGAACATCCCGCCGGACCCGCACGCCGGGTCGAGGATCTTGCCGTTGAAAGGCTCGATGATCTCGACGATCAGGCGGACGATCGAGGTCGGGGTGAAATACTCCCCGCCCTTCTGCCCCTCGGCAATGGCGAACTTGCCTAGGAAGTACTCATAGACCTTGCCGAAGGCGTCGCCCTGGAGTTCCCCGAGCATCGAGTTGACGGATCGGAGCAGCCGGACCAGCGTGTCGTTCGAGAACTCTTGGTAAGTGCGCGGGAGGACGCCAGCCAGCTGCGGGTTCTCGTCCTCGATCCCTGACATCGCGTCGTTGAGGGCCTTGCCGATGTTCTCGCCCTCAGGCAATAGAAGGAGCTTCGCGAACCTCGATTGCTCCGGCAGGTAGAGGACCCCGCGGCTTTGATAGTCCGCCTTGCCGATGGCGCGCCGGCCGGTGCTCTTGCCCGCTAGATCGGTCTCTGCCTGAGTGAAGCGACTATCGGCGAACTTGAGGAAGATGAGGCCGAGGACGGGAATCGAGTATTCCGCCGCCTTCAGATGGGAGTTGGCGCGAAGCTCGTCCGCGGTATCCCACAAGTGGGATGCGACTTCGTAGATGTCGACTGAGTGCATCTCGGACACAGACCCGATTATCTCCTTGCCTCACCGGTACGGCCTCCGCACGAGCAACCGACGAGGATACTGCGAGTCCCTGCCCGTCCTATTGATGGGATTCGACGCTAGCAGCGCAAAGATACTTAGCCGGACTTCCTTGCGGTGAAGCGGCCGGAGGCATCACAAGACGGACCGAGGTTCAAGCCTATGCCACCTGCGCCGCGGGGGATCGCGTCGTGCGCCCCCGTGTCTTTGCCTGCGGCGGACTGGATCGGGCCGCCGTCGATGCCACGGCCGGCCACGATGTCGCGAAATGTATTTGATCGAGCCGTCGGGGTTCGTGTTCGTGAGCACGTCGTTCCTCGCGGCCCAGAGGCGCTCGAGCGTGTCCTCAGAGAGTTTCTTGAGGACGTGGATCGGGTGGCCGGTAAGAGGGGCTAGGACGTGCAGCCTGCCGAGACTTGCTCGAGGTGATCTCGGAGCCTTCTCGATGGGTGTATCGGCCGCGAGGCCGTGCTGGACTCCAAGGGTGCTGGCCATGTAAATCCCTTCAGATTCTTGAGCGCGTCGAGGCGCTGGTTCATCACGGGCTGACTCAACGGCTGCGAGTTCGCGTGGATCCTCTGCGATAGCTCGAGTGCCGCATTGGCACTCGAAACCGAGTTGCTCGCGGAGTTCGCGCGCCGCTTTGAGTGTCGCGAAGAGACAACGACACACGTCACCCGACGCGAATCGGCACGACAACGTTGCAGCCGATCCACCGTCGACGAGAAGTTAGCGCTCGTACGGTCACGGATCGCCGGAGAGTCCTCGAGGAAGTGCAATGCAGTCACTCTTCCTGAGAGAAGCGTGACCGGAGGTCTCCGATCATCGTGGGCGCCGCGAATGGTGCTTTTGGTCTGAATGCTCCACAACGTGCTCCATACCTACCGCACGTTGGGTTATGAGCAAGTCAACGTAGCAAGAGAAAAGCCCCGTTTCCGGGGCTTTTGCAGAGCCCTCTAACAGACTCGAACTGTTGACCCCCTCCTTACCATGGAGGTGCTCTACCAACTGAGCTAAGAGGGCGAGACGCCCATTCTATCGGCATGCACTCGACCCGCCTTGACGCTCGGCGCCAGAGAAAGAGTGGGGCCAACCGCCCCGAGCCCCAACGGCTCCCGATCACAGTGCCGCCCGCCGGGGTCGACAGCGCCCCAGGGCTGCGTAAGCTCAAATCATGACCGTGCGGGCACTTCTTACGGCGCTCTCCCCCGAGAAGATCGGTTCCGAGGCGTACCGCGTGGTCGAGGATCTCTACCCGATCTGCCGCAGCATTACCGGCGACGGGCTCCGCGCGACGCTGCGGTACCTGCAGAACGACATGCCGCTCGAGCTGGTCGAGGTTCCGACGGGCGCCGAGGTGTTCGACTGGACGGTTCCCCGCGAGTGGAACATCACGGACGCCTACGTGAAGGACTCGACAGGCACGCGCGTTATCGACTTCGTGAGGTCGAACCTCCACGTCGTCAACTACAGCGTCCCGGTGCACCAGACGATGAGCCTCGCCGAGCTCCGTCCCCACCTGCACACGCTGCCCGAGCAGCCCGGCGCGATCCCCTACCGGACGTCCTACTACAAGGAGACGTGGGGCTTCTGCCTCGCGCACTCCGACCTGCTCGCACTGCAGGACGGCGAGTACGAGATCTGCATCGACAGCTCACTGGAGGATGGCCACCTGACTTACGGCGAGCTTCTGCTTCCCGGCGACACCGAGGACGAGGTGCTGATCTCGGCCCACGCATGCCACCCCTCGCTCGCCAACGACAACCTGTCGGGCCTGGCCGTCGCGAGCCGGCTCGCCAAATACCTCGGTCCGCGGAAGCTGCGCTACTCGTACCGCTTCGTCTTCGCGCCCGGCACGATCGGCGCGATCACCTGGCTGGCGCGGAACCAGGCGGCGACCGCGAGGATCAAGCACGGTCTGGTGCTGACCGGCCTCGGCGATCCCGGTGTGTCGACCTACAAGCGCAGCCGGCGCGGCGACGCCGAGATCGACCGCGTTCTCGCCGCCGTCCTAGTCGCCGCAGACGACGGCTCGAGCATCGTCGACTTCACGCCCTTCGGCTACGACGAGCGGCAGTACTGCTCGCCCGGCTTCGACCTGCCGGTCGGCTGCCTGATGCGGACGCCATGGGGGCGCTACCCCGAGTACCACACCTCCGGGGACAACCTGGACTTCGTGCGGCCTGCGGCGCTCGCTGACTCGTTCTTCAAGCTGCTGTCGGCGATCGCGATCCTCGAGGAGAACAGGACGTACGTGAACCAGAGCCCGTACGGCGAGCCGCAGCTCGGCAAGCGGGGGCTCTACCGCCACCTGGGCGGAGACAGCGAGACGCAGGTCGACGAGCAGGCCCTGCTCTGGGTGTTGAACGGCTCGGACGGGCGGCAGTCGCTGCTCGACATCGCCACCCGGGCCGGCCTGCCGTTCGAGTCGATCAGCCGCGCGGCCGGCGTCCTGGCCGAGCACGATTTGCTCAGTGTTGCTTGAAATTCAGTGCTCTTTGACCGCCCAGTCGTACGGGATGTCGTTGTCGTGCGGGTCGAGCCGGCTGGTCCGCGTGGGGTCGTGCGGATGAGTGCAGCAGTTGGCGACGATCGCGAACGGGCTGCTCATGCCCTTGAAGCCCGTCCAGATCTCGGGGTCGATCACGACGAGCGAGTGATCGTCGGGACCGAGGAAGAGCTCCTGCACGACACCCTGGGTGCGTGAGCCCTCGCGGCCGTCGTAGAGCACGAGCTTGATGCGGCCGTAGATGCACGCGTAGTTGAGCGTCATCTCGCGGTGCTTGTGCCAGCCCTTCACGACGTCCGGGTAGATCGTCGAGAAGTAGATCTCGCCAAACTCGATGAAGTGCTCGTCGGTGCTCCGCAGCATGTGCAGGATCGTCCCGCGCTCGTCCGGGATGCGCCGCAGGGGCACGACCTGCACGCCGTCGATGAGGGACTGGCTCACCAGACCGCCTTGTGGCTGTAGAAGGCCTCGGCCTTGCCGCTCGGCGCGTTCGATTCCATGCCCCGCACCCGCAGCAGCGAGCGGAACAGATCCTCGGTGAACCACCGGTGCTCGTGCTGTGAGACGAAGTGCTTCATCAGCAGGGCAGTCTTCCGGTCGCAGATCTCATCGTCGAGGTGGACGAAGAAGTTCGGAGTGCCCAGGTCGCCGTCGACCTTCGGGATCTCGTACTCCAGGATCAGATGGTTCCGGAACGTGTTCCAGGTCAGCTCCGCGACCAGACGGTGATCCTGGTGGAGGTCACCTCGCCGGTGCGTGAGGATCAAATCCGGCGAGACCTCGTCCTTGAGCCGCTCGAAGAACTCCTTCACCGAAGCTCCCTCGTAGGGGAAGAAACCGTCGCGGAACGTTTCGGTGACGACCCGCTGCTTCGCGATCCCGTGGAGATAGGCGCCGGCGCTGGCCCGAGCCTCGGCGGCCCGCTCGGCGCTGCCGCTGAGGACGACCCAGTGCACCTCGAGTTCCGGGTACTCGGCGGCCAGCCGGAGAAGCGTGCCGCCGCAGCCGATCTCGATGTCGTCGGCGTGCGCGCCCAACGCGAGGATCGTCGGGGCCTTCCCGGCAGCGACGTCGAACTTCAGCCCGAGCATGCGCTCAGTGTGGTCGCCCGTTCGGCTCCCAGAGCTGCCACGGCGGGCGACCGCTCTCGAGGAGCGCTTCGAGGTTGTGCTTGTCCTTCAGCGTGTCCATCGGCGCCCAGAACCCTTCATAGCGGTAGGCGCGAACCTGTTTCGCCTCGATCAGCCGGCTGAAGGGGCGGTCGACCAGGTCTTCGCCTTCCTCGATGAAGTCGAAGATCTTCCGGTTGAAGACGAAGAAGCCGCCGTTGATCCAGATGTTCGCGGCCGTGATGTCCTGGATGCCGCCGACCAGTCCGCTGCGCTTCACCTCGACCGTGTGGAACGAGTAGTTCGTCGGTCGTACGCAGAGGAAGGTGGCGACGTTTCTGTGCGAGTCGTGGCTCGTGACGACGTCGGGAAGCGGCGCATCCGTCAGTCCGTCGCCGTAGGTCGCGAAGAAGGTCTCGTCCTCGCCGAGGTACTCGCGCACCGCGCAGAGGCGCTGGCCGATGCTGCTGTGGAGGCCGGTATTCACGAACGTGATGCGCCAGTCGTCGATGTCGCTGCGGATCAGCTCGACGCGCTTGCCGCCCTCCGAGAGCACGAAGTCGTTGCTCAGCGCCTCGTTGTAGTTGAGGAAGAAATCCTTGATCGCCTCGGCGCGGTGGCCCAGGCAGATGATGAAGTCCTTGTGCCCGAAGTGGGCGTAGTACTTCATGATGTGCCACAGGATCGGCCGGTTCCCGATCGTGACCATCGGCTTCGGGATGCTTCCGGAGCCGTCGCTCATCCGCAGGCCCAGCCCGCCGCAGAAGAGCACCACCTTCATGCGATCACCTCGAGTGCGGGAATCGCGACGACGAACCGCGCGCCCCAATCGCGCGCGGACGCGAGTTGGGCGACGATTTCGTCGCGCAGGTTCCACGGCATGATCAGGATGAAGTCGGGCCGCGTCTCCGCCAGCTTGTCCGGGTCGAAGATCGGGATATGCGTGCCGGGCAAGAAGCGGCCCTGCTTGTACGGGTTGCGGTCGACCGTGTAGTCGAGGAAGTCCGTGCGGATGCCGCAGTAGTTGAGCAGCGTGTTGCCCTTGCCCGGAGCGCCGTAGCCGACCACCGTCTTCCCGGCTCGGCGGGCGTCGATCAGGAAGTCGAGCAGCGCGCGCTTCGTCTCCTCGACCCGGGCGCCGAAATCCGCGTACGGGGCCAGCGTGCGGTAGCCGGCGAGGCGCTCGCGCCCGGCCAGTGCGTCGACGCGGGAGGTCGATGTGTGCGCGCCGCTCTCCGCTCGGCAGGCATAGAGGCGCAGCGAGCCGCCGTGTGTCGGCAGCTCGTCGACGTCGAAGACGCGGAGGCCGTGCGCCTCGAAGATGGCGCAGGCAGTCTCGAACGAGAAGTACGAGAAGTGCTCGTGGTAGATCGTGTCGAACTGGTTCTCGTCGATCAGGCGCAGCAGATGCGGGAACTCGACGGTCACGACGCCGTCGGGTGCCAGCAAGATCCCGAGGCCCGCGACGAAGTCGTTGAGGTCGGGAACCTGGGCGAGCACGTTGTTGGCGGCGATCAGGTCGGCGTGCCGGCCCTCTGCCGCCAGGCTCGTTGCGAGCTCGACACCGAAGAATTCGACAAGGGTCGGGACGCCCCGCTCCTCGGCCGCCACTGCGACATTCGCGGCCGGCTCGATACCCAGCACCGGAACCCCGCGCGCGACGAAGTGCTGCAGCAGGTAGCCGTCGTTGCTCGCGACCTCGACGACCAGGTTCCGATCGGAGAGCTCGAACCGCTCGATCATCGCCTCCGCGTAGTCGCGGGCGTGGCGAACCCAGCTCTCGGAGTAGGACGAGAAGTACGCGTACTCGGTGAAGATCTCGTCGGCCGAGACGTACTCCGACAGCTGCACGAGAAAACAGCGCTCGCAGACACGGACGTGCAGCGGATAGAAGGCCTCCATCGCGTCGAGCTGCCCGGCTGCCAGATAGCTCTCGCAGAGCGGGGACATCCCCAGGTCGACGACGGTGTGTCGTAGGCCGGCGCCGCAGAAGCGGCAGACAGGAAGCAACTGCTCAGCCGCGTCGAATGTGGGCTCGGTCTCGGCCGGCGTCACGCCACCGCTCCTCGCGACCAGCCCTCGACCGGACGCAGGCCGTCGTCGAGGGCGCCTGCCGCGAGCAGCCGCTTCAGACACTTCACGCGGGTGTACCGCGAGCCGTCGAAGTCTTCGAAGGTGAGACCGGCGGCGTGGTAGGCGTCGGAGAGCTCGACCGCCCCCGCCTTTGCGGTCCACCGAAACTCGAGCTCGGGCAGCGTGCGGGAGACCTTCCCGAAGTCGACGCGGTAGCTGCGCGGGTCGGGGTCGCCGTCGCCGGCGTACTCGATCACGCAGCCGGGGATCGCCTCGCGGACGATCTCGGCGAGCTC
Source organism: uncultured Thermoleophilia bacterium (assembly GCA_963812995.1). GTDB lineage: Bacteria > Actinomycetota > Thermoleophilia > Gaiellales > Gaiellaceae > PALSA-600. Next base: position 1,413,319 of record CAWEXL010000003.1, read on the forward strand.
CGCCACCTGGTAGTTCTCGGTGTCGGCACCGATGTTGAACGCCTGGTTGTGGACGAGTTCGCGGGGCGCTTCGAGCATCGCCACGGTTGCGGTCGCGATGTCCCGCACGTGCACGAGAGGACGCCACGGGGTGCCGTCGCTGAGGATGCGGATGCGGCCCGTCGTGTACGCCCAGCCGACGAGGTTGTTGAGCACGACGTCGAGACGCAGCCGCGGCGAGGCGCCGTAGGCGGTCGCGTTGCGCATGTAGACGGGCGAGAACGTCTCGTCGGCGAGCGTGGTGAGGGCGAGCTCGCAGCGAACCTTCGACTCCGCGTACGCGGTCATCGGCCGCAGGTCGCCCGTTTCGTCGACGGCTTCGTCGGGGCGCGCCGCGCCGTACATGCTGCAGGATGACGCGAACACGAAGCGCTCGACGCCGGCTGCCTTCGCCGCCGAGGCAACGGACGTCGTCGCCCGGAAGTTGATCTCGTCGGTCAGCTCGGGCCGCATGTCGCCGAGCGGGTCGTTCGAGAGGGCCGCCAGGTGCACCACAGCGTCGAACCCCTCGAGGTGCTCGGGCCTCACGTCCCGGACGTCGAGGCGCCGGTGCGGCACCTCCGTCCCCGGCGTCAGATCGCAGCCCTCGTAGAAGAACACGTCGAGGCCTGCCACGTCGTGGCCCGCCGCCAGGAGGACGGGGACCAGGACCGAGCCGATATAGCCGTGGTGGCCGGTGACGAGAACCCGCATCTCTCTATGGCGTATGGGATCCCGGCGATCCCGTCAAGTGGCGGAAAACCGTGAAGCCAGGCCGATTTGAGGCCACGAGCCGATCGCCGCCGGGCCTGCCGGAGATTCGAGCCAAAAGGCCAGTCAGGTGCTGGACGAATTGGTGGGCCGCCCGGCTCGGTGGCCTAAAGAGTTCGGTGCATGTGCACTCGAACCGATTGCCGGTTGTTCGAGAGCCCGAGAGTGCTCCCGCCAGGCCTGCTTTGACCGTCACGCGCTCGAGCCCGCAGCTGGCTCTGGAGCGGTCACGCGCGGCCGCCGATCGCCTGCACGCGCTCGTCCCCGGCGGGGCCCACACCTACGCGAAGGGCGACGACCAGTTCCCCGACGGCTTGGCGCCGGTGATCGCCCGCGGCCGCGGCTGCCACGTCTGGGACGTCGACGGCAACGAGTACATCGAATACGGCATGGGGCTGCGCTCGGTGACCCTGGGCCACGGCTTCCCGCGGGTGGCCGACGCGGTTCGGTCACGGCTGGACGAGGGAACGAATTTCGTCCGCCCGTCGGCGCTCGAGCTCGAGGCGGCCGAGTCGTTCGTCGACCTGATCGGCGCCGCCGACATGGTCAAGTTCACGAAGGACGGCTCGACCGCGAACACGGCCGCGGTGAAGCTCGCGCGCGCCTTCACCGGCCGAGACCTGGTGGCGATCTGCCGCGAGCATCCGTTCTTCTCGTACGACGACTGGGCGATGGTCGCGACGCCTCTGCGATCGGGCATCCCCGGCGGCGTCGAGCAGCTGACGCTGATGTTCAGCTACAACGACCTCGGGTCGGTCGAGGAGCTCCTCGAACGCTATCCGGGCCGGATCGCGTGCTTCATGCTCGAGCCCGAGCGCACCGATCCGCCGCGAGACGGCTTTCTCCAGCGCCTCGAGGAGCTGGTGCACGCCGACGGCTCGCTGCTCGTCTTCGACGAATGCGTCACCGGGTTCCGCTGGGGCAACGGCGGCGCTCAGGCCGTCCACGGAGTCGCGCCCGACCTGTCGTCGTGGGGCAAGGGGATTGCCAACGGATTCGCACTCTCGGCCCTGGCCGGCCGCCGCGAGGTGATGGAGCTCGGCGGGCTTCACCACGCGCGCGACCGGGTGTTCCTCCTGTCGACGACGCACGGTGCCGAGCACGTCGGGCTGGCGGCCGGCCTCGCGACGATGCAGACGTACCGCGACGAGCCGGTGATCACGACCCTGGCTGCGCGCGGCGAGCGCCTGCGGGCCGGGATCGAGCGTGCTGCAGCCGACCAGGGCGTCGAGCACGCCTTCACTGTCGTCGGCAACCCGGCGTGTCTCTTCTACGGCACGCGCGACGCGGCCGGTCAGCCGTCGCAGGCGTTTCGCACGCTGTTCCTGCAGGAGACGATCACCCGTGGGCTGCTCGCACCCTCGTTCGTCGTCAGCTACTCGCATGGCGAGGACGACGTCGACCGCACGATCGAGATCGTCGATGCGGCCCTCGCCGTGTACGCCCAGGCGCTGGACAGCGGCGTCGAGCAGTTCCTGAACGGCCGTTCCGTCAAGTCGGTCTACCGGGAGCGGAACCACTGAGCGCGAACTCGACCGGCTGCAAGTTCAGTCTCACGAGGGGCTGGCCGCCGCGGTCGATCGGCTACGTCTGGACATGCGCGCCTCAACCGGCCGATCGCCGCAAGCCGCCGCGCAGCCCGCAGCCCGACGGACGCTGGACCTGCACGCCCTTTCCGCGCCCGCGCTGAGCTGAATCCAGGCTAAGGTCGCCGCCGATGGGCGAACGCCGGATCATCACGGTTGTCGGCTGCCACGCCGGCGGCGAAGTCGGCAACGTCGTCGTGGCCGGGGTTCCGCCGCCGCCCGGCGCGACGGTGTTCGAGCAGATGCAGGCGCTCCGTGCCGACGACTCGCTGCGGCGGTTCCTGCTCCGCGAGCCGCGTGGCTCGGTGGCCGTGCACGCGAACCTGCTCGTGCCGCCGACCCTTCCGGACTGCGACGCCGGCTTCATCATCATGGAGCCCACCGAGTACCCGGCGATGTCGGGCTCGAACACGATTTGCGTCGCCACGGTGCTCCTGGAAACCGGCCGGGTCGAGATACACGAGCCCGAGACGGTGTTGCGGCTCGAGGCGCCGGCGGGCGTGGTCGAGGTTCGCGCGGCTTGCCGGAACGGGCGCTGCGAGAGCGTCGAGTTCACGAACGTTCCCTGCTTCGCCGACCGGCTCGCCGCCCCGCTCGAGGTTGACGGGCTCGGCACCCTCACCGTGGACGTCGCATTCGGCGGCATGTGGTACGCGATCGCCGACGCCTCGGCGCTCGGCTTCGAGCTCGTCCCGCACGAGGCGCACGACCTGTCACTCGTGGGTGAACAGATCCGGGTTGCCGCGCGCGAGCAGCTGCCGTGCGCCCATCCCGAGAATCCCGGGATCGCCGGCGTCAGCATCATCCAGATCGCCGAGCCGTGGCGCGGGGTCGGCGCGGTGACGAAGAACGCAGTGGTCATCGCGCCGGGGCGCCTCGACCGCTCGGCCACCGGCACCGGGCTGTCGGCCCGCCTCGCCGCTCTCCATGCCCGCGGCGACATGAAGGTGGGGGAGAGCATGTCGCACGCATCCGTGATCGGCTCGACGTTCGACGGCCGGATCGCCGCCGAGACCACCGTCGGCGGCCGCCCGGCGATCGTGCCGGCGATCTGCGGCAGCGCCTGGATCACCGGCGTCACCGAGCTCTATCTCGATGCCGACGACCCGTTTCCGGAAGGGTTCCTGCTCACGGATACGTGGCCCGGGACTGACGTCCAGGCCTGACTACTTGAGGATGTTGACCGCCCGTGCCGCCGCGAGCAGCACGGTGATGGCCGACGTGGCCGACTCGGAGAGCATCATCAGCTTCGCCCGGGTGGTGAGCGGCATCGCGTCCGTCGGGCTGAACGCAATCGAGTTCGTGAACGAGACGTAGATGTAGTCGGTCAGCCGTGGATGCCAGTCGCGCGGCGCGAGAGTTCGGATTCTCCATTTGCGGGAACTGGAAGTCGGGCAGGCGCTCGTCGGCCTGCTGGCGGCGTGCCGGGCCGCCGCGGTCGAACGCCCAGTACCAGAGCCCGAAGGCGACGACGTTCGTGCCCCACACCGTCATGGCCTTCGCGAGCAGCTGCGCGCCGCTGTGCTCCTCGCCTCGGAGCAGCGACGTGACGAGCAGGCCGATCAGTGCGCCGTTCGCTCCGCTGATCAGGGCGATCAGGGTGAGCGAGACCGCCCGCCGCAGACCGCGCTGCTCCAGCCGTCTCCGGGGCAGGTGCCAGGCCAGCGGCACCAGCAGGACCAGCTCGGGAATGGCCGGGACGAGCCAGATCCACCAACCGAGGCCGACCAGCTGCCAGTGCTGCTCACGGCTCAGCAGCGCCAGCAGCAGCTGGCCGGCGATCACGACGCCGACCGCCGGCGCGGCCTCCCATTCCGACTCGATCTGCTCTTCGCGCTGCGGGCCCGTGGATGTGGGCGCCATCAAGCGACCACTATCGCCGCGAGGGGCGGCGCGAGATCAGGAAGACAAGGCTCACGATGATGAAGATAGCGATGCCTGCGAGCACCAGGCCGTGGCTCTTGAAGAACGATGTCGTCTTCGCCTTGCCGGGCATCACGGCCGATGCGTTCACCGCTGCCGCGTGAGGCTCGGCCACCTTCAGGCTGATCGTCGTTCCCGGTCCCGCCGTGGTCGTGTAGACGATGCGCCACGTCCGCCGGACGTCGGAGGCGATGGCGGAGTAGTCCGTCGAGCCCGAGCGCGTCTCGGCGCCGAGGAACGCACCCTGCGTTGCGCGGGAAAGCTCGCGCAGCGTCCTCGGGAGATACGTCGCGCTGTCGATCATCACCGGGTAGACCGAGGCGTGGGCGCTGCTTGCGGCAGCTGCTGCGTCACCGATGTCGGCGCTGCCGGTCGTGCCCTGCCCGTCGGTGACGAGGAAGATCACCTTGCCCGTGCCGGGCTCGTGCTTCAGGGCGTTCGCCGCCAGCACGACGCCGTCGAAGAGCGCCGTGCCGTAGCGCCGGTCGACCCGCAGCTTCGAGAGCGCCTTCTCGCCGGCTGCCGAGTTGCGGGAGAACGGTGCGAGCCGGACTGCCTTCGAGGCGATCGAGACGAGCGCCAGCCGCTCGCCCTTCTGCCGGTCGAGCAGCAGTTGCAGCGCGACGCCGCGCGCCGTCTTCAGGGCGGCTCCGCGCATCGACTGCGAATGGTCGACCGCAACCACGGCGGTCGCGGACCGGCCCACGTTGACGGCGCCGGCGAGCTTCACGCGGATGCCGTTCTCGAACACCGCCGGTGGCGTTGACGATGCGCGCGGCAGAACGACCGAGACGGCGATCGTCGGCCACGCAGCCGTGTCGACGAAGATCGAGGTCGAGGCCGGGGCGGCCCCGAGGGCGGCGGCGCCGTGCAGAGAGGCCGCGGCAAGCAGCACGGCGGCTCCTGCGCCGACACGTTTGGGGGCGAGCATCGCAAAGCTCAGTGTAGGAGCCTCACCCCCCGGCGCCCCTCCCTGTTAGTGGAGGAGTAGACAGGCCGCTTGGTGTGCCGGCCCTGCACCTGTGGGCGTTTCGAGGCTCGGATCCAGGCTGTGGCAAATGTCGATCGCCACGGGGCAGCGAGGATGAAAACGGCATCCCGGCGGGATACGAACCGCATCGGGCGTCTCTCCGCGCAAGATCTCGGGGCGGGTCTGCTTGCGCGGGTCGCGGTGCGGGACGACCGAAAGCAGCGCCTTGGTATACGGATGCTGCGGATTGCGGACGACTTCGCGTGCCGGTCCGTGTTCGACGATCCGCCCCAGGTACATCACCGCGATTCGGTCTGCGAAGCGCGCCGCCGTCGAGAGGTCGTGCGTGATCATCAGGATCGCGAGACCGCTACGCCGAAGTCCGTCGAGCAGCTTCAGAACGCCGGCGCGCACTGATACGTCGAGCATCGAGACGGGCTCGTCGGCAACCAGGAGCATGGGTTCCAGGACGAGACCGGCCGCGATCGCGACGCGCTGGCGCTGGCCGCCCGACAGCTCGTGTGGGTAGCGCTCGGCATAGAGCTCCGGCGGTGACAGCTCGACCCGCGCGAGCGCCTCGAGCACCCGCTGCGCGCGCTCGGCCTTGGAGCCGCCGAGCCGGTGGATCAGCAGCGGCTCCTCGACGGCCGCCCGTACACGCAGCCGGGGGTCGAGCGACTCGTACGGATCCTGGTACACGATCTGGATTCGCCGCCGCAGCGGCCGCATCGGGCCTGCACCGAGGTGCGTGATGTCTCTGCCGTCGAAGCGGATCGTGCCCGAGACCGGATCGACGAGGCGCAGCACCGCCTGGGCCGTGGTCGTCTTGCCGCACCCCGACTCGCCGACGAGCGCGAGCATCTCGCCGGGTGCGAGGGAGAGTGAGACGCCGTCGACGGCATGCACCGCTTGCCGCTCACGGCGCAGAACGGAGCCGACGAGCCCGCGGGCGATGGGGTAGCGGACGACGAGGTTGTCGACCGCGAGCAGCGGGGTGGTCATGACAGGACCGCGGCGATGTCGTTCAGGTGGCACGCGGCGGTGTGGCCTGGCTCGAGCTGCCGTAGCGCGGGTCGCGTCCTGGGGCACGGCTCGAAGGCGCTGTCGCAGCGGGGTGTGAAGGGGCAGCCCGTCAGCTGCCGGTCGAGCCGTGGCGGCGCACCCGGAATCGAGACGATCTCCTCGTCGGGCCCGGTTTCGAGATCCGGCGTGGCGGCGAACAGGAGGCGCGTGTAGGGATGCTTCGGCGCGTGGTACAGCGTGTCTACGGGGCCGTGCTCGACGATCTCGCCCGCGTACATCACCGCGCCGCGCCCGCACAGCTGGGCGACGATCGGCAGGTCGTGCGTGACGAGGATCAGCGCCAGGCCGAGGTCGCGGCAGAGTCCGTCGAGCAGCTCGAGGATCTGCGCCTGCACCATCACGTCGAGCGCGGTGGTCGGCTCGTCGGCGATCAGCACCTTCGGGCTGCACGCCAGGGCCATCGCGATCGCCGTGCGCTGGCGCATCCCGCCGGAGAGCTCGTGCGGGTACCGCTCGCTGCGCTCGGCCGGGATGCCGACGGACTCGAGCAGCTCGCCGGTGCGCTTGCGGGCCGCCGCACCGTGCGCCGTGTCGTGGATCTCGAGCGCCTCGACGATCTGCGAGCCGATCGTGCGCACGGGGTTGAGCGCGTTCATCGCGCCCTGGAAGACGATCGCGATGTCGACCCAGCGATGCGGCCGGATCGAGCTCTCGCCGCCCGCGAGCATGTCCTTGCCCTCGAGCAGCACGCGGCCGGCGGCACTCGCGGTCGGCGGCAGCAGTCCCAATACGGCGAGGGCGGTCGTCGTCTTGCCGCAGCCCGACTCGCCCACGAGCCCCAGCCGGTCGCCCGCCTCGAGCGACAGGCTCACACCCTGGACGGCATGCAGCTCGCCGCCCCCGGCGAGGTCGAACCAGACGTGCAGGTCTTCGATCTCGAGCAGCGCGCTCATAGCGCCTCTGGATCTCGCCCGACAAGGGGCCGTAGACGAAACGTGCGGGCGCCGAGGTGCGCGACGCGCAGGCGTGGGTTGAGGGCATCCTCGAGCGCGCCGCCGACAAGGCTGCAGCTGAGGATGATCACGGCGACGAGCGCGCCGGGCGGCACGATCGCCCACCAGGCGCCCGACGAGATCGCGGCCCGCTGGAATGCGTTCTCGATCACCTTTCCGAGCGACGTGCGGCTCGGATCGCCGAGCCCGAGGAACGACAGCGCCGTCTCGTCGAAGATCGCGACGGCGACCGTCAGCACCGTGTTCGCGATCAGGAGTGGCGCGACCTGGGGCAGGACGTGCCGGAAGATGATGCGGATGTGCCCGGCACCCAGGGCGCGCGCCCGCTTCACATAGACGCGCTCGCGCACGCTCTTCACCTGGGCGCGCAGCACGCGGGCGGTGCCCGTCCAGAGCAGGATCCCGATCACGATCACGATGTGGAAGAGGCTCGGCCCCCAGATCGCCGCGACGATGATCATCAGCGGCACGTCGGGGATCACCAGGAAGTAGTCGGTGATGCGCATCAGCACCGCATCGACCTTGCCGCCGAAGTATCCGGCGGCGACACCCACCGCGCCGCCGATCGCCATCGACACAACCGTCGCCGCGAACCCGACCACCAGCGAGATGCGTGCGCCCCACATGAGCAGCGAGACCATGTCGATGCCGCCGTCGTCGAGGCCCAGCGGGTGACGCCACGACGGGTGGCCGAACACCGGCCCCACCTGGGTGTGGACGTCGTACGGCGCGAGCCACGGGGCAAGAACCGCCGCGAGCGCGATCAGCGCGAGGACGGTGATGCCGATCGTCGCCGACGGGTTGCGCCGGAGCGTGTTGAGGACGACGTTCCCGCGTCCGGCCGACGGCTCGGGAGCGGCAACCGCTCCCGGCTCGTGCAGCACGACGCTCACCGTTGTCCCCTCACTGCGTGATCCTCGGATCGAGCTTGAAGTAGAGGAGGTCGGCCGCGAGGTTGCAGAAGACGACCGAGATCGTGAGCACGAGGAACGCGCCCTGCAGCATCGGATAGTCGCGCTGGAGAACGGCGTCGTAGACGGCGCGGCCGATGCCCGGCCACGAGAAGACGGTCTCGATCAGGATGGCGCCCGCCACGATGTACCCGAGCGACAGGGCGACGAGCGTGGCGATCGGCAGCATCGCGTTCCGCAGCGCGTGCTTGCGCACGATCGTCCACGGCTTCAAGCCCTTGGCACGCGCCGTCAGCACGTAGTCCTCGCCCAGCGTCTCGAGCATCGCGGAGCGCACGATCAGCGTGTACTCGCCGTAGAGCACCAGGCCGAGCGTGGCCGACGGGAGCACCATGTGGGCGAGCACGTCCTTGAGGTGCTCCCACCACGACGGGTTGAGCAGGAACTCGTTGCTCATCCCGCCGGTGGGGAGCACCCCGGCGAAGATGATGATCAGCATCAGGCCGAGCCAGTGCGTGGGCATCGAGTAGAACCCGAGGGCCGTCGTGACGCTGACCGTCTCGACCGCAGTCCCGCGCCGCCAGGCCGCCAGCACGCCGGTGAGCGTCCCGATCACGATCGAGAAGACGGTGCCCAGCAGCACCATTGGGATCGTGTTCTCGATCGCCGACTCGAGGTTGCTCGACACGGGCTGGTCGTTTGCGAACGAGACGCCGAGATTGCCGCGGGCGAGCTGCTTCAGATAGAGGAGGTATTGCTCGGGCTTCGACTTGTCGAGGCCGAACTGCTTCTCCAGGGCGCGCCGTGTCTCGATGGTCGCGTGGGGGACGCGGGAAAGATTCGTGACCGCGTTGCCCGGGGCCAGCCGGAAGAGCGCGAAGTTGATCGTGACGGCGACGAACACCGTGACGACGGCGAACGCCGAGCGCTTGATGACATAGTCGGCGCCCCTCACAGCGGCTGCCTGTGTCTACTTCTGGTGGACGTCGGTCAGGCTGAGCTTCGACAGTGCATTGAACGGGCCTTGCATCGACTCGACGAGACCGGTCCAGTTCGGCGCCACGGCACTGACATGGTCCTCGGTCGCCAGCCACAGATAGGGCTTCTTCGCGGCGAGATACGCCTCCATCTTCCACACGAGCGCGCGCCGCTTGGCGAGGTTCAGGGTCACCTGCTGCTGGGCGTACATCGCGTCGTAGCTCTTGTCGCAGAAGCCGGAGTCGCTCCAGCCGCCGTACTGCGCGCAGGTCACGACTGAAAGCATGAAGTCGGGATCGGGGAGGCCGACCCAGTCCCACATCGCGAGGTCGAAGTTCAGGTACTTCGTGTTCGGGGCCGTGATCGCGTCGAAGGCAGCGCTCGAGTCGAGCGCTTTCTGGACCAGCTGCACGCCGATCTTCTGGAAGTCGGCCTGGATGATCTGGAAGCTCCGGTTGACGCTCGACAGATCCGTCGGCGTGATCACCGTGTACGACATCTTGTGCCCGTCGGCGACGCGGATCCCTCCGGAACCCCGCTTGAAGCCGAGGCCGTCGAGTAGCTTGTTCGCTAGAGCCAGATTGAAGCTCGTCGGTGTGACCGCGGGGTTCACCCACGGGCCGGTCGCGGGCGGGATGAGCGTGCGTCCCGGCTTGGCCGAGCCTAGGAAGACGACGCGCACGATCTGCGCGCGGTCGATGGCGTGGTCGAACGCCTCGCGGAGCTTCGGGTCGAGCAGCTCGCGGTTCTTCGGCTTCTTCGGGTTCGAGTTGAAGATGAAGTCGGTCTGGTCGGCGCCGGGAACGTCCTGGATCTGGAAGCCCGCCTGCTTCAGCGTCCCGATCGCCGTTGCGGGCACGTCCTCAATCGCGTCGATGTTGTGCGCCTTCAGGGCCGCGACGAGCGCGTCGTCATCGGAGAACATCTGCAGGCCGAATTCGCTGATCTGCGGCTTCGGCCCGTAGAACGTGTCGTCCGGCTGGAACAGCGCGATCTGGTCCTTCTGGAACTTGACGAGCTTGAACGGCCCGGCTCCCACGACCGGCGCGGGGTTCGCGAACGTCTTCAGGTCGGCGCCTTTATGGCCCGTGTATTTGCTCCAGATGTGCTCGGGCAAGATCGCGAACTGCTCGAACTGCGAGAGCACGTTGCCGACAGGCGCGTTGTAGTGCACGACGAGTGTGGTCGGGCTGGACGCAACGGCGCTCGTAATGTGGGCGATCAGCCCCGCATCGTTCGCGGCGCCCGTGTTCTTGTACTTGACCGCCGTGTTGATCGTCCACGCGGCGTCGGCGGCCGTCAGAGGCTGGCCGTCGGTCCAGGTCGCACCGGCGACTGTCTTGAATGTCCAGGTCTTTCCATCCTTCGACACCTGCCACGACTTGGCGAAGTCGGGCGCGAACTGCAGGTTCGTGCGGTCGTACTGAACGAGCGCCGGGTAGATGTACATGAACGTCGAGTAGGCGTCCTGGTTGAACGCCACGAAGGGATTCAGCGAGTCGATGCGCGAGCTCGTGCCGAGCCGGAAGGTGCCGCCGCTCTTCGCGCTCGCCCCCGAGGCGGTCGAGACGGAAATGGCGACCGCGACCGCGATCACCGCCAGGGTCGCTCCGGTCAAGCAACGCCTCAACCACCGCCTCGTCATCTCGTGCCTCCCTGGGTCTACGTTCGGAATACCGGCTCGTCCACGGTCAGCGAGCGCAGGTCGGCGTCGAGCGTACAACGGACCCCGAGCGGAAGCGATGCCAGGTGCTTGCCGTGCCCCAGGGGCAGCTTGTACAGCACAGGGACGCCGAGCGGTTCGAGGTGGTGGTCGAGGACGTCCTCGAGGGATCTCGACCGGGCCCAGTCGGACGCTTCGGGCAGATCGCCCCAGTCGCAGCCCGCCATGTCGCCGACGACGACCCCGACCACACCGGCGAGCTTGCCGGCGTGCGCGAGCTGCGTCAGCATCCCGTCGATGTAGTACGGCGGCGCCTTGTAGTCCTCGAAGAACAGGATCGAGCCGTCGAGTGAGAGCTCCCACGGCGTGCCGAGCGTGTGCTGCAGCAGCCAGAGGCAGCCGCCGACGAGCGGCGCGGTCACCTTGCCGCCGCGGATCGCGCGCACGTACGGATCGTCCGGGTCGCGCGGCACCTCGCCGGCGCCGCCGCCGGTGAGCACCGCGAGCTGGCGGTCGCGCGAGAAGGCGGACGTGTCGTTGGCGCCCATCCCGACGAGCCCGTAGCCATACAGCGTTGCGAGGCCGGTGCGCTGCCGGATCGCGACGTGCAGCGCAGTGATGTCCGAGTAGCCGACGAACGGCTTGGGGTTGGCGGCGATCACGTCGAAGTCGAGAAACGGGATTGTCTGGGCCGACCCGAACCCGCCCTGCAGGCACTGGACGACGTCGACCTCGGGGTCGGCGAACAGAGCCGTCAGGTCGGCGGCGCGGCTCCGCGCATCGCCGGCGACATAGTCGTCACGCGCGTAGACGCCGGGAGCGAGCTTCACGCGGTAGCCCTGCGCCTCCCACCACTCGACGCCGCGTTCGATCTCCGAGCGCGCGTCGTAGGGGCTCGCCGGGGCGGCGACGCCGATCGTGCCTCCCGGTGGCAGCGGCCGTCCGAAGAGCGTGGCGGCAGTCACGACCGGTGTTCTATCCCGAACAGCACCTCGCGAACCAGCGGCCCGATCGTCCCGAGGTCGTAGCCGCCCTCCTGGACGAGCACCGTCGGCAGCCCGAGCGCTCCGAGCAGGCGGCCGGCTTCGCGGAAGCCGGCGGGGCTCACAGCGAGTGGGCTCTCGGGATCGGCCGCAGCCGCGTCGACCCCGAGCGGAACGACGAGCGCCTCGGCTGCGCTGTTCGCAGCCCACTCGACGGCCAGGCGAACCGCCTCGAGCCACGGCTCGTCGCCGCTGCCGGGCGCGACCGGAACGTTCAGGTTCGCGCCGTCGCCGCTGCTCGCACCGCGCTCGTCGGCGAAGCCCAGGAAATGCGGGAACCACCCGGCGCCCGGATCGACGTGCACCGACGCGACCAGCACGTCGCCGCGCTCCCAGAAGATCTCCTGCGTTCCGTTGCCGTGATGAGCGTCGATGTCGAGCACCGCCACGCGCACGCCCCGCTCGGCGAGCGCCTGAGCGGCCACCGCGGAGTTGTTGAGGTAACACGAGCCGCCGAAGGCCGCATGGCACGCATGGTGGCCGGGCGGCCGACAGCACGCGTAGGCATGCGCGGCGCCCGCTGTGACGAGGTCGACCGCGGTGAGCGCGGTATCGACTGCCGCCCGCGCCGCCTCCCAGGTGCCCGGGCCGATCAGCGTCATCGTGTCGTAGGCGAAGTAGCCGGCGCGCGCCCACACCGCCGCCGGCAGGGCCAGTGGGAGCCCGTGCGCCAGCGCGCCGTGGGCAAAGACGTATGGAACGACGCGGTCGGCGCCATGTTCGGCCGGCAGTCCGGCCCGCTCCCATTCGGCCCACGCCGTGGCCAGGTATTCGACCAGGCGCTCGTCGTGGACCGCAAGTAGCCGCACGTCGTCGTGAGACGCCGCGTCGACGAACTGCGCGTCCGCCTCGGCGAGTGCCGAGCGGATCGCGTCGACGCGCGCGGGGAGCTCCGTCCCCGGCGTGTGTTGGCCGATCCAGACCTCGCCTTCGGGCTCGTGCCGCCGGCAGTCGTCCGACCAGACGACAGGCATCGCGAGAGTCATCGGCTGACCATAGTGCGTGCGGTTAGCCTCTGCCCCGTGACCTCCCGCCTCCGCGATCACGGTCTGCGCGACCACGGCCTGCGAATCGGCCGGCTCGAGCCCGGGCGTCGCAACGCGATCGGCGATGTTCCGGGCGTGGCGGTCGGTCACGTCACGGTCTGGCGCGACGAGCCGGAACCGCCCGCGGGGCGCGGCGTCGCACGCACCGGCGTCACCGCGATCCTGCCCGGCCGGGCCGACAGTCTCTTCCGTGAGCCGGTGCGCGCCGGCGCTGCGGTGTTGAACGGCGCGGGTGAGCTGACCGGCTTCCTTCAGGTGTCGGAGTGGGGGCTGATCGAGACACCGATCTACCTCACGTCGACGATGGCGGTCGGTCGGGTCTTCGACGGAGCGGTCACGGCAGCTGTCGCGGCCGATCCGGCCGTCGGTGTCGACGACGTGGTGATCCCGGTCGTCGGCGAGTGCGACGACAGCTGGTTGAACGACGCGCGCACCGTCCAGGTCGAGGCCGCCGATGCGGGCCGAGCCGTCGCCGCTGCGAGTGCCGACGAGGTGAGCGAGGGCGCGGTGGGTGCGGGCACCGGCATGGTCTGCTTCGGCCGCAAAGGAGGCATCGGCACTTCGAGCCGCGTGGTCGCCGGGCCGGCCCGCACGGTCGGCGTGCTCGTGCTGGCGAACTTCGGATCGCAGCACGAGCTTCGGGTCGACGGGGTTCCCGTCGGTCGCTCGCTGCGCCCGGAAGACGAGGCTCGCGGCCGCCCCGCGGGAAGTTGCATCGTGGTCGTCGCGACCGATGCGCCGCTCAACTCGGCCCAGCTCTCGAGGGTCGCGCGGCGTGCGGGACTGGGCCTGGCTCGCACCGGCTCGACCGCGCATCACGGCAGCGGCGAAATCTTCCTCGCGTTCGCCGCCACCGGCCGGCAGGGCGCTGCTCCCGAGGTCGTGGACGATCGCGAGCTCGACCCGCTGTTCGAGGCAACCGTGGATGCGACCGAGGAGGCCGTGCTGAACGCGCTCTGGGCTGCAACCGATACGACAGGACGTTCCGGCAACACCGCGTATGCCCTGCCGCACGACGAGGTGCTCGGGCTGCTCGCCGCGAGCGGCCGTCTCTAGGAACGCGGCGGCGGGCGGTAGCTGCCCCCGTACATCGGCAGCTCCAGTTCCGCGCCGTGCCGGTCGAGCTGTTCGCGAAGGCGATTCAGGCCGAAGCTCCCACGCGTCCGCGCGAGCGCGGTGGCTTCGAGGTCGAGCACGGTCGTGATGACCTCCTCGGACGCACCGGCCTCGTAGCGCACGGTTCCCTCAGGGTCGACGACGACGCTGCGGCCGATTCCGGCCGATCCGCCCGCATTGATGTTGACGACGTGGAACTGGTTGACGATCGCGTTCGCACGGGCCACTGCCACCTCGGCCTCGCGGTCGCTTGTTGGCGTCAGACTCACCTGGAACACCGCCTCCGCACCGTCCCATGCGAGTTGCCGCCAGAGCTCCGGGAAGACGCCGTCGTGGCAGATCGCGAGACCGAACCGCCCGATCCCGTCAATGTCGAAGCAGACCGCGCGCCGCCCGGGCCGAGAGGTCTCATACGGCTGCCACGGAAAGCATTTGCGATAGCTCGTCACGAGCTCACCCGTGGGTGAGAAGACCAGTGCGGTGTTGTAGATCGAATCCTCGTCGCGCTCGTAGACACTTCCGGGGATCAGCCACAGCCCCGTGTCGCGCGCCAGGACGCCGAGCCGCTCGGTCAGCGCGCCCGGCACCGCGACGGCGGCCTGCTCTGGATCTTCGCCCCGATCCAGGAGCCCAGGGCCTGCCATCAGGTGAAGTTCCGGCGCGACGACGAGTTGCAGCTCGTCGAAGAGCCCCGCCGCGCCGCGAACCTGGTCCTCGAACTTCGTGAGCGTCGCTTCGGGGTCGAGCGCGACCGGCGCGATCTGCAACCCCGCCACGAAGAGCGATCGTGTGTTCACCGTATGGAATCCTATGGGCATGGAAATGATTCGCCACGAGATTGAGGAGTACGCCGTCGCCCACACGACGGTCCCGTCGGCGGCGGTGGGCGTGCTTCGGGCCGAGACCGAGTCGAACATGCCCATCCCGGAGATGGCCGGCGGCCTCGTCGAGACCCGGCTGCTCGAAGCTCTCGTCACGGCGACCAGAGCGACGCGCGTGCTGGAGATCGGCACGTTCACCGGCGTCACCGCCCTGTCGATCGCCGAGCGGCTCCCCGTCGGCGGTGTCGTCATCACGCTCGAGGTGGACGAGCAGCACGCGGCGATCGCCCGCCGGCATTTCGACGCGAGCCCGGTTCGCGACCGGATCGAGCTCGTCGTCGGGAACGCGCTGGAGATCGTCGAGACGCTTGACGGCCCGTTCCAGGTCGTTTTCATCGACGCCTGGAAGGCCGATTACGAGGCGTACTACGAAGCTGTTCTGCCGAAGCTCGCCGACAACGGTGTGATCGTCGCCGACAACATGCTCCGCGAAGGACATGTCCTCGATCCCGCAGAGAGCGACGAGGGAACCAGGGCCCTGGTCGCGTTCGCGAACCACGTCCAGGCTGACGACCGCGTCGACAACGCCATGCTCACCGTCGCCGACGGGCTGTTGTTGATCTGGAAGCGGCGGACCTAGCTCTCAGGCAACGAGCCCGGCGGGCTCTTCGAGCAGCGTCGCGAGGGAGTCGAGGAACGCTGCGCCCCGGGCGCCGTCGACGACCCGGTGATCGAACGTGAGGGTGAGCTGTAGCACCGGCCGCACGGCTGCCGCGCCGTCGAGCGCGACGATGCGATCGGCGATCCGGCCCACGGCCAGGATTCCGGCCTGCGGTGCGTTGACGATCGCATCGAACGAGTCGACGCCGAACATCCCGAGATTCGAGATCGTGAACGTGCCGTCGCTGACGTCGGCGGGCCGCAACTCGCCGGCCCGGGCGGCGGCGACGAGCGCTTTGCGCCGCGCCGCGAGTTCGGGGAGGGCGAGGCGATCTGCGTCGTGGATGACGGGCACGACGAGCGCCTCGGCAGTTGCGACTGCGAGCGCGACGTTCACGCGCGAAGCCGGCACCAGCTCGCCGGCCCGCCAGCTCGAGTTGACGCGCGGGTGCCGGCGCAGCGACTCGGCGACGACCTTCACGAGCAGGTCCGTGATGTTGACGGCTTCGCCGCCCGGCTTGCTGCGGGCGACGTCGCGCCAGCTCTGCAGCCGTGTCGCGTCGACGTCGCGGCGCAGGTGGAACTGCGGCACCGACTGCCAGCTCGCGGTCGTCCGTTCCGCCATCACCCGCCACACCGAGCCAACCAGTTCCGGCGGGCCCACAACCGGCTCCTCGACGGCGATATCGGCCGCGATGATCGCGCCTCCGGGACCGCTGCCCCGGATGGCTGCCAGGTCGACGCCGCGGCTTGCCGCGAGCCGCCGGGCTTTGGGGGATGCGAGCGCGCGCCGCGCGGGCACGGCGGCCGGGACTTCGAGGACCGCAGCCGGGGCCACCGCAACGGGTACCGCATCGAGGGTCTCGCCGGCCGCAAGCACCCAGGCGATCGCCTCGCCAACGGGGACGTCGTCTCCTTCCGCCGCGCAGATGCCGGCGAGCGCACCGCTCGCGGGTGCTTCGATCTCGACGGTCACCTTGTCGGTCTCGATCTCGAGCAGCGGCTCGCCGCGTTCGACAGCGTCGCCCTCGGCTCGCAGCCAGCGCACGACCTTGCCCGTGTCCTGCGCCATCCCGAGCGCGGGCATGATCACCACGGTCGGCACCTCTACTGGGTGCCCTCGACCCGTGCCGACTCGGCGACCTTGTCGACCAGCGACGGGTTGTTCAGGTGCGACTGCGTCTCGCGGATCCCGGGCAGCGCGCCGTTGACGGTGTAGTGCTTGACCCCGGCGACGAGCAGCTCCTCGGCCGGGAAACGGGTGATCACCTCGCAGCCGTCGCTGGTCACGACGAGTTGCTCCTCGATCCGCGCCGCCTGCCAGCCGTCGGTGGCCGGCCAGAACGTCTCGAGGGCGAACACCATGCCCTCCTCGATCATTTCCGGATAGTCGAACGAGACGAGCCGGCTGAAGATGGGTTTCTCCCAGCTCGAGAGGCCGACCCCGTGCCCGTACTGCAAGGCGAACGCCGCCTCTTCGTCGGCGAAGCCGAACTCCTGGGCGCGCGGGAACACCTCGACCACTTCGGCCGTCGAGACGCCCGGACGGATCAGCGAGATCGCGTTGTCGAGGATGTCGCGGCAGCGCTTGTAGGCGTCGACCAGGCTGCGCGAGCCGCTCCCCACCGCGAACGTGCGGTAGTAGCAGGTGCGGTAGCCGTTGAACGCATGGAGGATGTCGAAGTAGGCGGGGTCGCCCGGCCGCAGCACACGGTCGGTGAAGACGTGCGGATGCGGGCTGCACCGCTCGCCCGAGATCGCGTTGATGCCCTCGATGTGCTCGGAGCCGAGCTCGAACAGCCTCTTGCTGACCAGCGCGACGCATTCATTCTCGCGGATGCCCGGCTTCAGCGCCTGGAAGAGGTCCTCGTACGCCGCGTCGACCATCGAGCAGGCCATGTTCAGCAGCGTGATCTCATCGGGGGTCTTCACCATGCGCGTGTTCTGCATCAGCGCCTGGCCGTCGACCACCGTGATCCCCGCCGCCTCGAGCGCGCGCAACACCGGCAGCTCGACGATGTCGACGCCGACCGGCTCGCCCAGCAGCCCGCGCTGCTCGAGCTCGGCGCGGATCTTCTCGGCAACCGCTTCGGCCCGCCCTGCGACCGACCCGCGCAAGGTCGAGATCCCGGCGCGTGACCGGTCTTCGCCGAGCCACGGGTTGAAGAGCTTGTGATGCCGGGCGGCTGACCCGAAGTCCCACATGATCGGCTCGTCGCCCTGCGGCAGCAGGCAGAAGCGGACGTACTTGTCGACGGCCCACATGCCGATGTGGGTGGCCGTGATGTAGCGGATGTTGCTCATGTCGAAGCAGAGCAATGCCCCGAGTTCCGACTGCTCGAGCGCCGTTTGGGCGCGGGCGAGGCGTGCCTTGCGCAACCGGTCGTAGTCGACGCGCTCCTCCCAGTCGACTCCCATTACGCCGTAGCTGCGGATCCCCATCGAGCTCCTCCCGTCAGGTGTTTTGGCAGAGCGCGCGGGCGGCCGCGGCCACGCTCTCGGGTGTCGGCACGGTCTCGTCCTCGAGCGGCGGTGAAAACGGGACGGGCACGTCCATCGCCCCGAGCCGGCGGACCGGAGCGTCGAGGTAGTAGAACGCGTGCTCGGAGATCACCGCGGCGAGCTCAGCGGTCACGCCGTAGCTCCGATGCCCCTCGTCGACGACGATCGCACGGCCGGTCTTCTGGGCCGAGCGGACGAGCAGCTGCTCGTCGAGGGGCGACAGCGTCCGCGGGTCGAGCACTTCGGCCGAGATGCCGTCGGCCGCAAGTAGGTCGGCCGCCTCGAGGCAGATCCGCACCATCGAGCTCGTGCCGACCAGCGTCACGTCCTCGCCGGCCCGCTTCACGTCGCCCACGCCGAGGGCCAGGATGTACTCGCCATCCGGCACCTCGCCTTTGAGCTGCCACTCCAGCTTGTCCTCGATGAACACGACTGGGTTGTCGTCGCGGATCGCGGCCTTGAGCAGTCCCTTGGCGTCGGCCGGTGTCGAGGGCAGCACGACCTTGAGGCCCGGGATGTGGGCGACCCAGGCCTGCAGGCTCTGGCTGTGCTGCGCCGCCGAGCGCCGTGTGGCGCCCAGGGTCGTCCGCAGCACGAGCGGCACGGTCAGCTTGCCGCCCGACATGTAGTGGGCCTTCGCCGCCTGGTTCGCGAGCTGGTCCATCACGAGCGTCAGAAAGTCGCCGAACATGATGTCCACGACGGGCCGCATTCCGGTCATCGCGGCACCGACGGCGAGCCCGGTGATTCCGGCCTCGGAGATCGGCGAGTCGACGATGCGGTCGGGGCCGAACTCCTCGACGAGCCCTGAGAGAACCTTGAACGGCGTTCCGGCCTCGGCGATGTCCTCGCCGATGATGAACACGCGCTCGTCGCGGCGGAGCTCCTCCGCCAGCGCCTCGTTCACCGCCTGCCCCATTGTGAGCGTGCGGGTGCCGGGAGGCGCCTCGGTGCTAAGCGAAGACATCGTCCGTCACCTCCGAGGGTTCGGGGAACGGCGTCTCCAACGCAAAGCGAACGCCGGCCTGCACCTCGGCCTCGGCTTCGCCCCGCAACGTGTGCAGCGCGGCCTCGTCGGACAGTCCCTCGTCGACGAGCCAGGTCCCGAGCAGCGCGAGCGGGTCCCGCTCCGAGCGCCAGAGCGCCTCCTCGTCCTTCGAGCGGTAATACGCGCGGTCGACGTCGCCCACGTGATGCCCGTGGTAGCGGTAGGTGTGGCACAGCAGGAACGCCGGGCCTTCGCCGCGCCGCGCCCGGTCGACCAGTTGCGACGCGGCGGCGTACACCGCGCGCACGTCCTGGCCGTCGACCTCCGCCGCCTCGATCCCGAACGAGCGCGGGCGCGCCAGGATGTCGCCGGCGGTCGCCTCCAGATAGTGCGTGTACTCGTTGTAGAGGTTGTTCTCGCAGACGTAGATCACCGGCAGCGACCAGAGCGACGCCATGTTCATCACCTCGTAGAGCAGGCCCTGCCCGAGCGCGCCGTCGCCGAAGAAGCACACTGCGACCTGGTCGGTCCCGCGGCGCTTGGCCGAAAAGGCGGCTCCGGTCGCGATGCCGGTCGAGCCCCCGACGATCGCGTTGGCGCCCAGGTTGCCGTTCGCGTGGTCGGCGATGTGCATCGACCCGCCCTTTCCCTTGCAGTAGCCGGCCTCCTTGCCGAGCAGCTCGGCGAACATGCGCGGCAACTCGGCGCCCTTCGCCAGACAGTGTCCGTGGCCGCGGTGCGTGCTCGTGATGTAGTCGTCGCGGCGGAGCGCCGAGCAGACACCGACGGCGACCGCCTCCTCGCCGATGTAGAGATGGGCGAGGCCGGGCATCTTCGCCGAGCGATAGAGGTCGTTGACCTGCTCCTCGAAGAGCCGGATGGTCGCCATCCGCGCGTACATCTCGAGCCACGGGCCCTGGGCCGTACTGCCGCTCGGACGTGGCTCGGTTGTGGTATTCACGGCGCCGCGTTCACTGCGTTCCGGTATCCAGTCCGGACATCGCGGCGAGGGCGTCGAACAGGACTGCGAAGTCCTTCTTGGCCAGCCCCAGGCCGCGCGCGGCGGTCAGCATCTCGTTCGTGGCCGCGGTCGTCGGCAGCGGGACGTCGAGCCGGCGGCCGAGCTCGAGCGCCAGATTCATGTCCTTCTGCATCATGTTGACGTCGAACCAGGCTTCGGCCGGCTGCTCGAGGACGAAGGGGCCGCGGTAGGCGACCATCGGCGAGGCGATCACGCTCGCGAGCATCACCTCGACGGCCTTCTCGCGGGAGATGCCGCTCTTCTCGGCCAGCAGCACGCCCTCGCTGAAGGCGAGCATCTGCACGGCGAGGCTCAGGTTGATGGCGATCTTCATCGTCACTGCGGCGCCGTTCGGCCCGATGTGGAACACCTTGGGCCCGATCGCCTCGAGCACGGGACGGACCCGCTCGAACGTCGCGAAGTCGCCGCCCACCATCACCGAAAGCTTTCCCTGCTCGAGCGTGATCACGCTGCCCGAGACGGGTGCGTCGAGCATGACGGCGCCCGACGCGGCGACCCGCTCGGCCGTCGCCCGGGTGTTCTCAGGGCTCGCGGTCGACATGTCGACGTACACCTTGCCCGGCGCGAGTCCGGCGAGGATTCCGTCGGGCCCTTCGGTCACGGCCTGGACGGCTGCGGTGTTGGTGACCATCGTGAAGACGATCTCGCTGCGCTCCGCAACTTCGCGCGGCGTGTCGGCCCACTGCAGCCCGGCGTCGAGCAGCGGCTGTGCCTTCTCTTTCGTCCGGTTCCAGCCTGTGACCGTGTGCCCGGCATCGAGCAGGCGTCTCGCAACCCCGCCGCCCATCACTCCGAGCCCGACATACCCCAGCTCAGCCATGCCCACCGTCCTTTCCGTTTGCGCCGGTCGGGCCGGCGGCCATTGCCTGCCGGACGTCTGATTCGACCCGCATCAGGTGATCGCGCATCGCTGCTCGCGCCTGCGCCGGGTCACCGGCTGCGATCGCCGCTCGGATGGCCCGGTGCTGCTCGTGCGAGCGCTCCGGGCTGTCGGGGATGGTGAAGATGGAGGTCAGCGCGCGGCGGATCAGTTCGCGCAGGGCGCGCATCGAGTGGATGATCAATCCGTTCTGCGTCGCTTCCGCGATCGCAAGATGGAAGCGGAGGTCGCCGTCGATATAGAGGCCGGCGCGCTCGGGCCCGGTCGCGGTCAGGCCGAGCGTCATCTCGGCGATCGCCTCGTCCATCTGCTCGAGGTGCTCCTCGTCGTGGCGCTCGGCAGCCAGCGCCGCGGCCTCGCATTCGAGGATCCGCCGCAGCTCGTAGATGTCGCGCATCGTCGCCTGGTCGAGGCTCAGCAGGAGCTGCAGCGAGCTGCCGAGGGGGTTCGCGTAGCCGGCGACGGCGAACGAGCCGTTGCCGACATCCTCGATCACGCCCCTTGACTCGAGCATCCGCAGCGCTTCACGAACCGACGAGCGGCCGACCCGATAGACACGCGTCAGCTCGCGCTCCGGCGGGATCACGTCACCCGGCTGCAGGCGCCGCGCACTGATCTCCGAGAGCAGCTGCTCGGCGATCAACTCGTACACCTTGCGGCGCTCGATCGGCTGGTAGGTCACGCGCTCTCCTTCTTGGACGAGTTGTCTGACAAGCAGACTCCAGGACTTTAACGTCGTGAAACCCTCGCAAGCAAGCCCCTTCTTGCATTTGTGTGAGCGGTATGCGTAAATCGTGCCGTCTTAGTCTGCTTGTCTGACAAAGGAGGACGCTTCCATGGCGAAGCGGACGAAAGGGATCCTCGCAGCGCTCGTCGTCGCGGCCGGAACGGCCGTTTGGCTCGCGGCAGGTGCAACCGCGACGACGCGGGCACAGGGCCCCATCAAGATCGGAATCTCGCTCTCGCTCAGCGGAGACTTCTCCGATTCGGGCAAGGCGGTGAAGCTTGGGTATGACCTGTGGGCCTCGTACGTCAATGCCCACGGCGGGATTCTCGGGCGGCAGGTTCAGCTCAAGATCGTCGACGACGCCTCGAGCCCGAACCAGGTCGTCACCAACTACCAGACGCTGATCACGCGCGACAAAGTCGACCTCGTCTTCGGACCGTTCTCGTCACTGCTGACGGGCCCGGCCGCGACCGTCGCGAACCGCTACCACTACGCATTCCTCGAGCCTGCAGGCGGCGGCCCGGCGGTCTTCGCGCTCAAGCTGCACAACCTGTTCTTCGTGCAGCCGGCACCGGTCGTGAAGTGCGGTGACAGCTTCGTCGCCTACCTGAAGACCCTGCCCGCGTCGCAGCGGCCGAAGACGGCGTCGTACGCGTCGCTCGACGACCCGTTCTCGTCGCCCATCGCCGACGCGATGCGCTCGCAGCTCCAGGCCTCGGGCGTGAAGACCGTCTACCACACGATCTATCCGGCCGAGACCACCGACCTGACGCCGATCATCGCGAAGGCGATCGCACCGAAGCCGGACATGATCATCGGCGGGACCCAGTCCGACGACGCCTACGCACAGGTGAAGGCCCTGATCCAGGCCAAGTACAGCCCGAAGTTCCTCTTCTACGCCAACGGCGCGAACTCGCCCACCGAGTTCCCGAGCAAGGTCGGCGCGAAGAACGTCAACGGGATCTTCAGTTGCAGCGACTGGACGCCGACCGAGCCCTCGAACGGCAACTCGGTGTTCGTCGCCCAGTATCTGAAGCGCTACGGCGGGAACAAGTTCCAGATCGACGGGAGCTCCGCCGAGGCGTGGGCAGTCGGGCAGCTGCTGCAGCTGGCCGTGAAGAAGACCGGGACGCTCGACAACCAGACGCTCATCAACACGCTGCACAAGGGCAGCTGGGCGACCGTCGAGGGGAATCTGTCCTGGGATGCCAACGGCCAGCCGAACGGCAACGACCTGCTGGTCGAGTGGATCAACGGCAAGCTGTTGCCGGTGTTCCCGAAGCAGTTCGCGCTCGCCAAGCCGTTCTCCCCGAAGCCCCCCTGGGGCGGTTGATCGAGCGACTAGCGCCGGATGCATTTCTTCATCCAAGCCTGCATCCTGGGCTTGCTCACCGGAGGCGTGTATGCGCTGATGGCGAGCGGCCTCGCGCTGGCCTTCGGAGTCATGAGGGTGATCAACGTCGCGCAAGGGGCGTTGATCATCCTCGGGGCTTATCTCAGCTACTCGCTCTTCACGCACTTCGGGATCGACCCGTTCGTCGGGCTGCTCGTCATCACCCCGGCGATGTTCCTGCTGGGCGTGGCGCTGCAGTTCGTGTTCCTGCGCCCGTTGCGTAGCGACGACCTTGAGGAGCTCTCGATCCTCGTCACATGGGCGCTGGCGCTCGGCATCGAGGGCGTGCTGAGTGTCGCCTACCAGACGACGTATCGGTCGACCATCACGAGCTACGCCGACAGCTCCTGGACTGTCCTCGGCTATCAGTTCTCGGTCGCGCGCGTGCTCGCGTTCATCGCGTCGGTGGTCGTGCTGGGCCTGCTCTTCGGGATCCTGCGCCTGACGAAACTGGGCCGCGCGATTCGCGCCACCGTTCAGAATCCCGTGGCCGCGCGTCTGGTCGGCGTCGAGACGCGGGTCGTCTCGGCGGTCGGCTTCGGCCTGAGCGTGGCAACGGCGAGTGCGGCCGGAGCGGTGTACGGGATCGTCTTCACGTTCAACCCGGGCAGTCACTACGACCTGATCTCGCGCCTCCTCACGATCATCGTACTCGGCGGCCTCGGCTCGCTCGGCGGCGCGATCGTCGCGGCGCTTTTCATGGGGCTGGCGGAGGCGGTGTTCGCCGCGGAGTTCTCGCCGACGTGGTCGAGCTTCACCTTCTTCGTCGTGCTGATCGTGATGCTCGTCCTGCGTCCGCAGGGGCTGTTCGGGACGCGCGTGCGAGGTGCCATCTGACCCGCTTCTCGCGCGGCGGCATCGGTGTCGCCGTGGTCGTCTTCGCCGTGCTGTCGGCGCTCCCGTTCGGTTTCACCGCGCCGTGGGTGCTGAACCTCTTCATCTTCACGCTGATGTACGCAGCGCTCGGCTCGGCCTGGAACATCATCGGCGGCTATTCGGGCTACGTGTCGCTCGGCCACGCCGCGTTCTTCGGCGTCGGTGCGTATGCGGTCGCGATCGTCTTCACCCACACCGGGGTCGGCGCCGGCTACCGGCCGTTCTACATTCTCCCGCTCGTCGGTCTCGGCGTTGCGATCGCGGCGATTCCGGTGGGCCTCGTCGCGTTCCGCACGCGCGCCGCGACCTTCGCGATCGTCACGGTCACGCTGCTCTTCGTCGTCCAGCAGCTGGCGTTCAACCTGCGCTCGCTGACGAACGGCTCGACCGGGCTCGTGATTCCGCAGCCGCCGTTCCCCGCGTCGACGTTCGAGCGGCCGTTCTACTTCGCGCTCCTCGCCGTCCTGGCGGTCGCGATGCTCGCCAGCGCTCTGGTGCGGAGCAGCAAGCTCGGGTTGGCCCTGGCCGCGATCCGCGACGACGAGGACCGCGCGCGCGGGCTCGGCGTGCAGACCGCCTTCGTCAAGCTCGTCGCGTTCTCGCTTTCGGCGGGGCTCGTGGCGATGGCCGGCGGTGTGTGGGCCTACTACATCGCCTTCATCTACCCGCAGTTCGCGGTCGACCCGCTGGTGACGATCGGCATGGTGCTGATGGTCTACCTGGGCGGGAAGGCAACGGTCTGGGGTCCGGTGCTGGGAGCGTTCATCCTCGTCCCGGCGCAGCAATACCTCGCGTACCGCCTGGGCGCGAGCGAGCTTTATCTCGTCGGCTACGCCGGGGTGTTTCTGGCGGTGATGCTGCTGCTCCCGCGCGGGATCCTGCCGTCGCTCAGCGACCAGGCACGTCGCTACCGGGCGCGCCGGGAAGCGGCCGCGTCGTGAGCGCCCTGCTCGAGGTGAACGGCTTGCGCAAGCGCTTCGGCGGCGTCCAGGCCGTCGACGACTGCTCGTTCGCCGTCGAGCGCGGCACGGTCACCGGGCTGATCGGGCCGAACGGCTCCGGCAAGACGACCGTGTTCAACCTCGTCACCGGCTACCTGCCTGCAGATGCCGGGAGCGTCGTGTTCGACGGCCAGATCGTCCGGCGGCCCGACCCGGTTCGGCTCGCCCGACGGGGGCTGATCCGCACGTTCCAGCAGGCCCGCGTCTTCCCGCAGCTGACGGCGCTCGAGAACCTGGTCCTGGCCGCGCCGCTCGCCTGGTGGAAGTCGGCCGGCAGACGCGTTCATGCAGCCGAGCGCGCCCGAGGCGAAGAGCTGCTCGCCGACTTCAATCTCGGCGGCCACGCGCAGGTGCCGGCCGCAGAGCTTTCGTTCGGGCAGCGCAAGCTCCTCGAGTTCGCGGCCACGCTGATGAGCAGGCCGTCGGTGGTGCTGCTGGACGAGCCGACGTCGGGCGTGAATCCGGTGCTGATGGACACGATCGAGCGCCACATCCGGCGGCTGAACGCGGAGGGGCTCACGTTCCTCGTCGTCGAGCACGACATGCCGCTGGTCATGCGCCTCTGCGATCCCGTGATCGTGCTCGACCAGGGGCGGAAGATTGCCGAGGGGACCGCCGCACAGGTGCAGAGCGATCCCCATGTCCTCGACGCGTACCTGGGGAGTTAATCGGTGCGCGTCGTGCTCGAGGGCGTTGTTGCCGGCTACGGGTTCGGCGACGTGCTGCGCGGCCTCGACCTGGTAGCGGAGGAGGGGGAAATCACCTGTCTGATCGGGCCGAACGGCGCCGGGAAGTCGACGGTGCTGCGCGCGGTGAGCGGGCTGCTCCAGCCTCGCCTCGGCTCGATCAAGGTCGGCGACCGCGAGATCGCCGGCGTGTCGCCTCGGGCGATGCTCGAACTGGGCGTCGTCCATGTGCCGCAGGAGAGAAGCCTCTTCCCGCTGATGACGGTGTGGGAGAACCTGCTGATGGGCGGTTACATCCTGCGTGACCGGAACGAGGTCAAGCGCCGTGCCGAGACCCTCGTCGAGCGGTTCCCGCTACTGCGCGACCGGCGGGCCGAGCGCGCAGGGTCGCTCTCGGGTGGCGAGCAGAAGACCGTCGAGATCGCGAGGGCGCTGATGCTGGAGCCTCGGGTTCTGCTGATCGACGAGCCGTCGATCGGTCTCTCGCCTCGCGCGAGGTCCGAGGTGTTCGCGACGCTCGCGTCGCTTTCCGAGGGCGGCTGGACGATCCTGCTGGTCGAGCAGAACGCTCGCTCCGGTCTTGCGATCGCCGATCGTGGGGCGGTGCTCGACGGCGGCGTCGTGAAGCTCACCGGCGCTGGCAGCGCGCTGCTGAACGATCCCGAGGTCGGGAGGCTTTATCTCGGCGCCGGCGCGGCGCATGCAAGACTGGCAACGGATTCGTCCTAACGCGAGGGCACTCCGACAGCGTGCGTTCGCGCCGTGGCAACTGAGGGGGACATGGTCATGGCAGGCACTCCTGTTGTTTTCGTGCACGGCCTCTGGCTACACGCCGATTCGTGGGGCAACTGGGTCGAGCTTTTCCGGGAGGCGGGCTATGAGCCGATCGCGCCCGGCTGGCCCGGCGACGGAGATACGGTCGCGGAGACGCGCAGCAATTCCGAGGCGGTCGCCGGCTACGGCGTCGACGACATCGTCGAGCATTACGCACAGGCGGTCGGCAAGCTCTCGGCCAAACCGATCGTGATCGGGCATTCGTTCGGCGGGCTGATCGTCCAGCGGCTGCTCTCGCAGGATCTCGCCGCGGCGGCTGTGGCGATCGACCCCGCTCCGATCAAGGGCGTCGTCTACCTGCCGCCGTCGGCTCTACGGGTCGCGTCGATCGCGCTCAAGAACCCGCTCAACCGGAAGCGCGCCGTCGCGCTGACGCCGCAGCAGTTCCGCTACGGGTTCGGCAACGCCATCTCGGCTGCGGAGTCGGCGGAGCTCTTCGACCGCTGGACGATCCCGTCGCCCGGCCGGCCGCTCTTCGAGGCGGCTGCGGCAAACCTGTCGCTGCATTCACCCACGAAGGTCGACACCCGCAACTCGACGCGCGGTCCGCTGCTGATCACCGCGGGCGGCAAGGATCACACCGTCCCGGCGGCGATCTCGCGGGCGACGTTCAAGCTGTACGGCAAGTCGGCCGCGCTCACCGATCTCAAGGAGTTCCCGGACCGCGGTCATTCCCTGGCGCTCGACAGCGGCTGGCGCGAGGTCGCGGACGCGGTCCTCGCGTGGCTGAAGGAGCATTCGCTCTAGGGAGCGGGGCTGGCAGGCAGCTCGGGCAGCAGGAGCAGATGGCTCTCCACAACGGCCGCGGCGACGTCGCTGAGCTTGCGGCCGTTGTGCTGGGAGTGATCGCGCAGCCGCTCGAAGGCGGTGTCGGCATTGATCGAGTGGCGGGCCATGAGGATGCCCTTCGCCTGTTCGATCAAGGCTCGCCGCCCGAATGCCCCCTGGAGCGACTGGTATTCGGTGAACCGCTGGAGCGTGATGTCGATCGCGCTCTGCAGCTCTTCCGGGGTGCCGTCGATGATGTACGCGAAGACGCCTCGCTTCGCCGCCTCGTGGACGTAGGCCGGGTCGTCGGCGTGCAGGATGGCGATCACGGGGCATGACGCCTCGCGAACGATCTCGGAGATGAGCTCGAGTGCGTGATCGGAGCTCTCGCCCAGCCCGACGAGAGCGACGTCGGGATGCTCCCGTGCCGTGACCGGCCCGACCTCCTTGACGTAGATCTCGCGGGCGATCACGTCGTGGCCTAGACCGATGACGACGCGGGCCAGCAATTCCAGCCGGTCGCGCCGCTCGTTTGCAATGAGGACGCGCAGATGCTGCGCGTCCGTCTCCAGGGTTGGTCTTGTCACTGCCGCGGCTGAATTCTACTGGCGAATCGGACGAATGTTGCGGGAAATACGGAAAGTGCGGGGACAGGTGAATTGCGCCGCGGAAATGCTCGACACCGTGGTGCTATCGTCGGCCCTGGCGGTTGCCGTAATCATCGGTTGCGGTCGAAGTCTCGACGGGTCTCAAGCCGGTGACCCGACGGAATGTCCTCCCACAGGGTGCGCGGGTTGGAGCAGGTTCAGCTGACCCGGTTGCAGGGTCGGCGAGAACGCCTCGACCCAGGAGTGGACATGAACGCATCCGAACTTCCGTTCCTCGCATCAACCGCCCCGCGCTCTCATCCGATCGAGATCATCGCCCCGGATCGGTACTGCACGACTGTGCTGCTGGAGCATGCGGCACCGCTGTTTCCGGCCGAGGTGGTCTACGACATCGATGAGATCGACGGCGTCGACCCCGTCGATCGGTCGGCGTGGATCGTGCGGCTCGAACCGCCGGCCGAGCGGGACTGGGCTCTCGACCTGCTCTCGCTCGTCGAGCGCTGGCTGGAGTCGTGCCGGCTCCCGTGCGCGAAGGTGCTCTACGGCGGGCGGAGCTACCTGATTCGCGCCTCCACCGACGGTGCGTGGTTCCAGGCGGCCGCAGAATCGGGCAGTCGGATGCCGGCGCGGGGCTGACGTGGCGGATCCAGCTCGCCACGGTCTCGTTCTCGCCCTGGTGACGATGGCCGTGGGAGTCGTGATGACGCGCCTCGGTTTGTTCCACAACATGCTCGAAACGCGCAGGGGCGGGCGGCGCTGCCCGTCCTGTGGCCGGCTGCTGCGAGCGCGCGTCTGCTCGAAGTGCGCCGGCACCCGCTGACGGCCCGACTCAGCCGCCACTCGTTTGGTTACGGTGGCGGGATGGGAAGAAAACTGCACCTGCCGGACGTGCCGGAGACCGCGACCTCGGCCGGGCGCTGGCAGCCGCTGAACTCGCCGCTCGCGGTGAGTAACTTCGGCGTCAACGCCGTGGCGATCGAGCCCGGCGAGGACATCGACATCGAGCACGACGAGGTGGAATGCCAGCATCAAGAGGTCTACGTCGTGGTGGCCGGCCGGGCCGGCTTCCGCGTCGGCGCGGAAGAGTTCGAGGCCGGCCCGGGCGACGTCGTTGCCGCGCCTGACCCCGCTGAGCTCCGCACCTACTGGGCGGTCGAGCCCGGGACACGCATCGTCTGCTTCGGCGCCGGGCCGGGCGCCGAGCATCCGTACGGAGAGTGGATCACCAAGGACGGATGAGCCCGAGGCTCAGGAGGTGGCCGGCACCTGGCGGAACAGCAGTGTCGTGTAGCTGTTCGGGAAGGTCGGAAACCAGGGCGGCGGCAGGTACAGCAGGTTCGGGTCGTAGTTGTAGATCCGCGTCTGGAACATGGTCATCGAGCCGCCGAGCTTGGTGGCCGTCGAGCCGGTGAAGGTCATCGTGCCGTGGCTGCCGTCGTTGTTGTACGAGCTCCACGACCCCGACTGGGCCAGCGTGGCGCCCGTCCAGCTGAGGTTGTTCGGCACCCAGTGGGCGACGATCACGCTGTTGGCCGCGATCATCCCGAGCACGTCCTGGCCGGGGGTCACATAGCTCGTGCCGCCGCCGATGTCGATGTTGTTGTTCGACGCGACGGTGACGCGTCCATGGACCTGGCCGGAGACGATGACGGTCTGCGGCGAGTAGATCGCGCCGTTCGTCGGGACGTTGTAGGTCGTGGCTGCGCCGCAGACGGGCACGGCGGCGGCGACATCCTGGCCACTCGCTTGCTGGCAGCTTTGGGCAGTGAAGGTGCCGTCCGGCTGGAACACGATCTGCCAGGCGGCGACGGTCGTGTCGTTCAGGTAGACGCCGCCGCTCTGCGACGCGTTCTGGACGTTCACGAGCGCGCCGAGGAAGCTGTTGAAGTTGATCGGCGCGTTCGGGAGCACGGCCTGAACGGCGGCGGCTCCGCTGTAGACCTTCGCGCCGTTCTGGAGCGTGACCGAGCCGGAGAAGCCTCCGTACGCGAAGATGCTCGCCGACGCGGTGCCGCTGTGGTTGACGGTGCTGTTCGAGTAGATCTGGCCGTTTGTGACCGCCGTCGAGCCGTAGGAGACCGCCGCGTCCGAGAACATCGTGTAGTCGGCCAGCGAGCCCGGCCGCTCTTGCACCTGGAGGCTCACCCAGTCGGACGTGTTGGTGTCGTTCGCCGGCCGGCCGGTCGACAGGATCGTCGTCGCGTTGTTCGTCGCGGCGCTCGGCGGGGTGATCTCGAGGTTGTACTGGTAGCCGTTCGGGAGCGAGAGCCAGGCGTTGTGCCGGACGGGATACGTCCAGTTGAGGTCGTAGGGCCACGCCGCGCCCGCGGCGACGAGGGTGCCGTTCGTGGCCTTGCGCGTCGACTCCGCCGCGTGGACGTAGTGGGTGAAGTAGAGGCTGTCCTCGACGAGTTTCGAGGTGTAGTCGTCGATGCCGGCCTCGGCCGCCTGATATGCGGTCTGCTGCTTGACCGACTGCGCCGAGCGGGTGTTCCCGCCGACGACGACGTCGACGAGCACCATGGCGAGCGTCGACATGAGCATCGTGATGCCGAGCACGAGCATCAGCGTCTGCCCGTCCTCGGCGTAGAGAAGGGAGCGAAGCCTGCTCATCCCGTGACCGCCGACCGGATGGTCGCGCTGTCCTGGTACGTCGTCGCCGGACCGCCGTCGGCCGGCGTGATCGTGACGGTCACGAGCACCCGGCTGACCTTGGTCGGATCGATCGTCGCGACGCCGTTCGCGTCCTGATAGGTGAAGATCGTCGAGTTGCTCACGGAGCCGACCATCGGCGTTCCTGCGGGGAGCGCCGGAATCGTCCAGGGCGGCCCGGCGGTGTTCGTACTCGCGGAGAACGCGCGGGTGAGATTCCCGCCCGAGAGCGCGTAGGTGGTCTCGACGAGATGGAACGGCTGCCGGCCGTCGGGCGAATAGAACGTCAGCTGCGTCGCGCTCATGCTCACGATCGCCGGCATCGCGGCGCTGCTCGTGTACGCCTCGCGCACGTCACTCACGATCTGTTCGACCGCCGCCCGTGCCTGCGACAACGAGGCGTCCTGATTCATGGTGATCTCGCTCTTCGAGCCGGCCATGCTGAGCATCGCCGCGAGCGGTCCGACCAGGATCCCGAGCAGGGCAAGCGAGACCATCAGCTCGATGACCGTGAAGCCCTCCGTGGCTGCCGCCGCCCGTTGCAGCCGGCGCACGACGCGTTTCGCCCATGTCACGGGCACGCGCCGGAGATCGAGTCGGTAATCGCGGTCGCCGACGGCGGGGCGAGCACCGTCTGCGAGGTGAGCGTCTTGTTGGTGGCGCCCGAGACAGCCTTGATCGTGTAGCTGCCACCGTTACGAACGACGAAGCCGGCTCTTCCTTGCGAGTCCGCGGACAGGCTCATGTTGACGCTCCCCGGGCCACCCGTCACGGTGACGGTCGCTCCCGGGACGACCTGGCAGACGCCGCTGACCGACTGCTTCACGGTCACCAGGAGGTACGGCAGGGTCAACGTGAAGGCGGAGGTGAGGTTCGTCGGGTAGCTGGTCGGCACGGTCTGCACGACCGAGCCCGACGTGACGCCGGTCGCCCACCCGGTGCCGCTGTTGGTCGTCGCGGCTGAAGCCGTGAACTGGGCGGGCGGCACGTTGCTGTTCGAGCCGATCCCGCCGGTGAAGCTCGTGGTCACCGGCTTCAGTGAAGACGTCATCGTGACGGTGGCGGCGCCGGGGAACGTCGTGCCTCCGGCGTTGACGATCGTGAAGCTCACGGTCGAGGGTCTGTAGATGCGGAGCACGGTGCTGAACGTCTGGCTCACCGCGAGCTTGGTGTGCGCGGCTGCGGCCGGCGAGACGTCGTCGGTCAACGCGCTGTATCCCGTCGGCGGAGTGACCGCGAGGTCGTAGAACGCCTGCCCGCCGCTCGCCGGGTTCGCGGTCAGCGCGGGAAAGACGACCGTGCCGCTCCCGTCGGTGGTGTCGCTCTGGGGCGCGCTCGGACCGGTCTGCAAGCTCACGGGCACGCCGGACACGGGCTGGTTGGTTCCCATATCCAGCACCTGCACCTGGGCGATCGCCTTGTTCAGACCGCCGTACGAGGCCTGGTTCGCCGGGCCGACGTAGGTCGTCTGCTGCGTCAGTTGCCTCCCGTCGCTCAGACGGTTGATCGTCACCGTGACGCGCTTGTAGTCCGCCTTCGTGACGAACGCGTTCGGCGTGGCGTCGGTCACCCACCGGATCTGCGTGGTCTCCGTGGCGCTCAGGGCGCCGATCGAGATCGACTTGGTCGCCGCGACGGTGCCGCCGGGATTCCCGTTGACGAGGCCGACCGAGGTATAGGGCAGCTGCCTGATCGACTCGATCTGGCTGCTCGCGATCTGCTCGGCC
This sequence comes from uncultured Thermoleophilia bacterium, assembly GCA_963812995.1. Classification (GTDB taxonomy): domain Bacteria; phylum Actinomycetota; class Thermoleophilia; order Gaiellales; family Gaiellaceae; genus PALSA-600. The sequence goes on from CAWEXL010000003.1 coordinate 1,445,545, forward strand.
AGCACCCGCTGCCGCGAGTTGCCCTCGGTCGTGAGGCTCACCGTGATCAGTCCGACGGCGGCCATCGCGATGATCTCGAGCAGCACGAGCGCGGCGACGGTCTCCATCAGTGCGAAGCCCGACTCGCCGCTCCACGCCAAGCAGCGAGAACGACGCCACACACGCCTCGCAAGCCTCACCTGTTCCTTATCGAAGAATTCGGGGCCCAGCCGTCTCCCTGAACGAAGGGATCTGGCGTGCCCGAGAAAGATGATGGGGGCGGGAGGATTCGAACCTCCGTAGGCTGAGCCGACGGGTTTACAGCCCGTTCCCTTTGGCCGCTCGGGCACACCCCCTTGAAGCTCGGGGATTGTAGCCTCACGAGATGCAGCGTTTTGACGTCCTCGTCGTGGGCGGCGGGCCGGCCGGCTCGACCACCGCGTATCGCCTCGCCGAGGGGGGCGCGTCGGTGCTGCTCGCCGACCGGGCGCACTTCCCGCGCGACAAGCCATGTGGCGGCGGGATGACGTTGCGGGCGGTGCGCGAGTGCCCGGTCGATCCGTCGCCGGTCGTCGAGGAGGAGGTGGACATCGTCGAGCTGCGGTTCCGCTACGGCGACTCCGTCGTGCGGCACTCGAAGCAGCCCGTGATCCGGATGACCCAGCGGCGCGTGCTCGACGCGTTCCTGCTCGAGGCGGCGCGTGAGCGGGGGGTGGAGGTGCGCGAGGGCGCGAAGGTCGTGCTCGGCGACAGCGTCACCGTCGACGGCGAGCCGGTCGCGGTCGACATCGTCGTCGGCGCCGACGGGGCGAACGGAACCACGGCTCGCGCCCTTGGCCTGGGCGAGGGGATCGTGCACGGCGTCGCATACGAGGGCAACGTGCCGTACGGCGTCGTCTCGCGAGAGCGCTACGGGCGGCGCGCGGTCGTCGAGTTGGCCGACATCCCCGGCGGCTACGGCTGGGTGTTCGCCAAGGGTGACCACGTGAATGTCGGCGTCGGCGCGTGGCAGAGCGAGGGCCCGAAGATCCGCGAGCACCTGACGCGGCTGTGCGAGGCGCACTCGATCGACGAAGCGACGCTCGAGGGACTGCGCGGCCATCGTCTGCCGCTTCGCCGTCCGGGAACGCCGATCGCCTCAGAGCGCGGACTGCTGGTGGGCGACGCCGCCGGCCTGATCGATCCCGTCTCCGGCGACGGCATGTACGAGTGCTTCGTCTCGTCGCGGCTCGCCGCAGCGGCGATTCTCGACCTCCTGGCGGGCCGCGCTTCGTCGCTCGAGCCGTACGGGACGGCGGTCGACACGGCGCTGATGCCGCTACACAATGCGTCGTGGCGGCTCAAGCAGGCGCTCGACCGCTGGCCGCGCGCGTCGTGGCGGGTCGCCCGCACCGAGCTCTTGTGGCGCAGCATCGAACGGCTGCTGACCGGCGAGCTCGCGCATCCCGGTCAACAGCGCGGCCTGGCGCGAGTCCCGCTGCGCGCGCTGTCAGTCCTCGGCCGCCCCCGGTAGCCCCCGCGCTCCCGCCGCTCCGACGGACCCGTCTCGAGGGGCGAACTGCGGTGCCAGGCACCGGGGTTCGAACTGTCACGAACCTGCGCCAATAGTGTGATTTTTGCGGCGGTGACTGAGCTCGGCCGCTAGCGTCGTTCAGGCCTGCTGACGATGGGCGCCGCAGCGAACTGGTGGGGTGGCTGTAGCGGCTTGTCTGGAAGGGCCGAGGTGGGATGCCCGGCTGAAGGTGTTTCGCGACGCCCGAGAGCGCTGTCCGCGCGCCCCTTACGTGCTGTCGGCGAGCTCGCGCATCCGGTCGACCGCGCGCTTCAGACCGTCCGGATCGAAGAGGTACGGCGTGGCGTTGGGGACGTCGTGCAGCGGCGCGTCGAGATCGTCCGAGCCGGCCGCGGCATTCACGGCGTAGCGCAGCGGGATCTCGTGGCAGACGACGAACACCACGTCCTCGGGCCGAGCGAGCAGCCGTTCATACGCGTCGGCGTACCGGCGCGCTGCGTCGTTGAGGGTCTCCCCGCCGGGAAACGGGTCGTTTCGCGTACGCCCGTGCTTCCAGTCGCGGTAGGCGGACAGCGGCTTGCCTTCCAGCTCCCCGATCTTGATGTCGTCGAAATCCGGATCGACGACCCGTGGAACGACCCGGCCGCCGAGCGCCAGCTCGGCCGTCTGCTGCGCCCGCGGGAACCGGGAGACCACGCAGAGGTCGATCCGAATCGACGCAATCTGCGTCGCGAGCGCCGTGCAGGCAGGGATCGCGCTCGCGTCGAGGCCCCGGTCGAGCGCCGGATCGCCGTTCACCACCCCGGCGACGTTGAAGATCGACCTGCCGTGCCGACTCACCAGAGTGAGGTTCATTCCTAAAGGCATACCTGCTCGCTGCCGACATCGGTAGGCGATGGACCTGAACGCGTTGCTGCGCCGTGCCGTCGACCTCGGGGCCTCCGACGTCCATCTGAAGCTCGGCCGCGCGCCGTTCGTCAGGCGCGATGGCGGCATCGAGGCGCTCGACGCGCCGATGCTCACCGAGAGCGATCTCGAGTCGGCCCTGCGCACGATCACGGCGCTCGCGCCGCAGCGCTACGAGCAGTTCCAGGAGTCCGGCGACCTCGACCTCGCGTACGCGCCCGAGAGCCTGCCTCGCTTCCGCGTCAACATCTTCCGCCAGCGGGGCGCGATCTCGATGGCCCTGCGCGTGATCCCGGCCACGGTTCTCACCTTCGACGAGCTCGGCCTGCCGCCGGGCGTCGAGGCCCTCGCCGAGGAACATCGCGGACTCGTCCTCGTGACCGGCGCCACCGGCTCCGGCAAGACGACCACGCTCGCGGCGATGCTCGACCGCATCAACCGCACCCGCCGCTCGCACATCGTGACGATCGAGGATCCGATCGAGATCCTCCACACCGACCATCTGTCGATCGTCAACCAGCGCGAAGTCGGCCTCGACACCGCGAGCTTCGCGCAGGCCCTGCGCCGCGCGCTCCGGCAGGATCCGGACACCATCCTGATCGGCGAGCTCCGCGACGCCGAGACCGCACAGACCGCACTGCAGGCAGCCGAGTCGGGACACCTCGTCCTCTCGACGATGCACACCATCGACGCCGCCGAGACGGTCGGACGGATGATCGAGTTCTTCCCCGAGGCGAAGCAGCAGCAGATCCGGTCGGTGATGGCCGGCGTCCTGCGCGGCGTCGTCTCGCAGCGGCTCCTGCCGCGCGCGGGCGGCGGCCGCGTCGCAGCGGTCGAGGTGATGGTGACGAACGCCCGCATCGCCGACCTGATCCGCGAGGCGCGCGCCGACGAGATCACCGACGCGATCGGCGACGGCGAGTTCTTCAAGATGCAGACGCTCGAGAAGGCGCTGATCGACCTGGTTGCACACGGCGACGTCGAGACCGAGGTCGGCGCAGCTGCAGCGCCGAACCGTCATGACTTCCTCGTCGCCCTCGACCGCGAGCTGAAGCGGCGAACGGTCGTAGCGCAAGGCCCCGAGCCCGAAGTGGCTCCGCCGCCGCCGGTCGAGGAGCCCGAGCCCGGTTTGCGTCTGGTGGGTCTGCCGTGACCGTCGCCCTCGCCGCCTTCGCGTTCGCCCCGGGGCTCGCGGTCGGGAGCTTTCTGAACGTCGTCGCCGCGCGGCTGCCGCTCGGCCGGTCGGTCGCGACGCCACGGTCTGCCTGCATGCACTGCGGCACCGAGATCCGGGCGCGCGACAACGTGCCGGTCATCTCGTACCTCCTCCTGCGCGGCCGCTGCCACTCGTGCCGGGCACCGATCGGACTGCGGTACCCGGCGGTCGAGCTCGCCACGGCGGTACTCGCCGCCGCATCGGTGCTCGCCTTCGGCCCGACTCTGCATGCACTCGCCGCCGGACTCTTCTGCGCCGCGCTTGTCTGTATTTCCGCCACCGACATCGAGCATCGAATCGTTCCGAACCGGGTCGTCCTGCCGGCAACCGCCGTCGGTGCTCGCGCTGCAGCTCGCGTGGCATCCCGACGATCCAGTGGCCTGCCGCGGGCCTCGGTGCCGGGCTCTTCCTCTTCCTCGTCGCGCTCGCGTATCCGCGCGGGATGGGCATGGGCGACGCCAAGCTCGCTCTCCTGCTCGGAGTCGGTGTGGGCCGGGCTGTGCCGATCGCCATCTTCGCGGGAATGCTGATCGCGCTCGTGCCTTCGGTCGTCATGCTCGTCCGCCACGGATCCGCGGCCCGCAAGATGAAGATCCCGTTCGCGCCGTTCCTGGCGCTCGGGGGCGTCATTGCCCTGTTTGCGGGCAATCCGCTGCTCGACTGGTATCTCCGCTTCCTCTAACGCCCCCAACGAGCATCAAGGCAGCCCCCGAGGCTGCCGATAGCCCGTTCGAGGCACGTGGAAGAACACGGAACTCCATTTCTGAACCGGCTCCTGCGGCATGCCGCTCCGGCTTCGGGCGCCCCGGTGCCGTCGGCGAACGCGGTCAACGAGCTCGCCGAGCTCGTCGTCGACCTGATCGAGGGCACCGGGCTCGTCCCGGCCGACCGTCTCGTGGCTGCCCGGCGCCGGGCCGGAGCCGGCTCGCTCGCCCAGGCTCTCGTCGACGAGGGTCTCGCGTCGAGCGAGGGCGTTGCGCGAGCCCGCGCCGCCCGCCACCATCTGCCGTACGTCGACATTCTCGGCGAGCGCGTCCAGCCCGAAGCCGTGCAACAGATCCCGTTGGCGGTGCTCGAGCGCGCCGCGGCCCTGCCGTACCGCATCGAGGGCGGCGCCCTCAAGGTCGCGATTGCCGATCCCGCCAACATCGCGGCGATCGACGAGCTCCGGCTCGCGTCGCGCTACGCGGTCGAGCTCGCTGTGGCCCCACGGGAGGACATCCTCGGCGAGATCACGCGCCTCTCGCGCGCCAACGACGCCATCGGCATGCGGGGGGCGGTGCTCGAAGAGCTACGGGTCGTCGAGGATGACCCGGTCGAGCTCACCGTCGACGACGGCGTCTCGGACGCCCCGCTGGTGCGCCTGGTCAACTCGATCATCTTCCAGGCGGCCGAGGACGGGGCGAGCGACGTGCACTTCGAACCGCAGGAGGACTGCCTCGTCGTGCGGTTCCGCATCGACGGCGTGCTCCAGGAAGTGCAGCGAATCCCGAAGCGGCTGGCCAGCGGCGTCGTCACGCGCCTCAAGGTGCTCGCGAAGGTGGACATCGCCGAGCGCCGCAAGCCGCAGGATGGCCGCATCTCGCTGAATGCCGTCACAGCCGGCCGGACGCTCGACATCCGCGTCGCAACGCTGCCCACAGTCGAAGGCGAGTCGGTCGTGATGCGCCTGCTGGACAAGTCGCGCCGCGCACCGACGCTGGCGGAGCTCGGCCTGTCCGACGCGATGCAGGTGACGATGCGCCAGCTCGCGCACCGCCCGACCGGCGCCCTGCTCGTCACCGGTCCGACCGGCTCGGGCAAGTCGACCACTCTGTACGCGGTGCTCTCCGAGATCAACCGCCCGGAGATCAACATCATCACCGTCGAGGATCCGGTCGAGTACCGCCTGCCGGGCGTCAACCAGGTGCAGATCAACACCCGCGCCGGACTCACGTTCGCGAACGCCCTCAGGTCGATCCTGCGCTCCGATCCCGACGTTGTCATGGTCGGCGAGATTCGCGACGGCGAGACCGCCAAGATCTCGATCGAGGCCGCCCTCACGGGCCACCTCGTGCTCTCGACGCTGCATACGAACGACGCCCCCAGCACCATCTCGCGCCTCAACGAGATGGGTGTGGAGCCGTTCCTCACCGGCGCCGCCGTCTCGGCCGTGCTCGCCCAGCGGCTCGCCCGGAAGCTCTGCGCGCATTGCTGCGAGCTCTACGCGCCGTCGGTCGAAGAGCTGTTGAAAGCCCGCGTCTCTCCGGAGATCGCGGCCGCCAACGACGGCGTCTCCTTCTACCGCAAGATCGGCTGCCCACGGTGCAACCAGACCGGGTACCGCGGCCGGATCGGGGTCTACCAGCTGCTGACCATGACCGAGGAGCTCGAGTCCCTCGCCGTCGGGAAGGCGAGTCGCGACGACCTCGAGCGGGCGGCTCTTCGCTCGGGGATGCGAACGCTCTGGGACGACGGGCTCGCGAAGGTCGCCTCGGGTCTCACCTCGATCGAGGAACTGACCCGCATCCTCGTGCACTGAGTCGCGTCTCAGCCGACGCGGCAGCCGAGATACTGCAGCGCGAGCAGCGCTTCCTGAACGAAGCGGAACGCATCGGGCGCGGTAGCGAAGCGGTACGGCCCGCGGCGAATCGGAGCCGAGGCTCCCGGCGGTGTCACCTCGGCGTCGACGATCGTCATGCCGTCGGCGTCGTAGCAGCGGAGGCGGGCGACGGTGCGCCCGTCGCGGGTGACCTCGCGGACGAGCTCGCCGCTCATCTCGCGTTGAGCGCGGCCTGCGCGACCATGTCCTGGTCGGCATAGCCGTCGAGCTCGACGGCCACGTTGCCCGGCCGCTTGACGACCAGCACCGTCGGGTCGACCGCCTGGGGAGCCCAGATCGCGAGCGCCGACGCGACCGGGGCGCGCGTCACGTCGAGCACGGTGAACCCGACATGCGCGGCGGCTGCGCCGGCGCGCGCCTGCTGGACGGCGTCCTGGTCACCAGGCACGCCCGGCGAGACGACGACGGCGACCACCTCGCGGCTGGAGCGAAGCGAGTGGCGAAGCGGGGCGGGCAGGTTCGCATCGATCACGATCGGCCGCACCACCGGCTTCTTCGGCGTCTGGCTGAACTTCAGCGACGTCGACGGACGAGCGCTGGGTGCCTGCACGCCGTTCGTGGTGTGCTGCTGGCCGCGGAGCAGGGTCATGGTGGCGAACGCCCCTGCGAGAAGAGCCACGAGCAAGCCGGCCAAGGCGACAACCTTGATCGGGGTAGACAGCTCGAAGCTCATTGCTCTCCTTCTCGGCCTGCCGCTCGGGCCGGCCTTGCTCGCATGGGACGAAGCGATTGCTGGGAATCAAGACCGGGGGCGCGGTGTCCCGCGCCCCCGGTCGGCTTACGTTGAGTCGTCAGTCGACTCAGGTCGCAGCCGTGCCGGCCTCGGCCAGGCACGTGCCCGATTCGATCGTGGCGAGCGTGCCCGTAACCGTGCCGGGCGAGCCGCCGATGTAGTCGAAGACGCTCGGGCCTTCCGTGTCCTCGATGCAGTAGCCCGCGCCGCTGTTCAGCGACACGCCCTTCACGTTCGGGGAGACGCCCGGGGCCTGGGTGCGGAGCACGGCGCCGGAGAGGGTGGCGTACGTCGAGTTGTTGTTCTGGTAGAAGCCTTCGGCCGCAGGAATCGCCGAGCGCACGTTCGACTTCGCAGCGGCGTCCTGGGCGGAGCCGCGGAAGCTGAGGTAGGACGGAACGGCAATCGCGACGAGGATGCCGAGGATGACGATCACCACGAGGAGTTCGATCAGGGTGAAGCCCTGTTCGCTTGCCAGGCGGTGCTTGATCTTGTCGAACACATTCGCTCCTTGAGAGATGTGAGGGTGGCTGGTGCGGTTATCGACCGGGTGCCCGTTCGAGGCCGAGACTCGTTTGAGTGATTCCCGGCCGGTCGATCCCCCGGCGCGGAGGATGGGAGGCTCGACGCGTCTCGCTGCGGACAAAAAAGGGGCGCGGTTTCCCGCGCCCCTTTCGATCACGTCGAGTTGTCGGTCGACTCAGGTCGCAGCCGTGCCGGCTTCGGCAAGACAGGTGCCCGACTGGATCGTGGCGAGCTGGCCGGTGACGGTGCCGGGCGAGCCGCCGATGTAGTCGAAGACGCTCGCGCCTTCGGTGTCCTCGATGCAGTAGCCGGCGCCGCTGTTCAGCGAGACCGCCTTCACGTTCGGGGAGACGCCGGGAGCCTGGGTGCGGAGGACCGACCCGGCGAGCGTCGCGTACGTCGAGTTGTTGTTCTGGTAGAAGCCTTCGGCCGCCGGGATCGCGGAGCGGACGTTCGACTTCGCAGCCGCCTGCTGGGCCGAGCCGCGGAAGCTCAGGTAGGACGGGACGGCGATCGCGACGAGGATGCCGAGGATGACGATCACGACGAGGAGTTCGATCAGGGTGAAGCCCTGTTCGCTCGCCAGGCGGTACTTGATCTTGTCGAACACATTCGCTCCTTCGGAGGTGGGGGGTGGCACCAGCCGCTATCGACATGCGCGCGACAAAGGCGTGCCCTCGAACGGGTGAAGCTGTCCCCACGCGCGGGTGAGGCGGGTCACTCACGCTGGGCGACGGAGTGCGAAGCCCCTCAACCGTGTGATCGTGTTCAAGTCCCCCGAGGGCCGTGTCGATACGGCGGGCGTGGAGGAGTTGCATTCGGTCGATTCGCTGCTCGAGCAGGCCGTCGCACTCGGCGCGTCCGATCTGCACATCACAACGTCGACCGCGCCGGTCGTTCGCGTTCGCGGAGACCTGCACACCCTCGAGGGCCGTCCGCAGCTCGACGCCGATGCGACGAGGTCGCTTCTCTACCGCGTTCTGACGACCGAGCAGCAGAAGCGGCTCGAGATCGACCGCCAGCTCGACTTCTCATACGGCGTGCCCGGACTCGCCCGCTTCCGCGTGAACGTGTACGTGCAGCGCGATTCGCTCGCAGCTGCGTTTCGCGTCGTCCCGCACGAGCTGAAAACGCTCGACGACCTGGGCCTGCCGGCCGGGCTCAGGCTGTTCGCCGAGCTGCCGCGCGGGCTCGTCCTCGTCACCGGCCCGACCGGCTCCGGCAAGTCGACGACGCTCGCAGCGCTGATCGACGAGATCAACCGCACCCGCAGCGACCACATCATCACGATCGAGGACCCGATCGAGTTCGTCCACCAGCACAAGCGGTGCATCGTCAATCAGCGCGAGATCGGCTCCGACGCGACCAGCTTCGGCAGCGCCCTCCGCGCCGCGTTGCGCCAGGATCCGGACGTCATTCTCCTCGGCGAGATGCGCGACCTCGAGACGATCTCGACGGCGCTGACCGCGGCCGAGACCGGCCACCTCGTCTTCGGCACGCTGCACACGCAGAGCGCTCCCGGCACGATCGACCGGATCGTCGACGTCTTCCCTGCCGCCCAGCAGGATCAGATCCGCACCCAGATCGCGGGGACGCTGCAGGGCGTCGTCACCCAGTCGCTCATCCCGACGGCCGACGGTCAGAGGCGCGTAGCCGCACTCGAGATTCTCGTGCCCGACGACGCGATCCGGAACCTGATCCGGCAGGCGAAGGTCGAGCAGATCTACTCGTACATGCAGACCGGCTCGCGGACCGGCATGCAGACGATGGAGCAGGCTCTGTCGGAGCTCACCGTGCGCCAGGTGATCACGCCGACCGACGCCCTCGCGCGCTCGACGCGGCGCGGCGAGCTGACCGAGTTGCTCGGGCGCTCCGGCGTGAACGTGAATCGCACGATGCAAGTCCCGGCGGCCTCCGCCGGGCTGCGGTTGGCACAGGGTTGAGAGACACAGCGTTGAGCGGCAAATTGCGGACCGGAACTAGATGAGCGGCACCCCCTGGTGGAAGAGGGAGGTCTCCCTCCGGCGCCCGCGTGGAACCGTGGTGGTCGCGAAGCCCGTGGCTCCGGCCGATCTGGTCGAGCGTGCCGCGGCGCTCTTCGAGGAGCTCGAGACCGACCTGAGCCTGACCACCCTGCACGAGTATCTTCCGAGCCCGACTCCGCCCGCGGCGCCGGCCGTTCCGAGCGAACCCGCCGAGAACGTGGCGCCTGCTTTGCCTGCGGTTTGGCCACAGGCACTCGTCGACCCCGCGCCGGTCTTCTACGTTCCCACTCCGGTCGAGGTCACGCCGGTGGTCGAGCCGGAGCCCGAGTTCATCGCGAGGCCGTCCGTTCCGGAGGCCGAGTATTTTCTCGAGCCCGTTCCGGCGCCGCTCCCGCTCGACGAGACCCCGGAGACGTTCTGGCGGCCGGTCACCCCGTTCCCGCTCGACGATCAAACCGACTTTGCGAGCGCCGTCACGGCTGCCTTCGACGACACCGAGCCGTTCAGGGAGACAGGGCGTCGAGGACACAGCGCCCTTCGAGGACACAGCGCCCTTCGAGGACACAGCGCCGTATGAGCCGGACCCGTTCGAGGCCCCCGAGCCGTACGAGCTGCATCCGATGCCTGAAACACCATCGTTCGACGCTGCCTCATTCGATCCGGTGTCGTTCGAGCCGGAGCCCGAACCCGAGGTGCACACGCCGGCGCTCGACTGGCGTCCGTTGGTGCCAGCGGACCCGGAGCCCGTCGCCGAAGTGGAGCCGGAGCTCGCTCGCCCGGTCGAACCCCAGCCGGAGCTGGAGCCCGAATCCGTGCTCGAGGCCGAGCCTGAGGTCGAGCTGGTGCCCGAAGCCGAAGCGACACCTGCGCCTCTGGAGATCGAACCCGAGCCCGAGCAGCCGCGGGCCGTCGAGCCGGAGGCGAAGAAGCCGCTGCTCAAGCGTGAGCTGCATCTGCCCCGCCGCCGGGCCGGCAAGGAGAAGGGCCCGAAGGACGAGCGTCGGAAACCGGACAAAGCCAAGCCGGACAAAGCGGCTCGCCGGCCGAAGGTCAAGCGCCCCAAGCAGAGCATCTGGGAGCGCAACCTCAGCTTGCCCAGCCTGCGCCGCGCCGATGCCCCGGTGAAGCTCGTCGGGCTGCGCGTCGGGTCGACCCAGCTCTCGGCCGCGCACGTGTCGAACAACGGGTCGATCGAGGTGCTGCAACTCGCCCGCTCGCCGTTGCGGCCGGGTCTGATCGCCGGCGGTGAGGTTCGTGAGCCCGACGCACTGGCCGCGGAGCTCAAGACGTTCTTCGCGCAGCACAAGCTGCCGCGCAAGGGGATTCGCCTCGGCGTCGCATCGAACCGGATCGGCGTCCGTGTCCTGGAGATGCCCGTGATCGAGGATCCCAAGGCGTTCGGCAACGCAATCCGCTTTCGCGCGCAGGAGTTGCTGCCGATCCCGGTGACCGACGCGGTCCTCGACCACGTCGTGCTCGGCGAGTACGTGTCCGACAACGGCGATCCCATGTGCCGGGTGCTGCTCGCGTTTGCCCACCGCGACCTCGTCGACCGCCATGCAGCCGCCTGTCAGAAGGCAGGGCTCAAGCTCGTCGGGGTCGACCTCGACGCGTTCGCGCTGCTTCGCTCGCTGTCCGAGCCGCGCAGTGCCGACGCCGAGCCGACCCAGGCGGTCGTGGCGGTCGCGATCGGGCATGAGCGAACCGTGTTCGCGGTCTCCGACGGGCTCATCTGCGATTTCGTCCGCGTGCTCGAGTGGGGCGGCAGCGCGCTGGACGGCGCCATCGCGCACTCGCTCGACCTGTCGCTCGACATGGCCCACGCGATCAAGCATCAGCTCGATCTGGTCGAGGGCATGGGTACTGCGCCCGACGGTCTCAGCCCGATGCAGGTCGAAGCTGCGCGGGCGGCCGTTCGCGACGAGCTGAGCGTGCTCAGCCAGGAGATCGTGTCCTCGCTCCGCTTCTACCAGACCCGTGCAGGATCGCTCGCCATCGGCGAGCTCCTCGTGACGGGCGGAGGCGCGGAGCTGCCGGGTCTCGCCGACGAGCTCGAGCGCCTCGTCGGCGTTCCCGTTCGCGCCGCCGACCCGTTCGGACGCGTGCACTTCGGCAAGAAGGTCAAGCGGCCCGCCGAGGCAGGCTCGTTTGCGGTCGCGATCGGGCTCGGGATCGAGGGCTGATGCGCGCCGTCAACCTTCTGCCCAGCGAGCCCTCGCGCCGCCGTAAGAAGATGCCGAGCGGCCAGGTGCTGCTGGCGAGTACCGCCCCGCTCGTGGCTGGGACGCTCGTGTACCTCGCGTTCTCCTTCGAGCAATCGAAAGTCTCCACGGCGCGCGCCGATCTCGGTGTTGCGCAGACCGAGCTCGCCGGTCTCCGCCCCGTCGCCGCTGCCGGCGCCGCAACTGCGCAGCTCGCGAGCGAGAAGACGCAGCGAATGCTCGCGCTGCAGGACGCGCTCGGCCGCCGCGTTGCCTGGGACAGCATCCTCGACCAGATCGCGCGCGTTCTGCCGGCGAACATCTGGCTGACGCAGCTCAACGCGTTGTCGCCGACCCCGACGACCGCGGCACCGCCGCCCGCAGCCCCGACGACGACCACCTCGTCCGGGAGTAGCAGCAGCTCATCGACGGCGGCCACCATCGTGCCCGCCGCGCCCAGCGCGATCTTCACGATCACGGGCTACGCCTACTCGCACGACGACGTGGCGCACCTTCTGGCCCGGCTGGCACTGGTGCCGAGCCTCACGGACGTGACGCTCGGCTCGACGAGCTCGGCCACGATCGGCCCGAAGGCTGTCGTTCAGTTCACGGTCAACGCCAACATGCAGGCCGGGACGGGCTCGTGAAGACGCGCCGTCGTCTGCTGGCAGTCGTCGGCCTCATCGCGGGCGGCCTGGCGGTTCTCGCTCTCGGCCTGTTCCTGGTGGTGCAGCCCGAGCGCGACAAGGTGAAGACGCTGCATGCCGAGGTCGATCAGGCGCAAACCGAGATCGTCAGCACGCAGGCGTCGCAAAACGGCACCGCGAGTACGGGCGCCACGCAGATCTTCCAGCTCTCTCGCGCGATGCCCTACTCGGACGACATGCCGGGCATCCTGCTCGACCTTTCACGCACGGCGGCGGCGACGTCCACCGCCCTGATCTCGGTGCACCCGTCGCCCCGAATGACACTTTCGGACGGCTCGGCCGCGGTTCCGGTCCAGATCGTCCTGGACGGAACGTACGTCGGCGTCGAGCGGTTCCTGCACCAGCTCAGGTCAGCCGTTCGCGTTGTCCGCGGCACCGTCCGCACCGACGGGCGGCTGTTCCTCGTCGACCAGGTGCAGCTCACCTCCAGCTCGGGAAGTCCCACCGGCACAGGCCCGCAGAGCGAGATGTCGGCCACGCTCAACCTCGTCGCGCTCGACTACGCGGCGCCGGTCGCAGCGACCTCGACCCCGGGGGTCACGCCTGCAACGACGGGCGAGGCGGCGGGCGGCGGCGGGTCGGCGTCGGTCAGTGCCGCCGGTCCGACGACCGGAGCGGGCGGCTGATGGCAGCGGCGAAGAAAGCTCTCACGCCGGCGCAGGTCCGGGAACGCCGGGCTCGCATCGCTGCGGTCGTGCTCGGAGGCGTGTTCCTGCTCGTTGCCGTGATCCAGGTGCCGAAGCTGCTGAAGCAGTTGAAAGGGGCCCCGTCCCAGGCCGCTTCTGCGCCGGTCGTCTCACCGGTTGCGTCGCCCGGGACGCCGGTGTCGGCCGTGACGACGCAGAACGTGGGCGTCGGACAGCTGACGCGCTTCTCGCACTTCACCGGCAAGGATCCGTTCAAGGCCCTGATCAACCTCGCCGCAGCGGGCGCCCCGGCCCAGACCTCGACCACCGCGAGTCAGACCCCGGGCACGAAGTTGTCGGTCGTCCCGCCGCCCACTCAGCCTGCTGTCTCGTTCGCGCAGAAGCCGACCGGCCCGACGGTGCCCGCGGCTCTGATCCTCTACAACGGGAAGAAGCTGACCGTGGCGCTCGGGTTCGGCTTCCCGGCCAAGCATCCGATGTTCCGGCTGGTCACTCTGGGGGTCAACACGATCCGGATCGGCCTGGTCGGCGGCTCGTTCGCCAACGGCAAGACGACGCTGCCGCTGCAGCGCGGGCATAAGGTCTCGCTCTCCGACTCGACAACCGGCGACAAGTTCGTGTTGCGCCTCGTGAAGCTGACGACGGCGCCTGCGCCGAAGGCCACTCCGGCCTCGTAGATGGCCGTCTACGCGTACAACGCGATCAATGCCGCGGGTCTCGAACTCGACGGCCAGGTGACGGCGGCCGACCTGAGCGCCGCGCTCGACCAACTCCGCATCCGAGGCCTCCTTGCGCAGCAGATCGACGAGGTCGACTCCGACAACGACGGTTCCGCATCGGCGTCGAAGGGCGTCTTCAAGGGCGTCAAGCCGAAGGCGCTGCAGGTGTTCTCGCGCCAGTTCGCGACCATGATCGACGCCGGGATGAACGTCGTCTCGGCGCTCGGGATTCTCGAGGAGCAGACCGGTGACGCCGTGCTCTCGCTGGTGATCGGGCAGCTGCGCGAGGACGTCGAGAGCGGGCTCTTGCTGTCGGAGGCGATGGGCCGCCACCCGAAGGTGTTCAGCCGTCTCTATGTCGCGATGATCGAGGCGGGCGAGGCCGCCGGCATCCTCGACATCGTGCTCGATCGCGTTGCCCTTCAGATCGAGAAGGAGCAGATGATCAAGCGGCGCGTCAAGGGCGCGATGGTGTACCCGACGATCGTCCTGATCTTCGCGACGTTGACCCTGAACGGAATGCTGCTCTTCCTCGTCCCGATCTTCACGAAGATCTTCGCGCAGCTGAACGGCCAGCTTCCGACTCTCACTCAGTACGTGGTGATGGTCTCCGACCTGCTGCGGAGCGCCTGGTACGTGATCTTCCCCGGCTTCGGCCTGTCGATCTTCGGCGTGATCCGCTTCAAGCACACCGAGCGCGGGCGCAGGCTTTGGGATCGGACGAGGCTCCGCCTACCGCTGCAGATCGGGGCAACCGTCCGCAAGATCACGATCGCCCGCTTCTCGCGGACGATGTCGACGCTCGTCGCCGCCGGCGTCGACATCATCAAGGCGCTCGAGATCACGGGGCAGACGTCCGGCAACTGGGTCTTCGAGGAGGCGCTCACCGAGGCGACCCAACGCGTTCACGCCGGGTCGCCGATCTCGCAGCCGCTGATCGAGAACCCGGTCTTCCCGCCGATGGTCTCGCAGATGATCAAGGTGGGAGAGGAGACCGGCGAGCTCGAGAAGATGCTCAGCAAGATCGCCGACTTCTACGAGGACGAGGTCGACAACGCCATCGCAACGCTGTCCAGCATCGTCGAGCCGGTGATGATGATCGCCGTCGGCCTGGTCGTCGGGGTGATCGTGATCTCCATGTACCTGCCCATGTTCAAGATGTTGAAGCTCGTGCACTGAGAGAGAGAGATACCGCCGGTAATCAGAGCTTTCTTGTCTTGCAGATCCATGTCGACATCCCTTCAGAAGTTGGAACGTACATTCCATTCTTGATGGGGCGACTCTATTGGAACTGGCTTGTATGATCCAAAATGGGCCGATCTGGCACTGCGGACTCTGGGACACCTCCCCGTAGGTCGTCGACCCGTAGGGCTCAGGGGCTCAGCGGTTGAGCGAAGTGCTCGTGGCGCTGCTGAGGGTGGCGATGAGCGTGAGTATCGCGTCGAGCGCGGCCGCGAGCGGTTCGGGGTCGCGCTGGATTTGAGCGAGCAAGAGGCCGCCCTCAAGCGCGGCCAGCGTGGCCAGCGCGAGCTGTCGCGGATCGGCCTCCGGCGCGAGTCGGCCAAGGGCGTGCATCCGCAAAAAACCGGCCATGATGCTGGCCTCCCAACGTTTGAAGGACGCCGCAACTACTACCCTGGCTTCCGGCTCCGACTCAGCGAGCTGGGCGCCGAGCGAGCCGATCGGGCAACCGCCGAGTCCGCCCGTGTCGCGGGCGTGCTCGACGACGAAATCGCGCCACTCCCTTAGGCCATCGAGGCTGCTGAGGTCGAACCGCTCTTGCGTGTCGATGGCCCTGTCTGTCTGGCGCTCGATGACTGCGCGAACCAAGGCCGGCTTGTCCTCGAAGTAGTGGTAGAGCTGCGAGCTGCTCACGTGCGCACCGTCGCGTACTTCCTCGATCGTCGTGCGGGCAACGCCCTGCTGAAAGATCAGCTCTGCCGCGGCGTCGACGATCCGCGCGCGCGTTACTGCGCCCTTGCGCGTCAACCGCGGCCGACCAGAACTGCTTGAGGACATCGCGAAAGTCTACCGAGAACAATGGCTTTGACGTACCACAATATGTGTGCCATAGTGGATTAAGCATTCCATTTATTGCACAACCTCGAACCGCTACCGCCGGGAAAGCACGAAGCGCTGTGCTGGGCCGGGCCGAGGCAGCGCCAAGCCGTCCTATCCACCCGCGGCCTGACCGCTCCACTCAGTCAGCCCTGGCTGGACCTACAAGAAGATGAGAGAGAATCCCTATGAGCGCACTCCTAGAAAAGACCGTGCTGATCACGGGCGCCAACGCCGGGATCGGCAAGGAAGTCGCCCGGCAACTGGCATTGCGTCCCGAGATCGCCCGCATCTACCTGGCCTGCCGGAACGCAGAGCGGGCGAACGCCGCAAAGGCCGAGCTCGAAGCGGCGACCGGCCGGACGATCTTCGACATCGTTCTCATGGACGTTGCCGATCTGGCCTCGGTCCGCGCCGGCCTGGCGGACATCAGCGGATCGGTCGACGCGCTGGTCATGAACGCCGGTGTCATTGGCCCGCAGACGTTGAACTTGACCGCTGACGGGGTCACCACCGTGTTCGCGACGAACGTCCTTGGCCACGTCGTCCTCCTCGAAGGACTCCTGGCCGAGGACCGGCTTGGCGAGGTTGCGGTCTTCGTCGGAAGTGAAGCGGTCAGGGGTGTCCCGAAGTTGCGGATGAAGGGGCCATCCTTCGTCTCAACCTCAGCCGATGAGCTCGCCACCGTGATCGACGGCAGCTATTTCGCCAACAGAAAACCTGACTTCAACCTAGCCTTCGGGCAGGCCAAGTACATCGGTGCCCTATGGATGGCCCACCTGGCCCGCCAACACCCCGACCGCCGCTTCATCACCGTGAGCCCCGGCAACACCACCGGAACCGGAGCAGCCAGTGGCCTCCCATTGCCGATGCGTATAGCGGCCAAATACGTCATGCCCGCCCTGGGTCTCGCCCACAAACTTGACGTGGGCGCGAAGCGACTGGTCGACGGTGCCACCGACCCGACCCTGTCGAGCGGCTTGTTCTACGCCAGTGCGGCCAACAAGTTGAATGGCCCCATGGTCGACCAAACGGACTTCCTCCCCGACCTGGCCAACCCCTCGTTTCAAGATAACGCCAACGAGGCCATCCACCGCTTCATCACTTGAAACACATATGGTCTCGCGTACGCTCAGCCCTGCCGGAAGTGTGTTCGCGGTGGACGGTCGTGAGTGCCGCCATCAAGGCTTGATGCTTGACGACGTCGCCCTTTGTTGCCCGCGTGCTTGTGTTGGTCGTGGGCCATCAGCCGTCGATCGCATCGTCGCTTCGTCCGGCTGCGGCTCGTCGTACGACGGCGTCGATTCCCCGAAGCAAGCGCTCGTGACCCGGCGGGTTGGCGGAATGAACGAGCATCTCCGGCGGGTCGTACCCCCGTAGAGCGACTGCCTCCTCGATCCAGACCAGCACCATGTAACCGTTCAGCTCACGTTCGCCATCGAACCCGAGATCGTGGTCGAAGCTGATGAGCCCAACTTCGTTCGATTCAAGAAGTTCGATCGCGGCGTCGGGCGTAGTCACCCACCGCCATGTCGCGTCGGGTGGCGTCCGTCTGTCATCGAGCCAAAGCTTCACCGAGCGTCCCATCGGTTCAAGCATCGTGCCTGGCCGGGGACGCGGTGTCAGTGCCGACTACCGCGTGGAAGTGTCAACTTCGCTGATTCGAGAGAGCAGCGGGCGGGACTTCACTTGATCCGGACCTTCGCCCCTGCAGCCTCGAGCTCAACCTTGATTCGTACCGCCTCTGACTGATGGAGGTCCGAGGCGATGACCTCAGGCGCGATGTGGACGACTCGCTCCAGGACAAGCGCCACGTCGGTGCGTGCGTAGCCCAAGACGACTAGTGCCCTCCGGATCGCTCGTTCATCCCAGACCCGCGCCACGCCGTGAAAGATGACTTTGTACGGGCCTGAAGGCAGAGCCGCGAGGACCTTAGCCCGCCGGCGTGGCAAACCAGCCGCAACGAAGTCGGCTGCTCGCGCGATCTCGGCCGGATCGACGATCTTGTGTCGCGACGAGTCGACTGCCGGAGCATGCGGGGCATTGTTCTTCCACTTGACGAGCCGATTCGAGAAGTCGCGCGCCTGAGCACCGGACGGATCGGAAAGCCCTTCCCGATCGAGTTGCTCCACGAGCGTGTAGGCGATGGCTTTCACCTCACGGGGCGTACCTCGACGGAAGGCGTAAGTCTCGACGAGGTCAAGTGCCCGCGACACGTCACCGTCCCTCGCAGCCCGTTCGGCCTCCTTGAGCCAGCTTAAGTCGGGGTCCAGCACCGCTATCTGTGCGCGTGGTGACAGCGCAGCGGAAGGCTTCGTGACCTCAACAGCCTTCTTGACCTCAACAGCCTTCTTGACTTCAACAGGCTTCTTGAGCCGAACCGGCTTCGTGACCCGACTACTTCTGGTTCTGGGGCGCGGAGTCCGTTTAGGCGGGGAGAGTGAGGACAAGAGCGGCTGCGCCAGGTTCGTCCCGGTCGCTCCGCCCGGACAGCCGCAGAAACAAGGTGGGGGAACATGAGCCATCGACGGATGCCCACACGTCGGGCAACCGACCATCGGCCTCCTTGCACCGCCGCTCAAAGCACCGAGGGCATGTCGGAACGCCGTCCGCAGAGGGCCTCGCAGTTCAAGGCTTGCTTGAGACAGCACGACTGCAGCACCCGCTGACGATAGGCCGACGCGACGGCCGTCACCACTGGTCGAAGGGGTGGGTTCTGATGGGCGACGGATCGCCGCCCCGCGCATCGCCGAGACCGCCGACGGCCCCGGAGCGCCACACGATGCCAGGGTACGCCGGGTCGGTCCCCCGTGTCCGACTAGTCTCATGCGCCGCGACCGGCATTCGGCCACCACCCCACAGGTAGTGCCAACTACAGAGACAGAGAGAGTCTCCCATCAGGCGTGAGCACCGATGGGCAGCCGAGAGCTACCCCTGCGTGTCGGCTTCTTTCTCCTCTCCAGTCCAGGGCGCTATGTCGTCCAATCTGCTGCTTCGTTTCACGACCATGTCGACCGCGTCGTCGGCAGTCCAGACCCAGATCATGTCGGTGTCCGGGTAGACGACCGCGCCGACAGTTGCGCCTGAGGACGAGAACATCGCAACGCGGGCAGTCGACCCGCTGTTGTTCCGTACGAGGTGCGCACCAGCGGGACCAGCCGGAAAAAAGACTAGGTCCAAAGGCTCGAGTTGCTCCTCGCCATCCGGGTGCCGCAGAGTCGGAGTGCCCGAGACGACCAGCAGCCATTCCTCCTCCGGCTCCTCGTAGTGATAGGGGCTGACAGCCTGGCCGGGAGGTAGCTCATAGACGCTGAGCCCGGACCGCGCAGCGCCCAACGTCGCTCCGACTCGAATGCTGCTTCGCCGGAAACCGTCGGGAAGCTGTGGACGCGGCTCACAGGCAATCGCGCCAAGGTTGACTAGCGGAACCGAGTCAGTACCCATCAGGTTCTCCTTCGTAGGGTGCCAACGAGACTTCCCAGCCCGTCGAAAGTCATCGCAGCTGAGCCTCAACCGCTCACGCTTCATTCCCGATCTCAATGCCATCTCGCCGGGTGGCGAAGCACTGGAGTGACGCAACCCACCAAGTGTCAGGCTCCGCGGGCAAGTGCGAACTCGGCGTCAAGGACGGCGTGTAGCGCCACATTGAGGCTGTTCTGCTGCTGCACCAGCTGCAAGCAACAAGCAGCACGCAGCAGCAGCACTCGCAAACTGCGCCGGCCGTTCGAGGATCGCCGAATGCTCTTCGCGGTACGGTGAGGCGCAGATGCGGGACGTGGATCAGGTCGAGGTCGTCCTTGCCAACAACGACCGTGTGACCCTGCGCGTCGGCGACGTGTTCCTGAAGATCGACGGTGATCAGAGGCGTGCCGACGTCGAGGTCGAGGCGATGGCGATGGCGCCGGTCCCGACGCCGGAAGTTCTATGGCGGAAGCCACCCGCGCTGGCGCTCGCCGCCGTTCGGGGGAAGGCGCTCGGCCGCCTCGCGGAGCCGTCGGACGCCTCGCCCGCCGCGTGGGCCGCTGCCGGCGCAGCCCTCCGGAAGCTGCACGACGCGCCACTGCCGCCCTGGCGCGGAAAGGGCGTCGACGAGCTCGCATCACGATTAGCGAGCGAGTGCGACTGGCTCATCGCCAATGAGGTTCTTCCCGTCGACGTGGTCACTCGCAACCGCCGCTCCGCCGAGGCCGCGCTCCGGCCGTGGACGCCGGTGTTCACGCATGGCGACTTGCACATCGAACACGTCTTCGTCGACGGTGACGAGATCGCCGGCATTCTCGACTGGTCCGAGGCGTCCCAGGGCGACGCGCTGTACGACATCGCCACCCTCACGCTCGCGCACGAGGAGCACCTTGACAACGTGCTCGCCGGCTACGGCACCGATGTCGACCGCGGCCTGATCCGCGCATGGTGGTCGTGGCGGTGCCTGATCGGAATCCGCTGGCTGTTCGAGAACGGCTACGGCGGGCCTGAACAGTATCCCGAGGTTGCGGTGCTTCGATCACTGTCGTGAAGGTGGCCGACCCGTGACACGCCCGGAGTGGCGCGTCTGGCGCTCCGGGTGGACGTTCTACGTTGCAAACAGCCAGCGCCGACGAAGCGTGGGTTCCGCCACGGGTTCGGCATCGGGCTTCCACGGGACCTGACCACGCGGCGGTAGGAGCGTGGCCGGCAACAGAGCGCTCAAGGTGACGACGCCGCAGACGAGACAGAGCGCGATCGGGCCGAGCGGGCCGATCAGGAAGCCTGCAACGAACATAGCCACGCTCATTGCCCCGGTGTTCACCGAGCCCGCCGCGGCAAACACTCGTGCGCGCACCGGATCTGGGGCATGGCGCTGGGTGATCAGCGTTCCTGCCAGGAGCGCTGCGGAGTCGCCGACACCGGCGATCGAGAAGAGGATGATCACGGAGGCGGTGCTCGGGCTGACGGCGCAGAGAACGATTGCGACACCACCCACCAGCCAGCCGAAGAAGAGCGCCTGTTTCTCTCTGAAGGCTCCCTCTGCGCGGCGTCCGAACCGCGCGCCGACGAAATTCCCTACGCCGTAGCCTGCGGTGGCGATACCGAAGCCGAACGCGCCCGACCCGAGACGGGCGAACAACGGAAACTCCCCGACGTTGATCATGCCGTAGCCGAGCAGTGCGGCTCCGTTCGCGGCGAGCACGAGCCGAAGCGCGTCGTGCCGCGCGACGAATCGGACGCCGGCCCAGATTCCGGCATGGGCCGGATCGTTACTCGGCTTCGCGCGATACCGCCCGCGAATCGCAAGGACGAAGAGCGCAGAGATCACAAACGAAGCGGCATTCAGAAGGAACGCCGTCGTGCCGCCCAGGACGGCGACGACAACGCCGCCCAGCACGCCACCGAGAACCGTTCCGATGGCGACTCCGGACGCACGGGCCGCTGTTGCGCGCGTCCGTTCAGCCTCGGGCACCAGCATCACGAGGAAGGCAGATGAGGCAGGCCCAAACGGCGCGCTGACGACAGAAGAGAGAGCCGCCAACGCGACGAGCTGGATCGCGGAGTGGCTGAAAGCAACTGCGACGAACACCCCCGCCGACGACAGGTCGGAGACGATCATCACCACACGCCGATCAAACCGATCGCCGATCGCTCCTGCCCATGGCGCGGCCAGAACGGACGTTGCGAACTGGGTGAGCACCAGTACCGCCACCCACGCGCCCGAGCCTCCACTCCGGCTGAAGATCACCGCGACCCAGGCGATCGACGCCGCTCGCGTTCCGGTCACCGAGATCGCGCGCGCTACCGAGAGGTTCGCGACATGGCGACGAAACGGCTCCTCAGCCCAACGTCGACGACGCTCCGACCAGCTGGCGAACCCCATCGAATCGACTATACGACGGGTTGCTCGTCGCGGATAAAGGTTTCGTCGCCGGTCTAGCCTCTATCCGGTGATGGATCGTCGTGTTGATGAGATCGAGCTTGTCTATCGGCGGCGATATGTGGCCTTTCGGAACGCGATCGCCACGGTGACGGGGACTCGTGAGTCGGCCCGTGACGTGGTGCAGGAT
Organism: uncultured Thermoleophilia bacterium; assembly: GCA_963812995.1. GTDB lineage: Bacteria > Actinomycetota > Thermoleophilia > Gaiellales > Gaiellaceae > PALSA-600. The sequence goes on from CAWEXL010000003.1 coordinate 1,467,371, forward strand.
GCGTTCGCGGAGGCCCTGCGGAAGCGGGAGTCGTTCCGCGGCGACGGGCCGCTCGAGGCGTGGGTGTGGCGGATCGCGTTGCGTCTGGCGTTCGCGGCCCGGCGCCGTCAGGACATGTCGCCGCTCGCGGACATCGGTGAGCCGACGTTACTCGAGCCTGATCGCGATCCCGTGCTCGCCGATGCTCTACGGCAGTTGCCGCCGAGGCGGCGGCTAGTGGTGTTCTTGCACTACTTCGGAGACCTCTCGTATCCGGAGATCGCGGTGCTGTGTGGGATCAGCGAGGGAACGGTGGCGGCGACGCTGTCGCAGGCGCGGCATGAACTGTTGCTAACGCTCGACGAGAGAGGAGCCTCGGCATGAACACGAGCAGCGACGCGGTGGTGCGTGAGCGCTTCGAGTCGGTCGTAGACACGGTCGACGATTCCGATTGGGACGATGTGATCGCCCGCGCTGGCCTGGTCGACACGAGCCGAGCTAGGCGGAGCGCGTTCGCCTTTCGGAGGCGCGCTGCGACGGTCGCAGTGCTCGCCGCATTCGGGCTGGGTGTCGGAGCAACGCTGGTCTCGGGCGCGCCGTTCCGCGGCGGGAGCTCAACCGCGAACGCGCCGGGGCCAGGGCAGGTTCAACGGCAGGTAGGGGACGGGACGATCGCCTGGCTGTTCCGCCATCAGCCCCGCGGCGAATCACTCGCCGCCGCGCACATCGCGCCGCTTTCGCTCGTGGGCTCGCATTGGCAGCCGACCAGGTTCGCCCGCGTACTCGTCCCCGACCCGGTGGCCGGAGAGAAGATCGCCGTTTCGCTGATCGGCAAGCACGGCCGCAACATCTGCATGACCGTCTTCCTCGCCAGGTCAGGGTTCGGAGGTTGCGCGATCGGGCTGCTGCTGAAGCCTTTCAACGTCTCGACCGCCGGCGGTCTTGGGTTCGGCGCTGGGCAGAACACGATCCTTGCCGGGCTCGCCAGCGACGACGTGGCGCGGATGTCGGTCTTCCTCGCGCACGGACGAAGCCGACCGGTGCCGCTGAGAGACAACGCGTTCTTCATCAGCATCTCGCCGGCAGACCTTCCGGTGAACCTCGTGGCCTACGACCACAGTGGCCTCGTCATCGGGACGACCCGAACGGCGACCGGCGGCTTGCTCCCGACGCCGGCCGCCACCCCTGCGGCGTCGGCGAGCGGGTTGAAGGTCACCTCGCTGCGCTCGCTACCCGACGGACCGACGCTCCTTCCAGGAAAGGCGACCACCGTTCCGGTGCACCAGAACCTCGCGTTCAAGGTCGAACTCCAGGCCGGAACCGTGCGGCGGCAGGTGAGTGTCACGTTCAGCATCCTCCGGACGCCATCGTCGGGCTCGGTGAAGAAGACGGAGTTCGCGATACTCGCGCCGCACAAGTCGACGACCGTCACCTTCGACAAGCTCGGCCCGATGCTGTTCGCTCAACGTGAAACAGTGCAAGTGACCATCACGGATGTGCGCACGCACAGGGGCTCGGTGACGAACTACCCGGTTATTTTCTCGCTCCCGTAGTCCGGCCCGCACGTCGATGGTCGTTGCGAGGTCTGTCTCAACGTGAGCGTGTTCCCGGTCACTGACCAGGCGCCACCGATCCCCGACAGAGACGGCAACCGCTGGTGGACACGCCCAGGCGAGGCTGTCAGGATTGCCTTGTGGGAAGCGGACGGGTAGCCGCATCACGTGCTCGTGTCTCCGGAGCGGAGCGCGATCGAATTGCGCTGAGGCTCCGGGAAGCATGTGTGGACGACAGGCTTTCGGTCGGCACGTTCGTCGCGCGCATTGAATCTGCCTACTCGGTTCGCACGCAGCCTGAGCTGGCGATGTTGGTTGCCGATCTCCCTAAGCGCGGGTGGTTCGCACGTGCTTGCGTCGCAGCCGTGCAGGGCAGTTCTGAGCTCACCAGTCAGTTACGCGCGGCTTGGCGCTTACCCCGGACGGATCAGCTCGTACTCCCGCTCCGAGACGAGGCACGCCTGGGCAGATCTTCCCGGTGCGACTACGTGATCCCGAATGCAGCCGTGTCACGAACGCACGCAATCCTCACCCGTGCCGACGGACGGTGGTGGATCGACGATTGCGAATCCAGGAATGGGACATTTCTCAACGGCTGGCGGGTCACCACGCCAACCGAGGTACACCCGGGCGACGAGCTCGTGCTGGCCGACCACAGGCTTGTCCTGCGCGCCCCGGCTGCGTCTTAAGAAGCTTTCGGGCACGAGCGAGCGGGAGGGGCGGTACGGCCCCTCCCGCTGTCGACTCGGAACTGGCCGGACCGGGCCGGCCAGTTCGAACGTGCGTCGTGACTTACCCGCGGTGCCGGAGTCCGAGTCGGGCCCCAAGCGGCCGGCGCCGAATCCGGCTTCCCGTGAGCTGCTGTGCCCGGATCTCGAGGAGCGGGATGAGGTGAGCCGTCCGCCGGAACGGATCGACGAGTGCGGCTCCGCCTCTCAGGGGCAGCGCTGCGACGATCGCCCCTCCGACCTCGGCGACGACGTGCCGTCCGGTCGTCGCTGAGCGCTCCTGGAGCGTGGCGAGACGGACGAGCGCGTCAGCGTCCTGCGCCCCTCCGAGTCTGAGCAGCACCGATTCGCTGGCAGCGGCGAGTTCCCGCTCTCGTCGGAAATGCGCGTGCCGGAGCTTCCGGTCGAGGTTCCGCTGTCGCTCCTGCGCCGCCGCCTCGTAGTAGAGGTATGGGTACATCATCCGTACGAGCCCCCTTCCTTCGCGGTCGGCAGGTGCACGACGACCAACGCGTTCAGCATGACTTGCGACATCTCTGGTCTCCTTCATACGTAGAGGTACGGTCGATGACCCGGACCTGCTGCGTCAGGCCCACGAGTCATCGCTACGACGGTAGGAGAGAGCGAACGGAGGCGCCTCGGTGCGGCTGCCTAGATTTTCGGGTCGGGCCTACCTATCTTGGTGACGGGGAGGCGACTGAGTTGCCGCCTCCCCGTTCGAACGTCGCGTCAGTGCGCCGCCGGAGTCGGTAGGACGCCCTCCGCGCGGTAGCCGGCCACGCTCGTCGCAATCGTCCAGGTGATGAGCGCCAGGAGGCCGGGAAAGAACGCGTAGCCGAACACGCTTCCGTTTCCGGTGTTGTTGAGGACGGTCAGGAACGTGACGAGCCAACAGGCCGCGCCGACTAGCGCCACGATGCCGGTCCAGCGGGAGAAGACTCCGCTGCGCAGCGTCAGCGTTCCCGCGGCCATCAGGAACGCGGCGAAGCCCACCGCGCCGACCAGGAACGGCCCGGTCGAGCTGACGGTCACCGCCCTACTCACCACGGGATTTGCGCCCGCCCCCGCGGAACTCGCAGCGGCGATCGTGATGAACGCCATCGTCGTGCCGACGATGCCGGTCAGCGCACCGGCGAATGCGACGCGGGCGAGTTGGACGGAGCCGCGAGCCGAAGCCTCTGCACGTTCGAGCCCGCTCCGAATCGTCGCAATGAAGTACAGGAAGATGAAGGCTGCGAGCAGCATCGCGAAGGCGCTGATTCGGCCCTTCGACTGGTTGTCGTGCGCCCAGTTCGTCCACGCCTGATCGGTTGCGGTGTAGTGGGGATTCTTGGCAACGCTCGTCACCCAGCCGATCACAAAGAAGGGGACGAACGCGACTCCGGACAGGGCCATGAGCCGCCGCCGCGGCGCGGGCGCGCCGGTCGCGGCAGCCGGGTAGTGGGGAATCGGCAGGGGTTGACTCGTCACGTCGTGCTCCGGGAAAGGATCGGGGCATCACGCCTGAAGCCCCAGACGGTGCAGTAGACGCCGAGGAAGAGCTCCCAGAGGAACTCCGGGGCCGTGCCGATGGCTTGCAGCGAGTGCAGCGTCCCGCTCGGATGGTTGCCGCCGAACATGATCGCCGTTCCGGTGATGATGATCAGCGGCCCGCCGATCAGGCCGAGCCAGGCGGCCCGTCGCGGCACCAAACCGGTGCGGTACATCAAGTAGCCCAGGATCAGTCCGTTCCCCCAGCCGACCATCCAGCCTGGGCCGAGTAGGAACGTCCAGTCCTTGATGGCCGCGAGCGTGTAGGCGACCGTCCCCTCAGACGCACCTGCAGCCTGGTTCCGCAACGTGATGACACCGAGCACGGAAACGATCCCGACGAGGATGAACGCGCATTCGAAAATCCGCGCAGTCACGTAGCCGATTGCGAGTTCTTCGTTCTGCCGCCGCATGATCGGAACGATCACGACGGCGGTGCCGATGTTCGCGATGATCAGGAGCAGCTCCAGGAACGCTCCGAACAAGATCCGCTTGTCGTGTCCGGCACCGGCGATGTAGGCGACCGGGTTTCTGAGCACCGGCTCGTAGAGCCACAGCGCCGGAATCGACGTGATGAACGTGAGGAGGTAGAGCACGCCAAAGACGCGTGCCCGCTTCTGGTCGAGAGACATGCCTGCCCTCTATCCCCCGGCGGCGGCCACGCAGCCTGCCCGCGGAACCTTGACCGGATAGAACGTGACCCTACTCGACAAGCGCCCGACAGGACGAGATGCGGTCAGGCGGGGTAGTGCGGGCGCCCGTTGGGCCGGAAGACCTGGATCGTTACTCCCTTCGAGTCGACTTGCGAATCGACGAGCTCGAGCGCGATGTCCGGACCGCCCTCAGGGAACAGCCGCGTGCCCTGGCCGAGGACGACAGGGACGATGAGCAGCGTCATCTCGTCGACGAGATCGTTCTCGAGCAGCCAGCGGATCAAGGCGCCGCTGCCGTGCACCTGCAGCTCACCCTCCGGCCTGGCTTTCAGCTCGCCGATGGCCGCCGCGAGATCGCCGGTGAGAACAGTCGTGTTCGCCCAGCGCGGTTCGGTGACCGTGGTCGACGCGAGGTACTTCGGTCTCGTGTTCAAGGCAGTCGTGATCGGGTGGCTGTCCGGATCCTCCGCGGCAGTGCGAGCCCGCTCCTCGGCGCCCCAGTAGCCGGCAAAGAGGTCGTACGTCCGCCGCCCGAAGAGAAACGCGTCGGCGCGCTGGTAGGTCTCGTTGATGTACGCCATGGTGTCGCTGTCGCCCGCCCCCATGGCCCAGCCGCCGCGCTCGAATCCGCTCCTGCGGTCCTCATCCGACGCGCCGCCGTTGCCCTGCATCACACCGTCGACGGTGACCTGCGTCATGGTCGTCAGCTTCATCGGTTCGTCCTTTCTCTCGTGTCGGTCATCACGTCATGACCGCGCCGAGGCGCCGATCTCATCGTCAAGGCTGCGCTATTCCGCCGGCAGCAGCGCCCGCGCACGCTCGACATCCGCCGCGCTCACCCAGATCTCCGCAGGCCCGAAGTCGCCCGACGTGAAGCTCAGGCCCGAGCCAGGGCCGCTCTGCTTGCAGAACGCCTCGATCCCGTTCGAGCGCAACATTCCACACAGCGACTCCGCGAAGACGACGTTCGGTGCCACTGTCAGCCGTACCGGATCGGCCTCACTCACGATGCTCACCTCCCATTCGCGCGTGGATGACGCGGATCGCGTCGGCGGCGTGGGCGCCCCAGTGCGACCAGAACGAGAACCGCCACTCCCAGACGGCGTCGGCCACAGGCCCTCCTGCCGTGAGGAGCCTCAGACCGTCGTTCAGGTCGAGATAGATGTCGGCGAGATCGTCGGACAGGCTGCCGGCCGTTGGCTCCTGCTCGGCCGTTCCCGTCGGGTCGACCGCCCAGTACAGGTCGTGGTCGCCGAGCAGCCGATCGAGCCGGCCGCCGATGAGCTGCCAATCCTCGAAACGCGACTCGCGCGCCGGCTCGTCATCGCCCTCGGGCCGGACATCCGGGAGCTCGGTGGCGCTCGAGTAGAGACGCGGCAACAGTGACGCGAGCTCGGTAAGGAGCTTCTCGCCAGCCTCGACGCCGTCGATGAGCGCGACGTATTCCTCCGCAAGCCCACGGAAGTCGGCGAGAAGGACGCCGTCGTCCACCCCCGGAGTATCGCGGGTCGGGGCCCGGTAGCCCGCCGCTCGGGTATGGCATGGCACGTTCGGGCTCGCGCGCAACCGGAAACCTGCCGATACCAATGCCATGCGCATCGGCAACTCCGCATACGGGTATCTGGCACTGATGGCGGGAGGGATCCTCTCGCTGGCGACCCATTCGTTCAAGACGGGCGTGCTCGTCGGGGCGTTGATCCTGATGCTCGCGTGGCTCTACGGCCGCACCGGTCGCTCCTTTACGCAGCATGGCTCGTCGCTCGGCTCGGACGATTTTCACCGCCGGTGGCGGTCGCTCTGACCGCCTGATCCGCCGTCGTCATTCACCTATCTGTTCCGACCTGCCGATGGGAGGTGGGTGAGCCCGCAGCTGCCCGGCGCAACTCGGCCGGTCGTCCCGTTTGTCGGGATTGCCGTGCTGGCGTTCGTGGCGACCGGGCTCGAGAGCGCCGGGACGAACTGGGGTCTCGTCGCGGACACCGGGCTGGGTGCCGTCGTGCTCAGCGTGATCGCCTCCCTCGTGCCGTGGTCAAGCGTCCCCGCCTCCGCGGTGCTCGTCCTGCCGATTGCCGCCGACGTCGGGATCGCCCTGCTCCGCCACGCCCAGGGTGGGAGCGCCTCCGGCTACTCGCCGCTCGCCATCCTTCCGGTCGCCTGGGTCGGTCTGACCCGCGGCAGGCGCGCTGTGGCCCTGTTGAGCGTCTGCACCACGCTGATGTTCGCGCTCCCGCTCGTGATTTTCGGCGCGCCGCTCTACCCGGCCACGGGGTGGAGAAATGTCGTCCTCTGGACGGCAGTGGCGATCGTGATGGGCGTCGGTGCCAATCTCGTCGTGGCCGCGCAACGGCGGCAGGCCGGCCTGCTCCGCCGGCGTGCCGTCGAGTTCGACCGGCTCGTCGAGGCGCAGACGTCGATCGCCACGGCCGACCTCGCAGTGGCCACCGTGATGACGACCGCGGCCGAGGAGGCGCTAGCTCTCACCGGCGCCGAGGGCGCCTGCATCGAGTTGCTCGACGGCGACGAGGTCTTCTGCGCGGCGGCCGCGGGCGTCGCCGTCGACTACATCGGACTTCGCCTCAAGGCGAACGCGTCGATTACCGGAGAATGCTTTCGGACGCAGCAGGTCCTGATCTGCAGCGACAGCGAGAGCGACACCCGGGTCGGCCGGGAGGCATGCCGGCTGGTCGGGGCGCGCTCGCTGATCGTCGTGCCGCTGCTGAACGGCGACGACATGAAAGGTGTTCTGATCATCTGGTCGGCCACGGCGCGCGACTTCAAGGGCTACGAGTCACAGTTGCTTTCCCTGCTCGGGACGATGATCGGCGCGGCGCTCGTTCGCGCCGAGCTGATCGCCCAGCTGACCGACGAGGCTGTCACCGATCAGCTGACAGGACTCCCGAATCGTCGCGACTGGTACCAGCAGCTCGACCGCGCGTTGGCCCGCGCGCGCCGCACTCGGCAGCCGCTGAGCATCCTGATGCTCGACCTGGACAGCTTCAAGGAGGTCAACGACAGCCAGGGCCACGCTGCCGGTGACAGGCTGCTTCAGGCTGCAGGCGCGGGTTGGACGAGTGAGCTACGGGCCACCGATCTGCTGGGCCGGGTCGGCGGCGACGAGTTCGCCGTCATCCTCGAACTGACCGACTCCGGGGCCGCGCACGAGGTCATCGGCAGGCTCGACCAGTCGCTCGCCTCACCGCATCGTGCCTCGACCGGGCTCGCCGTCTGGGACGGGATTGAGGATGCCGCCGCGCTCGTCGCGCGAGCCGACGCCGACATGTACGAGCACAAGCGCGCCCACGCTCTCGTCGCCGGCTGAAACGCGCACAGGACGAAGGGCTGGTGGTACCCCGCACCTTTGGGTTTGTCGGCGTGATAGGTACGCCCCCTACGGTCAGGAGGTCTTGCGGCCCCGCACCACTGCGGAGCCTTGCTGGAGGTGCTGGTGGAGTTGCGGCGAGGGGAGATCTGCGGAGCCAGGTTCGGGCTGCTGCGGCGCGGCTTGCTCGCTTCGCTCGTGGCCGGGGCGGTCGTCGCCCTGCTGCCCGCACTCGCGCGCCCGGCGTCCCGCACCGACCCCGGCGCCTGCGGCAGCGTTCTGCTGGCAGCCACCAGTTGGCTGGGCGGGGGCGGGGTCGACGTCATGAGCAACGGGGCGGACCAGGGCACCGCCAAGGAATGCTCGAACGCGCTGTCGAGAGTCGGCTCCGTCACCGCCGGCGAGCGCTGGCAGTGCGTCGAGCTCGTGAACCGGCTGTATCTGACGAGAGGCTGGATCGCTTCGGCCTGGACAGGTGACGGCGGCCAGCTCTTCGCGACCGCACCGGCCAATCTGACGAAACAGGCGAACGGCTCGATCACGTCGGTCTCGCCCGGCGACGTCGTGAGCATTCGCGAGCGGCACAACGGCAAGCTGCGGCCGCACGGGCACGTCGCGGTAATCAACACGACCGGCACGGTGACGAGCGGAACGATCCCGCTCGTGAACCAGAACGGCGGCAGCAAGGGAGACGCGCTCGTGACGAGCTACGCGACGCTCTCGGGCGGAAAACTCACGCTTCCCGGCGGCAGCGGCTGGTCGTACGTGGTCGTCGGCGTCGTCCACGCGCCGCTCGACACGACGGACGGCGTTCGCGACCTGCGCCCGCGTTAGCCCTTTGGCCAGTTGCCTTGGCGCCGCGGTTGCGAGAGGATTCGGGAGCAGGAACGAAGCACGAACGCACGAATCGTCACAGGCACGATCGAAAGCGTCGCGGGGGTGCCGGGCTCTGTCCGGTGAGACGGCGACGATTTTGGCCCAACGCGCAGGTCGAAGGCACATTGACGGGTGAAGCCGGGCTGAGGTGCCAACTGGCTCACCGACCGCAGCGTGGCGGGCTTTGATCGTTTTACGAACGCTTTACGCTGCGGCTACGGGCGAGTGACCCCTCACGCCGATCATGCGCGTATGCGCCGTGCCCTTGCGATCGCCGCTCTCACCGCCGCTCTGTTCGTGCCGGTCGCGTTCGCGGGCGGTGGCGCCGCGCCGCCGCCGTTCCCGAAGCTGGCCGGCTTCACGCATGCCGAGATCAACGTGCGCATCAAGAAGCAGCCTCACACGCTCATTCTCAACCTCGGCCGGATCGTGTCGGTCGACCCTTCGGACATCGTCCTGCTCGAGAGCGACGGCAGCACCTGGCCGATCTCGATTTCGCCGGGCACGCTGATCACCCTGAACGGCCGCCCGGCACTCGCGTCGGAGCTGCACAAGCGCCTGCATCGTGGAGACGATGCAAATCGACGGCGGCGCCGCGGTGCGCGTGCGCGCGGTCGGACTCCGTTTCTAGCCCCGTATGTACGCTGAAAAGGTGACGGGCACTGTTCTCCTTGTCGAGGACGAGCCTTCGGTTGGAGAGCTTGTCCGCGGCTACCTCGCGAAGGACGGCTACAGCGTCGTCTGGGCGCGCAACGGGCGAAGACGCTCTCGTCGAGCTCGGCCGCCACCCGGTGCGTCTGGTGCTGCTCGACATCGGCCTCCCCGGCAAGGACGGCTTCGACGTCTGCCGCGAGATCCGCGCCCGCTCGCGCGTGCCGATCATGATGCTCACCGCTCGCGACGAGGAGCCGGACAAGGTTGTCGGCTTCGAGCTCGGTGCCGACGACTACGTGACGAAGCCGTTCTCGCCGCGCGAGCTCGTCGCCCGTATGAAGGCGGTGCTCCGGCGCAGCGAGAGCCAGCAGCAGGGAGACATCGTCGAGCTGGGCGACGTCGTGCTGGACCGCGAGTCGCGCGACGTCACGGTCGCCGGGCGGCTCGTCGAGCTGACGGCGAAGGAGTTCGACCTGCTCGCGTATTTCATCTCGAACAGCGGGGCCGTGCTCTCGCGCGACCTGCTGCTCGATCGCGTCTGGGGCATCACCTACCCTGGAGGCACACGAACCGTGGATGTTCATGTCGCCCAACTGCGCCGGAAGCTCGCCCGCCCCGACCTGATCCGCACGTTGCGCGGCGCCGGGTACAAGGCCGTCGTGCCGTGAGGAGCCTGAGCGGCAGGCTCTTCGCCTCGACGCTCGCGGCCCTCGCCCTCACACTTGCCCTGACGATCGGCGTCGGCGCGGTTCTGACGCGCCGCCAGGTCGACCGCTCACACGCCGCGTCGCTCAGGGAGAGCGCCGACAACCTCGCGCTGCAACGGCGCCGGTCGGTGAGCTACAAGACCCAGAACGAGTGCGCGGGCGGTGTGTGCCAGATCATCGCGCCGCGCTCGCAGTTCGCCCCGTACGTGCCCGACGTGAATCGCTCGAGCGACGGGACGACGACGTACCTCGGCCAGACGCGAGCTCTACTCCTACCGGACGTTGCCGTCCCGGGGCCTGCTGGTCTGAGTCCCTCCAGCTCGTCCGCGGCCTGGCACCCCTTCCTGCGCGACCTCTTGTGGTCGGCCGCAGCCGGAGTCGCGCTTGCCGCGCTGCTGTCGCTGGTGGTCTCCCGCTCGATCGGCCGTCCGATCCGGCGCGTTGCAGACGCCACGCGGGGGATCGCGGCCGCCGAGAAGCACGAGCCGCTGCCCGAGACGGGGGCGGTCGAGCTCGCCGACCTCGCCCGCGCCTTCAACGAGATGGCCGAGCAGTTACGCGTCTCGCGCGAATCGGAGCGTGCCTTCCTGCTGTCGGTCAGCCACGAGCTGAAGACACCGCTCACCGCGATTCGCGGCTGGGCCGAAGGCCTGGCTGACGGGGCGTTCGAGCCCGCCGAGGCCGCCCGCACGATCGGCGTCGAGTCACACCGGCTCGAGCGGCTCGTCCACGACCTGCTCGATCTGGCCCGGATGAAGCGCAGTGAGTTCTCGGTTCGCCGTGAGCCCGTCGACCTGCTCGACGTGGCGCGGGAGGCGGTCGCGCGACACGAGTTGGCCGCGAACGACATCGGCGTCGAGCTGCGCGAGGAGGGGGAGGAGCAGTGGGTCGAGGCCGACCACGACCGCCTGCTGCAGGTTGCATCGAACCTGATCGAGAACGCGCTCAGGGAGACGCCGCCGAAGGGCTCCGTCGTCGTCTCGGTCCGGCCCGGAGTGCTCGCTGTTGCCGACACCGGCCCCGGCATCGCTGCGGCCGACCAGGAGCATGCCTTCGACCGTTTCTACCTCTACGACAAGTTCGGGCGTGACCGTCCCGTGGGGAGTGGGCTCGGGCTCGCGATCGTCAAGCAGCTGGCGACGGCGATGGGCGGGGACGTGCGCGTCGACAGCCCGCCGGGCGCCGGCGCGACGTTCGTCGTCGAGCTGCCGCCGCTGTCACGGCCGCAGCTTCGAGGTGTCGACGACCTCGAAATCGGAGCCGTGCAGGGCACCTAGTGCGTGGAGCTGGTCGTTCGACCAGTGCGCGTTCGGCGCGCCCGAGACGTACCAGGGTGAGCCGTTGTCAGCCAGGATCAGGCCGTAGGTCTTCATCGCCTGCGCGACGATCCGCGCCTGCAGCGGCAGCTTCGAGATGTCGACGCTGGCTTTCAACCGAACGCGCAGGCCCATCGGCGGCAGCGACGGATCCGACGAGCTGCTCGCTTCGTGGCGCGCCGGATAGATATAGGTGTTGCGCGTGCGGGAGGCCGTGAAGCGGAGCGCGTGGTCGATCTGGCCGGCGGCGACCTCATTCCAGCGAGCGAGCCCGGGGAGGATCGGCAGCCCTGCGGCGTCGGCCGACGTCCAGCCGGCGGGGCGAAGGGCGTTCGAGCGCAGATTCCAGATCGCTCCCGAGCCTGCGGCCCAGCCGGAGCCCGAGCGGCGCAGTGCATACAGCTCGTAGAGCTTGCACGTGTCGCGGTCGAGGATGAGCGCGTGCCGGTCGCCGTCGCCCGAGTGCGGGTAGCCCTCGATTGGCACGTTGCTCGGGATCGGGTACGGGCCTTTGTCGCTCTCGTCTGAATAGTCGAACTTGACGTGCGACTTCGGGGTCGTCTTGTCGCGGACGACGACGTATGGAATGCCGATCGACGACCCGTCATAGAGACCCGAGCCGAAGTCGGCGTGCACCCCGCTGTCGAGTCCGATCGAGGCGATCAGCTGAGCCGAGTCGGACTCGACGGGCAGCGTGTCGACGCGCTGGTTCCACACGTTCGTCGCGGGGAAGACGGGGCAGCCGCCGAGCACCGGGCTCGCGGCACCACCTGCAAGTGCGAACGCCGCGCCGGCGAGAGCCGCCGCGAGCGCCAGCCCTGGTGCGAGCAACCTCACGGTTGGAGAAGTACCACGCGCCAACCGTCGTCGTATCGCACAAAAAGGTGCCTTTCGTGCAGCCGGTCGTCGCGGTGCCGCCAGAATTCGTACCGCTCCGGCGTCAGGCGAAAGCCGCCCCAGCGCTCGGGACGTGGCGGTTCGGCGGGCTGCGCGGCGACCGCTGCCTCGAGCTCGGCGCGGGAGGCGACCTCCTGCGATTGGAGCGATGCGGCGGCGCTCCGTCGCGATGCCGCCGGCCTGGTCGCCCAATAGGCGTCCGATTCCTCCGGGGTGACGCGCGCAACGCCGCCCTCGACCCGCACCTGGATGCCGGGACGATGAAAAAGCAGTGCGGCCTGCGGGTTCTCGTCCAGGTCGCGCCCCTTCCGCGAACCGTAGTTCGTGAAGAAGGTGAAGCCGCGCTCGTCCGCGGACTTCAGCAGCACCATCCGCACCGACGGGCGGCCGTCCGCTCCTGCGGTGGCGAGTGCCATCTCGGTCCCGTCGATCCACTGGTGAAACAGCGTGAGCGGATCGCCGGAGAATCCCTCGTCGGTCATCCGGAGGAGCATTGCGGACCGGCCGGATCGGAGAGCCGCTGGTACAACGTGGCACATGTCGAGTGAGCCGTCCCCGGGCCAGGACGTTGACGCGGCAGACGCGCGCGTCACGTGCGTCGTCGCCGACGATCACCCCGCCGTTCTCGACGCCGTGTCGCAGTTCCTCGAGCGTCGGGGCATCGCCGTCGTCGGCCGGGCGCGCGACGGCGACGAGGCGCTGGAGCAGATCGAGCAGTTCCGGCCGGCGGTCGCACTCGTCGACATCCTCATGCCGAAGCTCGACGGGATCGAGGTTCTGCGCCGCGCCCATCTCTCGACGCCCGGGACCGCGCTGCTGCTCTACACGGGCTTCAGCGACCGCGCCCTGCTCACCGAAGCGCTCGACGCCGGCGCGCAGGGCTTCGTCTTGAAGGAGGCGCCGCTCGACGACCTGCTGCGGGCGGTCACGACGGTCGCCGCCGGCGGCACCTACGTCGATCCGGTGCTCGCGGGAACGCTGGCCGTGTCGGTCGTGGGCAACGAAGCCGCGCAACTCACCGCGGGCGAGCGCGACGTGCTGCGCCTGTTGGCCGAAGGGTTGGCGAACGACGACATCGCCCAGCGGCTGAACGTCTCCGCCGAGACGGTGCGGAAGTACATCCGCAAGGCGATGCTCAAGCTCGACGCCGACACCCGCACGCAGGCGGTTGCGGTGGCTCTGCGCGAACGGCTGATCCAGTAACGCCCGCTCGCTAACATGCCCCTCGCCGGGCGGCGTAGCTCAGCTGGTTAGAGCGTCGGACTCATAACCCGAAGGTCGGTGGTTCGAGCCCACCCGCCGCTACTGAAGCGCAGTGCTGGAGTCAAATCTGGAGCACGCCTGAGGCCGGAATGAGCGCGGGGTCTCCATCTCCTCGTGCGGTCGCCAAGATCTCCGGCAGAGAGCGTGATGAGGCGTCGTCGGGTGGGCCCGACGCGAGAACGTGAAGCCGCTGACGCCGAAGGCCGAGATGGGCGCGGGCATCCTTGCGCCGGCGGTAGGGCGCTGCGGGTAAAGCCGGCAAAGCCGCGCGGGTGTGGTCCGGCGGCAGCGGTCCAGCCAGCACGAGCCGGCGCAAGCATCGGTACAGCCTGCAGCGCCCCGGAGGGCTCGCAAGTCCGTTTCGACATCTCGGCTGCGGCATGCCACCGCACCCGCCCTTCGCCGCGGCTGCATTCCGTAACGCCGGAGCCAGGCCCGAACTACCAGCCGTGGGCCTCCCGCCTCAGGTCGACTGCCGGTGCCTGGCACCGGGGTTACGCCGGCCAACCATGCCCGCCGAGCGGAAGCTCCGCCATCCGTCAGCCGAGGTATTCCGATGGGCCGACTGGACACTAGGGCCAACTGCAGGTGCCAGGCACCGGGGTAAGCGGCTGACCGACGAGCCAACTGCGGGTGCCAGGCACCGGGGTAAACCGCCGGCTCGCAACGGCCAACTGCGGGTGCCAGGCACCGGGTTTGCGACGGTGACTGCGCTTACTTCGGTGCCTGGCACCGGGGTTTCCGCCTAGCGCGCTGTTCGTGGTCGCGAACACAATCCGGCCATGCCTCGCGTGTGTAAGGACTGATTTCGGTGGGTTCGTAAGAGACGGGGCTCCATCGCCGCTCGGTTCTCCAGATTCGGGGCGGGGCAGGCAGAATTGCTCCGTGAGCGAGGCGATCCGCGCCGATGAAAACGTTGTGCTCTCGACGCTTCTCCCGGAGCACTGGAACGCAGTTGCGCGCATTTATGCGGAGGGCATTGCGACTGGCAACTCGACGTTCGAGACCGACGTCCCCACCTGGGAGGCTTGGGATGCGAAGCACCTCGCCGAGCACCGTCTCGTCGCCCTCAGCGAAGGCGAGGTCGTCGGCTGGGCGGCCCTGAGCTCCGTTTCGGAGCGCTGTGTCTATGCGGGCGTCACCGAAGGCTCGGTGTACGTCGCTGCTGCCGCCCGCGGTCGAGGCGTCGGGCGGGCGCTGCTCGAGGAGTTGATCCGCGGTTCGGAAGCGGCCGGTATCTGGACGATCCAGGCCGGGATCTTTCCCGAGAACGAGGCGAGCGTGCGTCTGCACGAACGGGTGGGTTTCCGGGTCGTCGGTGTGCGAAAACGACTCGGGCAGCGCGAAGGCGTCTGGCGCGACGTGCTCTTCCTCGAGCGGCGCAGCGACCTGATCTAGCGCCGAAGCGGCCCGGCCGCTCCCGGCGGGAATGGCTACACTGCAACGGCCCTGGGCGGTGCGTCAGCGTGCCCGGGAGCGTCACGTTCCTACAAGAAACACCTGTCGAAAGAGACACATTGGCCAAGAGTGGAGTCAGAGTCGCGATCACGCTTGCCTGCACCGAGTGCAAGCGGCGCAACTACCAGACCGACAAATCGAAGCGGAACACACCGGACCGCGTCGAGTTCAAGAAGTACTGCCGCTGGTGCGGGGCGCATACGCCGCACCGCGAGACGCGCTGACCACATGTCCGAGATGACCCCCGAGCGCCAGCAGCGCCGCGCCGCCCGCCGTGCCGAGCAGATGTCCGCGGCCGGTTCGGAGCGCGAACAGCGGCCGGCTCCGACCGAGCAGGCCGCCTCGCGCAAGGGGAATTTCGTCTCGAACTCGTGGGCTGAGCTGAAGAAAGTCGAGTGGCCCGGCCAGAGCCAGGTGATCCACAGCACGGTCGTCGTGCTGGTCGCCTGCGTCGTGGTCGGCGTCTATCTCTACGCCAACGATCAGGTCTGGAAGGTAGTCGTCCAAAAGGTCTTCCTGGGCCAGTAGGAGTCAAATGTTTCGCTGGTATGTCGTCAACACGTATTCGGGCCATGAGAACAAGGTCAAGGCCAATCTCGAGCATCGCATCGAGTCGATGGGGCAGCGCCCGCGCTTCCGGCGCGTCGTCGTCCCGACCGAGCAGGTGATCGAGACGAAGGACGGCCAGAAGGTC
Source organism: uncultured Thermoleophilia bacterium (assembly GCA_963812995.1). Lineage (GTDB taxonomy): Bacteria > Actinomycetota > Thermoleophilia > Gaiellales > Gaiellaceae > PALSA-600. The sequence goes on from CAWEXL010000003.1 coordinate 1,482,998, forward strand.
CAGGCCGAGAAACGGGTTCTGCCCGGGTATGTGCTCGTCAACATGGATCTGAACGACGAGGCCTGGACCGTGGTCAAGAACACGCCGGGCGTCACGGGGTTCGTCGGCGCAGGCGCCAAGCCGGTGCCGCTGTCGCAGCCCGAGGTCGACCGGATTCTCAAGACGGGCGCCTCCGCCACAGGCGAGCGGCCGCGGGCCCAGGTCGAGTTCTCGCTCGGCGAGTCGGTCAAGGTGACGTCGGGTCCGCTGTCCGACTTCGACGGCGAGATCGTCGACGTCAACCCCGATCAGCAGAAGCTCAAAGTTCTCGTCGACATCTTCGAGCGCCAGGTTCCGGTCGAGCTCGGTTTCGACCAAGTGAAAAAACTCGACTAAGCAGCTCGACTAACTAGAAGGAAGAAACCTTGGCGAAGAAAGTCATCACCGTAATCAAGCTCCAGATCCCGGGCGGGCAGGCGAACCCTGCGCCGCCGGTCGGCCCTGCGCTCGGCCAGCACGGGGTCAACATCATGGAGTTCTGCAAGGCCTACAACGCGCAGACCGCGCAGGAGAACGGCCGCATCATCCCGGTCGAGATCACGGTCTACGAGGATCGGACGTTCGACTTCATCACGAAGACGCCGCCGGCCGCCGTCCTGATCAAGGAGGCGCTGCGGATCGAGAAGGGGTCGGCCGAGCCGAACCGGAACAAGATCGGGAAGCTGACCCGCGACCAGCTCCGCTCGATCGCCGAGACCAAGCTGGTCGACCTGAACGCGCGGGATCTCGAGCAGGCGATGAAGGTCATCGCCGGCACAGCGCGTTCTATGGGAGTCGAGGTGGAGGCCTGATGAGCAGTCACGGGAAGCGGTACGTCGAGGCGCGCGGGGCGGTCAACCGCGAGGAGCTGTATTCGCCCGTCCAGGCGGTGCGGCTGCTCAAGGAGGCGCCGGCCGCCAAGTTCGACGAGACGATCGAGGTGCATCTGAATCTCGGCTTGAACGTGCGTCACGCCGACGAGCAGCTGCGCGGGACGATGATGCTGCCGCACGGCACGGGTCGGACTGCTCGGGTCGCTGTCTTCGCAGACGGCGACAAGGCGCGCGAGGCCGAGGAGGCCGGCGCGGACATCGTCGGCTCGGCCGATCTCGCGAAGCGGATCGAGGAAGGCTTCACCGACTTCGACGTCGCGGTCGCGACGCCCGATCAGATGGGCAACGTCGGCCGGCTCGGGCGCATCCTCGGCCCGCGCGGCCTGATGCCGAACCCGAAGACCGGCACCGTCACGTTCGACGTGGCGAAGGCTGTGCGCGAGGCGAAGGCGGGCAAGCTCGAGTACCGCACCGACCGCGGTGCGAACGTGCACATCGCGATCGGCAAGCGGAGCTTCGACGAGCGGCAGCTGGTGGAGAACTACGCCGCGCTGCTCGACGAGATCGTGCGTGCCAAGCCCTCTGCGTCGAAGGGGCGCTACATCAAGAAGATCACGCTCAGCTCCACGATGGGCCCGGGCATCCACGTCGACCCGACGCGGACGCGCGACATCGCGGACGAGCTGGCCGGCGACGCCGAGGCGGCTGTCACCGAGTAGTTACAGACCCGGTAGAATTACCCCGTTCGCCAGAGACAGGAGGCGGCGCAAGTCCGAAGACGGACTCGCGCAGAAGCCCTCCCGAGGCGGCCTCCAGGGAGCATTTTCTCCTCTTTGCGAGTCCGCGTGCGCTGTCAATGCGGACTCGATGTAGTCGAGGAGGTGGAAGTGCAGAAGGAAGACAAAGAACGCGTGGTCGCCGAACTGACGGAGAAACTCCGTCTGTCGGAGACCTTGATCGTCGCCGACTATCGCGGGCTCACCATGCCGCAGATCGACGGGCTCCGGGCCAAGCTGATCGAGCATGGCGCCCGGCTGAACGTCGTGAAGAACACGCTTACGCGCCGGGCCGCAGAGGCCGCGGGCGCCGACGCGCTGCTCACGCTGCTCGAAGGGCCGTCCGCGATCGCGTTCATCGAGGCCGACGGCGATCTCGTCGCCGTGGCCAAGGCGCTCGCCCAGTCGGCGCGCGACACCAAGGTGCTCGAGATCCGCGGTGGCGTGATGCAGGGCCGCACGATCTCGGGCGCGGATATCGAGGAGCTCGCAAAGCTGCCGCCGTTCGATGTCCTCCGCGGCCAGGTGCTCGCCGCGATCATCGCTCCGCTCACCCAGCTGGTGGCGCTCGTTGCCACGCCGCTCCAGGATCTCTACGGGCTGATCGACGCCCGCATCGAGCAGCTCGGCGGGAGCACGGATACGCCCGAGCCGGTCGCTGAGACCGCGGTCGCGGAAGAGCCGGCTGCCGATGAGCCCGCCGCGGAAGAGCCGGCCGCGATTGAAGAAGAAGCGGTCGAGGCCGTAGCAGATGACGTTCCAGAAGACGCCGCGGCCGAAGAATCGGACGCAGAACCAACCGAAACCCAGGAGGCATAGAGATGGCTGCTGTAGACACCGTCTTCGAACAGCTCGGGAGCATGACCGTGCTCGAGCTGGTCGAACTGAAGAAGAAGATCGAGGACGAGTGGGGCATCACGGCCGCCGCTCCGGTTGCCTTCGCCGCTGCCGGCGGCGGTGGCGACGCTGCCCCGGTCGAGGAGAAGACGGCGTTCGACGTCGTCCTCACCGGCGCCGGCCAGCAGAAGATCCAGGTGATCAAGGTCGTGCGCGCGATCACCGGTCTCGGCCTCAAGGAGGCCAAGGATCTGGTCGACTCGGCCCCGAAGCCGGTCAAGGAAGGCGTGAACCAGGAAGAGGCCGACACGCTGAAGGCGCAGCTTGAAGAAGCGGGCGCCTCGGTAGAAGTCAAGTAGTCAGCAGGCCCGGAATGTGGGTGTCAGACACCGAAATCGGTGTCTGACACCTGTTCCGTCGCCCCTTGGCAAGCGGCCGTCAGCGACCCCTGCCTCCCTGGTACTCTGTGGTACATCGGCCGACGGGCCCTCGTCGTTTGCTTGCGATTCGAGGGTTGCCTTCTGTAGCATGAAGGGTTCGCGCCGACGTCCGGACACGTTTCGTCTCTGCATGCCCTTTTTCTCTGCTCCGCCGCTCACTTCATAGGTAGTAAGGGAGGCTGTTCTACTTGGCCAAGACGGTCACAGCGCCTCGCGCGCGCAAGTCGTTCTCTCGTCTCAAGCACGTCCTCGACCTCCCCAATCTGATCGACATCCAGCGTGAGTCCTTCAATTGGTTCCTCAACGAAGGCCTCCGGGAGACGATCGATGACATCTCGCCGATCGAGGACTACACAGGGTCCCTCGCCGTCGAGTTCGGGGAGTACCACTTCGGAGTTCCGCAGTTCTCCATCCAGGAGTGCCGCGAAAAGGATCTGACACTTCAGGCACCGCTCACGATGACCGTCCGGTTCGTCAACAAGGACACGGGCGAAATGCGCGAGCAGACGGTGTTCATGGGCGATTTCCCGATGATGACCGAGTGGGGGACGTTCATCATCAACGGCACCGAGCGCGTGATCGTGACGCAGCTCGTGCGGTCGCCGGGCGCCTATCTGATGGAGCCGAAGGACGCGACGAAGCAGGTCTTCATCGCGAACCTGATGCCGAGCCGCGGCTCGTGGCTCGAGCTGGAAATCGACAAGAAGGGCGTCGTCTACGCCCGCATCGACCGGAAGCGCAAGCTCCCGATCACCACGCTACTGCGTGCCCTGCCGGCCGAGGACCCGACCACCGGGTTCCAGCTCGACACGAGCACCAACGAGGCGATTCTCGCCCTCTTCGGAGGCTCGCACTTCATCGAGAAGACCCTCGAGAAGGACCCGACGACGCGCGAGGAAGAGGCGTTGATCGAGGTCTTCAAGAAGCAGCGCCCCGGCGAGCCGCCGACGCTCGACAACGCCCGCAACCTGTTGCGCGCGCTGTTCTTCGATCCCAAGCGCTACGACCTGACGAAGGTCGGCCGCTACAAGCTGAACCAGCGGCTCGGCGTGGACGTGCCCGACGACACACGCGTTTTGACGACGCAGGACATCCTCGCGCTTGTCCAGAAGCTCGTGTCGCTTCCGCACACGATCGGCGTACAGGAGGACTCGAAGGACTTCGCGGCCGACGCGATCGCGTTGAACCGCGACCCGATCCGGGCCGAGCTCGACGAGTACGAGCACTTCGGCAACCGCCGGCTGCGCACCACGGGCGAGCTGATCCAGGAAGCGTTCCGGGTCGGCCTCTACCGCATGGAGCGGGTCGTGCGCGAGCGGATGACGACCGAGGACGTCGACACGATCACGCCGCAGACGATCATCAACATCCGGCCGGTCGTCGCCGCCCTAAAGGAGTTCTTCGGCTCGTCCCAGCTGTCACAGTTCATGCAGCAGACGAACTCGCTGGACGGCCTGACGCACCGCCGCCGGCTGAGTGCTCTAGGAGCAGGTGGGCTTACGCGGGAACGTGCACCGATCGAGGTGCGCGACGTCCACCCGACCCACTACGGCCGCATGTGCCCGATCGAGACGCCGGAAGGTCCGAACATCGGCCTGATCGGCTCGCTCGCCTCGATGGCGACCGTGTCGCAGTTCGGCTTCATCCAGACGCCGTACCGCAAGGTCGTCAAGGGCAAGGTCACCGACGAGATCATCTATCTCGACGCCGCCGAGGAGGCGCAGTTCACGATCGCCCAGGCGTCGGAGAGCGTTGACTTCAAGACCGGCAAGTTCGAGCACGACGCCGTCCTCTGCCGCTCGGCCGAGGGTGAGGCAGTCATCGCCCAGGCGAGCCAGGTCGAGTTCATGGACGTGTCGCCGGCGCAGATCGTCTCGGTCGCGACCGCGATGATCCCGTTCCTCGAGCACAACGACGCCAACCGGGCCCTGATGGGCGCGAACATGCAGCGGCAGGCAGTGCCGCTGATGATCCCGCAGGCGCCGCTCGTCGGCACCGGCGTCGAGTACCGCGCTGCCGTCGACTCGGGCGACGTCGTCGTCGCGAAGTCGGCCGGCACGGTCGTCGAGATCGACGCGACCCATATGGTCGTCGAGGGGCCGAAGTCCCGTGACGAGTACGACCTGACGAAGTTCATGCGCTCGAACCAGGGCACCCTGATCCACCACAAGCCGATCGTCCGCCTCGGCGACAAGATCGAGGCGAACGCGGTGCTGGCGGACGGGTCGTCCACCGACCACGGCGAGCTCGCGCTCGGCGCGAACCTGCTCGTGGCCTTCATGCCGTTCGAGGGCTACAACTTCGAGGACGCCATCGTGCTCAGCGCCCGGCTCGTGAAGGAGGACGTTCTCACGTCCATCCACATCCACGAGTACGAGATCGACGCCCGCGCGACGAAGCTCGGCGACGAGGAGATCACCCGCGACATTCCGAACCGCTCGGAGGAGTCCCTGCGGAACCTCGACGACCGCGGCGTTGTCCGCGTCGGCGCCGAGGTCGGCTCGGGCGACCTGCTCGTCGGCAAGGTCACGCCGAAGGGCGAGACCGAGCTGACCGCGGAGGAGAAGCTGATCCGCGCGATCTTCAAGGAGAAGGCCCGCGAGGTCCGCGACACGTCCCTCAAGGTCCCGCACGGCGAGGGCGGCGTCGTCATCGACGTCAAGACGTTCTCCCGTGACGCAGGCGACGACCTGAGCCCGGGCGTGAACGAGCTCGTCCGTGTCTACGTGGCGAAGAAGCGCAAGATCTCGGAGGGCGACAAGCTCGCCGGGCGCCACGGCAACAAGGGCGTCATCTCGAAGATCGTCGCCGAGGAGGACATGCCGTTCCTCGAGGACGGCCGCTCGGTCGACATCCTCCTGAACCCGCTCGGCGTGCCGAGCCGGATGAACATCGGCCAGATCCTGGAGACCCACCTCGGCTGGGCAGCCGCCCACGGCGTCTTCGCCGGCGACGGCGTCGAGCCGATGAACGGTGCTGCCGCCCGCGTGATCAACGCGCCGAAGCCCACCCCGATCGCCACGCCCGTCTTCGACGGCGCGACGGTCGCGGACGTCGACAAGTCACTCGTCGACTGGGTCGCGCAGAACCCGGACAGCCCGATCAAGTTCGTCATCGACGACAAGGCCGTCCCCGGCCGCAAGGCCTCCGGCAAGGTCCGCCTGTTCAGCGGCCGCACCGGCGAGCCCTTCGAGCAGGACATCACGGTCGGCTACATGTACATCCTCAAGCTGCTCCACCTTGTCGACGACAAGATCCACGCTCGTTCGACCGGCCCCTACTCGCTCGTCACCCAGCAGCCATTGGGTGGTAAGGCGCAGTTCGGCGGCCAGCGCTTCGGCGAGATGGAAGTGTGGGCGCTCGAGGCCTACGGGGCCGCGTACACGCTGCAGGAGATGCTCACCATCAAGTCCGACGACACCGTCGGGCGTGTGAAGGCCTACGAGGCGATCGTCAAGGGCGAGAACATCGCCGAGCCGTCGATCCCCGAGTCCTTCAAGGTGCTCCTGAAGGAGATGCAGTCCCTGGCGCTCGACGTCGGCGTGCTCTCGGAAGAGGGCAGCGAGGTCGAGGTGCGCGAGGAGGACGACGAGCTGCTCCGCGCGGCGGAAGAGCTCGGCATCGACCTGTCACCCGGTTCGCTCCGGGCGGCGGCCCGCCCGCCGACAGGCCAGGAGGTCGAGGAAGGCCAGGAGGTCGTCGACGCCGACGGCGAGCTGGCCCTGCCGATCGAGGAGTCCCTCGAGGATCTCGTCGCAGCCGAGCTGAACGCACCCGACGATGACGACGACGATCCCGACGCCGAACCGGTCGGCGCGATCGACGAGATCGACGTCGAAATCGACGACTGAGTCGAGATCGACTCAACCACTCTGACGACCATCACAGGACCTGAAGCAGAAAGAGGCGAGACACCACTTTGATCGATATCAACGAGTTCGACGCGATTCGGATCGGCCTTGCGTCGTCGAAGCAGATCCGTGACTGGTCGTCCGGCGAGGTCACCAAGCCGGAGACGATCAACTACCGCACGCTCAAGCCCGAGCGCGACGGCCTGTTCTGCGAGCGCATTTTCGGTCCGACCAAGGACTGGGAGTGCTACTGCGGCAAGTACAAGCGCGTCCGTTACAAGGGCATCATCTGCGAGCGCTGCGGCGTCGAAGTCACCCGCCAGAAGGTGCGCCGCGAGCGGATGGGTCACATCGACCTGGCCGCGCCGGTCTCGCACATCTGGTTCTTCAAGGGCGTTCCGAGCCGCATCGGCTACCTGCTCGACATCGCCCCCCGTGAGCTCGAGAAGGTGCTCTATTTCGCGGCGTCGATCGTCACCGACGTCGACAACGAGGCGCGCCAGAAGGATCTGAACGACCTGGAGGACAAGGTCAAGGCCGAGTCCGAGCGCATCTACGTCGACCGTGAGGAGCAGCTCGCCGAGCTCGAGAAGCGGCTCGCCCGCCGGCGTGCGTACTTCGCCGAGGGCAAGGAGAAGGGCTTCGACGAGGACGACGACTTCTGGGGCCGCGGCCTCGCCGCGTGGGCCGAGGAGCAGGCGCTTCCGACCCTCGAGGAGGCGCGCAAGCTCGTCGGCGGGCTCTTCCTGGAGCTCGTTCCGCAGATCACCACCGAGGATGCGAAGAAGATCCGTGAGCTCGTGCGGAACGCCGCGATTCGCGACGACCGCAAGCTGACGCCCCGCGAGCTCGAGTACGTCGCCACGGCGGCGGAGCAGATCCTCGCGGCGATCCGGCCGCTCGAGCAGGAGCTCGGCAAGCGCGGTCGGCGCCAAGAAGGGCGCCATCACCAAGCACATCCATCGCATCGTCGACTCGTTCCTCGCGGGTGAGGCACTCACCGGCGACGACGCGAAGTTCGCCGAAGGCGTCGACGCGAAGAACCTCGAGCGCTCGCGCGAGCTCGGCAACGGCCTGCTCAAGGACGCGATCGACACGTGGGCCGAGGGTCAGGACATCCGCGAGCTGACGAACGACCTGTGCCTGCGGACGGACGGGAAGATCCGGAAAGAGGATCTCGACTCGCTGATCCAGTGGGCGCTGAAGGTGCGCGAGATGTATCTCGACATCGAGTCGCGGCGCGACGACACGCGCGAGGCGGCGGTCGACGCCGTCAAGCGTCTCGAGCAGACGTGGCAGCTCTTCCGCGAGCTTGAGCCCAAGCTGGTCGTCAACGACGAGCAGCTCTTCCGCGAGCTCAAGGATCGTTTCGGCTCGCCGTACGGGTTCGGCGTCTACTTCCGCGGTGGCATGGGTGCGGAGTCGATCCGCGACCTGCTGCGCGACCTCGACCTCGATCAGGAGGCGTTGATCCTCCGCGACACGATCAAGACGTCGAAGGGCCAGAAGCAGCAGCGCGGCATCAAGCGGCTGAAGGTCGTCAACGCCTTCATCAAGTCGGCGAACCGTCCCGAGTGGATGATCCTCGAGGCCGTTCCGGTGATCCCGCCGGAGCTCCGCCCGATGGTCCAGCTCGACGGTGGCCGCTTCGCGACCTCCGACCTGAACGACCTCTATCGCCGCGTCATCAACCGGAACAACCGTCTGAAGAGGCTGTTGGACCTCGGCGCGCCGGAGATCATCGTCAACAACGAGAAGCGCATGCTGCAGGAGGCCGTCGACGCACTGTTCGACAACGGCCGCCGCGGCCGCGCGGTCACGGGCCCGGGCAACCGGCCGCTGAAGTCGCTCAGCGACATGCTGAAGGGCAAGCAGGGCCGGTTCCGCCAGAACCTGCTCGGCAAGCGCGTCGACTACTCCGGCCGCTCGGTGATCGTCGCCGGCCCGACGCTGAAGCTGCACCAGTGCGGTCTGCCGAAGCTGATGGCCCTCGAGCTCTTCAAGCCGTTCATCATGAGCCGGCTCGTCGAGCGGAAGTCCGTCCAGAACATCAAGGCGGCGAAGAAGTACGTCGACTCGATGACGCCCGAGGTCTGGGACGTCCTGGAAGAGGTCATCGCGGAGCACCCGGTGCTGCTGAACCGCGCACCGACGCTGCACCGCCTCGGCATCCAGGCGTTCGAGCCGATCCTCGTCGAGGGCAAGGCGATCCAGGTCCACCCGCTCGTCTGTCACGCGTTCAACGCGGACTTCGACGGCGACCAGATGGCGGTGCACCTGCCGCTCAGTGCCGAGGCTCAGGCTGAGGCGCGGATCCTGATGCTCTCGTCGAACAACATCCTCTCGCCGGCGTCCGGGCGTCCGCTCGCGACGCCGACGCAGGACATGGTGCTCGGCATCTACTACATGACGTACTCGGACAAGGACCTGCCGGCGATCGAGGCTGCGTCGATCAAGCCGCATCCGCGGCGCTTCGACTCGGCCGACGAGATCGAGGTCGCGCTCGAGATGAAGGCCGTCGGCCTGCAGGAGCCGATCGAGTTCCGCTTCAACACGGAGCTGCATCTGACGACGCCCGGCCGCGTGCTCTTCAACTCGGCCGTCTATCGGGCGCTCGACGAGCTGCTGCCGCCGGATGAGGAGCTCGAGTTCGACTTCGTGAACCACACGCTGGCGAAGGCCGACACCGACCGCTACATCCTGGCGCTCTCGGATCGCTACGGAGCGCACACGCTGGCTCCGGTGCTCGACACGATCAAGTCTCTCGGCTTCAAGTACGCCACGAAGGCCGGCGTCACGATCTCGAAGAACGACATCGTGATCCCGCCCGAGAAGGAGAAGATCCTGGGCGGGTACGAGGCGCGCGTCGAAGAGGTGCACAGGCAGTACGACATGGGCCTGATCACCGAGGACGAGCGTCACGAGACCATCGTCAACATCTGGACAGCCGCGACCGACGAGGTCGGCGAGGCGATGCAGAAGAACTTCAACGAGCTGAACCCGGTCTTCATGATGGCCAACTCCGGGGCCCGCGGCTCGTTCAAGCAGATTCGCCAGCTCGCCGGTATGCGCGGCCTGATGGCGAATCCGAAGGGCGAGATCATCGAGCGCCCGATCAAGGCCAACTTCATGGAAGGCCTGTCGGTGCTCGAGTACTTCATCTCGACCCACGGTGCCCGCAAGGGTCTCGCCGACACCGCACTGCGCACCGCCGACTCGGGCTACCTCACCCGGCGCCTGGTCGACGTCTCGCAGGACGTGATCATCCGCGAGGAGGACTGCGGTACAGCCGATCACATCGAGCTCCCCGCGATCACCTCCGAGGGGCTGAACAAGTCGCTGCTCGGCAGGGTTCTGGCCGATGACGTCAACAAGCCGCTCGCCTCGGGCAAGCCCGGGAAGACCGTGCTGGCCGAGCGGGACGCGACGGTCACGACGGCGCTCCTCACGGAGCTCATCGCGGAACTCGGAGACGATGTGACACTGAAGGTGCGGTCGGTGCTGAAGTGCCGCGCCGCGACCGGCGTGTGCAAGAGCTGCTACGGCATCTTCCCGGCGACGGGTGAGATGTGCGAGATCGGCGACGCGGTCGGCATCATCGCCGCCCAGTCGATCGGCGAGCCTGGCACGCAGCTGACGATGCGGACCTTCCACACCGGTGGTGTGGCCGGCGCGGACATCACGCACGGTCTGCCGCGCGTCGTCGAGATCTTCGAGGCGCGGAACCCGAAGGGTGCCGCGGTGCTCGTCGAGGTCGGCGGCCGCGCGGAGATCGAGCTGACCGATCGCGGCCCGAAGGTCACGATCCATCCGACCGAGCTCACGTCGGAGGGCGAGGCGGCCGAGCCGGTCGAGTACCAGCTCCCGCGCCGCACCCGGCTGCTCGCGACGAACGGTCAGATCCTCGAGCCGGGCGACCCGCTCAACGAGGGCTCCCGGAACCCGGCCGACCTGCTTGCGCTCAAGGGGTCGACGCAGACCGAGCTGTACCTCGTCGGCGAGGTGCAGAACGTCTACAAGAGCCAGGGCGTCGAGATCCACGACAAGCACATCGAGCTGATCGTCAGGCAGATGCTCAAGAAGGTTCGCGTCGACAGCGCGGGCGACACCGAGCTCCTGCCGGGCCAGCTGGTCGACCGCGTCGTGTACGAGCGCGAGAACGAGCGCATCGGGAAGGCGAAGAAGGAGCGGGCAACGCACGAGCCGCTCATCCTCGGCATCACGAAGGCGTCGCTCGCAACCGAGTCGTTCCTGTCGGCGGCCTCCTTCCAGGAGACCACCAAGGTGCTGACGGACGCGTCGATCGAAGGCAAGATCGACCGCCTGCTCGGGTTGAAGGAGAACGTGATCATCGGGAAGCTGATCCCGGCCGCTACCGGCCTCAAGCGGTACCGCGGGATCGGCATCTCGCCGGCCGAGCCGGTCAACCGCGAGCCCTACGAGCGGGACACGCTGCTCCAGGCGCTCGAGGAGATCGGCCAGGACGGCAGCACGATCGACTTCACGCGCGGCTTCGGCGTCGATCCGCTCGCCAACGGCGAAGTGCCCGAGCCGGGCGCCCCGCTCGACGACTGAGCCGGACGACTGAGCTCGAAAGAGCTCGGCTGAGAAGACAAGGATCGGGTGTCAGACACTGCGAAAGCGGTGTCTGACACCTTTTCCGCTGCTCGCGCCGTTCGCTCGGCGGGCGCTGCTCGCCATGCACGCTCGCGCCGCGCTCGTTGGGCGCGCTGCTCGCTCGGCCAGTTCTGCTCGTCGGCCCGAACTGCACGTCGGCGCGCGCTGCTCGTCGGCCCGCTCCGCGCGTCGGCTCGTTCTGCTCACTAGGCGCGCAAAGAGACGTCTGGCGCCTCCTGCGCTATCTGTCGATCCACCGCGGTTCGTTGAACGACGCCCCGGAACCGGCCCCGTACCACCAGCCTGGGCCTCCCGCCTCACGTTGACTGCCGGTGCCAGGCACCCGGGTTCGCCCAGCAACCATGCCCACCCGGCCGCCGCTCCGTCATCGGCCAACGGGAGTATTCCGCGCTTAACCCCGGTGCCAGGCACCGGCAGTTGGCCGGCTGACGAGCGTTTACCCCGGTGCCTTACCACCAGCCTGGGCCTCCCGCCTCACGTTGACTGCCGGTGCCAGGCACCCGGGTTCGCCCAGCAACCATGCCCACCCGGCCGCCGCTCCGTCATCGGCCAACGGGGGTATTCCGCGCTTAACCCCGGTGCCAGGCACCGGCAGTTGGCCGGCTGACGAGCGTTTACCCCGGTGCCTGGCACCGGCAGTTAGCAAGCGGACGAGCGCTTACTCCGGGTGCCAGGCACCGGCAGTTGACCGGCCGACGATCGTTTACCCCGGTGCCTGGCACCGGCCGTTTGCGAGCGTTCGAGCGCTTTACCCCGGTGCCTGGCACCGGCAGTGGGTTTGCGGCGCCCACCGAATCTGGCTTGTGAATCGTCCTTCAGCCGGTCGCAGCTGGCTGGGCTTGCGGGACGACGCCCTTCGCTCTGGTGAGGGCATCCTCGGCGCGGCGGACCAGGTCGGCTTCGTGGTCGCCCGGCCGCAGGTCGGAGACGCCTACGGACACGCGCACCGCGGAGCCGTCGTCCGCCGGCCTCGCCGCGACGGCGCGCGCGACTCGCTTTGCGAGCAGTTCCGCTCCGCCGGACTCGGACTCCGGCAGGATCACCGCGAACTCATCCTCGCCGATCCGGCAGGGGATATCCGCCGTTCGCACTGCCAGCCGGAGCTGACGGGCCAGCTCGACCAGGATGGCGTCCGCGCCGTGCCGGCCGATGCGGGCGTTCAGGCCGCTGAAATCGTCGACGTCCAACACGAGCAGGGACACGCGGCGGCGATAGCGGTGCGCCCGCGCAACCTCGCGCTCGAGCAGCTCGTGGAAGTAACGGCGGTTGTGCAGCCGCGTCAACGGGTCGAGATCGGCCAGCGCATGCGCCTCGGTGAAGCGCCGCGCGTTCCAGAGCGCCGGCGTGGCCCGCCCGGCGAGCTGCTCGATCTCGTCGACGGTCGACGTGTCGAAGCGGCTCGCAGCTGTGCGGCTGAACGCGCTGAGCGTGCCGACGCGGGCACCGGCGATGCGCAGCGGAACGACCACGCCGGAACGAAGCGCGGCCGGAGGCGGATCGTCGGAGTGAAAGCCGTACGCCACCTCGACCGCGCGCAGGCTCTCGTCGGCCGGCATCTCGATATCGGCCGCACCGGCTTCTTCGCTCGAAAGCCCGACCGCGCCGGACACCACGCGCCCGCTCGGCCCGAGCGTTTCGAGCAGAGCGCTCTCGACGCCCGGCACCGCAGCGATGGCCTGCAACGCATGGTCGGCGACGTCGTCGAAGTCCAGGTCGGTCGCGCCGCCGCCAAAACTCGCATGCCTCGCCGCCGCCTGCGCCTCCGAAACGGCGTCGGCCAGCTCGCGCATCGTGTCCTCCATGCCGTCGGCCAGGCGCTGCACCGCCTCGACGAGGCGAATCTCGGCCCTGCGCCGAGCGCGCCGCACGGCGACGAACGCAAACAGCACCGTAAGGCAGGCGACGACGACGGAGCTGATGACGATGGCGAGTGACACCGCAGGGGATCTCCCGAAGTCTAGTGTGGAAAATCCTGCGCTGATCGAAATGCGCGGCCCAGGTCCGCTACCCTTGGCGAGCCAGGAACGACGCGGGCTTCAGCGGTTTGACGCTCCCGTTCCCGGTCGGTACCATGCCTCGCTCTTCGGCGGAGGCCGTGCGCCACGCCGCTGTCCTGTTTGCATACGACTGAAACGAGTTCCTAGCTCACCATGCCGACTGTCAATCAACTCGTCCGCAAGGGCCGCGCCAAGAAAAAGGCGAAGGTCAAGACGCCTGCGCTCGCCGGCGCGCCCCAGCGCCGCGGTGTCTGCACGCGCGTCTCGACGACGACGCCCCGGAAGCCGAACTCGGCGCTGCGCAAGATTGCGCGCGTCCGGCTGACGAACGGGCTCGAGGTCGGCACCTACATTCCGGGTGAGGGTCACAATTTGCAGGAGCATTCGGTCGTGCTCGTCCGCGGTGGTCGCACCAGCGACCTGCCGGGCTTCCGTTACAAGGTGATCCGGGCAGCGCTCGATGCGTCCGGTGTCGCCGACCGTAAGCAGGGCCGCTCCAAGTACGGCGCGAAGAAGAGCTCGTAATGCCCCGTCGCGCAGAGATTCAGCCGCGTGTCGTTCCCGCGGACGCCGTCTACGAGAACCAGCTCGTGACGCAGCTCATCAACCGTGTCATGCAGCGCGGCAAGAAGGCCACGGCGGAGAAGATCGTCTACAGCGCTCTCGACAAGGTCGGCGAGCGCTCGGGCCGGCCGCCCGTCGAGGTGCTGGAGCAGGCCGTGAAGACGGTCACCCCGGTGCTCGAGGTGCGGTCACGCCGCGTCGGCGGTGCGAACTACCAGGTGCCGATCGAGGTGCCGCAGCGCCGTGGGCGCACGCTTGCGCTGCGCTGGCTCGTGACCTACTCGCGCGACCGTCGCGAGAAGCACATGGCCGACAAGCTGGCCGGCGAGATTCTCGACGCGCTCGAGCAGCAGGGCAACGCGTTCAAGCGCAAGGACGACATGTACCGCATGGCCCAGGCGAACAAGGCATTCGCCCACTACCGCTGGTAACGAGGAGAGAGTTGTCCGCAACAGAGACACGTGTGGCGCTCGACCGCGTCCGGAATATCGGGATCATGGCCCACATCGACGCGGGCAAGACCACGACGACCGAGCGGATCCTCTACTACACCGGCCGCACTCACAAGATGGGTGAGGTGCACGAGGGCGCGGCGACGATGGACTGGATGGCGCAGGAGCAGGAGCGCGGCATCACGATCACGTCTGCTGCGACGACGGCGATGTGGCGCGATCATCGGGTCAACATTATCGATACGCCCGGGCACGTGGACTTTACGGTGGAGGTGGAGCGGAGCCTGCGCGTCCTCGACGGCGCGGTCGCCGTCTTCGACAGCGTCGCCGGCGTTCAGCCGCAGTCCGAGACCGTCTGGCGCCAGGCCGACAAGTACAAGGTGCCCCGCATCGCGTTCATCAACAAGATGGACCGCACCGGCGCGAACTTCTTCGCGGCCGTGCAGTCGATGCGCGACCGCCTCGGCGCGAACCCGGTGCCGATCCAGCTCCCGATCGGGCAGGAGGACGCCCACGTCGGCGTCATCGACCTGGTCGAGATGAAGGCGATCGTCTACAAGGACGACCTCGGCGAGCAGTTCGAGGTGACCGAGATTCCGGCCGAGCTGGCCGAGCAGGCGCACGAGTATCACCACCAGCTGATCGACGCCATCTCGCACTTCGACGACGAGGTGCTCGAGGCCTATCTCGAGGACGAGACGTCGGTGACGGCGGAGCAGCTGCGCCGCGGCATCCGTCTCGGCACGATCTCCGACGCGATCACGCCCGTGCTGCTCGGCTCGGCGTTCAAGAACAAGGGAGTCCAGCCGCTGCTCGACGCGGTCGTCGACTACCTGCCGAGCCCGCTCGACGTCCCGCCGATCGCCGGGCTCGACCCGAAGACGAACGCCGAGATCGAGCGTCCTGCGACCCTCGACGCACCGTTCTCCGCTCTGGCCTTCAAGGTCATGTCGGATCCGTACGTCGGCAAGCTCACCTATTTCCGCGTCTACTCCGGCAAGATCAAGGCCGGCGACCGCGTCATGAACACGACGACGGGCAAGACCGAGCGGATCGGCCGCATCCTGCAGATGCATGCGAACCACCGCGAGGAGCGCGAGGAGATCGGCGCGGGCGAGATCGCGGCCGGGGTCGGCCTGAAGTCGACCACGACCGGGGATACGCTGGCTGCCGAAAACGCGCCGATCGTGCTCGAGTCGATGACCTTCCCGGACCCGGTGATCTCGGTCGCCGTCGAGCCGAAGTCGAAGGCCGACCAGGACAAGCTCGGCAACGGCCTGGCGCGGCTCTCCGACGAGGATCCCACCTTCCGCGTCACCTCGGACGAGGAGACCGGCCAGACGCTGATCGCAGGGATGGGCGAGCTCCACCTGGAGATCATCGTCGACCGCCTGAAGCGCGAGTTCAACGTCGACGCGAACGTCGGCCGCCCGCAGGTCGCCTACCGCGAGACAGTGTCGAAGCCGGCCGAGAAGGTCCAGGGCCGCTTCGTCCGCCAGACCGGCGGCTCCGGCCAGTACGGCGACGTGACCATCAACCTGCTGCCCCAGGAACCCGGCGCGGGCTACGAGTTCGTCGACAAGATCGTGGGCGGCAAGATCCCCCGGGAGTACATCCCGGCCGTGAACGCCGGCATCCAGGAGGCGATGGGCTCGGGCATCCTCGCCGGTTACCCGGTCGTGGACGTCAAGATCGAGCTCGTCGACGGGTCGTACCACGACGTCGACTCGAGTGAGCGTGCCTTCAAGATCGCCGGTTCGATGGCGTTCAAGGAAGCGATGAAGCGCGCGAAGCCGAAGCTGCTCGAGCCGGTCATGGCCGTCGAGGTCACGACCCCCGAGGACTATCTCGGCGACGTAATGGGTAACCTCAACTCCCGGCGGGGGCGCATCGAGTCGATGAGCCCCGTCGGCAACGCGCAAACGGTGTCAGCGAGCGTCCCGTTGTCCGAGATGTTCGGCTATGCCACCGACCTGCGCTCGATGAGCCAGGGGCGCGCCAATTTCACCATGCAGTTCGATCGGTACGAGGAAGTGCCTCAGTCGATCGCCAGTGAGATCACCGAGCAGGGCTCGGGATCGTAAAACGAGTTCCGGAGGAAGGACCGAATGGCCAAGCAGAAGTTCGAGCGCACGAAGCCGCATCTCAACATCGGCACGATCGGGCACATCGACCACGGCAAGACGACGCTGACAGCGGCGATCACGAAGGTGCTCGCGGAGGCGGGTGGCGGGAACACCGTTGCGCGCGACTTCGCGTCCATCGACAACGCCCCGGAAGAGCGCCAGCGGGGTATCACGATCAACACCTCGCACGTCGAGTACGAGACGGCCAACCGTCACTACGCGCACGTCGACTGCCCGGGACACGCCGACTACATCAAGAACATGATCACGGGCGCCGCCCAGATGGACGGGGCGATCCTGGTCGTGTCGGCAGCCGACGGCCCGATGCCGCAGACGCGTGAGCACATCCTGCTCGCCCGCCAGGTCGGCGTGCCGTTCATCGTCGTCGCGCTGAACAAGTCCGACATGGTCGACGACGAGGAGCTGCTCGAGCTCGTCGAGCTCGAGGTTCAGGAGCTGCTCACCAAGTACGAGTTCCCGGGTGACGACATCCCGATCGTTCGCGTCTCGGCGCTGAAGGCGCTCGAGGGCGACGCGGACTGGACGCCGAAGATCCTGGAGCTGATGGAGGCCGTCGACAGCTACATCCCGGAGCCCATCCGCGAGTCGGACAAGCCCTTCCTGATGCCGATCGAGGACGTCTTCACGATCACCGGTCGCGGCACTGTCGTGACCGGCCGTGTCGAGCAGGGCAAGATCGAGGTCGGGAACGAGATCGAGATCGTCGGGATTCACGAGAAGGTCGCGAAGACCGTCGTCACCGGCCTCGAGATGTTCCAGAAGAGCCTCGACTACGCCCAGGCGGGCGACAATGCCGGCGCGCTCCTCCGCGGTGTCAAGCGTGAAGAGGTCGAGCGCGGCCAGGTGCTCGCGAAGCCCGGCTCGATCACGCCGCACACGCACTTCAAGGCCGAGGTGTACGTGCTCTCCAAGGACGAAGGCGGCCGTCACACGCCGTTCTTCAACAACTACCGGCCGCAGTTCTACTTCCGCACCACGGACGTGACCGGCGCGGTCAAGCTCCCGGAGGGCCAGGAGATGGTCATGCCGGGCGACAACACCAACATGGAGATCGAGCTGATTCAGCCGATCGCCATGGATCCGGGCCTCCGCTTCGCCATTCGCGAAGGCGGCCGCACCGTGGGTGCAGGCGTCGTCACCGAAGTGATCAAGTAGCACTGAAAGGACGCTGAACGATGCCGCAGGGGAAAATCCGGATCCGTCTGAAGGGCTATGACCACCAGCAGCTGGACCGGTCGGCTCAGTCGATCGTCGAGACCGCGCAACGCTCGGGCGCGACGATCACTGGGCCGGTCCCCCTGCCGACCGAGAAGAACGTGTACTGCGTGATCCGCTCGCCGTTCAAGGACAAGGACTCGCGGGAGCACTTCGAGGTTCGCACGCACAAGCGCCTGATCGACATCCACTCGCCGACGCCGAAGACGATCGACCAGCTCATGCGGCTCGATCTCCCGGCCGGCATCGACATCGAGATCAAGCTGTAATGAAGGGGATTCTCGGCAAGAAGCTCGGCATGACCCAGGTCTTCGACCCGGAGACCGGCGCGGTGACCTCGGTCACCGTGATCGAGGCCGGCCCGTGCCCCGTCGTGCAGGTGAAGACCGCCGACACCGACGGCTACGACGCCGTGCAGCTCGCGTTCGATCCGGTCGCAGAGCGGAAGCTCACGAAGCCCGAGCTCGGGCACCTCGCCAAGGCAGGTCTCGGCGGGTATCGCCGCCTGGTCGAGTTCCGCGGCGGCTGGGACGGCGCCGTCGAGGGCGAGACAGTGACGGTCGAGCTCTTCGCGCCGGGCGACAAGGTCAAGGTCGCGGGCATCGGCATCGGCAAGGGCTTCCAGGGCACGATCAAGCGTCACCGCTTCAGCTCCGGCCCCCGCGGCCACGGCTCGCACAACGTCCGCGCGCCGGGCTCGATCGGCGCGTCGGCCACACCGTCGCGCGTCTTCAAGGGCCGCAAGCTGCCGGGGCAGATGGGTGCCAAGCGCGTCACCGCGCTCGGTCTGACCGTGCACGAGGTCGACGTCGAGAAGAACCTGCTGCTTCTGAAGGGCGCCGTCCCGGGCCCGAAGAACGGAATCGTCGAGGTGCGCGGATGAGTCCGGTCAAGGCCCCCCTCCTCGAAGGAACGGGCAAGAAGTCGAAGGACGTCTCGCTCGACGAGTCGGTGTACGCCGCCGAGGTCAAGCCGCACCTCGTCCACGAGGCTGTCCGCGCCGAGCTGAACGCCCGTCGCGCCGGCACCTTCGCGACGAAGAGCCGTGGGCTCGTCTCGGGCGGCCGCGCGAAGCCGTGGCGCCAGAAGGGCACCGGTCGCGCGCGCCAGGGCACGATCCGCGCGCCGCAGTTCAAGGCCGGCGGACACACCTTCGCCAAGGTTCCGAGGAGCTTCGTCCAGAAGGTCAACCGCAAGGCTCAGCGCTCGGCGCTGCGGAGCGCGCTCGCCGCGCACGCACAGGCCGGAACGCTCGGGATCATCGCGGCCGACGCCTTCTCCGAGCCGTCCACCAAGCAGGCCCTGCACGTGCTCGAGTCGTGGGCGCAGCCGGTGCCGCTCGTCGTGGTGTGCCTCGACGACGAAGTGAATCTCGCCAAGTCATTCCGCAACCTGCCGCGCGTCGCGCTCGTCGTTCCGAGCGAGCTCGAGGTCGCCGCGGTTGTCTGGGCCCGCTCGCTGCTCGTCAGCGAAGCCGCGCTCGAGCTGGTCACCGGGAGGGCTGTCTAGATGCCTTTGCACGCAAGCCAGGTCGTGCTCGCGCCGGTGGTCTCCGAGAAGAGCTACGCGGCGTCGACACGCGGCACCTACACGTTCAAGGTTCACCCCGACGCGCACAAGACGCAGATTCGGCAGGCGGTCGAGCAGCTGTTCGAGGTCCATGTCGAGCGCGTCAACGTGATCAAGGTGCCCGCCAAGCCGAAGCGCCGCGGTGCCTTCAAGGGCACGCGTCCCGGCTGGAAAAAGGCCGTCGTGCAGCTGCGCGCCGGCGACGTCATCGAGATCTTCCAGGGAGCGCAGCTTTAGTCATGCCTGTTCGTAGGTTCAAGCCAACCAGCCCGGGCCGCCGCTTCATGACGGTCTCCGACTTCGCCGAGGTGACGAAGTCGAAGCCCGAGAAGGCGCTCACCGAGACACTGACGCGGAAGGGCGGCCGCAACAACCAGGGCCGGATCACGACGCGCCACCAGGGTGGCGGCCACAAGCGCCGCTACCGCCTGGTCGACTTCAAGCGGACGAAGGACGGCGTGCCCGCCAAGGTCGCGGCGATCGAGTACGACCCGAACCGCTCGGCGCTGATCGCACTGCTCCACTACGTCGACGGTTTCAAGGCGTACATCCTGGCTCCGGCCGGCCTGCGTGTCGGCTCGATGGTTCAGTCCGGCCCCGGCGCCGACATCAAGCCCGGCAACGCGCTGCCGCTCGAGAACATCCCCACCGGCACGCTCGTGCACAACGTCGAGCTGAAGCCGGGCCGCGGCGGCCAGATGGCGCGGTCGGCCGGGTCGGGCATCCAGCTCGTCGCCAAGGACGGCGCCTACGCGACGCTGCGTCTCCCCTCGGGCGAGATGCGCCGCGTCCTGATGACGTGCCGCGCGACGGTCGGCCAGGTCGGCAACGTCGACCACGGCAACCTCACCGGCGGCAAGGCCGGACGCAGCCGCTGGCTCGGCAAGCGCCCGACGGTCCGTGGCTCGGCCATGAACCCGGTCGACCATCCGCACGGCGGCGGCGAGGGCAAGTCGAAGGGTGGTCGCCACCCCGTTACTCCGTGGGGCGTGCCGACGCTCGGCAAGCGCACCCGCTCGAAGCACAAGGAATCCGACAAGCTGATCGTTCGCGGCCGTCGCCGCGGGAAGGACAAGCGTTGAGCAGAAGCTCGAAGAAGGGGCCTTTCGTGGAGGCCCGCCTGATGGGGCGCATCGAGGCGATGAACGCCTCGGGGTCGAAGAACATGATCCGCACGTGGTCGCGGTCATCGACTGTCTTCCCCGACATGGTCGGTCACACGATCGCGGTCCACGACGGCCGCAAGCACGTGCCGGTCTTCGTGTCGGAGCAGATGGTCGGGCACAAGCTCGGCGAGTTTGCGCCGACTCGCCATTTCCGCGGCCACGCCGGAGACCAGAAGACGCAGGTCAAGAAGCGCTGATGGCAGCCGTCGATACCACCAGGACCGTCCAGGCGGTCGCCAAGAACGTCCGCATCTCGCCCCGCAAGGCGCGGCTCGTCACGGATCACATCCGCGGCCGCACCGTGCCCGAGGCGCGCACCATCCTCGCCTTCACGACGCGCCATGCGGCCGTCGAGATCGACAAGGTGCTGCGCTCGGCCGTCGCGAATGCCGAATCGAATCCGGCTCTGCACTGGAAGGGCGACGATCTCGTCGTTGCGGCCGTCTACGTGGACGAAGGGCCGACGCTGAAGCGCTGGCGTGCCCGCGCCCGCGGCCGTGTCGCCCGCATCCGCAAGCGGACCTGCCACATCACGATCAAGGTTGCCCAGGCTCCCGTCGCAGTCGCGGCCGAGCCGGTACCCGCCGCCAAGCCGAAGCGCGCACCGCGCAAGAAGAAAGAGGCGTAAATGGGCCAAAAAGTTCATCCGGGCGGCCTTCGCGTCGGCGTCATCCACGACTGGAAGTCGAACTGGATGGTCAGCAAGAAGGAGTTCGCGGGCGCCCTGCTCGAGGACATCAAGATCCGCCAGCACATCCTGAAGAAGCTGTCCCACGCGGGCCTGTCGGACATCCTGATCCGCAAGGACAAGCAGCGGATCACGATCGACATCTACACGGCCCGGCCCGGGATCGTCATCGGGAAGTCGGGCGTCGAGGTCGACGCGCTGCGCAAAGAAGTGCACGCGCTCACCCAGAAGAACGTCCACATCAACATCAACGAGATCAAGCGCCCCGAGCTCGATGCCAAGCTCGTCGCCCAGTCGATCGCGGAACAGCTGCAGAACCGCGTGTCCTTCCGCCGCGCGATGAAGCGTTCGCTGGCTTCGGCGATCCGCTCCGGCGCAGCGGGTGTGAAGGTGCAGTGCTCGGGCCGCCTCGGCGGCTCGGAGATGAGCCGCTCGGAGCAGTACTCCGAGGGCCGCGTGCCGCTGCACACCATTCGCGCCGACATCGACTACGGCTTCGTCGAGGCTCGCACCCCGACCGGCCGCATCGGCGTCAAGGTCTGGATCAACAAGGGCGAGATCATGCCGCGAGGGTTACGGCGTCGTCGGCGGCAAGGAGACACGCCTCGGCGACCAGGACACGGCACGCCGCCGTGGTGGCGCCAGCGAAGGTCTCGGCGCTTCCCGCGAGGCAGGCCGGAACCGGCAGGCCGACCGTGAGGGCCTCGGCCCCGTGCGTCGCGGCCGTCCCGGCCAGCGGGGCGGTGCAGGTGGCGGCGCGGGCGGCGGTGGGTCACGCCCCGGCGGGCCTCCGCGCGGACGCAGCGGCAGCGGCCGCCCGTCCCCGGACCGCTCACGTGGTGAATCAGCTCCGCCGGCGAACACGCCGCCCGACGCGCGCCGCAGGCGGCCGCCGGCTCCCACGGAGCCGAAGGCCGAGGAGACGACAGTGACCCCGGTCGAGGCGACCGAGCCTGTGACCCCGGAGACGACCTCCGAGGCAACACCGGAGACGACCGCAGAGGAAACGAGCTAACCGATGCTGCTGCCCAGGAAAACCAAGTTCCGCAAGGTGCATCGCGGCCGCCGCCGCGGCGAGGCGAAGGGCCAGACGACGGTCCAGTTCGGCGACTTCGGGATCAAGTCCCTCGAGACCGGTTGGGTCACCGCCCGCCAGATCGAGGCTGCCCGGATTGCCATGACGCGCAAGATCAAGCGCGGCGGCAAGGTTTGGATCAACATCTTCCCCGACAAGCCGTACACCAAGAAGCCGGCCGAGACCCGCATGGGCAAGGGCAAGGGCTCGCCGGAAGGCTGGGTCGCAGTCGTGAAGCCTGGACGTGTGATGTTCGAGCTGGCCGGCGTGCCGGAGCCGCTCGCGAAGGAAGCGCTGCGGCTGGCCAGCCAGAAGCTGCCGCTCAAGACGAAGTTCGTACGGCGCGAGGGGGATGATCTCTTTGCGGGCTAAGGACTACCGCGACCTGACCGACGAGGAGCTCGAGCACCGGCTTGCCGACACCCGGCAGGAGCTGTTCAACCTCCGTTTCCAGGCGGCCACGGGCGCACTCGAGAACACCGCGAGGCTGAAGCTCGCGAAGCGCGAGATCGCGCGGATCCTGACGGTGCAGCACCAGCGAAATTCCATGCAGAAGGTCGAGAGCTAGATGGCGGACGAAGAGAAGATCGAGGAAGGCGACGAGGCTGTGGTCGAAGAGACCCCTGAGCCCGAGGCTGCTGTCGAAGAGCCTGT
Source organism: uncultured Thermoleophilia bacterium (assembly GCA_963812995.1). Classification (GTDB taxonomy): domain Bacteria; phylum Actinomycetota; class Thermoleophilia; order Gaiellales; family Gaiellaceae; genus PALSA-600. The sequence continues at coordinate 1,505,918 of CAWEXL010000003.1, forward strand.
GGTCGAAGAGACCGCGGTCGAGGAGCCTGTGGCTGAAGAGGCTGTGGTCGAAGAGGCTGCGGTCGAAGAGCCTGTGGCTGAAGAGGCTGTGGCCGAAGAGGCTGCGGTTGAAGAGCCCGTCGCTGCCGAAGAACCTGCTGCCGTCGAGGCGGAAGAGGTGTCAGACACCACGGTGTCTGACACTGTTGTCGCCGCCGAAGCGGTCGAAGTCCCTGCGAAGAAGCAGAAGTCGCGGAAGCACGTTCCCCGCTCGGAGCGGCGGAAGCGGAGCGTCCCGGCGCGCGAGGTCCTCAAGGAGCGCAAGCCGATCGTTCGCCTGCCGAAGCCCGAGTACGACCGCGCGGCCCGGCAAGAGCGCCGCGGCATCGTCGTCTCCGACAAGGCCGACAAGACGATCATCGTCAAGGTCGACGTGACGAAGCTGCACCCGCGCTACAAGAAGGTCGTCCGGCGCTCGGTGAAGTTCCACGCGCACGACGAGTCCAACCAGGCCGGAATCGGCGACATCGTCCGCATCGTCGAGACGCGTCCGTTGTCGAAGACCAAGTGCTGGCGGCTCGCCGAGATCGTCGAGAAGGCCAAGTGATCCAGCAAGAGTCGAGGCTCAAGGTCGCGGACAACACGGGTGCCCGTGAGCTACTCTGCATCCGCGTTGCGGGCGGCTCGAAGCGCCGCTACGCGCGTGTCGGCGACATCATCACGGCGACCGTCAAGGCCGCGGCCCCCCAGGGCACGGTCAAGAAGGGCGAAGTGGTGAAGGCCGTTGTCGTGCGGACGAAGAAGCCCTTCGGCCGCAACGACGGCACGCTGATCGCGTTCGACGAAAACGCGGCCGTGATCATCGACAACCAGCGCAATCCGCGTGGGACGCGCATCTTCGGGCCCGTCGCCCGCGAGTTGCGCGAGAAGAACTTCATGAAGATCGTCAGTCTGGCTCCGGAGGTTCTGTAGCTCGTGAGTAACAGCAAAATCAAGAAGGGCGACCTCGTGCAGATGCTCGCCGGCAAGGACCGCGGCAAGCAAGGCCGTGTCCTCGTCGCGCGTCCGCGCGACGGCAAGGTCGTGGTCGAGAACCTGAACATGGCCAAGCGCCACCAGAAGCCGCGCCCGATTCGCGACGCCTCCCGCATGGGCGGCACCCAGATCGCGCCGGGTGGGATCATCGAGCGCGCTGCCGCCGTCGACATCTCCAACGTGATGCTTGTCTGCCCGACGTGCAAGCTGCCGACGCGCGTCGGCCACAGCACCAAAGAGGTCAAGGGCGAGACCGTCAAGATTCGCGTCTGCAAGCGCGACGGCTGCGGCCAGGAGATCGACCGGTGAGCTCAACCAGGACATCGGCTCCCGTCGAGACCCCCGCCGGCGCCTACACGCCGCGCCTGAAGACTCGCTACAACGACGAGCTTCGGCCTGCCCTGCAGGAGCGGCTCGAGCTCGATTCGATCATGCAGAGCCCGAAGCCGCTCAAGATCACGTTGAACATGGGGGTCGGCGAGGGCAAGACCGACGCGAAGCAGATCGACCAGGCGCTCGAGGAGCTCACGATCATCGCCGGCCAGCGCGCGCAGGTGCGCCGCGCTCGCAAGTCGATCGCCCAGTTCAAGATCCGCGAGGGGATGCCGATCGGCGTGCGCGTCACGCTGCGCGGCGACCGCATGTGGGAGTTCCTCGATCGGCTCGTCTCGATCGCACTGCCCCGCATCCGCGACTTCCGCGGCCTCAACCCCGACTCGTTCGACGGGCGCGGCAACTACTCGCTCGGCATTCGCGAGCAGATCATCTTCCCCGAGATCGACTACGACAGCATCAACGTGATTCGCGGCCTCGATGTCGCGATCACCACCACGGCAACCTCGGACGAGCAGGCGCGCGCGCTCCTCACGGAGCTCGGCCTCCCGTTCGCCACGGAAGCGCGAAGGGATTAGGACATGGCCAAGACGTCGCTGAAAGTCAAAGCCGCCCGGCCGGCGAAGTACAAGGTGCGGAACTACACCCGCTGCAACAAGTGCGGCCGGTCCCGCGCGGTGTTCCAGAAGTTCGGGCTCTGTCGGATCTGCCTGCGCGAGCTGGCTCATCAGGGCGTGATCCCCGGCATGACGAAGAGTTCCTGGTAGGAGGACAAGAGTGCTCACCGATCCTGTCGCCGACATGCTCACGCGGATTCGCAATGCCAACAAGGCGCTGCACGATCACGCCGAGATGCCGAGCTCGAAGTTGAAGGTCGAGATCGCCCGCATCCTCAAGGAGGAGGGCTACATCCGCGACTTCCGCGTCGAGGCGGAAGGCACGCATCCGAAGCTCATCGTCGAGCTGAAGTACGGCCGCAGCCGCGAGCGGGTGCTTTCGGGCGTCAAGCGCGTGTCGAAGCCAGGTCGCCGCATCTACGCCGGCAAGGATCGTCTGCCGCGCGTGCTCGGCGGCATGGGCACCGCAATCCTGTCCACTTCGCGCGGCGTCGTCACGAGCCGCACCGCCGAGATCCAGGGCATCGGCGGAGAAGTCATCTGTTTCGTCTGGTAATCGGAGCTTCGTAATCACATGAGCCGCATCGGAAAACGTCCAATCGAGATCCCCGCAGGTGTCACCGTCATGGTCGACCCGGGTCGTGTCACGGTCCACGGGCCGAAGGGCGAGCTGCGCCAGCAGATCCCGTCGCGGATGCTGATCAAGCTCGAGGAGGGGACGCTCACGGTCGACCGGCCGACGGAGCGCGGCGAGGATCGCTCGCTGCACGGTCTCACCCGCACCCTGATCGCGAACATGGTCGAGGGCGTCACGGCGGGCTTCGAGAAGAAGCTCGAGATCCAGGGCGTCGGCTACCGCGCCACGCTGGCCGGTTCGAACCTCGAGCTCGCAGTCGGCTACTCCCACTCGGTTCGCATCGAGCCGCGGCAGGGCATCTCGTTCGAGGTGCCGGTGCCGACCCAGGTCGTCGTTCGCGGCATCGACAAGCAGCTCGTCGGCCAGACTGCCGCAGAGATCCGCAAGGTGCGGCCGCCCGAGCCATACAAGGGCAAGGGCATCCGCTACGAGGGCGAATTTGTTCGCAGGAAGGTAGGCAAGCGCGCATGAGCGGGCTCACCGTTTACCAGGCGCGCCTGCGCCGGCATCGCCGGGTGCGGGGCAAGGTCCGTGGCACCGCTGCGCGTCCGCGCCTGGCCGTGTTCCGGTCGAACCGCGGCGTCTTCGCGCAGCTGATCGACGACGACACCGGCCGCACGCTCGCCGCCTCTTCGTGGCTCGACCTGCCGAAGTCGTTCAAGGGCGCGAAGCTCGAGCAGGCCGAAGAGGTCGGCAAGCGGCTCGCCGCCGCGGCCAAGAAGGCTGACGTCGAATCCGTCGTTTTCGACCGGGGTGGCTACCTTTACCACGGTCGCGTCAAAGCGCTCGCCGACGGTGCGCGCGAGGGAGGACTGATTTTCTAGTGGCAGTCGACGTACAGGAGTCGAGAGAGCTCAAGGAGCGCGTGGTCGAGATCAACCGTGTCGCCAAGGTGGTCAAGGGCGGCAGGCGGTTCTCGTTCACCGCGCTCGTCGTGATCGGCGACGAAGTCGACCGTGTCGGCGTGGGCTACGGCAAGGCGCGTGAGGTGCCGCTGGCGATCTCGAAGGCCGTCGACGATGCGCGCAAGAACATGTTCACCGTGCCGAAGCACGGCCAGACGATCACGCACGAGTCGCTCGGGCGGTTCGACGCGGCGCGTGTCCTGCTGCGCCCGGCCTCGCCCGGTACCGGTGTCATCGCCGGCGGCGGCGTCCGCGCGGTGCTCGAGCTCGCCGGGATCCACGACGTGCTCGCGAAGTCGCTCGGCACGACGAACCCGATCAACATGCTGAAGGCTGCGGAAGTCGCGCTGCGCCAGCTGCGCCGTCCCGAGGACGTTGCGCGCGCCCGCGGCAAGTCGATCTCCGACGTGCTTCCCTACAAGGCCCCGGCTCCGGTCGAGGAAGTGGAGGCCGAAGTCGTGGCTGTCGCAGTGGCGGAGCCCGTTGAGGTTGCAGAAGAAGCGGAGGTGACGAGCGATGGCGAAGGTGAAGCTGACGCAGGTGCGTAGCGGGATCGGCCAGTCGCAGCGCCACCGCGGGACACTGCGGGCGCTCGGTCTGGGCAAGATCGGCAACACGAACGAGCTCGACGACGGCCCGGTCGTCGCTGGCATGCTGCGCAAGGTGCGGCATCTGGTCAAAGTCGAAGAGGGCTCGTAGTGGCCGGCGATCTGAATCTGTCGAACATCCAGCCGGCCCAGAAGCGGGTCGATCGCAAGCGCGTCGGCCGCGGCATGGGCTCGGGCAAGGGGCGCTACTCCGGCCGCGGCATCAAGGGCCAGAAGTCGCGCGCGGGCTCGCACGCCATGCGCGCCGGGTTCGAGGGCGGGCAGATGCCGCTCGCGATGCGCACCGCCAAGCTGCGCGGCTCGACGTCGAGGGACGCGATGCCGATCGGCCCGTTCCGGACGTACACCCAGCCGGTGAACGTGCGCGACCTCGACCGGTTCGAGGAGGGCGACGAGGTCAACTCGGAGACGCTGAAGGCGAAAGGCCTGATCCGCTCGGTGCGAAAGGACGTCAAGCTCCTCGGCATCGGTGAGCTCACCAAGAAGCTTTCGATCACCGTCCACGGCGCCTCCGCGACCGCCCGCGAGAAGGTCGAGGCTGCAGGTGGCACGCTCACGCTGCTCCGCGAGCCCAAGGTGCGCAAGCCGAAGAACGCGAAGCGCCGGCCCGAGAGCCGCCCGCAGACGAGCGGCACCGGTGCAGCCGACGACGACGCGGCCGAAGCCGCTGCGGTCGTCGCAGCCGCCGAAACCCAGGCGGAAGGCGAGGCCTAACCTCAGTGCTCTCCTGGGTCTCGAACGCCTGGCGCGTCCCAGACCTGCGTAAGCGGCTGCTCTTCACGGCCGCGATGCTCGCCGCCTACCGGCTCGGCTCGTGGATGCCCGCTCCCGGCGTCGACTCGAAGACGATCGAGGCGTACTTCAACGGCCAGGGCGGCGTCTTCAGCCTGCTCAACCTGTTCTCGGGCTCGGCGCTCTCGCGCTTCTCCGTCTTCGCGCTCGGGATCATGCCGTACGTCACCGCCTCGATCATCCTGCAGCTGATGACGGTGGTCATCCCGTCGCTCGAGCAGTTGCAGAAAGAGGGCGAGGCGGGCACCGCCAAGATCAACCAGTACACGCGGTACCTGACGATCATCCTCGCGCTCGCCCAGGGCGCCGGGTACACGTATCTCTTCCACCGCCAGGGCGCGCTGCCGGGCAACATCGGCCGCCTGCTGCTGGTCGTCGTCACGCTGACCGCCGGCACGGCGCTCCTGATGTGGCTCGGCGAGCTGATCACGAAGCGCGGCATCGGCAACGGCATCTCGCTCCTGATCTTCGCCTCGATCCTCTCGTCGGCTCCGGCCGGGATCCAGTCGTGGATCAACGGCAGCCCGCTCGAGCGGCTCTTCTTCCCGATCATCGCGATCGGGATCGTCGTCTCGGTCGTGTTCGTGCAGGAAGGGCAGCGCCGGATCCCGATCCAGTACGCGAAGCGGATGGTGGGCCGGCGCCAGACCGGCGGCGGTGCCACCTACATGCCCCTGCGCGTCAACATGGCGGGCGTCATCCCGGTCATCTTCGCCGCGGCGCTCCTCGCGATTCCGCAGACCGTGAGCTCGTTCGCCCCGTCGACGCAGCACTTCATCCAGCTGCACTTCTCGCAGCAGTCGTGGGGCTACCTGGCCACCGAGTTCGCGCTGATTCTCATCTTCACGTTCTTCTACACGGCCGTGCAGTTCAACCCGGTCGATCAGGCCGACAACCTGCGCAAGTACGGCGGCTTCATCCCCGGCATCCGGCCCGGCCCGCCCACAGCGCTGTACCTCGACACGGTCCTCAAGCGCCTGACCCTGCCCGGCGCGCTGTTCCTCGGCACGATCGCGGTACTGCCGTCGATCTTCATCAACCAGTTCCACTTCCAGCAGAACACGTCGCGCGCACTCGGCGGCACCTCGGTGCTGATCGTCGTCGGCGTCGCCCTCGACACGATGCGCCAGATGGAGTCTCAGATGATGATGCGCTCCTACGAAGGGTTCCTGCGGTAGTGAATCTGTTGGTTCTGGGGCCGCAAGGCGCTGGAAAAGGGACGCAGGCGAAGCGGATCGCGGCCGAGTACGAGGTTCCGCACGTCTCAACCGGCGACATGTTTCGTGCTGCCATCGCTGCTCAGACCGAGCTCGGCAAGCGCGTTCAGCCGATTCTCGCGAGCGGCGCGCTGGTCCCCGACGACGTGACGGTCGCCCTGATTCGCGAGCGGCTCGGCGAGCCCGATGCGGCCGGCGGGTTCGTGCTCGACGGGTTTCCGCGCAACCTCGTGCAGGCCGAAGCGCTCGACGAGATGCTGCGCGAGATCGGACGCTCGCTCGACGCGATCCTCTTCTTCGACCTGCCCGACGGCGTCGCGACCGAGCGGATGCTTCGCCGCGCCGACGAGGAGAACCGGCCCGACGACACGCCCGACGTGATCGCGCGCCGCCTCGAGATCTACCACTCCGAGACCGAGCCGATCGTCGAGTACTACCGCACAACCGGCAAGCTCGTGCCATTGCACGCCGAACGTCCGATCGAGCAGGTCTGGGTCGAGATCGCCTCGGCGCTGAGAGGACTCGAGGCCGCATGATCATCCGCAAGTCACAGGCCGAGATCGAGGCAATGGCGGCCGCCGGCCGCATCGTCGCCGACACCCTGGCGCTGCTCGGCGAGAGCCTGGCGCCCGGCCTGACGATGCTCGACCTCGACGCGATCGGCGACGAGTACATCCAGTCGCAGGGCGCGTACCCGACGTCGAAGGGCTACAAAGGCTTTCCGGCGGCGATCTGCATCTCGCCCAACTCGATGATCGTCCACGGCATCCCCGGCCACTACGTGGCGCAGGAGGGCGACATCATCACCTTCGATGTCGGCGTGACGCTGAACGGTCTCATCGCCGATTCGGCCGCGACCTTCCCTTGCGGCGAGATCGCGCCCGAGGCGCAGCGGCTGCTCGACGTGTGCCAGGCCGCGTTGGAGGCCGGGATCGAGCAGGCGACGATCGGCAACAACGTCTCGGACATCTCGCGCGCCGTCCAGACGGTCACCGAAGCGGCCGGCTTCAGCGTCGTCCGCAGCCTTGTCGGGCACGGGGTCGGCCGTTCCTACCACGAGGACCCTCAGGTGCCGAATTTCGTCTCCGGCCACCGTGGCTCGGAGCTCAAGGAAGGCATGACGATCGCGATCGAGCCGATGATCACCGCCGGCGGCCCCGACGTCTACGTCCACGACGACGACTGGTCGATCTCGACGGCTGACGGCTCGCTTGCGGCACACTTCGAGCACACGGTCGCGATCACCGCACAGGGCCCCAGAATCCTGACCAAGCCAACGGGGGTCCTGGTACCATGAGCGACCCGGCGCGGGGAAGTTGTACTGCCCTGCGCGGCCTCTGTATGTCCTGTTTTGAGCCAGAAGGAACGTGAGCACACGATGAAAGTCCGTCCGTCAGTTAAAGCCATGTGCGAGCGCTGCCGCGTGATCAAGCGGCACGGCAACGTGATGGTCATCTGCACCAACCCCCGCCACAAGCAGCGCCAGGGCTAAGGCAGCGCATTGGCACGCATCGCAGGCGTCAACCTGCCGAATCAGAAGCGGCTCGAGATCGGGCTGACCTACATCTACGGGATCGGTCAGCCGAGCGCGCAGAAGATCTGCGCAGCTCTCGGTTTGTCACCCGATACCAAGGTCCGTGATTTGACCGAGGACGAGGTCGCCAAGCTTCGCGACTACATCGACGCGAACCAGCAGGTCGAGGGTGATCTGCGGCGCGAGCGCACACAGGCGATCAAGCGCCTGTCCGAGATCGGCGCGTACCGCGGTCTGCGGCACCGGCGCAACCTGCCGGCGCGCGGCCAGCGCACGAAGACCAATGCGCGCACGCGCAAGGGCCCGAAGAAGACCGTCGGCCGCGGGAAGAAGAAGTAGTGGCGCCTCCTCGCCGCCAAGCGACCCGTGGTCGTACGCGCCGCCGCGTTCGCAAGAACATTGCCATCGGGCAGGCGCACATCAAGACGTCGTTCAACAACACGATCGTCGCGCTCACCGACCGTGAGGGGAACGTCATCGTGTGGGAGTCCGCCGGCTCGGCCGGGTTCAAGGGCTCGCGCAAGTCGACGCCGTTCGCCGCGCAGGTGACCGCCGACGCGGCCGCGCGCAAGGGCATGGAGCACGGCCTCCAGAAGGTCGAGGTCTTCGTGAAGGGGCCGGGCTCAGGCCGCGAGACCGCGATCCGCTCGCTTCAGGCCGCCGGCCTCGAGATTCTGGGTGTCAAGGATGTCTCGCCGCAGGCCCACAACGGCGTCCGGCTGAAGAAGCGGAGGCGTGTCTAAGTCATGGCGAGGGATCGTTCCCCGAAGTGCAAGCAGTGCCGCCGCGAGGGGATCAAGCTCTTCCTCAAGGGCGAGCGCTGCCTGACCGAGAAGTGCGCGATCGAGCGCCGTTCGTATCCGCCGGGCGAGCACGGCCGCGGCCGCATCAAGCAGAGCGAGTACCTGATGCAGCTGCGCGAGAAGCAGAAGGCGCGCCGCTACTACGGCCTGCTCGAGAACCAGTTCCGTACCTACTACGAGAAGGCGAACCGGCAGGGCGGGGTCACGGGCGACAACCTGCTCCGCATGCTGGAGACTCGCCTCGACAACGTCGTCTACCGGCTCGGCTTCGCCGCTTCACGGGCGCAGGCCCGCCAGCTCGTGCGGCACGGTCACTTCCAGGTGAACGGCCGTCGCGTGAACATCCCGAGCTATCAGGTTCGTCCCGACGACGTCGTCATGCTCAAGTCGGGCTCGGGCGCGGAGCAGATCGTCCGCGACGCGACCGATCTGACCGCCGCCGTCGCTCCGTGGCTGCAGGCAGACCACGACGGGCTCACGGGCAAGGTTCTCAAATGGCCGGAGCGTGTCGAGATCGACACGCCGGTCTCCGAGCAGCTCATCGTCGAGCTCTACTCCAAGTAGCTCGAGTCCTGCCGCTGTTCAGCGACGAATTTCGAATTTCCGAAGAAGCAAGAAAGGACACGATGGCAGTACGCGCGCAGGACTTCCAGATCCCCAAGATCACGCACGAGGAAGTGAACGAGAACCGCGGGCGTTTTCGTGATCGAGCCCCTCGACCGGGGCTTCGGCTACACGTTCGGCAACTCGTTGCGCCGGGTGTTGCTCTCCTCGCTGGAGGGCGCCGCGGTCACCTCGGTGAAGATCGAAGGGCGTCGCGCACGAGTTCACGACGCTCCCCGGCGTTCGCGAGGACGTCACGGACATCATCCTCAACCTGAAGCAGCTCGTCTGCATCCTCCACGGCGAGTCGCCGGAGGTGGAGGTTCGGCTGACGAAGCGCGGTGAAGGCATCGTCACGGCCGCCGACATCGAGGCGCCCGCCGACCTCGAGATCCTCAACCCGGACCTGGAGATCGCGAACCTCTCGTCGAAGGGCCGGCTCGAGGTCACCCTCACGATCGGCCGTGGCCGCGGCTACGTGCCGGCCGAGGGCAACCGGGGCCAGGCGCACACGATCGGCGTCATTCCCGGTCGACTCGATGTTCTCGCCGATCAACCGCTGCTCGTACGACGTCGAAGCGGCGCGCGTCGGTCAGCGCACCGACTACGACAAGCTCATCCTCGACGTCACGACCAACGGGTCGCTCGATCCGAAGGACGCGATCGCCCAGGCCGCCGAGATCCTGATCCGCCAGCTCGCGATCTTCACCGATCTCGAGCGGATCGAGGGCTTCGGCGAGTCCGCCGGCGGCTCCGACGTGGCCGGCGAGCCGTCGGGTGTGTCGCTCGCGGGCGGGATGGAGAACTTCCCGATCGAGGAGCTCGAGCTCGGCGTCCGGTCGTACAACTGCCTGAAGCGGGTCGGCATCGAGACGATCGGCGATCTGGTCACGAAGACCGAGGCCGAGCTCGCCGCGATCCCGAACTTCGGCAAGAAGTCGATCGAAGAGGTCAAGGAGACCCTGGCCCAGCACGGCCTCGGTCTGCGCGGCTCAGGCGGCCTCGAGGTCTAGTCAGTGCGGCACGCACAACTCAGGCAAGAAGCTCGGTCGCGATTCAGCGCACCGCAAGGCTCTCTACTCGAACCTTGCGGGTGCGCTGATCGAGCACGGGCGGATCAAGACGACGGTCACCAAGGCGAAGGCGGTGAAGCCGCTCGCCGAGCAGATGATCACGCTCGGCCGCCGTGGCGACCTCCACGCCCGCCGGCAGGCGACTGCGTTCCTGCGCTCGCGCGACGTCGTGCACCACCTGTTCGCGGAGATCGCGCCGCGGTTCAAGGACCGGCCGGGCGGCTACACGCGGATCATCCGGCTCGGCCCGCGTCCCGGCGATGCGGCCGAGATGGTCTACCTCGAGCTCGTCGAGGACGAGTACGCGCCGAAGGGTCGGGCGGCACGTCGACCGGCGACTGCGGCTGCCGAGCCCGGCGGCGGCTGCTGTCGAGGCGCCGAGGCCGAAGCCGACGAGGCGGAGGCCGAAGAGCCGACGCCGACGAGCCTGAGGCCGATGAGAGCTGAGGCCGACGAGGCCGACGCCGAGGAGCGGACGAGCCGAAGCCGCAGCCGAAGCTGAAGAGCCCGCCGCGGAAGCCGAATCGGCCGAGCCTGCGGCAGCCGAGCCTTCGGCCGAAGACCGCTCCGCGACGCAGACCTGGTTAGCGTCTAGGCGCTGGCGCCGAGCGTGGCGCCGACGATCGCGATGATCGCGCCGCCGAGCACGAGGTGGGTGAGCGAGCGCGTGAAGCTCGTCTGGAAGAACTTCCAGCGGATGACCGCGAGCGCCACGAGCTCGCACGCGACGACGATCGCCGCGGTCACCAGCGCCGCGTGGTAGTTCGGGATGATGAACGGCAGCGTGTGCAGGATGCCGCCGAGGAAGGTGCCGCCGCCAGTGATCGACCCCGCGCAGACCGGGCCGCCGCGGCCGGTCAGCTCGCCGGTATCCGAGAGCCCCTCGCTGTAGGCCATCGAGATCGCGGCGCCGATCGCGGTCGCAAGGCCGGCGACGAGCGCGGCGTGCGGCCGGTGCGTGTAGAACGCGATGCCGAAGATGGGAGCGAGCGTCGACAGCGAGCCGTCGATCAGGCCGACCATCGCGGGCTGGACCTTCTGCAGCAGGAAGTTCTGGTCGTCGGCGTCACGTCTATAGTGTATCGAACAAGTCCGCAAGTGGTAGAGCATAAGGCAGATCCATACAAATCACGTCAGGAGGCCCTGACGTGCGGCTGAAGCTAACCGTGTCCTACGACGGCGCCGGCTTCCGAGGCTGGGCGCGGCAGCCGGGCGAGCGGACGATCGAGGGCGAGCTGCGAGCGGGCCTCGAGCGGTTGTATGGCTCGACCGGCGAGCTCGTGGTTGCCGGCCGCACCGACACCGGGGTACACGCGCTCGCAAACGTCGTCTCGGTCGACGTCAGCCGGCGGCCCGCCGCCCGAGCGCGCCGCCGAAGCGCTCAGCTCGGTGCTCCCACTCGATCTCGTCGTCGCGCGGGCAGAGGCGGCTTCGCCCGAGTTCAGCGCGCGCTACGACGCCCGCGCCCGCTCGTACCGCTACCGCATCTGGAGGAGCCGCGAGCGTTCCCCGTTCGAAGTGCGACGCTCGCTCTGGCATCCGCGCCCACTCGACGTCGAGAGGCTGAATGCCAACGCCGCGCAGATCGTCGGCACCCACGACTTCACGGCGTTCACGCCGAGCGAGACGCAGCATCGCCTGTTCGTGCGCACCGTCGAGACCGCGCGGTGGATCGACACGGGTGACGGCGTCGTGATCTTCGAGATCACCGCCGATTCCTTCCTGCGCCACATGGTGAGAGTGCTCGTCGGGACGATGCTTGAGCGAACCCCGGAAGAGTTCGGTCCGCTCCTGAACGGTCGCCCCCGAGCCGAAGCCGGCAAGACCGCCCCGCCGTGGGGCCTCTACCTGGTCGAAGTCCGCTACTAGCGGCCCTTCGATCCCGCGGGCGAACTGCCGGTGCCAGGCACCAATCGAACTGCCGGTGCCAGGTACCAGTCGAACTGCCGGTGCCAGGCACCAATCGAACTGCCGGTGCCAGGCACCAGCAGTGCGCCCACGCAGACGTGTCCGAACTGCGGTGCCAGGCACCCGCAGTTGGCCCGCGCGGACAGAACGGCGGTGCCTGGCACCGGCAGTTGGCTGACGCCGACCGCCTGAACTGCCGTGCCTGGCACCGGTGTTTTCGCTCCGATACCTCCGTTGGCCGATGGCGTTGTTGCGACGGGGCGGGCATGGTTGGCCGGCGCAACCCCGGTGCCTGGCACCGCAGTCGAGTTGAGGTGGGAGGCCCGCGGCTGGTAGTCGATGTCGGTTTTGGGTGTTGCTGAACGAACCGCGGTGGGATGCTGGCGCGCTGCGCAAGGGGTGGACGCACCTCGTACGTGCCGGGCGGTCAGACAGGCTAGGGAGACAAAAGACGTCGGAGAGATCGAGAGGTCAGAGAGATGGCAGACACGTTCCGGCCGGGACACGTGAGGCTACGATCGACCGCATGCGCTACCCCGTCGTTCTGTTCGACCTCGATGGGACCGTCGTCGATTCCGGCGGGATCATCCTCGCCTCGATGCGCCACGCTGCGCGCACGGTGCTCGGGCGCGAATACTCGGATCAGGAGCTGCTCGCGTCGGTCGGCGGCCCCGGGCTCGAGGCGCAGATGGCGGTGCTCGCGGAGGATCGCGTCGACGAGCTCGTCCGCGTCTACCGCGCCCACAACGAGCCGCTGCACGACACGCTCGAGTTCTGCCCCGGGATGGCGGACGTGCTGCTCGACGCTGAAGGCGCAGGGCCGCCGGCTCGGCCTGGTGACGGCCAAGCGGCGCGTCACCGTCGAGCTGGCGTTCGCCCGGCTGCCGCTGGCCGGCCTGTTCGAGGTCGTCGTCGGCGGCGACGAGACCGAGCGGCACAAGCCGAGCCCGGAGCCGCTGCAGCTCGGCCTCGAGCGCCTCGGCGTCGGCCCGGCAGGACGCCGCGTACGTCGGCGACTCGCCGTTCGACATGCAGGCCGCGCGCGCCGCAGGGATGGCCGCGGTCGGCGTCACCTGGGGGCGCATCCACGGCCGCGACTCGCTCCGTGACGCGGACGTGGTCGTCGACACCGCCGAGGAGCTGCTTGCCGCGCTCTAGATCAGACGGCATCCGCCTCGCCCGCGCCGCGGAGCTCCGCGCCCTGCTCAACCGTTGGCTGTACGAGTACCACGTGCTCGACGACCCATCGGTCGACGACGCGACCTACGACCGCAACTACGACGAGCTCGTCGAACTCGAGCAGAAGCACCCCGAGCTCGTGACGCCGGACTCGCCCACGAACCGGGTCGGCGCGCCCCGTCGGACCGGTTCCAGAAGGTGCGCCACGCCACCCCGATGGGATCGCTCGAGAAGGTGACCACCGACGAGGCGATCCGCAAGTGGGCCGAGGACGTCACGAAGCGCCTCGGCACCGACGAGCCGGTCGCCTTCGTGCTCGAGCCGAAGATCGACGGCCTGGCGATCAACCTCGCGCTACGAGAACGGCGTCTTCGTGCGCGGCGCCACGCGCGGCGACGGCGAGGAGGGCGAGGACGTGACCGTCAACCTCCGCACGATCCGGCAGATCCCGCTGCGGCATGCGCGGCGACGACTGCCGGCGCTCGTCGAGGTGCGCGGCGAGGTCTACATGCCGCGCTCCGGCTTCGACGCAGCTGAACGAACGAGCTCGCCGCCGCGGGCAAGAAGGCCGCTCTCAACCCGCGCAACGCCGCCGCCGGCGCGGTGCGCCAGAAGGACTCGTCGATCACCGCGCAGCGGCCGCTGAGCGTGTGGGTCTACGGCGTCGGCGTCGTCGACGGGGTCGAGCTCGCCTCACACTGGGAGACTCTCGCCTGGCTCCGCGACCGCGGTTTCCGGACCAACCCACACGTCGAACGGCTCGAGTCGGTCGAGGCGGTCGCGGAGGCCTGCCGCGAGTGGGAACACCGTCGCAAGTCGCTCGACTACGAGATCGACGGCGTCGTGATCAAGGTCGACGCGCTCGACCAGCAGCGCCGGCTCGGCGCGCTTCACCAGCGGCCGCGGTGGGCCCGCGCCTTCAAGTGGGCGCCGATGACCGCCGTGACGCGCCTGGAGAAGATCGCGATCCGCGTCGGCCGCACCGGAGCCCTCAACCCGTGGGCCATCCTCGAGCCGGTCGAGGTGGGCGGCGTCACCGTGTCGCGGGCGACGCTGCACAACGAGGAGGACATCAACCGGAAGCAGATCCGCGAAGGCGACGACGTGGTGATCCAGCGCGCGGGTGACGTGATCCCCCAGATCGTCGGCCCGGCGGGCGCGCACCGCCCGGGTACCCACGAGTTCCGGATGCCCGAGCGCTGCCCGCTCTGCGACACCCCGATCGTGAAGCCCGAGGGCGAAGTCATGCACCGCTGCCCCAATCGCGCCTGCCCGTCGCGCGGGCTCGAATCGCTGATCAACTGGGTCCAGGCAGCCGCCGACATCGAAGGCGTCGGCGAGCAGTTCGTCCGCAGGCTCTGGGACCTCGGACTCGTCCGCTCGATTCCCGATCTGTACCGCCTCACCAAGGAGCAGCTGCTCGAGCTGGACGGCTTCCAGGAGCGGTCCGCGTCGAACGTCATCGACTCGATCGAGCTCAGCCGACAGGAGATCCCGTTCCGCCGCGTGCTCTTCGGTTTGAACATCCCGGACGTCGGCTGGGTGACCGCCCAGAACCTGGCGCGCCACTTCCAGAGCGTCGACCAGCTCGCGAGCGCCTCGCCCGAGGAGATCATGGAGTGCGAAGGTATCGGGCCCGACCGCGCCGAGTCGATCGCAGAGTGGTTCGCTGACGAGGACAACCTGAGGCTGGTCGAGGAGCTGCGCACGCTCGGCCTGACCTTCACGGCGGATGCCGACGACCGGCCCGTCGAGGGGCCCCTGACTGGTCGCCAGTACGTGATCACCGGCACGCTGGAGCGCTTCTCCCGGAGTGAGGCCACCGCCGCGCTCGAGGCGCTGGGGGCGAAGGTCTCGGACGGCGTGTCGAAGAAGACGACCGCGGTCTTCGCGGGCGAGAGCCCCGGCAGCAAGGTGAAGAAGGCACAGGCGGCGGGCGTTCCGGTCCGTACCGAGGCCGAGCTCGAGGCGCTGCTCGCCGACCCGGCGAGCGAGCTGGACGCTAGCCCGACGTAGCGGCGGCCACGCGGGCCAACGCCTGCGCGACCCGGTCCTGCGCCATGCGGGCGTAGTAGAAGGACACGGGCTCGCCGTTCTGCAGGATCGAGAACGCATACCGGTCGCTCGCGTAGCCGGACAACGCGGATGCGAGGTCTGTGGTGCCGGTCTTGGCGCGGACGACGCCGTGGGCCGGCCCGTCCAGCAACCGGTTCTGCAGCGTCCCGGAGACGCCGGCAACTGGCAGTGCAGCCCAGAGAACGTTCCGTAGGTCGGGGTCGCGCCAGCTCAGCAGCAGGAGCGAGGTGACCGCGCGCGCGGTCAAGCGGTCGTCGAGCGACAGCCCCGAGCCGTCGACGATGTGCACGCCTGCCAGCGACACGCCCCCTGCGGCCAGGCTGCGGATCACGACCGCATCGCCGGCGGCGGTCGTGCCGCCGGTGCCGACCTCTGCGCCGAGGTCCTTCAGCAGCAGCTCGGCGACGTAGTTGTCGCTGTCGTGGTCCATCTCCGTGAGGATGTCCGACAGCGGATCGGAGTTCACCAGCGCGAGCGGTGTGGCGCCCGACGGAGCCTTGCGCAGCGAGATACCGCCGGTCGTGATGCCCGCGTTCCGCAGGGCCTGCCGGAACTTCGCCGCCGCCGAGATCGCCGGTGAGAGTGCAAAGCGGTTGCCGACCAGGTCTCCGTCGGCAACGAGCGCCGACAGCGGCGGGCACTCCTCGAGGAAGAACGACGCCTTCCAGCCCGGCGCCGTGCGGATGGTGTCGAACCACGACTCGTCGGCGAACAGATGGCCGGTCACCTTGCGGATCCCCGCCTTGGCGAGCTGGTTCGCGAGCCGCACCAGGTCGTCGGACGACAGGGTCGGATCGCCGTAGCCCTTCAGCACGAGACTGCCGTGCCACACCGCTCCGTCCTGCCAACCCACACCGAGCACCTCGGTACGGAACTCGAAGTCGGGGCCGAGCTCCTTCAGCGCCGCATACGTCAGCGCCAGCTTCTCGTTCGACGCGGGCGCAAGCGGCAGGTCGGGATTGCGCGCGAACACCGTCTTGCCGGAGTCGAGGTCGACGACCACCACGCCTTCGGTCCGGGCCGAGACATCCGGCACGGCCAACGCCTGCGTGAGGCGCGTCGGCAAGGGGACGGTGGCGGTCGACGCTGCCTGGGCGAGGCCGAGCGAGGCGAGTAGGACGGCGAACGCCGCGGTTCTCCGAAACATCACTTCCGAGAGGATGCCGTTAGTGCAGGACGATCGTCACGGTCCGCCGTCCCCAGGCGTTGGCCTGGGCGACGGTGGGGAACCAGAGATCGATCGAATCGCCGACGACACCGCTGCCGATGTCGGCCGCCACCGCTTCGCCGTACCCGGGGACGGTCATGTGTGTTCCGAGCGGAATCACCGTCGGATCGACCGCCGCGATGCCCCAACCGGTGGCCAGACCGGTCGCGGTTCTGCCCCGGATCGCGTAGCCGGTCGCTGACACGGTCAGCACCCGTTCGCCCGGCGTCGCGGCGACAGGTGATGTCGGCGGGAGCACCGTCCCGGTGCGCGGCGACGGAGTCGCATCGACCGCCACAGCTTTCGCCGCTGCCGCCTTCGCCGCTGCGGCCCGGGCTTCAATGGCACGCATGATCTCGGCGGTTCGGGCCTGCGCCGCCTTCGCGCGGGCGACGACGGCCGCGATCTGCGCCAGCGTCAGATTCCGCTGCCGCGAGAGTGACGCGATGTAGGCGCTCCGGTCGGCCCGCGAGCGCGTGAGCGAGGCGGCGGTTTCGGCTGCTGCGCGGGTCGAGTCGCGCAGTGCGGCGGCCTGGGCTGCGAGGTTGGCGGCCGCACGCGTGAGTTGGGCGCGCGTCGCCTTGACCGCCGCGAGGACTTCGGCATCTTGACGGGCCATGCTGTGCAGGTCGTCGATGCTCGTCAGCGCCGCGTCGAGGCTGCTGGCGCCGAAGACCACCTCGAGCGTCGACACGTCTCCGCGCTCGTAGAGGGCCCGGACGTGGCTGCCGAGGCGCTGCTGCGCGATCGTGGCGCCGCGACGGGCTATCGCGAGCTGAAGAGCCAGGGAGGCGCGGCGTCCGCGCAGAGTGGCGCGTCTGGGCGCGGAGCGACTGCAGGCGGGCGTCAGCGTTCGCCAGCTGCTGGTCGAGCGCGTACAGGCCGAGCGTGGCCGAGCGCGACTTCGCCGCGAGTGCTGCCGCCTGCGCGCGAAGGGACGGCGTGGACCGCCCGGAATCGGCGACGCCGAGCGCCGGAATGGCGAGAACGGCGAAGACGAGGGCGGCGGCCGCAAGCAGGCGCCGCGTCGGCCAGTGTGCCTGCCCGAGCACGGGGCGTGACCGTACCACAGTCCTGGCCCCGAAATCGACCTTTTTGTGTGGAAATGCACGTGCTTCCGCTGCCGCTCCGGTGGCCGCGGAGGTTGACGACCGTCCGAAATCCCTGGTACGGTCCACATCTCGTGACGTACCGGCCCCATCCGGTGCGCCCGTCCCGAACCCCGGCAAAGGGCCGTTTTCGCAGGCAGGGGCTGGCGCCGTACGTTCTAGCAGGGATTTGTCTCGCGCTCGTCGCGGCACTCCCGGCGTTGAGCGACCCCTCGATTCGGACCGAAACAGGCCGAAGCGGCTGCAGCACTCGCCAAATTGAACGGGCTCGAAGCGTCGCTCGAGCCGGCCATTCAGCGGTACGACCTTGCCAAGCTCAAGCTCGCGCGGGTTCAGCAGAATCTGCGTGAGAACCGCATGGAAGGGACTGTTGCGCGGCATAACCTCCAGGCCAGCCAGCGCGCTATGGCGGCGCGGCTCGTCTCGCTCTACAAGTCTGGCCAGAGCTCGACGCTCGAGGTGATCCTGGGGGCGAAGAGCCTCGACGACATGATGTCGCGCATCGCCGCGGCGAAGAGCGTCACCTCGCTCGATGCGAGTGTCGTCGGCCAGGTCAGGCATTTCCGCACGGCGTTGCAGCGGAGCAGGCGGCAACTCGCGCACGCCAGGAAGCAGCAGAACGTGCTGGTCGCGTCGCTCGCGGCGCAGAAACGTGCGATCGAGGGGCGGATCGCCCAGCAGAACTCGCTCGTCTCGTCCTTGCACGGTGAGATCGCCCGCCTGCAGGCCGAGCAGGCTGCCCGGCAGCTGACCATGGCGCGGCAAGCGGCTGCCCGTCTGCAGGCCGCACAGGCCGCCGCCGCGAACACCACGAACCAGACGGCCGTCGGCGTCACCGCCGCGGCGCCCTCGGGGCAGACCTTCGTGCCCCCGTCGTCGCACAGCTCGGTCGTGAATATCGCGCTCGCTCAGGTCGGGAAGCCGTACGTCTGGGCCGCGGCCGGCCCCGATTCGTTCGACTGCTCGGGGCTGATCGTGTACTCGTTCGCCCAACTCGGCATCTCGCTGCCGCACTCGTCCTACGCCCTCTGGGATCTCGGAGTCCCGGTGTCCGAGGATCAGCTCGAGCCCGGTGACCTGGTGTTCTTCGACGGGCTCGGCCACGTCGGGATGTACATCGGCGGCGGCGAGTTCGTTCAGGCACCGCACACGGGCACCGACGTTCAGGTCACGCCGCTCGCGTCGTACCAGAACGCGTACGTCGGCGCCCGCCGGATTCTCTAGCTCGGGACTGCCTCAACCGGCTTCGCGCGGCGCTTCGTAGAGCCCCGCGATCTCGTCGGCAAAGTGCTCGAGGATGATCTTGCGGCGCAGCTTCAGCGTCGGGGTCACCTCGTCCTCCGCGGCGCCGAACTCACGCGGCAGAACCAGGAAGCGCTTGATCTGCTCGAACCCTGACCGATCGCGGTTCACGTCGTCGACGGCCTCCTGGACGCGGGCGCGTACCTCGCCGGCGTCGAGACCGGTCGCAGCCTCTGGGTCGACGGTGACCAGCGCCGCGATGTAGGGCAGGCGATCGCCGACGACGAGGGCCTGGGAGATCAGCCGGTGCCCCTTGAGGTCGTTCTCGAGGTTCTGCGGCGCGACGTTCTTGCCGCCGGCGGTGACGATGATGTCCTTCTTGCGGTCGGTGATGACGAGGAAGCCGTCCTCGTCGAGATGGCCGACGTCTCCGGTGTGGACGAAGCCTTCATCGTCCAGCACCAGACGTGTCGCTTCGGGGTCGCCGTGGTAACCCGCGAACACCGTGTTCGAGCGGATGAGGATCTCGCCGTCGTCTGCGATGACGATCTCGACCCCGGGCATCGGCTTGCCGACGGTGCCGAACTTGAAGTCGGACGGGCGGTTGACCGTCGCCGCCGTGGTCACCTCGGAGAGGCCGTACCCCTCGAGGATCAGGATGTCGATCGCGTGGAAGAACTCCGCGACGTCGCGGCCGAGCGGCGCGCCGCCCGCATTCGCGATCCGCAGCCGCCCGCCGAGGCGCGCCTTCACCTGCGAGTAGACAAGCCGGTCGGCGAGCCGGTGCTGCGCCGCGAGCACGGGTGGCACGGGCTGCTTGGCCTGCTGGAGCCGCGAGACGCGGTAGCCGACCGACAAGGCCCAGCGCGCGATCCGCTGCTTGACCGGCGAGCCGCTCTCGAACCGGTCGACGACCGCGTCGTGGATCTTCTCGTAGACGCGCGGCACGCTCGGGAAGATCGTGGGCCGGACGCGCGGTAGCTCGGCGGCGGTGCGCGTGGGGTCGGCCAGGAACGCGATCGTGAACCCGATGTACGCCGCGGACAGGTGCAGCAGGCGCCCGTAGTTGTGGGCCAGCGGCAGATACAGCAGCATCACGTCGCCCGGCCGCGTCAGGCGCTCCTCGAGCTCGTCGCCTTTCTGCACCATCGCGTAGTAGTTGCGGTGGCGGATCATGCAGCCCTTCGGCGGCCCGGTCGTGCCCGAGGTGTAGATGAAGGTGAAGAGGTCGTCGGGCGCGATCGAGTCGGCGCGGGCGGTGAGGTCGTCCGGGTGCTCGGCGGCGTACGCGCGGCCGCGTTCCCGCAGGCCGTCGAGGTCGGCGAACGAGAGCACGTGCGCGATACCTGAGCCCTCGATCTTGGCGCGCTGCTCGTCGTCCTCGATCAGGACGCCGACGGCTGCCGAGTCCTCGAGCAGGTAGAGCACGTCGTGCTTCGAGCTCGAGGCGTAGATCGGCGCTCCGACCGCTCCCACAAGTGCCAGGGCGAAGTCGAACAGCGCCCATTCGAGGCTGGTCCGTGCGAGCAGGGCGAACGAGTCGCCCTTCGCGACGCCGAGGGCGAGCAGGCCGTTTGCCAGCTCGTCGACGGTGCGTCCCGCGTCGGCCCAGGTCACCGGCTGCCACTCGCCGTCGACCTCGTGCAGGTAGGCGGCGCCGTCGCGCTGCTCGGCGACGGCGTTCCGCCACAGGTTGGCGATCGTGGCCTGCTGCTCCATCAGACTCCAATCTACGGCTTGACCGGCGGATCCGTGAAGGAAGGCGCCCCGCCGGCGCGAATTCGCCACGCCCGAAGAGGTTTTGCCTCGATAGGATTTCCCTGCAGATGCGGACGACCTGGAACGGATCGATCAGTTTTGGCCTGGTGAACATCCCGGTGGGGTTGGCACCGGCCACCAAGCCAGCCGCCCGGCAGGCCGATGTCTCGTTCCGGATGCTCCACCGCGAGTGCGGCACGCCGATCAAGCAGAAGCGCTGGTGCCCGGTGCACGAGCGCGATGTCGAGTCGGACGAGCTGGTTCGCGGGTGGGAGGTCTCGAAGGGGCAGTTCGTCGTCGTCGAGGACGCCGAGCTCGAGGCGATCGAGCAGCGCGACACGTCGCGCTCGATCGAGATCGGCCGCTTCGTCGGGCTCGGCGAGGTCGATCCCGTGTACTTCGACCGCACCTATTTTCTGATCCCGGCCGGTACCGAGGCCGCCCGCCGTCCGTATGTGCTGCTGCTCGCCGCGATGAAGGACGGGGACGTCGCTGCGCTCGGCCGCTTTGTCCTGGCCGGCAAGGAGAAGCTGTGCCTGATTCGGCCTATGGGCGACGCGCTCGCGCTCGAGACATTGTTCGTGCACGAGGACGTGCACTCCCATGCCGAGATCGACGAGGCCGTCGCGACCGCCGAGGTGCGCGCGCCCGAGCTCGAACTCGCGAAGCAGATCGTCGCCTCGCTCGCCGCACCGTTCGATCCGGTGGAGCTGCACAGCGAGTACCGCGCCTCACTCCGCACGTTGCTCGAGGCGAAGCTCACGGGCGCCGAGATCACGGTGCCGGAGCCGGCCGCGCCTGCGCCCGTCGGTGACCTGATGGAAGCGCTGCGTGCGTCGGTGGTCGCCGCCAAGAAGCCGCCGGCGAAGGCGAAGGCCGCGTCGGCCAAGGCCGCGCCTGCCCGCAAGCGCACCGCAAAGCGGTAAAGGTGTCAGA
Organism: uncultured Thermoleophilia bacterium; assembly: GCA_963812995.1. Taxonomy (GTDB): domain Bacteria; phylum Actinomycetota; class Thermoleophilia; order Gaiellales; family Gaiellaceae; genus PALSA-600. Next base: position 1,527,469 of record CAWEXL010000003.1, read on the forward strand.
CACCTCCGGTGTCTGACACTTGAAGGGCGCCCAGCAGGCGCCCTTCATAGTTCGAGAGTTCTTTTCGGGCGCGCAACTGGGGTCGCCGCCCTCGAGCCGCTACGGCCCTGTCACGCCGACCGTTGCCTCGTGGCTCTTGAGGAAGAGGTACTTGTCGATCTTGCCCTGGTAGATCGGAACACTCTCCTCGACGCAGATCCGGATCACTTCGTCGCGGTCGATCCCGACTTCCTTGGACAGCTCGTCGGGCGTTAGATGATTTCCCATATCGCTCCTCTCCGCGCGCCGCCTGCGCGCACGAAAAAGCCCGCCGCGTCAAACGCAGGCGGGCTCGGATTCTCCAGCTCCTTCGGGCACGAGACAGGGAGCTTCATGCACCCTGCCTTTTCTTGTCCAGCCTTGCTCCCGAAGCGCTCACTGTTTCGAAGAGTAATCGATCCGCACGACGGATGCCACGGTTTCTGGCGACACCCTCGGAAATGAGGCACCCAGCCCGCGTGGGCTGGGTGCCTGCTCTCATCGGGGTGCCGAGATTCGAACTCGGGACCTCTCCGACCCGAACGGAGCGCGCTACCAGGCTGCGCCACACCCCGAGCGCGTACAGGTTAGCGTCAAGCAGCTGTCCTCACTTGCCGGTAGCAGAGGGGCACGAACCAGCACATGACGCCGATCGTCCCACCGACGGCGAGCACGGTGGTCGGGGCCACTGCGGCCGCCGCGACTCCGGCGATCACGAAGCCGACGGGGGTGAGCGCGAACGAGCCGAAGTAGTCGAAGCTCAGCACGCGTGAGAGCAGGTTCTCGGGCACGAGCTCGTTGATCAGCGTCATCCAGGCGGAGATCCCGATCCCGATCCAGAAGCCGCGCCAGATGACCGCGACGGCTGCGACCCAGTACCAGGGTGACAGCGCGAGGGCGACGATTCCGAGGTCGTTGACGCCGAAGCTGGCGAAGCAGATGAACACCCGGTTCCGGCGCGGCGGCCACTTCGCCCAGACGAGCGAGCCCGCGACCATCCCGGCCGACATCAGGCTGAAGAGCAGTGCGTAGGCGCCGACGCCGCGGTGGTAGTGACTGTGGACGATCCGCGGCAGCAGAGCGCTGTACGGGGCCATCGCGACCATCAGGATCACCGTTGCGGCGGCGATCCCCGTCCAGATCCATGGCACCGAGATCACGTAGCGGAAGCCGACTGCGAGCTCGCGCCGCAGGCCGAGTTGTGGTTGCGGCTCCGCCCGTCTCGGGCGTGCCAGCCAGAGCGCGCCCGCGGAGATCACGAACGAGCAGGCCTCGATCGCCCACACCGTCGCGGGCCCCGCGACGCCGTAGAGGCCGCCTGCGATCGCGGGGCCGAGGACGGCGCTGCCCTGTCGCGCGATGCCGATCCACGAGCTGGCCGACGGCAGCATCGGCGTCTCGACGACGAGGGTCACGATGCCGCCGAACGCCGGCTGAAAGAACCCGTCGGCCGCGCCGAAGCAGGCCGAGAGGATGATGATGGCCGTCAGGTTCACGTGCCCCGTCACCTCGACTGCGAAGAAGATCACGACGACGACTGCGCGGGCCAGATCCGACGAGATCATCAGCAGCCGTCGCGAGTAGCGGTCTGCGAGAACGCCGCCCCACAGCAGGGTGGCGAGCATCGCCACGGACTCTGCCGCGAGCACGAAGCCGAGCGCTCCGGGTGACCTGGTCAGCGCTGTGACGCGCCAGCCGACCGCGATCACGAATGCCGCGTCGCCGATGAACGAGATCGTCTGGCCGCCCCAGAGCAGCCGGAAATCGCGGCTGGCGAACGCCGCGAACGTTCCTGGGCGTTCGCCCTCGCTGCCCGCCGCCGCCTCCACCGCAGCAGGCTATCCTCGCCCGATGGCACCGGCGCTGCGCGCGGTCGTCTTCGACGTCGACTTCACGCTCGCCAAACCGGGCCCCGATCTCGGCCCCGAGGGCTACCGCATTCTCGGCTTGCGCTATGGCCTCGACCTCGATCCGGACCGGTATGACGAGGCGCGGCGCAACGCCGTCCGCGGGCTCGAGCGGCACCCCGAGCTCGACCACGACGAGGAGATCTGGGTGCTCTTCACCGAGCGGATCATGCAGGGCATGGGTGGCCGCGGCGACACGCGCGGGGCGGCCACCGAGATGACGGCCGCCTGGAGCCACGCCGAGCATTTCGAGCTGTACGACGACGCGCTCCCGACGCTCGAGCTGCTGCGGCGGCAGGGCCTGAAGCTGGGGCTGCTCTCGAATACCGCCCGCCATCTGCCGAGCTTTGCGGCGCATCACGGCCTGCAGGCCGATGCGCTGCTCACCTCGCACGCGCACGGGAAGGAGAAGCCGCACGCCAGCATCTTCGAGCGCATGCTCGGCCTGCTCGGCGTCGGCGCAGCCGAGGCGGTCATGGTCGGCGACACCCTCGAGGACGACATCCACGGGGCCGAGGCGATCGGGATGCGTGCGGTGCTCGTCGACCGCGACGGGCGGTACCCGGACGCACCGCGGCGCCTCGAGAGCCTGGTTGGATTGGGAGAGGCTCTCGGGCTCACGGCCGATTTGCGTTAACGGCGTACTCTGAGGGTGTGAGTTGGCTTCTCTGGACGCTGATTGCAGCCGGGTTGGTCATCGGCGAAGTGCTCACGCCCGGGATGTTCCTGCTCGGCCCCCTCGCTCTCGCCGCGGCGGCCGCTGCCATCGTGGGCGCGTTTGCCGGGGGTTTGGCCGCGCTGATCGTCTTCGTGGTCGGCTCCGTTCTCTCGCTGGGGCTGCTCCGGCCGGTCGCACGCAGGCATCTGCGGCTGCCGGCGATTGCGCGCACCGGCACCGCGGCGCTCGTCGGCCGTAAGGCGGTTGTGCTACGCCGTGTCGACCAGATCGACGGTCTGATCAGGATCGGCGGCGAGGATTGGACCGCGCGCACGTATGTCGATGGGCAGGCGTTCGAAGAAGGCACTCAGGTGCAGGTCGTCGAGATCCAGGGCGTGACCGCTCTGGTCGCGGAATAGACAAAAGGAGCTTCCCGTGAGCATCGCGCTGATCGTGATCGGAATTGTCGCCGTCGTCGTCCTCGTCACCCTGGCGAAGACGGTGCGGGTGATTCCTCAGGCGCGTGCCGGTGTGGTCGAGCGGTTCGGCCGCTACAGCCGAACGCTGAACCCGGGGCTCGCCATCGTCGTGCCGTTCGTCGACCGTGTGCGGCCGCTGCTCGATCTGCGCGAGCAGGTCGTTGCGTTCCCGCCGCAGCCCGTGATCACACAGGACAACGTCGTCGTCAACGTCGAGACGGTCATCTACTTCCAGATCACCGACGCCAAGGCGTCCACCTACGAGATCGCCGACTACCTCTCGGCGATCGATCTGCTCGCGGTGACCACGCTCCGCAACGTGATCGGTGCGATGACGCTCGACCAGACGCTCACCTCGCGCGACCAGGTGAACGACCAGCTGCGCGGGATCCTCGATGGCGCCACCGGCAAGTGGGGCATCCGCATCCACCGGGTGGAGCTGAAGGCGATCGATCCGCCGGCGTCGATCAAGGACACGATGGAGAAGCAGATCCGCGCCGAGCGCGAGAAGCGCGCCGCGATCCTGCAGGCCGAGGGGATCAAGCAGGCCGCGATCCTCACGGCGGAAGGCGACAAGCAGTCGGCGATCCTGAAGGCCGAGGGCCAGAGGCAGGCCGCGATCCTGGCGGCCGAAGGGCAGGCGAAGGCGATCGGAACCGTGTTCGGGGCGATCCACGAGGGCAACCCCGATCCGCAGCTTCTCGCCTACCAGTACCTGCAGATGCTGCCGCAGCTCGCGCAGGGCGACGCCAACAAGATCTGGATCATTCCGAGCGAGCTCACCCACGCGCTCGGGCGTCTGAGCGAGACCGTTCTGGGCGAGAAGGCTCTGGGACCGGGGGAAGACGGCTGAATCCGGCCCCGGAATAGGGGATCCAATCCGCGGCTGCGCTGCCGATAGAGGGAGAAGAGTGCAGCGCAAGCGGATCGTGAACATCGTCTTTGTCGTGATCGCCGTCGTCGTGTCGGCGTTCGTGATCCGTCACCTCGTCGAGCGAGGCTGGCCGCTGCATCACGCCAACTTCTGGCTGGTCGCTCTGGCCACGGTTCTGCTGCTCGGCGCCTACTCGGCGAAAGCCTGGGGCTGGCGGCACCTGTTCCTCACCGGCCACCGGCCCGCCACCCTGACGCTGGCCGCCGCGGGCGGTGCTGCATCGGTCGCCGGCATCGCGCTTCCGGGGCGGTGCGACGAGCTCGTTCGGTTCGCCGTGGTGCGGCGCTGCCGTCGCCGCCGCGTCAGCTTCGGTGCCGTCGCCCTGTCCCTCTTCCTGCTCGGGCTACTCGACGCGGTCGCGCTCGCGCCGATGGCCTCGGTCGCGGCCGGTGTCTCGAACGTCGGGTGGTGGATCCGCGCGGGCCTGATCGTCGTCGCCGTCGCCGGTGTGGCCGCGGGCGCCGTCGTGCTCAACCTCGCCCGTCTCTCGCGGTTTCCGCTGCTCGCCCGCTTCCGGCTGGCGGGCTGGGTCGGCGAGCACGCGGCGACACGCCGTGAGGCCGGCTGGGCCTGGCTCGGTGTTGCGGCGTCCTGGGTGCTGCGCGTCCTGGCGGTGTTCGTGCTGCTGGCGGCGCTCGGCCTCGGCACCGACTTCGCGATGGCCCTCGGCTTCCTCTGCGCCTCCTCGGCCTCGGCAGCGCTCCCGGTCGCACCCGCCGGCGCCGCCACACAGGCTGGTGCGGGCGCTGCGATGCTGATCGCGTCAGGCATGCACTCGACGCAGGCGATCGCCTTCGGCATCGCCTCGCAGGGCCTTGGCATCCTCACCGGTGCCGTCTTCGTGGTCGCTCTCGGTGCGTGGCATGCCCACGGCCGGCTACCGCAGCGCGCGCGCCGCCTCGCTCAGGCTTAGCACCGGCCCCACGCAGGTCTCCTCGCCTTCGAGCAGGGAGAGCCACTCGGCCAGCGGCCGCGACCGGAAGAGATCCTCCAGCGCGGGCAGCTCGGGCTCGAACGCCCGGCCGACGAGGTCAGGGCGCTCGAGCAGCTCGCACAGACGCGCCCAGAACTTCGGCTCGAGCGCCGCAACCGTCAGGAAGCGGCCGTCCGCGGTCTCGTAGATGCGGTAGCACGCGACGCCGCCCGTCAGCAGGCGGGGCAGAGGGTCGCCGTCCACGCGATGTGACACCAGCCGGTGCGCGCCGTGCGTCATCGACACGACGATGCGCGCGCCGGAGCCCGTTCGCTCTCGCTCGAGGAGCGCGGCGAGCACCTCGATCACCGCGCCCTGGGCGCCGGCGGCGAGATCGGCGATCTGCGCCGGTGGCAGCGACGGGGCGGTGTCGGCGAGAACACCCGCGTAGCCGAGGTAGTTCAGGTCATGCCCGGCGTCGTGCGCATGCGGCCCCGTCGCACCGAAGCCGGTGATCGAGCAGACGATCGCGGTCGCCGGAAGCTCCACGCCGAGCCGCTCCCAGACGCCTGGCCGGAAGCCCTCGAGCACGACGTCGGCCGTCAGGAGGGCCGCGGGCGGAGGCTCGCTCGCCGCATCCCAGCTGAGGATCTCCTTGCCGAGGTTGAGGGCGTCGTACCACGTTGGTGCCGCCCAGGACAGGGAGTCGCCCTCGGGCGGCTCGAGCTTCGTCACCCGGGCGCCGAGCCGCAGCAGCTCGCGCCCGGCGAACGGCCCTGGCAGCTGCCGGGTCAGGTCGGCGACGCTCACGCCGGCGAGCGGGTGCCTCGCTCCGCGACGGGGATCGGCCACGGAGGCGACCCTACCGCGCCGGCGTCAGTCCGTTGAGCGAGGCTCGCGGCGCACGAAGACGTACGCGAGCGTCCAGGTTCCCGTTGCGAACACGAAGCCGAGGCTGGGCGACCGCGTCGCGAGCAGGGCGAGTCCGCCCACCATTGCGGCTGGATAGCCGTACTCGAATCGGAAGACGCTTCGCACCTCATGAACCATCGGCAAACGGGCGGCGGGCTTGACCCCCAACCGACCCAGGGCGGGGCGCGATTATGCTGGCGCCTTGTCCGAGCGGGCAGCTGACCGGCGCGGGGAGCTGCTCCAGGCGGCGGTTCGCGTCTTCGCGCGCGACGGCTTTCACGGCGCGCGGGTGGGCGACATTGCCGAGGAGGCGGGCGTTGCGCATGGCCTGCTCTACCACTACTTCCGCTCCAAGGAGGAGGTGCTCGAGACGATCTTCCGCTCGAGCTGGGAGGAGCTCGTCCGCGAGACCGAGCGCATCGAGCGGTCGGAGCTCGCGCTCGCCGAACAGCTCCGCCGCTTTGCCTCGATCTTCCTCGGCTCCTGGCTCGCCGACCCCGACCTCGTGCGTGTCCTGATCCGCGAGATCGCCCGCAGCCCCGAGGTCGGAAAGCGGATCGCGGAGATCGGCAGCGTCTTCTCGGCGCTCATCCGCATGGTCGAGCGCGCGCGCACGCGCGGCGAGGTGAGGGCGGAGATCGATCCCCGGCTGGCGGCGTTCATCTTCTACGGGTCGCTCGAGGAGATCCTGACGGGCTGGGTGCTCGACCAGCTGCCGGCCGGCGAAGCCGACGTGCGCCGGGCCGTCGACACCGTGGTCGACGTCGTCGCGCGCGGACTTGGTCCAGCGCCGCTGCAGCCATAGCTCTTTCGGGCGAGGCTCTTTCAGGCACGCTCGTTCAGGCATAGTCGGCGCGTGGAGATCTTCAACCTGCTGGAAGGTGAGCTCGCCGACGAAGAGCGGCCGGAAGGCTGGGAGCTGCGGGCGGCCCGCGTGGGCGACGCCCTGGGTGCGACGCGGATCGGCGGCAGCGTCTACGAGCTCGGCGAAGGCCGGCAGACGTTTCCCTACCACTACCACCATGGAGTCGAGGAGTGGCTGGTCGTGATCTCGGGCGAGCCGACCCTGCGCACACCCGACGGCGAGCGCCGGCTCGAGCCGGGGGACACGGTGTGCTTCCCGTCGGGCGCGGGCGGCGCCCACTCGCTGGTCGGGCCGGGCCGTGTGCTGGTGCTCTCGGCGAATCGCGCCCCGTCGATCGCCGTCTACCCGGACAGCGACAGGCTGGGGACGCGCCCCGCCGACCAGAACGACCGTCTCAACTTCCGCCGCGCCGACGCGGTCGGCTACTGGGAGGGTGAGGCGTGACCGTCAACTTGCATGCGGTCGACTTCACGTACGACGAAGGCGACCCGGCGGGCTACCACACGGGCTATCGGCGGATCGGCCCGTTGCTGGGCGCCGAGAAGCTCGGCCTGTCGGTGTACGAGCTGCCGCCCGGGCAGAGCATCTGTCCGTACCACTACGAGCTCGGAGACGAGGAATGGCTCGTCGTTCTCGAGGGCACACCGACCCTGCGGTCGCCAGAAGGGGAGCGCGAGCTGCGCGCCTGGGACACGGTCTGTTTCCCGGAGGGGCCCGAAGGCGCGCACAAGGTGACGAACCGCACCGACCAGACGCTTCGGGTCGCACTGCTCTCGACCAGGCGAGACCCGGCCGTGTCGATCTATCCCGACAGCAACAAGGTGGGCGTGTGGCCGCCGGGCAAGCTGTTCCGCCTCGGCGACGCCGTCGACTACTGGGTCGACGAGCCCTTGGCCGAGTCTTAGCCCCGGGGGCTACGCTCGAAGCTCTGGGGGTCTGGTCGAAGACACTGATGCTGGTCCTGGCGGTCGTTGCCGTCACGTTGCTGGGCGGGGCCGCAACGCCCGCCGCAGCCACGACGCGAGCCGCGCTCACGGTGAGCTTTCACTCGGTGGCGCTGGACGGGCGGATGCACGCGCTCGTCTTCCTGCCTGCGGGTTACGAGGCCGGCACGACGCGCTATCCGGTCGTCTACTTCCTGCACGGCCTGCCTGCCGTCTCGACGACGTATGCGGGGAACAAGTGGCTGGGCGCCGAGCTCGCCGAAGTCGGCAAGCCCGCAATCCTCGTCGAGCCACAGGGGGCCCGCGATAGCGACTCGGACGCCGAGTATCTGAACTGGGGGCCAGGCCGGAACTGGGAGACCTACGTCTCGCATGACCTCGTCGACTACATCGATGCGCATTTCCGGACGATCGCCTCGCGCCAGGGCCGGGCCCTCATCGGCCTCTCGGCGGGCGGGTACGGCGCGGTCATCCTGGGCGTCCACCACCTCGACCGCTTCTCGGTCATCGAGTCCTGGTCGGGGTACTTCCATCCGACAGACCCGACCGGCACGATCGCGCTCGACCGGGGGTCTGACGCCGACGCGCATGCGCAGATCGCATCGCTGAAGCAGGCAGAGGCGCGCCTGCCCACGTATCTCGCGTTCTACGTGGGCAGCAGCGACACGCGCTTCCGCGTCGAGAACGCCGAGTTCAACCGCGAGCTCAACGCCGCGCACGTGCCGCATCAGTTCACCGTCTACCCCGGCGGGCACGCGACGAGCCTGTGGGAGGCGCACGGTGAGGTCTGGCTCGCGGCGGCCCTCCGCCACCTCGCGCCCGCCTCAACCGATCCTTAACCGATCCGCCGTACGCGCTCAACGCGGCGCGCCGTACAACGTGGTCGATGATCGCCTGGCGGGCACCCGCCCCCACCCGTGTGGCGCTCTGCGGCCTCGCGCTGGCCGTGTTCCTGCTCGTCGGCCTGGCCGGTGTCTACCGGTACACCGACAACTTCTGGCTCTACCGGGGGTTCGCGCCCCCGAAGGACGCGCCGTGGGTGCGCGTGAAGGGCACGACCGAGCGGCTCTATGTCGCCAGCCCCGCGCTCGCCGGCCGGCGCCAGCCCGTCGACGTCTATCTGCCGCCGGGCTATTTCACCCATCCGGCTCGGCGCTACCCCGTCCTGTACCTCCTGCACGGTGTTCCTGGCCGCCCGGCCGCGTTCCTGACCACCGTCCGGATGGGCGTGGTCGAGGACGAGCTTGTCGGGCGTGGGAAGGCGCAGCCGCTGATCCTCGTGATGCCGTTCGGCTCGACCGGGTCGTTCACCGACGAGGAATGGGCGAACGGCGTGCGCCCCGGCAACGGCTGGGAGACGTTCGTCGCCCGCGACCTCGTTGCGGCGATCGACGCCCGGTACCGCACGGTTCGCTCGCCCGCCGGACGCGGCCTCGCCGGCCTGTCGGAAGGCGGCTACGGCGCCCTCAACATCGGCCTGCACCATCCCCATGAGTTCCGGGTGCTCGAGAGCTGGTCGGGGTACGCGCAGGCGGCAGACATCGGCTCGATCTTCGGCCACCAGCGGGCTGTGCTGGCTGCGAACACGCCCCTCGACACCCTCGCACCCGTCGCCGCGGCCCTGCGGCGTGGGCACGTGTTCGTGTGGTTCTACAGCGGCACGGATGACAAGTTCCGGTTCCAGAACGAGGCGTTCGCGCACGCCCTGACGCACGCCCGGGTGCCGCACCTCTTCTTCCTCGTTCGGGGCGGCCACAACTGGGCACTCTGGCGCGGCAACGCCGCCGATGCCTACCTGGCAGCGAGTCGCAGGCTCGGCGATGCGTAGAGCCGTCTCCGTTCCCTTCATCGTGCTGGTGTCGGCGGCTGCGACGGGCTGGCTCTACGTCGTGCGACCCGGGCTGCCGGGGCCGCGGATCGGCGAGGCCCTGCCGCTCGACGAGCTGTCCCGGCACTCGTCGGCACCGCTCGTCTGCTACCTCCTCGTGTGGGCCGCGACCGGGCTCCTGCTCGGCCTCGTGCTGCGCTGGGCGCGCGTCGAGCGGCTGGCCGCGGCGCTGCTGCTCGCCCTGGCCGTCGGGCTGTGGGTCTACCTCACCGACGCGCTCTCGATCGCGGTTGTCAGGCAGATCCCGGCGCGCGACGCGCTCGACCTGGCGGGCCGCGTCCACGCGGTCTACCTCGCGTCGGCGCTCGCCGGGCTCGGCGGTGGGCTGGTGACCGAACCGCGCAGCCGCGGCGGCCGCGGGAGCCTGGTGATCGCGTGGCTGGTGGCGGCGGCCGGCGGCCTGAATGTGCTGCATGCCGTTCTGCCAGGCGACGACGAGGGCCTGCTTCGCTCGCTGACGCCCGACGCGGTCGGCCCGTTGGCGCGCGCGGCCGCGGTGCTCACCGGCCTCGCACTGCTGCTGGCCGCGCGAGGCTTGCTGCGCCGGCGCCGCCGCGCCTGGGTCGTGGCCCTGTCGGTCGCCGCCCTGTCGACGGTGCTGCACGTGCTGCACGGACTGAACGGCGGCACGCTCGCCTCAGCGGTGGTTCTGCTCGCGCTGGTCGCCCGCCGGCACGATTTCGACGGCCCGGGCGACATCGCCACCCGACGCGTCACGATCGTGCGAGCCGCCGTGGCCGCTGCGGCGATTCTCGGCTACGGCGCCGCCGCGCTCTGGGTGAACAGAATGGTCGCCGATCAGCCGTTCACGCCCGGCTTCGCCCTGCGCGAGATCGGGGCCGGTCTCTTCGGCCTGAACATCCATGGCTCGCGCCATCTGGCCGGATCGTTCGGCGAGTGGTTCCCGTTGTCGCTGCTCCTGCTCGGCGTTGCGGCAACGGCGTGGGTGATCGCCGGCTGGCTCGCTCCCTGGCGCTACCGGGTGCGGCAGGAGGCGCTCGACCGGCAGCTGGCAGACGAGCTCGTTTCGACGTGGGGCGCCGACACGCTTGCCCCGTTCGTCCTGCGCGCCGACAAGTCGTACTTCTTCGGCAAGGAGCGTTGCTCGTTCCTCGCCTATCGCGTCGTCGGCTGCGTCGCGATCGTCTCGGGCGACCCGATCGGGCCCGAGGCGGACCTCGACGAGCTGATCGCCTCGTTCGTCGCGTTCGCCCACGGGTGCGACTGGCGCGTCGCGATTCTGGGCGCGTCCGAGCGCCGCCTCGAGCTGTACCGGCGTCACGGGCTGCACGCGCTCTACCACGGCGACGAGGCGGTCGTCGACACCGCGGCCTTTTCGCTCGACGGCCGCGCGATCCGCAAGGTGCGCCAGTCGAACCACCGGCTCGAGCGCGCCGGCTTCGAGCTTCGCTTCCTGCGGCCGGGCGAGCTCGGGGACGAGCTGCGAGCCGAGCTGCAGGCGATCGCCGACGGCTGGCGCGGCGCGCAGCCCGAGCGTGGTTTCGTGATGGCGCTGGACACCCTCTTCGCGCTGGGCGACGACCACGCGGTGTTCGCGGTCGGCTTCGGCCCCGACGGGCGCGTCGGCGGCTTCCTGCACTTCGCGGTCGTGCGCGCCGGGGCGGCGCTCTCCCTCTCGTCGATGCCGCGGCTGCGGACGACGCCCAACGGGTTCAACGAGTGGCTCATCTGCGGCGCGATCGAGTGGGCGCGTACCGCCGGCTACGACCGCGTGTCGCTCAACTTCGCGCCGTTTGCGGCTCTGCTCACGCCGGAGGCCGAGCTGTCGCCGCTGCAGGAGGTGCAGCGTCGTGCTCTGCTGCGGCTGAAGGGGCAGTTCCAGCTCGACAACCTCCTGCTCTTCAACCGCAAGTTCCTCCCCGGCTGGCAACGGCGCTTCGTCGTGTACGAGCGGCGCCTCGACTTGCCGCGGGTCGGAATCGCGGCGCTCGCCGCCGAGGCCTACCTGCCGTTCCAGGGCTCGCGCCGTTGACGCTGGGCGTGGGGCTGGCGCTCGCGCTGGCCTCGGCCTGCGCGCTCAACTGGGGCTGGGTCGCCCAGCACAGCGCTGCATCCCAGTTGCCGCCGCTCGCTCTGCGCCGCCCGCTCGCGTCGCTGCGGCTGCTGTTCCGGCATCGTGGCTGGCTTGTCGGGTTCGTCGTCGGACTCGCCGGGTGGGGCTTCTACGTCGCAGCGCTCGCACTCGCCCCGCTCTCGCTCGTCCAGGCGACCTCGGCCGGCGGTATCGGAGTGCTCGCGCTCTTCGCCCAACGCGCGTCGAAGGTGCCGCTCGTGCCGCACGAATGGGTCGCCGTGTTGGTGTCGGTCGCGGGTCTCGCCCTGCTCGGCGTCTCGCTCGAGGGGGGATCGTCGGCGGGTCACTCCGCCGCCTGGCTGCCCGTGCTCGGCTGGCTGGCGTGCTCGGCTGTCGCGGCGGCAATTGCCGCCGGGCCGGGGGCGTCGTTGCTGGTCGCGGGCTCCGGGCTCGGTCTCGCAGCCGGCGTTCTCTACGGCGCCGGCGACGTTGCGACGAAGGCGGCAGTCGGCGGCGGGATGTGGCTGGTACTCGTGCCGGTCGTGCTCGCCGCGCACGGCCTTGCCTTCGTCTGCCTCCAGTTCGGCTTCCAGCGAGGGGGAGCACTGGCCACCGCGGGCACCTCGACGCTGCTCACCAACGCCTTGCCGATCGCCGGCGGAATCGCCCTGTTCCACGAGCAGGTTCCCGGAGGAGGACTCGGCGCGTTGCGCGTCGCGGCGTTCGCGCTGGTCGTGGCCGGGGCGGCCGTTCTCGCCCGGGGCGAGCGCGGCGAACCCGGCTCACCGGTCGAAGCCGGTTCGGTACTCTTTTGACTGACGGTTCAATCAGGAGGCGACGAGGTTGGCGACGACGACGACCGGGACTGTGGGCGGCATTTCGTTTGCCCTGACCGACGAGCAGAAGGAACTGCGCGCGCTGGCGCGCGAGTTCGCCGCGAAGGAGATCCGGCCCAAGGCCGCCGAGTACGACGAGCGCTCGCACCATCCCGAGGACCTGATCGCGAAGGCCCACTCGGTCGGCCTGATGAACCTGCACGTGCCCGAGGAGTACGGCGGTCTCGCCCTGTCGTCGTTCGACGGCATGCTCGTGGGCGAGGAGCTCAACTGGGGCTGCTCGGGGATCGGCACGTCGATCGGCGCCAACGGACTCGGCTCGGGCCCGGTCATCCTGGCGGGGACCGAGGAGCAGAAGGCCACATGGCTGCCGCCGCTGATCGCCGAGCCGATCCTGTGCTCGTTCGGTCTCTCGGAACCGGGCGCCGGGTCAGACGTCGCGCGCCTGCAGACCACGGCCGTGAAGCGTGGCGACGAGTACGTCCTGAACGGCTCGAAGACCTTCATCACCAACGCCGGCTACGCAGCCTGGACGGTCGTCTTCGCCAAGACCGATCCCGCCAAGGGTCATCGTGGGATGTCGGCCTTCATCGTTCCGATGGACGCGCCCGGCGTCACGATCGAGCAGCACCTGGACAAGATGGGGCAGCGCTCGACAGACACCTCCGCGTTCGCCCTGAGCGATGTCGTCGTGCCGGCCGCGAACCGCATCGGGGCCGAGGGCGAGGGGTTCAAGATCGCGATGAAGACGCTCGATTTCACCCGCCCGGGTACGGCGGCCGGGGCTGTCGGCGTCGCGCAGGCCGCGTACGAGCATGCGGTCGCGTACGCCAAGGAGCGCGTCACGTTCGACGTACCGATCGCCATGCACCAGGGCGTCAGCTTCCTGATCGCCGATATGGCGACCCAGATCGAGGCGGCCCGGCTGCTGACGTGGCAGGCCGCGTGGCTGCTCGACCAGGGCGAGCGTGCGACCCGGCAATCGTCCTTCGCCAAGTTGTTTGCCGCCGACACGGCCATGCAGGTCACGACCGACGCGGTGCAGGTCTTCGGCGGGTACGGCTACATCAAGGAATACCCGGTCGAGAAGCTGATGCGCGACGCGAAGCTGTTCCAGATCTACGAGGGCACTTCGCAGATCCAGCGGCTCGTGATCGCCAAAGAGATCTTCATCCCGCGGGATTAGCCCGTTTTTAGGGCGCTACCATGCCCAGCGCCGTGGCTGCCTCGTCGTCAGCCGCAATTCCGCGTGCAGTAGCGCGCGTTCGGCCCTGGACCTGGCTCGCGGCCGGGGGCGGTCTGCTCCTCGTCGCCGGAGTGGTGGGGTTCGCCTTTGCCGGCTCGTCGGACACGCTCGCGCGCGGGACGCGGATCGCGGGCGTCGATGTCGGGGGCATGAAGCCCGACGCGGCAGAGCGGCTGCTCGCGGGGCGTGCGGAGCGGCTCGCCGGTGTCCCCGTGACGTTCGTGGTCGGCTCGAAGCGGGTCGAGATCACGCCCCGCGAGTTGGGTGTGGGCGTCGACTGGCGCGCGGCCGTGACGGCGGCCGAGCACCGCGGAGGAGGCTTCGCTCCGCTGCGCGGCTACCGCCGCCTGGCGCTCCGGGTCTTCCAGCGGAACGACGTTCCGGCGCCCCACGTCTACGACGCGGCGCTGCAGTACGAGCTCGGCCGCGTCGCCAAGCAGGTCGCGACCCTCCACCGCGAGGCGCGGCTCGTGCGCCGCGGCCTCCGGATCTCGGTCGAGTCGGGGTCGGTCGGCCATGTCCTCGACCGCAAGGCGGCCGAGCCGGTGATCGTCGACGCGCTGGCCGGCTTCTCGCGGCAGCCGGTCGCACTGCCGGTTCGGGACGATCCTCCAACGGTGACGGTTGCCGCGCTGGCGCCGGCGGCCGCGGCCGCTCGGCGCGTCGTCTCGGCGCCGCTGGTCGTCTCCGCCGCCGGCGCCCACGCCGTGCTGTCGCGGACACAACTCGCGTCGATGCTCGCCCTGCCGACGGACGGGCGGACGAGCGTGCGCTTTGCCGGGACCGGCGCCGATGTCGAGTTCGCACGCCTGCAACGGCTGTTCACGCACGGGCCGCGCAATGCGACCTGGGCGGTGACTGCGAAAGGCGGGATCCGGGTCGTGCCCGACGTGCCTGGTGTCGCGGTCGACGTCCCGTCCTCGGTGTCGCTCGTGCTCGCCGCAGCGGAGCAGCAAACCCACCGGATCGCACAGCTTGCGGTGATCATCCAGCAGCCGAAGCGCTCGACGGCGGCGGCGAAAGCGATGGGGATCACAGGCAGCGTCGGGACGTACGAGACGATCTACGGCGGCATCGCCAACCGCATCCACAACGTCCAGTTGGTCGCGCATCTCGTCGACCGCAAGCTGATCGCCCCCGGCGCGACCTTCTCGTTCAACCAGGCGACCGGCGAGCGCTCGGCTGCAAAGGGCTTCCTCGAGGCGCCGGTGATCATCAACGGCGAGGTCGAGACAGGTCTCGGCGGCGGCGTCTGCCAGGTCTCGACGACGGTCTTCAACGCCGCCTACGAGGCCGGGCTGCCGATCACCGAGCGAACGAATCATGCGCTCTACATCTCGCATTACCCTCTCGGGCGCGATGCGACCGTCGACTACCCCAACGTCGACCTGAAGTTCGTGAACAACACGCCGCACTGGCTGCTGCTCCGGACGTTCGTGGGCTCCGACTCGCTCGTCGTGACCCTGTACGGCGCCCCCCAGCACCGGCGCGTCGTCAGCGACACGTCGCCGCTCGTGAGCCGCGGTAAGGTGCCCGTGAAGAAGACGCTCGACCGCTCGCTGGCCCCGGGAGCCGTCGTCATCGACTCCACGGGTGTGCCTGCCCAGTCGACGTCGGTGCGCCGCCTCGTGTACGACGCCCAGGGGAAGCTGCTGTCGGACGCGACCTGGTATTCGAGCTACCGCGCCGTGCCCACGGTGGAGCGCGTCGGGCCGAAGAAAAAGAAGCCGGTGCCTAGCCTGCCGCCGCTGGCCCTGAAGTTTCCGCACTGACGATCGCCTCGGCGAGCCACGCCGGCACCCGGGTCGGCCGCAGGGTGCGGGCATCGACGGTCGCGTGAGACGTCCACCCGTCGGCGATCATCACGCCGTCTCGTTCGACGGCGTACTCGTAGCGGAAGCGGGCGCCTGACAGGTCGAGGCAGCGCGCGTGCACGAGTAGGCGGTCGTCGAAGACGGCGGGCCGCAGGTAGCGGACGTGGGTCTCGAGGACGAGTGCCTCGACGCCGAGATCGCGGAGGCGCTGGTAGCCGCCCGCGTAGCGCTCGAGGTAGCCGACGCGCGCGACCTCGAACCACACCGCGTAGTTCGCGTTGTGGACGATCCCCTGCGCGTCGGTCTCGGCGAAGCGCACGCGGATCTCGGTCGTGAAGCTGTAGCCGCTCATGCGGGCGCATGCTCGCAGACGCGGCGGGCCGAGAAGACCGTCAACCGGCGTCGGGCAGCTGGAGCTGCACGTGCTCGTCGAGGCCGGAGACCCCGACGCCCACGAGCCGCAGCGGGCCTGGGCGGTCGCGCAGCGCACGATCGAGGAGCGAGCAGGCGAGGTCGCCGATGCGGTTCGCGTCGTCGGTGCCGACGGCCAGCGATGTCGACCGCGTCCGGATCGAGAAGTCGGGGTACCGCAGCTTGGTCGTCACGGTTCGCGCCACATGGCCGCGTGTGGCGAGATGCTCGGCCAGGTTCACGGACATGCGCCGCAGCTCGTCGTGGAGCCGCTCGCGGCTCGAGACGTCGCGCTCGAAGGTCTCTTCGTTCGAGATCGAGATCCGCTCCGTCGAGTGCTCGAGCGGTCGCGGATCGACGCCACGCGCGCGATCGCGGAGCTCTGCACCGACCTTGCCCCGGAGGACGAGCCGGAGCTCGTCGTCGGTCAGCTCCGCCAGCCCTCCGATCGTCTCCACACCGGCCCGCACCAGGCGCTCCTCGGCCCGCGGCCCGACGCCGGGCAGCAGGCGAATGGGGAACGGTGCCAGGAACTGGGCTTCGCGGCCGGGCCTGACGACCGTCAGACCGCCGGGCTTGCGCCGGTCCGACGCGATCTTGGCGACGACCTTCGAGTTCGCGACGCCGAGCGAGCACGACAGGCGGGTGCGGGCCCGAACGACGGCCCTGACCGCTTCGGCGAGCGCGCGCGCGTCGTCGAAGTCGGGCGCGACCTCGCCGAGATCGAGATAGCCCTCGTCGATCCCCGCCTGTTCGACGGTCGGCACCATCTCTCGGACGTGAGCCCAGACCTCCCGCGAATAGTCGCGGTAGAGCGTCATCCGGGGCCGGACGAAGACGGCGTGCGGGCAGCGGCGCAGCGCCTCGGCGCACGACATCGCCGACCGGATCCCGAACGCGCGTGCCGTGTAGTTCGCGGTCGCGACGACGCCGCGGCCGTGCGGGTCACCGCCGACGATCAACGGAACGCGCTTCAGGTCGGGCTGCTCCAGCTCCTCGACGGCGGCGAAGAACGCATCCAGGTCGAGGTGGGCGACGATCACGATCGATGGAGGGTACGGTTTGGGTGTGGCCGGACGAAAGAACCGACTCGCTCAGCTCGCCTCGCTCGGCGAGGACGTACTCGACCTTGCCGCGAAGAGCCCTGCCGCCAGCCGCGTCCGCATCGGTGCGGTGCAGCTCAAAGACCGGGTCGACGACCTGCAGAAGCAGGTTCGCGGACTGAAGCAGCTCGAGGACTCGCTGGCGAAGCTCGAACGCCGGGTCGAGAAGCTCGAGCGGAGCCAGAAGCGCGCCCGCAGCGCGTCGCCGGCGGCACGCAAACCGCGTGCCCCGAAGGCCCCGCCGCCTACGTCGCCGTAGGCACGCGGATCCGGAGGGCGCCGGGGACGACCTCGAAGACCGCGGGCGTCGTGCCGACCTGCTCGCCCTCGACCTCGATCGGCAGCCGCTCGTCCGCGTCGACGCTGACGCGCGCGGTGCGCACGACCTCCACCTTCGGATGCTTCACGTGGCGGCCCTTGTAGATCTTCGGCGCCGTCGTCAGGAAGTCGGTCTTCGACACGTCGCCGATCAGGACGACATCGAACAGGCCGTCGTCCGGCACCGCACCCGGCGCGAGCATCATGCCGCCGCCGTGCCAGACACCGTTCGCGACGACCACGTCGTGCATCCGGCCGTGGCGCTCGCCTTCGTCGAACTCGACGGTCACTTCGGTGTTCTTCCACTCGAGGAAGACGCGGATCAGGGCATAGAAGAAGGTCGCCTTGCCGCCCATGGCCTTCGACATGCCGTTCGCGCGCTGCGCGACGGCGCCGCTCATGCCGACCGAGCCGACGTTCGCGAACCAGCGCTCGGCCTCGTCGCCCGCCCAGGTGCGGTACTGCACGCGGCCGGCGTCGATCGTCCGGATGTCGCCGGTGGCCGCGACGCGCACCGCGTCGTCGAAGCGGGTCGGGATCTTGTACGTCCGCACGAAGTCCATGCCGGTGCCCTGGGGGATCGTCGCCAGCGCGACGCCGGTACCCGCGATGCCGTTCACAACCTCGTTCAGCGTGCCGTCTCCGCCGACCGCGACGATCAGCTCCGCGCCGCGCTCGACCGCCTCGCGTGTGAGCTCGATCAGGTGGCCGGGCCGCTCGGAGAACAGCGTCTCGCCCGGCAGGCCGAGGCCCTCGGCGCGATGGGCGAGCTCCGGCCAGCGCTTGCCCGTGGCGCCGTTCGCCGACGCCGGATTGACGAGGAAGAACGTGTTCTGCGTCAAGCGGCGATCGCGACTTCGAGCGCGATCTTCGTCATCCGCTCGACGCTCGCCTTGAGCTCTTCGTCGCTGATGCGCGTGAACACGCCCTCGACGATGATGTCGCTGACGGTCAGCAGGCAGCCCGCCTCGACGCCGCGGAGCGCTCCCACGGTGAAGAGCGCCGCGGCCTCCATCTCGACGGCGAGAACGCCGCGCTGCGACCAGCGCTCGTACTGGCCTTCGTTCGGGTTGTAGAAGAGGTCGCTCGAGACGATCGGGCCGACGTGCAGCGGCTGGCCCTGCTCCTTGGCCACGTGCACGGCGCCGTGGATCAGGCTCCACGCGGCGGTCGGGCAGTGGGGCTCGTTGTTCACGAGGTGCATCGCCGTCGAGTCGGCCGGCACGGCCGACAGCGCGACGATCAGGTCACCGAGCTGGTGGTGCGCCTGGAGGCCGCCGCAGGTGCCGACACGGATGAGCTTCTTGCAGCCCAGCTGGATCAGCTCCTCGAAGACGATCGTGGCGCCCGGGCAGCCCATGCCGGTGCCCTGCACCGAGACCGGGCGGCCGCGGTAGAAGCCGGTGTAACCGAGGAGCCCGCGCTCGGAATTGCGCTGCTCGACCTCGGTGAGGAAGGTCTCGGCGATGTGCTTGGCCCGCAGGGGATCGCCGGGGAGGAGTACCGCCTCGGCGTACTCGCCGGGCTCGGCGCGAATGTGGATCGGCATGGCGCGTGACTCTATAGGACACTTGCACCGTGATCAGCGAGCCGACGCGGGAGCAGGTGCTGGAGTTCTGTTCGCGCGAGCCGGTGGAGCGCGTCTTCCTGGAGGACGTCGCGCGGCGTGGGCTGGGCCGGTTTGCCGCGACCGAGCGAGCGGACGGCACGCTCTCGTCGCTGTGTCACGTCGGCACGAACCTCGTTCCGTCGGGCGAGGCGTGTGGCGCGTACCGCAAGGCGGCCGCCCGCTCGAAGGCGCGGATGATCATCGGTGAGGCGAACGCGGTCGGCGAGCTGTGGGCTGCGGCGAGGGGTGTGCTGCCGCCGGCCCGAGAGGATCGCCCCGGCCAGCCGGTCTACGCGATCTCCGAGCCGCCACCACCTGGCGACAGCGGTCTGCGCCCCGCGCGCCATGGCGATCTCGACGTGCTCGTTCCCGCCAGCGCGGCCGCCCACGCCCTCGAGCTCGGCATCGACCCGCTGGCGCGTGGCGACGACGGCTTTCGCTGGCGGACGTCGGCGCAGATCGACGAGCAGCGCTCGTGGGCGTGGATCGAGGACGGCGTCGTCCTGTTCAAGGCCGAGGCATCGGCGTGGACGCCGAGCGCGGTGCAGTTGCAGCAGGTGTGGGTCGATCCGGCGGCCCGCGGCAAGGGGAACGCGGGGCGGGCGCTACGCGACCTGATCCGGCTGTTGCTCGAGCGGACGCCGACGGTGACGCTGTTCGTCCGGCGCGAGAACGAGCCGGCGATCCGGCTCTACGAGTCGGTCGGCATGCGCCACGTCCTCGACTACCGCAGCGTTCTCTTCTAGGCGACACTGCCCGGGTGGACGAGGCCGTCGCCGAGCGCGTCGAGGCGCACATTCGCCGGCATGAGCTGATCGAGCCGGGCGGCGCAGTGCTGTGCCTCGTCTCGGGCGGCGCCGACTCGACCTGCCTCCAGCACGTCTTGCGCGAGCTGGGCTACGAGGTCTCAGCGCTCCACGTCGACCACGGCCTCCGGGGCGAGGAGTCCGACGCGGACGCCGCCTTCTGTGCGCGGGAGCTGGGCGCCGACGTCGTGGCGGCCCCAGGCGCCGGGAAAAATGAGGCCGAGCTGCGCGAGCTCCGGTACGCGCAGGGCCGAGGCCGGCTCCGCGCGACCGGGCACACGCTCTCCGACCAGGTCGAGACGATCCTCTACCGCCTTGTGACGAGCGGGAACACGCGAGGTATCAAGCTCCAGCGCGAGGATGGCGTCATCCGGCCGCTGCTCTGCCTGTGGCGCGAGGAGACCGAGGCCTATTGCCACCAGCGGGGCCTCGAGTTTCGCGTCGATTCGTCCAACGCGGGCACGGTTCGGGGCCTGTTGCGCCGTGAAGTGCTGCCGGCCCTCGAGCAGATTCATCCGGCGGCACGCGAGAACATCCTCCGCTCGCTCGACGAGCGGCGCATCCTCCCCCCGGCGCTCGCAGAGCTGCTCGATGCCGCGCCCGGCTCGAAGCGCGTCGACCTCGGCGGCGGCGTCCAGGCGGTGCGGGAGCACGACCGGCTCTGGCTCGAGCGCGGGCCGGTCGAGCTGCGGGGCGAGGTCGAGTGGGGGCAATGGCTGATCGCTTCCAGCCTGCCCGGGCTGCGGGTGCGGGGCTGGCGGCCGGGCGACCGGCTCGCCGGGCGATCGAAGAAGATTCAGGACGTGTTCGTCGACGCGAAGATCCCGCGTTCCGACCGTGAGGGGTGGCCGCTCGTCGTCCGCGGCAACGAGGTCGTCGCCGTGCCCGGTATCGTCGAGGCGGAAGGAGTGAGCGCCAACCGTGTCCCAGGCTGAACTAGAGCAAGGCGTCGGCGACATCCTCATCGGCGAGGAGGAGCTCCAGACGCGGATTCGCGAGCTCGGCGCCGAGCTGTCGCTCGACTACGCCGGCCGCGAGGTGCTGCTCGTCGGCGTGCTGAAGGGTGCCGTCTTCTTCATGGCCGATCTGATGCGCTCGCTGACGATCCCGTGCGAGATCGACTTCATGGCGATCTCGAGCTACGGCGCTTCGACCGATTCCTCGGGTGTCGTGCGGATCCTCAAAGATCTCGACATCAACATCGAAGGGCGTCATGTTCTGGTGGTGGAGGACATCGTCGACTCCGGCCTAACCCTGTCGTATCTGATGCGGAATCTCGAATCCCGCGAGCCGGCCAGTCTCGAGGTCTGCGCGCTCCTGACGAAGCCGACGCGACGCGAGATCGACGTGCCCGTGCGGTACATCGGCTTCGAGATCCCGAACCGGTTTGTGATCGGCTACGGCCTCGATTTTGCCGAGCGATACCGCAATCTCCCCTATGTCGGCGTTCTCCATCCGGATCTGCTGCCCGAGGGGGTGTGAGGGGCGAAATGCGACACCGGTGGGGGGTGCCGCGCGCGGCGGCAGCGGCGTCCGACCGGGTAACCTGAGCATATTCCGAACATGAACCGTTTCTTCCGTAGCGCGTTCTTCCCGCTCATCGTGATCGTCTTGCTGGTCTGGCTTGCGAGTCAGACCCTGATGCCGAAGAACAACAAGTCGGCCAAGCTGACGACATCGCAGGTGATGGCGTACGTCCGGACCCACCAGGTCACGTTCGCCGATTTCAACCCGAGCAAGCGCGCGATCGCGGTCAAGCTCGTCGGCGGCAAGACGGCCACCGTCCACTACGCGAGCGACCAGGCGCAGCTCCAGTTCCAGGAGCTGCTGCAGAAGTACAACGTGAAGTTCGACTCGAAGGGCACCGGCGGCTTCTCGTGGTCGTCGCTGATCGCCTCGTTCCTGCCGTTCCTGCTGCTGATCGGGTTCTGGATCTTCCTGATGAACCAGGTGCAGGGTGGCGGGTCGAAGGTGATGAGCTTCGGCAAGTCGCGTGCGAAGCGGATGGCGCCGGACTCGCCGAAGATCGGCTTCAAGGACGTCGCGGGCGTCGACGAGGCGGTCGAAGAGCTGCAGGAGATCAAGGAGTTCCTCGAGAACCCGAAGAAGTTCCAGGCGCTCGGCGCGCGCATCCCGAAGGGTGTGCTGCTGTACGGCCCTCCGGGCACCGGCAAGACGTTGCTCGCGCGCGCGGTCGCCGGCGAGGCGGGCGTGCCGTTCTTCTCGATCTCCGGCTCCGACTTCGTCGAGATGTTCGTGGGCGTCGGTGCGTCGCGGGTGCGCGATCTGTTCGAGCAGGCCAAGCAGGCGTCGCCGTGCATCGTCTTCATGGATGAGATCGACGCCGTCGGGCGTCATCGCGGTGCCGGTCTCGGTGGCGGTCACGACGAGCGCGAGCAGACGCTGAATCAGCTGCTCGTCGAGATGGACGGCTTCGAGATGAAGGACAACATCATTCTCATCGCCGCGACCAACCGGCCTGACATTCTCGACCCGGCCCTGCTTCGCCCGGGCCGGTTCGACCGCCAGATCGTCGTCGACCGGCCCGACCGGAACGGCCGTCGGAAGATCCTCGAGGTGCATTCGAAAGGCAAGCCGCTCGCACCGGCGATCGACCTGGACGCACTGGCTGCCGGGACGCCTGGCTTCACCGGCGCCGATCTCGCGAACCTTGTCAACGAGGCTGCGCTGCTCGCGGCGCGCCGTGGCAAGAAGGTGATCGAGCAGGAGGAGCTCGAGGAGGGGATCATGCGGGTGATCGCGGGCCCCGAGAAGAAGGCACGCCTGCTGTCCGAGAAGGAGCAGCGGATCACGGCCTACCACGAGATGGGCCACGGCCTCGTCGGGCACTTCCTCGAGAACACCGATCCGGTGCACAAGATCACCGTCGTCTCACGCGGCCAGGCGCTCGGCCTGACGATTTCGCTGCCGACCGAGGATCGCTACCTCACCACGCGCAAGGCGCTGCTCGAGCAGATCGCGATGACGCTCGGCGGCCGTGCGGCAGAGGAGCTCGTGTTCAACGAGGTCACCACCGGCGCCGCGAACGATCTCGAGAAGGTCACCTCGACGGCCAAGCAGATGGTGATGCGGTTCGGGATGAGCGAGAAGCTCGGCCCCCGCGTCCTCGGCCGGAACCACGACATGCCCTTCCTCGGCCGCGACATGGGCAACGAGCCTGACTACTCCGACGAGGTCGCGCGCGAGATCGA
Organism: uncultured Thermoleophilia bacterium; assembly: GCA_963812995.1. Taxonomy (GTDB): domain Bacteria; phylum Actinomycetota; class Thermoleophilia; order Gaiellales; family Gaiellaceae; genus PALSA-600. Next base: position 1,550,377 of record CAWEXL010000003.1, read on the forward strand.
CGACGAGATCCGCCGGATCATCGAGGAGGGCCACGACATCGCGACCCGCGTGCTGCGCGAGCACCTCGACGACCTGCACCGCATCTCGCAGATCCTGATCGAGCGCGAGACGATCGACCGCGACCAGTTCGAGCGCCTCGTGTCGGGCGAGTCGGAAGACTCGGTGTTTCCGGCGCCGCCACCCGAGAAGGCCGAGGATCCGAAGCCGGCTGCCGAGCGCAAGCCACAGCCGCAGACGCGCCCGCGCCCGTTCCCGCTGCCGGGCGCCACGATGCAGCCGCCCGAGCCCGAAACTTCCTAGGCGCGCCCGGCCGCTCGCAGCGGCGAGAGTACGCCGACGATGCCAACTCGCCCTTCGCTCGAGACCCGTTTCGCGCGTCCTGCCGTGATGGGGGTCGTGAACGTGACGCCCGACTCGTTCTCGGACGGGGGAATCAACCTGCACCCCGAGACGGCGGTGGCGACGGCCTGGCGGCTACTCGACGAAGGCGCCGCGATCGTCGACGTGGGCGGCGAGTCGACCCGGCCCGGCTCGGAGGGTGTCTCTGCCGACGACGAGCTGCGCCGCGTCGAGCCCGTGCTCGAGGCGCTGGCGGGCGCGCCCGTGTCGATCGACACGTCGAAGGCGGCAGTCGCCCGCCGCGCGCTTGCTCTCGGTGTCGAGCTCGTCAACGACGTGACCGCGCTCCGCGCCGACCCGGAACTCGCGGGCGTCGTTGCGGACTCAGGCGCCTACCTCTGCCTGATGCACATGCTCGGCGCACCGCGCACGATGCAGGACAACCCGGTGTACGAGGACGTCGTCTCCGACATCAAGTCGTTTCTCGAGGAGCGGCTCGCGTTCGCGATCGCGGCAGGGGTGCGCGAGGAGCACATCTGTCTCGACCCCGGGATCGGCTTCGGCAAGACCGTCGAGCAGAATTTCGAGCTCCTCCGGCGGCTCGACGAGTTGGCCGCCATCGGGCGGCCGCTCCTCATCGGCTTCTCGCGCAAGAGCTCGCTCGGCCGGATCGCCGGTAACCCGAACGCCCGGACGGGGAGCGTCGCAGCCTCGATCGGAGCCGCGCTCAGCGCCTACGAGCGCGGCGCTACGCTCCTCCGCGTGCACGACGTCCGCGAGCATGTCGAGGCCCTCGCCGTGGCGAGGGCGGTGGTGGAGGGTTGATCGTCGAGTTGCGCGGCCTCGAGCTGTACGGCTACCACGGGGTTCTGGAGGCCGAGAAGCTGCAGGGCCAGCCGTTCGTCTTCGACCTGTGGCTCGACGTCGGCGAGCGAGGGGCCGACGACGAGATCGACCACGCCGTCGACTACCGCCTGGTCGCCGAAGCGGTGCGCGAGGTGAGCGCACAGCGGGTCGACCTGCTCGAGGCGCTCGCGTCGCGGACGGCCGACGTGCTCATGGAGGCCTTCGAGCCCCGGTGGCTCAAGGTTCGCGTCCGCAAGCCGCAAGTTCGGCCGGCCGGACTGCCCGTCGAGTTCAGCGCGGTGACGGTCGAGAGATCGAGCGAGGGATGGCGACCCTCGCCTACGTAGGGCTTGGCTCGAACCTCGGCGACCGGGAAGCGTCGATCCGCGAAGCCGCGACGCTGATCGGGGCGCGACGGCTCTCTGCGGTCGTCGAAACCGAGCCGTGGGGAAACGAGCAGCAGCCGAAGTTCCTGAACGCCGTCGCCGAGGTCGAGACCGAGCTCGAACCGCGGCCGCTCCTCGACCTGCTCCTCGACGTCGAGAGGCAGCTGGGCCGCGAGCGGGACGGAACCCACTGGGGGCCGCGCACGATCGACCTCGACCTGCTGCTCTACGGCGACCGGATCGTTGAGGAGCCGGGCCTGGTCGTTCCGCATCCATTTCTGCAGGAGCGCCTATTCGTGCTGGAACCGCTCGCCGAGCTCGCCCCGGGGGCTCCGGTTCCCGGTCTGGGCACGGTGGCAGCGTTGCTCGCAGGGCTACAATCCGCCTCGTGAGCCACCTCGACGAACTCGACGAGTTCGAGGCAGAGGCGGAGCTTCGGCTGAAGAAGGAGTACGGCGCGGTCTTCGGGCTCTTCCGCTACTGCGTTCTGACGCAGGACGCGACGTACCTCTGCAACAAGCTCGACCTGCAATACGTGCCCCAGCCGGCGTATCCGTTCTTCCACGTGAAGATGGAGGACGTCTGGGTGTGGGACAAGAACCGGCCGACGCGGATGATCCCGCGCGCCGAGGTTTACACCTCCAGTGACGTGACGATCGAGGAGTTGCGGGGCGAGGGCGACGAGCCCACACTGACGCCGGAGGCGCTGGCCAAGCGCATCGGGGAGGGGCGGTCAGAGATCGAAGATCTCTGACGGTGTCCGACACCCGCAGGGTGTCTGACACCTCTTTCGCGGTGAGCGGCGCACAAAGGTGTCAGACACCTTCGGTGTCAGACACAATCAGCGAATGCTCCTCGCGATCGATGTAGGTAACACGCAGACCGTCTTCGGCCTGTTCGACGACGACGTTCTGACCGAGCAGTTTCGCGTCGGCACCAACCGGGCCCACACGGGAGACGAGCTTGCCGTGATGCTGCGCGCGTTCGTCGAGCTGGAGCTGCTCGACGGGATCGTGCTCACGTCGTCCGTGCCGCAGCTCGTGCGCGAGTACGAGGCGTTTGCCGAGCGGTGGGCCGGTGTCGATCTCCTGGTGCTCGGGCCGGGCGTTTCGACGGGCATGACGATCCGCTACGACGATCCACGCGAGGTGGGGCCGGACCGCATCGCCAACGCGGTCGCCGCGCGCGAGCGGCACGGGGCGCCCGCGGTCGTCGTCGACTTCGGCACCTCGACCAACTTCGACGTCGTCTCGGCCGCGGGCGAGTTCGCGGGCGGCGTGCTGGCGCCCGGGATCGAGGTCTCGATGGACGCGCTGTTCGCGCGGGCCGCGCGCCTGCCGAAGGTGCCGTTCACCGCGCCCGAGCGCGTGATCAGCCAAACGACGACCGCCGCGCTGCAGTCAGGGCTCGTCTACGGCTTTGCGGGCCAGGTCGACGCAATCGTCAACCGGATCCGGGGCGAGCTGGGCGCGCCCGACGCGCCGGTGATCGCCACGGGCGGCCTCGCCGACCTGATCGCACCGCACTCCGAGACGATCACGGTGGTCGACCCCGAGCTGACCCTGCAGGGGCTGCGCCTCGTCTGGGAGCGCAACCACCCGAAATAGCGCTCGGTCTAGCCGCCGCCGTAGATCGAGATCGGCATCGAGTCGAGCAGGACGTCGCCGTCGGGATCGGGCAGCTCTGCCTCGAGCAGCGTCAGCAGGTCGGCGGCCCCGGGCGCTGCGGCGAGCAGGCGGAGCTCGACTTCGCCGATGGTGGTGAGCGTGACCAGTTCCTGCTTGAACGGGCGCGGGAAGCGGCCGCGGCCGAGGTACCAGGCGTAGAACTTCTTCAGGAACCCGGTCGCGCGGTGTTCGCCGAGCTCGCGCACCGTCTCGCGGATGAAGAGGAGCAGCTCGGCTACCACCTCGTCGCGCGTCGGCTCGGTGTCGTCACCCATGATCTCGCGCAGCGCCCAAGGGTTCCCCTGTGCCGCGCGGCCGACCATGACCGCCGCCGCACCGGTGGTCGCGAGCACGGCCTGAGCCCGGGCGCGCGAGGTGACGTCGCCCGACGCGATCACCGGTACGTCGACGAGCGACACGAGCTCGGCCGTCAGCGAATGATCGGCGTGGCCCGTGTACATCTGCTTGGCCGACCGCGGGTGCAGGGTGAGCGACGCGGCGCCTGCGTCGACCAGACGAGGGCCGACCTCCAGGCACGTCCGGGAGCCGTTCGCGACGCCGCGGCGCATCTTCACCGAGACGGGCAGGGTCGTGGCGCCTGCGACCGCCTCGACGAGCCGGCAGGCGTGATCGGGATCGTCGAGCAGCGAGGCGCCCGCTCCCGTCTTGGTCACCTTGCGGACGGGGCAGCCGAAGTTCATGTCGACGATATCGGCGCCCGCCGCCTCGACGATCCGCGCCGCCTCCATCATCGCGACCGGGTCGGAGCCGAAGATCTGGATGGCCAGCGGGTGCTCGTCGGAGCCCACCCGCAGGTAGCCGAGCGTCTTCTCGTTGCGGTGCTGGATGCCGGCGACCGAGACCATCTCCGAGCAGACGAGACCGGCGCCGAACCGGCGTCCCTGGCGGCGAAATGCTTGCATGCTGACTCCCGCCATCGGCGCCAGAACAAGGCGCGAGGGGATCTCGACGTCGCCCAGCCACCACGATTCACGCAGGTCGATGCTCATGCTTCGAGGATGGTAGCCCGCTCCTCTTGCGCAGCTATTGACGCCGCGGCTACCATTCCCCCCCGTTTCGAGGGGTGTGCCAATGCGACTGCGGCATACGGATAGCAATTCAGGAGGCCTGTTGAAGGAAGTCATTCTTACGCCCGAAGGCTACGAAAAGCTCCTGCAGGAGATCGAATTCCTGCGGAACGACAAGCGCCGCGAAGTTGCGGAGCGGATTCGTGTTGCGCGCGAGTTCGGCGATATCGCCGAAAACGCCGAATACGACGATGCGAAGAACGAGCAGGCGATGCTCGAGCATCGCATCGCCCAGATCGAGGAGCGCCTGCTTTCGGCTCGCGTGATCACGAAGAAGGAGATCTCGAAGGACGCCGTTTCGGTCGGTTCGAAGGTGCGCCTGCGCGACATGCAGGCGAACAAGACGTTCGAGTATCAGATCGTCGGCTCCGCCGAGGCCAACCCGGCCGAGAACAAGGTCTCGAACGAATCGCCGGTCGGCAAGGCGATCATGGGCCGCAAGAAGGGCGAGGTCGTCGAGGTGACGGCGCCGCGCGGGGCTCTGAAGTTCAAGATCCTCGAAATCATGGCCGCCTGAAGATCCGAACCTGGTTCGCCACAGGTGAACCAGGTTCGCGATTGAACGGCCTGATGCTCGCGTAACCTCCGCATCCGTGGAGGTGGTTCGCCTGCCGCAGTCCGGGCTTCGCGTTGCGAGCGAGATGCTGGCGCGGGCGTTTCAGGACGACCCGGCCTGGGAGTGGGTGCTCCCCGATCCCGAGCGGCGCGCCGAATTGCTGCCCTGGCTGTTCCGGGTGGGCTTCGACGTGACCGCGGCCGACGTCTGGACGACGCCGGGCGAGGTCCGCGGGGCCGCGCGCTGGCTGCCGCCGGGCCGCACGGCGATGCGTGTCGCCGCGGCGCTGCGCGCCGTCGTCACGACTCCGATCCGGCTCGGCTCCGCGACCAGCCGGTTCCTCGCCTACGGGCGAGCGGTCGAAACGCTCCGCGCCGACGCGGCCACGGGACCGCACTGGTACCTCGCGGGGATCGGCGTCGACCCGGAGGCACGGCGGCAGGGGATCGGCACGGCGCTGCTGCAGCCCGGCCTCGACGGTGCCCGGCGCGACGGGCTGCCTTGTCTGCTGCTGACGAACAACGAGGTGAACCTCGCCTTCTACGCCGGCCACGGATTCGAGGTCGTGCTCGAGGGCGAAACGCCGGCGGGTGGCCCGCACGCCTGGGCTATGGTCAAAGAGCCGTGAGCCACGCCGAAGCGCTTTCCGAATCGCGACGAGATTGCCGCCGTCCGCGCCGAGGCCGACCAGCTGGAACCAGGCGCCGAGGGGCCTGAGCCGCGCCGCCTGGCCGGCCGGGTGCTCGCGCGCCGCGATCTCGGCAAGCTCGTCTTCCTCGACCTCGTCGACCGCAGCGGCAGGATTCAGCTCCTCTGCCCGCTCGCCCGGACGGGCGAGATCGACGTGCATCTCGGCGATGTCGTCGGAGTCGTCGGGCCGCCGACGATGAGCCGCCGCGGCGAGCCGAGCCTGCTTGTCGATGAACTGGTGCTCCTGAGCCGGATCCGCTCGCCGCTCCCCGACACGTTCCACGGCCTCACCGACGTCGAGCAGCGCTACCGCCGCCGCTATCTCGACCTCCTGATGAACGAGGAGTCGCGCGCCCAGGCCCTCGTGCGGGCCCGCATGGTGACCGCGATCCGGCGGGCGCTCGACGAGGACGGGTTCGTCGAGGTGGAGACGCCGATCCTGCAACCCCGTTACGGCGGAGCGTTCGCCGAGCCGTTCGTGACGCACTGGAACGCGCTCGACCGGGACTACTACCTGCGCATCGCGACCGAGCTGTATCTGAAGCGCCTGATCGTGGGCGGGCTCGAGCGCGTCTACGAGATCGGCAAGGACTTTCGCAACGAGGGCGTGTCGTTCAAGCACCACAACGAGTTCACGATGCTTGAGTGGTACGAGGCATATGCCGATTACCGGGACACGATGGTGCGGATCGAGAACCTCGTTGAGCGGGTCGCACTCGACGTGCTGGGCGGCACGACCGTCATCTTCCGCGGCAACGACATCGACCTGAAGGCGCCGTGGCGCCGGCTCGGGTTCGTCGACGCGCTCGCCGAGCATGGTCTGTGGACCCGCGACGAGGGTGAATTGCGCGCTCGCCTGAACGAGCGCGGGGTCGACACGACCCACGACAAGACGTGGTCGCAGTTGGTCGATCACGCCCACAGCCACTTCGTCGAGCCCGCCCTGATCGAACCGACGATCCTCTACGACTACCCCATCGAGCTTTCGCCGTTCGCGCGTGCCACCGATGACGATCCGACTCTCGTCGAGCGCTTCGAGTACTTCATCGGCGGGATCGAGCTCGGCAACGCCTTCAGCGAGCTGAACGACGCGGAGGAGCAGTCGGCCCGGTTCGCGATGCAGGCCGACGAGGGGGCCGGCGGCAACGTCGAGGCCGAGCAGGGCGACCCGGACTACGTCGAGGCCCTGTCGTACGGAATGCCGCCCACGGGCGGGCTCGGGCTGGGCATCGACCGCCTCGCCATGATCTTCACGGGCCAGGACGCGATCCGCGACGTGATCCTGTTTCCGGCCCTCAGGGAGCGGCAATGAGCACGAAAGGCTCTCACCGCGCAGCCCCCGGGTGCGGGGGTACCATGGCGACCTTCGGAAAAGGGCAATCGGCTCGCACCGCCAATAGGGGCGGTAGAGAGGCAATCTAGTGTTCGAACGGTTCACTGAACGGGCTCGCCAGGTCGTCGTCCTCGCACAGGACGAGGCCCGCGCGCTCAAGCACAACTACATCGGCACCGAGCACATCCTGCTCGGGCTGCTGCGCGAAGAGGAAGGGCTCGCCGCGCGTGTGCTCGAGTCGCTCGACATCACCGTGGAAGAGGTGCGCGCGCAGGTCGCTCGCATCGTCGGCCAGGGCGACGAGGTCACAACCGGACAGATCCCGTTTACGCCGCGCGCGAAGAAGGTGCTCGAACTGGCCTTGCGCGAGGCGCTGTCGCTCGGACACAACTACATCGGCACGGAGCACATCCTGCTCGGCCTCGTCCGCGAGAACGAGGGCGTTGCCGCACGGATCCTGCTCGACTTCGACGCCGACGCGGAGAAGATCCGCAACGAGATCATTCGCATGCTGTCAGGCCCGGGCCGGCGCCAGGGTGGCGCCGCCGGCGCGACCGGCGAGAAGTCGAAGAGCTCCAAGCTCCTCGACCAGTTCGGCCGCAACCTGACGAAGCAGGCGACCGAGGGCAAGCTCGACCCGGTCGTCGGCCGCCAGACGGAAATCGAGCGGGTCATGCAGATCCTCTCGCGCCGCACGAAGAACAACCCGGTTCTGATCGGCGAGCCCGGGGTCGGCAAAACTGCCGTCGTCGAAGGTCTCGCCCAGCGGATCTCGTCCGGCCAGGTGCCCGACGTGCTCAAGGGCAAGCAGATCTACACGCTCGATCTCGCCGCGCTCGTGGCGGGCTCGAAGTACCGCGGTGAGTTCGAGGAGCGCCTGAAGAAGGTGATGAAGGAGATCACCCAGCGCGGCGACATCATCCTGTTCATCGACGAGCTGCACAATCTCGTCGGTGCGGGTGCCGCCGAGGGCGCGATCGACGCTGCTTCGATCCTGAAGCCGGCGCTGGCCCGCGGCGAGCTGCAGACGATCGGCGCCACGACGCTCGACGAGTACCGCAAGTACCTGGAGCGTGACGCCGCTCTCGAACGGCGGTTCCAGCAGATCCGCGTCGAGGAGCCCTCGACCGACGAGACCGTGCAGATCCTGCGCGGCCTGCGTGACCGCTACGAGGCGCACCACCGGTGCAAGATCACCGATGCGGCGCTCGAGGCGGCTGCGACGCTGGCCGACCGTTACATCCAGGACAGGCACCTGCCCGACAAGGCGATCGACCTGGTCGACGAGGCCGCATCCCGGATGCGCATCCGCACCATGACCGCGCCGCCGCGCTACCGCGAGCTCGAGGACGAGATCGAGAAGGTGCGCAAGGACAAGGAAGACGCGATCGACAGCCAGGAGTTCGAGAAGGCCGCCTCGCTGCGCGACAAGGAGCGCAAGCTCACGCAGAAGAAGCGCGAGCTCGAGGAGCAGTGGCGCGAGGACGACCAGACCGAGCAGCCGCGAGATCGGCGAGGAGGACATCGCCGACATCGTCTCGATGTGGACGGGAATCCCGGTCTTCAAGCTCACCGAAGCCGAGTCACAGCGGCTGGTGCGCATGGAGGAGGAGCTCCACAAGCGGGTCATCGGCCAGGACGCGGCGATCATCGCCGTCTCGAAGGCGATCCGCCGGGCCCGTGCCGGGATCAAGGATCCGAAGCGGCCGACCGGCTCGTTCATCTTCCTCGGCCCGTCAGGCGTCGGGAAGACCGAGCTCGCTCGGACACTCGCCGAGTTCCTGTTCGGCGACGACGACGCGATGATCCAGATCGACATGTCCGAGTACATGGAGAAGCATGCCGTGTCCCGGCTCGTCGGCTCGCCTCCCGGCTACATCGGCTACGACGAAGGCGGCCAGCTCACCGAGGCCGTGCGGCGCAAGCCATACTCGGTGATCCTGTTCGACGAGATCGAGAAGGCGCATCCCGACGTCTTCAACATCCTCCTGCAGATCCTGGAGGACGGGAAGCTGACCGACTCGCAGGGCCGCAAGGTCGACTTCCGGAACGTGATCGTGATCATGACGTCGAACATCGGCTCCGCCTCGATCTCGAAGAACGTGTCGCTCGGCTTCACGCTCTCCAGCGAAGAGGGGCTCTCGTACGACGACATGAAGACCCGCGTCATGGGCGACCTGAAGAAGGTCTTCCGGCCGGAGCTGCTGAACCGGATCGACGAGATCATCGTGTTCCCGAAGCTCGCCAAGGGCGAGATCCTGCAGATCGTCGACCTGATGCTCAACCGCCTGCGCGTGCAGATGGCCGAGCACGAGGTGACGATCGAGCTGGCCCCCGAGGCGAAGGATCTGCTGGTCGAGAAGGGCTACGACCCGGCCATGGGTGCCAGGCCGCTCCGTCGCGCGATCCAGCGATACATCGAGGATCCGCTCGCGGACTTCGTCCTCGGCCGGCAGCTCGAGCCGGGCTCGACGATCGTCGTCACCCGCAGGGACGACGAGGAGGTCGACATCACGGTCGTCCCGCCGGCACCGCCGGAGGCGATCGGTGTCGCGAGCGCGCCCGACGCTCCGCCGGACGAGCTGCTGAACGACGAGTAGAACGTTGGACGCCTCGGTGTCTGACACGTTTTCCGAGGGGCCGGCGCAACCGGCCCCTCGGTCGTTCTAGACGCCGAGCAGCCAGACGTCGTCCCGCAGCAGCGGCACGATCGTCCCGTCGCGCGTGATGCCGTCGACGGCGACATCGGGGCCGCCGATCATCAGGTCGGTATGCACCGCGGACTCGTTGGCGCCCGGCACGAGGCTGTTTCCGTCGAGGCACTCGGCGTAACAGGAGCCGTACGCGATATGGCACGCGGCGTTCTCGTCGAAGAGCGCGTCGAAGTAGACGATTCCGGTTTGCCCGACCCGCGACTCGCCGTCGACGAGCGCGATCTCGCCGAGGTACGGCGCCCGGTCGTCGGTTGCCAGTTCGCCGCGCACGACGTCGGCGCCGGTCTCGGCCTGCACGTCCACGATCCGGCCGCCCTCGAACCTCAGCTCGAGCCCCCGGACGACACTGCCGTCGAGCGGCAGCGGCCGCGTCGCCCGAACAACGCCCTCGGTACGGCGCGAGTCCGGGGTCGTAAAGACCTCCTCCGTGGGCATGTTGGCGACGTAGGGCAGGCCGTCGCTGCGCAGCGACTCGGCTCCGGCCCACCTGGACTCGGGCAGCAACCCGACTGTCAGCTCGGTCCCGCCGCCGTGGTAGTGCAGGGAGTCGAGGCCCAGGTCGTTGAGCGCGGCCGCGCGGGCGTTGAGCTTGGCGATGTGCGTCCGCCAGGCTGCCGCGGGGTCGTCTTCGTCGAGCCGGACGCACCGCAGCACGGCGTCCCACAGCCGGTCGACGTCCGGCTCGCCGAACGCCTGGGTGGCCCAGCCCTCGTTCGGGCAAGCGACGACCGTCCAGTTCGTCAGCCGCTCGTTGGTCTGGCGCATCGTCTCGGCGTTGAGCTCGCGCATCCGCGCGCGGCCGACGCGATCGCCGGGGAGGTCTGCGAGGAGATCGGGTTCCGCCTCGCCGCAGATCGCGATGGTTGCGGCCTGCTCGTCGCCGAACGTCCGGGCCCGCGAGAGCAGCCACGGCGGCGTCCACGACAGGACGTCGTCGGGTGCGTGCTCGATCAGCGCGCGCCGGACGTGCGGATCGACGTAGCGCAGGTCGACGTAGCGTGCGCCCGCCCGATATGCGGCGCGCGCGACGGCTCGGGCGAGCGGCGCGTGCTCGACGTCTGCGTGGATCTCGACCAGTTGCCCCTGCTGTACATTGGCGCCGATGTGGACGGCCAGTTCGGCGTAGCGCTCCAGCCGGTCGGTTTCGGTCACTCGGGCAGCTGCCAGACGTCGTCGCGGAGGATCGGCACTGCCACGCCGTCGTGGGTGATGCCGTCCACGTCGAGCTGTGGGCCGCCGACCATGAAGTCGGTGTGGACGCTGGAGATATTGACTCCCTCGCCCGGCTCCCCGGTGATCGCCTCGACGACCGCGAAGCCGTACGCGATGTGACAGGTGGCGTTTTCGTCGAAGAGCGTGTCGAAGAAGGTGAGCCCGGTCTGTCCCACGCGCGACGTCCCGTCGACCAGCGCCAACTCGCCGAGGAAGCTCGCGCGCTCGTCGCTCGCGAGCTGCGCCCGCACCAGCTCGGCGCCGTGCTCTGCCTGGACGTCGACGATCCGGCCGCGCTCGAACGTCAGCCTCAGCCCGTCGATGACGTCCCCGCCGAGCGCGAGCGGACGGCTCGCGGTGACGACGCCGTCGGCGCGCCGGCAGTCGGGGGTCGTGAAGACCTCTTCGGTTGGCATATTCGGGACGTACTCGATGCCGTCGGCCGTGGCGAAGCGGGCGCTCATCCACCGTGCCTGGTCGAGGAGCCCGACGGTCAGGTCCGTGCCCGGGCCGCGATAGTGGAGCGCATCGAAGCCGCGTGCGTTCAGCTCTGCGGCCCGGCGCTCGAGGCGGTCCATGTGCGCTTGCCAGGCCGCGGCCGGATCGGGCTCGTCGAGCCGCGTGCAGAAGGCGACCGCATCCCAGAGCCGCTCGAGATCGGGCTCGCCGAACATCTTCTGGGCCCAGCCGGCGGAGGGACAGGCGAGTCCGGTCCAGTTGACCACCCGGTCGCCCATCTGCGCCATCTGCACCTCTGCAAGGAGCGGCATGCGGGCTCGGCCGACCCGCTCGCCGGGGAGATCCGCCAGCAACTCAGGCTCCGGGTCGCCCGTGGTGCCGATCATCGCGTTGCCCCGCATCGCCTCCCAGCGCTCGATCAGCCAGGCCGGCGTGTAGTCGAGCGTCGCGTCAGGCCCGAACTCGATCATGGCCCGGCGCACGTGCTGGTCGACGTAGTAGACGTCGACGTAGCGCGCCCCGGCCCCGTACGCGGCGCGCGTCAGCGCCCTCACGAGCGGCGCATGTTCGACTCGCGCTGAGATGAAGACCATCTGCCCGTCGGCGATGTTCACGCCGACGCGAACCGCGAGCTGTGCGTATCGCTCCAGGCGCTCGTCGGCTAAGGGAGCTGCCACTCGTCCTCGCGGATGATCGGAATCGTCCGGCCGTCGCGGGTGATGCCGTCGACAGCGACCTCGGGTCCTCCGATCATGAAGTCGGTGTGCACGGCCGAGACGTTGACGCCCCGGTCGCGCAGTTCCTCGGGCGACAGGCCACCGGTGCCTTCGACGGCGTGGACGATGCCGGCGCCGTAGGCGATGTGGCAGGTCGCGTTCTCGTCGAAGAGGGTGCTGTAGAAGGTCAGTCCCGTCTGGCCCACGCGGGAGGTGCCGTCGACGAGCGCCACCTCGCCCAGCCGGCGGGCGAACTCGTCGGTGTCGAGCTGGCTCCGTACGACATCCGCTCCGCTCGACGCCGTGACGTCGACGACGCTCCCGCCCGAGAACGAGACCTCCAGGTCGCGGACGATCGTTCCGCCGAGGGCCAGCGGTCGGGTCGAGCGAACCGTTCCCTCGGTGCGGCGCCAGTCCGGGCACGTGAAGACCTCTTCGGTCGGGAGGTTCGCGACGTGGGGGACGCCCGCTTGCGTCTGTGTGCCGCCGCCTTGCCAGTGGGAGCCCGGCAGGAGGCCGACCGTGAGATCGGTGCCGGGGCCGCTGAAGTGGACGGCGTCGAGCTCGAGAGCGTCGAGCTGGGCGCAACGGACGCCGAGTCGCTCGAGGTGGTCCCGCCACGCCTCGACCGGGTCGGGCTCGTCAAGGCGCACCGTGTGGGCCACCGCGTCCCAGAGCCGCTCGACATCGGGCTCGCCGAACATCATCTTGGCCTGTCCGGCGGTGGGGTTGGCTGCGATCGTCCAGGCCACGGTGCGGTCGTTCTGGGCGCGCAGCTGGCGGGTCAAGGCGGCGATCGGGCGCGCCTTGCCGACGCGTGCCGGATCGGAGTTCGCGAGCAGCTCCGGCTCGGCCTCGCCGGCGATCATGATCAGAGCGCCGTTGTCCGCCAGCGCCTCGACCCGCTCGAGCAGCCAGGCGGGCGTCTCGGTGAGCATCTCCGCCGGCGCGAGGTCGATGAACGCCTTGCGGACGTGTGGGTCGACGTACCGCGCGTCGACGTAGCGGGCGCCCGCGCGGTAGGCAGACCGCGCCACTGCGCGGACGAGGTCGGCGTGGTCGACGGCGGAGTCGATGAACACCGTCTGGCCGGGTTGCACGTTGACGCCGACCTTCACGATCAGATCTGCGTAGCGGTCGATCCGTTCCATCGCAGGCGATAATATAGGAGGCTCTATCAGGTGTCGAGCGTGACGTCGTCCCACGACCGGCCCGCTCCGCAGAGCCAGGCCAGAGCGTGGTGGCGCTCGTACGCGATCGAGTGGGCTTCGGCGTGCTGCGTCTCCGAGAGCTGCTTGTAGACCTTGCCGAACGCGCGGAAGTCACCGCGCAGCGGGCTCGGCAGGATGCCTTCCTCGTACCCGCGCATCGCGGTCGCGCCGACGAGCTGATCGAACGTCGAGAATCGCTCGGGCAGGTCGGTTCCGCCGATCGCCTGGATCAGCGTTGTGCGCGCGCGCCAGTGCCAGAGTCGCGCGGCGTCGAGCTCGAGCTCGATGTCGCGCAGGGTGCGCAAACGGCCGCCGGAGGGGTCCACGGCGACGACCTCCTCGGTTGCGAACGGCGTGTCGTAGGGCGGCAGTTCCTTGAGCCCGAGCGCCCAGAGGAGGGTGCCGAGACCCTCGCCCTGCCAGACGGTGTTGATCGCGTCCGCGTCACCGGCGTCTGCGGTCGGCAGCGCAGCAGCCACCTGAGAACGCAGCATCGAGCACTGCTCGACCACCCGGCGCTGCGATCGAAGCTTGCGGCTTGGCACGGTGAGAACTTATCCCGACCGTCGGTGAGCGCGCCGTCTGGGGACAGATCGTCTGCAAGCCGGCACCCGCGCCGTCGGCCGCTGTCTCTACGGTGACGTGGTGGCGAAGGCGGCGGCGATCCAGCACGCATGTACCGAATGCGGCACGACCTCGGGCCGCTGGCTCGGTCGCTGCCCCGGTTGCGGCGAGTTCGGGACGATGGAGCTCGAGGCGCTGCCGCAGCGTGGCGGCTCGCCCGGCGCGCCGTTGGTGGCCGTCGTGGCGCCGCTCCGCCTGGTCGACGTGGTGGCCGAGGAGGCCGACCGGATCTCGACCGGCGTGCCCGAGCTCGACCGTGTGCTCGGTGGCGGCCTCGTCCCGGCGTCGCTCGTGCTCGTCGGTGGCGAGCCCGGCGTCGGTAAGTCGACTCTCCTGCTGGCCGCGCTGGGTGCGATTTCGCGCGACCGCCGGGCGCTGCTGGTGACGGGCGAGGAGTCGGTGGCGCAGGTCAAGCTGCGTGCGGCTCGCCTGGGCGGCTGTGACGACGTGGAGATTCTCGCCGAGACCGAGCTCGACGCGGTTTGCGCGACGCTCGAGCGCGAGCGGCCTGCGGTCTGCGTGATCGATTCGGTGCAGACGCTCTGGTCGCAGGAGGTCGGTTCGGCGCCGGGCTCCGTCTCCCAGGTGCGTGAGGCTGCGGCGCGGCTGCTGCGGGTCGCGAAGGAGTCGGGCGTCGCGACATTCCTCGTCGGTCACGTCACGAAGGACGGGTCGGTGGCGGGGCCGCGTGTGCTCGAGCACCTCGTCGACTGCGTGTTGCAGTTCGAGGGCGACCGCTACCACGCGCATCGCATCCTGCGCGCGGTGAAGAACCGGTTCGGGTCGACCAACGAGCTGGGCATCTTCGAGATGACGAGCGCCGGTCTGGTCGGTGTCCCCGATCCGTCCGAGGTCTTCGGGCGGTCGCCTGCGGGTGAGGTGGGCGCCGCGGTCGCCTGCGTCCTCGAGGGAACCCGGCCGCTGCTGCTCGAGATCCAGTCGCTCGTGTCGCCCACCGACCTGGCGATGCCCCGGCGGGTCGGCACGGGTGTCGACCCGAAGCGCCTGGCGATGATCGTGGCGGTACTGGCGCGTCACGCCGGCCTTCCGCTGGGGGGCGCCGACGTCTTCGTCAACGTCGCCGGTGGCGTGCGCATCGACGAGCCCGGCGCCGACCTCGGGATCGCGCTGGCCATCGCCTCTGCGGCGCAGGGGACGCCGGTGCGGGAGAGCCTCGGCGCGTTCGGCGAGATCGGCCTCACCGGCCGGTTGCGCACGGCCGCGCAGGCCGACCGGCGGGTCGAGGAGTGCCGCAAGCTCGGTCTCCGGGCGGTTCTTGCGCCGGCGGGAACCAAGGGCGCGACCATCGAAGCCGAGACCCTGAGAGCGGCCCTTTCGGCCGCGCTCGGCGCAAACCCGCTCTGAGCAGGGTTTTTCTCTCAAAAGCCCTGCAAACGTGGCGGTTTTGTCACACTTCTGCTACCGTGTCCTTCCGCCGGTGGAGCCCCTAAGAGGCCGCCGGCCGTTTCGCGACTAACGACAAACGCGACTAAAGACAAAGGGGAGCGGCAGCTTGTACAAGGTCGGCGACAAGGTGGTGTATCCGCACCACGGCGCGGGAACGGTTGTCAAGCGCGAGAAGCGCGATGTGCTCGGCGAAAAGCGCGAGTACCTGACGATCAAGATTCTGCACAACGACATGACCGTCAACGTGCCGGCGGAGAACGCGGAGCTGGTGGGGCTCCGGAAAGTGATCGACGAAGAGGCCGTCAAGAAGGTCGTGAAGTACCTGACCTCGGGCGGTACCGATATGCCGAAGAACTGGAATCGCCGCTTCAAGCACAACCGCGACAAGATGAAGACAGGCGACATCTACGAGCTCGCTGAAGTCGTTCGGAACCTGGCACTGCGCGATGGTGAGAAGGGCCTCTCGACCGGTGAGAAGCAGATGTACGTCAAGGCGAAGAAGATCCTTGCGTCCGAGCTGATGTACGCGAAGACGATGTCCGAGGACGACGCTCTCGCGTGGCTCGAGGAGACCTTGACCACCGGCGCGAAGGTGAAGCCTTCCGCGCGGAAGGCTCCTGGCGCGAACGGTGACGCCGCCGTCGCGGTGGCTGCCGAGGCGAAGGGTCCGGCTGCGAAGACCGTCGCTGCCAAGACTGCGCCGGCGAAGACAGCGCCAGTCAAGACAGCCGCCGCGAAGACCGCGTCAGTCAAGACCAAGGCTCCGGCCGCGGTTTAGTGACGACCTGGGCCGTTCTCGTCGCCGCCGGGCGAGGGGATCGGCTCGGGGCCGGGCGGCCGAAGGCGTTCGTGCGTCTCGGCGAGCTACCGTTGCTCGCCGAGTCGCTGCGGCGGCTGGACGAGAGCGACGCGGTCGACGGGGTCGTGCTGGTGGTTCCCGTCGACTGGGAACAGCCGGCGATCCTCCTCGCTGAGGAGCTTGGTGCGTCGAAAGTTGCTGCGTGCGTGACGGGTGGCGAGACGCGGTCGGAGTCGGTCCGTCTGGGCGTGGCGGAGGTACCGGACGAGGCGGCGGTGATCGTCGTCCATGACGCGGCGCGCCCCGTGCTTCCCGACGACATGATTCCGCGCCTGCTCGAGGCTCTGGCGCTGGGCTGGGACGGCGCCGTTCCAGGGTTGCCGGTGACCGACACCGTGAAGCGGGTGCAGGCCGGTGGAGTCGCCGAGACGCTCGTGCGCGACGAGCTGGTGGCGGTGCAGACGCCGCAGGCGTTCGTCGCGGCCGTGCTCAGAGCCGCGATCGATGGTGAGGGCTCCGATTGCGCGTCGCTCGTCGAGGCGGGCGGGGGGCGTGTCGCCGTCGTGGCGGGAGACGAGCGGCTGCTGAAGGTGACGACGCAGGCCGACCTCGAACGGGTGGCTGCGTGGCTGTAGGGCCGCTGAAGGCAATCTTCTTCGACGTGGGGTCGACGCTGATCGACGAGACGGGGATGTGGGAGCGTGCGGCCGACGTGGCCGGCGTCCCGCGCTTCTCGTTGATGGGCGTCCTCGGGGGTCTGGCTGCGCGTGGCGAGCATCACGATCGCGTGTGGGAGATCCTCGGCGTCGAGCATCCCGCCTCGACCTGGGAGCTGGATGAGTTCTTTCCCGACGCGCTCGCGTGTCTCGCCCGGGTGCGCGCGTCTGGCTTACTGACGGGAGCCGTCGGCAACACGCCGGCGTTCGTCGAGGACGATCTGCGCAGCCACGTCGACATCGTCGGATCGTCGGCTCGCTGGGGTGTTGCGAAGCCGGCGCCGGAGTTCTTCGACCGGATCGTGCGGGAGAGCGGGTTCGAGCGATCCGAGATCGCGTACGTTGGCGATCGTGTCGACAACGATGTTCTGCCTGCGCTCGCGGCCGGCATGACGGCGGTGCACGTTCGCCGAGGGCCGTGGGGGCTCTTGCATGCGGCGCCGCCGGAGGCCATTTCGATCTCGAGCCTCGATGAGCTTCCGAGGGTGATCGTGTGAGCTACCGCGTCGGGATCGGCGTCGATGCGCATGCGTTCGACGTAGCCTCACCGCTCGTGCTCGGAGGCGTCACGCTCAATCACGCGCGCGGCCTCGCGGGTCATTCCGACGGTGACGTGCTCGCACATGCGCTGATCGATGCGCTGCTCGGCGCAGCCGGTCTGGGTGACATCGGCTCGCTCTTCCCGTCGGGCGAGGAGCGGTTCCGTGGGGCGTCGTCGCTCGACCTCCTCCGCGAGGCGTACGGCCAGGTGCGCGAGGCGGGCTGGCGGCTGGTCAATGCCGACTGCGTGCTGATCGGCGAGGAGCCGAAGATCGCCCTGCATCGCGAGGAGATGCGCCGGCGCCTGGGCGAAGCGATCGGCGACGGCGAAGTCAACGTCCGGGCGACGACGACCGACCACCTCGGCTTCACCGGCCGAGGCGAAGGCCTAGCCGCCCACGCGGTAGCCCTGCTCGAGCGCGCCTAACCGCAAGTCAGCGCGAGCCGAACCCCGGTGCCAGGCACCGCAGTTCAGCCACGTCAGCGAGGGCCGAACCCCCGGTGCCAGGCACCGCAGTTCGCATCGCGCCGACGGTCGAACGGCAGGTGCCTGGCACCGCAGTTCGGACACCTCAGCGAGGGTCGAACCCCCGGTGCCTGGCACCGCAGTTGACGTGCCGAGGGCCGAACTGCTGGTGCCTGGCACCGCAGTTCAAACCGGGGTGCCTGGCACCGGGGTTCGTGGCACCGGGGGTTCGAGCTCGGGATACGCCGAACGGTCGATGGCGTCGTCTCCGTGGAACGGGCACGGTGTGCAGGCGAAACCCCGGTGCCAGGCACCGCAGTCACGTGAGGCGGGAGGCCCGGACTGTTTTGCGGCCCTGCTGTCGGGGATCGCTGAGGACAAACCCGGTGCCGGGCGCGCGAGTCGACTGTGGCGGGAGGCTGCGAGGCTTGTCGGGCGGGCCTGTTGGCCGGGGCGCGGTGGAATGACGACACGGTGGAATCACGGCCCAGCGGAATGACGACGTAGTGGAATGACGGCGCGGTGAACGATGGCGCGCCGGAATGACGGCGCGGTTGCGATGCCGCGCTGACAATCGAATGCTCTACGGTCGACCGACCCTGCTTGTCAGCGCGGGAGGGCGACTCGGCCGTCGGTGACGACGACCAGGCCGTCGCGCTCGAGGGAGATCACCGCATCTCCGTCGGTCGGCTGCTCGCCGGCCGCGACCGCGCGCAGGGTGTTGGCACGCCGCTGGCGGAACGAGCCCTCGAAACGCGACTGCTTGCGGGCAGGCTCGTACCGCGAGCCGCGCGACGGGCAGGCTGCGGCGAGCGGGCAGCGCTCGCAGCGCGGAATGCGGGCCAGGCAGATCGTCGCTCCCAGGTCGAAGAGCGCCTGAGCGCAACTGCCGTCGAACGCCTCACCCGTTCGCTCCTGCACCCGTCGAACGTTCGTGTCGACCGGCAGCACATCGCGGCCGAACGCGAAGTTGCCGACCGCCGCCGCCGTGTACGGCCCGACGCCCGGCAGCTCCGTCAGATCGTCGGGCCATCCGCGCTCGGCGACGACGCGCGCGGCCGCATGGAGCGTCACCGCGCGCCGGTTGTACCCGAGCCCCTGCCACTCGAGGATCACGTCCGCGGTCGACGCGGCTGCCAGCGACTCGGCTGTAGGCCAGCGCTCCAGCCACGCCTGCCAACGCGGCACCACGCGATCGACCTGCGTCTGCTGCAGCATCACCTCCGAGACGAGGATCGCGTACGGGTCACGCGTCGCCCGCCAGGGCAGGGAGCGCGCGTTCTGCTCGTACCAGCGGAGAAGCTCGGCCTTCACCTGAAGCGAAGGGCTTTCTCGACGCGTTCCGCCAGGAGGCCCTGCCGTTCGCGCGCGTTGCCGAGGCCGAGCGGTTCCTCCGCGGCGGGCTCCCCGAGCAGCTCGCCGCGTTTGAACTGGTCGCGCGTCAGATCGATCGTCAAACCGGAGGGAAGCCGGTTCCATGCATGGCGCTCGACTCGCCGCCCCTCGTGCAGGACGTTTGCGATCAGGATCTCGCCGCCGAGATACGAGCGGACGAGCGTCGCGGTGACGTCGCATTGGCCGCGAGCAGGGTTCTCGGGCGTCCACTCGTCGGGATCGGCCGACGTCTCGCTGCTCCACGACTGCCTGATGGCCGCCTCGAGGCCGGCGAGCGTGAGCGCGTGCACGGCTTCGGCCGCACCCGGCGGCGGCGAGAACAGGCGCACGCACTCGAAGCCCTCCCCCTCGTCAGCAGGGAGGACGGTGAAGCCGCAGCGTTCGAAGAAGCCGACGGCATCGCGCTCACAACGCGCCACGAACCGCTCGGCCATTGCGCCTGCCACGAGTGCGTCCACCAGCGTGCGGCCGATCCCGCGCCGCCGCGACTCTTCGCGCACGAAGACGTCGACGAGGCGAACCTCGCGGTCGGCTGGGTGCTCGACCGCGATCAGACCGGCGAGCTCTCCGTCTTCACTCCAGCCGAGCACCGGAACAGGGCCGCCCGCGTGCCCGCGCAGCGCCCGAACCTCAGGATCATCGTCGGCGCGGTGTCGGAGGTCGACGTAGCCCATCGGCCTCTTCTACCACGGGACGTCCAGCCGCCCCGCCGACGTTATGACACCCGTGAGCGCCGAGCGCACCCTTGGCGTGTGGCGTGGAGCGGCCCTCTACGTCGGCGCGCTGATCGGGCCGGGCGTACTGCTCATCCCCGCACTGGCGGCGCAGGCTGCCGGTCCCGCGTCGATTCTCGCCTGGGTCGGACTGCTGATCTTCTCGGCTCCGCTCGCCATCGCGTTCGCCGCGCTCGGCGTGCGCCACCCCGTCGCCGGCGGCGTCTCCGCCTATGTGCGCGAAGGCTTCGGAGACGCAGCGGCAGCCGTCACCGGCGGCTGCTTCCTCGCCGCCGTCTTCATCGGAGCGCCTGCTGTGTCGCTGATCGGCGGCTACTACGTGGCCGACCTGACCGGCTCCGGGATGACCGTGGCGACCTCGGTCGCGCTCGCGATCTTCGGCGTCGTCCTGACTGCGAACGCACTCGGCCTGAGGGTCTCGTCGGGGCTCCAACTTGGCCTGTCGTCCGTGCTGCTCGGCGTGATCGTCGTCGCCATCGCGGCCGCTCTGCCTTCGCGTGCCGGAGACAACTGGACGCCCTTTGCCCCGCACGGCTGGTGGGCCGCGGGAACTGCCGCGAGCATCCTGGTCTGGCTGTTCGTCGGCTGGGAGGCAGTGGCGCAGCTGGCGGGCGACTTCCGTAAGCCGGAATCGGATCTGCCCCGCGCGATGGCGATCGCCTTCGGTGCCGTGACGGTGCTCTATATCGGCCTCGCCGTCGCGTCGATCGCGGTCACCGCCGACACGAGCTCGCGCGTCCCGCTGGCCGACCTGATCGCTGTCGGCTTCGGCCGTGCCGGCCGAGACGCGACCGCCGTCCTCGCCGTCGCGCTGACCATGGGGACGATGAACGTCTACATGGGCGGCGCCGCGAAGCTCGCCGCCTCTCTGGCCGAGGAGGGCTCGCTGCCCGTTTGGCTTGCGCGAGGTGCGCCCCGGAGCGTCCCCCGGCGTCCGCTCGCGGTCATCGCGGCCGTCGGCACCGCCCTGCTGGTGGCACTCGTCGCCGGGCTCACGGGCACGGACGACCTCGTTCGCGCGACCTCGGCCTGCTTCGTCGCCGTGTACGTGCTCGCACTCGCGTCTGCCGTCAGGATCCTCGACAGCGGCGCGAGGATTGCCGCCGCAGCCGCTCTCGCGCTCATTCTCGTGGTTGCCGTCTTCTCGTCGTTCTTCCTGCTCGTCCCGGTTTTCGCGGCCGTGGCCGCCCTCGCCGTCCGCCGACTCTCTTAGCTACTTCTTCGGCGCGGCTCACACCGGCCTTAGCTCGCGGGAGTTGACTCGGCGGTATGAGCGTCGCGCTGATCGAACCCGTCGAAGCGCGCCGGTCGGCTGTCCGGCAGGCGCAGGGCCGCGCGCTCATCGTCGGGAGCCCGTCCGAGACGAATCTCGCGCTCGGGCGGGCTCTCGCCGACCGCGGGTTTGCAGCCTCGATCGCGACGCCGCTCGAAGCCGTCGACGCCTCGCCCGTCGACCTCGTGCTCGGGCGCGTCGACGTCCTCCCGACGCTCGACGGCGTCGAGCCGGGCCTCTGGGTCCTGTCGCGCCTCGAGCAGCGTGGCAGCATCGTGCTCAACTCCGCGGCGTCGCTGCTCGCCGCACACGACAAGCTCGCGACCGCGATCCTGCTCGCACGCGCCGGGGTCCCGCACCCGCGTACCTCGCACCTCCTGGCGTCGACCGTGCCCCGGAAGCTCGAGCCGCCGTACGTCGTGAAACCGCGCTTTGGCTCCTGGGGACAGGACGTCTTCCGCTGCGAGTCGAAGGCCGAGCTGCGCGAGTTGCTCGGCGAGCTTGCGCAGCGCTCGTGGTTCCGCAAGCACGGCGCCCTCGTTCAGGAGCTGCTCCCGGCCGAGGGTTGCGACCTTCGCGTCGTCGTGGCGGGCGACTCGGTCGTCGGCGCCGTCGCACGCGTCGCGGCGCCCGGCGAATGGCGGACGAACGTTGCGCTCGGCGCGACGCGGATGCCCGTCTCGCCCTCCCGCGAGATCGCCGCACTGGCGCTGGGGGCCGTGCGCGCCCTCGGTCTCGATCTGGCCGGCGTCGACATCGTCCTCGACGGGGCACGCAGACCCGTCGTGCTCGAGGTGAACGGCTGCGTCGACTTCAACGACGCCTACGGCGGGGACGTGTTCGCGGCGGCGGCGACCGCGCTGGCGGGCCGTTACGAGACCGTCAGCGGCTGACTGAGGATCACTGCGATCGGCCCGGGGTTGGTCTGGGTGACGAGCCGGACCGCGATGCGATACGAGCCCGCCGCGAGCTGTGCCTTCGGCAGCGCGATCAGCTTCGGCGCGCCGCCTCCGGTCAGCGCGCCCCGTTTTGCGACCACGGGGACCCCATCGGCCCGCTCGAGGGTGATCAGATAGAGGCAGTCCCGCGCGCAGCCGAGTTGCACCGGCGTGGTCGCGCCGTTCGCCACCGCGGCCGGGAACACGAGCGCGCTTGCGCCGGCCGCGGCCTGCACGCCCGGGCAGACGAGCGAGCCGCGCTGCGCGGCCACGGCCGCGGCGCCCACCACCGCGGCGCTCGCCTTCGGCGTCGAGTCCGGGTAGTACAGACCGGAGGTCGGCGCCGGAGTGGCGGCATCGACGAGCCGGTCGATGATCACGCCGGCGATCGCCGGATCACAACTCGCGCTGGTGATCGTCCCGGCGTACGCGCTCCCCTGATCGGCCTCGCTGAGACCGCCCGTGGCAGGCGGCGTGCCGTACACGGGAGCCTTGGCGGGCGGTACCGCGCTCGCTGCGGCGAGCCCGTCGATGAGCAGCGGTGGCGCGGTGGTGAAGCTCTGGCCGAGCACGGTCTCGATCGTCTTCAGATCGGCGATCGTCCAGGCGCCTGTCGCCACGGCCGGAGCGGGCCGGAATGCGATCACATCGAGCACGGTCTGCCCGGTGATGTCAGCGGCCGTCACCAGGGCCGCGAGCGAAGCCCTCGGCGTCTGCGACCCGTCCAGAGCGGCGCCGACGGCGACCGTCGGCAGCGCTGCCTGGATCGCCTGCCGGACGGCCGCGAGGGTCGCCACATAGGCGGCGGCGGTGGCAACCGTCACGGCGGGTGAGAGCACCAGGTCGCGAATGGCCGGCACTTGCTGGGCGAGCGAGACGGCGTACGCGGCCAGCGCCGCCCGTCCCGGGTCGTCGGCGGGCAGCGGCGCAGCGATCAGCTCGACGACGATCCCCGTGCCGGCCGGAACGCGTTGCAGCGCCTGGACCAGACCCGGGTCGGGCGAGGTTGCGCCGGCAGGCCAGGCCACGCCAATGCGGACGACGCCCAGGCCGAGCTGCCGCGCGAGCGTGCCTTGAGTCGGAACGTCGAGGCCCGCGCCGACCACGAATGAAGGCTGAGCGGGCGGCGCGGGAGGCGCGCCGGTCTGGCCGGTCGTCGCAGACGTTCCGGAGATCCCGGCCGCGCGCACGATCGGTAGCGCGTCGATCGACGCGGTGTTGCCGACCCAGTCCCGCGCGGTCAGGTGCACCGGGTAGAGACCCGAAAGCGCGGGCAGCTTCCACGTCACGGTGTGCCAGCCCGGGTTGAGCGTCAGCGAGCGGGTGGGGCCGGCCGGCGACTGCGCGTCGACATGCGCCGGCTTGGACAGCCAGAAGCGGGCAGAGCCGACCGGCGCGTTCGAGAGCTTGAACGCCGGCGGTTGCGTGAGATAGCCCGTGAACCGGGTTGCGGCCGCGGCGAAGCGCGGATCGGCCGACGCCAGCTTGTGGAGCAGCTGCGTGACGTACTCCTGGTAGCTGACGGGAGCCGGGTCGCCCGCCAGCGAGTAGTCGCTCCAGTAGCCGGTATCGAAGCGGGGGAGCATCTCGGCTGCGGAGGTCTGCATGCGTGTCGCAAGGGCGCCGGCCGTGCCATTCCCGGACGAGTGCGCGTAGCTCTGCAGCGAGAGGACGGTCTGCAGCTGCGCATTCAGGACGACGAGCGACGAGAAGCCGTACAGGCGGATCCACGGACCCGCTGCGACCTGCGTCAACAGATGCTTGCCGCCGATCGTCCGGTAGGCGCGCCCGGCGGTATCGAATGACGACGAGCTCGCCGCCGCGACACCGGCGAACGCCTGTGCCGCCACGGCCTGGGCCATGCCCGAGAGCCACGGTGCCCGGCCGTTGCTGAAGTTGAAGTAGTACTCCCAGCCGAGTCCGCCACCCGGCTCGGGCACGGCGCGCGCCGCGAGGGCGGTCGCCAGCTTGGTCGCCGCGTCGGTGTTGCCCGCGGCGACGTCCGCGTTCAGCACGCCGAAGTTCGCGAGCGGATGGAACTCGAAGCATCTGCCCGCGAAGTACCGGTACACGACGCCGTCGGCATCCGCGACGTCCGTCTGCGCGGGCGGCGGGCCGCGCCGGGCGAACCAGTCGTCGTTCAGGGCGAGCTGGCCGATCACGGCGACGGCGCGTGGAGCCGTCAGCTTGCCTTGCAGCGCCGCCACCTGGTCGAGGCAGGCGGCGAGCGGCCGGGCCCGTGAGGCGGGCAGGTTCCGGATCAGCTTCGCCGAGCGCGTGATCTCGCGCCGGGCCGCTGCTGCGGTCGCCGCATCGAGGTGATTTGCCGCGCGTGCGAGGGCGACCGCCTTCAGCGCCGTGCGTTGAGCAGGCAGGAGCGCCGTAGCCGGCGCCCCTCCGGCGAGCACGAGCGTCGTGACCGTGACCCCCACGGCAATCGTCCAACGCACGCGGGCCAGGGTAGCGGGCTCACCGCATTATCCCCGCGTACGGGGCTGTTCCAGGCGAAGAGCGAGCTTCGGGCACTGCGCTACCGCCCGTCGGGCGTGGCCGACGAGCGAGCCGGCGATCGGCGCCGGATCGATGATCGGGTAGCCCCAGTCGTCCAGGCGGATCCGCTCGGGGAACAGCTCGGCGCAGAGCCCGTGGCCGTCGCAGGCGATCGGATCCACGCGGATCGCGTGCACCGTCGGCCGCGTGCTCATCAGGGGCGTCCCAGAGGCAGGATCGGTCGCTGCGCCTTGCCGCAGACGCCGTTTCGTGCGTGTCGCGCCAGTTCGTCGCCGAACACCGCCAGGCTGCTCGCCAGGAACCTGGCCGCGCCGTCGGGGTGCCGGCACGCACCTCGCCCGGCAACCATCTCTCCCCAGCGCTGGAGAGCAGCCGGACTGGCATCTCGGCCGAGTGCGAGACGGCCGAACCCGTCGGCGATCGCCGCGAGGCCGTGGACGCAGGGGCCGCACTGGCCGGCGCTCTCGCCCGCGAGATATCGCAGCACACGGGCGCATTCACCCACGGCGCAGGCACTGGCGGGAAAGACGATGACGGCACCCGCGCCGAGCGTTCCCGGCAGCAGACGATAGGAATCGATCTCGGCGGCACCGATCCAGCCGCCGAAGTAGCCGCCGACGAGCACTGCCGAGAAGGGCTCGGTGGCCCCGCCGGCGCGTGCGATCAGCTCGCCGACCGTCGTGCCCAGCTCGATCTCGTGCACTCCACGCCGCGCGATTGCGCCCGAGAGCGTGATCAGCGCCGTGCCTGGTGCGTCGACGGTTCCCGCTTCGCGAAACCAGCCGGGACCGTACCGCGCGACGAGCGCAAGCTGGGCGAGTGTCTCGGCGTTCTGCACGAGTGTCGGCCGGTTGTCGAGGCCTCGCTCGAACGGAAACGGCGGCTTGAGTGTCGGCTTGGCCGGACGACCGGCCACGGCCTGCAGCAGGGCGGTCTCTTCGCCGGTGACGAACCGGTCGGGGACGGTGGCAATGCGGAACGTCACCCGGTCGAGGCGCCGCTTGGGACGCTCGCCGATGGCTGCCTCGACGCGCGCGAGTTCGACGGTGGCAGCTGCCGAAACCGCGACGACCACCGTGCGGGCGCCGAGCGCCTCCGCGGCGAGCACGGCGCCGTCGAGCACGAGGTGGGGGTTGTGCCGCAGCAACGCCTTGTCCTTCACGCTCGCGGGCTCTCCCTCGGCGCCGTTCACAACGACAATCGGGCGGCCCGGCTCTGCCGCGACGGCTGCGAGCTTCGTCCCGGTGGGGAAACCTGCACCGCCGCGACCTCGCAGCCCGCTCGCCTCGACGAGCGCGATCAGGTCGCCGCGGGCAACGGGCGGCCCGAAACGGCGGAGGTGCGCGTCGAGCGAGACCGCCCGGTCGTCGGCATGCAGCTCGAGCAGCAGGCGCGGCAGACGCCCGGGAGCGGTGGACGCCGTTTCGGGGGCGGCGCTCACTCGCCGTCGCCTCTGGTGTTGGCCGACACGGTCCCCGTGACGCGGCCCGACGAGGTGTCGATCGAGAGATTGAACGCCAGGTCGAGCCGCTGCCCGGCGGCGTCGGAGACGCGCGCCACGATCCTGGTGCCTGCGAGCCCGACCACCGACCCCGAATAGACGGCGCCCGTCGTGGCAGGCACGAACGAAGCACCGCTTGCGGTCAAGGAGACGCCCCCACCCGAGGGGATGCCCTGCAGGTCGATGCGTGCAGCGCCACCTGGGGCGCCGAGGACTTTCAGGTCGAGCCGGATCGTGACCCGTCCCGAGCCGGCGGTGCTCTCGCGGATCCGGCCTCTGACGGTGGCGGCGAAGGAGGTCGGCGGAGCGACGGCGCTCGTCAGGATTTGTGCGGCGGGAATCCGGCGGGCCAGGATGGTCACCGGCGTGCCGGACCGGGCCGCCCAGCCGGATTTGCCGGGACCGGTCGAATACCAGGCGAAGATCGCCAGCGGCGCGACCAGCGCCGCCGCCGCTCCCGCAACGCGCGGTCTGGTGTGGCCGCTGCCCGCGACGACCCGTGCGAGCACCGCCAGCGAGATCAGTGCGACGCAGCCGAAGCCGAGAAGCTCGAGCCAGCCGAGTCGCGCGTCGCTGCCTGTTCCGAACGAATGGAGGACCGCGACCGGCCACGAGGCGTATGCGAACCAGTGGAAGGCCCGCCAGAGCTTCGGCCCGACGCGCGCCCGCAGCAGGCTTGTCACGACCAGCGCCAGTAGGAGATCGAACGCCACGGTGCCGAGTCCGAGCCAGACCGGGCGATACGGTGAGATGAAAGGCACGACCGCGTCGACGAGACCGATCGGCGCGAAGCCGTCGGCGACCGTCGTCACGACATGCAGCGCGACGAAGACGATCGAGAGCAGCGTGAGGTTGCGATGCAGGTCGCCCACCGCGAACCTGGGCCAGCGCCTGCCTTGCCAGCGCAGCGCATTCAGGATGCCGAGCAGGAGCGAGCCGGTCAGCAGCAACAGCGCGACGACGCCGCTGCCGCGAGTCAGGTACCAGAGGATCTTCGCGTTGCCTGCGGCAAGGAGGGTGGCGCTCATCGGGCGACCGTCATGCTGCGTCCGCCTCGGTATCGGCCGGCCAGCCGGCGACGTAGGCAACGGAGCCGTCGCGCGCGACGAGCCTCGCCGGCAACCCGCGCCGCGCGAGCCAGGCAGAGGCACCGTGGCCCAGGATGATCGAAGCCGTGCTCGCGACATTGGCCTCGACGCAGGACGTCGCAGCCACGCTGACCGTTCGCCAGGGCCCGTCGGCCGGGAGCCCGGAGGCCGGGTCGAGCAGGTGGTGCGCCTCCCCTCGGTCGGTCTGCCAGCTGCGGACTGCGGTGCTCGATGTGGCGAGGCCGCCCCCCGCGAGCAGAACGCGCGGGCCGGCCGTCTCGGGTGCTGTGCGGTGGTCGTCCGCGATCCGGACGCACCAGCCGCCTGGCGGCGGCTGGCCGCTCACGGCCAGGTCGCCTCCCAGCGAGACGAGCGTGCCGCTGCCCGTAGCCTCGGCGATCGCCGTAGCCGCCCTGTCGGCGGCCAGCGCTTTCGCGGTTGCGCCGAGGTCGAGCTCGACACCGGAGGGAACGCGCACCAGCCCGCGCGCCGCATCGAGCTCGACCTGGCGCCATGCCTCGACGGAGTGGGGTCTGGGGACGAGCTTCCAGCTGTCGCGCACCCGCACGAGAGCAAACGTCCGGTCATAGCCCGCCGCGCGGAGCTGCACGCCGAGTGTCGGGTCGACCAGCCCGCCGGTGTCGCGTGCAGCGTCGAGGCCGACCTGCAGCGCCTGCGCGAACAGACTCGAGATCGAGACCTCACGCCCGGCCGCTGCGTTGGCGATCGCCAGCTCACTGTCGGGGCGGAACCGGCTGCACGCCACGTCGATCCGCTCGAGCTCGGCCTCGAGGAGGCTGCGAGCCCGGGCCAGCGTGGCGGCCTCGGCGACGACCACGACGGCGGTCGTCCCGAGCGCGGGAAACGCAGCCGAAGCCGTGCTCACGATCCGCCCGAGGAGACGACGGGAGGTACCGCCACCGGTGCAGGGGCTGGCGCCGCTGACTGCGCCGGTGACGGATTCGGAGAAGTTGTTGGTGTCGGAGCGGCGCGATCGTCGCGGCCTGCCACGGGAACGAGTGCAGGCGCGGGCGCGACGACGACCGGCAGGCGAGTGCGCCGCGTCTGGGTCGAGCGCAGGAGTGGGTGGTGGCGCGGGTGCGTCGACGACGCCGCGACAGCGGTGAAGGCCGCGGTCAGACCGGCCGCAAGCGCGAGCGCGGCGGCGGTCGTCCTGCGTATTCGCCCGGTGGCTGCATCGCGCAAAGCTGCCGCGCGGCCGATCGAGTGCTCATCGACGGTCATGCCCGGAACTGTGGCCGCCCCGGATGAGATGGCCATGAGCGGCGTTAAAACGGGGTTTCAGCTCAGAAGCGCAGGGTGCTTGGACGGCGCTCCGGCCGCCGGCAGCGAGAGCCAGATCTCGGTTCCGCCGGCGAGGCGGTTGACGACGTGTGCGTCGCCGCCGTGCGCGACGGCGATCAGCTCCACGATCGACAGGCCGAGCCCGATTCCGCCCGAGGTGCGGCCGTCGTCGGGCCGGGCGAACCGGTCGAAGGCACGCGAGATGAAGTCCGGTGGCAGCCCCGTGCCCTCGTCGGAGACGTACAGCTCGACGCGGCCGCTCCGGGTGCGCGCCCCGAGAGTGACGGGGCCCGCACCGTGCTTGAGGGCGTTGTCGACCAGGTTTCCGATTGCCTGTTCCAGCCGCAGCGGATCGGCGACCAGCTCGGGGTCGTCCTGATCGTCGACCTCGAGCGCGCGCCCGAGCGACGCCGCCCGCGAGGCGAAGCGTGCGCGAACCCGGTCGAGCACCTCGTACGCCCGCAGGCGCTCCGGCCTGATCGGCAAGCGGCCCTGGTCGGCGCGGGCGATCAGGAGCAGGTCCTCGGCCAGGCGCGTGAGTCGCTCGGTCTCCTCGGCCGCGGAGGCGAGAGCGCTCTCGAGCTCGGCCCGCGAGCGGGGCCGGCGTAGCGCGAGCTCGAGCTCGGCTTTGAGCAGCGCGAGCGGGGTGCGCAGCTCGTGGCTCGCGTCGGCGACGAAACGGCGCTCGTGTTCGAACGAGGCCTCGAGTCGCGCGAGCATGTCGTTCAGCGTGATCGCGAGCGCCGAGATCTCGTCGTGGGCGGGTGGCACGGGCAGCCGGCGGCCCGGAGTCGCTGCGGTGACGGCTGCCGCACGGCGGCGCATGGCCTCGACCGGCCGCAGCGCCGCTGCCGCCAGGGCGTAGCCCGCGATGAGCGCCAGGATCAGCGCGACGGGAGCCGCGAGCAGGAACTCGTGGCCCAGGCGGTGCAAGGTGTCGGCGCGCGCGGCCAGTGAGCGGCCGACGATGAGGGTGGCGGGAGCTCCGTCGAGCCGGACGGGCGTGACCTCGACGCGCCACATTCCACGCAGGCCGGGAATCGACCGCGATGCCTTTGTGGTGGCCGCGACCGCCCCGCTCGCCAGCGCCGGCAGCGGTTTGGGCTCCGATACGGCAACCGAGCCGTCGGCGCGCACGAGCTGCGCGATCGTCGGGCCGCTGCTGACGTCCTGGTCGATCAGGCTATGCCGCGCTTCTCCGACGTTCTGGGTCGCCTCGGTGACCTGCGCGCCCAGATTCTGGTCGACGCTCGAGAGCATCGTCCCGCCCACCCGGAGGTAGATGAACAGGCCCATCGCGGCGAGCGCCGCGCTCATCGCCAGAGCGAACGGCAGCGTCAGTCGCAGCCGCACCGGCAGCCGGCTCATCCCCGCTCACGCGCCGGCAGAGCCGGCCTTTCGCTCTTGGGCGGCTCCGTCGAGCCTACGCCGCTCATACAGCTCCGCCGTCGGTCCGGAGCCGGTAGCCGACACCGCGGACCGTCTCGAGCGACTCGCGCTCGAAGGGCCTGTCGATCTTCTCGCGCAGGTAGCGCACGTAGACGTCGACGACGTTCGACCTGCTCTCGAACGCCATGTCCCACGCGCCGTCGAGCAGCTGGATGCGCGAGAGCACGACCCCGGGGCGCCGCATGAACAGCTCGAGCACCGCGAACTCGCGCGTCGACAGCTCCAGCTCGATCTCGCCGCGCCAGGCGCGGTGCGCCGCAGGGTCGAGGCGCAGGTCGCCCACCTCGATGGTCGTCGGTCGCTCACCGGGCGCGCGCCGCACGATTGCCCGCAGCCGGGCAAGCAACTCGGCGAACGAGAAGGGCTTGGTCAGGTAGTCGTCGGCGCCGGCGTCGAGGCCGTCGACCCGGTCGCCGATCGCGTCGCGGGCGGTGAGCATCAGCACCGGCACCCACACCTCGCGCTCGCGCAGGCGCCGCAGGGTCGCGAACCCGTCGATGGTCGGCAGCATCACGTCGAGCAGGACGGCGTCGTACGGTGCGGCCTCGGCCATCCACAGAGCGTCCTCGCCGTTGGCGGCGACATCCGCCGCATGTCCTTCCTCGCGAAGGCCCCGTGCGATCAGCGCCGCCATCTTGGGTTCGTCCTCGACGATGAGTACCCGCATGCGGCCATTGTCGCGGCGGGTCGGCCGGTTCGCAGGCCGCTCTCATCCCTGCCTCATCGAAGGCGGGCTTACTGGATCGTCGATGACTCTCGAGCTCGACAGCCGGCGTGGGCCCGCGACGCGTCGCCGGTGGCGTTGGCTCCGCGACGGTGTCGATGGAAACGCGCGCCTGACCGGGCTGACGGCGGCGGTGCTCCTCGTGCTGCTCGCCGCCGAGGGCGCGACGATTCCGCTGATCCACTCGCAGCTGACGCTGCACATCTTCCTCGGAGTCGTCCTGATCCCCGTGGTCGTGCTCAAGACCGCGGCGACGGCGTGGCGGTTCGCGCGCTACTACACGCGCGAGCCGTCGTATCTGGCGAAGGGCCCGCCGCCGGCGCTGCTGCGAGTCCTGGTCGCTCCGCTTGTCGTCGCTTCGACCGCCGTGCTCTTCGGCACCGGCGTCCTCTTGCTCGCGCTGCATCCCCAGCGCGGGCTGCTGGTGGGGCTGCACAAGGCGAGCTTCATCGTCTGGTTCGCCGCGATGAGCGCCCACGTGCTGGGGCACATCGTCAAGCTGCCGGGGCTCGTGCGGGCCGACCTCGACCGGACGCTTCCCGGCTCACGGCTCAGGCAGTTCGCCGTCGCCCTCGCGATCGTCGCCGGACTGGTCGCGGCCGTTGCGACGCTGCCGCTCGCGCATTCCTGGGTGCAGTGGGCGGGACAGAACCATCACCACGACGGTTGAGGGCCAGCTCTCATCCTCGCCTCACGCTCTCGCCATAGCTTCGTGATCCTTGCTTAACGAGCCGCCAGGGCCAGCCGTCACGCGCAGGGATCTGCGAAGGCGTGCGCGGCTGCAGCGACGGCACCGCGTGCGGCGGGCGGTGCTTGGCCTCGTGCTGATCGCGGTGGTCGGAGGCGCGGCGGCGTGGGGGTTCGCGTCGTCGGCGAAGCCAAAAGACTCGAAAGCTGCCATCAAGCCGGGCCCGGCGAAGGCAAAGCCGCCCGTGTTTGCCGCCGGGGTGCTCCTGCCCGCCGTCGTCAACGTCGTCGACCGCGCGGCCGGCGAGCTTGCGGCGCCGCTGCAGAATGCGGTCGGCGCCGGTCTCACAGGCGGCCGGCTGCTGCTGGCGGGAGGTCTCACCGCAGCCGACACATCGACGGCTGCGATTCTGGTCACGACGGGGCGCACCGACCGGGTCGTCGGGCAGTTGCCGGTGGCAGTGCATGACGCCGCCGCGGTGAAGCTCGGAACCGACGTGTTCGTGTTCGGCGGCGGCGACGGAACGGCGCAGCACGCCGAGATCGTCCGCATCGATCCAGCCACCGGACGAACGTCGAGCGCCGGTCGCCTGCCCGCCCCGAGCTCGGATCAGGCAGCAGCCGCGGTCGGCGCCTACGCCTACGTGGTCGGTGGCTACACCGGAACGGCCTGGCTCGACACGGTTGTGCGCTGGCGGCCGGGCAAGCCGGCGCAGGTCATCGCGCACCTGCCGACGGCGCTTCGCTACGCGGCCGTGACTGCCGTCGGCAACACCCTTGTCGTCGCCGGGGGATCGCTGCCGAACGGCACCGCATCGAGCGCCGTCTACTCGGTCAGCCTCCCGACGGGGACGGTGAAGCTGCTCGGCCGACTGCCGGCGCCGACGACTCATGCGGCTGCAGCCACGGTTCGCGGTGAAGCGATGATCATCGGCGGCCGGAGCGCCACGATCGGCACGCCGACAAGCCGGATCGTCGCGGTCGATCCGATGACGGGACGGATCCGGATTGCTGGGTCGCTTCGGGTCGCACGGTCGGATCTGTTTGCCGCCACCGACGACGGTCGCATCCTGCTCGCGGGGGGCGCGGCCCGGCCGGAACGGTCGCAACACTCGACTCGCTCGTCCCGGTCGTCGTTCCGCGGCATCGCGCTGCGCTACGGCTGACGGCGGGCGGCGCAGCAATCGATATCTACTCACACGACCGCGTGGGGATGCTCGCCCCTGCCGCGCGAGCCGCGCTCCCGCGTGTCTACGTCCCCACGCGTGACGGCTACGTCGAGGTGATCGATCCACGCACATTCAAGGTGGTCGACCGCTTCGCGGCCGGCGCCTTGCCGCAGCATGTCGTCCCCGCGTACGACCTGAAGACGCTCTACGTCACGAACGACGTCGGGAACAGCTTGACGCCGATCAACCCGCGAACCGCCAAACCGGGCAAGCCGATCCCGGTCGACGACCCGTACAACATGTACTTCACGCCCGACGGCCGCTACGCGATCGTCGTGGCCGAGCGGCTGGCGCGCCTCGACTTTCGCGACGCGCACACGTTCCATCTGCACCACTCGCTCCATGTGCCGTGCGAAGGCGTCGACCACATCGACTTCTCTGCCGACGGGCGCTACCTGCTCGCCAGCTGCGAGTTCTCGGGTCAGCTGGTGAAGGTGAATGTCGCCGAGGAAAAGGTCGTCGGTGTTCTGACTCTGCCCCATGGCCGCGAGGACATGCCCCAGGACGTGAAGCTCTCGCCGGACGGCTCGACGTTCTACGTGGCCGACATGGCGGTGGCCGGGGTCTGGAAGATCGACGGCGACCAGCTCCGGGTCACGGGCTTCGTGCCGACCGGACTCGGGGCGCATGGCTTGTACGTGAGCCGCGATACGAAGGACCTGTACGTGACGAACCGCTCCGCGGGCTCGATCTCGGTGATCAGCTTCGCGACCGGGCAGGTCGTGAAGACCTGGCGGCTCCCCGGCGGCGGCAGTCCCGACATGGGGAACGTCTCGGCCGACGGCAAGGTGCTGTGGCTCTCCGGACGCTACAACGGTGTCGTCTACGCGATCAGCACGACGAACGGCAGGCTGCTCGCGAAGATCCCGGTCGGCCCTGGCCCGCACGGGCTCGCGGTCTGGCCGGAGCCCGGCCGTTACTCGCTCGGGCACACGGGCATCCTGCGCTGACGGCCGCTTCGGCGACGGCCGGGTAGGCTCGGCCCATGACTCGTGTCCGGTTCGCGCCCAGCCCGACCGGAACGCTGCATGTCGGCAACGCTCTGAGCGCCGTCGCCAACCGGCGGCTCGGCGACTACCTGCTGCTGCGGATCGACGACACCGACCCGGCGCGGAACGTGCCCGGCGGCGAGGAGGCAATCGAGGCCGATCTCGGGTGGCTGGGCGTCACCTGGGACGAGGGTCCGGTGCGCCAGAGCGACCGGGCCGAGCGCCACCTCGCTGCGGCTCGGGACGCCGGGCTCGACCAGGTCTTCCAGGGCATCCCGCTCTGGCGGAGCGACGGCACACCCACGTTTCATCTCGCGAGCGTGGTCGACGACATCGACTTCGGCATCACCGACGTCGTCCGAGGCTCAGATCACCGCCCCAACGAGCAGCTGCATGCCGACCTCCATCGCGCGCTCGGATCGGAGCCGCCGAGGGTCACCCACCACGGCCTGATGGTGGGAGACGACGGCAAGAAGCTGTCGAAGCGGGCCGAAGGCGCCACCGTCGCCGCCCTTCGTGACGCCGGCTATCCGGCCGAGGCGGTGCGCGCGTACCTCGAGGAGCTCGACCTGCCCCGGCACGACGTGCGGTTCGACCTCGACCGTATTCGCTCCCTCTCGGTGGACGTGCTCTCCGGCCTCACCGACGAGGAGCTCGCGGCCCGGGTCGGCGTGCCGCCCGAGGCGGCGTCTCTCGCTGCGCGGTGCCCACGATCTGGCCGAAGGGCGGCGGCTTGCCGACACGGTTCTCGTCCCGCCCGCCGCGGTCGAGGCGTCGCGCAGCCCTCACACGCTCGAGCGGTTCGTGGAGCTGCGCGTCCCGCTGCCCGAGGCGCTCAGTACCGAGCAGGCGAAGAGCGTGATCCGTGAGTTGAAGGCCGTCGGAGGCGATCTCCGGGCGCTGCGCCTGGCGCTCACCGGCCGCGACCGCGGGCCTGAGCTGTGGGCCGTCCTGCGTGCTCTGCCGCGGGACGAGGCGCTCCGCCGCACAGCCGCGGCGCTCTAGAGCACAGCCGCGGCACTAGGACCCCCAATGCGCCTCTATGACACGTATTCACGCTCGCTGGTCGAGCTGCCGCCGCCCCCGGGGCCGGTGCGGATGTACTTCTGTGGACCGACCGTCTACGCGCGCGCCCACGTCGGCAATGCGCGGCCTTTCCTGGTCGGCATGTGGCTTCGCTCGTGGCTGCTCGCGTCGGGCTACGAGGCGGTGCTGGTGCACAACATCACCGACGTCAACGACAAGATCTACGACGCGGCGCCAGGTGCGAGCGCCGAGCTCGCCGCGCGCGCGACACAGTGGTATCTGGACGACACCGGCGACCTGGGCCTCGGGATGCCCGATCATCTGCCGAAGGCGACCGAGTCGATCCCCGCGATCGTCGCGTTCATCGAGGAGCTCGTCGACCGCGGCTTCGCCTACCCGGTGCAGGGAGACGTCTACTTTCGCGTCTCGCGCTTTCCGGAGTACGGACGGCTCTCCGGGCAGCGGCCGGACCAGGTGGAGGAGCAGGAGCCGAACCCGCTCAAGGAGGACGGTCGCGACTTCGCACTCTGGAAGGCGAACAAGCCCGGTACCGAAGACACGTGGTGGGAGTCGCCCTGGGGCCGGGGGAGGCCCGGCTGGCACATCGAGTGCTCCGCGATGGCCGAGCAGGTGTTCGGGCCGGCGTTCGAGATCCACGGCGGCGGCCTCGACCTCGTCTTCCCGCATCACGAGAACGAAGTGGCGCAGTCGCGGGCGCTCGGTCATCCGTTCGCTCAGATCTGGGCCCACAACGGCATGCTCCGGTTCACGGGCGAGAAGATGTCCAAGTCGCTCGGGAACGTCGAAACCCTGCGCGAGGCGCTCGACCGGTGGGGCCGCGAGGCGTTGCTCGTCTTCTTCCTCGGCGCGCACTGGCGCAAGCCGGTCGACTACTCGGACGCCACTCTCGCACAGGCGACGGCGCGGCTGCAGACGCTGCGAAACGCGTTTACGCTCGCCCCGGCTCCCGCCGCTGCAGAGCGTTGGCAATCGCTGGCAGCGGCATTGGACGACGATTTCGACACGCCGCGCGCCCTGGCCGTACTGCACGAATGGGCGTCGGACGGCCAACTCGAGCTTCTGGAGCGCGGTCTCGCACTCTTCGGGCTGGCGTCGCTTGCTGTCCGTGAGCAGGCTCCGCCCGAGGTCGAAGCACTCGCGGAAAGGCGCGCAAACGCCCGTCTGGAGCGGGATTTCGCCACATCGGACGGATTGCGCGACGAACTGGCCGCCCTGGGCTGGGAGATGCGGGACGAGCCGGGTGGCGGCTACGTGCTCGTCCGCAGCGACCTATGACCACGGACTTCGTCTATGGCAGGCAGGCCGTCCGCGAAGCCCTGCGGGGTCGGCGCGCGGTGCTCGAGGTCTGGGCGACCGAACGTGCGCTGAAGGCCGAGCCGTGGCTGGCCGACGCGCGAGTCGAAGGTGAAGAGCGAGCGCGACCTCGCCGAGCGGGCAGCGACGCGTGACCATCAAGGCCTCGTCGCCATGGTGGAGCCCTATCGCTATGCCGACGCCTACGAGCTCGCGGCGCAGCCGCAGCCGCTGCTGGCGGTTCTCGACCGGGTCACCGATCCGCGTAACCTCGGTGCGGTCTGCCGCAGCGCCGACGGGGCGGGTGCCACTGGCGTCGTGGTGCCGGCGCACGGCTCGGCGGTCGTCACACCCGCCGTCGCCCGTGCTTCCGCCGGCGCCGTCGAGCATCTTCCGGTGGCCGTCGTCACGAACCTCGCGCGCTATCTCGAGGAGGTGAAGGGGCCTGACCTCTGGGTCTACGGGGCTGCGACCGGCGAGGGATCGACCCCGATGTGGGACGCCGATCTCGCAGGTGGTCTCGCGCTCGTCTTCGGCGCGGAGGGCAAGGGCCTGCGGCCGCTCGTTCGGCGGATGTGCGACGGGCTCGTGTCGATCCCGCAGCACGGCCGCGTCGAGTCGCTGAACGTGAGCGTCGCCGCCGCCGTCCTCCTGTACGAAGCGCGCCGCCGCCGAGGTGCCTGACAGCGTCTACCTGTTCGACGGCTTCAACCTGCTGCACGCCGGAGACTTCGCCGACGTGCGCGAGCTGGTCGACAAGCTCGCGAGCTTCGTCGCGATGCGCGGGGCGACGCGGGATCGTCGTCTTCGACGGTGTGGGCGAGGACTACGTGCGCGGCCCCCTCGAGGTCCGCCACGCGGCGCACGCCGACACCCTGCTCGAGAGCCTCGCGTTCGACCATCGCTCGAACGAGCAGGTGACCCTCGTGACCAGCGATTCGACGGTCGCATCGGCCGCGGGCGCCGATGTCGCCAAGCTCTCGTCGCAGACATTCCTCCGCGATCTGGAGCCCCACTCCGTCCCGCCGCAGACGCCCGGCGGATTGGCCGGCAAGCTCGACGCCGAAACACGTGCACGGCTCGAGCGTCTTCGTCGCGGCGAGTAGCAAACGGCCGAGCAAACAGACGCAGTTGCAAAAGGGACTTGTGTTCCTTGCGCAACATTGCTAGATTGACCTCAAGTTAAGGGTGAGGCTTCGGCGGACAGATAGCTGAAGGCCGCCGGAAAAGCGACCGAATTACGGGGGTTTTGCCGTGACCGTCCGTACAGCAACTGCACCAAAGAGTCCCCAGAAGGTTCAACGAGAGCTTGAGGATCTGCAGCTCGTCCTGAAGGCGCGCAACGGCAGCTCGGTCGCGCTGGACGCGCTGATCCGCCGCTATACCTCGTTCGTCAGGCTGAAGGCGAGCTCGTATTTCCTCGCCGGCGGCGACTCCGAGGATCTGATCCAGGAGGGTCTGGTCGGTCTCTACAAGGCCGTGCGCGACTTCCGCGCCGACAAGGAGACGTCGTTCCGCTCGTTCGCCGAACTGTGCGTGACGCGCCAGATCATCACCGCGATCAAGACCGCAACCCGCTTCAAGCACGCGCCGCTGAACACCTACGTCTCCTTCAGTCACACCCCGCCGGCAAGGATCGGACAGCGACGTCAGCCTCGGCGATGCTCTTCCCGCCGCCCCGGTGCACGAGCCGTCCGTGCAGGTCATCTCGACGGAAGAGCTCCAGGCGCTGGTCGGCTGCCTGCGACGACGCTCTCGTCACTCGAGGCCGACGCGCTGCGGCTCTACCTCGAAGGCTCGTCCTACGAGGAGATGGCCGAGGATCTCGGCTGCGACACGAAGACGATCGACAACGCCCTGCAGCGCGTCAAGCGGAAGATCCTGAACCACCAGGCCGGCCGCCAAGTTCTGGCCTGACGAGCGGTGGGGTGGAAGAGGTGTCAGACACCGAGGTGTCTGGCACGGGACCTCCGCGTACGATGTCCGGCGCCGGGCCGGAGTAGCTCAGCTGGTAGAGCAACGGTTTTGTAAACCGTGGGTCAGGGGTTCGAGTCCCCTCTCCGGCTCTTCCGTCTCGCGCTTCCTCTAGGCGTTTTCGAGCGCCCGCTCGAGATCTGCCCAGATCTCGTCGACATCCTCGAGGCCGACGCTGAGGCGGAGCAGCCCCGCCGGAATGCGGCCGCCCTCCCAACGGGCACGGCTTTCCATTGTCGAGCGCCCGCCGCCGAGGCTGGTGGCGTTGACGATCAGCGTCGTGGCGGTCTCGACCGGGCGCGCATTCTCGACGTCGAACGAGACGAGGCCGGAAAAGCCCGGGTAGCGCACGAGCTGCACCCGCGGATGACGGCGGAGACGGTTCGCGATCTCCGTCGCCGATTCGGTGTGCCGATGCATGCGCTCTTCGAGGGTGTCGAGTCCTTCGGCCAATCTCACCGCCGCGTCGGGTGCGGCGATCGCTCCCGTCTTGACGCGCGTCTCGCGCAGGCGCCGCGCCAGGTCGGGATCGCGGGCGACCACCGCGCCGAGCAGTGCGTCGTGCGACCCCGTGAGGAACTTCGTCGCCGAGTGGACAACCACGTCCG
Source organism: uncultured Thermoleophilia bacterium (assembly GCA_963812995.1). Lineage (GTDB taxonomy): Bacteria > Actinomycetota > Thermoleophilia > Gaiellales > Gaiellaceae > PALSA-600. Next base: position 1,588,892 of record CAWEXL010000003.1, read on the forward strand.
CCCCCAGGTCGAGTGACTGGAGATACACCGGGGTGGCGACGGTCGCGTCACAGACGACAAGGCCACCGTGCGCGCGCACGGCTTCCCAGTCCGGCACGGTCAGCACCGGATTCGCAGGCGCTTCGACCCACACGATGTCGGCCGGCGGCGGAGGCTCGGTCTGGTCGTATTCGACGAACCGAAGACCCCACGGCTCGAGCGCCTGGAAGAGCACGCCCGTCCCGTAGTAGCAACCCGCGGCGAGCGCGATCGTCGCGCCCGGCCGGGCGAAGGTCAGCGCGACGGCAGTCGAGGCCGCGGTGCCCGAGGCGAAGAGCAGCGCCTCGCCGCCCTCGAGCGCGCCAAGTGCGGTCTCGGCTGCTACGCCCGCAGGGTGGTTGTAGCGCGAGTAGTAGAACTCGCGCGGCTCGCCGCGGTCGTCGTACGGCCAGATCGTCGAGCGGTCGGCAGTTTGCACGATCCCTGAAATCTAGATGGAAGCGACGACCTGGACGAGCCGATCGAGGTCATCCTCCGTGTTGTAGTAGTGAGCCGACGCCCGCACGAGCCGCGGCACGCCGCCGTCCTCGAGCTGCAGGCGGGCATAGGACGCGGGCGAGACCGACACGTTGATGCGCTTCGCGGCCAGCGCACTCTTCACCTCGGCCGCGGTTCGGTCGGCGACGGTGAAGGTGACGGTGGCGCCGAGCACGACACCGCGGTCGCGCACCTCAACTCCCGGCAGCTCCCCGAGCCGGTGGCGCAGGGCCGCGGCCAGCGCCTGGACGCGTTCCGCAATCGCGTGGAGGCCGACCGCCAACGCGTAGTCGGCGGCCACCCCGAGGCCGATCTTGCCCGCGTAGTACGTCTCCCAGTTCTCGAACCGGCGGGCGTCGGCACGAATCCGGTAGCCGCCGTCCGGCAGCCACTCGGCGGCGTGCAGGTCGAGGAGCGGCGGCTCGAGCTCCTCGATCAGGCTCCGCCGAACCCACAGAAAGCCGGTCCCGCGCGGGCCGCGCAGGAACTTGCGAGCGGTCGCGGAGAGCACGTCGCACCCCAGGGCCTCGACGTCGATCGGCAGCTGGCCGACCGACTGGCACGCATCCAGCAAGAGGGGAATTCCGGCGGCGCGCGTCAGCCGTCCGACCTCGGCCACCGGGTTGATCAGCCCGCTGTGGGCCGGTGCGTGCACGAGCGAGACGAGCTTCACTCGGGCGTCGAGCAGCGCCGCGAGAGCCGCGACGTCGAACTGCCCGTGCTCGTCGTCCGGGACGACCTCGATCACGGCGCCGGTTCGCGCCGCGACTTGCCGAAGAGCGATCCAGTTGGACGCATACTCGGCCCGGCCCGTGAGGATCCGGTCGCCGGGTGCGAAGTGAAAGCCGTAGAACGCCATGTCCCAGGCGCGGGTGGCGTTCTCGACCACGGCGATCTCGTCGCGGCTACCTCCGACCAATCGGGCGAGCGCATCGTAGGTGTGCTCCCACGACTCGCGGCGCTCGTCGGCGGCCTCGTAGCCGCCGATCTGCGCCTCACGGTGCAGGTAGTCGACGACGGCATCGACGACCGCAGCCGGCGGCAGCGCCGAGCCCGCGTTGTTCAGGTGCGTCACATGCGCGCAGCCCGGCGTCTCCGCGCGTGCCCGTTCGACGTCGATCGTCACGATCGCAGCCTAAGCCAGTCGGCTCCGAAGACTGAGCCAGTAGGCTCTGGAGCCGATGGACCGGGCCGGAATGGGAGAGCATTCGACAACTGCGGAGAAGCTCGCCTGGCTCGAGGAGCTGCGCGACAACGCCTTGCATGCCGGCTCGGAAAAGGCCGTCGCGCGCCAGCACGAGCAGGGGAAGCTGCTGGCGCGGGAGCGCGCCGAGCGGCTCTGCGATCCCGGTTCCTTCGTCGAGCTCGACCGGTTCGTGCGCCATCGCGAGGCGAACTTCGGGATGCTCGAACGGCGCCCCTACGGCGACGCGGTGGTCACGGGGTACGGCACCGTGTTCGGCCGGCGGATCTTCCTGTTCAGCCAGGACTTCACGGTGTTCGGCGGGTCGCTGTCGGAGGTCTTCGCCGAGAAGATCTGCAAGATCATGGATCTCGCCGCGAAGTACGGCTGTCCCGTGATCGGCATCAACGACTCCGGTGGGGCGCGCATCCAGGAAGGCGTCGTCTCGCTCGCAGGCTATGCCGAGATCTTCTGGCGCAACGTGCAGGTCTCGGGCGTGATCCCGCAGATCTCGCTGGTCATGGGCCCTTGCGCAGGTGGCGCCGTCTACTCGCCGGCGATGACCGACTTCGTGCTGATGGTCGAGGGAAGCTCGTACATGTTCATCACCGGCCCCGATGTCGTGAAGACGGTGACCGGGGAGGAGGTGACGTTCGAGGAGCTCGGCGGCGCGCTGACGCATGCGTCGAAGTCGGGCGTCGCGCACCTCACCGCCCCGGACGAGGAAGCGGCCCTCGACGACGCGCGCTACCTGCTGAGCTTCCTGCCGCAGAACAACACCGAGCCGACTCCCTACCACCCGCCGACCGATCCGGTCGACCGGGAGGCGCCGGAGCTCGACACGCTCATCCCCGACGAGCCGACCCGGCCGTACGACATGAAGCAGGTGATCCAGGCGGTCGTCGACGACGGTGACTTCCTCGAGATCCAGCCGCTCTTTGCCGAGAACATCGTGTGCGGGTTCGCCCGTCTGGGCGGCTACAGCGTCGGCATCGTCGGCAGCCAGCCGAAGGCCCTCGCCGGAGTGCTCGACATCTCATCCTCCGAGAAGGCCGCGCGCTTCGTCCGGACGTGCGACGCGTTCAACATCCCGTTGGTCACGTTCGTCGACGTGCCGGGGTTCCTGCCGGGCACCGCGCAGGAGTGGGGCGGGATCATCCGGCACGGCGCCAAGCTGCTGTACGCGTACTGCGAGGCAACGGTGCCGAAGCTCACGGTGATCACACGCAAGGCGTACGGCGGCGCGTACGACGTGATGAGCTCCAAGCACGTCCGGGCTGACTTCAACTTCGCCTGGCCGACCGCCGAGGTGGCGGTAATGGGCCCGGAGGGCGCGGTCAACATCATCTTCCGCAACGAACTGGCTGACGCCGACGACGCAGAAGTCCGGCGCGCAGAGCTGATCGCCGAATACCGCGAGCGGTTCGCGAACCCGTACTCCGCCGCCGAGCGGGGCTACGTCGACGAGGTGATCGAGCCGAGGCGGACACGTCCCGTGCTGATCGACGCGCTCCGGACGGCTATCACCAAGCGTGAGCCGCGCCCGCCGCGCAAGCACGGCAACATCCCGCTCTGAGCGCGTCGACTAGGACGGCTTGGCGATGACGACGAGCACGCCGGCCTTGCAGCCCATGCCGGCGAGATCGCCGACCTGATAGCCGACAAGGCTCGGCGAGCCGTCGCTGATCGAGCACGTCAGGTCTCCGCGCTCGTTGTTGTGAATCGTGATCGAGCTGCTCGTCAGGGCGGTGATCGTGCCCTTCGTCGTCTGGTCGACGTTCGGCGTCCCGGTGGCACCCGTCGCGCCGGCGGCGCCGGTGGATCCTGTCGCTCCGGTTGGGCCGGAGCTGCCGGTTCCGCTGCCGGACTTGACGATGATCACCAGCACGCCGGCCTTGCAACCCATCCCGGCCAGGTCCCCGACGTGGAAGCCGGCGGTGCTCGGTGAGCTCGGGCCGATCGCGCATGTCAGGTCGCCGCGCTCGTTGTTGTGTACCGTCACCGAGCCATCGGTGAGGGCGGTGATCGTGCCCTTGGTCGTCTGATCGACGCTCGCTGTGCCGGTTGCGCCGGTCGCTCCGGTGGCTCCCGTGGCGCCCGAGTCGCCGGTCACGTGCCGGAGGAGCACGAGCTGGCCTGCCGGGATGCTGCAGCCCATGAGGACGTAGTCGCCGACCGCAAAGCCGTCGCGGCTCGGGGAGCCGGCTCCGACAGTGCAGGTGGCCGTGCCGCCTGCATAGAGCACGCTGACGGAGCCATCGGTGATCGCGCTGATCTTGCCCTGGTACGCGCGGCCCATCGGAATCGGCGCCCAGGAGGCAAGCGTGCCGCCGGCGCACGAGACGTTGACGTGCATCCCGACTTTCAGCGCGGCGACCGACGGTGACGTCGAGTCGATCGCGCAGGTCAGGTCGCGGCTGCCGTCGTGGAGGCTGATCGACGTGTCGGTCAACGCCGTGATCGCGCCGCTGAACTGCGTCGGCGGCGTGGTCTTGTCGGAGGCGTTGGCGGCGGTCCCGGCATGGCGCAGCGTCGTCAGCACCCAGTGCCCGCCGGCGCGATGGCAGGCGATCTGCACGCGCTCGCCCGTCACGAAGCCCGCCTTGGACGGCGACTTCGAGCCGAGCCTGCACGAGACGGTGCCCTTCGCCGTCGTCACCGAAACCGATGTGGACGACACGGCTGTGAGCGACCCGCGCGCCACACGAAGGCCGGCGGCTTCGGCAGGCAGCACAACGGCGACGGCCGCGAGGAAGATGATTAGACCAATGGCCGCGCGCCGCATCTGAACCCTGTATCGACTCGGCGGCGTCCGAGCATCCTCCCTCGTCCCAGGGGTTTGCCGGTCAGGTGTGAAGCGCGGTGATCGCCCGTTCGAGCTCGGGCTCCGCGAATGGCCAGACGAAGAGCGCGCGCTCGTGCCCGGTGCCGTCGACGAGAAACGACGCGAGCGTGTGGGTGATCTCGTGCACCTGCACGCCGGCGATCGTCTTGGTGGTCACCTGGACGCCGATGCCGTACCGCTGCCACGCTGCCGCGAGCGCGGCCGAGTCGCCGACCGCCCAGCGCCAGTTCCCGGCAAGCCGCCAGCGGTGCACGTCCTGGACGAGGTCTGCACGCGTGTTGCCCCAGCGGTTCACGCTGATCGCGATCACCTCCGGGCGCTGGCTTGCCGGAATGCTCGCGACGGCTCGGTTCAGCACCTGGGCCTCGAGCGGGCAGACGTTCCGGCAGAGCGGATCGAGGAACGTGATGATCGCCGGCTTGCCGTGGAGCGCTGCAAGCGAGACCGGCCGGCCATTCTGATCGTGCAGCGAGAAGCCAGGCGCCGGGCGCACGCCCGAGGCCCACGACTCGACCGCGGCGCCCGCGCTCCCGTTCGACCCCGCGGCCGACGAAGAGCGGCTGAAGAGCGTCAAGGCCGCGCCGACGCCGATGCCGACTGCCGCGGTCACGGCCAGGACGGGCAGCACGACACGCAGGCGAACCCCGCCGGCGCCACGGGCAGCGGCTCGATCGTCAGCCGGTGAGGAGTGCTCGCTCATGTGAGGACTTGCAGACGCCCCGAAGGGGCAGTGTCACAATAGTCCCCTCGATCAGCCATCACCTTGATCAGCGCGAGCCGAGCGTGGCGGCGAGCGCGTCGACGACCGTCGGATCGAACTGTGTCCCGGCGGCGGCATGCACCTCGTCCAGTGCTTCGGCGGGGGTGAGCGCCTCGCGATAGACGGTGTCCGACGTCATCGAGTCGAACGCGCCGGCGACGAAGATGATCCTCGCGCCCAGCGGGATCTCCTCGCCGTGCAGCCCCGCGGGGTAGCCGGCGCCGTCCCACCGCTCGTGGTGATGCAGCACCCAGGGCGCAGCAGAGCCGAGGCCGATGCTCTCGACCATCCGCGAGCCGATCTGGGTGTGCCGCTCGAGCACCTGACGCTCTGCGGCCGAAAGCGGCCCTTCCTTGTGCAGGATCTCGCGCGGGACAGCGAGCTTGCCGAGATCGTGCAGTCGTCCGGCCAGGCGCGCCAGCTCGATCTCGTCCTGGGTGAGAGCGAGCTTCTCGCTGATCCGCGCGGCGAGCTCGGCCACCCGCTCCGAATGGCTGCCCGCGTAGGCGTCGCGCGCGTCGACGGCGCGGGCGAGCGTCGTGACCGACCCGAAGCGCGGTGTCCCGTTCGTGGTCGCCGTCGACCGGCGGGGTTCGGCCGAGTCGACCTCCGACGCCTCGGCCAGGTGGACGCGGTTCTTGCCCTGCTCCTTCGCGCGGTACAGCGCCCGGTCGGCCAGGCGGATCAGCGAGTCGCGCTCGCGCGAATGCTGTGGGAAGCCGGCGACGCCCGCGCTCACGGAGATGCCTTCGACCGGCCGCACGTCGGCTTCGCCGATCCGCTCGACGATCGCCCGCGCGACGTCGGTTGCCGCGGAGGTGTCGAGCCCCGGCAGCAGCACTGCGAATTCGTCGCCGCCGAGGCGAAACGCCTCGCCGCCCTGGCGCAGGCGGGCCGCCACCTGCGAGAGGACGCGATCCCCGGCTTGATGGCCGTGCCCGTCGTTGATCTGCTTGAAGCTGTCGACGTCGAGCAGGCACAACGAGACGAGGCCCAGCTCCGCCTCGGCCTTCGCGAGCTCGCGCTGCAGGCGCTCCTGGAAGTGACGGTGGTTCCCGAGCCCGGTCAGCGGGTCGGTGAGCGCCAGCCGCATTGCGCTCAGGGCCTTGTGGGTCGTCCGCTGGTACAGCGAAATCGCGACGAGCGGCCCGGCCAGCGCTGCGAACAGCCACGGCGTGCGCTCCCAGAGCACGACGAGCATCAGCGCCGTCGACGCCATCAGCGTGAAGGGGATCGCCGTCCAGCGAACGTTCGAGCGGATCAGCTTCAGATAGCCGAGCGTCGACCCCGACACGGAGATCGCGGCCGTGACGAGGATCAGGTTGCTGACGTAGAGGACGGCGGCCATCGCGGCCACCTGCACCCCGGCGCCGGTCGCCCCCGAGCCGTCGATGTGCGGGAGCACGATGCCGGCGAGCCCGCCGGAGATGCTGAAGGCGCCGCAGTTGAAGACGGTGCGCACCGCGGGCCGGCGGTCGAGCAAGGCGACCAGCGTGTACGCGCCGGCGTAGATGAACGTCGCGGGCGCCCACCCGAACAGCACCAGTGCGGCGACGGCGAAGACGAAGCCGAGCGAGACCCCGTTCGCGTCAGCGCCTTCGACGGGAACGGGGTAGCGCTCGGCAAAGGTCGATGCGAGTCCGAATGCGAGGACCCCGACAACCTCGGTCGCCGAATGGGCCCTCGTGACGAACATGAGCGTCGCCGCAACGAATGCGCCGACGCCCACGACCGAGACCGGCACGACTACCGCGAGAAGCTTCGCGGGTGGCAGCGACCGGCGCGCCAATTTCGGTTAGACCGTTACCAGCTGAAGTTGGCCAGTGCAGCGGCCAGCGCAACGGGGAAGGCCGTCACGACTGCAAGAACCATGAGCTTCCGAATCTGCCACTTGAGCATCTGATTATTCCTTTGATTGGAGGGTGGCTGACTGGGCCAATTTCGGTCGATGTTTCGCGTCCGGGCATCCCCCGGACAGGTGACCGCCACTTCAGGGGGTCAGAATCACTCGAACGAGGGACGCTGCTTCGGCCGCGTACCATCGGGACATGGCTGAAAACGCCGCCGAACCAGCCGATGCAGGCGCGCCTCAGAGACCGGGGTTCGAGATGTTCGTGGAGCTGGAGCCGGAACAGCCGCCGGCGGTCAGCAGCGCAGTCGCCTGCCTCCTGGCCGGTGAAAGGGTCGCTGGCGCGAGTCCTTGGTGGCGCGCCGGGATCGCCGATGCGCTCGCCGGCGGGACCGGGTCGCCGTCAGTGGCGGCTCAGGGAGCCGTCGGCGCTGCGCCGCTGCGGAACAGCCGCGGCACCGACCGTCCGTAGTCGGCGGCCGAGATCCACGTCAGCGCGAGCGCGACGGCCAGCGTCCACCATGCCGCGCGGTTGCCGACACCGCCGGCGGCGGCGACGCCGCCGGTGCCTGCAGCGATCGCCTGTGCCCACGTCTTCAGCTTGCCCAGGTCGCGCGCGGCGATGACGACTCCACGTTCGACTGCAGCGAGGCGGAGCCCCGAGACGAGCAGTTCGCGGGTGACGATCGTGGCGACCATCCAGGCCGGGAAGACGTGCTGGTCGAGCAGCACCACCAGGGTCGCGAGCACCAGCAGCTTGTCGGCCATCGGGTCGACGAGCGAGCCGAACGTTGGAGGTGACACCGCTGCGCCGTGCGATCCGTCCGTCGAACCAGTCGGTCGCCATCGCGGCGATGAACACACCCGTGGCCCAGTAGTCGTGCCCGTTGAAATTCACGGCGAAGAGGACGATCACCAGTGGGACCGCGATGACACGGGCGAGCGTCAGCTGGTCCGCGAGTCTCACGACCCGACAGAATAGGCCGGAATGGGCACGTTCTCGAAAGTCCTGGTCGCGAATCGCGGCGAGATCGCGATTCGCATCTTCCGCACGCTCCGCGATCTGGGGCTCGCCTCGGTCGCGGTGTACTCCGATGCGGACCGCGACGCCCAACATCCCCGGTACGCCGATGAGGCTTTCGCGCTCGGCGGCGAGACGTCGGCCGAGAGCTATCTCGTCGCCGAGAAACTGCTCGCGGCGGCCGCCCGTTCGGGTGCCGGGCGCGGTCCATCCCGGGTACGGATTCCTCGCCGAGAACGCTGCGTTCGCACGCGCCGTCGAGGCTGCCGGGCCTCGTCTGGATCGGGCCGCCGCCCGCCTCGATCGAGCTGATGGGCTCGAAGACCCGCGCGCGGCAGGCGATGCAGGCCGCGGGCGTGCCGATCATTCCGGGCACGACCGATCCGGTCGCGTCCGCCGCCGAGGTCGTCTCGCTCGGCGAGGAGATCGGCTACCCGCTGCTGATCAAGGCGGCGGCCGGCGGCGGCGGGAAAGGCATGAAGGTCGTCTACTCGGCCGACGAGGCGGCGGCTGGCATTCGAGTCGGCCCAACGCGAGGGGCTGTCGTATTTCGCCGACGACTCGGTGTACGTCGAGAAGTACCTCGAGGATCCGAGGCACGTCGAGGTGCAGGTGCTGGCGGACGCGCACGGGAACGTCGTGCATCTCGGCGAGCGCGACTGCACGATCCAGCGTCGCCATCAGAAGCTCGTCGAGGAGACTCCGTCACCCGCGGTCAGCCCCGAGCTGCGCGCCCGGATCGGGCAGATCGCCGTCGATGCCGCACGCGCTGCCGGGTACCGGTCGGCGGGCACGATCGAAGGCCTGCTCGCGCCCGACGGCTCCTACTACTTCATGGAGATGAACACGCGCGTCCAGGTCGAGCACACGATCACGGAGCTCGTGTCCGGCGTCGACATCGTGCGCGCGCAGATCCAGATCGCCCGCGGCGAGCCTCTCCAGTTCACCCAGGAGGAGCTTCAGCTGCAGGGGCACGCGATCGAATGCCGGATCAACGCCGAGGATCCCGCGCACGGCTTCCGGCCTTCGCCGGGAACGATCACGTCGTATCGCGAGCCGTCCGGGCCAGGCGTGCGGGTCGACTCCGGGTGTCGCGGCCGGCTCGGTGATCTCGCCGCTCTACGACCCGATGGTCGCGAAGCTGATCGTGCGTGGAGTCGACCGCGAGGACGCGATCGGGCGCATGCTGCGCGCGCTGGGCGAGTTCGAGATCGGCGGAGTGAAGACGCTGATCGGCTTCCACAAGGCGCTGCTCGAGCATCCCTGCTTCCGGGCCGGTGAGACGTGCCACGGCATCGTCGAATCGCCCGAGCTCGCGGCCCGCGCCGAGGTGCTGGCGGCCGAGCCGGTGCGCGGGCCCGCCGTGCAACAGCAGCTGCTGCGGGCGCAGCGGGGCGCACCGAGCAGCGCGAGACCGTGGCGGAGGTCGACGGCCGCCGTGGTAACGGTGAAGGTGTCATGCCAGAGGCGCCGTTTCGGGAGCTGGCCCGGCGGCGGCGCGAGCGCGCGGCTGCGGGCGGGGCGGCGGGGCGTCGGAGGTCGTGGCGAGCCCGATGCAGGGAACGGTGCTCGCCGTGAAGGTGGCCGACGGCGACGTCGTCGAGGTCGGCCAGGTGCTCTGCATCGTCGAGGCGATGAAGATGGAGAACGAGGTCTCGCGCACCGTGCGGGCACGGTCGCCGGCGTCGCCGTGACCGTCGGCCAGCCGGTCACCACCGGCCAGGCGATCTGCTGCGATCGCCTAGCTACAGGGTGCTCTGGTACGAGCGGAAGGCCCAGGTCGCGAGCCCGGCAGTCGCCGCCGTGAGCGCGAGCAGCAGCAACAGGTAGACGCCCACGGCGCCCCAGTCGGTGTTCGGGCAGGACGACTGCGCGAGCGGCGTTCACGCCCCAGTTGACCGGGTTGAAGCGCGCTCCGACCCGCATCCAGTGCGGCATCTGGGATCGAGCCAGAAACGTCGTCGAGAGGAAGAGCAGAGGCAGGCTGATGAAGTTCGCGACGGCGATCATGGTCGAGTCGCGGCGCGTGAGCAGCGCGATCGCCTGAGAGATCCCGGCGAAGGCACTGTTCACCAGCATCGCGACGGCGAGGATCACGAGCCAGCCCAGTACGCCCGTGCGGATGTGCACGCCGAGCGCGATCGAGACGAAGAGGATGATCAACGCCTGGATCGCCGACGTGAACGCCGAGCGGACGACCTGCGACAGCACGATCGAGAGCCTCGACGCGGGCGTCGCCAGGAACCGCTCCACGACCTTGCGGTCGAGGTCGGCGATCATCGACATGCCGCTCCAGGTCGCGCCGAAGAAGGCGTTCATCACGACGATCGCCGGCGCGAGGAATGTGATGTACGAGGTGGTGCCGAACCCGCCGAGCCGCGTGACGTTCTTGAACAGCTGCCCGTAGAGGAGCAGCCACGCCATCGGCTGGACGATCATCACGGCGATCCAGATCGGCTCGCGCATCAGGTTGCGGATCTGGCGCACGACCATGAACCAGGTGTGTGCCGCGGTCTTCATCCCCCGCGGTCCTCGCTGCTGAAGTCGCGGCCGGTGTAGTGCAGGTAGACGTCGTCGAGGGACGGGCGCGAGACCGAGACCCGTTCTACGGCGATCCCGGCGCCGTCGAGCTCCGCGAGCAGTCCCGGCAGGGCGCGGCCCCCGTCCTGGACACGGGCGACGATCGTCCGGCCGTCGAGCACGGTCTCCGGCCTGGCGCCGGCTGCCGCCAGCAGGGCCTGTGCGCGGTCGATGTCCGCGCTCGCCACCTCCACCTGCACGGCGTCGCCGCGCAGCGTTGCCTTCAACTCCGCAGGCGTGCCGCGCGCGACGACCTGGCCGCGCGAGACGATCACGAGGCGGTCGGCCAGCTCGTCGGCCTCCTCGAGGTAGTGCGTCGTCAGCAGGATCGTGAGCGACTCCTGCGCGGCGAGGCGTCCGACCTCGGCCCACATCGCGACGCGCGCCTCGGGGTCGAGGCCGGTGGTGGGCTCGTCGAGAAACAGCACGCGCGGCCGGTGCACGAGCCCCATCGCCACGTCGAGGCGGCGCTTCATGCCGCCCGAGTACCCGCGAACGACTCGGTCGGCGGCGTCGGCGATGCCGACCAGCTCGAGCAGCTCGTCCACCCTCTGGCGCAAGTCGCGGCCACCCATGCCCTGGATGCGTCCTTGCAGCGCCAGGTTCTCGCGTCCCGTCGCAAAGCGATCGACACCGGACTCCTGTGGGACGTAGCCGATCGTGCTCCGCACGGCGTTCGCCTCGCGCACGACGTCGTGGCCTCCAACCGATGCCGTCCCGCCGTCGGGCGCTGTGAGCGTGACGAGCACGCGGACGGTGGTCGACTTGCCGGCACCGTTCGGCCCGAGCAGCCCGAACACTTCGCCTTCCTGGACGGCGAAGGACACGCCGTCGAGCGCCTGCACCGCGCCATAGCTCTTCCTGAGCTCGTCCACCTCGATCGCGCTCACGGCTCGAGCCTACCAAGCGAACGTACGTTCGTCCACACATCAACCTGTCGGCTCGCTAGGCGCGCATGGCTAGAGTCGGGGCGTGGATCTGCACGAGTACCAGGGCAAGCAGGTGTTCCGGCAGCTTCGGGATCCCCGTCTCGGAAGGCCGGCTCGCGACGACGCCCGAGGAGGCGCGGCAGGCAGCCGAGGAGCTCGGCGGCCCCGTGGTCGTCAAGGCTCAGGTGCTGACGGGCGGCCGCGGCAAGGCGGGCGGCGTGAAGCTCGCCGTCGACCCGGCCGACGCCGAGCAGAAGGCGCGCGAGATCCTGGGGCTCGACATTCGCGGCCATGTCGTCGGCAAGGTCTGGGTCGAGCAGGCGTCGGACATCGCGAAGGAGTACTACCTCTCGGTCACGTTCGACCGGGGCGCGAAGAAGCCGCTCCTCATGTTCACGACGCAGGGGGGAGTCGAGATCGAGGAAGTCGCCGCGAACGACCCGGACGCGCTCGTGCGCCTGCACGTCGACGCGCTGGAGGGGTGGCAGCCGTGGATCGCGCGCTACCTCGTGTATGCAGGTCGGGTCGAGGATCCGAGCGAGCAGAAGCAGATCGCGGCGATCATCGAGCAGTTCTACCGGTGCTTCATCGATTCGGACGCGATGCTCTGCGAGATCAACCCGCTGATCGTGACGCCGGACGGTGTGGTCAAGGCGCTCGACTCGAAGTTCACGGCCGATGACAGCGCCCTCTATCGGCATCCCGAGATCGCGGAGTTCCGGGACAACGAGCGCGGCCGACCCGTTCGAGTCGTTCGCGCGCGAGAAGGGCGTGACCTACGTGAAGCTCGACGGCTCGGTCGGGATCCTCGGCAACGGCGCTGGCCTCTCGATGTCGACGGTCGACGTGGTGGTCGTCGCAGGCGGCCGCCCGGCCAACTTCTGCGACCTCGGAGGCGGGGGCAGCGCTGAAGGGGTCGTCGACGCGCTCGAGGTGATCACGCGCGATCCGCAGGTCAAGTCGATCTTCTTCAACATCTTCGGTGGCATCACGCGCTGCGACGAGGTCGCGCGCGGCATCCTCGAGGCGCTCGAGCGCATGCAGATCACCGTGCCGATCGTCGTGCGGCTCGACGGGACGAACTCGGTGGAGGGCCGGCAGATCCTCGCGGACGCCGCGCCTCCGAATCTGCATGTCGCGCCGACGATGCTCGAGGCCGCACGCCTCGCGGTGGAGCTGGCGGCATGAGCGGACCCGCGTCGACTGAACCCTGGAGTGAGAGAGCGGAGCTCTACCGGACGAGCGCGGTGCATATGGCGGGCGCCCGATCTGGACCTGATGGTCGAGTGGTCGGCGCGGCGCACGCACGGCGCTCGACGTCGCGACCGGCGGTGGGCACGTCGCCCGCCGGCTGCGCGAGGCGGGGCTGCAGGTCGTGACGTCCGACCCGGCGCCGGGCATGACAGCCCGACGTGATCTGCCCCGCCGAGCACCTGCCGTTCGCTGACGGGAGCTTCGACGTGGTCGCTTGCCGCCGGGCCGCGCACCATTTCTCCGACGTCGCGCGGCGCCGTGCTCGAGATGGCCCGCGTCAGCAACTCGCTCGTCCTCCTACAGGACGCGATTCGGGTCAACGACGAGATCGAGCGCGCCGAGCGCCTCCGCGATCCGTCGCATGTCCTCGCACTACACCGAGGACGAGTGGCGCGGGTATTTCGCCGCCGCCGGGCTGGAGGTCGAGGCCGCCGAGAGCTTCGTCGAGTACCTCGACTTCGATCGTGGCTGGCGCGCACCGGCTGCGAAGGGGAGACGGCTCAGGAAGTGCGGGAGCTGCTCGCCGACGAGACCGACGGGCGACGGCTGGAACTACCCCTACCTGGTCTTCAAGGCAAGGAAGAGCGCCTGATGGCGATCATCGTCGATCTCGACACGCGGCTCGTCGTCCAGGGGCTCACGGGCTCCGAGGGTCGCTTCCACGGCCTGCGGAACCGCGCCTACGGCACGAACCTCGTCGCGGGCGTCACGCCCGGCAAGGGCGGCCAGGACGTCGAGGGCGTGCCGGTCTTCGACACGGTTGCTCAGGCCGTCGGCGAGGCCGGCGCGAACACGGCGATGATCTTCGTCCCTGCGCGGTTCGCGCCGGACGCGATCTACGAGGCGGTCGACGCCGGCATCCACACCGTCATCTGCATCTCGGAGCACATCCCGGCGCACGAGATGCTGCGGGTCTACACCTACATCCGCCCCAAGGGCGTGACGCTGATCGGGCCGAACTGCCCGGGCGTGCTGTCGCCCGGCAAGGCGAATGTCGGGATCATCCCGGCCGAGGTCTTCCGGCACGGGAACATCGGTCTGGTCTCGCGCTCGGGGACGCTGACCTACCAGATCGGCCACGAGGTCGCCCAGCGCGGCCTCGGCAACTCCTCGATCGTGGGTATCGGCGGCGATCCGGTCGTCGGCTCGAGCTTCATCGACATTCTCGAGAAGTTCGAAGCGGATCCCGAGACCGAGTACGTGGTGCTCGTCGGCGAGATCGGCGGCGACGAAGAGGAGAAAGCAGCCGCATACGTCTCGGCGAACATGTCGAAGCCGGTCTTCTCGTACATTGCAGGCTTCTCGGCGCCGCCCGGCAAGACGATGGGCCACGCGGGCGCGATCATCTCGGGCTCCTCCGGAACGGCTCAGGCCAAGAAGGATGCGCTCGAAGCCGCGGGGATCAAGGTCGGCACGACGCCGACCGAGGTCGCCGAACTCGTCGTCGCCGCAGCGTCATAGGCGTGTCTGACAACGCGGAGCGGTGTCTGACACCTTTTCCGCGCCGCGACCCGTAAGAGGTGTCAGACACCTTTCGGTGTCAGACACGGAGGTCACACCGCGACCGGCAGCGTCAGTCGGAAGCGCGCACCGTGCGCGGCGTTCTCGACCGTTGCGGTGCCGCCATGTGCCGTCGCCGCCTCGCGGACGATGGCGAGACCGAGTCCGGCGCCCGGCTTCGAACGCGCGGTGGCTGCGCGGTAGAAGCGGTCGAAGATGCGGGGCAGATCCTCTTCGGCGATGCCGGGGCCGTGATCGGTCACGACGACCTCGCCGCCGCGCACCGTGATCTCGACAGGGCCGCCGGCCGGGCTCCACTTCACGGCGTTGTCGATCAGGTTCGAGATCGCCCGTTCGAGCAGGACCGGGTCGGCGCTGACCTGGGCGGGCGCGAGCGACGTGACGAACGTCATCTGAGGCGCCCGCGACTTGGCCCGTTCGACCACGGTCGCGACGAGGTCGTCGAGGTGGACGTCCTCGACGCGCAGCTTGCGCTCCTCGCCGCGAGCCAGCTCGACGAGGTCGGCGACCAGGGTCGTCAGACCGTCGAGCTCGACGCTCGACTCGTCCAGCGCGCGCTGCGCCTCGTCGGCCGGCAGCTTCCCTTCACGTAGGAGGTCGAGGTTCGTGCGCACCGCGGTCAGCGGCGTGCGGAGCTCGTGCGAGGCGTCGGCGACGAGCCGCCGCTGTGCGCCGACCGACCGCTCGAGCGCCTCGAGCATCTCGTTGAACCGCGTGGCCAGTCGGCCGAGCTCGTCATCGCCGCTCACCACGACGCGTTCGGCGAGGCTGCCGGTCGCGGCCACGCTTTCGGCGGCGGCCGTCAGGCGGCGGATCGGCCTGAGCGCTGCGGCTGCGACCAGCGCTGCGACGCCTGCCGCGAGCGCGATGCCGACACCGCCGATGAGGAAGATCCAGAACTTGATGCGGCTGAGGGCGCGGTCGGTCGCCCGCAGCGATGCGGCAACGACGAGTGCGCCGCCGCCGGGGACGCCCTCGGCGTACACCCGTGCGTGGACGCCGCTGATGTGCTGGTCGCCGAAGTAGCTCCTGATCGAGCCCGAGGCAACCTGCCGTTCCGGCGCGGTGATCGGAATGCCATAGGGGTTCGGACTCACGGCTGTCCCGGCCGAGCTCAGGACGACGTACGGGACGCCGAACAGGCCGCGGTGGCTCTCCTCGACCGCCACGACCTGCGACTTCAAGCCGCTGTCGACCTGGCTCCGAAGCTGATGCCGCGCGACGATGAGCACCGCCGACGACGTGGCGACCACTACGAGGGCGATTGCGACGGCCGCGAGGAGCGTCAGCCGCAGCCGAAAGCTCACGACTCCTCCCGCAGCGCGTACCCGACGCCGCGCACGGTCTGCAGGAGCCGCGGCTCTCCTCCCTCTTCGAGCTTGCGGCGCAGGTAGCCGATGTACACCCAGAGCGCGTTCGAGGTGGCGCCGAAGTCGTAGCCCCAGACGCGCTCGTAGATCTGGGACCGCGTCAGCACCTGGCGCGGGTTGCGCAGGAAGAGCTCGAGCAGGTTGAACTCGGTGCGGGTCAGCTGGAGCCGCCGCTCGCCGCGAAAGGCCTCGCGGGTCGCGGGATCGAGCGAGACGCCTGCGAAGTTGAGGACCCCTTCGGTCGGGCCGGCGCGGCGCAGGAGCGCCCGCACGCGCGCTCGCAGCTCTTCGACCGCGAAGGGCTTCACGAGGTAGTCGTCGGCGCCGGCGTCGAGGCCTTCGACCCGGTCCTCGACCGCGTCGCGTGCGGTGACGACCAGAATCGGGGTGACGTCGCCGCGCCGCCGCAGCGCGCGGCAGACGTCAAGGCCCCCGATCGCAGGCATCAACAGGTCGAGCACGATCGCGTCGGCCGCCGTGGCGGCGTGGGCCGCGAGGGCCTCTGCGCCGTCGGCGGCTTCGTCCACCTCATAGTCCACGCGCAGGGCGCGGGACACCGCAGAGCGGACGCCGGGATCGTCGTCGACCACGAGGATGCGCGTTGCCACATCCGGAATCATGACGTACCGGGCTAAGAGCGCCTTAAGCGGCTACTGAGGCGGGGCGGCGTGCCGCCTCGGTAACCTCCGGGCATGTCGACCATCTCGTTTGCCCGCGGCATTCCCGCGCCCGAATGTCTCGCTGTCGAGGAGCTCGCCGACTGCGCCCGCGCGGCCGTCGAGCGCGACGGCCACACGATCCTCTCCTACGGGCCGTCGCCCGGCTACCAGCCGCTGCGCGAGTGGATCGCGGCGCGGCACGACGTCGACCCTGCGCGCGTCTTCCTGACGAACGGCTCGCTGCAGGGCTTCGTGTTCCTGGCGCAGCGCCTGGCGCCCGGTCGCCGGGTGCTCGTCGAGCAGCCGACCTATGACCGGCCGCTGAAGATCCTCAGGGAGCTCGGCGCGGACGTCGTCGCCATTCCGACCGACGACGACGGACTCGATCTGGACGCGCTGGAGCGTGAGCTCGCGGCAGGCGACGCGGCGTTTCTCTACCTGATTCCGACCTTCCAGAATCCGAGCGGACGCACGCTCCCGGTCGAGCGCCGGCGCCGCATCGCCGAGCTCGCTGCCGAGCATAACCTCCTTCTCTTCGAGGACGACCCCTATGGGCTCGTTCGGTACGAGGGCCAGGCCCTGCCGTCGCTCTTCGACCTCTCTGGCGGCACCGCGATCTACAGCTCCTCGTTCTCGAAGACGGTTGCGCCGGGCCTCCGGGTCGGCTGGTTCGTCTTTCCCGAGGAGCTCGCGACGCAGGTTGCCGCTACGGCGACAGCCACGTACATCACGCCTGTTCTGCTCGGCCAGGCGACCGTGCACGAGTTCATCCGGCGCGGCTCGTTCGAACCGAACCTCGAGCGCGTGGTGGGCCTGCTGCGCTCCCGGCGCGACGCGATGTTCGCTGCACTCGACCGCCATCTCCCCGATGCGCGTGCGAGCCGCCCCGAGGGCGGGTACTTCCTCTGGCTGGAGCTCGACGGGGTCGACACCCGCGAGCTGCTGCCGCAGGCCGAAGCGGCGGGCGTCACGTTCGTCCAGGGCACCGACTTCGGAGGCCCCCCGAACACCCTTCGTCTCGCGTTCAGCTACGTGACGCCCGCAGAGATCGAGGAGGGCGTCGCCCGCCTCGCCTCGGTCGTTCCCGTTACCGCTTAGCGTCCTTCGCCGCGTGCGCGGCGCGGCGGCGGAACCGGTAGAGCTGCGACAGCAGGACGCCGAGGACGATGCCGAGCGCGTTCGAGAGCAGCACGACCCAGATCAGTGAGACCCGGGTCGACGAGAAGACGAAGCTGACCTTCACGTGGTGCGTGTTGAGGCCGATGAAGCAGGCGAGGTAGACCACGGCCGCGCCTGCGGGGAGCAGACGCAGCCAGAGTCCCGGCTGGAAGCTCCGGGCGCCCTCGCGCCGCTTGGCCAGCCGGGTGCGTTTGGCCTCCTCGGCCGGCGTGGGCGCCTCTGCTGGGGCGAGTACCTCGGGCCTGGCTTCTTCGTCGTCAGCCACGGCGCGAGTGTACTCGCGGGTCAGGCCGTCTTAGGCCGCGGCGCTGGCGGTGTGGTACGCGAGCGGCACGAGCCGCGGCTGTCGCGGCGGCTGGAGCGTGGCAGTGGCAGCCCGGAAGGTCGGGCAGGGACGCTCGGGGGAAAGGGCACAGAGCCCGTGTCTTCGGAAGTAGCAGTCATTGCACGTCGGAGCGTCCTGTCGGGTCACGTGTTGTCCTTTACCTGGGGGGCCGAATGGGCGGTGCGGACGGCGACACTATCGCCCAGATCGAGAGCGAAAAAGGCTTGTCAGCCCTGAATACGACGCATTTTCCGGGGAGTTTGGGTCTGGCCGACGCGGCGCGTCAGGGCGTCACAGGAGGCAAAGTTGCCAGGGCATGCAACGCCTGTTGAAAGTTGTGCACAGCGATGATGCGGAGCCCATGTGCATCCTTACGGGCATCCTGGGCGTTCTCCCCCGCGGGCACCAGGAAAGCGTCCACACCCGCTTCGCGCGCTCCGATCACTTTCTGCTTGATTCCGCCGATCGGGCCGATCGAGCCGTCCGGGAAGATCTCTCCGGTCGCGGCGATCTTGTGCCCGTGGACGACATCTCGCCCTAGCTTTTCCATCACCTCGAGCGCGAATGCGAGGCCCGCTGACGGCCCACCGACGTTCCCGGCGTCGATGCTCACGTGAATCGGCAGCTGAATGTCGACCGCCGGGCTCGAGTCGAGTCCGATGCCGACAATGGGGCGGCGCGGGTTGGTGCCCGCAACGGTTCGCATCGTCTCGAGCAGCGTCCTGCCGCCCGCTTGATCGTGAACTTGACGATCCCACCGATCTTGCCCGCGCGGACGATCGTGGAGAGCTGGGTGTACGTCGTCACGCGCTTGCCGTTGACGGCCGTGACGATGTCGTCGGGCAGGAGCTTGCCGTCGGCGGGCAGTCCCGGTCCGACGTCGGCGATCAGCACGCCGATGGGACGCTCGATCACCTTGCGCCCGAGAGCTTTCAGGGCGACGGCAGCGGCGATCTGCTGTGACCGGCGCATGTCTTCCAGGTCGATCGTGTTGCGCTGCGCGCTGTTCGACCCGGGCGGATCGATCTCGCTCGCCGGGAAGAGGTCGGCGCCGTTGTGCAGGCCGCCGAAGAGCCGTTCCAGAATCGTCGCCTTGCGGACGATCACGTCCACGAAGTAGACGCCCCCTCGGGTGGGGTTGTGGCCGCCCTGGACGGTCACGAGGGGGCCGACCGGGTGGGCCGGGTCGGGCAGGAAGATGTACTCGCTCGACGGCATCACCCAGAGCGCCGCGAAGACGACCAGGAGGACGCCTCCGGCGGCGAGGAGCCGGCCGGCGGTGAAGATCCTCAAAGCAACCCGCGAATGCTGCCGCCGTCGACCGGGATCGTCGTGCCGGTGATGTACGAGCCCCGGTCGGAGGCGAGGAAGCAAACGAGGTCGCCGAGCTCGCGTGGCCTGCCCAGGCGGCCGGCGGGGATCTGGGCCAGTTCGGCCGCGGGCGGGCCGTCCTCGCCATAGATCTCGGTCATGCGCGGTGTATCGATGCGGCCCGGCGCGACGCAGTTGACGGTGATCCCCGATGGGCCGAGATCGCGCGCCAGCGACTTCGCCCAGCCGGTCACGGCCGGACGGATCGTGTTCGAGAGCGACAGGTGCGGAACCGGCTCCTTCACCGCGACCGAGGTGATGCAGACGATGCGGCCGGCGGGGCTGCCCTGGAGGTGCGGCAGGCACAGCCGGATCAGCCGCACGGCGGGCAGCAGGAGCAACTCGAAGGCCATCTCGAGGCGGTCGTCGGTGATGTCGGCCGTCGTGCCGGGGGGCGGGCCGCCGGAGTTCCACACGACGATGTCGATGCCGCCGAACGCCTGCACGGTGAGCTCGACCAGGCGCTGCAGGTCGGCGGCGTTCGTCACGTCACCGCGAACCGCGAGCGCGCCGATCCGGTCGGCCTGCTGCTCGAGCTGCTCGCGGCGGCGGGCGAACATCGCCACGTTCGCGCCCTCCTCGGCCAGTGCTTCGGCCGATGCGAGCCCGAGCCCGGCCGAGGCGCCGCAGACGATCGCCGTCCGTCCCTTGAGGCCGAGATCCATTCGCCCGGGACGGTAGCGAACCGGTGGTCTACGTGGACAGAACCGCGACGACCTCGCGGACGGCGTCGGCCGAACGCTTCAGTGCGTCCTGTTCCGCGTCGTCGAGGTCGAGCACGGCGACGTGTTCCACGCCCGTCGCGCCGAGCTTCGTCGGGACACCCATGTAGAGCCCGTCGATCCCGTACTCGCCTTCGAGGTACACGGTGCACGGCAGCACGCGCTTCTCGTCGAGCATGATCGCGTCGACCATCTGCGCAGCGGCCGCGCCCGGCGCGTACCAGGCCGACGTTCCAAGCAGGTTCACGACCTCGCCGCCGCCCTTCGCGGTGCGCTCGATCATCGACTGGATCCGGTCTTCGGAGACGAGCTTGCGCAGCGGCACCCCGCCGACGGTGGTCGCCGAGACGACCGAGACCATCTGGTCGCCGTGGCCGCCGAGAACGACCGCGGTCACGTCCTTCACCGAGCTGCCTGTCTCCCAGGCGATAAACGTCTGGAACCGGGCGGTGTCGAGGATCCCTGCCTGGCCGATGACGCGCTCCTTCGGGAAGCCAGAGACGTTCTTGGCCACGTGGCACATCGCGTCGAGGGGGTTCGAGACGACGATCAGGATCGCGTCGGGGCTGTGGGCGATGACATTCTCGGTGACCTCTTTGACGATGCCTTCGTTGATCGAGACCAGGTCGTCGCGGCTCATGCCCGGCTTGCGCGGTAGGCCTGCGGTGATCACGACCACCGACGAGCCGGCGGTCTCGTCGTACGAGTTCGAGCCGGTCACGTTCGGCTCGTAACCGAGGATCGCGCCCATCTGGTTGATGTCGAGCGCCTTGCCCTGCGGCAGGCCCTCCTTGATGTCGACGAGCACGACGTCGGCGTAATCGCGTGCGGCCAGCACCTCAGCACACGTCGCGCCGACGTTCCCCGCGCCGACCACCGTCACCTTCCGTCTGTCGCTCACGTTCGACTTCCCTCCAGTTTTTCGATGATCGCGTCCGCGTACTCGCTTGTCCCGACTGCCGTCGGATCGTCGCGGGACGGCTTCAGGTCATAGGTCACGCGCTCGCCCTCGGCGATCACGGCGGCGACGGCTGTCTCGAGCCGGGCGGCGGCGTCGCGCTCGCCCAGATGGTCGAGCATCAGCTTGCCGGAGAGGATCATCGCCGTCGGGTTGACGCGGTTCAGCCCCTTGTACTTCGGTGCCGAGCCGTGCGTCGCCTCGAAGACTGCGCTGTCGGGGCCGATGTTCCCGCCCGGCGCGACTCCGAGGCCGCCCACCAGGCCGGCCGTCAGGTCGCTGACGATGTCGCCGTAGAGGTTCGGCAGGACCAGCACATCGAACTCCTCGGGCCGTTGCACGAGGCCCATGCAGACAGCGTCGACCAGGTTCTCCCACGGCTCGATGTCGGGGTAGTCGGCGGCCACCTGCCGAAACGTGTCGAGGAACAGCCCGTCGGTGAACTTCATGATGTTCGCCTTGGTCACGCACGACACGCGCTTGCGGCCGTGCTCGCGGGCGTACTCGAACGCGAAACGGATGATCCGCTCCGACGCGGCGCGGCTGATCGGCTTCACGGAGATCCCCGAGCCCGGCTGGATCTGCTTGCTCTGCAGCGCGTTCAGGTCGGCGATCACGTGCTCGGCCTGCGGCGTGCCTGCCTCGTACTCGATGCCTGCGTAGAGATCTTCGGTGTTCTCGCGCACGATCACGATGTCGACCTGGTCGTAGCGCGATCGGACACCCGGATACGACTTGCAGGGGCGCAGGCAGGCGTAGAGGCCGAGCTCGTGCCGGAGCGCCACGTTGACGGAGCGGAAGCCGGTGCCGATCGGTGTCGTGATCGGCCCTTTGAGGGCGATCCGGTTCGCGCGCACCGAGGCGAGTGTCTCCTCGGGGAGCGGCGTGCCGGCCTCTTCCATGACGTCGACGCCGGCGTGGCGGACGTCCCACTCGAAGGCGACGCCCGTCGCTTCGAGCACGCGGCGCGTGGCCTCGGTGAGCTCGGGCCCGGTGCCGTCGCCGGGGATCAGGGTCACCTTGTGCGTCACGGTCAGGAGCCTACACACGGGGTTCTCGGTCACCTCCCGAGAACGCGGGAGGGTCGTCCGCGGGTGTTTGTGTACCGTTCGCGCGGTGAGCGCCGCGAGCGACTTCAAGCCCGGCCTCGAGGGCGTTGTTGCGTTCGAGACCGAGATCGCGGAGCCCGATCGCGAGGGCGGTGCCCTCCGCTACCGCGGGGTCGACATCGAGGAGCTCGTCGGCCGCTATCCGTTCGAGCAGGTGTGGGGGCTGCTGGTCGACGAGTCGTTCGAGCCGGGACTGCCGCATGCCGACAAGATCACGCTCCAGGACCCGAGCGGCTCCGTACCGGCTGATCTCCAGGCCGGTCTCGCGACGCTCGGGCCGAAGTGGGGACTCTGGCAAGCTCGTCGACATCGGGCCGGAACAGGCGCGAGACGACCTGGCGCGCCTGTCGGCGGCCGCGCTCTCGCTGGTCGCGCAGTCAGCGCGCGGGAAGCAGACGCCGGTGCCGGAGTCCGAGGTCGACAAGGGTGAGAATGCAGCCGCGCAGTTCCTGATTCGGTGGCGCGGCGAGGCCGACCCGCGCGCGGTGAAGGCGCTCGACACGTACTGGATCTCGGCGGCCGAGCATGGTTTGAACGCGTCCACCTTCACGGCGCGGATCGCCGCCTCGACCGGCGCCGATTGTGCGGCGGCGATGTCGGCGGCGGTCGGCACGCTCTCCGGTCCCCTCCACGGGGGTGCGCCTGCCCGTGTCCTGCCGATGCTCGACGCGGTTGCCGCGTCGGGCGATCCGGAGGGGTACGTGCAGAGATCTGCTCGCTCGCGGCGAGCGGATCATGGGGTTCGGTCACCGCGTCTATCGCGCCGAGGATCCGCGGGCGCGGGTGCTGCGGCGCACGGCGCAGGAGCTCGGCTCGCCGCGCGTCGAGGTGGCGGCGCAGCTCGAGCAGGTGGCCCTGGCGGCGCTCCGGGAGAAGTCCCCGGACCGGCCGCTCGAGACGAACGTCGAGTACTGGGCGGCCGTCGTGCTCGACATCGCCGAGATTCCGCCCGAGCTGACGCCCGCGATGTTCGGCTGCGCGCGGGTCGCGGGCTGGTCGGCGCACATCCTCGAGCAGCAGCGCACCGGCCGGCTGATTCGTCCGTCGGCGAGGTACGTCGGGCCGCGTCCTCGCTCGATCGCGGAGCTGGCGTCGGAGTGACGCTCGCGGAGGCTGCGGCCCAGGCCGACGCGCTCGCCGAGGCAGGCGATGAGCGTGCGCTCTCGCAGCTGCGATCGGAATGGGACGAGGAGCTCGAGTCGGCGACGCGGTCGGACGACTTTCGCGAGCGGGCGGTCGCATTCCGGGCGATTGCGCAGTTCCGTTTTCGGCAGAAGATCGAGCTGCTGCGGAGGGGGCTCGACGATCCGAGCCCGGCGGTGCGCGGCTCGACGCTGCTCGCGCTCGAAGGGCTGTCGCGTGACCATCCGGGCGTGATCAACAGCGTCCGCTCGCTGCTGCACGAGCTCGTCGCGCACGACGGCAACGACGCGGTGCGTCGGCTCGGCGTGGTCGCCCTGAAGAACGGGTCGGCCGACCGCGCCACGATTCAGATCCTGACGAGCCTCGGTGCCGACGACGAGCAGCCGCGCGAACTCCGCGAAGCAGCCGCGAAGATCGCGCAGCAGCTGAAGCGCAAAGCGTCCACCCAGAAGTAACGGCGCGTCGGTTAGCGCGTTTAGGGCGGCGGCCCGCGGAATGGGTAGGCAGGCAGCGACACCGGGTAGGTAGCCCGCGGCACCGGATACGCGGGCAGCGGCATCCGTCGCTGCCCTATGAGCGATCGACCAGGAGCCAGCCCCGTACGACCAGTCGTGGGCCTCCCACCTCACGTCGACTGACGGTTCCTGGCACCGGGTTTCTCGGTACGTCCAGTCGTGGGCCTCCCGCCTCAAGTCGACTGCCGGTGCCTGGCACCGGTTTTTCGGTAGGCCAACCGTGCCCGCCAGGCCGGCGCCGCGCCATCGACCGAAAGAGGTGTTCGGGCGAATTACGAGCGCCAGGGCGAACTGCCGGTGCCAGGCACCGCAGTTCGGGCGTGTCTGGGTGGGCGAACTGCTGGTGCCTGGCACCGGCAGTTCGGTTGGTCTGCGGGGGCGCGGTGTTACTTGCGGGTCGGCTTCGTGGGCTGCCGACGGGCGTGCGGATGCGCGGCGTAGTACGTCTCGCGGCGGCGGCGGTCTGAGATGTGGGTGTACAGCTCGGTCGTCGACAGGTCGGCATGGCCGAGCATCTCCTGGACGCTCCGCAGGTCGGCGCCGCCTTCCAGCAGGTGCGTGGCGAACGAGTGCCGCAGCAGATGCGGGTGGACGCGCGCGGGTTCGAGGCCCGCCTTGGCGGCGAGGCGCCGGAGGATGAGGAACGCTCCGGCGCGGGTCAGCGCGCCGCCCTTCGCGTTGAGGAACAGCTCGGGCCGATGCGTGAGTCGAGATGCGGGCGGCCGCGCGCCAGGTAACGCCGCAGCGCCTCGACTGCCGGACGTCCCAGCGGGACGACGCGCTCCTTGTCGCCCTTGCCGGTGACGCGGACGAGGCGGTCGTCGAGGTCGACCCCCGCCTTGTCGAGCCCGACCGCCTCGGACACGCGGAGGCCGGCGCCGTACAACAGCTCGACCAGCGCCCTGTCTCGCAGCGTGCGCGGCGTGGTGCCGGTCGCAGCCTCGATCAGCCGCTCGACTTCCCCGGCCGACAACGTCCGCGGCAAGGTGCGCGCGCGCCTCGGCAACGTCAGCGCCGCCGCAGGGTTGTCGCCGCGCGTGCCGAGCAGTTGCTCGTGGCGGTAGAAGCTCCGCAGCGCGGCCACCCGCCTGGCGATCGTGGTGCCCGCCAAACCGTCCGCGCGGCACTGGGCGATGTAGCGCTCGAGATCGTCGACGCTCGCACCGTCCACCGGCCCGCCGAGGAACTTGCCGACCGCGGACAGATCGCGCCGGTACGCCTCGACGGTGTTCGCGGCCCGCTGCGCCGTGAGCAGCGCCAGGAAGCCGTCGACGGCGGCTCCGAGCTGCTCGACAGGCTTACGATCGGGATGGGCATGGTCGTAGACCTTGCGGAGGCGCTTGGCGTCAACGTGGCTGTACATCTGAGTGGTCGAGAGCGAGGCGTGACCCGAGCAGCTCCTGGATCGTCCGGAGGTCGGCGCCGCCTTCGAGCAGGTGCGTCGCGAACGCGTGCCGGAGCCGGTGCGGGTGGGGGACGAGCCGGCGGAGAGTCGAGGTGTCGAGCCGCCGGCCGTAAGCCGAGAGGAACAGCGCGTTGTTCGCGCCGCGGGCGAGCTCTGGCCGCGCGTCGCGGAGATACCGCGCGACGAGGAACGCGGCCTCTTCACCCAGCGGGATCACGCGATCCTTGGCGCCCTTGCCCTGC
The DNA here is from genome assembly GCA_963812995.1 of uncultured Thermoleophilia bacterium. Lineage (GTDB taxonomy): Bacteria > Actinomycetota > Thermoleophilia > Gaiellales > Gaiellaceae > PALSA-600. The sequence goes on from CAWEXL010000003.1 coordinate 1,614,348, forward strand.
CGCACGTGAACCAGCTCCTGCTCGAAGTCGACGTCGCCCAGGTTGAGAGCGACCGCCTCCGCACTGCGCAACCCCGCCGAGTAGACCAGCTCGACGAGGGCGAGGTTCCGAAGCGGCAGCGGGCCGTCGCCCTCGAGCGTGTCGAGCACCTCGCCGATCTCGCGCTCCTTCGGCGCGTCAGGCAGATGCCGTGACCTGCGCGGCCGGAACGGCGTGTCCGGGACCCGCTCGGGCCCGAGCGAGAAGCGCAGCAGCGCCCGGACGGCTGCGAGCTTCCGCGAGATCGTCGCCGGCGCAAGCCGCCCGCCCGCACGCCCGCGACCCAGGTCGGCGACCCATTCGGCAAGGACGCGCACGTCGACCCGCTCGATGTCGCCCTCCCCGTACCAATCCTCGAAGTCGCGCAGATCGGACGCGTACGCACGCTGCGTCCCGGCCGAGATCGGCGCATTCGAAAGAAAGCGCGCACTGGCTGCCGCAATCTCACTCTGCTCGAACCCCACTACGCGAAGTTCGCGCCGCGGCTACCATCGCCTTCCGGTGGCTGACCGTTGGGAACGCCTGGGCGAGCTTGCCGTCGCGGGCGCAAACGTGCAGCGGGGGCAGGTGCTGCTCGTCCTCGCCGAGCACGGCCAGGCGGAAGCGGCGCGTGCTGTGGCAGCCGCGGCCTACAAGCGCGGAGCGACGTACGTCGACGTCGTCTACTTCGATCCGTATGTGAAGCGCGCCCGCCTCCTGTATGCCGACGCCGACACGCTGTCGTTCGTGCCGGACTGGCTCGGCGCGGCGCGGCTCGCGCAGGCCGCCGGCCGCGGAGCTCGCATCTCGTTCGGCGGGACGACGGTGCCCAACCTGCTCTCCGACCTCGATCCCGAACGCCTCGGGAAGGATCAGCTCCCGCGCCTGAAGGAGCACTCACAGATCGTCTCCGACCGCACCACCAACTGGTGCATCGTCCCGGCCCCGCATCCGGCCTGGGCGGAGCTCGTCTACCCGGAGCTCGGCCGGGACGAGGCGTACGAGCGCCTCTGGACGGACGTCGAGCACATCCCCCGGCTCGACGAGCCGGACCCGCGGCCGCCTGGGCCGAGCGCATGGCCGTCCTGAACGCAAGTGCGGGCAAGCTCACCGAGCGGCGGTTCGACGCGATCCACCTGGAAGGGCCCGGCACCGACCTCACCGTCGGCCTTTTCGGATCGGGCACCTGGTGGGCTGCCGACTTCAGCACGGTCGATGGGCTGACCCACTTTCCGAACCTGCCGACCGAGGAGGTCTTCACGACCCCCGACCCGGTGCGGGCCGAAGGCCACGTGACGTCGACGAAGCCGCTCGTGCTCAACGACGGCACGATCATCCGCGGCCTGCGCGTCCGCTTCGAGGGCGGTCGCGCGGTCGAGATCGACGCCGACGAGAACGGCGCGGCCCTCAGGCGCGACGTCCGCGATCGATGACGGCGCGACCCGGCTCGGCGAGCTCGCGCTCGTCGACCGCGAGGGTCGGATCGGCCCGCTCGGGACCGTGTTCTACGACACGCTGATCGACGAGAACGCCGCGAGCCACCTCGCACTCGGCAGCGCCTATGCCTTCGTGCTCGAGGACGAGGGTGACCGCGCCCGCTCGAACCACAGCGCGACCCACGTCGACTTCATGATCGGCTCGCCCGAGCTCGAGGTGACCGGCATCACCGCACGGCGAGCGCGTGCCCGTCCTGCGCGGCGGCGACTGGCAGCATCTGACCCCGCTTCAGCCGCGCTTCGGACCCGAACTGAGTACCATCCCGCCGCATGACGGCGACGGAGTCTCGGGCCGGCTGGATTTGTCGGTGCATGGGGTTGACTTCCGCGGGGCGTGTGTTTCGCAACCCGACGACGGCTTTGTTGTATTCGCATGCGTTGTTGCGGGGTGATGGGCGGTTGGCGGAGGGTGGTCCGCTGGCGGTCGATACCGGGGTGCATACGGGCCGGTCGCCGAAGGACAAGTTCGTGGTGCGTGAGCCTGGATCCGAGAATCGGATCTGGTGGGGTGAGGTGAACGCGGCGCTGTCGGAGGCGCATTTCGCCGGGTTGCGCGCGAAGGTGGCCGACCAGTTGGGCGAGGCCGAGACGTTGTATGTCGTGGATGCGTGGGCGGGCGCCGACCGGGAGCACCGTTTGGGGGTGCGGGTGGTGACGGCGCATCCGTATCACGCGTTGTTCGCGAAGACGATGTTCATCGACCTGGCCGAGGATGAGCTGGAGGGCTTCGGGCCGGACGCGCTTGTTTTGCACACGCCGGATCTCGAGGCCGACCCGGAGCTGGACGGGACGCGGACGGGGACGTTCGTGGTGTTGCATCCGACGCGGGGCGAGTTGCTCGTCGGCGGCACGTTCTATGCGGGGGAGATCAAGAAGTCGATCTTCACGGTGATGAACGACCGGCTGCCGCTGGAGGGGGTCTTCCCGATGCATTGCTCGGCGAACGTGGGCGCCGACGGGAAGGTCGCGGTGTTCTTCGGCCTGTCGGGCACCGGCAAGACGACGTTGTCGGCCGACCCGAGCGGGCGCTTGATCGGCGACGACGAGCACGGCTGGGGGACGGCCGGGGTCTTCAACTTCGAGGGCGGCTGCTACGCGAAGACGATCCGGCTGAATCGCAAAAGCCGAGCCGGAGATCTGGAAGGCCGCGCACTCCTACGGGACGGTGCTCGAGAACGTCGCGATCGACGAGAACGGCGTCACCGACCTCGACGACGCGTCGAAGACCGAGAACACCCGGGCCGCCTACAAGCTCGAGCTGATCGCGAACGCGCTGCCCGCGAAACGCGCCGGCCACCCCTCGACGGTGATCTTCCTGACCGCGGACGCGTTCGGGATCCTGCCGCCGATCGCCAGGCTGTCCCGCGAGCAGGCGCTCTACTACTTCCTCTCCGGCTTCACGGCGAAGCTGGCCGGCACCGAGATCGGCGTCACCGAGCCGCAGCCGACCTTCTCGACCTGCTTCGGCCAGCCGTTCCTGCCCCAGCCGCCCCAGGTCTATGCAGGCATGCTCGGCGACCAAGCTCGACGAGCACCGGCGCAGGTCTGGCTCGTCAACACCGGCTGGACCGGCGGCCCCGTCGGCGAGGGCGAACGGATGCCGATCAAGGCCACCCGGGCGATGCTCCACGCCGCCCTCGAGGGCCTGTTGGCCGATGCCGCCTTCCGCACCGACCCCGTCTTCGGCTTCCAGGTGCCACTCGAGGTGCCCGGCGTCGACTCGGCCCTGCTCGACCCCAGAGCAACCTGGGCCGACCCCGGCCAGTACGACCGCAAAGCCCGCGAGCTGGCCGCGATGTTCGTCGCCAACTTCGAGCGTTCGACGTCGACGACACCATCCGCCGCGCCGGC